>NZ_JAYMNQ010000010.1:0-485 GCF_036941085.1 Acutalibacter sp. JLR.KK004
ACCATTGTGGACGAAAGCGACCGCTCCTGGTGTTCCTCCAGCGCGGCAAATGACAACCGGGCCATTACCATTGAGTGCGCAAGCGATGCTATTTACCCTTACGCAATCAACGCCAATGTCTGGAAGTCCCTTATTGAGCTGTGCGCGGATATCTGCAAGCGCAACACGATTAAGCGGCTGCTGTGGCAGGCCGACAAGGGGCTGGTGGGCCAAGTGAACCTCCAGAACATGACCGCCCACCGTTGGTTTGAAAACAAGTCCTGCCCCGGCGATTATATCTACAACCGGCTGGGGCAGATCGCCAAAGAGGTAAACCAGAAATTGAGCGGCGCTCCCGCTGGCCCCTTTAAGCCGTACCAAGGCCAGGTAAACGCCGATGACGGCCTCAACTGCCGCACGGCCCCGGTAAGCGGCTCGGTAATTAAAGCTTTCGAGGACGGTACGGTGCTGACCATCACCAAAGAGGACGGCAACTGGGGCTACTG
>NZ_JAYMNQ010000011.1:0-419 GCF_036941085.1 Acutalibacter sp. JLR.KK004
GCGCTCCAAAATGGCTTTGCGCAGGATACGCTTGCCGCCGATCCAGCCCATAAAGCTGTCCATATAATAGTCCATCCCTTCATAAAATTAAGGGGCAGAATCCTCGGACGGACTACCAAAGGGCAGCAGGCTATTTCAGCTTTTCCGCGATCCGCTTGGCAAGCACAGCGGCCTTGCAGTCGCTATGAGTCAGGCCCAGCTTACCGCCGCCCACGCCGGAGATAATACCTTTCTCCACCAGCTCCCGGATATCGTCCCGCCAATAGCTGGGCACCTCATCCAGTGTGTTGTAGGTGGGGTTGATCTCATCGTACATCTTCTTAAATTCCTTGCCAGTCATGATGCTTTCCTCCTTTGCCGCCGGGTCTTTGGCCGAGGCAATTTTATTGATGTAATCCAGGCACACCCAGCCCTCGCCG
>NZ_JAYMNQ010000012.1:0-272 GCF_036941085.1 Acutalibacter sp. JLR.KK004
TTCCCCACGGACAAGGTGGAGCGGTATATTGAAGTATTCGGCGGTGCGGCCTGGGTGCTTTTCGCCAAGGAAAAGCAGGCGGGCCAGCTGGAAGTCTATAACGATATCAACGGCAATCTGGTGAACCTGTTTCGCTGTGTAAAGTATCACTGCGGGGAGCTGCAGCGGGAATTTGACTGGCTGCTTTCTTCCAGGGAGCAGTTTTTTGATTATGTGGCCCAAGCCAACATGCGGGGGCTTACGGATATCCAGCGGGCCGCCCGGTTTTTCTA
>NZ_JAYMNQ010000002.1:0-677146 GCF_036941085.1 Acutalibacter sp. JLR.KK004
ATCTGAGCGAACAATTTGCGGCGTTTTTTAACTCGGAATTTTATGTTCTCCAGATGTGTGAACACGAGATCGTCCTGCTCCCCTTCAACACCACATGGGGCAACCTGCGCAAAGACGTATCCCTGGTCCTTCCCTATGGGGACATCCAGTCAGTGGGGCTGCGGGATGACCTGCTCAACACGGTTATCACCATCCGTACCCGGTCGGACACCATCCGCCTGACCACCCAGCAGGCGGAACTGAGCGACCTGCGGAGTTCCGGCATCTACGCCACCATATATGCCGGTTTCTTCAAAAACTGGCATAAGGAAAATCTGGATGGTACGCTGAAAGCGCTAACCGAATTAGGAAATAACTGAAACTGAATTGACGGTGAGAGCGCCGGTATGAATTGTGTAAGTATCGTAAAAGTGAATGGGGAAGTGAGGGCGGCTAATGACGGTAATCAATTTGAGGAAGTATTGCTACCCTAGCTACACCAGGGACGCCTTCATGGAGGTACCGGACAAAGCGGGTGAAAATCCGGGAAATTGAGATCGGCTATAACTTCATTGGTGCGTTTGATTTTGAGGAAGCGCGGGAGCAATCCCAAGCTGCCCAAGACAAAAATAATGCGGGGGGCGGCGCAGCTTGACGCTGCGCCGCCCTTCGCTTAAAATGTTTTCTTACGTCACCGCCCCGTTTGCCCACGCCTTTTTATGCCTTTAGGGAAGTACGGATTAAATCTGGTGTATATGTCGCGTCGGCAGGTTTTTTCGTCAGGGCGCATAAAGGATGGACAGACGGGCTGGCACCCATCCAGCAGGCTTTGTGTACCATGACGGAAAAATGGCAGCGGGATGTGTGCCAAGCCGTCCGGCGCGCTTTCTTCAGTGGTCCCCCTTAGAACCTGTATTCATAATCGAAATTGCCGGATGAACGAAAATTTGGAGAGACCATCAAGGCAAGTCTCCGCAACCATGCTGGTGCATGGCAAGAAAATTTAACATAGAATGGCTCCCAAAAACCGCTTATATGGTGGTTACAGGTTGTGAATACAGATTCTTAGCATAACTTTTCACATCCACATCCCCAAAAGGAACAGAATAACGCCAAACACCACGCTGGCCGTAATGCCGAACACCAGCACCGGGCCGGCTACTGTAAACAACTTCGCCCCCAGGCCGGTGATAAAGCCTTCTGCTTTAAACTCCATTGCCGGGGACACCATGGAATTGGCAAAGCCTGTAATGGGCACCAGCATCCCGGCCCCGGCGTGTTTTGCCAGGTTGTCATACCAGCCAAAGGCCGTCAGGGCGGCGGAGATCAAAATCAGGCTGATGGACACCACAGCCCTGGCGTCCTTTACCTCCAGCCCCATGCCCTGGTAGGCATTACACAGCCACTGGCCTATGGTGCAGATGAACCCTCCGGTTACAAAGGCCAGCAGGCAGTCCTTGAAAACCGGGGACGGGGGCGAAACCTCCTTCACCATCTGATCATATTGTTTTTTGCTCACTGTTTTCATGGCAGTCCTCTTCCTTTCTCGCCCATATCGCGAGCGCCTTATAGCCACCACACTTAAAAAGCGGTAAAAATTTTAGGGTGGCGGATAAGCGAGTTGTTCTGTTTTCCAAAGGAAAACAGAGAGCAGGATTGCGTGCTTCTTGCAAGCCTGCCACTACAAAATGATATTTTGCAGGTGCGTCAACTGTATATGCGCAGGAATAGTCTGTACTGCCAGTTCAAAAATATGCAGCGGGCCTTTGCGGGGTGCCCCATATTCGTTGGGAAAAACCGCATTTGGGTCTGGCATATGCATAACTATCTCCTCTTTTTGGTTTTTAGCATCCTCTCCTTTCTCCTTGCTGATACA
This sequence comes from Acutalibacter sp. JLR.KK004, assembly GCF_036941085.1. Classification (NCBI taxonomy): domain Bacteria; kingdom Bacillati; phylum Bacillota; class Clostridia; order Eubacteriales; family Acutalibacteraceae; genus Acutalibacter; species Acutalibacter sp. JLR.KK004. Next base: position 1,856 of record NZ_JAYMNQ010000002.1, read on the forward strand.
ATCGCAACCGCCCGTATCTCCCTCAGCTTTCCCACTGGGGCACAGGCCCCAAAGGCAGCCCTTTGCCTCCTGTGCCGTTCCTTTCGCTTCTGTTTTCCTTGTGCCGTTCAGTTGGCTTTACAGCATTTCATTAAACTCGATCCGTTCCTGGTTCGGCCCCAGGATGATGAAAAACCGCACGCCCTTTTCCCAAAAGGGCAGCTCCTCCATGCCGCGGCTTACAATCTCATATCCCTGCTCCCGGGCCTTATCATAGCATGCGTCTATATTCTTTACATCCAGGGCCAGATGGTCAATGGCCCCGGACTCCATGGCGGCCTGCTTGTTCTCATAGGCCTCCATGGTCAGGTTCCCCAGTCGCAGGAAAGCCACCCGCTCCTTTGCGGCCTCATTCACCGTCTCATACACGTTTTCAAACCCCAGCCCCTCATAAAAGGCGATGGTCTTATCCATGTCGTTTGTAGGCAGGCCCACATGCTGCAGGCCCGCGGCAAATTCACCCAGCTTCATAACAATCACCATGCGATGCAGAAAGCGCGCCAAAAGGACAGGCAGCCAGCCCCGCACTCCGCATCGTTCCTTTCTTTTCATTTTTTATTTGCCCTGCTGGCTTCCTCCACACAGGGCCTTCACAATCTCATCCGTATGCATCCCCCGGGAGCCTTTCACCAGCACCGCGTCCCCAGCGCCTAAAGCGCCCTTCAGGAAGCCCAGCGCCTCCCCGTTTGAAGGGAACCATCTGGCGCCGTCCCCAAAGCCCTGGGCGATGTCCTTTGCCAGCGGACCCACCGCTATCAGCTCATGGATGCCCTTCTCCCTGGCATATTGGCCCACTTCCAGGTGCGCCTGCCGGGAAACCTCCCCCAGTTCCAGCATATCCGCCAGCACAGCAAAGCGCCTGCCTTCGCAGGGCCTGGAGCACAGCACATCCAAGGCGCCGCGCATGGAATCGGGGCTGGCGTTATAGCTGTCGTCTATCACCGTCACGCCCCCTGCCTGGAGGATCTGCTGGCGCATGGCCGGCGGGGTGTAGTCTGCAATGGCCTGGGCGGCCGCCTCCCCTGCCATGCCCAGATGGCAGGCCACCGCCATGCAGGCCAGGGCGTTGCGCACATTGTGTACCCCCGGGGCCGGCACAAAGACCTCCTGCTCCCAGCCCTGGGGGGACAGGCAGGTAAAACGGGTGCCGCCGTTTTCCTCCCGGAGATCCTGGGCCTGCCAATAGCAGTCCTCCCCCAGGCCATAGGGTATCACCCGACAGGCGGCAGTGTCCTCTAACGCGGACAGCAGGTCGTCGTCGCCGTTTACGAAAAGCGCCCCGGTATAGGGAAGGTAGTCTGCAATGTGCATCTTTTCCTTTAAGATATTCTCCCGGGTTTTGCAAAACTCAATGTGGGACACCCCGATGTTGGTGATAACCGCGCAGGTGGGCCGCACCACCGGGGCAATGCGCCCCATCTCCCCGGGCATGCTCATGCCCATCTCCACCACTGCGGCGGTGTGCCGCGGCTCCAGCCCGCAGATGGTGATGGGCACGCCCACCTGGCTGTTCTGGCTGCCGGCGGTTTTCATCACGTCAAACCCTGCGCTGAGGGTCTGGGCCAGCATCTCCTTGGTGGTGGTTTTGCCCACGCTGCCGGTTATCCCCACAATGGGCAGGTCAAACTGGCTGCGGTAGCAGGCGGCATACCGCTGCAAAGCCCCCCGGCAGTCCTCCACCAGCACCACCGGGCCTCCGGGGAAGGGGATTTCATGATCTGTAAAGGCTGCCGCAGCGCCCTTTTCAAACACAGAGGCAATATATGTATGCCCATCTGTGCGTTCCCCCCGGATGGGCACAAACATGGCCCCCGGCCCTGCCTCCCGGCTGTCTGTGATAAAATGGGTGACTTCCCTCCCCCCATCGCCCCACAGGATTCTCCCTTCCACAGCCGCCGCAATTTCCTCCAGCTTTGTCCGCATATCAACCACCAGCCCGGCGCCAGGCAGTCCTGGCGCTCTTTCCTTTCTTCATAAAGTATTTCAAAAGCAGTTCTTACTCATCCAGCTTCAGCACAGACATGAATGCCTCCTGGGGCACCTCCACTGTGCCAAGCTGCCGCATCCGCTTCTTGCCCTCTTTCTGCTTTTCCAAAAGCTTCTTCTTCCGGGTGATGTCGCCGCCATAGCACTTTGCCAGCACATCCTTGCGCATGGCCTTCACCGTCTCCCGGGCAATAATCTTCCCGCCAATGCAGGCCTGGATAGGCACTTCGAAAAGCTGCCGGGGGATTTTCTCCTTCAGCTTTTCCGACATCTTCCTGGCCCGGGGATATGCCTTTTCCGCGTGGATGATAAAGGAAAGGGCATCCACCACCTCGCCGTTAAGCATAATGTCCAGCTTTACAAGCTCGGATTTCTGATAGCCCAAAAGCTCATAGTCAAAGGAGGCATAGCCCCGGGTGCGGGACTTCAGCGCGTCAAAAAAGTCGTAGATAATTTCATTTAAGGGCAGCTCATAGTGGATATCCACCCGGTCGGTGTCAATGTAGCGCATGTCCTTGAACACGCCCCGGCGCTCCTGGCACAGTTCCATAATATTGCCCACATAATCGGAGGGGGCATAGATGTGGGCGTTTGTAATAGGCTCCTGGGCCTCCTTGATAACGGCGGGGTCGGGGTAGTTGGTGGGGTTATCCACCCGGATGGTTTCCCCGTTTGTCTTGGTAATTTCATACACCACGCTGGGGGCGGTGGTGATGAGATCCAGGTTGTATTCCCGCTCCAGCCGCTCCTGGATAATCTCCATGTGCAAAAGCCCCAAAAACCCGCACCGGAACCCAAAGCCCAGGGCAATGGAGGTTTCCGGCTCAAAGGTGAGGGAGGCGTCGTTTAACTGCAGCTTTTCCAGGGCGTCCCGCAAATCTGTATAGTGGGCGCCGTCCGCCGGATAAATGCCGCAAAACACCATGGGCTGTACAGCCCTGTAGCCCGCCAAAGGCTCCGCCGCCGGGCGCCGCGCCAAAGTCACGGTGTCGCCCACCCGGGCGTGGCGCACATCCTTGATGGAGGCGGCAATATACCCCACTTCCCCGGCCTGCAGGCACTGGGTCGGCTCCAGGGAAGTGGCACGCAAAAAGCCGCATTCCACCACAGTGAACTCCCCGCCTGTTGCCATCATGCGGATGGAGTCCCCAGGCCGCAGCTCCCCGTCCATCACCCGGATATACACGATAACGCCCCGGTAAGAGTCATAATAGGAGTCGAAAATCAAAGCCCTGAGGGGGGCCGTCTCGTCCCCTTCCGGCGCGGGGATATCCGTGACAATCCGCTCCAAAACCTCTTCAACGTTCGCCCCGGTTTTGGCGGAAATCCGGGGCGCGTCCAAAGCCGGTATGCCGATAATGTCCTCAATCTCATGGCAGACCCGCTCAGGCTCCGCGCCGGGCAAATCGATCTTATTGACAACCGGCAGGATTTCCAGCCCCGCGTCCACTGCCAGATAGGTGTTTGCCAGGGTCTGGGCCTCAATCCCCTGGGAGGCGTCCACCACCAGCACAGCCCCCTCGCAGGCCGCCAAGGACCGGGACACCTCATAGTTAAAGTCCACGTGCCCCGGGGTGTCGATAAGGTTGAAGGTGTATTCCTCCCCGTCCTGAGCCTGATACCGGAGGGTCACCGCGTGGGCTTTGATGGTGATGCCCCGCTCCCGCTCCAAGTCCATATTGTCCAAAAGCTGGTTCTCCATTTCCCGCAGGGCTACCGCGCTGGTTTTTTCCAGAATCCGGTCTGCCAGGGTGCTTTTCCCATGGTCAATGTGGGCTACAATGCAAAAATTTCTGATTTTACTCCTGTCCATCTGTTTCTTCTCCGTCCTTCCCTTTAAGGCCGTGGAACTCCGTTCCACACCTTGGCCTAAGAAACTTTTTGAAAAAAGTTTCTTAGGAATCTTCAAAAACTTTCCTGTTTGTTTCGCTTCCAGTGTAAGCCGCCGGAAGCCACGCTGGGCACGCGACGGCTCACGTAAGCGCGGAATCCTGTTCCGCGGCGAAAAATTTCCTCTCATGCTCCCCGCGTCTCGGATGAAACGTCACGTTTCACATGTCGCGGAATTTGCGCACCCGGCGGAGCATCCGCTGCTTGCGGCGGTACATGACCATCAAAATAAAATATACAATGATAAGGGCCACAATAACCGCGATAATCACCACAAACCAGGGGGAGGAAAGCAGGGACTTCCCCTGCTCCCAGCTTGCCAGCAGGTCGCTGCGGGAAACAGACTCTGCCGCCACCAAAGGCACAGTAGCAATCACCTCATCGGCATAGCTTAAGGTGGCAGTGCCCACCTGCTCCCCCTTGCGCACCGGGGCCTGCACGCTTTCCGGCTTGTTCACCGTCACCACAATACTGCTGGCGTCCACGCTGTTGGGCAGCATGACGCTGGCGCTTTCCCCTGCCGCCAGCAGGAGCTGATCCTGCTGAAAGGCATACTCCAGGTTCACAGAACTGAGCACCTCTCCCGGGACAGCCACCGTCTTTTTCCCCAGGTTCTCCAAGGCCCAGCGGAACAGGGAGCGGGCGTCCAGCATTTCCCCATGAATCCCTTCCTCATAGCCTTCCATGTCCCCCAGGCATATCACCACATAGGTATACCCCAAAGCGGTGGCGGAAGCCGCCAGGCAGTATCCCGCCTGGTTGTGAGAGCCTGTTTTGATGCCTGTAGCAGACTTATAATAATACTCTATGCCGCTTTGCTCGTCCATATAATTCTGCAAAAGCTTATTGGTGCTGTGAAAGGTTTCCTCGCTCTCGTTCACGTTTGTGGCAGGCTTTACATAGGCAAAGGTGCCTGTAATGTCTGTAAAATTGGGCAATGTCATGGCATATTCCGCAATCCGCGCCAAATCCCGGGCTGTGGAATAGTGATCCGGGTTATACAGGCCATGGGGGTTTGTAAAATGGGTGTTCCGGCAGCCCAGCTCCTCCGCCTTCTTGTTCATAAGCTGCACAAAATAGCTGTCCGGCGTATAGCCTGCCGGATCCCCGGTGAATTCCTCTTCCCCGCCGTCCTCTGTGCCGCCGTCCTCCGGGGAGTCCCCGCCTTCCGCCAGCAGGGCCATTTCCGGTTCCCCCGCCGCTTCCCCCTGGGGCGCTGCCTGGGGATCGTCTGCCTGCGCCTGCCCGCTGCCAGGGGCGCTTTCCCCGCCCCCCTGGGCCGCCTGGGGATCCTCCGGCTTTCCCTCCTCTTTGGGCGCGATAAGCCCCTGGGCATGAAGGGAATCCACATATTCCGCCAGGGTTAAAGCCGCGTCATTGCCCGAAGGCACCATCATCAGGTATAAAAGCTGCAGGCCTGTCAGCTCTTCCCCCACCGCAATGCCCGCTAAGGAGCTGCCTGTGCCCTCCAGATCGTCCGCTACGCTTTGGGGCACAGTGATTACCGTGTTCTCAATGTCCGGAATCGTCTCATAGGCCACAATGTAGCTCATAATTTTCGTCAGGGAAGCCATGGAAAGCCTCTCGTCCGGATTCAGGGCATACACCACTGTGTCTGTGTCCAGGTTCAGCATGATAATGGATTTGCAGTGGGGGCCTTCCGGGTTCTGTTCGTCCTGATCCCACCCGAAGTCAAAGCCCTCCGCCTGGGCGGGAAGGGACAGGCAAACCGTCAGGCACGCTGCCAGAAACAGGGCTGAAAGAGAGCGGCAGGCCTTTTTTATGGGTATTCTGTATCGCATGGCGGTTTTCATAAAAAGCTTCATCCTTTCTTCCTTGTACCTAAAGGGCAGATATGTTACAATATATAGTATTGGCACAGTTTCCGCGGGCAGTTCCCTTTTGCGGCCAATGCGGTTCAAAAGGGGCGGAAGCCTCCTTTGAACCGGCGGCAGGGCCGCCTGCCTGAAAATCGGGGCACCCGGCTTTCAAGGGCGCTTACTTATAGTATACTATTTTGTGGGCAAAAAGAAAAGGCGGAATTTTTGAATAATTTTTGAAAAGGGGCGTCAACCTTGCGTATTTTTCACACTTCAGACTGGCACCTGGGCCGTATGCTCTATGGCAGAAGCCTGCTTTCCGACCAGCGCCACTTCCTGGAAAGCCTCCTGCTCCCCGCCATAGAGCGGGAAAAACCCGCGGCCCTGCTCATTGCCGGGGATATCTATGACAGGCAGGTGGCCCCCCCGGAGGCCATCGCCCTGTTTGACAGCACCCTTTCCCGGCTGGTGGAATGGGGAGTGAAAGCGCTCATCATCTCCGGGAACCACGACGGCGCCCAGCGCATGGCCCTTTTAAAGGGCGCTCTGCGGCACAGCGGCGTTTTCTTCGCCACGTCTTTAGAGGACATGCTCTCCCCGGTGCTGCTGGAAGAAGGAGGCCAGCGGGTACAGGTGTTCCTCCTGCCCTATTTTGACTGCCCCGCAGCCCGGGAGTTTTTAGGGGACGCCTCCCTGCGGGGGGAGGCCGCCTGCATGGAAAAGCTTTTAGAGCGGCTGTATCCCCTGTTCCTGCCGGAGGCGGCCCACGTGCTCATGGCCCACTGCTTCTGCGCCGGAGGCATGACAAGCGATTCGGAAAGCGGAACCTTTGTGGGCGGCAGCGGGCAGATCCCCCCTTCCCTTTTCTCCCGCTTCGATTACGTAGCCCTGGGCCACCTCCATGGCCCTCAAAAGGCGGGAGAAACGGCCCGGTATTCCGGCACGCCCTTAAAATATTCCATAGACGAGGCGGGCCAGAAAAAGGGATACCTGTCCCTTGCCTGGGACGGAAACTCCTTTTCAGCGGAGCACCGGGAGGCAAAGCCTTTGCGGGACGTGCGGAAAATCACCGGGCTTTTCAAGGATCTCCTGGCTTCCGGGGAGACGGCCCCCTGTGAGGATTATGTGGAACTGTGCCTTACAGACAAAGCCCCTGTGCTCCTGGCGGCAGAGCGCCTGCGCCCCTTTTATCCGAACCTTCTTTCCGTCCGGAACCAGTGGGCCTTGGAAGGGGCGGCGGGCAGGCGGGCCAAGGCCCTTTCAGGGGCGGATGAGGGGACGGTTTTCTCCGCCTTTTTCCAAGAGGTCTGCGGGGAGGAGCCGGAGCAGGAGGACATGGCCCTGTTCCGGGAGGTTTTACAGGAGGTGCGTTTATGAAGCCCATCCGTCTTTCCGCCCAGGCCTTCGGGCCGTATCTGGAGCAGGTGGAGATAGATTTTACAAAATTTGAGGAGACAGGGCTGTTCCTCATCGCCGGGCCTACCGGCGGGGGGAAAACCTCCCTGCTGGACGCGGTGTGCTTTGCCCTGTACTGCAAGGCAACCGGCGGCAAGCGGGACTTTTCCAGTATGCGCTGCATGAGCGCCCCCATGGATCTGCCCACCCAGGTGGAGTTCGACTTCTCTCTCGGGGGAAAAGCCTACCGCTTCAAACGCAGCCGCTTTTATAAAATCAACCGCCGCACCAAGGAGCCGCAAATCCAGGAGAGCCACGAGTGCTTCACCCTGGAAAACGGGAAGGCCCATCTGCTGGAAAGCGGCACGGAAACCGCTGTCCGCCGCCGGGCGGAAAGCCTTCTGCACCTTTCCTGCGAGCAGTTTTCCCAGGTGGCCGTCCTGCCCCAGGGGGAGTTCCTGCGGCTTTTGCGGGCAGGCTCCCAGGAGAAAGGGGAAATCCTGCGCACCCTGTTTTCCGCTGAAATCTGGAAATCCCTCCGGGACGCCTTTGCCCAGCGCAGCAAGGCCCTGGAGGAGGAAAGCCGCCGCCTGTCCGACCTGCAGGCAGGCCTTTTAAGCCAGGCCCACGCGGACACCCCCGCCGCCCTGGAAAAAGCCATAAAAGAGCGGGAGCAGGGAATCCAAACCTTAAGCCGGGAAGGGGAAAAAACCGCGAAGGAGCTGGAGGAAACCCAGGCCCTTTTGCAGGCCCGGGAGAACCACGCCCGTCTGGAGCAGGCCCTTGCCCAGGCGGAAAAGGAGTGGAAGTCTGCCTGCCTGCGCCGGGAGGCTTTGGAAAAGTCCGCCCCTCAAACTGCGGAAAAACGGGCACAGGCACAGGCCGCCCAGAAGCAGGCCCTTGTTGCCGCCCAGGAGGAAGCTCGGCTGGAGGGGCAGCTTCTGGAGGCAAAACGGGCAGAGGGAATCCGGAAAAAGGCAGAAGAAACCAGGCTCGCCCAGCAAGCGCGGCAAAAGGAAGCAGAGGCTTTTGCTGGGAAGCTCCAGGAAGCCCAGGCCCGCATGGAAAAGGGCCTTGCCTGCGAAGCACAATACCGGGCCGGGGCAGAGCGCCTGCCCGCCCTGGTGGAGGAGCGGGCCAGGCTTGAAAAGGCCCTCTCCTCCCTGGAGGAACTGGAAAAGCGGCAGAAAGCCCTGAAAAAGGCAGAGCAGGCCCGCCTGAACGGGGAAAAAGCAGCCGGGGAAGCAGAAGCCGCCCTTTCGGCCCTTGCCGCCCGCCTGGAGGAGCAGGAGGCCCTGCGCAGGCAGAACGCTGCTTTAGAGCTTGCCCAGGGCCTGGAGGAGGGGGCGCCCTGCCCGGTGTGCGGATCTGTCAACCACCCCGCCCCGGCAAAAGGCAGCGGGCAGGTTTTGAACGAAAGGGAGCTGGAAAGCCTGCGCGCCGCCGAAAAGAAAGTCCGCGCCGCGGCCCAGGAGGCCCTGGGGAGCCTGCGGGCGGCGGAAAAGGCTCTGGAGGAAGCGGAAAGCGCCTGGAAAGAGCAATCCGCCCTGTGCAAGGGCCTGCCCTCCCAGGCAGAAGCCGCCCGACAGGCGGAGGAGACAGCCGTCCGGGAGCAGGAGGCCCGCCGGGGCGCAAAGCTTCTGGCTCCGGCCCGGGCAAGGCTGGAGGAACTGCGGAAAGAGCGGGAACAGCTTTCAAGCGGCGGCGCCCAAGCCCGGGAGGCTGTCTCGGCCCTGGGGGCGCAGGCGGCGGAGCTGGAGCGCCAGGCAGCGGAAAGCGCCGGGAAGCCCAGCGCGGCAGATTTGTCAAAGCAGGCGGCAGAAAAGCGGCAGGCCCGGAAAAGCCTGGAGGAAACAGCCGCCTCCCTTTTAAAGCAGGCAGAGGAGGAAGCAGCCGCCTTTGCCCGGGCCGGGGAAGCCGCTGCCCTTACGAAAGCCGCTTTGGAGAAGGCAAAGGAAAGCCTTGCCGCCTTCCCCGCCCCCTGGGAGGAGCCGCCGGTTCTGGAAAGCCTCCGTCAGCAGGCGGAAGCCCTCCGGGCAAAAAGCCTGGAATCTGCCAAAGCCCTGGCCAGAGAAGGGGCGGAGCTGAAAGCGGAGCGGGAGCGGCTTTCCCAGCTTGCGGAGCTGCAGGAAAAGCTTGGGGATTTGGAAGCGGTTTACAGCCGGGTGGCAAAGCTTTCCCGGCTCCTTTCCGGGAACAACCCCAGGAAGCTGCCTGTCTTGCAGTATGTCCTCAGCGTCACCCTGGATCAGGTGCTGGTCAGCGCCAACCATTTCTTCGCCGTCCTCAGCCGGGGCCGCTATGCCCTGCGGCTGATGGAAGGGCCTAAAGGGGGCAACGCCTATGCCGGGCTGGATTTAGAGGTGCTGGACGGCGCCTCCATGCTGCCCCGATCCATTGAAACCCTTTCCGGCGGCGAGCAGTTTCTGGCCTCCCTGTCCCTGGCCTTTGGCCTTTCCGACGTAATCCAGAGCCACGCCGGGGCAGTGGAGCTGGAATCCATCTTCATCGACGAGGGCTTCGGCTCCCTGGACGCGGAAACCCTGGACACTGCCATGAAGGCCCTTTCCATGCTCCGCTCCAGCGGCAGGCTTATCGGGGTTATCTCCCACGTTTCCGAGCTGCAAACCCGCATCCCCAGCCGCATTCAAATAACCCGGGACAGCGGGGGCTTCTCCCATGCCCAGGTGCGGCTGTGAAATTTTTGGCCATCCCTGCAAATCCGTAAGAATTTGTCGGAAAAATGAAATTGACAGGGCGGGAAAAACTTGCTATCCTTAACATACAGAGGAAAAACCGCAGGGCCTTGGCCCCGCGAAAAATACAAAGAAAGGAGCGGTACAGGCGCGAAAGGCTGTTTTCCCGCTTTTCGGCGCATGTTTTGTATCGCAGGGCGATTTTATATGCATTGGATGGACAAATTGGAAAGGAAGCTGGGCAGGTACGCTGTCCCCCACATGATGTATGTCGTCACCGGTATTATGCTGGCGGTTTTCGCCGCCAATCTGGTGCTGGGGGGCATTGTGTCCCCCATGCTCTTCTTCCACCGGGGGCTTATCCTCCAGGGGCAGGTCTGGCGGATTATCACCTTCATTTTCCTGCCTCCCAGCACTTCGGTTCTGTGGATTGCCTTCAGCCTGTATTTCTACTGCCTTATGGGCAATGCCCTGGAAAGCGCCTGGGGAACCTTCCGCTTTAACCTGTTCTATCTCTGCGGCGTTGCCGGCTCCATTTTGGCAGGCTTTATCACAGGCACCGGGGTCAACCATTTCCTGAATATGTCCCTGTTTTTCGCTTATGCCGCTGTCTATCCGGAAAACCAGATTATGCTCTTTTTCTTCCTGCCCATCAAAGTGAAATGGCTGGCCGCCGCAAACGCCCTCTATTTCCTCTATATGTTTGTTGTAGGCGGCTGGACTGCCCGCGCAGCCATCCTGTTCTCCCTTTTAAATATCTGGCTCTTTTTCGGGGGCGACCTGTTCCGCCACATCCGCCAGCAGGCGGGATACTGGAAAACCCGCCGGCAGTTCCGCAAAAACAACAGGTTCTAAAGCGTGCGTTCCCCTGCCCCATGGGCGGGGGAACATTTTGTTTCACGCCATAGGCTATAGCAAACGCACTTGAAAATCGGTACAGCCCGATTTTCAAGCATACGCGGCTATGCCGCTGGTTCAAAAGAGAAAGCAGTTTCTTTTGAACTGCGTTAACTATAAATGGCCAGGGCCTGCCTGCCCAAAGCCTCATACGCCTGTTCCGTCTCCCGCTTGCCGTAGGCCACGGCCTTGCCTGCCATAGGATCGTTAAAATAATAGCTGGACTCATCCTCCCCCACCAGCAGCAGGCAGTGCAGGGGGTATATCCACTGGAACTCCTCCCCGGTACCCTCTATGGTAAAAACAATGCCCGGCACAGGCGTTTCCATATCAATGGTGGCCCACACCAGCACAGGCACGCCTTGGCGCAGGCATCTTTGGCACAGTTCCGGCAAAGGCGTGTCCGTCAGGTTTATGATTGAGAGGGACGAAACGTCCCTCTCGCGGAGGATATCCTCCGCGGCTTTTTCCACCACTGGCGCATAGCAGCCCCATCCCTCTTCGCTATAAGGATTTCCCGGGAAAGCTTCCCTGGGATCGCACCCTATATAGCCTCCAGCCCCGTCCGGGTGGGGCGCCGCGCCTCTGGGAATGGCTTCCAGCACTTCTTCCGGGGTCACGTCTACCCCGGCATATTGCAGGGCCATGGTGGCTGTCACTCCCTCGCAGCCAGTGGGGAACCTGCCCCGCTGGTCAATAAAAGGCACGTCCAGCAGGACAGATTCCTCCTGCACTGGGGCTGTATACTGCTCCATGGCCCGCCCGGTTTTTCCTAGCTCCCGCCACAGCGAAAAGCCCAGCACGCCCCACAGGCCGCACAGGGTCAGGCACAGGAACACCGTCCGCCCCAGCTTCTGCTTTTTCCGCCTGGCTCCTTTCCGTTTCCTGACCATCCCTACGCCCCGGGCCTGCGCAAAGCGGGCGGAAAAACCGCCTTCCCCCACTCTATGCCTGTTTCTTGCCGCCGCGTTTTTCATACCAGTCTCCATATGATGCAGGATTTGCAGAAAAAAAGCCAAATATCAGCCTTTTGTGCCCTGCATCGTTCCTTTCTCTGTTTTTTCATACTAACAGCCGCCTCTGTCTATACAGATTAGACGGAGGCGGCTTCCTTTTGGTAACAGGGATAGTATAAAAATCACAAAAAAGGACAGAGATGGCAATTCGTTTACAAAGCAGCGTTTTTTACCTCCTCAACACCCTTCATTTTTTATTCATATTCCAACCTACACGGGGAACAAATCAATAAGCTTCCATCCCAAAGCCAGGCTCACAAGGTTTGCCAGGAGGCTGTACAGGGCGGTAACCCACCGCTTTTTCTCCTTGATAAACACGCAGAGCAAAAGCAGCTCTCCCAGGAAAACCACAGGCTCCACAAAGAGCAGCAGTACGGCAAGCCCATTATAAGGGCCTGCACCCTGGCCCATGAGTATGGCATTTAAAAAAGCCTGGGACAGCAGGTTTGTCACAAAAAAGGTTATCCAGCTATTCTTTTCCCGGTAGCCGAACCAGCAGAACACCAGCCCTTCCAGCAGCAGGGTCGCCCCCACCCGCAGGGCGATTTTCAGGAGAATCCACCAAAAGGGCCGTTCCCCCGGCAGCAGGGCGCCCTTTTCCAGATCCAGCGTTTGCAATCGGGCGTAAGGGGCATAGTGATCGGTTGGCGGGTTCGCAAGGGGCACTTCCAGGCTCACCCCTTCCCCCCGGGCCAGAAGGGAAACCTCCACCTCCGGCCCCATGTGGTACCAGTTTTCCAGCACCCAGGGGGTGAGGGTGTCGTACCACCGGTAATACCTGGCCCCAGGCCGCTTCACCAGTTCCAATTCTTCCTCCCGCAGGGTTTTTCCATCTGTAACCCGCACAGCCATTTTCAAATCTGCCGGCCCGCCCCGCACCAGGATGGTTAAACTGGGCAGCTCCGCGGAATTGGCTAAGGCCCCTACAGGCAGAACCAACATGAACAGCCCTGCCAAAAGGCCCGCCCACAGCTTTTTGAACTGCCTTGAAACACAACAGAACCCCTGCAAAAAGCGGAAGAAATGCCGCCTTTTATGCCTGGTTCCACTTTTTCCTTCCGGTTTTTTCACACTGGCTTCCTCCCCATTTCCTCCGGCAGTTCATTATAGGAGAGAATTTGCCAGCCTTCCCCTTCCCGCCGCAATACACTGACACAGGTGTTTTTCAGCACGGTTTTCCCTGTGCCGATGGCATGCCCTGAAAGCAGTGCCAGCAGAGCGTTTATCCATGCGCCATGGGACACCAGCAAGGCCCGTCCCTCCTCTCCAGCGGCATCCGCGCAGCGGTTCAGCGCCGACAGCGCCCGCTGGGCCAAGGACTTCCAAGGCTCCATCCCGTCCGGCCGGCCTGTGGCGGCCAAGGCCTCCCGCTGCGGCAGAGTGAGGCCGGAAAGGACGCCGTAATCCCGTTCTAGCAAGCCAGCCTCCTCTGTTACGGGGCATGCCTGGAACTGGGCAATTTTCTCTGCCGTTTCCCGTGCCCGGGACAGAGGGCTTGTAAATATCCCCTGGAACCGTGTTTTCTCCAGCGCCCTGCCGCAAGCTAGGGCTTGGGCGCGGCCTTTTTCATTTAAAGGGATATCCTCCTGCCCCTGCAAACGGCCCTGCTTGTTCCAGTCTGTCTCGCCGTGGCGCACCACATACACCTCTGTCATCCCCAACCCCACTCCTTCAAAGTTTATATATCCATACACAAAAAGACGCCCGGCAAAGGGCGCCTTTCGCTTTCTAAAATTTTACAGAAATGCCATGGGATCCACCCGGGTGCCGTTCTGATACACCTCAAAGTGCAGGTGCGGCCCGGTTACGTTGCCTGTGGCGCCCTCATAGCCCACAATCTGCCCGGCAGAGACTGTCTGCCCCTTGCTCACCGCCACGCTGCTCAGATGGGCATAGCGGGTGGTGTAGGTGCCGTTGTGGTAAATGAGCACGTAATAGCCCCAAGACATGCCCCAGGAATCGTAGTTGTTGGCTTCAATCACGGTGCCGGACTCCGCCGCCACCACAGCCGTGCCGTAAGGCCCGGCGATATCCAGGCCCTTGTGGCCGGGGTAGCCGTTATAGCCTGCGGATATGTAGGACACGCCGGGCAGGGGCCAGATGGGGTTGAATCCTTCCACCCCGCCGCCTCCGGTGGGATAGCTGACGCTGCCGCCACTGACGCTGCCGCCGTTATTATTGTTGCCAGCCGCGGCGGCTGCCTCCTGCAGGCGTTTCTGCTCTTCCTCATATTTGCGCTGGGCCTCTATCAGAGCGGCGATTTCCGCCTCGTTGGCGTCCAGCTCTTCCTGGTTGCGCTGGAGGGTGTTCTGGGTGGCCGCCTGCGCCCCCTGCAGATCCGCAATGGCCTGGGCGTTTTCCTCATACAGCCCATCCAGCTCCTCCTGCTTCTGCTCCAGCTCTTTTTTCAGCTCCGCCACCTTGGCCTTTTTTTCCTCGCACTCCGTGCGCTCGCCCTCTGTGGCTTCCATATACGCGGTGATTTTATCCACCAGTTCTTTATCCCGGCGGCTCATGGCGCTTATCAGTTCAGACCGGGCCGTGAAATCGCTGAGGCTGGTGGAATCCAGCAAAATCTGCAGGGTGCTTACAGAGCCTGCCTGATACAGGGCCACCACCCTGTCCCGGAAGGCCTGGATGGTATCCCCCATCTCCTCCTCAGACTTGTCCAGCTTCATGGTAAGCTCTTTGATGCTCAGGTTTAGATCGTCAATATCCTGTATGGCGGCATCAATCTGCCCCTCCACCACGTCAATCTGCTTTTGCAGGGTCTGCTGGTATTCCTGCTTCTGGGCCTCGTCGTCCCGAAGCTGCTCCAGTTGGGCCTGCAGGCTGTCCCGCTCTGCTTGCAGCTCTGTCTGGGCCGCCTCAATCTCCGCAATGGTGCGGGCCGCAGCGTTCAGGGGCACTACGGCAGCCATGCACAGGGCCAGCAGTCCGGCGCACAGGCGCTTTTGAAACTTGCGTCTCATCATGTATCGACTTCCTTTCTGCGGGCAGGAACGAAAATGCCTTCAAAAACGCGTTTTTGCAGGCTTTCTGCCCTATTGCAGGTTTGAAACCAGCAATAGTTACATGTTTGTAACCATAGTATACCCCTTTTTCCAGAAGATATTTTTCTAAAAAGGAATTATCCTGTAAATAAACTTTGAAATTGGGATATCCCTAGGGGTTTCCTACCAGATATGGTTGTTTTTGGTAAAACCTCCGGCATTTTTCTGGGGTTTTCCCCGCCATCCTGTCAGATTTACCGGAAAAAGGAAGTCAGCGCCTGACCACACTGCGGCGGTAGCGGCGGTGGGGCGGTGGGGTGTAGGGGGATTTTGGCAGTTTCTGGGGCCTTTTGGGGGCGCAGGCAATGGGTACCAGCCTGCGGGGCTTCTTGGGCCGGGAGGCAAGCCTGACTGCCAGGACTACCCCTAAAAAGCCCAGCCCCACCAGCCCCCAGCCCCATATGCCCACCAGCCTGGGCCAGAGGGCGTCTCCGTGGAGGGGGGCGGCGTTCAGGCCCAATGCCCATAAAAGCCCGAAGGCAATGGCCACCATGGCTACCCACAGCCGGGGAAACAGGCTTTTCATGGGGCCGCCTCCTTTCCGGCAGGCCTGCTTGGCCCTATTTGTGGGGCAGGCAGCCGAAATCGCACAGAAAATCTATGGCCTCCTTGATTTTTGTTGCGTCCCAGCTCTCTTCCACCCCAAAGGCCTTTAGCCGGAGCTGGGGCGGGTTTGACTGCCTGTCCAGGGAAACAGGGGGCGTGCTGTCCCCAAAGCTCAGCTTGCGCCCCTGATAGTCCACCACCACCAACCCTGCCAATGTCACAAACACAAAAAGCCCTATCCCCATCCCAAACCAGAAGGCGCGCCGTTCCTCCCGCCTGTTCCTGACTGCTTTTCTTTTTCCCACACGCCAGCCCGCCTTTCGTTTTTCTTTATCGTTCCCTGGGCTGCGCCTTCTATTCCCGGCATTTTTTGCCAGCTTTTCATTGTCCCGGCAGCAGGGTTTCCCCCAGGATTTCCCCCAGAAGGCTGCCGGTGTACCGGGCCTCGCTGACAGTGCTCACCTCTGTGCCCACCTCAATGAGCAGGGAGCCTTTCGTGGCGTTCATGTTATACTTGCTGTTGGAAAAATTTAAGGGCCGGGCCAGTTCCGGGTAGAGCCGGGCGGCGGTCTGCTGCACCCGCAGGGCTAAGCGGAGGTTATCCCGCCAGTCGGGGAAGTCCCCCCAGCCGCCGTCGGCGTCGCAGCCGGCCAGCACCATGAACTGGGCGGCTTTCCTGCCGTTTATCTCTGCGGTGGGCTTGTATTTAACGCCCTCCTGGGTGGTCATGGAATCCCGGTGCAGGTCGATGGTCACCTGGATGGTGGGGTATTGGGAAAGGTTTTTCTGCAGGACTTCCCAGGAACGGGCATAGGAACCGTTGAAAAGGGTATCGTTCACCGAGGTATCATGCACCACCCCGATGCCCCTGGCCTCCAGGGCCTTTTTCAGCTCCTCTCCCACTGCCACCACGCTCATGTCCTGGTTCTGGGTGCGGTTTTCCATATCTGTATAGTAAAAGCCCTGGTGGCTTTTCACATAGGCTTCCGAGGTGTGGGTGTGGTACAGCAGCACCTCCACGCTGCCGTCCCCCTTTAAGTGTACCGCCGGATCCTCCAAAAGCTCCGCCGCCAGGTCTGTGCCAGACTCTGTGGTGTCCTTTACAAAGAAATTATCCACCTGCTGCCCGCCTTCTATGTGGATTTCCTCCACCTTCCCGGTATTCCGCCCCGGCTCCGGGGTGGCGCTTGCGCCGGGAAGCAGGTCGCTGTGGAAGGGCACCACGCCGTCGTCCGGCAGGAAAGGCTCCGGCTCGTCTGACAGGGTGGCATCCTGCTGCTGGGGGGCTTCCGACGGCGGGGAAGAGGCAGGGGCCGCCTGCATCCCTGCCGCAAAGAGCAGGGCATCCCCTCCCTGCTCTTTGGCCCACTGCTGCACATATCCCGCCGCGCACCACAGGCACACAGCGGCAGAAGCCACCACCATCAGGTTTTTTAAAAATTTCCACAGCCTATGCATACGCTCACCCTGCGCTTGCCGCGCAGCCCTTTCTAAAAAATCTAGTATTCCCGTAAAGAAAACCAGCCTTCGGCGGTTTAGGGGCTTTGAGTCTCGCCTCCCGGCTCGGTCAGTTGCTGGACGCGCCCCACCGGGGCGCAGCAGCCCCTAAAAACCCTGAAGCAACGCTAACGTACAGCGTTTGCGTTTGCCCACACTTTGAAGAAGGCGGTGCATTCCTTACATGAATGCAACAAACTTTTGTGTTTCTCCATTTCTTAACACTCTCTTTCGGCATCCCCGAAGAATATACCCTCCGTAAAACCGCCGCATGGTACGGGATAGGCCCCCAAAAGAAGAAAGCATCCGCCTTTTGCGCCTGGTACCGTTTATTCCTCCATATTCTTCCGCACGCCCCGCCACAAAAAGTTTACAAAAAACCCCTTGTGAAGCTGGCGGCGCTTTAGTATAATAAATCTTGAAATACTTTATGTGAAAAGGCATAAATTAAGGAAAACACCAGTACACCACTCGGACAAAACCACGAAAGGAGAGATCGAATGTCTATTTATTCGGAAATCAAACAGGAAGTGCGGGAACTTTCCAAGCTGTGCGTGGAAAACAGCCGGATAGACCCGGAACTGTATCAGAAGTATGACGTGAAACGCGGCCTGCGCGACTTAAACGGCAAAGGCGTGCTTACAGGCCTTACAAACATTTCGGAAATTGTGGCAAGCAAAACTGTGGACGGCAAAAGCATCCCCTGCGAGGGGAAGCTGTATTACCGGGGGTACGACGTGGAGGAGCTAATCCGCAGCCAGCCCAAGGAGGAGCATTTCGGCTATGAACGCATTGCTTACCTGCTGCTTTTCGGGAACCTGCCCCAAGAGGAGGACTTCAAAAAGTTCTGCGGCCTTTTGTCCTTTTACCGCACCCTGCCCACCAGCTTTGTACGGGACATCATTATGAAGGCCCCCAGCAGCGACATGATGAACACCTTAGCCCGCAGCGTGCTCACCCTATATTCTTATGACGAAACAGCGGAAGATATTTCTGTGGAGAACGTTTTGCGCCAGTGCATGCAGCTTATCGCCCTGTTCCCCCTGCTGTCTGTATATGGCTATCAGGCCTACCGCCATTATCACGACGGCCAGAGCCTGTTCATCCACCAGCCCGACCCCGCGCTTTCCACAGCGGAAAACATCCTGCGCATCCTGCGGCCCGACTGCCAGTATACCGCCCTGGAAGCCAAGGTGCTGGACATTGCCCTTATCCTCCACGCGGATCATGGCGGCGGCAACAACTCCACCTTTACCACCCACGTGGTCACCTCCTCCGGCACAGACACCTACTCTGCCATTGCCGCTGCCTTAGGCTCCCTGAAAGGTCCCCGCCATGGCGGCGCCAATATTAAGGTGGTGCAGATGTTTGAGGATATCAAATCGCATGTGCGGGACTGGGGGGACGATGAGGAGATTACAGCCTACCTCCAGAAGCTGCTGCACAAGGAAGCTTTTGACCGCTCCGGCCTTATTTACGGCATGGGCCACGCGGTATATTCCATGTCCGACCCCCGGGCCAAAACCATGGCCGCCTTTGTGGAGGGGCTTTCGGCGGAAAAGGGCCGCACAGAGGAATATAAGCTTTACACCAGCGTGGAGCGCTTGGCAGTGGAGCTGATTGCCAAAGAGCGCAAGATCTACAAAGGCGTGTCGGCAAACGTGGACTTTTACAGTGGCTTTATTTACAGTATGCTGGACTTGCCCATGGAGCTTTACACCCCCATTTTCGCCATCTCCCGCATTGCCGGCTGGAGCGCCCACCGCATTGAGGAGCTGATTGGCGGCGGCAAGATTATCCGCCCGGCTTACATGGCGGTGCAGCCCCGCCGCCCGCTGCCGTAAAAAAGAGCGCCCGGGCACTCCATATAAGGCTTGGAAGAACCTGTCCTTCCGCCTGCCTGTTTCTAAAAAGCCCAGGGCCGGGATTTCCCGGCCCTGGGTTTTTTACTATATAGCCAAAGCGTATTTTCTTTTAACGGATAGTCAGGGCCATGGGATATCCATCCGGCGTTTCGTCCCGGTATGACACCTCCACGTATACGCCCAGGCCAGAAGCCAGAACCTCTGTGCCGTCTGTTTTGATGATTTGCACTTCCCTGCCGTCATCTGTGGAGAGGAGAAGAGAAGATTTCGTTTCGTCCAAAATAGTTCCATAGATTTTTTTCAGGTCAAAGTCCTCTTCCCCCTTGTCCTGCGCCTTTGCAACCAGCAGGATTTTTGTGGCGGTCATGCCGTCGGAAAGGTTCCCCTTGTGGAACACCCGGATGGTGTCCCCCGCTGCAATATCGCCTACCACCACAGTGGAATCGTCTTTCAGGATGGAATAGGTGAAGCCCTCATAGTCCAGCAGGATGGAATTCATGGTGTCATCCACACAAGGCCCGTCCACATAACGGATGGCTTCCTGGCCCGCAGGGGCAGGCTCTGTCCCCGCTGAAGGGGCGGGATCGGGTTCCGGGGTGGCGGCAGGGCCTGGCGCAGCCGCGGCCTGGGACTCACCCTCGCTGCTTATCATGATGCTCTGGGCTACCGCGTTCTCCTCTGACAGGGATCCGGTATAGAGCACCTCCACATGATCCCCAATGGTGATGCCATGGCCGGAGTGGACAACGGTTTCATCATTTTTCAGGATGGTATAGGTTTTGCCGTCTCCAGCGGTGATGGACAGGGAGGAATTGGAAGCGTCCGCCACCTCCCCGTAAATCACTTCCACAGCTACGGGGGGATGCTCCGCAGCCTTCAGCAGCTTCACCTCCTCCGCGTGTACGCCTTCCTCATACTCCCCCTTGGAAATGACCTCCAAGGTATCCCCCAGGGCCTCCGCCTTGCTGTCCAGTTTTGTTTCGCCATCAATGGAATAGCGGTAAACTGTGCCGTCGGAAGCTGTGATGGACAGGGAGAATTTCTCCAGCTTTGTTAGAACGCCGCTTTTTGCCAGCGTCTTTTCCTTGCAGGCCCCCAGGGACAGGGCCAGTGCCAGGGCGCACAGCGCCAAAATCATACCTGTTTTCTTCATTGTAATCACCTTTGGGATGCCGGGCGGGAAAAGCCCTCTCCGCGCCCGGCGCCTCTCCTTTCTTTCACTATTAAAATCAGACAAGCTGCAAGCCGCGTTTTTGCCTTGTCCCAGATACCTATGCCACGCTGGCTTCCTCACTGTCCGCTTCCCGGGGCAGATATGTTTCCGGATGGCTCTGCCAGAACCCGCTGGCGATCCTCCACAATCCGCTCCAGGGCCACCAGCACTGCCATGATACTGTCCAACTGGCTTTCGTCTTCCACTTCCAGCTCGTAGGTATTGTGCAGGGACATCCACTTCCTGTGGGCCTGGGCCAATATGCGGCCCTCACTGTCCATCAGCTTGTAATTGTGCTGGACTAAATCCCCCGACAGATACCACCCCAGGGCATCTATATCCAGCACGTCCTTTGTCAAGTGCAGCAGCTCGGTGCGTATGTCCACAATAGAGCCGTCTGCCATTTCAATCCGGTGGGTGTCGCGCAGGGACATGGGGTTTGCGGTGATGACAGCAACCTCATCGCCATTTTCCCGGGTAAGGAAGGTGGTGCCATGGAGGGACACAACCTTGCTGTGGACACGGTACAGAACCTGGCCTTCGCTGCCGGTTATTTCCATTTTCCTGTGTGCGCTTGCAATTTTCGACTTAATCCGCAGTTTCACGCGGCCTTCCCCCTTTGCTCAAACGGTGTATGCATAGTTACCGCCTGCGCTTTACGCTCATGGCGGAAACCAGGAACAGCACAGGCACGATGGCGCTGGCTATGGCGGTGCCTATCCGGTCTGCTGTCACGCTGCCAAACAGCAGCAGTACTGCTGACGCCACAGCGGACAAAAGGCCTACCCAGCCCAGGATAACCGCCAGGGCCAGCAGGCCCCGGTTCCCGCCTGCGCCCTGGAAACCGCAGAAGCCGCAGCCCAGGTTGAACAGTCCGGAGATAAGGCCCAGTATGGCAGACGCTTTTACGGTGACAACGGCCTGCATCTGGAGGCCGTTCTCTGCGCCGCCTTCCATAAGCCCACCCATGGCCAGGCCCCCAACAGCCACAATGACAGCCAGGATTCCAATGATGATCTCCAGGACGGACAGCCCTTTCAGCATCTTTTTCACGTGCAAAAACTCCTTTCTTCCAGTGGATTCTATGATAATCCCGTTTTCCCGGGAAATATCACCATGTCCTCCCCCAAAACGGGGAACACTGCTTCTTGTTACAGGCTCTTTTGCCTGCCTCTCACTGTTAGTAAACGTTTATTTACTAACAAGCCTAAAGAAAACGCCTTCAACGGCGCAAACGAGACAGACAAAGCAGGATATAAATAAACATTCATTTTCATAAAGGCAGAAACGAACCCCCTATCCGATTCGTTTCTACTTTTTCAGCTTTCCTCTTTTCTGCTTCCTGGGCATTAAGTATCCGCTTAAGCCTACTGACAAAAACTGGAACACCGTGTCCTCTGTTTCTTCGTCATTGGGAAGCTGCCCTTCCACCACATATTTGGCATACATCACAGTGGTGGTGAGCACATGGAGCCACAGCAGGTTCTGGTTGATTTCCGTAAGCGAAGGGAACAGCCTGCGGAAAAGCCGCACCATATCGCCAAAGGCGTCAAAATAGCTGGTTTCCTGGGTGCTGTAAAATTCCGGGAAAGCGGCGCTGTCCCGGAAGCGGTGGTAGAAAACCGTTTCATCAGGACGGGCCACCCAGAACCGGAAATAGGGCAGCCACAGGCTTTTTACCGCGCCCAGGGGGTCGGCAAGCATGTTAAGGGGGTTCAGCTTAAGCTTGTCAAAAATGGCGGCGGCCTGCTTGTCCACATAGGTGAAGCACTCTGCCATCAACTGCTCTTTGCTGTCAAAGTATCGGTACAGCGCCCCGGGGGAAAGCTCTGCCAGTTCGCTGATATTCTGTATCCGCACCCCTTCCAGGCCATACTGCCGTACTGCTTTCATTGCCGCTGAAAGGATGCGGGTTCTGGTGTCGTCCAATCGTCACCCCTTCTTTCAAATAAACAACCGTTCACTGGTAATTTCCCGCCTATTATACACTACCCTTCCCCTTTTTGCAACCGTTTTTTACAGGCGGGCTGTTCCAAAGCCCTCCCACGCTGCGGGAAAGGGCTTGATTATTCCCGGCGTTTATGGCATAATTTTGTTATAGTAAAATAACTGATTAAGAAGGACGTGGGTGCATTTTGGAAAAGAGTGAAAAAAAGGCGGGCAGGCAGGGGCTTATGCGCCGCTTCATCCCCTATTTCGGCAGGTATAAAGGGGTGCTGGTGTTCGACCTGTTCTGTGCGGCTCTGACCACTGTGTGCGAGCTTGTGCTGCCCATGCTGGTGCGGTATATTACAGACATGGGCATTAACAACCTGGCGGCGCTGACGGTGGATGTGGTGCTGAAAATCGGCGGGCTATACCTGTTTTTGCGGCTGGTGGACGCGGGGGCCAACTTCTTTATGGCTTCCATCGGGCATATTATGGGCACCCGGATTGAGACGGACATGCGCTCTGACATGTTCGCCCACCTGCAAAAGCTATCCTTTAACTATTTCGACAACACCAAGGTGGGGCAGATTATGACCCGCATCACCACGGATCTCTTTGACGTGACAGAGTTTGCCCACCACTGCCCGGAGGAGTTTTTCATTGCGGCCATCAAGATTTTCGGCTCCTTCATCATTCTGTGCGGGGTGAATGTGTGGCTGACCCTCATTGTCTTTGCGGTGGTGCCCCCCATGGTGGCTGTTGCCATCTATTTCAACCACCAGATGAAGGAGCAGTTCCGCTCCCAGCGCAAGCAGTTGGGAGAGATAAACGCCCAGGTGGAGGACAGCCTCTTAGGCGTGCGGGTGGTAAAATCCTTTGCAAACGAGGGGCTGGAGACGGAGAAATTTGAGGAAGGCAACCGCACTTTTTATAACGTGAAGCGCAAACGGTATTTTTACATGGGCGGCTTTGAGGCTTCCAACCGCCTCTTTGACGGCCTGATGAATTTGCTGGTGCTCATAGCCGGGGCCTTGTTCATGATAAACGGGCAGGTGCAGCCTGCCGACCTGGTGGCCTACATGCTGTATGTGGGCACCCTTATCGCGTCCATCCGGCGGCTGGTGCAGTTTGCCGAGCAGTTCCAGCAGGGCATGACCGGCGTGGAGCGGTTTTTCCAGGTGATGGACGCGGACGTGGAAATTTTCGACGAGCCTGGCTCCACCCCGGTGGAAATTAAAAAAGGGGACGTAACCTTTGAAAATGTCAGTTTCCACTATGCCGACGACGGCAAGCAGGTGCTTTCCCATATCAGCCTCCAAGTGAAGGCAGGGGAAAACGTGGCCCTGGTGGGGCCTTCCGGAGGCGGCAAGACCACCCTGTGCAACCTGATTCCCCGGTTTTATGATGTGACCACAGGCCGCATCCTCATAGACGGCAGGGACGTGCGCACCGTCACCCTGGAGTCCCTGCGGGGCCAGATTGGCTTTGTGCAGCAGGATGTATACCTGTTCTCCGGCACAGTGTTTGAAAACATCCAGTACGGCAGGCCCGGGGCTTCCCGGGAAGAGGTGATGGAGGCGGCAAAGCAGGCCGGCGCCCACGACTTCATCCTGGGGCTTTCAAACGGGTATGATACATATGTAGGAGAGCGCGGCGTGAAGCTTTCCGGCGGGCAGAAGCAGCGCATCAGCATTGCCCGGGCTTTCCTGAAGAACCCGCCCATTATGATTCTGGACGAGGCCACCTCCGCCCTGGACAATGAAAGCGAAAAGCTGGTGCAGGCCTCCCTGGAGAAGCTGTCAAAGGGCCGCACCACCTTCACTATTGCCCACAGGCTTACCACCATCCGGAACGCCACGGTAATTCTGGTGCTGACGGACAAGGGCATTGAAGAAAAGGGCACCCATCAGGAGCTGATGGAGAAAAAAGGCGTATACTATAACCTGTACAACAGCTATGCTGTAGACGATGCATAAAAGGAGGGCGAAACCCATGGACAGCGGCAATTTTAAGTGCAGGGCATTTTTCGATTCCCTGAAAGGCAAATCCGTTACCTTCTGCGGCATAGGCCGCAGCCACATGCCCCTGATGGCGCTTTTTAAAAGCAAGGGCGCCGTCGTTTCCGCCAGGGACAGGCGCAGCCTTGCGGAACTGGGGGAAAACGGGGAAAAGCTGCAGGCGCTGGGGATATCCCTCCATTTGGGGGAAGCGTATCTCCAGGACATGGACGAGGACATCATCTTCCGCACCCCGGGCATGAAATATCATCTGCCAGAGCTGGAGGAAGCCCGGAAAAGGGGGCAGGCGGTGACAAGCGAGCTGGAGGTTTTCTTTGACCTGTGCCCCTGCAAAACCTACGCCGTCACTGGCAGCGACGGCAAAACCACCACCACCACCCTGATTGCAGAGTTTTTAAAGGCTGAGGGGAAAACCGTCCATGTGGGCGGGAACATCGGCAAACCCCTGCTGCCGGAGATTGAGGATATCGCCCCCGCAGACTGCGCGGTGGCGGAGCTTTCCAGCTTCCAGCTTATCTCCATGAAGGAGTCTCCCCAGGTGGCGGTGGTGACGAACCTCTCCCCGAACCACCTAGATATGCACAAGGACATGCAGGAATATATTGACGCAAAGCGCAACATCTACCTGCACCAGAACGCCTTCTCCCGGACAGTTTGCAATTCGGATAATGAAATCACCGCCTCTTTCGCCCCGGAGGTTCGGGGGGACTTATGGCTTTTCAGCCGGAAGGAAAAGCCTTCCCGGGGCGTGTGGTGCGACGGGGAAACCATTTTTGTAAACGGGGAAGAAGTGCTGAAAGTGGGGGACATTAAAATCCCCGGCTGGCACAACGTGGAAAACTATATGGCGGCTATTGGCGCGGTGTGGGGGGACGTATCCCCGGAAAACATCCGCAGGGTGGCAAAAGAATTCGGCGGGGTGGAGCACCGGGCAGAGCTTGTCCGGGAGCTTGACGGCGTGAAATATTACAACGACTCCATTGCCAGCTCTCCCACCCGCACCATTTCCGGCACGCTGTCCCTTTACAAGGAAAAAATCATCCTTATCTGCGGGGGCTATGACAAGCACATCCCCTACGCCCCCTTAGGCCCTGTTATTTGTGAAAAGGTGAAAACCCTCATCCTTTTGGGGGCAACCGGCCCAAAAATTGAGGAAGCAGTAAAAAACGCGGCAAACTATCAGGAGGGCGCGCCCCGTATCCTCCGCGCCGCGTCTATGGAGGAGGCTGTGGCCCTGGCCCAAAGGGAGGCCGCCCCGGGGGACGTGGTGTCCCTCTCCCCGGCCTCCGCCGCCTTCGACCTGTATCCCAACTTTGAGGTGCGGGGCAGGCATTTTAAGGAACTGGTAAACGGGCTGTAAGTTGTCTCCGACGGCTTAGGGGCTTTGCTGACCCTAAGAACCCCACAGACCTTTTTGAAAAAGAAGGTTAAACATTAAACATTCCCCTTTAGGAATGTCGATCCAAAAACCAATTTATGCGGAGTTTTTCTCCGGGAAAGCATCGTGTGAAGAATACGAAAGGAAGGAGCGGTACCGGGCATAAAAGGCCGTTTTTCATGGCTTTTTGTGCGTATTCTGTACCGCATGGCGATTATGAAACCTAAAAAATTTGGAAACCAGAAATTTAGAAGCGGCGGCAGGACGCCCCGCACCATTTCCTCCGCCCAAACCTACGAGCTGCCCAGCGCGGCGAAAACCATTGAGGAAAAGCTGGTGGTGGCGGCCCTGAAGCGCTGCGGCGGGGAAGGCGTACCCGCCAAGTCCCTTTTGCGGGAGGCGGGGATAAGCGACAAAACCGCCTTTTACGACGCCCTGCACAGCCTGGAGGCTGTGGGGGAAATCAAGGTGGACAAGGATCACTGGGTGCAGCTTGTGCCCCGCACCGGGGATATAGAAGCCACCCTTGTTTCCCTTTCGGAAAAATTTGGCTTTGCCAAGCCCAAAGCTGGCACGGAGGACATTTTCATCCCCGGCAGCGCCTTAAACGGGGCTTTTGTAGGAGATGAAATTATCATCGGGGACTTGCAGAAGCGGGAACGCGGCCCCAGCGGACGGGTGAAGCGCATCGTGAAGCGCAGCGAAAGCGCCGTTACCGGCACCCTCCATATAGGGGAGCAGGGCGCCGCAGTCACCCCGGACGGGGCGGTGCGCTTTGACATGCGGGTAGCCCCCGGGAAACTGAACGGGGCGAAGGACGGGGACAAAGTGCTGATTGCCCCGAAAATGGACGGGCGCGGGGACTGGTCCCTGTGCGAGGTGCGCACCGTGTTCGGCACAGGCAGCCGGGCCAGAGTATGCGCCGACGCCATTATCGAGCGCTGCGGCATCCCCACCGCGTTTCCCCCGGAAGTGCTGGAGCAGGCGGAGGAGATTTCCAAAATGACCGTCACCCAGGCGGACATCGACAGCCGCCTGGATCTGCGGGACTGGCCTGTTTTCACCATCGACAGCGCCGACGCCAAAGACCTGGACGACGCGGTGTCTGCCCAAAAGACAGAATACGGCTACAAGCTGGGGGTACACATTGCGGACGTTTCCCACTACGTGAAGGCCAAAACCCCTATAGATGAAGAGGCCTACAAGCGGGGCACCTCCGTCTATTTTGCAGACCGGGTGATCCCCATGCTGCCCGAAGCACTGTCAAACGGGGTGTGCTCTTTAAACGCGGGCACAGAAAAGCTGACCTTCTCCGCCCTGATAGAGTTTGACACTGAGGGGGAAATTACCGGCTATTCCTTCCACAAGTCTGTGATAAACTCCAAGGTGCGGGGGGTGTATAAAGAGGTAAACAAGATTTTCGACGGCACTGCCTCCCCGGAAATTTTAGAGAAATATGCCCCTGTGAAGGACAGCCTTGCCTGCACCCGGGAGCTGGCCCATGTGCTCCAGGCCCGGGCAAAGAGGCGCGGGGAAATGGATTTGTCCAGCGACGAGACAAAGTTTGTGCTGGACGGGGAAGGCGTATGCATAGACATCCTGCCCCGCACCCAGGGAGAAGCCGAGCAGCTTATTGAGCAGCTTATGATAGCCGCCAACATCTGCGCCGCCCGGGCTTCCCTTGACGCGGACATCCCCTTCCTGTACCGGGTGCATGAGCGGCCCCAGCCCGACCGGGTGGTGGAGCTTTACGAGCTTTTAGACAGGCTCTCCATCCCCTGCAAGGAGCTGAAAAAGGGCCAGCCCGGCACTGTGGATTTTGCCGCGGTGCTGGACAGGGTGAAGGGCACGCCCCGGGAATCCCTAGTGAACCAGCGGATTCTGCGCACCATGGAAAAGGCCAAGTATAACCACAAGGAGCTGGGGCACTTTGGCTTGGCTTTGGGGGAATACAGCCACTTCACCTCCCCCATCCGGCGGTATCCCGACACCTCCATCCACCGCATCCTGACGGATTTAGTGGGCGGCGTGGACAAGGGGACTATCCGCAAGCGGTACGGGGTTTTCGCGGAGGAATCCGCCTTCGAGTCCTCCAAAAATGAAATCCGGGCCGTCACCGGGGAGCGGGACGCGGAGGACTGCTATATGGCGGAATATATGCGCGCCCACCTGGGAGAGCATCATCTGGGGGTTATCAGCGGGGTAACGCCCAAGGGAGTGTTCGTAAAGCTGCAAAACAACGCCGAGGGCTTTGTAAGCCTGCAGGACTTTGAAGGCTGCGACTTTGAGTTCGACGGGGAAATCTGCCACCGGGATCTGCGCTCCGGCCGGGTGCTGATGATGGGGGACGAGCTGCCCATCATTGTGGCGGCGGCTGACGTGGCCACAGGCCGCATTGACTTCATGCCTGAGGAGGCATAAAGGGGCAGGGCTTTTCATATGCTGGGATGTGGACATGTGTGACGCAGGCTCCACATTTCGGAAAGGACGTGGGCGCGTGAAAAGCTTTCTCCTGTCGGCGGCACTGGGGCTGGGGGCCTTGGCGCTGGTAAACTTCTGCGGGCAGTTTACAGGGGTGTACCTTCCTGTAAACCGCCTGTCCCTGCTGGGCGCGGGGCTGCTGGGCATTCCCGGCGTCACCCTGCTGGTGGTCTGCAACAGCCTGCTGCTTTAGAAGCCGTGCCAATAGGCCATAGGACAAATTTTTCCGGCAAATTCTGCAGGCTTCTGTGTTGGAAATCCTCGAAGATACGAAAACGTTCGTATTTCTAAACGCATATATGCGTTTGCGGTTCATCCGCCTTGAAGCCCACGAAATCTTTTCGGAAATCTTTGCGCCACTCCTATCGGTACAACTTCTTAGAGTCTGTTTGAAAAACACAAAATCCCCCCCGGCGGGCCGCCTTTTCTGCGGCCCGCCGGTTTTTCTGCCAGTGCACAAGAAGGGCGGCTTGTCATACTATAAGAAGCGGGTCTGCTTCAAACTGACGCATAAGGGATCACATGCCTTGGACGCTTTTGCACC
This sequence comes from Acutalibacter sp. JLR.KK004, assembly GCF_036941085.1. Lineage (NCBI taxonomy): Bacteria > Bacillati > Bacillota > Clostridia > Eubacteriales > Acutalibacteraceae > Acutalibacter > Acutalibacter sp. JLR.KK004. The sequence goes on from NZ_JAYMNQ010000002.1 coordinate 30,119, forward strand.
AGGGGCAGGGCGACAGCATTTAACTTTTTGTCGGAACATGGTAAAATAGAGGAATGGAAATAGAAAGATTAAAAACAGCACTGGAAAAGGTAGAGGACCCGAGAAGAACGGACCGAGGCCATGTACTGCACAAATTGGAGGACATTTTAATAATCGGATTGTGTACTCTGGTATGCAACGGCAGTGATTTTTCGGATATGGAGGATTTCGGAAGGGAACGGGAGGAATGGCTAAGGAACTTCCTGGAACTGCCAAATGGGATACCAGACAGTGACACATTCCGGCGAATTTTCGAGCGATTGAACCCTAAAATGCTGGCCGAAAGTCTGTATGACTGGCTGGCCAACAACCGAAAAGAAGGCAGTGTAATTGCAGTAGATGGTAAAACGATTTGTGGAAGCGGAAACCATAATCACAAGGCATATCATGTAGTAAGTGCTTTCGTGGCGGAAAATCAGGTCACTTTGGGAGAGATCGTTACCGAAGAAAAGTCCAATGAAATCACTGCTGTACCGGAACTTCTGGAGCTGTTGGAGATAAAAAACAATATCGTGACAGCGGATGCCATGAGTTGCCAGAAGGAGATCGTAAGAACAATTACCAGTAAAAAAGCTGACTATGTGATTGCCCTGAAAAGGAACCAGCCTGGACTACTGGAGAATGTTGTTCTGTATTTTGACAGCTTTCGGGAAGAAATCCCTCTGTTCAGCACAGATGAAAAAGACCATGGCCGAATAGAAAAACGGGAATACCGTTTATTAACAGACCTGTCCTGGCTGCCGGAACAGAAAGACTGGAGTGGCCTAAAGTCAGTGGGAGAGGTTCGCACAACTGTTACAAGGAATAGGGAAACTTCTACTGATACTCGGTATTTCATCTCCTCGCTAACCGAACTGCCACGTTTTGCCCATGCGGTACGATGCCATTGGTCTATTGAAAACCAGCTGCATTGGTGTCTGGATGTTATTTTTGACGAGGATAGCTCCAGAGCAAGGAAAGATATGTCACCGCTCAACCTGAATGTCCTTCGCAAGGTTGCTCTGTCTCTCTGTAAAAATTGTCAGAACCCTAATCTCCGTAAATCAAGCCTACAGAAACGCCGCTTCCGCGCTTCCCTTAATCCTGATACCTTCCTCTCCATTTTGTTGGGAACTTAAATGCTGTCGCCCTGGCACCAGGGGGCGGCAATCTTGACTTTTCCCCATGTTCACTGTAAAATATTTGTATATTTGCGCCTGCCGCGTTTGAAACATTTTCCTGGTTCCCAAAGGCGGCGGTTTTTAAGAAGCTGTGCCAACCGCCGCACAAATCTTTTCACCGCGGCTTCTAAAAGCCCGCAGCAGGCCAGTATTGAGAAGGGAGCGTTTGAACGTGATGAAAAAAGGAATCGTGCGCCTGCTGGCGCTGGCCCTGGCCGCGGCCCTGTTGCTGTCAGGCTGTGCCGCCTCTGGCGGGGAAGCCGGAAGCAAAGGGCTTACCTGGGTGACATGGCGGGGCTATGAGAAATTCATTGCCCTGCTGGAGGAAACTTATCCAGATATAGGCCTGGAGCAGATTTCTTATACAGGAAACAGCGCGACATCTTATAACTGGGCGCAAATGCGCGCCGGGGATATTTCCGATATTTTTACCACCAGCCAGATTCTGGACAGGGATTTGGCGGCGGAGCAGCTTCTGGACTTGTCGGGCTATGACTTCATCAATGATTTCCCCACCTCCACCCTGGATCAGGTGGCTATAGACGGGAAGGTTTACCTGCTTCCTATTAATTACGCCATGTACGGCATTTTCTACAACAAGACCCTCTTAGAAGAGAACCATTGGGAGGTGCCGGAAAACTTCCAGGAGCTGGAGGCCCTGTGCGGGAAAATCCGGGAGGCGGGGATGGTTCCCGGGGTGCTGGGCACCCACCTTACAGGCAACACCTTTTCCGCCATGTTCAACCTTGCCAAAACAAGCTGGCTTACCACCCCTGAGGGGGCCAAGTGGGAGCAGGGCTTCCTTGCGGGGGACGCCACAGCCGCCGGCATGTGGGAGGACACGGTGGACTATGCCGGACAGTACATGGATATCGGCATGTTCGCCACAGATCCGGAGGACAGGAACAACCCCGACGTCCTGCTGGACTACCTGGGGAACAGGAAGTCTGTGTTCTGTACAGCGGTGTTCACCGTAAATATTACAGAGCTGCCGGAAACAGGGGATAAGCTGGGGATGATGCCCTATATCAGCAAGGACGGCAGCAAAAACATCTATATGTACAACCCCACCAGCTACATCGGCATCAGTAAACGCCTGGCAGAGCCTGGCAATGAGAAAAAGCTGGAGGATGCCGTCAAGCTTCTTTCCCTGCTCTTTTCCCCGGAAGGCCAGGCCTCCTTTATCACAGAAGAAACCCCCTGTGTGCTGGGGGCTTTAAGCAGCGCGCAGATGCCGGAGGATTCTATGATTTACGATGCCCAGCAGGCCATGCAGGAGGGCCGGGCCTTCCCCATGACCTATGCCGGCTGGGAAAATGTCCTCGCCGACATCGGCCTGGCCTACAAGGAGTGGTTCCGGGGGGAAAACAATACAGACGGGGAAGGCTGCATTGCCCGGATGGATGAATTGCAGCGGGACTATCTGGACAGCGCGGGACAGGTCTATTTCTGCGAAAGCACCGCGGATTTCACCCTGGAGGAAACCGCCGCCCTTATCGGCAAGGCCCTGGGAAGCAGGACAGGGGCAGATGCCTCTATGGTGCTTATGGGGGAATACCACCGGGATGTGCCGGTGATGCGGGCCGGAGTCACCGGGAAGCTTTACGCGGGCCGGATTAACACAGATGTGGCGGCGTCCATTTCCCCAGACTTTGACGGCGAATATGCCCTGCTTTCCATGACCGGGAAGGAGGCAAAGGCCTTTAAAGAGGCCGGCTTCACCCCCGAGGGGGAAAGCCAGCCATATCCTTATGTGCTGGTAACAAAGGGCGGCGCAGAGCTGCGGGATGAGGAGACGTACCAGATTGCCTTCCTCAAGGGCAGCTATACAGAGGAGGCAGCCGGGGCTTACGGCGCACAGGTGCTGGAAGGCTCTGCCGGCGGGATGCTGCGGGAATATCTGGAAGAGCAGAAAACCGTTTCCCCTGACAGCCCCTGGGAATAAACAAAATATTAAAAGCAGGCAGGCATTCCTTTTGTGAACGCCTGCCTGCTTTTTGCCGCATATATAGCAAACACACTTTAAAATTGGTATTTACTGATTTTAAAGCCAGGCGGCTTTACCGCCTGGTTCAAAAGAGGTGCACCTCTTTTGAACTGTGTTAACTATAAAAGCCCACTTTCATTTTTCGGTTGCGCGGCCTGTGTCCAGCGCGCAAAGGAGCAAAGGCGGCGCGTGAACACCTCCTAAGACGCCAGCACCCCGCTGTCATCTATCTGCAGCAGGTATAGCTGCTCCTCCAGGCCTGTTTCTGTGTTCACATAGCTGAGCACCCGCCGCCTGTCCTCCCCTTTGCAGGAAAACTCCCAGCACAGCACCTCGTCCAGGCCAGGGGTGGGGATAACCGCCAGCCGGGTGCTTTCCACCTGGAGCAGCGGGCTTAAGCCTTCGGCGGCTTCTTCCGCCGAAAGGGCCGGGGTGGATAGGGAGCGCTCGCGGCAGTTCATCAAAAACCCTGTCCCGTCATATTCCACCATGCCGCCCTTCTCAAGCTCTACCGTAACTTTAATAAGATCGGGATAGCACAGGGCTTCCTCCTCCCCCACTGCGGCTTTTGTGTGGAAATTCACCGTGCACAATCCATCGCTGCTTACATAATAGCTTTCCTGCAGCGGGGGAAGCCCCAGGCCCTCCAGGGCCTTTTTTGCCGCCTTTAAGGCTTCTTCATAGGAAAGGCTGCCAGCGCCGCTGTTTTCCTTTTTATAATAGGCGATTTCCCCGCCCTGCCGGGTGACACGGATTTGCTCGCCCTCCCGGGCAAAGGAAAACACAGGAAGCTGCCCGCCTCCTTCCCCGGCAAATTCCAAATCCCCCTCTTCGCAGCCTAAAAAGGCGGCGGCCTTTTCCCCGGCCTGTTCCCGGCTGATTTCCCCTTCCCCTTTCAGGTACAAAGGCTCCCTTTGGGGGATATGGTCGGAGAAAGGCCCGTCGTACAGCAGGGCGGGGAAGTCGGCAAACTCCTTTGCCACGCTGTCAAAATCATCGTCCAGAAGGGCCAGCTCCTCAATTTCATCCACGTTGTTCAAAAGGCTTTCCAGCCTGTTTATCTGCGCCCCCTCTGCCGTCAGCCGGGCCTGTATGCCTGTAAGGGCCTCTTCCAGCTTGCCCGCATATGCCTGCAGGGTGGAAAAGCCCTCTAAGTCCTGCCGCTGAAGCTCCTTGCCGGAAAAGGATTTCCGTGTCAGGGCCAGGGCATAGTCCCCCACCTGGGACAGGAAACGGCTGATGCGCTCCGTTTTCTCCATAGAAAAGGGCAGGCTTCCCAAGGCTGCCTTGGCCCCGCCGCTCTGCTCCAGAAGCTGGGCGGACAGCACGCTCTGCATGGCGGGGGTTCCGGCATACCGGGCTTTTTCCAGCGTCCGGCCCATGCCGCTGACTTCATCGGTCAAGTCCCCCAGCGCCCGCTGGTATACATATTCCAGGCGGGTGCCGCTCTGGTTCAGGGAAAGCCGCAGGTCTATAAGAAAGCCGCCCCCTATAAACACCAGGGCCAGCCCGAAAGCCCACAGCCTGATTTTTCCTCGTCTGCTCATATTCAATCGCCCTGCGAACCGGAATCCGCACAAAGAGCTGTAAAGGAACAGCCTTTTGCGCCCGGTATCGCTCCTTTCATAAAATTTTTCAAACAAACCCTATAACGCCTTTCCCCTAGTTTCCGCGAAGGAGCCGGGGAAAATTCATAGGCTGTTCGCATTTTTTATCTGTTCAATTCTTCCGGATTGTGGTATACTGATTGTGATTATGCGGCGGCACTGCCGCCAAGGAGGACGCTTTTTGCGCATTTTAGGCATTGATCCCGGCTATGCCATTGTGGGCTACGGGGTAATTGAGGCAAAAAACGGGGCCTACCGGCCCTTGGAATACGGCGCGGTCACCACCCCTGCCGGGGCGGACTTTGGGGAGCGCCTGCGGGAGATATACGACGGCATGTGCCAGTTGCTTGACACCCTGCAGCCCCAGGCGGCGTCTGTAGAAAAGCTGTACTTTACAAACAACAAGACCACCGGCATCGGCGTGGCGGAGGCCCGGGGGGTTCTCCTCCTGGCCCTTGCCCAGAGGGGCGTCCCTTTATATGAATATACCCCGCCCCAGGTGAAGCAAGCGGTAACAGGTTATGGCAAGGCCCTGAAGCCACAGGTGCAGGAGATGACCCGCCGCCTGCTGGCCCTGCCCTCCATCCCCAAGCCCGACGACGCCGCCGACGCCCTGGCCCTTGCCATCTGCCATGGCCAAGCCGCAGGCTCTCCCCTGCGCCGGGCACTGCTGCGCTAGACCCTGGGGCTTCCCGCCCTCCCGCGCTGCGCTTTCCTCATGACAGGCTTGTGAAAACAACTGGCGCCTGCCTGGACAGGGAAGGAGCAGAACCCTCCAAAAGCAAGGAGATTTACTTATGTTTTATAGTTTGACTGGAAAAATCGTGCATACAGAGCCGGGCTTTGCCGTGGTGGACGTGGGAGGCGTGGCCTTTAAGTGCGCCACCTCTATGGGCACCCTGCGCACCCTGCGCCTGAACGGGTCCGCCACCCTGTACACCCATTTAAATGTGCGGGAGGACGCGCTGGATCTTTTCGGCTTTGCCACCCAGGCGGAACTCAACTGCTTTAAGCTGCTCACCGCTATCAGCGGCGTGGGGCCAAAGGCAGGCCTTGCCATCCTTTCGGAGCTGTCTCCGGAGGAGGTGGCTCTGGCGGCGGCTGGCGGGGATGTAAAGCGCTTCTGCCGGGCAAACGGCGTGGGGCCAAAGCTTGCCCAGCGCATTGTGCTGGAATTGAAGGACAAGGTGGTGGATTTTTCCACCGGGGAATTGGGGGCAGACTTCCTACAGCCCGGCGGGCCTTCGGCTTCCGGCAATGCCGCCCAGGCTGTGGAGGCCCTTGCCACTTTAGGGTATTCCCCCACAGACGCGGCCGCCGCTGTAGGCCGCCTGGACAGCAGCCTGCCTGTGGAGGAACTGATACGGCTGGCCTTAAAAGGCTTTGCAGGGGCGTGAACGGAAAAGTCCTTTTTCGATCAAACCTTTTGGGGGAAAAGGGGGAAGGCCCCCGGTGGGGTCCGCTCTGACCCGACCGAGCCGGAAGGCGAGAAGCAGAGGTGTGGAGCAGCGCTCCACGGTCTTTATCAGGAGGCGTTGCTATGCTGGAAAAAGCAAAGCGGTTTTTGCAGATATCCATAGGCTCCACCATCGGGGTGTATCTGGGCCACAGCTTCTGGCAGTGGCGGGACTATCAGGCCCACCCGGACTTATACGCCATGGGGGGCGCGCCCTGGTACACATCTCTGCTGACAGGGGCGGTGTTTACAGCACTGCTGGCGGCGGCAGAAGCGGCGGCGCTGTATATCGTGAACCGTAAGCTTGCCAAAAGGCGGGCAAACGAAACCAAAGGAGATAAACATCCATGATAGAAAAAAGCGGCGGGATGGAGTATGGCATCGACTGGGACGCCCAGGACGAGATGGATTTGGAAAACCGCCTTACCCATACGGGCTACACCCCGGAAGACAGGGAGACAGAGAACCCCCTGCGGCCCCGGGCCTTCTCCGAGTATATCGGGCAGGAGAAGGTGAAGGAAAACCTGAAAATTTATATCGGGGCGGCCTTGAGCCGGAAGGAATCTTTAGACCATGTGCTGCTGTACGGCCCGCCGGGCCTGGGCAAAACCACCCTGGCAGGCATTGTGGCAAACGAAATGGGGGTAAACCTGCGGGTGACAAGCGGCCCCGCCATTGAAAAGCCCGGGGATTTAGCCGCCCTGCTGACAAACCTCTCCCCCGGGGACGTGCTGTTCATCGACGAGGTACACAGGCTTTCCCGGCAGGTGGAGGAAATCCTGTATCCGGCCATGGAGGACTTTGCCCTAGACATCATCACCGGGAAAGGCCAGATGGCGGCAAGCTACCATCTGCCCCTGCCCCATTTCACCCTGGTGGGGGCTACCACCAGGGCGGGCCAGCTTTCCGCCCCCTTGCGGGACCGCTTCGGGGTGGTGCTGCGGCTGGAGCTGTATAACCCCCAGGAACTGGGGAAAATCGTCACCCGCAGCGCGAAAATCCTGGGGGCGGACATTGAGGCGGACGCGGCGCTGGAAATTGCCAGCCGCTCCCGGGGCACCCCCCGCATTGCCAACCGCCTTTTAAAGCGGGTGCGGGATTTTGCCGAGGTGATGAGCGGCGGGGTTATCACCCTGAACACCGCGAAAATCGCCCTGGACAGGATGGAGATTGATGAGCTGGGCTTAGACCAGAGCGACCGGCGGATGCTCTCCGCCATCATCCAGTTTTACGGCGGAGGCCCTGTGGGCCTGGAAACCCTGGCAGCGGCTATCGGGGAGGAGGCTGTGACCATTGAGGACGTAAACGAGCCGTACCTCATGCAGATAGGCTTTCTCTCCCGCACGCCCCGGGGCCGCTGTGCCACAGCGGCGGCTTACCTGCACCTGGGCCTGCCTGTGCCCGCTGCTCTGCAGCCCGCCGCTGCCCCGCCGGAGCAGACCAGGCTGCCGGAGTAGGGCAAGACCGTGGGGCGTTGCAAGGTCGTGGGGCGCTGCCCCACACCCTGCGGCTTTCTTTCGGAGAAAGCCGGTAAAGAACTTTACCTTTCTGGCAGAAGGGCAGGAAAGCTGCATATCTTATAAACAAGAAAAATATAAACGAGGTGTTATTATGGGACGACTTTTTGGAACTGACGGAATCAGGGGCATTGCCAACAAAGACCTGACCTGCGAGCTTGCCACCCAGTTAGGCCGGGCGGCGGCCCGGGTGCTGACCAACAAATCCAACCGCCACCCAAGGGTGCTTATCGGCAAGGACACCCGCCTCTCCTCCGACATGCTGGAAAACGCCATGGCAGCGGGGCTTTGCAGCATCGGGGCCAGCGTTATCACTTTGGGCGTGGTGCCCACCCCGGCTGTGGCCTATCTGGTAGAAAAGTATAAGGCAGACGCGGGGATTATGATTTCCGCCTCCCACAACTCCTTTGAGTATAACGGCATTAAAATCTTCTCCGGGGACGGCTACAAGCTGCCCGACGACCTGGAGGAGCGCATTGAGGACATTATTTTAGGCAAGTCCGACATCTCCCACGAGTTCCCCCAGGAGGACGGCATCGGCACAGTTGCCCATGCGGACAGCGCTGTGCGGGATTATATCGACCATGTGAAAAACACCGTGCATTTCTCTTTAGACGGGCTGAAAATCGCCATCGACAGCGCAAATGGCTCGGCCAGCGCCACAGCCCAGGCCCTGTTTACCGAGCTGGGGGCAGAGGTCACCATGATGAACGATGCCCCCGACGGCATCAACGTGAACTTAAACTGCGGCTCCACCCACATGGAGGGTCTCATTGAATATGTGAAAACCCATGAGGTAGACGCGGGGGTGGCCTTTGACGGCGACGCCGACCGCTGCCTGATGGTGGACGAAAAGGGCAATTTCATTGACGGCGACTTTATCATGGCTATCTGCGCCCTGGATATGAAGAGCCGGGGGAAGCTCTCCGGCAGCGCTGTGGTGGGCACCATTATGACAAACCTGGGCTTCCAGCGGTTCTGCGAGGAAAACGGCATGCGCTTTGAGGCCACAAAGGTGGGCGACCGCTATGTGCTGGAGCAGATGCGCTTAGACGGCTACAATTTCGGCGGCGAACAGAGCGGGCATGTGATTTTCCGGGATTTCGCCACCACCGGCGACGGGCAGCTTACCGCCTGCCAGCTTTTAAGCCTTCTGCGCCGCCGGGAAGCGAAGCTTTCAAGCCTTGCCACCCTCATGCAGCGCTATCCCCAGACCATGATTAACATCAAGGTCACCCCGGAAGGGAAGCTTGCCTTCTACACAGACCATACCGTAAAAGCCGCCATCGACAAGGCCGCCGCCGCTTTAGGCAAGGAAGGCCGGGTTATCGTGCGGCCTTCCGGCACAGAGCCTTTGCTGCGGGTAATGGTAGAGGGCCGCGACGAGGGGCAGATCCAGCAGATTGCAAGGGAAGTGGCGGACGTGATTGAGAGGGAACTTTCCTAATGCGTACCGCACAGTGGCACGACTATGAACTTTTAGACACAGCAGGCGGGGAGCGGCTGGAGCGCTGGGGGGATATCCTCCTCATCCGGCCCGATCCCCAGATTATCTGGGAGGGGGACAAAAACGGCCCCCTGTGGGGAAAGGCCCATGCCCGGTATGTGCGTTCTAACAAAGGCGGGGGGCACTGGGAAACCTACAAAAAGATGCCCGAGGTATGGCAAATCGGCTGGGAGGGGCTGACCTTCCGCTTAAAGCCCATGGGCTTTAAGCACACCGGGCTTTTCCCGGAGCAGGCGGTAAACTGGCGGTTTGCCAAAGAGAAAATCCAAAGCGCCGGGCGGCCCGTAAAGGTTTTAAACCTGTTCGGCTACACAGGAGCCGCCACCCTGGCCTGCCTGCAGGCGGGAGCCGCCGTCACCCATGTGGACGCCTCCAAGGGCATGGTGCAGTGGGCCAAAGAGAATGCCCAGGCAAGCGGCCTTACGGATAAGCCGGTGCGCTGGCTCGTTGATGACTGCGTGAAGTTTGTCCAGCGGGAACAGCGCCGGGGCAACACCTACGACGGCATTATTATGGATCCCCCCTCCTACGGACGGGGGCCTGGAGGCGAGGTGTGGAAGCTGGAGGAACAGCTTTACGGGCTTATCTCCATGTGCCTGCCTATTTTGTCGGAAAAGCCCCTGTTTTTCATTTTAAATTCCTACACCACCGGCCTTTCCCCGGCTGTAATGGAATATTTGCTGGGGGTGCTGCTCTGCCCGAAAGCCGGCGGGGCTGTCTCCGCAGACGAAATCGGCCTGCGGGTAACCAGCACCGGCCTTGTCCTGCCCTGCGGCAGCACCGCCATCTGGCAACGTGACGTTGCATCCAAGACGCGGGGCGCAGGCGTTCCGCCTGCTGGCGGGAGAAGATTTTCCGCCGCGGAATGAGATTCCGCGCTTACAGAGGCGGCCGCGTGTCCGGGGCACTGCCGATTATGTGGAAAAATTTGGTTTTAGGGTCAAACCCTTTTTTAAAAGGGTTTGTGGGATTCCAAAGGGCAAGGCCCTTTGGTCGCGGCCCGCAGACTGCGAAACCTTTGCAGGACAAAAATTTGGGAAGCCCCAAAAACTCAGGCAGCAGCCAAAAAGGAGCAGATTTATGGCAAGATGGATATATGCGGCGCTGGCCCTGGGCTGGGTGCTGAGCATGATTTACGAGTGCGTACAGACAGGGACAGGCGCCGCCCTGTATTTTTCCCTGGGCGTCATAGGGCTGACAGCCTTCGTCATCCTCTTTGTGCGGGATCTGACCCGGGGCGGAGAGCAGAAGCCTGTGCCCCGGATGGTGTACTTTTTAGGGGCGGCGATATCGGCGGCGCTTTTCTACAGGGCGCTGAGTAAGGCTGCCTACGCAGGAACCTATGTGCAGTTTATGCCCTTTTACCTGGTGATGTTCGCCTATTTCCTGGGCGCGGGGCTGTACCTGTGGTGGAAGGCGCTGCGGGAGAAAAGATGATGGGCATAGACGGGGATATTCTGCGTTTCTTTGAGAAAAAGCCACAGGCGCTGCCTCTTTACGAGGCCCTGGAGCAGGCGGTTTCCCAGTGGGTGCCCGGGGCAGGGCGGAAGGTGCGGAAAACCCAGATTACCTTTTCCAACAGGCGGGTGTTTGCCTGCGCCTCCCTTCTGCGGGTGAAAAAAGCAAAAGAACTGCCCCAACCGTATCTGGTGGCGACCTTCGGCCTTTCCCGCAGGGTGGATTCCCCTCGGATAGCCGCGGCTGTGGAGCCTTATCCTGGCAGGTGGACGCATCATGTGGTAATAGGCGCGGCTTCTGAAATCGACGGGGAGCTGCTGGGATGGATAGAGGAGGCCGCCGCCTTTTCGGCGGGAAAACGGTAGAAAATGAAAGAAAGGGGACAGCAGATGGCTTTTATTGAGATAAAAGACGTGCGTTTTTCCTATGCCATGGAGGCCGGGGCGGAAAAAGAAGTGCTCCATGGCATTAACCTGGACATTGGGCAGGGGGAGTTTGTGGCGCTTTTAGGGCACAATGGCTGCGGCAAATCCACCATGGCAAAGCTTTTAAACGGGATGCTGGCCCCCTCCCGCGGACAGGTGCTCATAGACGGGCTGGACGCTGGGCTGGAGGAAAACCAGCTTCCAGTGCGGCGGCAGGTGGGGCTGGTGCTGCAAAACCCTGACAACCAGCTAGTGGCTGGCATTGTGGAGGAGGATGTGGCCTTCGGCCCGGAAAACCTGGGGGTGCCCCCGGAGGAAATCCGGCGGCGGGTGGACGAGGCCCTAAAGGCCGTGGACATGTACCACTACCGGGAGCACGCCCCCCATAAGCTTTCCGGCGGGCAGAAGCAGCGGGTGGCTATTGCCGGGGTCATTGCCATGGAGACAAAGTGCATTGTGCTGGACGAGCCTACCGCCATGCTGGATCCCCGGGGCCGCCAGGAGGTGATGGAGACTATCACCCGGCTGAACCGGGAAAAGGGCATCACAATTGTGCTCATCACCCACTATATGGACGAGGCTGTGCAGGCGGGCCGGGTGGTGGTGATGGACAAGGGGCAGGTGCTGATGGACGGCACGCCCCAGCACGTTTTCAAACAGGTGGAGCGCCTGAAGCGCCACGACCTGGACGTGCCCCAGGCCACAGAATTATGCTACAGGCTGCGGGCCGCAGGGGTGGCGCTGCCGGACATCCCCCTTTCTGTGGAGGAGTGCGTGGGGATGTTCCAAAACCTGTTGGGCTAATGCTGAAAAACTGAGGTGGAAAAGTTTTGGAATATACGGTGAGAAAAGCTGTGCCGTCTGATAAAGCCAGGGTAGAGGCGCTGTTCATGGAAATGCTCCAGGCCATTTACAACAGGAAAGATGTGGAGGGATACAGGGAAGGCGATATAGACCGCTTTTTCGCAGGTGCCGGAGACTGGATATGCGTGGCGGAAGCTGAGGGCAGGGTAGAGGCTTTCCTCTCCATTGAAGAGCACCACGAGCCGGCGGATTATATCTATCTGGACGATTTCAGCGTCAGCACGCCCTGCCGGGGCCGGGGAATTGGCATGGCCCTTTTGAAAGCAGCAGAGCAATACGCCAGGGACAGGGGCATCCCCCAAATGGTTCTCCACGTGGAAAAATCGAACCTGCGCGCCCGCAGGCTTTATAAGCGGTCAGGCTTTACGGATGACAAGGACGAGGGCGGCCGCATCCGCATGAAAAAGCTGGTATAAACCGGAAAGGAACGTGTTCACAAACATGACAGTACTGGAAACCAGGAACCTAACCTACAAATACGGCATTGGCACGCCCTTTGAGAAAACAGCGGTGGAGGATGTATCCATCCAAATCGAAAGGGGCGAGTTCTTAGGGGTGATAGGCCACACAGGCAGCGGCAAGTCCACCCTCATCCAGATGCTCAACGGCTTGATACGCCCCACCTCGGGCCAGGTGCTGCTGGAGGGAAAGGACATCTGGGCCGAGCCAAAGAAAATCCGGGACGTGCGCTTTAAAGTGGGCATGGTGTTCCAGTATCCGGAATACCAGCTTTTTGAAGAGACGGTTTTAAAAGACATCATGTTCGGGCCGAAAAACATGGGGCTTTCTGATGCCCAGGCCCAGGCCCGGGCAGAGGAAGCCGCTGCCTTTACAGGCCTTAAGGCGGAGCTTTTAGAGAAATCCCCCTTTGAGCTTTCCGGAGGCGAAAAGCGCCGGGCAGCCATTGCGGGGGTTATTGCCATGGATCCGGAGGTGCTGGTGTTGGACGAGCCTACGGCGGGCCTTGACCCCCGGGGCCGGGACGTACTGCTGACACAGATTACCCAGTATCACAAGAAGCGGGGAAACACGGTGCTTTTAGTCTCCCACAGCATGGAGGACATTGGCCGCACAGCAGACCGCCTGCTGGTGATGAACAGCAGCCGGTGCGCGTATCTTGCCCCCACCCAAGAGGTGTTTGCCCAAAGCGGGCGGCTGGAGGAAATGGGCCTGCGGGTGCCCCAGATTACAAAAATCGTCCAGGCGCTGGAAAGGCTGGGATGCCCGGTTGACCCCAGCACCCTGACGGTTGACCACGCCTTAAAACAGCTTATCCCCTATTTCAAGCAGTTGAATCCCGGAAAGGAGTCCTAGCCCATGCTGTCAGACATTACCCTGGGCCAGTTTTTCCCCGCGAAAAGCCTGATGCATAAGGCAGACCCGCGGCTTAAAATCTGTCTCACCATTTTTTCCATTGTGCTGATTTTTGCCGCCGGAAACTTTTTTTCCCTGGGATGGGCAGTGCTGTACATTGCCCTGGCCATGGCCCTGTCGAAAATCCCCCTGAAAATGTATCTCAGAGCCTTAAAGCCCATTTTGTTCCTGGTGGCGTTCACCGCTGTGCTCAATATTTTTTACGGCACAGGCGATCCCCTTTTCCAGTGGGGCATCCTGAAAATCACCAAAAACGGCCTTTTGAACTGCCTGTTTGTCTCCATCCGCATTATCGTGCTGATTCTGGCAAGCTCTGTGCTCACCTTCACCACCTCCCCCACCCAGCTTACAGACGCTATCGAGCGGCTGCTGCGGCCCCTTTCCAAGCTGCACGTGCCTGTCCACGATTTTGCCATGATGATGACCATTGCCCTGCGCTTTGTGCCCCTTCTCATGGAGGAAACCGACAAGATTATGAGCGCCCAAAAGGCAAGGGGCGCGGACATGGAGAGCGGGGGCTTGGTGCAGCGGGTGAAGGCTCTGATTCCGGTGCTCATCCCCCTGTTTGTCTCCGCCTTCCGCCGGGCCTATGATTTAGCCACCGCTATGGAAAGCCGCTGCTACCATGGCGGCGAGGGCCGCACCAAAATGAAGGTGCTGCGCTTTTCTTCCCACGACTATTGCATTATCGGCTCGGCCCTTTTGGCCCTGGCGGCGTTTATCACGCTGAATATGGTGTTCCCGCCTGCCATTGTGCGGTGAAGGCTGCCTCCGGCGGCTTAAGGATTTTTTTACAGGTCCCTGCCTGCCGGGAATCCCGCATGTTAATTTGCGTTGCTTGTAGCAACGGGCTGTCCTGTATACAATAGTGGTAACAAACTTACAGAAAGGATGTTATCCCTATGTTAAACGAAAACCTGAAAGCACTGAGAAAATCAAAGGGCCTTTCCCAGGAAGAGCTTGCCATCAAGCTGCATGTGGTGCGCCAGACCATCTCCAAATGGGAGCAGGGGCTGTCTGTGCCGGACGCGGATATGCTGGTTGCCCTGTCGGAGGCCTTTGAAACGCCTGTGAGCACCCTGCTGGGGGAAGCGGTTACAGAGCCGGAGGCAGACAGCATAAAGGCCATTGCCGAAAAGCTGGAGGTCATAAACCTGCAGCTTGCCCGAAGGGAAGCGTTGAAAAGGAAAATACTCCACTGGCTGTCTATTTCCCTGTGCGCGGCCATCGCAGTTATTTTTGCGGCCTTAACCGTCTTACACAGCCCCTATTTAGGCTGGGACTATGCCGATCCGGAACTCGCCATTGCCGGGACAGCCTTCCACGCCTTTGAGTGGGTGTTTGTGCGGGCAGCGCCCGTCATTCTTGCGGGGGGCATCGTAGGAGCCTTTTTGACGCGGAAGAAAGTATAAATCCTCCCGCCTTTGGGGCGCCGTTCTGACAACAATACGCTTTGCCCTGAAAGGAGGCCCATCTATGGATTTTCCCCAATACATCGTGTCCGCCGCCGGGCTGGCGATCAATGATAAAAAGGACGTGCCGCCGCCCCCCAGGGCGCTGGCATTTGATTAAGGAGTGTCCCATGCGTAACCTGCTTATCACTTTAAGCTACGACGGCGCCCATTACCATGGCTGGCAGATACAGGAAAATGCCCTGACTGTGCAGGAGGTTTTCCAGTCTGCCCTCGCAAGGGTGACCGAAGGCGGGGAGGACATCAAGGCCTGCTCCCGCACAGACACAGGGGTGCATGCCCGGGAATTTGCCGTAAGCCTTCAAACAGAGAGCCGCATCCCGCCAGAGCGCCTGCCTGCCGCTTTAAACCGCTATCTCCCCCCGGACATTGCGGTGAAATCCTGCCGGGAGGTGCCGGAGGGCTTTCACGCCCGGTATTCCTGTTTGGGCAAGGAATACTGTTATGAAATCTGGAACCATCCGGTGCGGGATCCCTTCCTCCATAACCGGGCGCTGCACTACTGGTATCCTATAGACGAAAACCTTTTGAACGAGGCCGCCGCCCATTACACTGGCCCCCACGATTTTTCCTCCTTCTGCACTTTGGACAGTCGGGAGATAGGGGATTTCACCCGTACCGTCACAGCGGCCCGGGTAGAGCGCCGAGGGGACATGGTGGTGTTTACCGTATCCGCCGACGGCTTCCTCTATAACATGGTGCGCATCATGACAGGCACCCTTCTCCGGGTGCAACAGGGGAAGCTTTCCCCCCAGGACATTCCCGCCGTTATCGGGGCCAAAGACCGCCGGGCCGCCGGGCCAACAGCCCCTGCCTGTGGGCTGTACCTTAACCGGGTTTTCTACGATTTGCCCGGCAGCAGGCTTTCTGCACAGCGGGAAGGTTTTTAGAGGATGCGGGGAACTTTTTCCTGAAAAAAGTTCCCCGCATATTGGCAGTAGTTTCATTTGAAGAAAGGAGCGGCCCCGGCTGGGCCACAGAGCAGGCGTATGGGAAAACACAGTAAAAAGGAAGAGCCGCAGATTATCCAGCTCCGGGATTACCAGAACCCGCCCCAGGAGACCGGGCCTGAAGAGGAACCGGAGGGCGGCGCGTCTATTACATACGACGAAGGGAAAAGAAAACAGCCCGCCGCCGTACCCAAAGCGGTTTACCGGGCGGCAATCATCCTGCTGGTGCTGGTAATTGGACTGGCATTGTGGATGAACCGCACAAGCCTGAATCCGGAGAGCATTGGTTCCTGGCTGAAGCTGCAGATTACCGGGGCGGAAATCGGCGACGGCTTTCCAGTGCAGATTACCGGTTCCGAGGTGCTGGAAGCCAATTTCCTGGCCCAGGGAGGCAACGCGGTGGTGCTCAGCGACACCGTGTTCAGCATCCTCAATCCTACCGGGCGGGAGGAAATTTCCCTGCGCCACAGCCTGAACCATCCTGTGCTTCAGAGCGCCGGGGATCGGTATCTCCTTTATAACAGCGGCAGCACCGGCTATACAGCCCTTTCCGGCACAGACGTGGTGGTAAACAGCGTGGAGGAACGGGACATCCTTACAGGAGCCATCGCCCAGAACGGGCGGTTTGCCCTGGGGGTGCAGGGAACCAATGGGGCCTCGGAGCTGAAAGTATACCAGAAGGACGGCACCCTCCAGTACCAGTATTCCCTGGCCTGGGACTACATCACCGCCATTGCCCTGAACTTCGACGGGGCTTATGGGGTGGTATGCACTGTGCGCAGCGACAAGGGCATCCTGATTTCCAAGGTGCTGGTGTTCGACTTTACAAACGAAGCCCCCATTGCCGAATATGAAACCCGGGAAAACCTGCTGCTGGCTGCCTATTGGGGGGAGAACGGCTCTATCTATGCTGTGGGGGACGCAGCCCTCCTGCGGGCCAGCTCTTCCGACTACAGCTTCTCAGAGGACAACTACCAGGGCCGGCAGCTTACCGCTTTCCGGCTGGGCGCGGGGCAGGCCTTCCTGTCCATTTCCGCTTACGAACATGCTGGCGCAAGCACCCTGCTGGCCTATGGTTCCAGCGGGGAGGAGCCTGTGCGCATGGAGGTGCAAAAGCGCATAGAGTCTGTCTCCGTATACGGGGGGACGGTCGGGGTGCTTGCAGGCGGCGAAGCGGTGTTCTTCGACTATTCCACAGGCAAAGAGCTGGGCCGGGCCGACGCCGGCGGGGACGCCAAGGCCCTGGCCCTTTCCAGCGAAAGCGCCGCCTATGTGCTGGGGGTCAGCGAGGTGCGCGCCCTGCGGGCGGAATAAGCCCGGCTTTTCCCTGTCATGTTTTCCTTCCCCTGGCTGTATATCTGCTATAGGGGCGGGCTTTCGTATTTGTAAGCCCCCCGTAAGATATCTGTAAGGCGGGTGGGGGTTGTGAAAAAAGGAGAATTGTGCTATATTTAAGATGGCTGTTTGAAAAGGGAGGTTGCTGCCAGTGAATTACGTGCTGGACTTGGTGCTTTTTGGCGTTTTTGTTTTGTTTGTGGCGATGGGGGTATTCCGTGGGTTTATCCGATCCGCCATCCATTTCCTGGGATCCATTATTGCCGCCTGCCTGTCCGCTGTTTTAGGGGGCATGGCGGCCCAGTGGCTTTTTGATTCCATGTTCCGGGGGGCTTTGGTAGAGCGGGTGCAGGAGTCCTTAAACATGCTGGGCACCAGCGACGCCCTTTCCTCTGTGGATAACCTGCTGGCCTCCCTGCCGGACTTTATCGTTCGCGCCCTGCAGGATGCCGGGGTCACCGCCTCTTCCATCAGCGGCAGCATTGTAAGCGGAAGCGGCGCGGCGGCAGAGCGCATTGCCGATCTGCTGGCCCCCACCTTTGTGGGCTTTTTAAAGGTGCTGGCGGTTATTGTCATCTTTGCCCTTTTAATGGTCGTGGTGCGGATACTGGCGGAAGTGCTTTCCCATGTCCTGCGCCTGCCTGTCTTAGGGCAGCTTGACAGCATTTTAGGCGGCGTGTGCGGCTTTCTGCTGGCCCTGGTGCTGGTGTGGGTTATGCTGGCCGCGGCCCAGGTTTTTGTGCCCATGCTGGACGCCTCCACCCAGTCCCAGATACACCAGGCGCTGGAAGACTCCATTGTGGCGGGCATTTTTGTGAACATAAACCCCCTGGGCCATATGTTTACGGCATAGGGGCTGTTTAGGACGCCCCCGCCTGCGCCACACTATTTGAAAAAGGAATTATAAAAGAAGGGAAAAGAAGGGAATGTCCCGAGAAAAGAAGCCGAGAAACCAAAATCTGACCATCCCCAATGCGCTGTCCTGCATGCGCATTTTGCTTGTGCCCTTTTTCGCCTGGTGCTTTTTGCGGGGAAGCTTAACCTGGGCGGCGGCGCTGCTGGTGCTTTCGGGCCTTACCGACATGTTTGACGGGCTGATTGCCCGCAAATGCAACCAGATAACGGAGCTGGGAAAAATTCTGGATCCCTTTGCCGACAAGCTGACCCAGGGGGTTGTGGCCCTGTGCCTTGCCATCAGGTTCCCCATGATAGGCCCTCTGTTAGGGCTGTTTATCGCCAAAGAGCTGCTGATGCTCTGCTGTGCCTTGGTACTTTTGAAAAAGCGCCGCCGCCCCGGCGGGGCCAAGTGGTATGGCAAGGTGGCCACGGTGATGTTTTATGTGTCTGTGTCCGTCATTGTGGTGATGGACGGCCTGCACCTGGCCGCCACGCCCCAGGCCTTTTACACAGTGTCCTTTGTGCTCCTGACGCTTACAGCCCTGATGATGCTGTACGCCGCTTTCCGGTATTCCCAGGTGTTCTTCACCCTGCTCCATTCCACCGATGAGGAAAACCATCTGGATCTCCCGGATGAGATCCACGCCAAAAAAGGCGGCCCGCCCCCAGCGGCTTAGGGCCTGCCTTAAACCCAACGGAAAGGAGCGGCGCCAATCTGCGCAGGGGGCTTTTTCCCTTTTGTGCGGATTTTTGGTTCCCATAGCGTTTTATGCTGCAATTTGTGCTGGGCCGCGCGGGAAGCGGAAAAACAGAATATATGCGCAGGATGCTGGCAGACAAGGCCCTGTCAGGAGACAGCAGGTGCATCATGCTGGTGCCCGAGCAGTATTCCTTTGAAACGGAAAAGGCCATGCTGCGCCTGGCAGGGGCCAGGCAGGCCAATGCCATCGGCATCTACAGCTTCACCCGGCTTGCGGAAACCGTTTTCCGCCGGGAAGGCGGGGCGGCAGGGCGCAGGCTCAGCGATGGGGGCAGGCGCATCCTGATGTCCTGCGCCATCGCGGCCTGCCAGGACAGCCTGGAGGTATACCGCAGCGCTGCCCAAAGCGGGCGGACAACAGACATGATGCTCACCGCGGTAAACGAGATGAAAATGTGCGGGATAGAGCCTTTGCAGCTTTTGGAAACGGCAGGGCGGCTGAAGGGCCGGGGCCTGGGGCAGAAGGTGCGGGAGCTGGGGCTGATTTTTGAAACCTATGAAGCTTTGGTGGCGGCTTCCTACCTGGACGCCCGGGACGACCTGACAAGGCTGGCCCAGGCCCTGGAGGAAAGCCGCTTTTTTGCAGGCTGCACTGTGGCGGTAGATTCCTTTGAAGGCTTCACCGTCCAGGAAATGAAGGTGCTGGGGCAAATCCTCCGGCGGGCCGAAACCGTTACCGTCTCCTTGTGTACCGACGGCCTTGGGGATGACGCCGGGCTTTTCGCCCTGGTAGACCGCACCCACGCCCGCCTGCGCCGCCTGGCAGAGGAGCAGGGGGTGGGGATGCTGCCTCCTGTGGTGCTGACAGGCGCGCCGCGCTTTCATAATGAAAGCCTGAAGCTGCTGGAGGCTGGGCTTTTCTCCGGCGGGGAGGGGCTTTCTGCGGAGGACAGCCAGGGAGTTGCCCTGTTTCAGGCCAAGGACGTGTACCAGGAGTCGGAATTTGTGGCGGCCACTATCCGGCGGCTGGTGGAGGAGCGGCACTGGCGGTACCGGGACATCTCCATCATCTGCCGGGATCCTTCCCGGTATTACGGCAGCCTGGACGTGGCCCTGAAAAAACGGGACATTCCCTGTTTCATGTCCCAGCCCATGCGGGTGGACGCGGAGCCTGTAACCCGCTTTGCCCTGGGGGCCTTCCGGTGCGTGCAGTCGGGGCTTGCCACAGACAGCCTTTTGGAGCTTCTGAAAACCGGGGTGTCCGGCTTTACGGCGGAGGAAATTTCCGATTTGGAAAATTATGCCTTCCTGTGGAAGGTAACTGGTTCCGGCTGGCGGCAGGAATTTGTCCGGCACCCCCAGGGCTTTGGGCGGGAATTTACAGAAGCGGACAGGGAATTTTTAGCCTATGTAAACGGCTTGCGGCAGCGGCTTATCACCCCGCTGCAACAGTTCGCCGCCGCCACCCGGGACGCCACAGGGGAGGAAATCTCCCAGGCGGTTTACACCCTGCTGACAGCATACGGCCTGGAAGAAACCCTGCCAGCCTACTGCCGGGAGCTGGAAAGGGCGGGCGAGGAGGGCCTTGCGGCGCGGCAGGTGCGGGTGTGGGAGCTTTTGATGGAGCTTCTGGATCAGATGCACAGCATTTTAGGGGACAGGAAAGTTTCCCGGGAACGGTATTTCCAGCTTTTGCGGGAGGTGCTGGCGGCGGAGGACGTGTCGGAAATCCCACAGACCGTGGACCAGGTGCTGTTCGGCACAGCAGAGCAGGTGCGCCAGTCCTCCCCCAAGGCGGCCTTCCTCATCGGCGTGGCGCAGGGGGAATTTCCCCTTGCCCCCCATTCCTCCGGGGTGTTTTCCGACGCGGAACGCCGGGCGCTTTTAGAGCTTAACCTGCCTTTGGGGGATCCCCTGGAGCAGAAAGCCATAGAGGAGCGGTATCTGGCCTATTCCGTTGCCTGCGCCCCTTCCGAGGCGCTGTATATAAGCTGGCCTGCCTCCATAGGCGGGGAGGACAGGGAGCCAAGCGAGCTGGTGGCGGAGGTGCGGGCGCTGTTCCCAGCCCTTGCCCCCTTGGAAAACCTGCCGGAGGAATATTTTGCCAATTCCCTGGAGGCGGCTTTCTCCTACATGGCCCCCCGTCTCCAGGACAAAAGCCCCCAGGCCCAGGCCCTGCGCCTGCTTTTTGCAGGAGACGCCTATTATGAGGGCCGCATTGCCGCCCTGGAGCGGGCGGCGGGCCAGGGGGCTGCGGGCATGGAAAGCCCGGAACTGGCCCAAAAAATATATGGGGAAAAGCCCTTTGTCTCCCCCACCCAGATTGAAACCTTCCATAGCTGTGCCTTTAAATATTTCTGCCGCTACGGCATAAACGCCCGGGAGCGCCGCCCCGCCGAGGTGGACGTGATGCAGTACGGCACCCTGATGCATTATCTGTTCGAGCAGGTGTTCCAGTGCCCCAAGGAACAGCGGGAAGCCTGGACGCAGCAGGAGCTGGAGCAGATTGTGCAGAGGCACATCGGGGACTATGCCCGGGACAGCCTGGGAGGCATGGAGCTTTTAAGCGGCAGGCAGAAATACCGGCTGGGGCGCATGGCCCAGTCTGCCTGCAAACTGATACGCCATGTGGAAAAGGAGCTTTCCCAAAGCCGCTTTGCCCCGGAACATTTCGAGCTGGGCCTGGGAAGCGGCGGCTATCCCCCTCTGCAGGTGGAGTTGGGAAACGGCCGCACTGTCACCGTGGGGGGCACTATCGACCGGGTGGACGTGTACCACAGCCCCAGCGGGCAGGATTACGTGCGGGTGATTGACTATAAGACAGGGCGGAAAATCTTCAAGATGGCAGACGTGCTTTACGGGCTGAACATGCAGATGCTGGTGTATCTTGCCGCTTTGGTAGAGCAGGGCGGGCAGGCCCCGGCAGGCATTCTCTACATGCCGGCGGCAGAGCCTTCCGTTTCCGCCGGGCGTGGGGAGGAGGACGCCGCCGTTCAGGAGCGGGCGGACAAGCTGCTGCGCATGAACGGGGTGGTGCTGGCGGATACGGAGATTATCGAGGCCATGGAGGCAGGGGCCAAGGGGAAATTTATCCCCGCCGCTTTGAACAAGGACGGCAGCCTGCGCAAAAGCCCCTCCCCGCCCCTGACAAAAGAGCAGATGGCCTTGGTGCTTGCCTATTCCAAGAAGCTGATTGCCGCCATGGGCCGGGAACTGCTGCGGGGCGCGGCGGAAGCCCGCCCCAATTTAAACCGGCACAACGCCTGCCGGCTGTGCCCCTATGGGGCTGTGTGCGGCAGCGAGTTTTCAGAAAACGACGTGCAGGAGGACGACGCCTCCCAGGAGGAGGCATTGGCCCGTATGAGGGAAGCTTTACAGGAAGGAGGGGAGTGGGATGGCTGAAACAGCCTGGACCCGTGCCCAGCAGGACGCTATCTCCGCCCGGCGGGGCACAGTGCTGGTGGCGGCGGCGGCGGGCAGCGGCAAGACGGCCGTGCTGGTACAGCGGGCCATTGAGCGGCTGACAGACAGGGAAAACCCGGTTCCCGCCGACCGGCTGCTGATTGTCACCTTTACAAAGGCCGCGGCCCAGGAAATGCGGGCCAGGCTGGAGCAGCGCCTGTGGGGGCTTATCCGGGAGAACCCGGAAAACCAGGTGCTGCGCCGCCAAAGCCTGCTTCTGCCCCAGGCCCACATCGGCACAGTGGACAGCTTCTGCGCGGAGATGGTGCGGGAATTTTTCCACGTGCTGGACATCTCCCCGGAGTTTACCATCCTTTCCGACAAGCGGGAGGAAGAGCTTTGCGGGGAGGCCCTGGAAGAAGCCCTCCAGGCGGCCTTTGAGTCCGGGGAGGTGGCGGAGCTGGCAGACGCCTTTACCGGGGAGCGGGACGACAGGCGGCTTGCCGCCATGGTGCGCACCCTGTACCGCTTTATGCAGTCCCATCCCTTTCCGGAAAGGTGGCTGGAGGAAAAGGTGGCCCTTTACGAGCAGGGGGACGGGGCGCTGTGGGAAGGGGCGGTTTTGTCCTATGCCAAAGAGACTGCCGCCTATTGCTGCGGCCTGCTGGAAGCCGGGCAGGAAGCCGCAGCCCAGGACGTGAAGCTGGAGGAAAACTTCGGCCCGGTGTTCACAGAGGACAGGCGGCAGCTTTCAGCCCTTATGGAGGCCTGCGCTGCCGGGGACTGGGACGAAGCCCTGGCCCGGCGGCAGGCCTTTGCCCCCAGCCGCCGGAAGCCCCTGCGGGGCTATAAAGAAGATCCCCTTTTCTGCCGGCTGGACGCCTGCCGCAAGGAAGTGGCAAAGGCCCTGGAACCTTTAGAAAAGTGCCTGTGCGGCACGAGAGGGGAAAACTGCCGGGAGCTGCAGGAGGCCGCCCCCCTTTTAAAGAGCCTGCAAGCCCTCACCCTGGACTTTTCCCGGCGGTACAGGGAAAAAAAGCGGGAGCGGGATTTCCTCGATTACAGCGACCTGGAGCATTTGGCGATAGAGCTTTTCTGCAGGCCCGACGGCTCCCCCACCCCTGTGGCTAAAGAGGTGTCGGCGCGCTTCGGGGAAATCATGATAGACGAATACCAGGACATTAACGAGGTGCAGGATTCCCTGTTCCGGGCTGTGTCCCAGGATGAAAAGAACCTCTTTATGGTGGGGGATGTAAAGCAGAGCATTTACGGCTTCCGCCGGGCCATGCCGGAAATCTTCCTCCGGCGCAGAAAGAGCTTTCCCCTGTACGACAGGGAACAGGACAGCTATCCCGCCTCCATTGTGCTGGACAGGAACTTCCGCTCCCGCCGGGAGGTGACGGAGTCGGTAAACTTTGTGTTCTCCCAGCTTATGAGCCGGGAGGCGGGCGACATCGACTACACCGGGGAGGAGCGGCTGGTGTGCGCCGCCCCCTATGAGGACAAGGCAGGGTGTGAAACAGAGGTTTTGCTGATAGACCGCCAGGGCGTGCCGGCGGAAACGGCGGAAGCCGCCGCCATTGGGAAGCGAATCCGGGAGATGGTGGAGGCGGGCTTTCCCATCACCGCCAAGGAAGGGGAGCGCCCCGCCTGCTGGGGGGACTTCTGCATCCTGCTGCGCAGCGCCAATAAATACGCCCACCGCTATGCCCGGGAGCTTGCGGCCCTGGGGGTGCCGGCCCGGGCGGCGTCCTCCGGCGGTTTTTTTGCCGCCAAGGAGGTGCAGGCTGTGCTGTCCCTTTTGCGGGTTATCGACAACCCCAACCAGGATATCCCCCTGCTGGCTGTGCTGATGAGCCCTTTATACGGCTTCACCCCCGATGATTTAGCCCGCCTGCGGGAGGGGGACAGGAAATCCTCCCTGTACATTTCCCTTTTGCGGGGGGCAAAGGAAAACGCCCTGTGCCGCCGGGTTCTGGAAGAGGTGGGGGAACTGCGGAGCCTTTGCGCCACCATGCCTGCCGACGCCTTCCTCACTTTGCTCTACAGCCGCACAGGATATCCCGACATGGTGCTGGCCATAGAGGAGGGCCGCTCCCGCCTGGAAAACCTGCGGCTTTTGCAGCAGTACGCCAAGGAATATGAAGGCTCCGGGTACCACGGGCTTTCCGGCTTTGTCCGTTTTTTAGACAGGCTGCGGGAGGGCGGCGCGGATTTGCAGGCCGCCCAGCCCCAGCAGGAGGACGGCCCCGCAGTGCAGATTATGAGCGTACACCGGGCAAAGGGCCTGGAATTCCCGGTGTGCATTGTGGCGGGCTGCGGGCGCAGCTTTGTAACAGAACAGCGGGAGGACGTGCTGCTCCACCCTGTTTTGGGCCTGGGGGTGAAGCTGAAGGACGCGGCCCGCTCCGCCCGGTATACCACCACCGCCCGGGAGGCCATTGCCCTGGAATCTGCCCGCTCCTCCGCGGCGGAGGAACTGCGGGTGCTGTATGTAGCCATGACCCGGGCCAAGGAAAAGCTTATCCTTGCAGGCTCCGGGGAAAAAATGGAAGAAATGGTGGGAAAGCTTGCCATGCGGGCCGCTGGCGCGGGGGTAAGCCCTTATCTGGTGCGCAAGGCAAAAAACGCACTGGAGTGGCTTATCCTCTGCGCCCTGCGCCATCCGGACGGCGGGGAACTGCGGAAAACAGCCGGGGCGGAAGACCTGCCCCTGTGCCGGGAATCTTTCACCCCCTGGCGCATCCAGGCCATCCCATATGCCCCCCCTCCCCTGCCGGAAGCTGGGGAAGTGGAAGATATCCCGCCTCCAGACCTTATGCTGGCGGCGCGTCTGCGGGAGCGGGCCGCCTTCCAGTATCCCTATGCCGGGCGGCTGGAGATCCCCGCCAAGGTGTCTGCCTCCAAGCTGGCGGCAGAGCAGGGCGGGGCCGGGGAAATCAGCCTGTCCCGCCCTGCCTGGCTGGGGGAAAAGGGCATGACCCCGGCGGAAAGGGGCATTGCCCTTCATGAGTTCATGCAGTTTGCAGACTTTCACGCTGCCGCCGAAAACCCGGAAAAGGAGCTTATAAGGCTGGTGGAAAAGGCATGGCTTACCCCGGAACAGGGGGAAGCGGTGGACGTTCACCGGGTGCGGGCCTTTTTCCAGGGAAGCCTGGGCAGGCGCGTGCTGGCCTCAGCCGAGGTTTTAAAAGAAAGGCGCTTCACTGTCACCCTCCCCGCCCATATGGTTCGGGAGGGCCTGGAGGACGGGGGCCTGGAGGAGCAGGTGGTGCTCCAGGGCGCTGTGGACTGCACCTTTCTGGAAGGCGGACGCATACATATTATTGACTTTAAAACAGACCGGGTGGAAACGGTTGAGGAGCTTTGGCAGCGGTACCAGGTACAGATACGCCTGTATGCCTATGCCATGGAGCAGGCCACAGGGCAGCAGGTGGGAGACTTAATTTTATATTCCACCTATCTCAGCCAGGCCTGCGTGAAGCCCTACAGCCGGGACGCATCATAAAAAAGGGGGAGCGGATATGATAAGCCAGAGCTTGCATGAAGGATGGACGCTGGAAATCCTGGGGAAAAAAAGGAAATACCCGGCAAAGGTGCCGGGCACGGTATATGGCGCGCTGCTGGAAGCCGGGTCCATGGAAGATCCCTTCTGGCGGGACAACGAGCTGAAGGCCCTGCAGGTGATGGAGGACGATTTCCTCTTTGAAACCGCCTTTGTCCCGGCGGAGGGAATGCTCCAGTGCCAGAACGTCTACCTGCGGTTTGAGGGCATCGACACCCTGGGGGAGGTAAGCCTTAACGGCGTGCCCTTAGGGCAGACAGACAACATGCACCGGGTTTGGGAATTTGAAGCCGGCCGCCTGCTGCGGGAAGGGGAAAACGTTCTGCGGGTAAAGCTCTCCTCCCCCACCCGGTTCATCCGGGAACACTATAACCCCCAGAAGGCGGAGGGCACAAGCGACGCCATGAAGGGCTTTCCCGCCCTGCGCAAGGCCCACTGCATGTTCGGCTGGGACTGGGGCCCCCGCCTGCCCGACGCGGGCATTTTCCGGCCTGTTACCCTGCTGGGGGACGAGGGCGCGTATATCCGGGAGGTTCGGGTGCGGCAGAAGCACGCGGACGGCAAGGTGGAGCTTTCCCTGGGGTTAAGCGCCTCCTCCACCGCAAAGGGTGTACGCTTTACAGCAGAGCTGGTAGATCCGGACGGGAACGCCAAAGCCTTTTCCACTGTCCCCATGGCCTTAACTGTAGAAAATCCCCAGCTATGGTGGCCAAGGGGCTACGGCGGGCAGCCCCTTTACACCGTCAAAGTGAAGGCCCTGTCCCAGGGAGACCGGGTGCTGGACATGTGGGAGCGGAAAATCGGCCTGCGCACAGCCACAATGCACATCGAAAAGGATGCATTCGGGGAAAGCTTTGCCCACGAGATAAACGGGGTGCAGGTTTTCGCCATGGGCGCGGACTATATCCCAGAGGACAACCTCCTGGGCCGGGTTACCCCGGAGCGCACCCGCCGGCTGCTGGAGGACTGCTGCGCCGCCAATTTCAACACCATCCGGGTGTGGGGCGGGGGCTATTACCCTGACGACTGGTTTTATGACGTCTGCGACGAGCTGGGCCTCTTAGTGTGGCAGGACTGCATGTTCGCCTGCGCCACCTATGAGCTGACCCCGGCGTTTTCCCGGAACATCCAGGCGGAAATCGCGTACAATGTTAAGCGCCTGCGCCACCATCCCTCCCTGGCCCTGTGGTGCGGCAACAACGAGATGGAAATGTTTGTGGACGAGGGGGAATGGGGGGCTTCCTTCCGGCAGAAGGCAGACTACATCCGCATGTACGAATACATCATCCCCAAAGTGGTACAGGAACAGGATCCCGACGCCTTCTACTGGCCCGCCAGCCCCTCCAGCGGCGGGGGCTTTGACGATCCCAACGGGCGCGGCCGGGGGGATGTACACGACTGGAGCATCTGGCATGGCATGCGGCCCTTTGCGGACTACCGCAAGGGCGCCTGCCGGTATCTCTCCGAGTTTGGTTTCGAGTCCTTCCCCTGCCTGAAAACAGTGGAAACCTTCACCCTGCCGGAGGACAGGAACCTCTTTTCCTATGTGATGGAAAAGCACCAGCGCTGCGCCCATGGCAGCGCCCTGACCATGGCCTACCTCCAGCAGATGTATTTATACCCCGCCAGCTTTGAAACAGCCCTCTATGCCTCCCAGCTTCTCCAGGCCGAGGCTGTGCGCTATGGGGTGGAACACATGCGCCGCCAGCGGGGCCTGTGCATGGGCACTATTTACTGGCAGCTTAACGACTGCTGGCCCGGGGCCTCCTGGTCGTCTATCGACTGCACCGGGCGCTGGAAGGCCCTGCATTACTTTGCCAAACGGTTCTTTGCCCCTGTGCTCCTCTCCTGCCAGGAGGAGGGCATGCTCACCCAGAACCCCAACATCAACGCAGAACCCTATGACATGGAAAAGAGCATCCGCCTTGCCGTAACAAACGATACCTTAAAGCCCCGGCAGTTTGTGGCGAAATGGGCCTTGCGGGACAGGCTGGGCCGGGTGAAGCGGGAGGAAACCATCTGCCTGTCGGTGAACCCCCTGCAAAGCATAACCCTGCCCAAAACCCACTTGCCGGAGGCGGACATTTTCCAGGACTATGTCAGCTACCATCTCTACGAGCTGGGCCGGGAGCTTTCCAGCGGCACCGTCATTTTCTCCCTGCCTAAATTTTTCCAGTTTGCAGACCCCCGCCTGGGGCTGCGGCTGGAGGGGGACGAAATCGTGGTGACGGCGGGGGCCTATGCCAGAGGCGTGGAGATCCAAAATGGGGCGGAGGACTTGCTCCTTTCCGACAACTACTTTGACATGAACCCCGGGGAGCGCCGGGTGAAAATCCTCCGTGGCGAGCCTTTCGGCCTGCGGGCGCGCAGCGTCTATGATATCGCCAAAGGTCAAAAGTAAATTACAAAAAAGTTCAAAAAATTTTCCCGACTTATGAAAAGTGGGGGTTCCGGCGTGTTCGGAACCCCCGCTTTTGTGCAAAAAGGCAGCAGGAAACCAAACCGGGCGTTTTTCGCTTCCAGCTTCGCTCCCTTTGTGTTCAATTATTCGGGGGCTATGTTATGTACCGCTCGAAAAGCATTTGCGGCGTTGCCCAGCCCAATATCCGCTGCGGGTAGTTCTCCAGCCACTCTTCACGGTACACGCAGGGGACATGCTCTCCCTCCAGGCAGTCTGCCCGGGTGTCTATAGTAAACGCGCTTTGAAATCGGCAAATACCGATTTTAAAGCTGGGCGGCGCTGCCGCCTGGTTTAAAAGAAGTATACTTCTTTATAAACTGTGTTAACTATATGGATACGGAAATTCCGGGGATTGTGCTCCGCCTCCCGCTTTCTGCACCTGGCGATATACCCTTTCGCAGTTTTAATGCTGCTGGCAAAGCCCCAGACGTAGGAATACCCGCCGCACACCTTCCTGTCGCTCTCGTACTCCATGAAATACTGCTTCATACCCTCCCTCTCCCTTTCCCTTTCCGGAAAGTGTCTAAAACAATCCTGCAATTCCCTCCGCAAACTTAGCCCTGCCCCAAATTTCGGAAGTTTCACCTATGTGTGGAATATTCACTTGCCAGCCTGAAACGGCTCTTCCTATACAATCCGTTTTCTGCCGTTTTTTCTGCTTCCCACACTGTCTGTAAATCAATACCACGCCCAAAGGACGTGGTATGAATGATAAGCCCTAAAAGGGCATGATGCCAGCAGCGCCTAAAGGCGCAGAATGAGAAACGCCAACCGCACTTTGGGTTTGGCGTTTCTTTTTTACACTTCTTCTAAATCTTTAAAGGGATCTTCGTACTCTTTAAAGCTCATCTGATCCATGATCTGGTCTTCTCTTTCCTGATCCTGGATATACTTCTGAATGGCTTTTTTGTTTCCTCCTACGGTGCTTACATAATATCCTTTGGCCCAGAATACTCTACGCCCATATTTGTATTTCAAGTTCGCATGTCTCTCAAATATCATCAGGGTACTCTTCCCTTTCAGATATCCCATAAATTCTCCCACGCTCAACTTTGGCGGTATAGAAAGCAGCATGTGGATATGATCGAGCATTGCATGGGCTTCTATGATTTCCACATGCTTGTATTCACATAGCTTCCTCAGGATTTTCCCTATATCTGCCCGCAGTTTCCCATATACTACTTTCCTGCGATACTTTGGTACGATCACAATGTGGTATTGACATTTCCATTTTGTATGTGATAAACTTTGCTCGTCCATTTGGACTGACCTCCTTTGATTTTTGTGCGGTTGGCGTTACCCGCTTCCATTATATCAAAGGAGGTCTTTTTTTATAATCAACGCTATCGCTTTCTTCGGTCTCCGCCGGCGATTCTTCGCCACAAAAAAACAATTGACAGCAAGGTTGAAAAGTGGTAAAATGAAAGTGTAATCAAGATAGGGGTATAGCTCAGCTGGTAGAGCAGCGGTCTCCAAAACCGCGTGCCGAGGGTTCGAATCCTTCTGCCCCTGCCACTTACGGGTCCTGAAAAATGGCTTAACACCGCCGTTTTTCGGGATTTTTTCTTTTCCCCGGCACGAAGTTTTCCCTTAATTTTCCCTTACCAGCTTTTACTCGTCATGTAGAATATCAATATATTTCTGCATACGGTCGGCGCTGTCCTGCCTCATCTTGTCGGTAACATGTCCATACACATCCAAAGTAAAGGCTGCCGTGTAGTGCCCAAGATTCTCCTGGACAGTCTTTATGTCGTCACCACTTTGAAGCGCGGCCACAGCGTAGGAATGTCTGAGACTGTGGAAATGCAGGGATTCGCATCCAATCTCAATGGCAATCTTCTTGAAGTTCTTATAGACTGTTTCAGGCGTGAGATTGTCACCCAGTTCATCCGTGAATACCAGTCCTGTATCCATCCAGCTTTTACCAGCGATGCGTTTCCATATCTCCTGTTCGGCTCTTTGCCTGTGAAGAATATCCAACACGAAAGGAGCCAGAACCACCTTACGGAACTTTCCGCTCTTAGGAGAAATGAGATAATATTGGCTGGAGCCATCCCGCTTGCGCTGAAGTTGTCTCCCGACCAAAAGAGAACCATTGGTAAAGTCTACACAGTCCCATTTGAGGCCAAGCACTTCGCCTTCTCTCAAACCGGTGAATAGCGTTACAAGGAAGAGGTTTTCAAAGCGATGGCCTTGTATCGCTTTTAGAAATTTCTTGGTGCTCACATCGTCAAGCGTGTGAATGATCGGTTTCTCGACTCTCGGGAGCCTGCATGGGTTCGCGGGGTTATTGCGAAGATAACCTAAGTCAAGGGCCTGTTGTAAAGCCCTATGGAAAATTCCATGGATGTTCTTTATTGTCTTGGCCGACAGAGGCTTTTCACCTTGCATCAGGGAGTTGTAAAACTGTTGAATATCAATCGGTAACAAGGTGTCTAATTTCTTCATCCCAAAGGCGGGTTTCAGATGGATACGGACAGCGGTCGCGTACATCTCTTTGGTAAGAGGCTTTAGATCGTTGAGATACTGTTCCTGCCAAGTATCCAACCACTCCCCTACGGTCATCTTAGAGGGTTCGCGATAAGTCCCGTTGTCTATTTCAGCAGTAAGCTGCCTCAGTTTTTGAGCGACCTCTTGCTGGGTCTTACCCGTTATGGAGCGCTGCCTCTGCTTTCCGGTCATTGGGTCCGCACTGACGGTAACGCGGGCTTCCCAATATGTATACGCTTTGCCGTTCTTCATAACGGTCTTCTTACGGATACTACCGCCTCCATTGGCGGTCTTTTTGCTGCTCGGCATGATTGCCTCCTTTCAGAAATGCCGTACAGCAGATACTGACTATATTATACCATCTTCGACCGAGGCATTCAAGTAGTCTTCTACTGCTGAGTACGGGATTCTATAGGTTCTGCCTATCTTCACGCTGCGGATTTTGCCGGAGCGGACAAGTTCGTAGGCTGTGTTGCGGCTTATGGACAGCATTTTAGCTATGTCTTCTACCTTGAAGACTGTTGAATTCTCGCTATTCATGAAGTATCACTTCCATAGTTAAATTTAGAGTATAAAGAAAAAGAGCAGCGGATAACCGCCGCTCCTGTTTAGCATATTCTCAACGTTTCCCTACTCAATTCCTAATTGATGTTTCTTTTCAACATCATTTTTTAGGATTTCAATTTCGGCTTCAATTTCAGCTAATTTCATTTTTATGTCGCTTGTCGAAACTGTAAGGTCTGAATTAATACTAGCCGCTAATTTATCAAGCTGAAGAGATAGTATCTCTTGCGTTACATAATCATCCACAAAAGAGTCTACTTGTTTCTCTAAAGCCTCTACTCTTTGACTTAAGACTGCCAAATCAACCATATGTTTTATGGCCACACCGGATACCGATACAACTATGGTTGTAATAATGACTGGAAAAACATTTTCTTTTATCCAGTCAAAGAATTTATATCTAAGTGGTTTCGACTTTATTGGTAAGTCTTTACTACGGCTATCTTCATCATCAACAAATTCCTTAGAACTCATCAACATTTCGTTTTTCACTGGTACCGTGCTTTCGGGCGAAATGCTTGAATTGGCTATGAATCTTTTGTAGTCGGCAACTTCTTCCCAGTTCTTTTTTAATTTCCCTCTGTTTTTCCTTTTTCCCATGTCAATCTCCTCAAATCATGTTGTCACATCTTCTTGGAAACTGTCATAAGACTTGGATAGCACTTTGCCAATTTCGCTTCTTACATCAGACCTTAAAGGATGGTAATGCTGCTGGTAATCATACATTACGCCCTTTATTTCTTCCGAAACATTTCCAACTGTATATATTTTATTTATAAAGTCAGAGTTTTCCGAAAAAAGGGTTCCTT
This sequence comes from Acutalibacter sp. JLR.KK004, assembly GCF_036941085.1. Taxonomy (NCBI): domain Bacteria; kingdom Bacillati; phylum Bacillota; class Clostridia; order Eubacteriales; family Acutalibacteraceae; genus Acutalibacter; species Acutalibacter sp. JLR.KK004. The sequence continues at coordinate 62,158 of NZ_JAYMNQ010000002.1, forward strand.
TCACTGTACCCATTTTTTGAGAGAAACGAAAATCAGAGATATTGCTAATAGTTGGAAGAAAAAACTTTCCTGCAAATTTCTGTATTTCCGCGTCACTCCACGCACAAGTGTATACAACCCCCAAACGCCTAATTACAAGGGAGTGTTTCGAAAGTATTTCTGGCACAATGTACTCACTAACTCGCTTTTTAAATTTGTTGAATTCTCCAATAAAATCCTTTTCGATAGGCTGTACATACACCAAATTATTTGAAGTTAGCACAAAGCAATTGTTGTTTTGAGGATTATATAATCTCCTTTCAATTGTATAGTTTGATGATATTTTCGGAAACATATCAGTGGAAAAATATTTGTTATCATAAAGAATTCTATCTGCAATTTCACCCCACAAATCCAAAAGCTGAAACCTAGGGCTAAACGCAGCACCAAATGCTACTTCTTTTATCTCTTTATTTGGCACTTCATTTGGCACTTCAAACACCTCTTAGCACACTTTTTATATTATAATAGCATAGATCGGGATTTTTTTCAATACCTAACCAACGCTAGACCTCTGGCAATAATCCTAAACGTGCCAGAATTAGTATCATACGATACATTTCTTCACCGATATTTATACGCCCCTGATCATCAGCTGAAATAATGCCATTCGTCACCAATTTCTCAAAAATGTACCTATCCTTTGAGGGAATTTCTTCAAGTGTTTTATACATAGTACATCGCCCTTACCTATTTTATAGTCTCATACTATTATGTTACCTAACGCCCCCTATATGAACGTCTCTAAATATAAAAGAGAAAGCCCCGGCCATCGCAAAGACAGCCGGGGTCTTCTTCTACCTACTCAACGGTCACATCCACCTGCGAACCGCTGTACGAAATCTTTTTGACCTTGACATTGCCGTGCCGGTCTGTGATGGTGACTTGGGAGAAACCCTCTCCGTAGGTCTTCACCAGCCTGCCCAGCTCTACTCCATCCGTATCGGTGAGTACGGATGTACAAGTCTTTCCATCTTCGGAGAACGTCCGAGTCAGCGTCCTGCCGGCAGAGTCCCGCGCTACGGCAGTACCGTCATCTGCAAACATTCTTGTTCCCTCAGAGAACCCATAGGTCAGTACCAGGTCAATGTCGTCAATTTCTTCGCTTTGGTCAAGCGTTCCAGTGATAATCTCACCGGTCTTGTCATGGGCTGTCACGCCCTTTTTCAGCGAACCGGCGGTTACCGTGTCGCCAGTCAGGTCGATAAGGACTTTGCCGTTCGCTATAACTTTATTTACAGCCATCTGGCTCACTCCTTCACCCAATGGTCACGGTGGTGCCTCCGGCCGCGTTTTCCGCTTCCACATAAGGAATCGCCGCCACTGTCACCTGGGACAGGCAGTTGTATTCCTCGTCGGGGAGAACTATTTGCTCCTCTGCGGAGGGTATTACGCTCTTGGCCTGGGGTTTGGAGTCCTCGCTGCCGGACATAGTACCCTCAACACCCAGGACAGTCACGCCCTCTCGGATGTTGCCGGGAACCAGCTTGGCCTGCTCGTTGGCGTCGATGGACACCTTACCCGAACCGTCGTGGTAGCCCTGTGGAACGGTGTACTCCTGCTCCTTGGTGGCAATCACCCCAGCGACAGCGGCATTGTCCTTCATGGCGCCGGTAATCTTTGCCCCTCTGGCGTAGGCGGTCTTGCCTTCCAGCAGTTCGCCGACTGCGGCAGTAGCCTCGGAAGAATCCACGTCAAAGGGACAGGCGCCGACAATAGCCGAGCCGGACTTGTCGTGGGCCGTGACATCCTTCAGCAGGTTGTCCGCGGTCACTGTATCGGCGGTCAGGTCAATAAGTACCTCGCCGTTGTAGATGACCTTGTTGATATTCTTGGTTACGGTTTCAGGCATATGTTACTCCTTCCAGGGTTTCTCATAGTGTCTGGCCCGCTTGCTGTCGCTATACCCGGCGGTGGTGGGGTCGTTAACGATGCCCAGCAGCACCAGGATAACGAACACTGCGTCCACAAAGGCCAGCAGGCTGTTCCCAAGCTCGCCGAAATTCACAGTATAACCAAAGATGGCCGCGCCAGCCTGGATAACCAGCAGAATTGCCGGTACCAGCGAGAACCAGAACTGCTTGTTTGCGATGCGTACTTTCCAGTTGATGTTCATTTTGAATCACTCCCTATGTTTTATAATGCCTATGTACAATCGACTTTCGCGTCATCCGTTTCCTCTCCTCTTACAGAATCTGCCAATCCTCAGCAAGCATATCTGCCTGGGAGGCCAGCCAACCAAGCTGCACGCCGGAAGTACCGACAAACGCAATCGCATTGTTGCCGAGCGCGTCATGGTTTACGTTGACGATTTCTCCGGCTGCATTTTTATAACTGACGCAGGCAGCCAGCTCGATATACTGGCCTTTGCCGTTCCATCCAGCGCGGGATACTCTCTTGCCAGCCTTTACAGCCTCGATTGCCTTTCCAAAATCCATAGATCATTCCTCCAGTTCGTAATGTTTCGTTTTTTCTACATGGCTATCAGAACCGCCTAGTCAGAATCTTATTTTGAAGTCCCTCCTAAGTATGGACCCCAAGCTTGAAAAAGAAATAGCCGACAGCCACGCCCACTACTGCGGAAATGACCCAGCCAACTACTTTGCGCCACATCTCGCCGTCCCGGCCCTCCAGTTCCGTCAGCCGCTCCCCCTGAGAAATCTGCTCTTTCACCATGTTCTCCATGTTCAAGGCCAGCTTCTCCACCGAGGTGCTGATTTTGGCGATCTGCTTAACCGTTTCCTCCAGAATCTCCAGCCGACGGTTTTGGCGAATGTTCTCGTCTTCCAGACGCTGGTGCTTGGCGTCCATACTGCGCCGGAACTCTTCATGCTCAGCTCGTGAAATGAATTCACCTTCCATTATCCATCACCTCCGTCAGCTTGCCGCAATGCTTACCGTAGTACCCTCAGAGGCGTTGCTCGTCTCGGAATATGGGATTTTAGCCACGGCAACATTGTTCTTCATGTATTTGCTGGAGGTGGGCAGGATTTGCGTCACGGACGCTTTCGGGGTCACGCTGTAGGGTCCTGTGTAAGGGGCCACCCCCTCTGGAGCCGAACCGCTGCCACCCGAGGAGAGCATGGGATACCAGGTATCGGTAGTCTCCTCAAACATGTAACGGTCTCCTGTGTCGATGCAATAAGCCGTGCTGCCTGTGCATCCTGTTTTGGGCAGCATATCAAGATCAGCAGAAAGGCCGCACCAGGACTCGACTGCCTTAGAACCCGCCCTGGGATATGGCGGCAGCCGCCTGCTGACCAGCACCCAACTTCCGGTGTCAACCATAGGCGGTCACCTTACACCGGGTCGCCGTTCTCGGTAAGGCCCAGGGCCTCCAGGTCAGCCCTGACCGCATCCTTGAACTTGTCGGGCACCTTGTCGAAAGACCGCCTGCCGTTGATGATGAGCGCTACATACAATGCAACCATGTTGTTACCTCCAATCAGAAGTTTAGTTAAAATATAAAAAAGCACGGTTACGCCTCCAGCTTGTCGCCGTTCTGGTCGTAACCGAGTTCTTTCAGCCGGGCTTTTACTTTTTCTTTGAAGTCCTCCCGGATGTCATCAAAGCTCCTTCGCTTATTGATGATAAGCGTACAGTAGATATTTACCATGTCAACAGCCCTTTCGATTTGTACTCTTCTCTTGCACTATAACCAAATACCAGACGGTAACGAAGTCCATATCAATTTTTCAGACATGTTTCCTTTGGAACCTTCCCCGGAGATCTCTCGTCGTTTAGACTCGCTTCCACCCGAATTTGCACGCGATTCAGTTCCTGCACGGTATCTATCAGTTCGTCCAATTGCCGCTGAGCTTTCTCTGCTATCGCAGTCAACTCATCAATGCCATCTATCTTCAAACAGATTTCTTTGGTAAAGTGCATGATTGTCTTCCTTTCTTCTGCTTTTACTCCATCAGTATAGCCAGCACGTCATACATATCAGCCATAGCCTCCATAATGGCCAGCATGTCGCCGTCGCTGTTCAACTGCCTCTTCAGAAGAAGAGCGCTGGAATTCCGGTTGAACTCCTCGGTAGACATAGCCGCCTCCTGGTACGTCCAGTAGCTGACTGTCCCGCCGTCCATATCCTCACGCTTGGATTCTTTGATGTCCTTGCGCAGATATACGGTATCGCCGGAAATCTGGACCTGCTCTGGCCGGACCGTGCTTTCGGAATATCGGTAAGTAGGTTCCATAAAACCGCCTCCTTTTATGTTTGATAAACCCTCGCCAGCCGGTAATATATCTGTAAGGGATTATTCTTGTCAGACTTGGATACCTTTCGGTTCAGTTTCCTAAAGTTTACGTAAGGTTTAATCCATTTTGAATACATAGCATAGGTGTCTGTGGACTTGATCCAGCCAAGATACGACAGCATCTGCCGGGCGTCGTAAACAGTTGGCCTGGCTTTTGACGCAAGTTTTTTCGCTTTCCTACTGGCCTTGTACATGATACTTCTCCGCAAAACAGTGTGGTCCCGGTAAAACCGGAAGCCCATAAAGTCAAGGTCTCTCCCCAGGTATTCGCCATTCTTCACATAGGAGAACCGGAACACCTGCCAATTCCCTTTTAACGCAAGACCAAGCTCTTTTCCAAGATACTCCGAAATTGCCTGACGCATCTTGTGGAGGGCTTTCTTATTGCTGCCGAAAATCACCATATCATCCATATACCGGACATAATGGGCTGCTTGGAGCTGTTCCTTGATGTAATGGTCCAATCCTTGCAGGAACCAGTTTGCCAGCCACTGGGAGGTATGAAACCCCAGGGGAATCCCCGCGTCCGTGGTGTCAATAATCTTAAACAGCAAATCCAGCATAAGCTCGTCATGAATGTGTTTGGAGAGCTTTGCTTTGAGAACATCGTGGGGGACACTGTCAAAGAAATGCCTGATGTCCATTTTCAAGACATACTTTACATTCTTTGCGTCAGTGCGAATCCACTTCTCAATGACCCTTTTGGCTTTGTGAGAACCTCGCCCCGGCAGACTGGCATAGCTGTGCTCATACATACCTTTATAGAACATGGGCTTGAGAGCGTTCACTACGCAGTGCTGGACAATAAGCTCTTCCAGGGTCGGCACATAGATTGTCCGCTGCTTATGGCTGATTCCATCTAAAATATAAATGGGGGCATGCTCCTTGATCTCGTAATTGATAATCCAATCACGGGATTTTTCCGCCAGAGCCGCATCAGACAAATGCCGGGCCTTGATGATGTTTCGGATACGCTTGCTCTTCTTGGCCGACTGCACGCTTCTTATTCTGTTTTGTTCGGATGTACATATTTCATACAAGTGAGTGTAGGATTTCATTCTCTCTTATCCTCTCGCCCGCTTTCGTCCTTTTTCAGCTACCGGCAGGCGCTTGCATCGAGTTGATTTTCACCAAGGGGTGAGGAATATGCGCTGCATTAAAAATCGAGAAACATATTACCATGTATTGGATAAGATTGGGCCGCGCCAATGTTCGAGTTGGAGTTCGACGGCGCATTGTTCAGGTTCACGTAGAAGGGACCCGCTTGAAGGTCATTGTTCCAGTTGCCGCCGACATACGCGCGCAGGCGCAGCGCATACCCCTAAAATCAGAACCTTGCATCTTTTTCCACAGAATGATATAATCTATGAAAAAGCAGCAAGGAGATGGAACTTATGGATGAACTGGGCGCTTTATTCTTACGAACAGCATACAGCATACCGGATGCTCACGCAAAAGCACTGGCCAGCTACATCTTCAGACAGGTTATCGAAGACGTGCATGTAAAATATAGCATTTCCCAACAAGACATGATGGCCATGAACAAATCCGCATTAAATCGCGCGTCACTATTCGTCAACAAAATCAAGGACGATCCGAAACTATACGCGGCATTCGCCATGCACGCCGTTGAAGTCTCAGAGTGGGATGACGCTGAAATAACTGCGGATGAAGTAGCCGAACTTAAATGCCTAGCGTCCATGCTCTAGTAGCCATCGTTTTCCCGGAGAACCTAGGTTCTCCAGACCTCTCCTAGGCCGCAAGCGGTTTACAAGAGAGGGCCGCGCCAACGCTCGAGGTGGAGTTCGACGGCGCATTGTTCAGGTTCACGTAGAAGGGACCCGCTTGAAGGTCATTGTTCCAGTAGCCGCCGACAAACGCGTATCGTGTTCCAGTGGAATACCACATAGCATCACACTCAAAGGTTGTGGCCGAACCCGACAACTCGTATGGGAACCGCCCAAACTTCTCGGTTTTACATTTTGAAATGTAGCCGCCGCTGGAACCAGTAGGCGCAGCATTACTCAGAGACTTATATCCATCGCCGGTAGTATTATAATCGGCTGCGGTAGTTCCGTCTTTCGTTCCGCGAGTCAGCTTGACTTTCTGAACGCTATTTACCAGCATCCACCCGGCAATACGCCGCCAAATGTTCCCCCACCAGTTTTCCATGCCAAAAACCTTGACGCCGTCCGTACCATTCGTGGAACCCCAGAACATTCCTTTTGTGTTCATGGTACCAGGAGATATCGCGCTGCTGTTGGAACTCTTTGTTCTGCCGGAGCCATACGCGGTCTGCAAATCGGTAGACTTCGCCATCATGGTCAGCAAGTCGTTGATTAGCATACGGTCCGCCACAACCTCGGTGTACCAGTCCGCGCCGTTGGCCTTGGCATAGGTGATTTCCTGGTCAGCAGTAGTCGACACGCTGTTCGCCTGGCCACTGATGGAGCGAAGTTTACTGGAAACATTGGAGCCAAAGAAAATCGGTGTGTAGAAGTGCTCAATCTCATGATTCTGGCGGTCATAGTTGGACCAGCACTCGAAGTCGTCATCCAGCTTCACATCAGAGACACGGAAGTGGTAGATATTGCCCTCCTGCCAACGCTTTACAAAGATTTTGGGCCATTCCATCATGGCGTTTCCGCCAAAGGATGTATCCGCAACTTTAGAGGCCGTGCCATCTGTTTTCTTTGTATAGTCATTGGGGTTCAGGTAGTGGTCTACTTTTCCCGCAAAAGTCAGCATACAGGGCCTGGGCATGAATTTCTCGCCCGGAGTGCTGGGCCAGCCGCCATAGTTAAACGCGCTGGTTCCCATCTTTGCCGCGGCAAAGCCCGTGTTGTCCACGTCTGCGGGGTAAGTGACCCGGGTAGCCGGATTGCTGTTGGCAGTGTCCAGGTCATAGCCATAGAGATACTCATAGGTCTTACCCTCGGCGCTGGCCTGATTGTCCGGAACCGCATTTTGATTGTACAGGCCTTTGTCGGAATAGGGGAACGCCCCATAGTAGTACATCTGCCCGCCCACAATGTCCGTATCCGTGTAGGTTCCGCTCTCGGTCAGGTTTGCCACCAGGGTCCCATCTGTTTCATTGGCGGGATAGCCGTCCAACTTCCTGCGGATCATAACGCCCGCCACGGCACTGGTAGTCACCCCGCTCTCTATGGTATTGTCCGGCAGAGTGGCTGTCAGGACAATTTTGCCGGCGGCCGCAGAACTGGCAGAGAACGCTTTCATATTGCCGGGGGCAACCGGAGCGAACACCTTACAGCTTGCCTGATTTTCCGCAGTCTGGTTACGGTTGAACATCCCCCGGTCGGAGTAGGGGAAAGCGGCGTAATAGTAGATTGTATCGCCGGTCAGGCCCATATCGGTGTAAGTACCGCTCTGTTTCAAATCAGTAACTTCCTCGCCGTCCGTCTCATTGACTGGGTAGCTGCCTGTCTTGCGGCGAATGATGGCGCCGGCTACAGTGCAAATCTCAACATCACCTTCGGTCTTATTGCCAGGAAGAGTTGCCGTGATTTTCGCCTGATTGACCGCGTCGCATACAACACTGAAAGCGGCCATGTCGTCCGGGGCTTCTCCCGCGTATACGGTGCAGCTTGTCCGGTTAGCCGGGTCACGGTTGTAAGCTCCGGTACTGGTGTAGACAAAGGCGCTATAGTAATAGGTGACATCCTCTTCCACGTCTGTATCCGTGATAACCGTGCTGGCGGTGATGTTCTGGAACACCTCGCCGTCTTCCTCGTCCTGTGGATATCCCACGGTGGATTTACGAATCACCGCTCCGGCCGCACCTTGCGGCAAAGTGGCGGTCAGCTCCACATGGGAGGTCTGAGACGCGGAACTGTATACCAGTCGGGAAGTGAAAGCAGCCATAGGCTCTGGTTCGTTGAACACGGCCCGGTTAGCCGGGTTGCGGTTATATACACCCTGCGTGGTAAACGGATAAGCCGCGTAATAATAGGTGCCGTCCGCATTGGCAGTGACGTCTGTGAAGGTAGTAGATTCCGCGATTTCCGCTACCTTCTCCCCATCGAACTCGTCCTTGGGGTAGCCGGTGGACTTTTTGCGAATCACGGCCCCCGCCACAGTACACAGGGTCTGACCATCGATAACGGTATTGTCCGGCAGAACCGCTGTGATAACCGGCCTACCGCTGCCCGGTGCGGTTACGGAAAAAGCTTTCATGTTGGACGGCTCGATGCCGCCGAAAAGATGCCGTGCTTTGCCGTAGAGCATATCTTCTTCTGCCATTTTGAATTCTCTCCTTTCATGAGTAGGTTATAGTCGTGCTGATTGTACTTCCGTCTGCCGCAAACTCTTTTGTCAGTGTGGCAGCAACGGTCTTATCGGCTTTCCTGAGAACCGCGGTCATAGTCTGAAAGCTGTTGGTGAAGGTCTTGGTAAGCGTCCGGCCATCCGGAGCTGTTGAGATAATCGTTGTACCGTCCTCGCTGAACTCCTTGACACCATCCGCAAAACCGACACTCAGGATTCTGTCAATTTCTTCTTTGTTAATCTGGTTGGTGAGATTTCCCGCAACGTCGTCGCCAAATTGCTCCTTAATACCATCGAACCACTGAGTAAAAGCGGCCTCCTGCTGTTCCACCCATTGGGAGTAGTCTTCTCTCTCCTGTATGGCGTGAGCGGCAGATTGAGCGGCGCTTGTTTCAGAGGCCTTTGCGTTTGTTTCGCTGGAGGCAGCGGCATTGGCGGATGCGGACGCGTTAACCTCTGACTTTTTCGCGGCCACTTCAGAATCAGAGGCGTTCGTTTCGGAAACCTTTGCAGCAGACGCGGAAGAAGACGCCTCGGCCGCTTTTTCAGACGCGATGGAGGCAGAGGATGCGGCGTTGGTCTCCGAAGTCTTAGCGGCATTCTCTGATAGGGCGGCTTTTTCCTCGGACGCTTTTGCGGCCTCTGCTGAGGCTGAGGATGCTGCCGCTTTCTCTGTAGCAGTGGCTGCCGATACGGCAGCGTTAGTCTCGGATTCTTTTGCTGCTGATTCGGAGTTGGCGGCATTGGTTTCGGATGCCTTAGCTGCGGCCTCGGATGCGGCGGAATTTATTTCAGAATTTTTAGCGGCATTTGCCGCGTCAATAGATTCTGACGCGCTTTCAAACGCTGCTTGCTCTGATGCAGCGGCGTTAGTTTCGGATTCTTTGGCTGCTGATTCGGACAGGGCTGCTTTCTCCTCTGATGCCTTTGCGGCAGCAGCGCTGTTCATAGCGGAATCCTTTGCCGTAGCCGCAAACTCCATGGCGGCGTTGGATTCCACATTCATGGCCGCCAGAGCGTCATGGATAGAACCTCGGACCTCTTCGCCATATATGGCTTCCAGTATTTTTTGGAGCTGTGAAGAAATATCTGCCATTACTCTTCCTCCCCATCTACCAGCATCCAGTCAATCGCGAGGATTTCTTCTCCTGACAAACTGCCGATTACCTCACTGTAGGGCAGCTCCATAAGTTCCACCTCATGCTCCATTTCATTGTAAGGAGCGAGTTCGCTCAGAAACATTTTGAAATTGGGCGAAGTAGAGCTCAGGGAGATTGACGGGAGTTCGTTCCCGTTCTCATCTTTCTCATGCTCGCCGTACTTCTCAATCAGACTGTTGCGGAACCGTTCGTACTCGGTCAGGCACTCGGCCAGCCTGCGATGATTCCGGGCCGCGGCATAGCCAATCTTGTCACGTCGGGAAAGCAGCGGTTTCAGCTGCATAAGCATGTCTACCATAACCGCGTTTTTAAGAGTTTTCTTCATACCAGGCGCCTCCTTTCTTACTTATTTCAAACCTTTTACGGTAGCCCTTGAAAAATCGACCGTTCCTTCAAACGAAACATCCCCGATAAAATAGATAAAGCAATATCCATCTTTACCGAAATACATATCCGCGGCAGCGGGACTGTACAGATGGACTTCCGGCGACATTCCTTCCCAGTAATCAATCGTAAACATGTGATAAAGGCGGGAACCATACGTAGCGTACAGATTGAAACTGCCGCGTTCCTTCCCCGCGATTACATTGATTTCTTCCCCGCGAAGCGTAGGAGACTCTATCGTAACCGCGTCGATATGTGTTGACTTAATGTAACTGGGAATGGCATTTTTGGCCTGCTGAGCCAGCGAATAGGCGGGGTTGGAATTGATGTTCACGTTGGTCACCAGGGCCCAGTCAATGGTACTGGCCGCTCCCATAGTGATGTCGCCATTGATGGCAACCTTGCCGTTCTTGTCCACCTGGAACGTAATCAGTCCGGTGGATTTGTTTCTGACCGTTAACCCGTATAGGTCAAGATAGTCGGCCTTAAACTTGTTCTGGCTTGTGAACATGCTGTTGCCGTTGCGGTCCAGAAAATCGCTGGCCTGCACCACGCCGAGGAAATTGCCGGTAGCCGCTTCCAGCCTGCCGCTGAACGTGCCTTTACTGGCGTACAGCTCGCCGTTTTTCTTTACCCAGAACGGCGCGTTTCCAGGCGTTGGGTTTCCTGTCCAGAACGCATACTCCCGTTCCGTGTTGGTATTCGAGCCGTTGACGCCAATATACCAGTTACCGCTGTTGGAGTAGAGCTTACCGTCCGGGTCGATGGTCAGCCCGCCTATACTACCGGCGGATGCCCGGATGGTTCCACGAATGTCAGCCTCATTGGCAGTCAAATACCCCTCGTCGGTAACGGTGAATTTACCGCCAATATCAATGGAGCCTTTTTTCATGGTCAAAGTGCCATCGTTCAAGTTCAGTGTAAAGTTGTCGTTTTCCGATTGCAGAAGTCCTGTGCGGATACGGTCAGCAGCCATGGCACCCACTGTGATGAAATTGGCCGTAATCGAGCCGTCCATGGTCATGGCGACCTCAACGGTTTTCCCGCCGTCCTTAGAGTAGGCAAGCCCACCCATATTCCATATCCACAGGCGCTGGGACTTGGTATAGTCCATTCCCTCAGAAATATAGAGGGTGTCCGCCCCTTGCTGGTTTTGAGTAATGGTGATATGGCCTGTGGTAGCGGATTGGATGATCTGGGCCGCATTCTCCTTGGCCTCATCCAAAATATCATGGGCTTTGGGGAGGGTATTGATTTTCTTTGTCAAATCAGTATTGATCTGATTATTGACTTGGGTCAGTGAGGTCTTGACAGTGTCCCCCAGGGTGAACTTAGAACTCTCCGGGGAATCCAGAGGAATTTCCAGCCGGGTGAGCGTAAACCAGGCATCCAGATGGTGGGGCCGAGAGAGCACCCGGATTTTGTCCAGCAGCCGGATGTCTTTGATTTCCGGGTTCAGATAATGCAGGTCCAGCGCACTCAGCTCCAACTGCATGGCGTCTAATTGCAGGTCCAGCAGGTACTTCTTCGCGCGCTCCAACAGCTCGGCCGGCTCGCTGGCATCATCGAAGTTGACAATCTGGATGATCCACCCGTACTTATCCACCAGCTCGGAGGATGACACAAAGATACTGCCCTGATTGACGCTCTCCACCGTAACATAGGATTCCAGGCCGGTTATGGTTTCGTCCGTCTCCGGATCATCCTCTGTTGCTCCAAGGAACGCTCCATAGGGCAGTACCACTGTGACTTCTCCATTTTGAAATTGGCTCAGATAGCTTTTTGCCTTGCTGAGCAGAGCTGCGGGGTCCGTCTCATCGTCATAGCGGATCACACGCTCAATCCATCCGTATTTGGCCACGGCTGCGGTATTTTCTACATAAAGCTTACCGTCGTTCACGCTTTCCACAGTCAGGTAGTAGGCGCTAAGTTCTTCTCCTGGGTTACCGTCTGAATCGGAGGCTCCTCCGGTATTTCTGGAACCCAGAGGCAGTAGGGCGGTTGCATACTCCGTGGAATCCCAGGACTTAGTGAAATCCAGCAGATTTTTTCCAAACTGAATCAACTGATCGATTCCCTCCAGCGAGTCGTCTGAGAGATAGTCCAGATAACGGATTCCGTCAACCTTACGGATACGCAGGTGTCCGCCATAGGCTTCCACCAGGCTGTTTACCACCTCCATGGTTTTCTGGTAATCTGTGAGAAAGTCGGCGGGATCGTCCAATTGAACCGTGACCGCTCCCACTTGAAACCGCCGGTTGGCCTTGACCTGCTGGTTATGGACATCGATAATTGCTTCCAGAAAGCCGCGAATGGTACCGTGGTATTTCTTTTGCAGCTGGGAACTGTCATTGAAGAACGCCAACTCTCCCTCGCAATAAATACTGCGGTTGTTCCAGAAATCCATATCTTCCGTGAGCACCCGACCGGCCCATATCTCCTTTCCATCCTTGCACACAGAAATATCAGTGGCAAGCCGGACAAGCGAATCATAGGCGGTATTTCTCTGCGGCAGCTTGAAACTGAGAGAGCCGGACGCGTTGTCCTCCATGGTGAGCTTAGGCTCCAGCACCGCCAGCTCTTCCAGGGCAAAAGCATCGTTGTAAAAGCAGACTCCGTCCGCATAAATACTGTACATACTCACAACCTCCCTGGACGGTAATCTACCGACACAGTGCCCCGGCCGGTTACAGTCTTGAAGTAGATGACCGGCGCTTTTCCACGAAAGACAAACTCCGGATAGCGTCTTTTCCCATCCGGAGCATGTTTTTCAATGTCAATATCCAAATGCTCATTCACGAAACGGATATAGATTCCGCCTCCTGTTTCGGTTTGGATATCGAAAGTAGGGCATACCGGAGCCCGGCCCATAATGTCGTCTATGAAGTGGTGGGGCTCATAGATTTCAGTAACCGGAATGTTTTTGAAGGTCCTTGTCAAAGCCATGCCCGTGTGGAAATTAAACGGGTCCCACAGCCATTCGTCTGTCGTGGAGAGAACGGACTGCTTGTAGGGGTTTACGCTGTAGTCAATGGTAATCAGAGAGTAAGCCTTATCTGACTTCCAGATGTTGACTGAATAGCGGCCCTCATAGAAATAGTCCGGATCGTCTTCCAGAATGGCTCGGAGCCTTTGCCCGTGAAGATAGTCCATGATGTTCGAATAGGCCACCTGCCATTCCTCATATCCGTTATGGACCATAAACTCAATGGAACCTGTGCGGTTCTCATAAACCGGATATCCGGTGAGGAGTTCTGAAACATCCAGAAGTCCGTCCCCACCGGGAACATCCACGGTTTTGAGTTTCGGTTTGGGCGGATTAAACACCGGCCGGGAGGTGGGGATCAGGTGCCAATCATCCCAGGAGTTCTTTTCCCCGAAAATGACAGAATGGTATTGCTTGGATTCTTTTGACATCTCAGTTCCCCCTTCCTCTATAGATTTGCCTGCGGCCAAGATTCCTGTCCAAGGGCCCGGTCATTTCGCCGGCGAGAACACCTGTATCCAAGACTACCTGCATATGCGTGACAGCGTCTGACATGGCAGCCATATCCCGCCTGAGATCTTGGATAGCCTCTACCACATCCCCGTTGTCTATAACAATTCTGCCCGTCGCCGGAGATTTTCGGTTCATACTCAATTCAAGATCGCTTGCGAGCCGTGCGGTTCGTTCTGCATAAAGCAGGTTATCCAGCTTGGCTGCCGCACTTGACACATCAGACAAATCCAGCACTGGCCGAATCGTCGGCTGCGTTTCGATGTCGCCATCAAGCAGCCGCATCATATACTGGATAGCTTTTCCAATGCCTTCACTGGATGCCTCGGCAAGGTTATTGCTCGCGTCGTATACGCTCGGGCACATATCATTAAGAGCATTAACGAACCCGCGTACCGCGAACACCGCTAATTGATATGTAACCCGGGAAGGAGAATGAATATCCAGTTCCCCTTCGATAGGATCTACAATGTTAGCCGCAACAGCTTTGGAAGCGTTAATCAAGTTGGGTTTTTCCTCTTCAAACCCCTTGATGATTCCCTGAAGTAGATTTGTTCCGATATTGAACCCTTTTTCACCCAAAAGCTGACTGACGCTCCCAACCATTGTGTTAAGTTCTTCCTGGGTGTATTTTGAAATCAGGCCAATGGACTTATGAAAATCGGTCTCCAGGTCCTTCAGCGTTTTCTGCAAAGACTCATCCAGTTCGGACATCTTTGTCTGCCAGACTTTCTTGTACTCCTCCAGGTCATTTGCCGCGTCGACCTTGAGCTGTGCAATCTGTTTCTGGGTTTCGACCCGCATTCCTTCCAGTTCACTGGTTGCCTGGTCTTTGGCCTGACGGTGCTTTGTGGACCAAAGATTCACATACTGGGTGAGCTGGGTAGAGGTCATACCGTTCAGGGCGCGGACGTTGGCAATCGAGGACGGCCCCATCTCCTGAAGTTCCTCAAGCAATTCGCCGCTGACGCCTTTGGCCGCAAGAGACTTCAGCATAGCTTGCCATTCGTCAAACTCGGCAACCTGGCCCTTCAGGTTGTTTATAAGCGTATCGCCGCTTACGTCATCCTTCTGTTTTACCTCATCGAACAGCCCATAAGACCGGTACAGGCTGTCGGCTCGGGACTGGACGGCATCCTCATACTTCTTGTTAAGGCTTTCTATATCGGCCTCAAGCTGTTGGTTGACCTCTTTTACATAGTCCGCATATTCCTGTTCCAGTTGCAGGCGCTTCTCGGCGTGGTCTGCCTCGGCGGCCGCCACGTCCTTTTCATACTGGAGCTGCGCCTCGCCTATGGATATAACCAGGGTGTACACAGAGGTCATGGCCTTTTTCCATTCGTCAGAGCCTTCTTCCAACTGATCGATATACGCAAGCATTGTACCAAGCTCGCCTATGTCGCCCATACGTCCGAAGGTTCTTTCGTTGCTGATATAATCATTAAGCGTATCGTAGAAATCTTTTACGACCTCTTTCCGCTTAGAGTATATCGTCTTGTCGATTTCCAGGTATTTTTCAGAACCAACTTCGTATTGTTTCTGAAGCTCTTCCAGCGCGGCAAGTTCTTCCTGAACACTCATGCGGCCATAGAACACCTCGTTGTCGATGTGGTCAAGCCTTTTCTGGTACCGCTCGTCTTCCAACTCATTCTCGACCCGGAACACTTCCCGGTCGGCTTGTTTGCGTTCCTCGGAACCAGCCATATACCGGGACTGAACCCGTTTCCATGCGGCAAGCTCGTCCTCCAGACTGAGCCGCTTATAATACTTCTCTTTCTCAATCCAGTCAACGGAGAACTGATAGGTCGCTTTAACAAGCTCATTTTGACAACGGAACACTTCCCGGTCGATTTTCTTGCGTTCCTCGGAACCTTCCTTGTACTGTTTCTGGAGCTGTTCCCAACCGGCAAGCTCTTCTTTGATGGAGATTTCGTTGTAGTATTTCCGCTCATCCAGCCAGTCCTCGAAGGTGTCGATTCCTTTTTTGGCGGTAGCAATCGATTGGTTCATCATCGCCGATGTGGCATTCTTGACAGAACCAATACTATTGTTAACGCCAATCACATAGCCCTCGCCGGTATGCTGCCCCAAATAGATAAACTCTCGGGAAGGAGAGTGGCTGTCCAGAGCGGCTTTCGCGGCCATGAGCGCAGCATTGCCAATACTCCAGCCCGCGGTCCAAGCAGGACCGTTCATGGCATAGAGACCATTGATAAAGCCTTGACCGGCGTTAATACCGAGGGAGTAGAAACCAGACACCCCGGTTTGAACTCCGTTTTTCGCATTGGTAATTAAAGCAGCGCCTTGTACATTCACACGGGGCATAGCGTCGGTAAAAGCTTTGATAAAGCCATTGACACCAGCCTGCCCAAGATTGGTCAAAGACTGGCCAAAGGTAGACATTCCTGTAAAGTCAACGCTGCTCGCGCCATTTGCTAAAGATACCAACTTCTCAAATTCGGCGATAACCGCCGATAAAGTCGAAGGGTCAATCCCGCTTATGGAACTGTAGAATCCTGCAAAGAAAGAGCCAAATAAGGAAATATCGCTGCCAAAGTCAGAGAGGCTCATATCTCCAGAGAACCATCCGCCCTTTTCAGGGAGACTGTTGCTCAATGATACAAGAGCTTTCGCGGCATTTGTAGTCGCGGTAACGATATTTGAATCAACGCTGCTCATTTTGTCGGAATAGGCGGCAAAGTTCTCCCCGAAGGAAATCAGTTGTGAGCCAAACGCATCAATGTCGTTTTCGCCCATAATCCAACCCAAAACTCCTCCGCTGTTTGGAATATCCTTCGCGAGAGCAGTCAAAGTAGCACCGGCGTTAGCGGCAGCCTGTACGGCACTTTCGCTGACCTTTCCGTTTACCGCGGATGAAAACTCGGCAATAGCCTCTCCAAACGGAACCAGTCGAGACGCAAAATCATCGATGTTGTTTTCGCCCACCAGCCAGCCGAGTACACCGCCAGTGTTAGGTAAATCGGACGCAAGAGCAGCTAATGTTGCACCAGCATTCGCTGCCGCCTGAACCGCACTCTCACTGACTTTACCATCCACCTTTGACGAGAATGTTACAATAGCGTCCGCGAAAGGCTCCAACCTTGACGCAAAGTCGTCCAGATTGTTCTCACCCATGATCCAACCTAAGACTCCCCCACTGTTGGGCAGATTGCCTGCCAGCTCAGCCAGTATGGCTCCGGCGTTTGCCGCCGCGGACACAGCGCCCTCATTGATTTTCCCATCGACCACATCCGAGAAAGCCGCGATGGCCTCCCCAAAGGGGACAAGCTGTTCAGCGAAATCCGAGAACGATGAGCCTCCAGTTATCCAGGAGGCAATTCCGTTCAGGATATCAGCGGCCGTCAGCGCAAGTATTACTCCGGCCAGGGCGCCAACACCCGCCATCATAGATGAGTCGATGCCTTTAGCCCCATCAATGAAGGGTTGGAGATTGGTCATGAAATTGGACAAGTCTGTAGCGATTTGTGGGAATTGGCTGGACACACCTGTCATAAATCCACCGGCAATACCGCCGATAAACTGCCCGATAGCGGTACCTACATTTTGAAGAAGGTTGCCGCCCTCAGTTATCAGCCAGTTCAGGCCGGGAATCTGGGCAAGCCCACCAATGGCAGCCAGAAGTAATGCCATTTCTGCGATAACAGCCGCCATACCCGCTACGCCAATCAAAGCCCCTGGAACAAGGGATGCCACCGCGCTGAGGGCGAACATCATGGCCGACATAATTCCAACGCCCGCAACTCCTTTAATCAGCGTATCCACATCAAGCCCACTCAAAGCGTCAACCACGCCTTGGAAGAAAGCCATAATTACGTTCATCGCGGACTGAATAAGCGTCGGGAGGTTGTCGGCCACGCCGTCCAGCAAAAGAATCAGGAACTGGAACAACGAATTCACGATAGAAGGTGTATACTGAACCAGAGCCGCTAAGACGCCGTCGATTAGCTGTAAAGCACCATCCGCAATCTGCGGTACGCATTCCACCAGAACGTCGACCAGCGTAAGGATTATCGCTTTCGCGGCCTCGCCGAGTGAAGGCGCTCCAAGCGCTATGGCTTTACCAAACTCGACAATACCCTCACCAATTTTACCTATTACAACCGGGATCAGGTCGGCAATACCGGTGACGATGAGTGATAGAGACGCGACGATTGCGCCTACATCAGCCGCAGTGGCCGCCGCCAAAGCTGTGAGACCGACAGCAATCGCCGACAAACCAGCACCCGCCGCTACAAGCCCAACGCCTATAGCCGCAACGCCAACTCCAAACAGCGCGAATGCGCCGCTTAGAGCAAGGATGGTTGGGGTAAGAGGCCCCAATACCGCTCCGGCCACACCCATGATGGTGAACGCCCCGGCAATGGTGACAAGCCCTTTCGCGATAGCCTCCCAACTCATTGCTCCAAGAATCGCCAGAGACGGGGTCAGTACCGCGATCGCCGCAGAGGCCACCAGCAAAGCCGCAGAACCAGCCAGGGTGCCCTTCATGAGGTTCAACGCAATCGAGAGTTCCGCAAGCGCGCCGCCTATGACAACAAGCCCTTTAGCAATCTCTTCCCAAGACATACCGCCCATTTTGCCAAGCACATGTGAGATGATTTCCAGGGCTGCGCCGACAACTACGAGGCCGGCACCTACACTCAGCATATTCTTAGGCATAACATTGACGGCTATGGCTACCTCGGCCAAGGCTCCGCCCATAGCGGCCAGGCCTTTTCCTATCTGCTCCCATGACATCTGGCCAAAGTCCGATACCGCCGAGGCGAATATCTTCATCGCCACGCCAATAGCTATCAGCGACACACCGGTGGATACCATCCCTTTCGCGCTTCCATTCAGCTTGGTAAATGCCGTGATTTCGGCAAGAAGTACGCCGATACCCCCCAGACCTTTGGCTATCCCTTCCCAGCTCATCTGCCCAAAGTCCTTGCAGGCAGATGCCAGAATCTTGATAGCGGCAGATAGAATCACAATGCCGGTTGCCGTAGTAATTGTCTTGCCGCTAAACTTGGCCGTGTTGAGGAATATATCAATCTCCCCAAGCAGAACGCCTACGCCAAGCAAGCCTTTACCCAGCTCGTCCCAGCTCAGTTGACCAAGATCCTTACAGGCTGATGCAAGCACTTTTATTGCTGCCGCGAAAATCAGGACGTTGGTTGCCCCTTTACCGACTTTCTTGCCGTCACTGCCAAGCAGCTTCAGTGCCGCGACCATTTCACCCATCAAGACGGTGACGCCCAGAAGACCTTTACCTATGTCCTCCCATTCCAATTCCGCAACACTCTTCAGCGCCGAAACCAGAATTCGGATGGATACAGCAAGCCCCAGCATCAGCGTTGTGGTCTTTGCCGCGCCCTTCATCTCACCGCTTATCTTTGAGAAAATAGCCATGGAGGCCATCAAATCCGTAAAGAGGATGGTAATAGCACCCAATGCCCCGTTCAACTTTTCAGCGTCGATACCTGCGATAGCGGTCAAGGATAAGGCTAGAATGCCGATTGCGCCTGCTATCTTCAGCAAAGCCGAGGCCTTCAACTCGGTTTGGTATGCTTTGAAACAGTCTTTGACGCCGTCTAAAATACCAGTAACTTTCTTCAGCATACCGTCTGCGCTGTCAAACAAATCATCCACGCCGCCAAAGGCGTCAGACATACTGTCAAAGAACTTCTTGATGCCTATGCCTATTCCGCCTGTAGCAAATGCCCCGGCAAGCTGGAACAACCCGCCAAGATCGGCCTGACCGATATTGGTAAATACGTCCTTGATAAGCCCGCTGACTATCTTGGCTATCCCACCGATAAAGGTGGTAATACCGCCAAGGATACTTTGGAATGCATGCGCGATGTCGAAATCAGCAGCCGCTTTTCCTATGGATTTGAAGACGTTTGCAGCGGCGTTCTTAACCGATCTGGCAATATTGCTGAGGCTGGACAAATTTTTATGCGCCTTTTCCAGAGCAGAATGGAAAGATTCAAACCCAGGCAGCTTGAAGTTCTCTTTCAGCGATTTAACAAAGTCCTTTACTGAGACTTTCATTTCGTCAAGGGTCGGTAGATTGAATTTATCTTTTACATTTTGAACAAACTCATCGACTGCCGTTTTAGCACCCTTAACGAGGTCGATAACCTTCTGAATCGCTTTCCCAAAAGTGTCATTTTTTCGGATGGATTCATCGAGATTAACAAGCCATTTGCCCCAAGAGCCAGTTATGCCAAGCACGCCTCCACTAAGGTTTCCGAAAATTCCGAGCAGAGGCTTTGCCGCATGAAAGACAGCAGAAAAGGCCTGCCCCACGATATCCAGTATCGCGAACAAGCCTTTGAATGTGCTTTTCAGGTTTGACGAAGTCGCGGAACTCAGTTTCAGATGTGAGGTGAATTCCTTTAGATTGCTGGTAATATCGGCCAGCCGCTGGGCCGTAATGGGTGGAAAGATTTCACGGAACGCTTCCTGGATTGGCTGAATAACACTTAGTAAGCCTCCAAACGAATTCTTAGCGGATTCAATCAGGTCATCACGTCCGCCCAGGTCTTTCCAAATTTTGAGCATCTCATTACGGGACTTTGACTGGTCGTCGATAAACCCGCCGATGGTATTGCTCAGCTCTGTCCAAAGAACCTTTGCCTCATCGAAATCGCCGAATACAATTTCCCACGTAGTGGCCCAGCCAGAACCTACAGCCTCCTGTAAGGTATCCATCAGCTGGGTAAAGGTCTTGACGTCCTGCGCGGCGGCAAAAGCTTTTTTACCTATCTCGGTCGTTTCGTCGGAATACCGGCCCAAAGTTTCCACCAGGACTTCAGTGGTCATCCACTGGCTGGACAGAGAATCATTGAACAAGCTGGTAGCGGTAAAGGCGTCTGAAACATGACCGTTCGCATCGGTGGTCGTACTTATGTAGCGACCTTCGCTCTCGATTAGAGTACCCATGGCGACAGCGGTCTTAATCAGCTCATTTTTGAACTCCACCGTAGCCATATTGGCATTCTCAATAGACTTCCAGTCAATAAGCTTTACAGAGCCTGCCGACAGGGCCTGAGCAAAGTTGTACATGGCCCGTGACGCCTCGTTGGCGTTTGCCCCCGATATAGCCGCTACATTTGACACGCCCTGGATAGCCTTGACGGAATCCTTTAGTCCAACACCCGCATTGGTAAACTTTCCGATATTGGAGGTCATGTCGCTGAACGAATAGATTGTCTTATCAGCGTAGGTGTTCAGCTCATCCAAATAATGATTTACGCTTTCCAGCGACTCGCCGGTGCTCATCATCATAGTCTGGATGGAGCCCATCTTAAGCTCATACTCGTCAAAGCCCTGTTTTATAGGGGCAATGGTGAGGGAGTGGACAATTTGCTTTCCAGCATTGACAGCGGAGTTGGTGATATTTGCCAAGCTGGTTACGGCCATAACCTCTAATGCAGAAAACCTCGTTTTCAGAGTTTCTGCCGCAGAGCTTATTCCAGACAGGTCCAGCTTTTTAGCGGCCGAATCCACTTGGGAAAAGCTTTTGGCAGCTCCGTCCAGATTCAGGGCACGTTTCAGCTTGTCCAGGGTAGAAATGCTCGTTTGGGCGTTGCGCTCGAACTGTTTGTTGTCGAAGCGCATGGCGACGACTCTTTCTTCAATGGTTTTACTCACAGCTGGGCAACCTCCCTCCAAGCCTCTTCCACAATCTCGTCAAAGATAGGCTGAATGGCAGGATTGATATAATCTCTCCCTTCCACCCAGCCGCCGGTTCCGGTTCCATGCCCGTATTGCAGGATTATGGCTATGGGCACGCCGTCTACGATGTGTGAATTCTTAAAGGTAATAGCAGCGGTTCCATCTCCATTTTGAATTTCGTAAGACCATGACGCGGCGGTCTCACCAGACTCAACCGGCGTTGCAGACGCAAGAGCGGACACTCCCCTCCGACCGTACCGGTCGAGAGCGCTCAGATGCACAATGCCTTTTGCCCTCTCCAGAAAGCCAGTGAGTTTTGAGAAGTCGCCCTTGTGGCTGAAACTTATCATGCTATCACCTTACTTGGCGGTTACATCGTTCTTTGTATACAGGTTAAATAGAACCTGGGAAAGCTCTTCCCGTTTCACATAGCTTTGTGGGCGTAGATTCCCGTTGCCATCACCCACCATAAGACCGTGTTCCTTACAGAACTCCATGGCGGGTACCGCCCACTTACTCACATTGCTTTCTGCTCTTTCTTTTTCCAGCTTTGCAAACTCTTCCCGAGCGATAGCCCTTATCTGTGATTCTGTCAATTCGGGTTCCTCCTTTATTGTTATATATTTTTTAACCATGTCCAGAAAACGCTGCCATCCCAGGTCCAGGGTTCTGTGAGGACAATATTTTCTGTCAAAGTCCTGATGTTTCTTTACCTCGTTGATACCCCAGCCGTAATTTTTCAGCAAACGGGCAATGTACTCGGCGGCGTTCTTCTCAGCTTGCAAGAATTTGGGCTTGTACATCCCCGCATTCTCGTCATTGTAGTTGGAGTAGCAAATCTCGATATGAATGCCGTACATATTGCCACGACCCTGTCCATCACCGCTTGCCCACGCGTTTCGCCCAAAAGGTAAGGCCTCGATGATTTTCTTATCATCTACCGCTACGTGAAAAGACACTTCATCGTTATTGCGAAGCATATAGGCAACTTCGTTGTCCGCCGGGGCGGTATTGCCAGTGTTATGCACCACAACGAACTGCGGAGTCCGCTGAAATGGGCATTTAATGCCGTACTTATTTTCCGGGCAGGGTTGTTTTATAATTGGGACCATAATTCTCCTCCTATCCTTTTGAATTAAACCGTTTACGATTGTAGGCGTTTCTAGCCCTGTTGCGGCGCATAATGTCTTTAGGATTTTTCTTTTTGCCGGAACGGTTCTTCATCTCGCACACCCGAATTAAAGTGAGCAGACGGTTCAAATGCCATTTCTGAAATTCAACTGGAATATTGAAAGCTATCATCCAGTAATAAATAAGTTCTGCTGTGACTACGTCATTGCTTTTTCCCTCTGAAGAATCGTCATTAGACAAGTATGTAGCAGTCATAGGATCAGCAATGTAGCGGTTTACGTCAGCAATGTTGCCATCTGTCAGGCATAGATAAACATTGGGATTAACATTCTGCGTAACGGTCATACATCGAACGTAATCGATTGTTTCCTCCAAAGACTTATCCTTATGTTTCAAAAACGATTTGCGCCATTTCGACTCCCATTTTGAAAGAGAGACAAGGGAATGCTCAAGCTGCAAAGTCTGCTCTTTAACCTGGATAAACACCTGGTTGCGTTCGTCCCACAATTCTTTTTCGGGTACTGTGATTCGGAGCATTCCCATCCCTCCTTAGATAAAATCAGTTTATCGGAAGAAGAACCGGCTGTGACGCGGTGGTGGTTGCCGGCACGGCTGCCTCTGCTGGTGCTTTTGGCAGGATAGCGCGGATAAAGTCATTCAGAGCTACCGGATCAGTAACCAACTCTGTGAAAAGCTCCGAGTATGCCTCAGTGTTAAAGAAAGCGTCCTTGACCTCAGGAGTACGAATGAACTGTCGGCCATCCGGACTCTTCTCGCCATAAGCCTTATAGATAATCCCCTTCAAGACTTTAGCCACAGCCGGAATGTCCTGTGCTTGGGAAATCTTGTTGAACATGGCCTCAAGGCCGCCGACAGTAGTAAGCTCCATCTCAGCCACGTCAGCCTTTGTGAGATTGAAGTAGAAATCCTCCTCGCGCTCAACGCCGTTGTAATCGATGTACTTAATCGTTCTTTTAAGCATAATGTCTTCTCCTTTCAGAAATAAAAAAAAGGCCGCATCTCCAAGGACACGGCCAATATCATATATGTTGTTTATGCAACGGCCGCAATGCCGACAAGAGCAATCACTTCGTCAGGCAGAGGCAGCCGGGGATCTGTGCCGTCATCGGAATCGTCGGATGTTGGATCTTTGCCATACAGGATGTCTTCCAGCAGCTTCAGCTTCTCCGGCGGCGTCTTGGTAGAGTCCACCTCCATGGTTGCGGTAGGTTCATGGCCCTTTACCGGAACAGGCGTTGTATTAACTTCCCAGGACATCTCAGCAGGTTCCGGACTGTCGTTTACGCTACCGTGCTCTTTACTGGAGGGCGATGCTTCGCAACCGTAGACCAGGTGCAGCTTATAACCATACTTGTTCTTCTGTGTGTCGTTCCCCAAGACCGTGCGGTAGCAGAAACCAAACGGTGCGCGTGTCTGCTGGCCGATACGGACGCCATCAGCAACCTCCACAGAGCCGTCACACTCGGCAAACTCATCCGGATACATATAAGCGCCAATGGTACAAGCATACTCCTCGGCAGAAGTCAAGTTGAAATACTTGATATTGTCCGCGTAAAAGCCGTTAGACTCGGCCCCGGAAGGGCTTTCTTCTACGCTGGTAATGCCGCTCCATGGCACACCCAAAGGATATGCGTTATCTTTCATTTTATAGAGCATGGCCCGGTCTACGCCGGTTTCGTAATATCTTTTGCCAATTTCGTCCCACATAGCTCTCATATAAAAACCTCCTAAAAGTATAAAATATAGACCCAGTGATTCAGGTTGGATGCTGTATAGAACCTGTCAAAGCTGCAATAAGGCAGGGACAACATCTTATCCGGAATCACTGAGTCAGGCTCTCGGTCTATGACGGTAACTTTGTACCGTTTCATGTACTGGTATATGGAGTTGTCAGCATATTTTGCGGCAGCCTTGTCCAGTTGGAACACAAAGCAGGGATACTCCATTTCTGATGTTTCCGGGGGCTGATACCAACCGGGAATATCAAGCAAGTTGGTCAATATTACTTGCAGATCATCCAGGGTATTCACTTAAACACGCCCCCTATGGTTAGAATAAGTCTCGGATACTGCACCTCTGCGCTTATCACTTTCCATTTTGTACCCATCCACCAGACATAACGAATTGCATGGAAATTCTCATAGGCAAAGGGGTCGGCTACGATGCTGATCTTATTGTCAACATTCAGGTTGTCATTAAGATGCTCTCCGTTCTCCCACCGCCGCCTGAATTGGAGTATGTCGCCGTAATATTCCCTCTCGGTTATTTTAGGGACAGACTTCCCAGGCTTCGTTGTTTCGGACACTCCATAGCCGATTTTCCCGAAATATTTTGCCATTTTGAATTTCCTCCTTTACCTTAGGCTGCTGGGGCGTTCGTGTTACCGGGGGTCCGGGCACTCGCCTGCTTGACCGCTTCCTCCAGGGCAATGGCAGAATGGATACGGCTCAGTGCGCCGGACATACGTGCCTCCAGCAGGTACTTTTCCTGGTTGAAGTCGATGTCAAACTGGTTGAACCGGGTAATCTCTCCGCCCTTGGTAGCGCCGATGGTGTAGTCCATCATATTAACAAAGAGGCCCAGCAGCTTATGCTTATTGCCCTCCTCGTCAGTGCGGATCTGTCCCTCAAACTGCTCGGCGGTATAGATCTCGCCTACATTGAGTGCGGCTGCCAGATCAGACCGGGACTCATACAGACGATGGCCGTTGCGGTCGCGGGCCAGCAGCATGACATTCAGCAGATGCGGCGTGCAAAAGAAGTCAGGGGTACCACTGCCCTTGAAGTTTTCACGGGCGTGGAGAGCGGCGGTAATGACAGCCTCGGAATACACAAAGTTATCGCCGAAATTAGCGCCGGTATCGGTTCCCTGAAGTTCATTGCGGGCTTTTTCAACATCAACATCAACGTGGAGGCAGTAAAGCTCATCATCATGCCAGATAGAGCGGACATGCTGCTGGTGGATCTTCTGCTTATCATCTGCCTCGCGGCCATCGCTGATCATGATGGCTGTAGCGACCTCCTCGTTCAGCAGCAGACGCATGGCGCCGTACTGATACTCAACGGCGTCAAAGTCAACGATGTCGGCAATGTCATCGCGGTCGAGATAATCCTTTACATAGATGGTCTGCGGGTCCGTAGTGCGTGTGAGAGCATTCATGTTGACCGCATTCTGTTTCTTCTCGCCTTTCTTATAGCCGCTGCCGCGAATGTCCTTGTTCCGCAAATCGACCTGACGGGTACGGATACGGCTGAATGGAGTCTTATGAGCCTTGTTCATAACCGCCGTAATCCACCCCTGGTCTCTGGTGACCAGTTCGGGAGCGCCGGGCTTAACGTCGCGATAATCCGGGAACAGGGAATCAATGTCATCGATGCCGTGCTTGAGAGTATCGGTGTTCTGCTCGGCGAACATCTGGATAGCGTCCCGCAGATTACCGACGCTCTTGGACTTAGCAGCCTCCAGAATCAGTTCCTGGTCGGAATGAGCCAGCACAGTGCCCTCTGCCTTGCTTTCCTGGTCAAACAGATTTTTCTTCATAGAATCATTTCCTCCTTCGGAATGTTTTACTTTATTCTCGTCCTCTTCGTCATCGATGCCAGTTGTTGCAACAACTCCAAGCATCTGGTACACCATGACTTTTTGTTCGTCGTTGAGTGTCTCAAACACGTCATCGACTGTCTTTGCTTTGCTCGATGCATCAGTTTTTTCTGTTTTATCGACATCAACATGCTGTATGTCTGCTGAGTCTGCTGCCACATCTTCAAATGATTCCTCTTCTTCATCTTCCGGCTTGTCCATATCTGAAACGCCGCCATCGCTGTCATCGCTATGCTCCAGATTAAACTCGATATAATCCAGGCCATTGTAAATTTCAGCGGCATCGGTCTCCTCGCCGTGAGCCATAACCGAGTTGATAAGCGCCCCTGGATTGGCGCCAGCCAGCACCAGGCTGACCTCCTTGATTGCTCCGTGAATGACACGGGAACCGTCCTGCTTGAGCTGATTGGCGAAGATAGACAGGGCAACTACATCACCATGCTCGACGATCTTTTTCGCTTTCTGGCCGTTTTCTGTGTCATTGAAAGAGCAGTAAGCATACACGCCGTCCGCGCGGTTCTCCAGCACAGCATGGCCGAGAACGTTATCGGGACTATTGTGCTGATGATTCCAGACCAGAGGCCGGGTCAATCCATCGCAATCTTTGAATGCGTCTCTCACAATGGTCCTACCATCGGAGCAGCGCAGATTGTTTCGGGTGGCCCAGCCTCCAAAGTCATACTTCTTTGGCTTCATTTTGATTTTCCTCCTTCTCGGAATTTGATGGGTATCCCCCATTTGGAGCGCTTAGATTTGAGTTCCTCAATTCGTCGGCTTTCGGATCGCTGGACGGCATCATACCAGCAATCTGCCGGATCTCGTTGGACGTCATGATTTCATTCCTGGTAAACTTGTCCGCGATCTCAGCCATGCTGCTGACCGGTACCAAACGGAACGGGTCGCGATAGAACTCAACCGACTGCTTTTGAGAGCGAGCTGTTTTAGTCAGGAACTTACGCTTTAGTTCAGTGGTAATAGCAGACAGAATAGGCTCGATAGTACGGTTATAATAATTCAGCATCGTCTGCTCATCGGCTGTACCATCTAATATGCTCTGAGTGATACCTAACTGGCTGAAAAGCATACTCGTTAGGTATTCAATCTGGGACATCAGCTTGTTTTCAACCGGGCGATTCAGCTGCGTTACATGCTCCGTTGTATCAATGTATCCAACGCCGTATTTGGATTTGGATAGCTGTTCCTCAAGATCTTTCCGCCTTGCTTCAGCTTGCTTGCGCTTGACGTCGTTCCTTACAGAAAAAGGAAGTTGGACAATTATGTCCAGCTTCCCCGATCCACTCTGCTCGTCTATAACGTCCAGAATATTCAGTTTTCGAATAAGCCGCTGCATAGTCGAGTTAGGCTCGTTCATCACAGCATAAAATGGGTTTTCTATTATAGCCGCCGAACTCTTATGAACAGTAACATCTTGTTTCTGGCCAGTTCTGTCGTTGTATACGCGGACGCGGATATGCTCTGGATACCATTCAATGATCTGCCCCGTCCGCATCGACTGAATGTTGTAGGACCCAGTAGAATCCGGGTCGGTATCCGTATCCACAGGAACAATCGCAACGCAGCCTTCATCCAACATAGACATCACAACATCCTGCATAAAGGCACGGCCCGTCTGGTCGATGTTGGCCTCTGTGGTAAGGCATTTATTGAAATTAGAGTCGATTTCTTCCAGAAAACGCCTATTACTGTCCAAACGAACGTGTTTGATATCAACCGCCGCAGCGTCCGTTGAGATACGGTTATAAACAGAGGTGATAATAGAACGCTCATTCCCTCTGGTAAGCCGGATGCGGTCAGGCCTGCGGCCGGAGCTGTACCCATAATCACCGTATCCATAGGTGGGATCTCGGTTCAAAAAAAGATTCCAGGCTCGTTTGAACCTGGAACCGATGGATTCGTTATTCATTTTATAGCATCACCTTCGTTTCCGGTAGGTGCTCCCTCCTTATGAAATTGCGGACATACTGGTTTAGAACATGTCCTTATGGAGCTTATACGCGATATACGCATCCATCATCGCCGCCACGGCGTCTATCTTTTGGTCATACCGTTTCTTCATCAGCTTACGGTTACCGTTGGTATCTTCCATGGCAATACAGTTACCCATGGCAAAGGTCATCAAATCCTCGTCAAACAAAAGCATCCGTTCCTCTGCGAGTTTCTTCAGTTCTCCCAAAGGTACAGATTCTGTTTTTGCTCCCTGTATGACCTTCTCAATCCCATATGGGCCGTTTTCAGTCTCCCAGCGCTCAACAAACTCCCGGGCGTTATACGGGTCAAAACCAAGGCAGCACACGTCATACTCGCACTTGGCTATATGATTGTCTAAGTCCTCATAGACTTCCATCATATCAAGGACTGTGCCCTCAAGTACGACCAAACTTCCCTCTTTCATAAAGTCTTCATACTTGACGCGCATTGCCATGTGGAGTTTCGCCATCGTTGACGAGGAAATGTAATTTCTGGTTTTTATCCCGAATTCGCCGTTCTTCAACGGAAACAAGAATGTAAACGCACAGAAATCATCGCCCTGAGATAGATCGGCCCCCAGTGAACAAGGCATTCTCCAGAACTCTCTCCTGCGGTGGACAAGGGTCTCTTCATATGTGAAGTAATACGTATACCCCTCTGTCGGTATCCCGAATCGCTTTGCGAGGATATCATTTCGAGTAGATGGGTCGCGTTCTGCCTGACGAACCTCTTTTTCATAGGTATCATACTTCACAGTAAGCCCAAGATTCGGGTTTGCCTTTGCCCATTTAGCCGGGTCGCCAACCTCCTCCTTTGAATCCAGCTTATACCACCAGATAGAAGTGTTTGGCTCATAGGCTCCGTCTTCACCACGAAGTATCCGCATCAAATCCATTTTGATGGAATCGCCGATACCGTTGCGTACCGTGCCCTCCGAGCTTATCGCTACAATAAGGTAATCGTCGACCTTTGCAGCGCCTTGCTCGATTGCGGTTATAGGGTTCTCCCGCACATCGCCTGACAGCCATTCGTCTATGGTTGACACCTTGACCTGTAGACCCTGAAGTTTATCGATACTCATGGGGCGCACTTCCAAGAGGGAACCATTGAAGAAATTCTGGATACCCTTTTTGGTAGACGCAAGCTGTGCCCTATCTGCCCTTGAGCCAGTGGTATTCTGGAGAGAACCGGCAGTGAGAAACTTGAACATTGGCCCCCTCGACCGAACGATAGAGGTCCGTATGGGAGAAAGCACTTCTTCAGCCTGTTTCATGGTCGGAGCGGTTGTAATCTGGTGTGTAGTCGTTGTATCAGCGTTAAGGAAATAATTTTGTAGATAGGAAGCATATTGAGTCTTTGCCGCTCCACGCCCAACGATAAGATACTGCTTATTCACCAGCCGCTTCTTGATCATCCTGCGTACATAACGGCCTCCATGGCCGTCCGGGTACGGCTCGTACATGTTCCGCTCTTCAAACTCGTACCATCCAAAGATTTGCTCTGCCCAAAGTTTGAATGTATCCAGCAGATGCAGGTCGGCGCCATCTGTTAGAGTCAGTTCGTCCTCGCAGAAATAGATAAACCCATTTACCGCTTCGTCATCATAGTAATACCGCGGATTCTCTATAAGTTCGTCTATCCGCTGCATTTCCATGACTACCGTATCACACACAGGAATCTCGCCGTTCATTACCGCTTTTCGGAATTGTCCGTAGTAGTATGGGGTAGCAGTATTGGAAAGAGACATAGTATCACTTCCTCAATTCTTTAACGGCAATGGCAATAGCCAACACAGAGCTTGCCGTAGAAAGCGCAGGACCGCCATAATCTATGATACCGTCGATAACTTTAGACATTTTCGTGGACGGCGCTTTTTCGCCAAACATGTTGGTATACTGTCGTTCAAGGTTCTCTCTGGTTATGCGGTCCTGCAAATCTTTATTAGACATTTTGCTCATATCGGGGCGAACTTTAGACGAATCGGATTTGTTAGAGTTTCTAAGCTGGTTAAGAGCACTTGATGCGGAATCTACTATACGCTTTGAGCTGTCAAGCTTTGAGGATTCGGAATCAGTTTTAGACAGTTTATTGTACTGCTTTTCTAAATTAAGGCGCTTAACTTTGCTGGAAAGATCGGCATCTGACATTTCACTGGCTTTTTGCTTTTTATCCGGCAATGCCGAACCTATCTTTCGGTTCAACAGACGACCGAGCTGTTTTTTACCAGCCTCGACCACTTTCTTGTCAAGCCCGGTTATATGGGCCGCCGTGAAGATGGCTGCCGATGCGGCAGAAGCTCGGCCTATGTTTCCAGTAGCGGCGTTAACCAGTCCTCTTGCTGTTTTGGCCGTAGAGTCTTTCGTATCTTCAACCTTACGTTTCACACGAGCTTCGGACGCGCGTTTAGCCATATCCTGATCGGCAAGCGCCTTATCAAAAGCATCTTTATAGTTCTTATCTTTCATCTTTTGTTCTACAGAAGCCTTGATAAGCTTTCGCCTATTTCCCGCACCCTTTCCGTAATACATCTTGGCTCTTGCGTATTCTTTGGCATCTTGACTAGCTTCTTTTGCTAAACGCTTTCTGCCAAGTTCAGTAAGGGTTCCGTCTTTGTTCTGAAAGCGTCGAACGCCCCACTTCTGACCTTTGATTCCATGATGGGCCAAAGTATTTTCCATTTTGAATCCCTCCATGGTTTCTAAAATCTTAACATATCGGAAAGAGATATATCATATCCCATAGGGGTGATTCCGTAAACATTACCATCACGTTTTACCACAAATTGCGCAGGTGCCGGTATGCCTGTTGATACTCCAAGTCGTCTTGTGTTGATGATAACGGCATCTCCTCGAATCCAGTATCCAGTCGGTATTCTCCCTGGATACTTCTTGACGACAAGTTTAGCTGCTTCGTTAGGGTTCATGATTTACCTCCTGTTCTTATTAGGCTCGACCGCGCCCAAAACATAGTCGGTCGGTTCGCAATTGTCCAGACGATTAACTATTACCGACGATCCCCACACGACATGATTCTTAAACTCGTTGAACGATTTTTCAGAAGCTGTGTATTCTTCTCCGTTTTGTCCATCATAAATGTGAGGTTTTCCGTTTTCTATTTTCCAGAACATGCTATGGCCGCCTCCAATTGTCCATGTAACACACAAGCTGCCATATGACCCTTCGCCATTGCTGGCTAATATATCCATCGCGCTCTGCGCTGTGGTTTTTCGCGGCATTTTAACGGATGGAGAATCAAACCCCTTACCAAACATCGCTTTATCATGCATACCTTCTCTTTCTGTCAAGGTAGCCGCGGTTACGTCATATCCTTTTTCCCGAAGTGCCATGGCAGTTGTACAAAATGTGCAATTCATCGTTCTACCATCGCCAGGATAACCAGGATTGACTTTCTTTACACTTTGAGATGCCAGCATCTTTCCTTTTATGCGGGGTAAAGAATCAAGACTATTGATACCCCATTCATTCTTTTTCTTTTCGAGGTATTTTATGTCTCGATTAAGCGAAACCTTTCTGGAAACCAATATTCCAGCAGCCGTTAATGCGGTCATTGCGGCATAGGCAATCAATTCCTCATTACTGCCGGCTCTCCTGCTGGATATCGGCATATTTTTCACCCGATTATAGCAAGCTTTTCCTTTATCTCTCAATGCCCGCTTGTATTTGCCATCAGAATCCGTTTTCACTGATTTGGCCTTTACGTTGCTGGTTACTTGTTTAAGTGGATACGGCGGTCCTCTTCTTACTCCCCACTTCTGGCCTTTGATACCGTGATGGGTCAATATGTTGCCCATTTTGAAATTCCTCCTTTCCACACAAAAGAAAAGAGACTATGTTTCCATAGCCCCAAACAAATTACTCTATATACTTATTGCCATCTAAATCAGCCGCTACCAATATTCTCCACTCATACTCACTGGCCTGTCTATTGATAGCCTCAATAACAGCAGAGCTTTGCGGTGGGTCAAACAGCAGCCTGACTTTCAGGTATACAAAAGACTTTACGAATTCCAAGGTCTTGTCATCATTAAGAAAGTCCTTCCACACAAACCTCTTGTCGGCTATTACAAAGCCTGCATTCGGACCGACACCAAGCTGAGTTAGAACAGCAAATACAGAGTTAATATGTATCATCAACTCGCCATCGAAATGTTCATAATCCTCTGTTATACCCAAAAGTTTCTTTATTGATGTGAGAATACTTTCCACAGTCGTCACCTCTGCTCCCTCAGTGCTACATATTGCTTCAAGCAAAATCCCTCACAGTATGATGGGGTTATCACACAATAGAAACTCTCATTCGATCTGGCCAAGACCACCTAGATCTCTGTCAGGCAGGCCAGATTGACAACCGGTTTTGCGTCAAGGCTGGGAGCATCTCTGAGCGCTGTGTGGAAACAGTTTACAATCACGCCTTGCATATATGCACCCTCCTTTCAACGTTTCCATGGACACGTATCATTTGCGTATCGTTCAACCGGAGCTTTCGGTAATAGATTTTCATCTCCATAATGGATTGCGTTATGTGTTTGGTGAGTAGTACAAATCAGAAAATCAGGATTAAGTAAACATCCACTCATAGAATCAATGTCTCTTGCCGTGATTGGATTCATATGGTGAATGATAATTCGACTTGGAATCGTATAGCCAGCCACTCCAAGGTCGCATCCATTATCTCTTACAATCACCATATCTCGAACGCGTTTCCATTCTGGAGAACGATAAAACTTCTGATTCAGATATCGGTCAAATCCAAAAGTGTCTTTCCCAACGCTTCCGTTTAGCTGCAAATAACGAAACCCATCTTTTCGGCAATTTCATTAAGGCTGTACCCTTTCTCACGCAGCCCCTTGGCCGTGGCTACTTGCAAGGATCTTCGCTCATCCTTTGCTAGACTCATCTGAGTTCTGAGCTGACTGCTGGTAAGGCCCATAGACTTCGCGATAGCGGTATCACCAGTCCACAGCTTACCATCCTCATCTGTGTAAGTAAAGTTTTGCTTTCTAAGCTCATACACACGGCTGAGAAAATCGCCGCTATGCTGATAGGGATTTTCCCCGGACCCCCAGGGATACCGTCCAGAACGCCTCGGCATACCATAATGCATCAGCACATCTTCTATCTCGTTCAAAATTGCCCCCATAGGATTAACCCTCCTGAAGTTTAATTTTGTTAATCACCTTGTCGAAGGTTACAATCTTGTCGATAACCTGGGCTACGTCTTCTGCCGTAGGTACGCAAACTAAAATATCATTTGCCTGGTAGATACGAAGTTCAATCGTAATATCAGAGGCTTTCATCTGATACTCCAAACAAAAAAGAGCAGCATAAATTAGCAGCTGCTCCATATGGGCGGGTATTACGCCTGTCTTCAGATCGTGTATCTGGAGGTGGTTCTTTCGAAATGAGATCGCGTCCGCCGTGCCAAAACAGTTTTCTGAGTAGAACAAAGGCTGCTCGGGCGTCATCTTAAAGCCAATGGCGTCGTTAACATACATATTCAGTGTTTTCTTGGATTTAGGGAGCTTTTGCCCCAAACGGATACACTGAGCTGCAAAGGAGTGGAGTTCTGTACCCTTTTGTGTAGCAAGAAACTTGGTATAGCTATCCGCAAGTTTTGTTTCATCATAACGTATCCAATGAAATTTGCTTGCTCCAAGAAAGGCGTGCTGCCCTTCAAGATCGGAATGCCTGTAGAAGTTCATGTAAAACTTCCTCCTTGTTTTCCGGGCTTATAAAACGAGAGAAAGACATCTCGTTCATTCGCCCAACATAATATTCTTGATTTGGCTGCCGCTTCGCATTGGCTCCGTTCTTGCATTCAAGCGAGGCCCATTTGTCTTGATACAGTATCAACAAATCAGGAATCCCCTGAATATAACCAGAATCGCTCTTCATAACTATACACCCAGGGAACATTTCCTTAAGCTCCGTGATGAGTCGATGTTGAAACCGACTTTCAAGCATTAGAACGGCCTCCTTTCAAAAAAGTTCAAAAGAGAAAGCCCGATTTGTTTTTCGGGCCTTATTTTCTTCTCTCTTCATAAAAGGGTATGGAAATTTCGCGTACCTGAAAAATGGCATAAAAAAGTGGGGACACCGTTAAGCATCCCCGCCATGAGTCATAATGATTACACAATACTCAGATACACATCCGAATCTTTTGTTAAATATAATTTTGTTTCCTCCATAATGGAATGGAGCCCGGAATGAAGTGTTTCACACAGCCCTGACTTGTCGCTTGTATCGACGGTATCCAGAAGCCTTGACAATTTTTCATGATATTCAGTACGACGGTCATCCTTGCGTGAGAATACGTTTCCTTTGTTATCCAGACGCCCGGTCAGTCGATTGAAAATATCATTCACCTTGCTATTATGGCTCATGATGTATTGCGTTTCGGACTCTTCAATCCAGTCCAAATATCCAGGGTCAAAATTCTGAGAGTAATAAACCTCCAACAAAGTGCTCATTGTCGAGAGCTGCATCGACAAGTCCAAACTGTCTTTTGCTTTTGCCGCACTGTCTACAGACTTAAACACATCGTTATCAGCTAGAGAGCTGTCGAGCGCTCTTGTATAAAACTCGACGTTCTTGTTCGCGATCTTTTTTGCCGACTGAAGCCCGACTATGGTTGCGATCCTCTGGGTGTCGCACTGAATGATGGAGTTATAATTTTGCAGAGCATACTTTACGAAAGTAACTTCAGCTAATAACTCAGATTGCTTTTCATCATTCAGGAACTCCATGATATCGTCAATGCCTTGACGCATCATCCGCATCTCACTGTTTATTTCAGCAAGGAAATACTGTCCACTTACAGCCGCAACCGTCGTGAAAGCTCCAAGCACAGCAGGATTTCCAGCTACTTTCTGCAAAACCCCTTGCATAGCAAATTTGCCTTCGGCATCACGAAAGGTATTCATATGCCCTTGTCCGTTCTTGAATTTTGCCAAAGTGTACTGTAAACCCTTGGGTACAGTCATTACATAAATATCCTGAGTGGCGGCCATTGCAGTTGCAGCAGCTGCTGGTAGATATCTTGTCAACTCACTCACTTGGGCAAGTTGCTGTTTGTTCATCATAAGTTTTTGGAATTTAGACACATTGTCCAAATCCACTGTGGTCTTTGCAGGCTCTATCATGATAGAGTCCTCAAAATTTATAATGCTTTTCTTCTCTGTGTTCTCAAACTCCGGCATAAGGCCCTCTCTTTCGTAATTGTCCCGCAAAAATAGAATGCACCTCTGCTTGAGAGACGCACCCGCAAACGTGTATCCCTCATTGTTTGCGAGACAATTCCCATTCCCTAGGCTTTAGGGTATACGAGATAAGAGGAAAAACACTCTTTGCCAGAGTATTAGTCCCATAAAGCCTAGAAGATTTATTGAATTGTCTCGCACGTACAGTATACCACATCCTTTCACAAAATGGAATACCTAAATACACTTTCACGATATCACTTTTGCCTGCCCTCCAAATCCGCTATAGAGAACACGCTGACCATCACTTAAAAAAACCTCGATTGTCATGAAATCACAGGGGCGATACGAAACGGCTGTCAAAGATAATCGTGGGTATTTTTGTTTGAACGCGTTGAAAATATCTTGCCATGTGGTTTTCACTGTAAATTCACCTCTTTAATGACCTTTTGGCCAGTTGGCCAGTTTTTTGACCATATTTACTTATAATTATTAAATTTTTCTTCGCATTAAATTAAGAGAAAAAAGTGGGAAACTGGTACAAAGAGCCCGCAAAGCCGCATTATTACTGGGTTTTTGTTGTACCAGTTTGTTAAAAAAAGTGGTACAAAGGTGGTACAATTGGCCAAAAATTGGTCAAAAAACGACAGTTTTTGTAAAGTAAACGCCTTTACACCGCTTTGGAATTTCAAGTATTTGGACAGAAAATTGGGCCTTTGGACAGGTTTTGGCCATTTTTTCACTACCTAGTGGTACAATTATTTAATTCTAAAATAGAACCAAATTCACCGGGTTTCTAACCTAGAATAGCCTTATTTTTTTCTGAAGACGGAAGAGGGCAAGGGATTTTTGCCCTCCATAACACTTTTACCCGGCTCTTTTTTGATATGGAAGGTTCCTTTTGAACAGCGGTATGTAAGGATAGTTTCTAGACTTGTACCGATGGCCGCGAGAACCCCAGCTCAACCGTTCTCCGTATTCACGGGGAGATAAGTTACGGTCTAAAACGGTACTAGCCTCTTTTTCGAACTTTTGAAATACCTCCTCCAACGAGTCGACTGGTTCTGGTGGAATATATTGAGCTGTCATTTCAGCTATATAGTCAGTAACTGTTTTCACGGACTGCATAAACTGGCCAACCGCCTCCATTATAAGGCTGATTTGTTCTGCAAATTTGAAAAATCCTTTACCGCATAGAGCATCCACAACGCTTTCTAGTCTCGCCACCTGTTCGTCCGAGTAGACCATCTTTATCCTCCTTTTATCAGCTTCTGCTATAGCTTTGCGAGTTAAATCGGCTTATAGATTCTTCTTAAAACCATTTCGAAATCTTTTTCCGATCAAAAAATATATAACTTTCTCCCTAACCAAAGACTCCATACCTACGCTCCTCCATGATTCTCGTCAGGGTCTGCTTGAGTTCGTCCGGTAAAGTCGGGTATAATCCGTCGATGTCAACTCCCGCAACAATATCAACATCCGGATTGTTAAACCCACCTTCGGGAATCGGTAGGAATCCATACATTTCCATCTCTTTATGGTCACATGTGAGCACTTTAGGGCAGGCTCGGCACTTAGGCGCCAGTTTTGATAAAGCCATATATTTACTACCTCCATACCTTTCCGTTTCTCTTATCTACGAGCACGACCCGACCTTCAATCTGAAAGCCCGCCAACTCACAAATATAAAAGATTGTGTGTAGCAGTCGATGAAAGCGTTCGTCATCTTTATCGACATTTCGAATGGCCTCGTACGCTGTAGGATCTGCATAGCCCTCCGCATTCTTTCGCTGATCTCTTTCCGTCATAAAATGTAATGTCTTTTCTTAACGAATAAGCAGTCTATATGTTATAACTCATTGTACAATCCTTCTTCTTTGATCTTGTTACATGCTTCCTTCAGAACAGCCTTTGGTATAGCTTGCATGAGCGAGTCTTTGCACGCCTTACATATGTACTTGCCGGGGTTGGAGTCATCTTTACATAATGTCACACGCGCCTTACCACATATGTGACAGCGCACTTGCTGCCCCATCGACCGCCGATTCGACCTCATCTTAAGCATCGGTGTAGAATATTCGCTGCCGGCCATGGCCGAGACGACCCCCGCAGTAATCATCAGATTATCAGTCTTGTTCATTGTTTGCCTCCCATCTTATGCTTGATGCGGTCGCGCTCCTCAGCCCTTTTTGAGTTGTTCCAGCGGTCAATAGTGCCGACTAGATATCCGGTTATGCGCCGAATTCGTTCAAAACCAGTACCAGTTCCGATTACCGTCTTATCCCTTTTAGTGTTATTCATTACCTTTTAGTACCTCCTGGTTTGTCGTTGGCACAAAAGAAAAAGAGCCCAAAGTGGGCTCAGTTCCTTTACCATGTCTCAACTCGTGCTTTATAGTATTTGCTCCTCTTTACAAAGAAAGTTGCAAAGAGTCTCCACGGAGTAAACGCACACACCCAGTTAAACCAGATGTTGTTATCATCGCATTGAAAAACTTTGATAAATAACAACCGCCAAGGCTTACCTTTTAGAATTTTGGGCTCCGTAGAGTACTCCTCTCGCAAATTTTTCCTTGTCACGATTTTAACATTACCTACTTTCACAAGTATCACCTCCATAAAAGGAAGTGCGCTCTTCGCGCACCATCGTTAGATATGCGCCGAATCAGTTCCGATTACCATCTTATCCCTTTTAGTGTTGTTCATTACTTTTTGATACCTCCTGATATAGATGCCGATTCAGTAGATCGTTGATTAGCGTCTCAGCTCCGTTGCCTTGTAGCAATGAGCTTTCTATCTCTATTAGGACTATGGCGGGCCAAACATTCTCATACATCTTCAGCCGTTCGTACAAGTCGTAGTCACGGCAGCGCTTTTTGTCGCCCGTAAGCCTTGTGCAGCCATTTACACTGCCACATCTGACATGGCAATAATCGCTATCGGGCTTAGTTAAACGTTCCATCTGTTACCTCCTTTCAACCATTTGCGGCACTCTTTTTTCGTGTCCAGTGGTCTCCTGTTCGGTTATTAACACCGATATATAGCCAATCGTCTTTTGTTTTACTAACCTTTTTGTGGTTCATTTAGCAGCTCTTCTTTCTCCAGCCCAACTCTCCACATCCACCCCATACTCTTTAAGCTTCTGCGTGCAGAGCCAAGCCTCGTCCTCCATCTCGTACCTCTTTACCAAAGCATCCATACCAGCGAAGAAGCTCTCATGGAATCTATGCAGCCTTTCTGGTCCAAAGCCAAACTCCTGATGCAGAATCCACAGCACCATAGCATCAATCTCGGTGGCGTTCCTCTTATCGTACTCGGCACACTGACGCTTAATTTCCATGTCCATGGCCTTGCGTTCTTCTGGGGTGAGCCTTGCATGATAGATAGCTTTCATTTGAATTACCTCACGTCTATGTTCGATCAATTGCTTTTTCTGTTTTGCGTTTTTTGTTTTCTGATTTTGCGGTACTCTTTAACTGCAATCGCCATATCTCGGTACGTTGTAGCTCGATACTTAGCCGGATCGGCAGCATTGAGTTCGTCATATAAAATGATCATATTCCGCACCCAGTCCCTTCCTTGCTCAAACGGCATCTCTGCTAGGAATTTGAACCGTTCATCTCTATAAACGCTGTATTCCCGAACCAAAACGCTATGAGCATCCTTTATCCAATTTTCGAATTTAACTTTAGCTATAAGTTCCTTATAATAAGCCTCATAATCGTCTCGCGTATTAAACATAAATATAACTTCCTTTCCGGTGAAAAAGATTTGATAAAATGGTAACGCTTCCGTGTGGCACAGTTAGCATACCTGGTTTCGACTTCCTAAATAAGCACTCTAGAGGTACACCGATCAACAGCGCAAACATCAGGAATGTACCATCGCCCTCCATCCAAACAGCAAAAGCCCCCGCACCAATCAGTACGAGTGCTATGAGTTTATTGAATACTAAATTATAGCTTAACATTCATCAATGTTCCTCGACACACCGAATTGAATAGAGATTAGATCTTAAAAACCGATCACCAAAATGCATGTTGACTGCTATGTTCAATGCCTCACAGCCATACAAGTCGTTCCCGGTAATACCGATTACGATGTCTTTAGCATCCTTAGCATCGCGTATATGATATGTATGTCGAACAGATTTTGTTAGATCCTTGATAATATACATGAAGATGCCTCTCTTTCTTTTTGATTATCTATCTGCTTGATTGCATCTGGATTTAGTACAACTATAGAATCACAATCCCATCCATATAATTCGGTATACAAATCGCCAAATGCTACATCGCGGTATTCGTTCCCATACCAGCAAAGTTCAATCGCATCAATCCCCAAGTGTAAGCATTTCTCAAAGTCAATGCTATAACACCATGAAAGTCCACCATCCTCCATTTGGGGAAGATTGTGCAGCTGTTGAACTGTGCTAATCGTAACTATTTTTGTCTGGTTAGTAAATGTAAACTCAAACGAATTTTCCATGTCACAATG
Source organism: Acutalibacter sp. JLR.KK004 (assembly GCF_036941085.1). Lineage (NCBI taxonomy): Bacteria > Bacillati > Bacillota > Clostridia > Eubacteriales > Acutalibacteraceae > Acutalibacter > Acutalibacter sp. JLR.KK004. The sequence goes on from NZ_JAYMNQ010000002.1 coordinate 101,928, forward strand.
CCGGAAATCTTCCTGTTCACACCAGTCTTTCCAACCAAATGAAGCGTTTTTCCGTGAGGCCCATAATCCACCTTTTGGTTTCATGAAATGCTCTAGATTTTTGATTGGGAATCCTTTCGTGGGTATGAATTCTGTCGCTCCATAATGGATATATCTCGGAATATCCATGACTATATCCCTCCGATTCGGTTTGATTTTGGCGTTATTTTACGCCATCTAATTTTACTGGGGTTGGAAACTTAACCCAATAATAGCTACCACCTCTCTTTTTGGAAAACCCTTGAGTTATATTTTTAACAGAGATTTTTGATATCCAGCCGAGATATGTATCTTCCGCTTTTGCAGGTTCATTTCGCATACGCCTTACATCAGCTACACTGATTAAACCATATTTCGCAATATGGTCATTGACCTCTTCGAGAAACTCTTTTGCGGCCATGTGATAACCAAAACAATAAGGAGTCGAAACTACTGAATGTTCGTCATTCGCTTGAACCATGCTCAAGGGATCACGAATTGTGATGTCAGATTCTTCATCGGTTTTCGATTCATTCATGTCGACTAAATCCATCTCCATCTCCATCACAGTCATGATGGCATAGTTAGCCAGGTCGAGCAAAGTGTCGCGTACCGACTCATCCTGCACCTGTTGGCTGCCATTAAGAGTCAAAGTCTTAAACCGAGAAAGCTTGTCCCCCAGCCGAATCCTGGCCATTGCCATCCCTTCCTCAACAAAGGTCTGATGAAAGCTGTCACCATAATCATGGTTTTTGCGTTCGTACAAATTGTTCAAATACTCACAGATTTCCTTGTGAGCTTGTACTTTGGTATTCACGCCGCATCCTCCTTAAGATGTTCGTAGTATTCATCCTCGGTAGCAAAAAGCATCCACTCACCGCCAACATATCCCATGTAGCCGTAGTCCGTGTAGTACCCAATCATCGCTGTCTCCTTTCAACAAAAAAGAGAAAAGCTGCTGCCGCAACTCTTCTCTAATGAGATTAACTGTCTTTATGAAATATATCTAGTTCAGACTCTATCTCGGAAAGTTCTTTTTCAGTTAGCCATGTTGCTGCAATATATCGTATTAGCAAATAGACCTTTAGATCAAGCTTCGCCAACGTAACCGCCAATCTCGCAAACACACTCCATGATGTGAGCGCATACAATACGTTGGCAATCGTGCATAGAAACCCCAAAGGAACCATCACTAAATCGCGCTTTATTTTCTAATAAAATCCTCCCACAGCATACTCGTCTGGATACCATCGTTGTTCTGATACTTACCGGAGCGGTACGGCATATAATCACCTTGCAAAGTGTTGTAATAGATTTGACAAATCTCCACCCCGGGAAATATCATAATTGGCTGAATGCAATGCATCTCCAACGTCCAGTATCCGGCAAATCCCACGTCCCCGAAACCTGCTGTGACATGGATGAACAACCCAAGCCGTCCTACAGAAGACCGTCCCTCTAGCATCGGCACAAACCCTTCGGTCTTTGTAAACTCCATTGTTCGGCCGAGATATAGCTTTCCGGGCTCCAGAAGAAAACCCGTTTTCGGAATCGTGATACGTGTAGCTGGATTATCCTCATCCATAAACAGGACTTTATTGTTATACACCAGCAGCTCGTCTGCCAAACGCAGGTTGTAGCTGTTGGGATTAAGGCAGTCTTCGTCAAACGGCTCAATGACGATCTCATGGCCGATGTGTTTCTGAATCTCCAAGCCGGATAGAATCATACGGCACCTGCCTCCTGCCATGCTTTCCACAGTTTCGGCCCTTGTATCGCAATCCAGTCAACCAATTCTTCGTTTTGTGCCCATGGGCTGTTCTCGGCGAGACCACTCTCAAACAGAAACGCATGAACTAATTCGTGACGAATGTTCTTTTTGATCTGCACATCCAGATTGGACTTTTTGTGTGGTTCGTCCTGATGTGCCTCGTAGTTATCTACATAGATTTCCTTTGTGGTATCGTCACAGAATCCGTCAATATAGGCCAGTCGCTTATCCACGGCATCGGTAACCAAAACAATCGTGTAATCAGTTCCTAAAACGTTAACCTTCATCCTTTTATCACCTCGTTACGAGTACGACCCGTGTGCTGTTTGTAAGATATGTTTTTCCGTCTATGGTCACTTGAATCTGATCGCCGTCATCAAAGTCTTTCCATGACTGAACTTTACCTTCGACTACCGTGCCATTGGGAAGTTCCACATAGGCATAGTCGAATGCATATGTTGTGTCTATAAACGTCTTATTGCACCCAGCCAGGACCCCCATCAAAAAGAGCGCGGAAAGTGCCACTGCAATTTTGTTTTTCAAAGTTTTCATCGTTAGTTACTCCTTGTTTTTATAGTTTTAAGATATGACCAATAGGCTTCGTTCCAAAAGCACCCGTAATGATTACACAGAAAAATACGCCGCCCTTAGCCCGTTTTGACCCAAGTGAGCCATGAGCATTGGCGACGTTATTCCACGCAAATAGTGCTTGAATGACAGATAAGCCAAATATCCATCTTCAGCTCGCTCCACCCAAAAAGAGGAAAGGCCGTCATGGTATGTGATTTGCTTTATCATGTGTTTTTCATCTCCTATCAAAAATGAAGAAAGAGCCTAGATTTCTCTAAGCTCTTTTTCCTTCATCACCTGTTTACTTCTTTTCAAATCGTTCTGGAATGTTTGAGTCAAGCCTCGCTGGATACTCTAGGCATTCGTTGCAAGGCTCTTCATACCCATGTAAGCGAAAGTGTTTGCAGTTCTTACAGTATAGATCATAGCGAACCTCTTGATAGTTCTCGTCCATATCAGGAAATCACCTCAATGGATTTGATGTCTGTGGCGTTGAATAGAACTAAGTCCTTGTACTTATATCCATCATTTCGCTTTGGATAGTCAAGCACGATACCTTCAATGCCTTCTGGTTCATTGTCTTCTGGGAAAATATAATTTCCTACTTCCCCTTCGAAAACTTCACCATCAATGTCGGTTAATCGAACCCTTTTTCCTTCCAACTTACTTAACTCCATCATTTTTCTCCTTTCCAGGGTATATATGTGTTCCGGTCTTTGAATATACAATGACCGCGTTCTTGGTTTCGGTTTCTTCACCAGATTCATGATTAACATGTGTTCCAATGATTGTTTGAGCCCGAACTCGTTCTTGATTAGTCCAGTGATTACCTTTTACCATTATCGGGCTGCCCGTTCCGCTTAACTCGTCTACCAGCTTCTGAGCGTAGTCTAAATCTCCATGAATATAACTACGGCCTTCTTTATGCTCATTAAGCGTGTGGCGTATCTGTTTTTCGCGGTTGATTTTTGTAGAAATCTTGCCGGATTGGATAGCGTCATCAACAATGGAATTTCTTTCGGCGGTCCCAGACTTATCGATTTCGGCCTTTCTCTCCGCAACCGACTTATCGCCATCGTCTAAAGGATAAGGAGGACCATTGCGCTGTCCCCATTTCTGTCCTTTGATACCATGATGCCACAACTCGCCCTGGCAGTCAAGCTTTTCAGCCATTTTGTACAGAATATCCTCTACTGCCTCGCGGGTATTCTTGGCAAGCAGCATGCGTTCCCGATGCTCGTCATACCAACGAAATATCTCCGTCAAATCATTCTTAGCCCAACTGAAAGACCACCAGTCGCAAATCATTTCAATGATATAGCATCGCGGCATCTCAAGGCAGACAGTTCCTTCTGCTGGATCGTCGTTGATAAGCACCCAGTGCTGCCAATGGTGAGGGTTATGATGGATGTGATGGAGCCAGGCTAGCTGAAAATCCTGCTGGACGCGATACGATTTGATGTTTGTGTAGAAATATGTATCGTAGGCGTTGTATTCTTCCGACCCGTACTTAGAATGGTCATGGGCGTTCTGAACGAGCCAGTCAATATTGTACGCTCCTTCAAGCACCTCAGGAAGATTCTGCTTAAGCCATTCCAGACCAAAGCAGAGGTTTGATCGATGCTCTTGTAGGTATTCATCGTATTCTTTACTCATTGGTTCCTCCGCTGACCGTATCCGTACAGGACTCCTTCAAGTTGTCCCAGACCGCCATCATTTTGCGCCGCCTCATGAAATAATCGCAAATTACTTCAGGTGGCCGTACATGAACCCAAGGAATAGTGCGCAACTGTAAATGTACTATATCCATCAATTCTTCGATGATGTCGTTTGCAAGTGCCGCGGCGTGCTGGTATTCGTTTTTTCGCTCGCATACTTCTCTGTGGGCGCACTCGGTACACAAGATTTCTTTGCCAGTTTCGTTCATACTAACCTTGCCCCTTCCTAATAAAAATATAAAAGAGCCAAGATTTCTCTCAGCCCTTTCACAATAGCGTCTGTAATTTTCACGAAGTAAAGTCGACTGTATATTGGACTATTCCAAGTCTGATGAGTAAAGATATACAGTGTCTTCACAGCACGGACACGTACATGAAGCATATATGCCATCATGGGTAGCGGCTATATAATCGCTATAGACATACTCCTTATCGGTAGCTTTGAAAACACATCCACATCTTTTACACGTAAATATCTTCGGGTTGTGTAATCGTTCGAGATTTCCCGGAGTTATAATTTCCATTGATTACTCCTCCTTGCTCTCGTCCGATTTCTCGTTATCCATCGTTATAATGGTATCCGCTCCTGTAACCGAAGGGAGCTTACCATCCCACTGCTGGATTTTGTAATACTCGATGAGCGGCCGTGTCAGAGATTCCGCAATCTTTTCATTTGCGGCAGCCTCTTTCTCACCAGCATACGCCGCCGCTTCCGCCTCAATTTTGGCAACCTCCGCAGCGGCTTCGGCGTCGATTACCCGACGGGCAGACTCCGACTCTTTTTCCATAGTAAGCTGCTCCTGTTCGATTTTTGCCCGAAGTTTCTCTTGTTCTGCAACCTGCTTGGATTCGATAGCTGCCACATATACGTCGCTAAAGTCGAAGTCAATGATGTTAATATCTGAAACATAAATTCCGCTGTCTGAAAGTTTATCGTTCAATTCATCGAGCAAGGCTGTAGAAATGATGTTTCGGTTGGTAATGCTCTGCTCAGCAGTATAGCTGGCCATAATCGACTTCATAACCTCGTTGACTGCTGGCGTAATAAGTACATCCTCATAGTTGGTGCCCACGTTCTTGACAATGGAAAAAGACTTCGCCGTGTCAACGCGATAGTTGACGGCCAAGTTCACGTTGACCGTTTGCAGGTCTGAGCTGAAAGCCTCAGTGGATACCTCCAGCTTGACGATCCGGTTGTCCATCTTGGTGACTTTCTGCCAGGGCGCCTTGAAGTGGAACCCCTCTTGCAAAACGTCCTCGCTTACCTGACCAAACGTAGACACCACGCCAGTATGGCCCGCCCCAACAACAGTGAAGCTGGTAAATATCAGTCCGAGAGCAACGATGGCTGCTACACCGCAGATGATGATCCGATCAAGCCGGAGGCGGCGTTCAACTTCTGTGTATTCCTCGCCGTAGCGAGTGTAGGTCTTTTCAATTTTCTCAACAAAGAATTTCATAGATAGGTACCTCCAATTTTTTAATGATGTATATGTCAAAAGGGACGTCATGGAAAGAATTAGGCCCATAACCCTCCTTATGTGCCTTAATAATTTCCATAGTCTCTTCAACTGATACTCCCATACCATCAACTACCAAAATATCAGTCGGATAGTTAACCTCGCTCATATTTTTTAATTCCTTCTTCAAGACCTTGAATAACCCGCTCACAAATTTGTGTTCCTTCGCAGTGATGATACAAAGATGGCGACCACAGCGGAATCAACTTGTAAATCGTAGGAATTCGCTCGAAGAATGGTCCCCGGTTAAAACCATACTTCTTGAATAGCCAGAGGTTATACCGCTTTCTCAGCTGCTTATTCACGGTCTTCACCATATGAACTGCAAGCGATAATATCGCTGTAGGGTAGGGAGTCTATCCACACGCAGAACTCTCGCCATTCGTCCAGCTTGTGATTCCAGCGATACTGATAGATATTAGCCAGGACCTCGTAGTTCAGCATGACCGTCCGTTTTTGGTTGTAGCTGTTAGGTAGGAGTTGGATCATCTGGTACCAGTATCTTTCGTCCTTCGTTTCAAGATACTTATTGCGGGCGAAGTTCAAAGCGTCAAGGACGCCTTTCATAGCAACAAGAACTTCCTTCTCAACGTCCCCCCAACAAATTAGATACTCGCTGGAAAAATCCTCCAATGTAAACTCCTTAGCGTGAATCTTGTGCATGGTAGAGCAGGAGTTTTTTACAGTACCAACCTGATAGGTATCGAACTGTTTCCACCAGTAGAGCGGGGCGGTTATGTCAACATACACCACAATCATCCGGCGGTACTTGCCATGGACTGGGCCTTGCCTGGCGAGACGCAGCATCAGGTCGCGATCGTTAGGGCCGATTGTATACCCCTCGAAATTGAACTGCATGTCGTTAATTTCGCAACCGTCGCAGGAGTCGTCATCCGGAAGCATATATCTTCCGCATGCATCGCATTTCTTACTTAACACGATTCGATAATCACTGTCTGACTTGTCCCAACTGTTCATCGGGTTCCGCATTCCGCGGATGGCAGGCTCCAGACCAACAACCTGGATGTTTTCAATTTTTATCATCACTATGCTCCTCTCAAAGAACGTTCTCTATTCTTCAGTTTTTCTGTATCCAGCATCATACAGTTCTTACGATTAGCAAATCTGTGCAAGTATTACAAGGGTAGCGCTCAAGATAGCGGCAATACCCAGCATTGTGACATTGTTTATTACGGTAATTATTACATCTTTCATACAAAATCTCCTTATTTCAAAATATAAAGAAAAGAGCCCCAGTTTCCCAGGGCCCTTCTCCACTTCTTTCATCTTAATCGAGCTGAGTCAGCATAGCCTTAAGCTCCTCAGGAGTCTTGTTCCGAAGATCCTCATCCTGCTTGTCAGCGAGAATACCAAGAATCTTCTGTTTCTGGTCATGCAGCTCCTTGGCATGTTCAGCCTGCTTAGCTTCTTCCTGCTTGACGGAGACGATGCGCCGAATAATGTCGATTTTCGTCATCAAAACCTGGTCTTCCGGCGTGTGGGTATTCAGAAGGCTTTCCTCTTGCGCTCCTTTCTCCTGAAACTTGAGAGTCTTGAAGATGCTGTCCAGCTGATGGACTGACAGGTCCCAGAGATCTTCCACGGAGATAGATCCCTTAAAGGGGAAACGGTACTTGTTGCGAACTGCGATCTCGAACATGTCTAAGTTTTTCATTTTTGGTGCCTCCTATTAAAATATAATTTTCAGGACACGCTCGGTGGCTCCTGTTACCCTGACTAGCAGATTATTCCGCTTTGTAGCGGAGAAACCCAGACCAGATAGCTGATTGGCTACATCCTGAACTGCGGCTTTGCTTCCGAGTGCCTCAAAGACTCTACGGTGCTGCTCCAGTTCCGGTTTCAAGAATTCGTTATAGAACCCATTTGGCCGTTCCGGATTGACACAGTCTTTAAGCATGAAGAAATAGTGCCGATGGCCGATGCCATCCTGCTCATCCCAATAGTTTGGCGAGTACATAACAACAGAGACCGGAATGAACTGATTGCTCTTTAGGCCCCAAATATCTCGTCCGGACACGGATGAGGGAAGTAGTTCTTTAATCGCGAAACCTGTAGCAGGATCATAGGTCACTTCTGCAACCTTGACAACCTCTCCATTCCGCAGTCCTTTATTGTACTCGAAGGAATGGATTGTTCCATCGAACTCTACTTCTGCCTTAAATCCACTTTTGCCACCCCTATAGGAATAGCAGTGGACATACATCAGATACGTTCCCTTTCGCATATTAGACAGGCTGGGCCACACAATGTTTTCTACCGCTGGAGTACCTCTTCGAGGATCGATAATGTCCACATCCAACTCGCCGCAAGTAATTGGGTCCCGCTTTCGGCCAAAGAAAATCTTATTACCATAGGGAAGTCGACAGTGAGCATCATAATCGTTCGGGCAGTAATCCTCGTCATTCCACTGGATAGAGAACCGAAGTACACCGTCTACCTTTCCGCCAGCCATCTTAACATTCTCTCGGATATCACTGTCGGTGATATTGCCGGCGTACGCCCAACTAAAACCATTAGCCCACTTGAACATGGACCGGCTGTCCTTTTCAGTTGGAGCAATCAGCGAGACCATGTTGGCTGCGTGTCGGTTTTCCAGCAAGGCCTCCACAGAAGTGGCCGTTGGGAGCACGTTCTTGACGAAGTCCTCAATCGAAATCTCCCGCACCCGAGAAAATTTCTTAGGATCGACAGAAATGTCACGCTCCATCTCGCTGAAAATATCATTAACCGGCTGAATACGCTGTGTAGCATTACGGTTAGCGAAAAGAATATTGTTCACTGTAATGTCGTCCAGAGTAGCAAACCTTCGACCCAAGGACGGCAAATATCCAAGGTCGGAAATCGTCTTCTTCGCATCCTCCAGCATTTTCTTCGTGTAAATCGCCTTCGGCCGCTTGTAGTTTGTAGGGGCTACGATTGCCTCATACTTGCAAACCGCCTCGTCCAGATTCATCCCCTGGCTAATGTTCACCAAGAGGTTGCCCATGCTGTGATTGCGGATGCGGCCAATGGTCATACCTGCCTTTGCAGACTGTTCCCAAACAAAGTTGTCCCGGAGCTCGTCCGGAGTGGCAGCATACATTGTCTTATACTTCTTGAACTCTTCCAAAGCACGCTGCCATTCCTCACCTTTATAGAGGGACTTCTGACCTATCAGCTCCAGCACGGTGTCGACGGCATCGTCCGTAATCTCTTCCAGAGACCGCATGAACACATTCTTAGTGTCACGAAATGAGCCCTGTATATCGCCAACTGAGCGATGGCTTTTGTCCACAAATTTGGAGGGGAGTTCTAAATAGAAGTGCTCCCACGTATGCACTCCGCCATCAGGAAACTGCTCATGGTTCTTATCGGTGCCGATTTTTGTGAACTTGGAAATATAAACGTCTGTAACAGCGTGTTCCTTGATGAAAGCGTCCAAAGCATCCGCGACGGGCTGGAATTTAGCGCCGAGGCCCTCAAGCTCCCAAATGGTGTGGACAATGGCGTCCTGGATGAACACAACATTACCGATTGTTCGAATGAACTGACGGCAGCAGCTGCAATCGTACTCACGGCGCTCTCTGTAAATCTCATTTGTTCCGTCCGGGAAACTATTCAGGTACAGATTCCACAACTCGTCCTTGTCCACTTCCACCTGGTAGATATGGTCAGCCGTTTCACTTAGTTTTGCGAAATGGTCCTGAATCGCCTTTTTGAAGTTTGTAAACATTGATTCTTCTCCTTTCAAATATACAAGAACAGGCTTGTCCCCGTCTTACTCGGTTTGCTCCTCTCTGCTCACCTCCAATCCGGTATGCGGTCGCCATAGCCCGCTCTTATGTGTGCCTCCAACACCGCCATGGCTTCTAGGTTTGGGAGCCATGTGCTCCGGTCGGTTATTATGGCGTATATCTGCCTGATGGTTGCGGTTGGATGCCGCTGGTGAATCATCACCAGAAAGTCGCTTGTTGGTTTCGTTGAGCCAGCTACCCGCCGCTTTCGTCCGGGGACGTAATACTCGACATCCACATGGTTCCGTGGGTACTTAGGCATTGTCGCACCTCTGACTTTCTGGTAACGGTGGCACTGTCGCCTGCTTTTTCCGCACTTTCTTCCAACAGGATGGACAGTAAACGAAGTCGCTCTTCTGCATCATCCTCGTGTATTCCTCACGTCCGTAACGGTCAATAAAGCACTTTGAGCAAAATGTATAGCCGCATTTATCACACTCCCACATCTAACCGTGAATTAAGTCAGATGCGTCCCATTGCATTTCAAACCCACAGATATCACAGGAATAGGTGTCCGAGACAGTGTCTTTGATGGGTTTATCCTCGAACGGATTCCAACGGTCACGTTTTATCGCTTTATAGGCAAGAACATCATACCCGACATGTACATCCTCGTGATGGGAAACAGTTTGTCTGTCGAAATCCATGTCTACCAAGATGCGGTCGCGCAGTCGAATAAGCCTTTTGGTGTTAACATACCGGTCTACTTGCGGGAACTTGCTGAACCGCTTATAAATGATATGCTCGCGGATAAACTCCGTTCGATTTTTATAGAATCCGTTAGCAATGAACACCGGAATATAGTCAGACCATGTGTCCCCTGGGGTTGCTGATAAAAGAATCCAGTTGTTCCGCACGGTGATTTTTAGGAACGCTTTGACCCATGCGCCAGAGCCAACCACCCTCTGTTCATCAAATATAAAGAAAGCATCTGTAACATCCGAATACTTTCCTATATTGTTCCAGGAATCTATTATTACTTTATGATTGTATAGTTTGCTCTCAGTGCCAGCGGTCATCAGAAACGGTATGAGTTCACCGTTCCATTCCAGCGTATCGCGCTTTCTGGCGGTAGTGATGATATATAGGTCTTGAATTCTGGTATCATCCATTGGCATATATTCGCCGCCCGTCAAACTGATGGGATCTCCGCCTTGTTCAAGATAATAATAGGCCAGGGCCGTCATGGACTTGCCAGAACCGACCCCGCCGCAAAGGATACAGCCGTTACGCATTCGCTTCACCGCGTCAAGCTGGTGATTACGAAGTTCAATACTCATCTACACACTAGACCTTGGATACTCGGTGATAAAGCCGTCCTGAATCTCGGCTATGTACGGCGTCTCCAAGGTTTCCTGCAATGACGCTTTTGGTCCATACTGAGCAAGAGTGATACCGATTTCCTCCTCAGTCATACCCTGTTCGTGATAATAAGACCTGATTTCAAATTGGACCCTTTTTGTAATCAGAATTTTCCGGCAGTCGAACATGGAATTGTCATCGAACTTAATTCCTGCCCTTTTTGCTACAGTTTCATAGAAATCTACCAATTTGCACCGGCAGTCTTCCTGTGTCAAAATCACTCTCATGATAGCCTCCTTAGTATTCTTCAGGAAATAGAACCGTAGTGGTGCTCCGATTCGGTTCGGTGATGATCCATATTTTGGGTTGACCGGAACACTCGTACTGCCCCATGATGCGTTCATCATGCTCGACCGCATATTCGCTTTGAGCTTTATCTTCGTTGCTAAGAGTGCCCCAATCGCAGGCTTCGTATCGTTGTAACGAAGTTGTTACAAATACGCGAAAACTCGTGTCGAATGCCATGCGGCTGTTTACCCCGAGCGTTGCTACAAGCATACCGAGGTCAAATTTTTTCATTGTCAATACCCCCTATCAAGTCCATGAATGCCGCAATTGTTCTCCGGGTACGCCATACATCAGAAAAGTACATAGGTGTAAACCAGTAATTCTCGAAGTAATCTGTAGTCGCTACAGGCTCCACAAGGGCGTTTCCAACCTTAACGTGCCCCGCTACACCATGAAGTGAAAGCTGGATGTAACACATGGCCGCCACAGTTGGGTCAATATCTTGAGCCGAAACAAAGACAACGTTTTGGAAATTTACCCCACTACAACTTAACTTCTTACGCGCTACGTTTATGGATGCAATTAAAAGAGCGCCGCTGCCGCAGCATGAGTCATGTATTGTAACAGCTCCACTCTTGGCCAAGGTGTCCTCAACATCACCAAGAGTTATCTCTGCCATAGCTTTTGCAACATCGTACGGTGTGAAATATTGTCCGTTGTGCTTATTGGCCAGCCCTAACTCTATAAAGATACTCCCGAGGAAGTCCTGGTCTGGATTCTTTTCCAGCGCGTCAACTATTAGCGTAAGTAACTCTGTAAACACATAACGGTCGTTGTCCCTATACTTACTGATAATACGCATATAGAGATTCTCACGCTGTTCGAAATTCATTCTGTCAAACGCATTGGATATGGCGCAGGACGCAAGCATAACAAAATCATTCCACACTTCAAAAAGGGGTCTGCTATACGCAAGAGTTTTTATCTTTTTCGAAAACTCCCCTTGATGATTGAGCGATGTCGAAACGTTTTCGCTAGAGCTCCATGGGTAATGACTGGACTTTTTTAATGGTTCGGGATGTTTCTTTTCTTTGCGAGCATTCCAGCTATTTGGCGCATCATTCGGTTTCCAATCCGGTTTCTTATACTTCGCCATGCTAGATTCTCCTTTCAGTTTACATGGAGCTGTTTCCTCTTATCTCGGTTTACTGGACATTTAACACGTCATGTAAAGACGGCACTCCGAAAATATCCATTTGCTTAGTCGTCAGCAGGCCCCTCCAAAGCTGCGTACTTCTCAGCAAACTCGTCTTCTTCGATGGTTACATACATGGTCTTCAGATAGGCTTTGACGCCTCTCTTGTCGTTGACTTCCCACTCGTATGGACGAATGATAAGATCTACGTTCACAATATCTGCCGTATCAAGGCATACGATAGACTCTTCGTCCAGTCGTGTTCCGGCCTCTTTTCTACGACGCTGCCGTTCTGTCAGCAGATGCACCTGGGGCGGAATGTTCTTGAAACTCACGGCTACTTGGATGTAATGGCGAGGCTCCTCGTCTTCATCCCTGGCTGGAAGAATGCGAACATTCCATCCGTCTTCCAAGAGTCTCTGCGCCTGTTCCGTATCGTCGATAATCACACAGAAATTGCGGTTGCCTTCACGGTTGTACTTGTCCGCCTTACCGGCGAAGTTACGGAACAGGATATTAGCTTCTTCAATAATGATATTGGGTATATCTTTGCGAGCCATAATCTGGCCTCCCTTGAAAAAAATAAAGGGAAAGAACCTCTAAGGTCCTCTCCCTTTCGTTATATAACGTGCGTTTTACGCGGTCTTGGCAGCCTCCAAAACATCGTCCGATGTGAACCACTCGAAATCACCGTGCTTTGAGATGGACTCGGCCGCTTCAGTAACCAAATTATCATAGTAAGAGCGGTCAATATAGTCTTCTTTGTTCAAGATACGCACCATCTCGGATTCCATCCAGTTATGCCCCTTCGTCCCGGTAACGGCATCGTACTTATCTGTACCGTCTTTCGCCTTGCTTTTACGAACCAAAGTACCGCCTCCTGCTCCAGGCTTTACCGGTGTAAATAAGCCTACTTTACCGACAAAGTGCAGCAAATGCTTGTTGTCCAGCCAAATATCACTCTCGGTATCGACAGTCATGTTTGGATTATTGATGTAGCGTAAGGCTTCCTCGGGATCACGGTCGATATAGATGGCGGTGCTGACCGATTTCGTCTCGCACATATCCTCGAACTTGATGTCTTCCCTGCTGAAAAGTTTCTTGAACACGTAGGGAACTTGGAACTGGGTTCCGGTAGCAGTCCATTCGCCAGGATGTTTCTTACAGTCTTTCACTGTATCCTTGGCGTTGAGTACATAGTCTTGCCCGTACAAATCAACACAACGCTCAACCGTTGCGTATTTAGCAATATACACGGCGTCGTTTACCAGGCACATACGGTCATAAGTAGCCTCATGCTCAAAGTTGTAGCCGTACTGCTGACCGTAATCCATAACAAACTGAATGATTTCTGGAGTTGCGTCCGGAATCTTGATGGAATCTGTTTTGATATGAGCAACGGTGAAGCCGCGTTTCTGTACTTCATGCTTGAGGTTGATCATGAACAGTGCGCCTCTCTTGGCAACTATATTGTCCTTGTTCCGAGCATCGCGGAATGCGTTCTCAAAGTTTGCGGCAGTCAGGCCATACACCGAGTTAATGGCTATTTTCAAAGCCTGAGCCAAGTCGGCAGCAGCATTTTCGTCGTTCAGATATTTCGCCAAAGCGCCATTCAGCATCTTCCGGGCTTTATCAAAGTCCTTGTGCTTAATGGCGATACGAGCGTCCAAAATATCTTTGAATCGCTGCGTGTACTCTTCTCCAAACAGTTTCTCGGCAACGATGCTCGACGGATGCATAGAGGCTATATCAAGCAGGGCAATGTTGCTGTACATACCAGGCTCAGAGTAGACATATCCACCCTCGCCAACTTCTTCACCGCGATATGTAGACTTGCCGTTTTCATACTTATACCCCGGAAAGATAGGACGTCCACACTCGTCAAATACGGTGTAATCCTCGTCTCCGAAATTGGTAAAGAAGATACCATCCGGAGTGATAGTATGGGTACATACTGCCTCGTCTGTAGGAATTACCCCCATGTTGCGGTAGTTGAAGACGTTCTGCGGTTTCTTGTTCTTACCGAAGATAATCCTGGTAGTCAGCGAGTTGGTCGTGTCATTGACAGTCATACCAGCCACGTCGGCCAGAATTTGCCTAGCTGTGAAATCAGCTTTACGAGCGTTGAACACCGCCTCGGTAGCCAAAACATCGTTGTCGCAATACTCTGCAACTTTGATCCACAGCTCCTCCGGCACTGGTTGATCCCAAGGCAATCCCAGCTCTTGATGGTGAATGCCAAGCTCGATCTCAAACTTTTTGAGCGACTGCTTTTTACTGGAAAAGTCATATACATCCGTGTAGGAGAGGTTATACGCTTCCCCAAAGAAACAGTTTGAATTTCCGGATATAATTTTCTGCGAAAGCTTGTACAACTGCTCATTATCATATCCGATATATCTTGCATACAGGATGTGGTTATCGTACCGGCGGCAGTTAAAGCCAACTAACCTAAAGCTAAGAAGTTCCTCAAGTTCTTTCGGCTTAGGGTTAATCATTCTGGCAACTGGCTTTCCCTCGCCCTGAACCTTCCAGTTCACAAGGAATAGGTTAGGGAAGACCTCCACATCATAGAACACCAGCGGCTTTTCTTCTAAAGTATTAGCGATAGGCTCGGACGGCTCGTCCGACTTGAACTTCATCTTGTTGACAAGTTTGATGCAGTAATCGGCCTGATGTGTGCTGCCAGCCGCAAAAGCAAGGACTGAACCGCGCATATTGGTCACATCATAGTTCAGGCCATCATTGTATGCATCCTCCAAAATTTTATAGATGAAGTCCACACTTGGTTTCGTTCCTGGGTGTATCTCTTTGGCGAGATTACGCTTTATCAGTGTGCGAAGCCCTTTCTCGTTTTTTATAGATTCAAAATTTACAATTTTGCTGTCCTCCTTCAATGGCAAGCCAGAGCTGATCTCCGATATTGAGAGATTATTACACTTTGTCAATTTGCGGCGGAGTGAAGACTTGCCTGTAAATACTTTAATTTCAATATGGTCGTCATATACCCGGCTTAGTTTTGACACATCACCTGTATACATGTAATGGAGATGGATACCGGCACCGCTTTTGCTTAGTTCGGCGTATGTTGGTGGCCATTTGACGGCCTCTTTCATGTTGAGTTCTAAAGACTTGTTACCATTTTCGTCCACCATATCAAAGTCGGCGACTATATGAGCCTCCTGCACCTTCGCATAATGAACCTTTGAAGTATCCAAATCCGACAGCTTAGTGACAACATTATCCCATTTTCTAGTTGGCGTATCCTTTGATGACGCATACTGAGCGGGACAGTCTGCACACACAGTATCAAATATAGACGGTTGCTCTGCTAAGTTAAGCCAGGACGGCCCTGTTTCCGAATTTGCACTTTCCTGGTTTTGATCGTACATAAACTTCTCAAAACGAAATCCGCTATAATACTGCCTAGGTCTTGTACCGTCCGATAGGGTGGGCCGGTCTTTGAACTCACGGAAGTAGTTCTTTAGTTCCTCCTTAAACGGCCTGCTGGATAATGGATTGAGCACCCTTGCCTCCTCACAATAAGTTTTATACATGGCCCAGGCCGCACTGGCTGAAACCCCATCGTCCTGTTTGAAAATGGGATAGGAGTCCAGCACAAAGTTGTAAAAGTCATTAGTCGCTCCCAACATCCGAGTTGGGATATAATCGTCATACCTGTGCGGGTCAGCGAGATACACATCCCGGCAATGGCAGGCAATACCCCCCAGCTCGAACTTTACCTGTTCCACAAGCGAGTTATACTCTTTTACCGGTATTTTATCTCCGGTTGGGACTACGTCGATCAGTCGCCGGATTAGGCCGGATTTTGCGTCCGTAATTTTCACAGGTTCGTTCGTGGCCAGGAAAAGGAAACATTGAAAACTATTCGTATAGGTCTTTTGGAACTTCTCATTTACAGTCATAACTTCATGGGACACCAACTTGTTGATGCGAGTATTATCGTCAATCCGAGACAGTTTTGCGTCATTGTCTATCGCTACCAACGGGTTCGCCCGAAACTGTTCCATAGCAAACGCACTGCTCGCTGAACCCAGTTCCTTCGCTGAAAACGCAACGGAATACCCCTCGAATAGCTGGTCGATAATGTTCACGATGGTCGACTTACCTGTTCCGGCAGCACCATAGAACACCATAAACTTTTGTAGCTTTTTTGATGCGCCAGTAACAATTGCGCCAATCGCCCATTCAAACTTATGACGCTCCTCGTCGGTATACAGAACCGATGTCAGACGGTCATAGGCAGGTGTCTCACAGGGTTCCAAGGGATATGTGAGCCTCTTGCTGGAATAATCCTTCTTGTCTGTCGGGCTGTTGGCAAATACCAGCTTGCCGTCAAGCATGTGGTAGTTATCCCACATTTGTTTTTGGCAGTATTTGTGCCAGGAGTCTATCATCCCGGATTCATTGTCCCACATATGCAGAACCTGTATGTTGGAGTCAAAGCGCTGGCTGTTTTCTTTTGCGTAAATATCAAGCTCTCGATCAATATATCGGACTACGTCCTGCTCGTCAGTAGACCATAATCCCCGATCTTCAAGCCATACAGCGTAAAAGTCTCCGCCTCGTATCATTAAGTCTGAGCTGTTCTTAATGATGAACTTAGGATAGATCTCTATCACGCCGCGCTTTGTACTTCGAGTTGAAATCATCAGAAAATCAAACATACCATCCAGTGCTCTCCTCCTCTCTTACAAAATATCAATCGAATCTGTCCAAGTACCATTCCATCTGATACCATATTTCAACAGACCTCATGTCTCCATGACCGCTCCCGACAGTGAATAGTCCTCCACTCCCGTCAGGCCCGTACTCACGGTCGAGGAACCGGTTAATAATGCGCTCAGCGTCCCCATGGCGAAATCTCCCATCTGTCATCTTCGACAATCCGAGATTTTGCACCATTTCCCAAAACCATTGACTCGTCCGGTTTCCGTACTCGGGGTTATCCATAATGTGTACTTCACACCGAGTGGCAAGCGCAACCATCATTTCCAGAATGCTGCAAGGGCGGTGATCCAGATAGCTTGCGATGATGTAGTCCGCAATACCCTTTTCCCGTCCGAAATTGTATCTCAGGTCGATGCCGTCTGCCGCGCGGTTCCCGTCCAGTGGGATTATGTATGTAAAATCCCGGGCATAGAGATATTCCAGCAGCTTGCTGTATCCGCCAGTTTTTTCGCCGATATGAGCACAGAGCCAATCGTAATACAGCATCTGTACGTCCTTCTCCTTCATTAGTCCTCCTCAAGATATGGCCGCTCTTCCAAGACCTCATCATATGTCCGTTCGTCGCGGCAAATTTCATAGTATGTTTTGTGCGTGTCGTTTCGGATATATACCGTGTCCTCCTCATATTCCCCAAAATACTTGAAGGCATCCTCTCCTACAGCGTTTCGGATAGATTCTTCGTCCATGTGCCGGTCATCGTCATCTGCCAGGACGCCGTCCGCATAATAGGTGAGGCTGATAGTATCGTAGCTGTCGTCTTCAGCGTACTCCTCTGGAGATATCACCTCAATATCACTGCCGGAAGTCGGCTCCTTTGCAGAGGACACATAGTGGAATTCGTTCAGTTTCGCCGTATACTCGGACAAGTCTGGTTTGGCCGTAGGGATAGCATTCTGACCGTAAACCGCATTGAGCTTTTCTTTGCTCTTTTTATACTTCTCGGTCAGTTTGGCAAAACTCTCCTTGACCGAATCAATCTCTTCTTGGGCCTGCTGTTCATATTTGTCACGGAGAAACTTTCTTGTGGCCAAAACCCCACAGGCCGCCCCACCGATCCAACCGAGAATGAAACGCAGATTTTTATTCATCGTCATCTTCCTCCTTATCCATATCCGCCCTTAATGTGATAGCTGTTAAAGCAAGCCCACCAAAAAGCAAGGAGACGCTCAAAAGAACGCCTCCGGTAATATGCCTTCTGCGGCGGGTACACAACACATAGTCCAGCATGGAGATAAGGTTTCCAAAGCTATCCGTCATTAAGCCCTACCTCCCGCAAGAATCGTAATCCCGCTCACGAAACAGATTCCGGCCATTGCCGACATTGTCAAAAATATGATGGAAGTTTTCGTATCAAAATCTCACCATCACGAAGTCCTATTGTAAACGACGTATATACGGTGTCCTTATCTAACTTTTCGTAGTAACGCTCGCGGATGTTTTTGCAAGTGTTTTCGGTTATCATCAAGAAATCCGGATAAGTTAAGGACCCTTTGTCAATGTTCAAATATCCAGTAAGCAGTTTCATACTGTCCTCCATAAATTAAATGTTTCGTCTATCGAAGACGGTTTCCCATCTTTCTCTTTTCAATGGTTTTATTTTTAATGCCCACATGATTTGTCGGATGGTCACTGTTGGGTAAAGCTCGTCCGTACAAGTCCCAGCACGGCTGTCAAAATATTGCTTGAATTTCGGATGCAAATATAAATCGTTTGCCAGCCATGAGTCTATTTCACTCCAATATGTGGATTTCGTATCGTGAGAAAACCTTTGCTGAATCACAGCTAATCCTTTATCGCCTATCTGAAATAAAGTGCAGCGGTTGTATACTGGATGATTACAGGTATAGACTTTGCCGTACATAGTCAGACATATTACAGGTTTCTTGTAGTGGTACCGCATCGTTGTCCTCCCAACAAAAAATAGAAAGAGCCTGTGCGACTCAATCTACCTTGAACCCTATCGGATTTTGACTATGGGTTTTTTCAGATTTTTTCAACCTTAGATCTAATCGGATAATCAGGATG
The DNA here is from genome assembly GCF_036941085.1 of Acutalibacter sp. JLR.KK004. Taxonomy (NCBI): domain Bacteria; kingdom Bacillati; phylum Bacillota; class Clostridia; order Eubacteriales; family Acutalibacteraceae; genus Acutalibacter; species Acutalibacter sp. JLR.KK004. Next base: position 120,881 of record NZ_JAYMNQ010000002.1, read on the forward strand.
GCGGGTATTCCAATATTTTTCAGGCACCAAGTGTTGAATTGCTCTCCCCCCGGTACTGTTTATTAGGTCATATACCGCCTTTCCTAGACACATCCCTATCGCCAATTGAAACCCTTGTTTTATATATCCCATATAACAACCTCCATTTATAGTTTTCTATAATAGACAATGCAAAAAATGCGCAAAAAAAGAAAAGAGCCCTCGTCAGGACTCTCCTCTCTGTGAATTTTTGTTATGTTTCTTAATCGTCGTTCGAACCCTCTTCCAGCTCCAACACTTCTTCTAAGGTTGGATACAGATCCTCATATTCTTCATCTGTGAAGCCATATTTCTCTAACTCTACCTCATGGCCACATTTCTCGCAGATTAGGGTTTCTTCCCATTCATTCTCGAATTTCATCACGGACCCGCATTTCTCGCAGATATATCGTCCGGTTTCGAACGCCTTGATTTTTGCCTCATTAAAGAAATTCATAACATATTCCTCCTATGTTTAACTCGGAAGTTCTGTAATCAGTGTACAGTCCATCCTTGAATTAGTCAAGAGTAAAGAGCTCTTTGTTCTCTTTTCCATAAAAGGATATGTATTTTTAGCGAGTAAAATCGAAGAGGACACGCGTATTGCGCGCACTCCTCGATTGGAACTTACTTCGTGGTCGTCCTAAAACGGCTGAACAGATTTCGGAATGTGGTAGAGGTAAATGTTCCAGTCTTCTCAAACTCAAACCCTTTGCTCATCCAGACGCAGTTAAATATCAGCGGCAATACAATACCAGCAGCGGCTATGCCCAAGTTGATGTACCGGTCTTTGGTCCTTTCCTTCAGTTGTTCCTGACGATAACGGTCTTCGCTGTCGCGAGCGTCGACTTTATCGTCTAGGTCCATCTCGGCTTTAACCTCCTCGATACGCAGCTTGTATAGTGTGGCCAGATCATCGATTGCATCCGCCTTTTCTTTACTGCCGCTCTTGAATGAAGCTAGGTCTATAATTTGTGACCGTATCTCCTCATCCAACAGTTCCTTAATTTTCTCGTCCATATTTATGGGCTCCTTTCAATGAAAATATCGTTCCATAAAAGGCGATGATATTCTCGCGGAGTTTGAAATGTTTTCCGAAATTTCCCAGCCGGGAATTTTTCCGATACTAAAATAGCACGCTTCCCGGGCGTTTGCGTACTGGAAAATATCAAGAAGAAAAGGCTGTGTCCCCACAGCCCAGTCCTCGCTATGCTCTGATCTTGTCCAGCAGCCAGAAGAACTTCCTATACCGGTCATAATACGTATCCTTACCGCATGGAATTTCTAACCTAGCTTTAAGTACATCGTAGGACCATCCCTCCGTAATTCCTATGACAAGATACTTTGCAAGTAGTTCGTCCGAATCAGCAGCGGCTTTCTTAACCATGTCCATCCTGGTAGAAAGATAGATCATTGCCTCGGCCGCTTTTGCGGTTGGGTCGCCATATCCGCTGATTTGAATGACTGTCCCCAGGTCACCTCCGCGCTTGCTGGCCCCATCTATTATGTCGTACTCCTTCTTCCAGAGAGGGTACTGCAAGCAGAAATGCTTAAGCTCGTAGTAACGGTGCCTCTCAATCCAGTATGGATTTTTCTCCGATAGCTCAGGATGCCTCAGATTCTTACTCATAATACTTGCTCCTTTCGGCTTAAGTTTCCCTCCGATTTCTATTCTAGGTTAAAATAATTCTAAAGTAAAAAAGAAGTCGGTGAAAAAGTAATAGAGAGCGTCAATATGTGACACTCCCTTCACAATAGCCTTTGCGAATTTCGCGGAGCAAAAAAGAAAGAGGCCGTGCTGGCCTCTCACTTCTTTTTTCTATACATCTTTCTGAAGTTATGTTCCCGAACACACTGCTTTATACTCTCAACGGTAAAAGATGCCAGAACCGATGCCCCGGCGCATAGCATAACCAGTGTTACAGTTTCTTTTACAACTATCTTGTGGTACTCTTGCGCAAAGTGCTCAAGTAGCTTTACCATCTCTTTATCCATGTCGGTACTCTTGTTTGCCATAGTGAACCTCCTAAGTATGTATTCATAAGAGGAACTGGGATTTATGCGAAATCCAGTTTGCCATGGTCATACCACAAGGATAATCCTCATATCCAAGGGTGTCTGATGTAATTATCCCATCCAAAACACCCGTGATGACTTCCATCTCATACTGTTTATACGGATATACATACTCTGGAAGCTCTCTGTGCAGCATACCACATCTGCAACATCTAAGGCGGCGTACTGTTACCCACTTGGTACTGCGGCCTTTCGTCCGTACAATTCTCTCAACTCTATCGTAATATTTCAATTTACCTCCGCACTTTGGACAACTTGATTCATTATTGATAACCATACCCGAGCTCTCCTTTAATCTAGGATAGAATTCGGACGATGTTCTCAATCACATTCTATATGATTACGGATAATGAATCAACTAGGAAAATATTTCTTATTGTTTTAGGTAAACTATAAAAAATGGAGTATCTGCTGTACTGAAGGTTTCAAAAAGTTTCCCTTATTTTTTCCCTTAAGAGGGAGGTACTAGGTGGTACTAGAAGGTAAAAGACGATAAATATGCAGTTGTGAAAGCACCACATATGGTATATACAGGTATTCAATATAACAAGTTGGTATTGCGGTTTAATATTCGAATCCTTCTGCCCCTGCCAAAAAAGCCAGGAATCATGCGGGTTCCGGGCTTTTTCTTTTTCTCTTCTATCAGCTTTTTCGGGGCTTTCTATCATTTTTCTATCAGCCCTCCTGCACAGTAGGCTGATAGATAGCCCTCTCCATCGCCGCTGCCATATCTAGCTTGGAATTTTTATCGACGTGGGCGTAAAAATTCAGCGTGGTAGAGGCGCTGCCATGGCCCAGCCACTGCTGCACTTGGACGATGGAAAAGCCCATGTTCAGCAGATTTGATGCCGCGCTGTGACGGAGGTCATGCAGGCGGATATTCGGCAGGCTGCTTTTGGCGATGACGTTGTGGAAAGTCCGGGTTAGGTAATTTGGCGAGATCACGTTTCCATCGGGCCAAGTGCACACATAATCATTCTGTATGTACCCCGCGCCCAAGGCCCCTTGCAGGCGCTCCTGGCGGTGTTTCTGCCCCTTTAAGAGCTTGTACACGCTGTCTGTCATGGGTAAGGTACGATAGCTGCTGTTGGTCTTGGGCGTGTCCACATAATCGCCGTCCACGCCCTGCTGTAGCGTTTCTGTGACCGTTATGGTGCGGTTCTCAAAGTCGATATGCTCCCACTTCAGGCCCAGCACCTCGCTGCGTCGGAAGCCATAGACAGCGCACAGATTGACCGGCAGCTCCACTACATTCCCGATGAACAGCGCCAGCATCATGTCTATCTCAGACGGGTTTAAGAAACTGGCGTTATAACGCTCCGTCTTGGGTTTCCTCGCCGCGCTGGCCGGGTTAAACTGGATCAGGCCATCGTGTACGGCATCGCTCAGGGCCTTGGAAATCACCTGATGGTGGTGCCGGATGGACATGGCCGACAGCGTACCCTTGCCGTTCTGCTTGCTCCCTGGCTGCTGCTTGGACTGATAGTAAGCGTCCAGATCAGTGGGTTTTAGCTCTTGCAGCAATACCGGGTGCTGTTTGAAATACGGCACGATGTGGTTTACTACCATGGCCCGATAGGTTCGGTAGGTATTGGGCTTAATGTTCACTCCTGCTCCCTCAATCCATTGCTCCAGATAGTCGGCAAAAGTTAACCGGCAAAACGGAGTAGACTTTGCCTCCCACTCGTCAATCAACTTCTGCAAAAACTTCTCTGCGCTGCGCTTATTCCCTCTCAGGGGCAGATTTGTGGAGAACCATTTTTGTTTGCGTTTTCCTGTCTCTTCTTTCAGGTTCAACACGGCATAGTATTTGCCGTTTTTCGTTGTTATAAAGCCGGTGACTGCCATTTATTTACTCCTTTCCAGGCTTTCAGCGGCTTCATCTGATGGCTCCATTGTACCAGATTTGGAAGCCGCACGCAAGCGGAGAAATTCCTCTACACTCGCCTTTGGAATGATGTATTTCCTCCCTATGCGAATACTGGAAACCGCCCCGCTTTTCAGCAGGCTGTAGGCTGTATTCCTGCCAACATGGAGCATGGCTTGCAAATCCCTAGCGGAAACCACATCCGGGTACTCCGCAAAAATTCTGCTTTTCATAAAATCACGTTTCCTTTCTTTTTGATTGTCTTGAACTCACCAGGGTGCAAACCGGGAAAGAATGCCGTCTATTGTTTTTCTATCCTCCTTTTCAAGCTGTGCACACAGCCTCCGCAGCAACTCTGTCTCTTTGGGGGTAAGCGTTTTCCGGGTCAGATAGAAGCCCTCCTCCACCTCCACACCGCCGCCATACCGGCCCCGGACAGTCTTCAGAGGATAAGAGCACATGAGTTCCTCCACATCCCGCTGGATAGTCCGCGTGGACACGCTAAATTCCTGTGCCAGGTTTTCGTATGTATCGTGCCGCCTGGCGCAAAGGGCCGCCAATACGGCTTTCCGGCGCTCCGCAGCGCTCATGTGCTCACCTCCTTCCCTCGGTCTGCATGAACAGGATAAAAGTTAAAGCAGACAGCGTGTGTCTGCTTTAAAAATAATTTGATTCACTTTATCATAACAGCTTATTCCGGGCATAAAAAAGCGGCGTTCAGCCCTGCATGAGGCTAACACACCGCTTTTTTTACGTAAAAAGAAAAGGCGCGGAAATGATATGCCGCGGCCCTTCCCACACCTTTCACTGTACTAAGTATAACAGGAAAAAGTCCCCTAAAATTCCCCTCTTTAAGAAAAAGAAGAGTGTATATTTTGCGCTTTTTTAGGTAAAATTTACAAACGCTTCTCGCTTTAAAAAAATTCAGACACGGAAAAGACCGCAGTTTTCACACCGCAGTCTTTCTCACACCTTTCACTCTACTCATTATATCACAAAAAAGTCTGCAAAAAGTCTGCACTTTTGGGGTTGACAAAAATTTACCGTCTTCTTTTCCTTACACACGCCAATCGCTACGCAATACAGGATTCGCACAAAAAGAGATGAAGCCTCAGCCTTTTGTGCCCGGTGTCTTTCCTTCATTCATAATTTTTATAATTTTTCAGACTGGCTTTCAAATAAATTTTTTTATATTCACACGCGGCAGCGGACGGGGTTTTAGGGGCGAGCGAGTGCCGATGGCGCTTACCCCTAACAAGCAGCATGTTCGAGAGAAGCGGAAAAGTGCCACGTGGCACTTTTTGTGGCGCTTTTCGAGAAAAAATGCGATGCTTGCTCGTCCAGAACCAGGGTTCCGGACGCTTTGCCGCCTGCGGCGGTTCTCACCCCAAAACCTCCCCGTTTTCCTCCTGCCGGGCAGGCGGTTCCGGACTGTCCAAAACCGACTTTCCAGCGGGCCTTCGCTTTGCCGCAAGGTACTCCTTCACCTGTCCGGGCACGTTTTTTTCATAGAGCTTTTCCAGAAATTCCCCCAAAGACCGCTCCAAAGACAGCCCCTTTTTGTCCAGATAAATGGTAAGGGCTTCTGTTTTTTCCTGGGGGAACGCCGCCTTAAACAAGCTCTCCGCCTGGTTTTTCCCCTGTTTTGACATCTGAAAATCCCTCCTTCCTATGATCGGTTTTCTTCATTTTCAGGGCCAATGCCCCCCTGCTTTTTCCCTTTCCAGGGCTTCCTCCAGGCCGGGGATTTCCTGTTTCAGAACCAGAAGCTGATCCTTCTGCCTGCCGATGAGCGCCCGCTGGGCGCGGATCACATCGTCCTTTTTGTACAGCAGCAGATCCTTCGCCGCCAGGAATTCCTCATAGCTTCCTGTCAGGTTCCGGTATTTTTCCACCAGCTCCTCCAGCAGCCGGTTCCGCTCCCGCTCCGCTTCCTGCCGGGCATACCGCCTGCCCTGCCACATTTTGTAAAATGCCCCCACCGTTTTCCCCCCCTTATACACATTTTTCTGTAAAACCTGCCGCCCTGCGGTTTTCCGCCTGCGCCTCCCTCCGCAAGGTACATCTGCTCCACAGCGGCTTCCACCACCTGGGGGCGGTACTGCCCCCGTTCAGCGCACAACTGATCCAGATGGGAAATGGCTGTCTCCGAAAGCGCCACCTTGATTCTCTGCCTGGGGCCGCAAGCCCCTGCCTGTGTCTCCAGCATGATAAAACCAGTCCTTTCTTATAGAATAATATAAAGAAAAAGGACAGCCCCCGCCGCCCCTTTCCCTGCTTTTTTACCGTTCTTGCCCCTGTAAGGGGGAGGCCTGTTCCCTCTGCCGCTCCAGCAACCGCACCTGGGAAGCCAGCAAATCCACCAGTCCAGGGTGGCTGCTGAGGCGGCAATCATCCTTTCCCTCCCAGGCGGGAGCGCCCTGCGCCCACTGCCTGTTTCCGGGGGAATACCGCCTGTCCCATGGCTGGGAGCGGATAGTCCCTGCCAGCACCCAGGCTGTGCGCTCCGGCCCGAACCGGGCGGAAACCGCCGGGAAGCCCTCCATATGCAGGCGGCTGTCGTAATAGCTTTCCTGGATAAAGGCGTCCAGGGCGTCCCGGCAGGCCCGGTTCAGGCGTTGGGAAGCCTGCCACCGGGCTTTTTCCCCATGGGCGGCGGCATATGCCAGGGTTTCCCGGTAGACCGGGGGAAAAGGCTCCCGGCCCTCCGGCGCGCCCCGCGTTTCAAGGTACAGGGCCTCCAGCCCGGCGGCGTCCCCCTCCCGCAGGCTCATGCGCCGGGCGCACATGGACTGCCCGGCTGGTTCCATCCAGTGCTCCTTTATAAAGTCCTGAATGGCCTGGGCCTTCTGATCCAGGGTCAAAACAGGCTTCGGCTGGATGGTTTCCTCCACCGGGATCTGCTCCAACAGCTCCTCCGCGTAAGCCGAGCTGAACGATTTGTTGATGGTGCGTTACTTAATTTCTTTCGGACGGGAACAATTACCAAGTGGCTTAGACGGCTTCAAGAAATAGATGAAACATAATGAAAAGAGCTTTGACTGAAACGAACAGTCAAGGCTCTTTCTTTATACTATTGTGATACTAAACTTACGGAGAGATAGGGGGAGATACGCCGAGACAGGGAAAGCAAAAGCTCCCAAAAGGTAACAGTAGCAATACTTAGGGGGAATTAGGGAGAGATAGGGAAAGTGTTAGATAATCCTTGGAGAATCCGGCTACCAAAGCCAGCACTTTTTCGGCCTGCTGTGGTGTCCAGCCGGTAATCAAAGCTAGGGCTTGTTTGAAAAATCAAGGAAGCTGTGCTAAATCAACAAAATGGCGATGGATGCCAAGTAAACAAAGGCGAGAAAAGAAGCGTCCAACTTGTCATATCTGGTGGCAATTCTGCGAAACCATTTGAGCTTCTGGAAGAAGCACTCAACTAAATGGCGCTCTTTATATAACCACCAATCAACCGGCCACGGCTCAGAAACATTGCTCTGAGGCGGGATCACATAGCTGGCTCCCTGTTCTGAGATATAAGCCCGAATCGTTTTTGCCCCATAAGCACGGTCTGCCAATACATTACTGCCGCTGATCTGTACCTTTTCCAGTAGTTCAACAGCATGGACCGAATCATGGTCATGCCCTGCGGACAGCATGAATGCAACCGGGTTTCCCAGTCCATCCACAATAGCATGCAGCTTTGTATTCAGCCCGCCTCTGGTTCGCCCGATTGCTTTATCTGCCGTTTTTTCCCCCTCCGTTGGCACTTTCGTGAACCTTGATACAGGTAGAGTCCAGACTCAGGTTTTCCATATCCGCATCTGCGGACAATGCGCGAAATATGGCTTCCAATGTGCCGTCGTCCCGCCATTTGGCAAATCGGGCGTACACAGACTGCCACGGGCCATACACCTCCGGCAGTTCCCGCCACTGCGCTCCGCTGCGGGCGATCCACAGCATACCATTGAGCATTCTCCGGTCATCTTTCCGGGGCCGGCCGCGTTTCCCTGTTCTTTCCGGCGGAAGCACTGCTTTTACGCGTTCCCATTGTTCCTTTGTCAATTCATATCGTTTCATGCCTCTATTTTATACTTATTCTCAATTTGTGCAATATGCATTTTTCAAACAAGCCCTAGTTCTTTAGCGGTATCTTTGTACTCGTTTCCCAGGGTATCATATGTAACCCCTTAGCAATCCCTCACAGCACCGCCGTTTATCGTGATAGCAACCCCACTTTTCACTCCAAAGTGTCATCAGCAACCCCTATCGTGATTTTGCACTAGAAAGCCCGGAATTCCTTGAAACGACTGGCGTTGCCGGGCGTTGTGAACTGGCGGGTGGGTGCATAGCAACCCACCCGCCTTTCTCCTGCTATACTTTAGACAGCCCCTCCAAAATGAATAATCATGCAAAGCTGGCAAACGAACTTTAGGTATCAATACCCTTAGGGGTGATGATATAATAACCTCATGCAGACAGAGCGTCCTCTTCTTTTCTCCCTGCGGCACAGTCCGCTTTAAGCAGCGTGAGGCCTCTATCTTATGAGATTCCATTTTTGAGCCGGATGCGGGAAATTTTCTCCGCTGATATCGAAGCAGGGTATGACTCATAAGAACATGGGGAATGTCTGCAAATCTTGTTTGTGGGTGAAAGCAAATGTTCATTGTAGGAATCGATGTGGCAAAACGCAGCCACGAAGCCACAGTTATCACTTCCGAGGGCCAGGTCGTGCAGAAGGCCTTTTCCATCCGTAATAACTGCATGGGATATAACCTGATGATGGAAAAACTCAGAAAGCTCACCAACGTCAAAAGTCAGATCGTGTTTGCCATGGAATCCACCGCCCATTACTGGCTGGCGCTGTATACCCGGCTGAGAAAGGATGGCTATAAGGCCATCGTCCTCAATCCCATACAGACCAGCGCCATGCGGGAGATGTCCATCCGCAAAACCAAGACCGATTCCAAGGACTCCTTCCTCATTGCCGAGTTGATCCGTTTTGGCCGTTACGCACAGAGCAACGTGGCCCAGGACAAGCTCCTTGCTTTGAAGGAGCTGTGCCGGAACCGCTATTATCTCGTGGATATGGCCAGTGATTTGAAGCGGAAGGCGATTGCTCTGATTGACCGTATTTTTCCTGAGTACGAAACCCAGTTTGAAACCATATTCTGCAAGTCCTCCATTGCCGTGTTGAAAAAATATCCCACCCCGAAAAAGCTTGCCCACGCGAACCTCTCCAAGCTTACGGAGATCCTTTTGGACAGCAGCAACGGACGCTTCGGGGAATGGAAGGCTCAAGAACTGAAAAGCCTTGCCCGTGACAGTTTTGGCGTGGAAGATTGTGAGGACATTTACTCCATGCTTCTGCTGACGATGCTGGATGAGATTCAGTCCCTGACAGAAAAGGCGGACGAGTTGGAAAAGAGGATTTCAAGCTTGCTCAAGGAATTTGACAGCACGATCACGTCTGTTCCGGGTATTGGTCCCATTCTTGGCGCTTGTATCCTCAGTGAGATCGGGGATGTGACTCGTTTTCGTTCAGCAGATAAATTGACCGCCTACATTGGCGTAGACCCTTCTGTAAACCAGTCCGGGGAATACATCAGCGACCACGCACATATGTCCAAACGCGGCTCCCCTTACCTGCGAAGAGCCGTTTGGATGGCCTCCATTGTTGCTGTGCAGCGCGACCCCATGTTCCGTGCTTATTACGACAAGAAGGCAGCCCAGGGGCTGAAATATATGAATATTATTGGACACGTCACCAAGAAGATGACCGCTGTGATTTTTGCTATCCTGCGGGACAACAAGATTTATGCTCCTGTCCTTCCAGATGTTTCTTGAACTTGTACTTAGGGATTAAGATGGCTCCTTTGTGCTCTTATTAATTTGCTGACTATTTATTCATCTTTTTTCGGGTTTTCCTCTTGACAAACTCTTAGCCGGCTGCTTTAAATATATTAGTAAAAACTTCCAGTATTTTCTTGATGAAGTCTACATCCTGGGCAATAAGCGAAAATGTATAGCCAGAGTTCAGGAGGATGTGCAGGCAACTCTGTTCTTTCACCTTATTGTACCGCGCATACCAAAGCGCTATCGCGCCAATACCGATGAAACATACAATAAGCGCAAGCGTGGTGTTGACAGAAAAAAGCCAAAAGCCCACTAAAGCCGTCACCAGCGCCCAAATCGGAAACTTTGGCGTTGGCACAGCACGGGCAGAAACCATAGAGATATTACGGATTTGAATGACTACATCCTCCCACCGCAGCAGATGGCCCTGTATGAGAAAGCCATCCGTTTCGATAGTTTTTCCTTTCTCTCCACCTAATAAAGTACTTCCTAAATCTTTTCCGTTCATAACATTTCACCCTTTCCCCGATAATTCAGTCTCCTTCACTTACAACCGCAAAACATCCGCCTGGGATTCAGCTTTTTCTTTCACCTCCTCGGTTCCAAAAAATTCCAAAATTTCTCTATATGCCGCCGATACATTTTGTTTTCTGAAATCGATCAGACAGTCGGCGCACTCTTGTATGGAGTCTAAGCTGCTTTCAGCGTCTATCAGCAGAATTCCAGCTTTCTCCAGCGGTTTTACCCATTCAGATAAATTTTTAAATGTAGTGTGAAGCACCATCCGTATCCAATCTGTTTCGCTGCGGGAAGTCAGTAATGCTGCCTGATAGCTTTCTTTTTGGAGCAAAGCCAGCAATTCTTTCATCTGTTGGAATGGGCCGCATAATGCAACAACTGGCATAGGCCATTCGCCTACCTTTTTTGGAGAATTACGGCCTTCCCACATAGGCAGATCAGCCAGCGCCAAGTCTTTTGACAGCATTTTTCCCAAGGCATATGGAGTAGCCATACTATTTGTGCGGCACTTGAAAAAACTGTTTTCCGCAGCAAACTGTTCCAGCACAGAGGTAGTAAAATCGCCCACAATAAGGTTGCTGCCGATAGGAGAATTTTTTTCCTGATAAAGACAGGCAGTTCCCGGTTCATAGCGGATACCTGTCACCCATGGGTATGCCGCTGGAAAAACAATGTGACCATTGTTGGCACAGGCGGCAAAAATACGGGTGCCCTTATCCGCAAGCTGTTTTGTCAGCTTTCCCAGTTCCTCCGTTTCCAGCCAGTTTTCGCTGCCAATGCTCATGCAAAGGTAATCGGGTGACTCATTCATACACCACTCCAGAGCAATGCAAACGTTTCCAATCATGATAGGTCTGTTTCCATCAGTTGTAGAAATAGTAGTAAGTTCAGCAGAATCAGGCATGGTTTCTGCAAGAATGGAAGCACAAATGGTGCCATGAGATCTTGATACTTCTGCACTTTTCTGGTTGAAGATTTTGCTATCATTGACATAGTAGAAATTGATGCATCTATCGTATAATAGTTGCAAAATACCATATGATATCCAATTATCTATACAAACAAGTTTTATACTACCCACTTCCCCTGTTTTATTTGGAAACATCTCTAAATTTCTTTGCTAATGAATCAATCGAAAAACCAACCATATTTACAAGGTAATTATCAATATTTATTGAATACTGGTTTTTAATGTACATCAGCAAACAATACAATTCCCCAGAATTCATATTAACATTTCTTTGAATAAACAATCTTGGCTATGCTGTAATTTTTAAATTCGTTGGTATCTTCTTTATAGAAAAAGTTTGTCCGTAAGTTCTTCCATGATAATATTCTTTGCTTCAACTAAGGAGTTATTGTCATATGGGTTTAAGAGAAAAGCATCTGAAAAAAAAAGACTCTGCAATAGAATTATTTACAGAAACTTTTTTATATGGAATATAAAAATCACAAGTCCTCTTTTCTTCTGGAGAAATATACAAAACTTTGTTAGATACAGATATGATCTTTATTTTTACATTGAATTTAAATTTGCATAATTTGATAAGTGTTTTGAGAATCTCTGCGTTGTATTCCTGATAATACACATTTAAAATACCTATATCACTTGGAATAGCATGAGATACTAAATATGCTAATTCTCCAAACTCATCAAACTCGAACTTACTTATTGGCATAATTCCACCCGGGACACCAACAATAAGCACTTCAGCGTTCTTTTGATCAATAAGATCCACCGCAAATTGATTAAGTTTTTGGATTTTTTCCAGAGAACTCTTGGATTCATCAAACATGAAAGAAGGAAAAGGTGAAATGCCAAAAAGTGAGGAATACTCTTTACTGGCAATCTGGGCTACCCTATAACCCGCACGAATAAACATTTCACTAACCATTAATTGTGTATTGAACTTTCCACACCCTTTTCCTGTACCTAAAATTATGATTACAGGAACGCTAATGTCTTGCAAGTTTCTATACCCCTTTAAGTCGATCTCAATATCAGGATAGTCTACAATTTCACCATCGATTCCATTCATCTTGAGTAAAGTAACTATCTTTTTTGAAGCCAAAAATCTTATTCCTAGTTCTTGAGCAACTTGGATTTGCTTTTGATATGGCAACGCTGAAACCACACTATTAGTGGGATCGCAAAGCAAAAGCGCATCACTTTTACTAATATTTTGAGGAATTACTTCTTCAATAATAGCCCCAATAGGCGGCCCTTTGTCTACAATGCCCGCATCCCCGCCTAAGAATCCAAATTCATGTGGAACGATCGGGATTACATGATCAAATTGCTGGAGCCTGTCATTGAATCTGCATAAAGGCATTGTGTGTTCAGTAAAAGGATAGATATATAAATTCGAGATTTCCATTATCAGCCCTGCCTTCTCAAACAAATAAATGTAAAATATGTATTTTACGCTAATCAATAATTTATTGGACTCTTTATGTATAATTATCAAAGCATACTTTGTTTTCCTTCAATGCCATAAAACTAATAAGTAATTCTCTTGTTGTGCTTCTAGTATTATCACATTTGGAGAGCCTTTTTTTATCGCTTACTCCCTTGGCATCCAGCATAGAAGCAACACATTGACCGCAAAACAAAAAGGCCCAGCACTGTCGGCATTCCTTTTCTGTTCCCTGGCCGATATTTAGAAGCCTTTGAATCTTTGCGATATCGAATCCCTCTAATGATCCAATACTCAATTCGGGAATTTCTGACACTTTTTCGCAGGGATAAAAAGTTCCGTCAATATCTAAAAAAGCCCTCTTGCTCCCAGCAAGGCACGGCCCGCCGGGGTGCCCGGCACGATAATTTACTGGTCCTAAAGTTAGACAGAAACTGATTCGTTCGAGTTCCTGGAGTATGTTGCCAAACAGCGAAAAATTTGAGCTATACGGCATTTCTGCTGTTGCAGCTAACAGCTGCATTACTTCGTTTTCCCTCTGCATGACCAGAACCTGTTCATCATATGGTTGGAGCGGTTTTGTTGCACCCGCATCACTTAATAAACTAATTTTTGAATTCGCATATGCGACTACACTTTCGTTTAATAAAAAACTTTTTGTACAATTGACATCTTTATCTGGTGTTAATACCGTATTAGTCTGACATTTACGGAAATAGTCCGGATACAGTTGCTCTAGCTGGTATAGGTTTTTCATTATTATATCGAAGCTTCCTCTCCCATCACGGAACTTCCTATAGTAATCATGTAACTCCTTCGGCCCATCTAAACTAACAGTTAAGATGATATCCTTTTCTACAAGGTAATTCACTATTTCCTTATTCAAAAGAGTTCCATTGGTGGTCATCGCATATGAGACATCCTTCTCCGGATAATTTTCCTCAATGTAGGCAATTACTTGTTGTATTAAGCCTATAGCTAATAGTGGTTCCCCTCCATAAAAACCGACCATTACTTTTTGTAGCCGCTTTGAATGAGACATTAAGAAATCAATTCCGCGTTTAGGGCTTGTTTGAAAAATGCATATTGCACAAATTGAGAATAAGTATAAAATAGAGGCATGAAACGATATGAATTGACAAAGGAACAATGGGAACGCGTAAAAGCAGTGCTTCCGCCGGAAAGAACAGGGAAACGCGGCCGGCCCCGGAAAGATGACCGGAGAATGCTCAATGGTATGCTGTGGATCGCCCGCAGCGGAGCGCAGTGGCGGGAACTGCCGGAGGTGTATGGCCCGTGGCAGTCTGTGTACGCCCGATTTGCCAAATGGCGGGACGACGGCACATTGGAAGCCATATTTCGCGCATTGTCCGCAGATGCGGATATGGAAAACCTGAGTCTGGACTCTACCTGTATCAAGGTTCACGAAAGTGCCAACGGAGGGGGAAAAAACGGCAGATAAAGCAATCGGGCGAACCAGAGGCGGGCTGAATACAAAGCTGCATGCTATTGTGGATGGACTGGGAAACCCGGTTGCATTCATGCTGTCCGCAGGGCATGACCATGATTCGGTCCATGCTGTTGAACTACTGGAAAAGGTACAGATCAGCGGCAGTAATGTATTGGCAGACCGTGCTTATGGGGCAAAAACGATTCGGGCTTATATCTCAGAACAGGGAGCCAGCTATGTGATCCCGCCTCAGAGCAATGTTTCTGAGCCGTGGCCGGTTGATTGGTGGTTATATAAAGAGCGCCATTTAGTTGAGTGCTTCTTCCAGAAGCTCAAATGGTTTCGCAGAATTGCCACCAGATATGACAAGTTGGACGCTTCTTTTCTCGCCTTTGTTTACTTGGCATCCATCGCCATTTTGTTGATTTAGCACAGCTTCCTTGATTTTTCAAACAAGCCCTAGCTGTATAGAAACTCATAAACTTGTTTGCGTGTGTACGATTGTTATATTTTTCGTTATCTGTATATGTACAATACTCACATCGCAAATTACATTGTTGCGTAACTTGAAGAACTAATTGTTCCATTCGCTCTTCCAGGTAGTCTTCGATTAAATCTGTGAAACCATGTCTAATCTCCTGCAATTGTGTATTTTCCAACATCCGGTTCCTTCTATATTTTTCCAAAAGATTTTCTGAAATATGAGCGGAATTCAATTCAATATAGTCTGATTCCGGGATTTCCACAACAGAATTTATATTTCTATCATATAAATAGCACTTTGATATTGTTCTAAATACTGTCCATGTCACATTACTTCACTCCTTATTCCTGCAAATAAATCTCCGCCCGTTCCTGTAGTTTTTGAGCGCATTGCTCTGGAGAAATTAAGCCATCCATGTACTCTCCCATAATTTCCTGCAACACAGCAAATAATTCAGGGCTGCGTTGGAGAAGCATTAAAGTATCCACCTGCCCGCACCACTTGTCCATTTGCTGTACAACTTCTTCCTGGCCTGTTCCAAAAGATCGGCGCAGAATTTCCTGATTCACCCTACGGTTGACGGGGAACATCCAGGAAAGCAGGTCGGCCTTTTCTTTTTTGATATCTGTATCCAACAGAAAACGGACAAAAGCTGTCGCCGCTTCCAAATCCTTACATGAAGAAGTGATTCCAATCGCATTTGTCTCAAAAGTCTTGCCGCCCAGACTGGTTTCCGTCAACATATATTTTGTAACCAATTCTGATTCTGCACTCTCCAGATACCGCTGGGCATTGCTTTCCCCAATGGGCTGCAAAGCAATAAAGCCGTAAAACTGGCTTTCAGGAAATTCTTTCTGGTCACTGCCATACATACCATACCGCATGTTTTGCGGAAAAGGCAGCGCTTTCAAATTTTCCAGATAATCTATAAACTCTTTCGATGTAAAAGAGGCGGATTTATTTCCTTCCTGCACATAGGAGGACATTTCAAAGGAACTGAGGAATGTCCAGTCGGCGCCGCTTTCCGTATAAAAATCTTCTGGCAAGCCGGGCAGCTCGTTTGCCTTACGGCACAACTCCAACAACTCAGGAATGGATATTGTGTCCCGGCCTTCCTCCTGGAAATCTAATTGATCGGATACAAGCTTATTCAGGCGTATCCCAAAAAGATCCATCTCATAGGGGACATAGTACAACCCGCCTTTATAGCGTACAGCGTCGAACACATTGGTATAATAGCTTTCCCAGGAAAATCCGGGCATATTTTCCAGCAGGCTATCCACTTCTACTAGCAAGCCGCTTTCAGCATATTTCGGGCCGGGGAGAAAACTCAAGTCCAGCAAATCCCCCGCTTCTCCCGAAAACATTTCCACACTAACGCCTGTGCGGTAAGTTTCTGAATTCCAAGGGGATCCCTCGGCCTTGAGGGTTATTTTCACGTTCGGGTAGGATTCATGGAAACTATTTATATAGGTTTCCCAAGTGCTGATGGTGGAAGGGTCATCACAAGTGCGCAGAATTAAATCACCAGAAATTTCCGCACTGGTTTCTCCGGATGCTGTTTTAGCTGCGGATTCCTCCGCGGGCAGGCCTGAACTCTCCTGAGTGGAGGCATAGCTCCCATCTTTGTCTGAACCCTGTGTGCTTGTGCATCCTGAAAAAAGCAACATGAAACATACCGCCACAGCAAACACCTTTTTTTTCAAACCATAACACCTCCGTCTGTGTTAAATACAACAAGGATGGACAGAACAGAATATATTATATAATTTCATGTATGTTCGACGTGTTGGTAAAGCTCAAAATCGCAAGCAGATATTGGTAGAATACACAGAGGCCGAGGGGAAAGAGGTGAACCCTCCATCCTGAAACCCGTATTTTCCCACTTTTTATTGTGCAGCTTTTTTCGAGCAGCACTTCATCAACAGAATCGTGTTGTATCACATGGCAAGCAAATCAGAGTTTTACCTACACTTATTCATGTAAGCAGGCAGTCAGCCAAGTGATCTTTGAAAACCACTTGACTGACTGTTTCTTAAACTATGGGAATCAAGTTCCATAATTGTTCCTGTAGTTAGCTTCTTGATTAGCAGACTTAACTATCCGCACAGCCATTTCGTAATTGCCTACACAAGCTGCTACAGAGTCAGAGCACCCACATGATCCGCATCCACCACAACTGCCGTATAAATCGAACAAAGTGGATAATTGACGATTTTCAGGCGCTTTTCTAAGCTTTACCTTCATAATGAATTCACCTCCTAGAATTGTATTTTATAGTCATGAAGGGAAATGTTTTATAGAATTTTAGAACCAATTAACATTTCCTTCTTCTAAGCATTTTTATTTAAATCTATTTTATCGCATTTAAGGAACCTTGTCAAGTATATAAGTTTAAAAAGGCACGCTCGCCTCATAAATGTAACATTACACAAAAATCAGCGGCCGGGGGAGTCTTGAAAAGCTCCATATGAGCCGCTATTCTCCAAAAGTGTCCTCATTTACAATGCAATACCATGACTTAGGACGTAGCTTCTTGTGCAACTTGTTGGTTTATGAAACGGACGTGTTTGAAAAAGCTGTCCATTTCAAAGAGTTTTAGCATAAAGTCTTGTTCTGTCGAACAGGGAAAACGCACCTGATAAGGGATGCCGTTTTTCTATTATTGGATAGCCCCGACAAATTTGTAGTAGATGGTAATGCGCTTTTCCTTACCCTTGCGGCAGCGCCCCATACCTGGCGTTTCGTAAATCGTAATCCGGTCAATCAGTTCATGAAGCATGAAGCGGTCGAGTTTTTCAAAGCTGGTGTATTTTCGGATAAGGTCAGCGAAGCGGTCAATATCGGCCTTGGTATCCCGAACCTTTTCCAGTGCCTTTTCCATCTCTGCAATGTTCGCTTTCAGCGTTGCCCGTTCCGTATCGTAATCTGCGATAAACATGGTAAAGATGTGGTCGGGCAGCTTGCCGCTCATATTGTCCTCGTAGGTGCGTTTCAGCTTCATATCCAAGTCAGCCAGCCGCTTCTTTGCTGATGCCAGGTCGCGCTTCATTGTCGCGGTCTGTTTCTGCTGATCGGCGCATTTCAGTTCCATCAGTTTCTGTGCTGCTTTCTCGGTGTCCTCGCTGAACAGTCTGGCATTGCGCTGAATATCCTCCTGAACCACCTGATAAAGCGTGTCACGGTTAATATAGTGGCTGGAACAAGCTACTGTCCCTATCGCCTGACTGCGCCCGCACATATAGTAAAAATACTTCTGCTGGCTGACACCCAACTTCATGGATGTTCCGCAGGCTTCGCAGTAAAACAGTCCTGCAAAAATGCTTGTCAGCCTTCAAACCGGAGAAATCATTGCACTGGCATTTTCTAACGGAAAGAGGCATGATTTTCAACTATTCAAGGACTCTCATGTCCATGTCAAGGCAGAAACTGTGTTGGAGGCGGATACCGGATACCAGGGGCTTGCCCAGATACACGCCAATTCTCTCCTGCCAAAAAAGCGTTCCAAGAATCATCCGTTGTCCAAACAAGAACGCAAAGATAACCGCAGGATTTCAAGGGAACGTATCTTGGTTGAACACGCCATCCGCTTTGTCAAAAGGTTTCGCATTCTCTCTGAACGCTATCGCAACCGCAGGCATCGTTTCGCACTTCGCTTTTCTTTGATTGCTGGTATCTGCAATTTTGACCGCTTTGCCTAATTTCGCAAGAGGTCTAATAAAGAGGTGGCGGAAAAATGAAAAATGTGTGATTGCCATCAGCCGTCAGTGCGGCAGCGGCTGTCAAGGCGTTTTTTACGGTTCGCAGGCTGGGGCGGCGCAGGCCGCTTCAGGGCCAAAAACGGGCAAAAAATTTTGCAATCCCATTTTGCGAGATTGCAAAATTTCCACCAATACGCAAATGTTTTCCGAAGTTTTCCACGTTTTCAAGGATTTTTAACACAGAAACCGTTTATCATTGGACAAAAAGACCTTTTTTCGGAGTTTTAAGACAGACTCTAGGCAAAATGCCAGTCTGGCAGAAGCTCTAAGGCGTCGGCAAAGGCCCGCGTGGTGGGAGCGCCGGAGATGATGGGATAATATAAAAGGAACAGGCCCAGGCAGCCGGCGCAGAACACAAACAGGAAAGCTGGGACAAGAGGCAGTTCCGCCGCGGGAGCGCCCTCCCGGCCTGCGCCCAGGCGGATGCTGCGGGAGAAAAGGGGCGTTTCCTCCCAGCGTCCCACTGCTGCCAGCAGGGCCAGCACCAGGAAGGGCACAGCAGTGAAATAATGGTAGATGAAGGTGAGCCGGGGCACCAGCACCCAGGGCAGGTATACGGAAAGGTAGCCTGCTAGCAGCAGGGCGCAGTTTGCCCGCCTGTCCCGCAAAAGCAGGACTGCCGCTCCCGGCAAGGCCAGCAGCCCCGCCCACCAGAGCAGGGGGCTGCCCATGGCGGAAATGGTGCTGTAGGCCCCTTCCCCGCCGCCGGCAAAATACCAGATGGGCCGCAGGTCAACAGGCCATTCGTACCAGGGGGAGGCGAAATAGTGCTCTGCCTGCAATTGGGCATGATAGTGAAACATGTTCGTCTGGTAGTTCCAGAAACTCCCCCAGATATTGCCTGCGTTGTGGGGCAGGGTGGTCATGGGCAGGAAGGCGCAGAAATACAGGACAAAGGGGATGAGGACAAAGAACAGGCAGCACCAGCCGCACAGCTTCCCAGCCTTTATAAGGGCGGGGCGCATGTCCCGGCCTGCCTGCTTTTCCTCCCTTAGCTGTATCCACAGCTTCCAAAAGTACAGCACCGCAAGGCCCACAGCGCCGTAAGCGCATGTCCACTTGGAGGCAATGCCCAGGCCCATGAAAAACCCGGAAAGGGCCAGGGGGGGGAGCAGCCGCCTCCAGCCGTCCCGGAGGATGTCCTGGCGGAGGAAAGCCCACATGCAGCTATACATCAGCAGCAGGAAAAATACGGCATAGGTGTCGATGGTGGCAATGCGGGTTTGGGTGAAGTGCATGAAGTCAAAGGCAAAGAGGAAGGTTCCCATGGCGCACAGCCAGGTTTTGCCCAAAAGCTGCTTTGCCAGATAGTAGAACACTGGCAGCATCAAAACCCCGAACAGCGTCCCCATAAAGCGCCAGCCAAAGGGGTTCATGCCAAAAAGGGAGATCCCCAGGGCGATGATGTATTTGCCTAAAGGCGGGTGGGTGTTTTCATATGGCTCCAGGCCCTGAAGGTGTTCATAGGCTGTGCGGGCATGGTAGATTTCATCGAAATAGGCAGAGTTTTCGTAGGTGGTGGAAAGGGGCACAGCCCCCTGCTCGTCCACAAGCTTTTCAGCCCCGGGGCCTTGGGCTGTGAGGGGCAAAAGGCCGCTTCCGTCAGAAAGGCCGATTTCATTGATGGCGGTAAAGCTGTCCGGGGCTGTAAGGCGCACATACCGAGCCTTTTCCGGCAAAGAGAACTGCTGCCAGGCAAACACATAGCATTCCGGCAAAGTGCCGCAGTCTGTCCAGGCCTGCCCGTCCCGGCTCACCTCCACCTGCACCTGGGTTCCCACCCGGGCGGCATAGCCCTGCATATCCGGGGCAATGCCCGCGCAGTAGTGGAGGGCGTCGGCCTCCCCCTGGGCTTCCAGCACAGCCTGCTCCCCTTCAAGAGGCGTCCAGGGGCTTATGGCAGCCGTATGCCCTCCCAGGTTCCAGAACGCCGTCCCCGCATAGCACAGGGTGACAAGGGCCATGCACAGCCAGTCGGCCCGGCACATTTTTGCGCCCTTGGGGAAAACCCAAGGCTTGCCGGCGGCGCTTTCCCTTTGGGGCGGGCAGATTTTCCCCCGGATATAGACAGAATATGCCACATAGAAAAAGTATCCTAGGGTGCCTGCCTGCAAAAAGGACTGCACCTGCACAGCCCAGTGGTTGGGATCATAATTGTTTCCCAGATAGTGGAAAATCCAAAGCACATGGGCCACGTTCAGGTAATTGATGCCGCAGGCAAGGCCATAGGCCCACAGCAGGCGCTTGTCCCCTACGGCGATAAAGGCCAGCAGCAAAAACAGGAACATGGGGAACAGATACCGCTCGTGCATTTTCACGCCGAACAGGTACATTACGGCCATGAGCACAGAAGGGCAGATGAAAAGGCAGTCCTTCCGCCGGGAAAGGAATATAACAGCCCCGCAGCAGGCGGTGGCCAGGACAGGGGCGGCAAGGGTCAAAAGGGTTTTGTGCAGGCCGGGGCCGGGAAGATATTGCCAGTGTTTGCCAATAAGCGCCCAGAAATTGTAGGCGTTTAAGGAATAGTAGTCATAATACTCCAGGGTGGCCCGGTATTTTTCAATGAGCCAGAGGAAGTTGAAGCCCTTGGTAAAAGGCAGGGAGCACAAAAGGATGGCAAAGAGGGCGCAGGCAATCCCCAGGCCCAGGCCTGCCCAGCGCCTGCGCTTGAGGGCAAAGAACAGGTACAGGGGGGCGAAAATCAGCATCTGGGGCTTGCAGATAACGGCAAGGCCGTAGATAAGGCCGGAGAGGGGATATTTCTCCTTATAAAGCAGCAGCACAGAGCCTAGCAGCAGGGCGGTGCAGAAGGAATCCACCTGGCCCCACTGGGCAGAGTTTACCAGCACAGCAGGGCAGAACAGGTAGGCCCCGCTTACAAAAAGGGCGGCCCTGTCCCCAATCCGGGGGCGGCCCAGCCGCAGCAAGGCCCAGCCGCAGAGGAGATCCGCGAAAATAGCCGGGGTTTTCATCAGAAGGGTGTAGCCCCCGCTTGCCTCCGGCAGGCCCAGAAACAGCCTTATCCTGTCCAGCAGCCCCAGCACGTACAGGTAGCCCGGGGGATAGTCCAGGTAAATATCCTGCTGGTACAGCCGCTTAAAGCCCACCTCGTTTAAAATGCGGCCCCAGCTTTTAAAGGTGTCGATGTCTGTCTGGTAGCCCTGGGTGTAATATCCCAGCAGCAGGCGCAGCAAAAAGGCGGAAAAAAGCAGAAGCCCGCCCCAGAGGGCGAACCTGTCCAGCGCGGCTTCCTTTTGGCGCCTGCCGCCCTGGTATACCAGCAGGGCGGCAAAGGTGATGGATACAATGATTTCAATTCCCATAGGCGGTGCTTTGTTCCTTTCGTTGTTTTGGGGCTTGACGGCATGGAATTTTCAGTGTAAGCTTATTTGTACCAGTATATCCCTTTCAGGCGGGAAAGTCAAATTTCCAGACGGCCTCCCGCCCTTTCAGGAAGGGCACATCCATATATAGTCATATATAATATAGAAAGGAACGATACGGCTGTGCGCAGCCTGTATCACATGGTGATTTTTATGAGCCAGCCCTGGATGCAATTTCACGAAAACCCGCAGCTTCTCCATGTGGGCGCCATGCCAAACCGCGGCTATTACCTGCCCTGCGCCTCTGAAAAGGAGGCCCTGGGGGAGCAGTCCGGCAGGGTGTTCTCCTTAAACGGGGAATGGGCCTTCCAGTATTACGAAAGCTTTTCGGAGGCTGTCTCTCCCCAGGGGGAGCTGGGCTTTGACGAGGCGGACATGGACGCCATCCCGGTGCCCTCCTGCTGGCAGAACCAGGGATGGGGCCGGCATATGTACACTAACATCCGCTATCCCTTCCCGGTGGATCCCCCTACAGTGCCGGAGGAAAACCCCTGCGGGCTGTATGTGCGCCATGTGGAAATCTCCGGGGAGAGCCTTTCCGCCCGGTGGTTTTTAAACTTTGAGGGGGTAGACTCCTGCTTCTACCTGTGGGTGAACGGGGAGTTCGCGGGCTACAGCCAGGTTTCCCACTGCACCTCGGAATTTGAGGTGACAGGGCTTTTGCAGCCCGGGGACAATGAAATTGCGGTGCTGGTCCTGCAGTGGTGCGACGGCAGCTATCTGGAGGATCAGGACAAGCTGCGCATGAGCGGCATTTTCCGGGACGTGTACCTGCTGGCAAGGCCCCAAAGCTTTTTGTGGGACTACTTTGTAAAAGAAAGCTTCTCAGAGGATTTTAAAGAGGCCGCCCTTTCCGTAGAGCTGGAAACCATGGGGGACGCGGAGGTGTTCGCCTCCCTTTACAGCCCCCAGGGGAGCCTTTTGGCCACAGCCGGGCCGGAGCGGGAGAAGTTCACCTTTTTGGTGGAAAACCCGGCGCTGTGGAACGCGGAAAGCCCTGTCCAGTATACCCTGGTGCTGAACACCCGGGAAGAGTATATTGCCCAGCAGGTGGGCCTGCGGAAAATTGAGGTGCAGGACGGAGTGGTGCTCTTAAACGGCGTGCCCATTAAGTTCCGAGGGGTGAACCGCCACGACAGCGACCCGGTGACAGGCTACACCATCAGCCGGGAGCAGGCCCTCCGGGATCTGGCCCTGATGAAGCAGCATAACATCAACGCCATCCGCACCAGCCACTATCCCAACGCGCCCTGGTTTTTGCAGCTCTGCTCCCGTTTTGGGTTCTATGTAATTGCCGAGGCAGACATTGAGAGCCATGGCTCTGCGGAGAAATACGGCGGGCTGGGCTTTGTGGACGGGGACGAGGCCTATGCGGACTTGGCTGATGATCCCCAGTTCTCCCTGGCGATTTTAGACCGAGTGCAGCGGTGTGTCATCCGGGACAAGAACAACGCGGCGGCTGTCATCTGGTCTTTGGGCAACGAAAGCGGCTGGGGGGAGAACTTTGAGGACGCGGGGAAATGGGTGAAGGCATACGACCCCTCCCGCCTGCTCCACTATGAAAACTTCCTCACCTACCATAAGGCCCGCACCCCGGATTTCTCCATGCTGGATCTGTACAGCCGGATGTATGCCTCCGTGCAGGAGGTGGACGCCTATTTCGGCGGCGGCGGACTGGACGAAAACCTCCAGGGCAGGCGCATGCCCTTTGTCCAGTGCGAGTATATCCACGCCATGGGCAACGGCCCTGGGGACGGGGAGGACTACCAGCAGCAGATTATGCAGTATCCCGGCTTCTGCGGGGGCTTTGTGTGGGAGTGGTGCGACCACGCCGTGTATGGGGGCCAGACCCCGGACAACAAGCCCATTTACCGCTATGGCGGGGACTTCGGGGAGTTCCCCCACGACGGGAACTTCTGCATGGACGGCCTGGTATATCCCTACCGGGCGCCCCACACCGGGCTTCTGGAATATAAAAACGTTATACGGCCCCTGCGGGCCAGGCAGGCGGAGAAAGGCGGGAACGCCTTTGTTTTCCACAACTTCCTGGACTTTACCGACGCGGGGGAAGCGGTTTCCCTCCGGTATGAGCTTGCCCAGGACGGGGAAGTGCTGCAGACCGGGGAGTTCAGCCTGCCCTCCATCCCGCCCCACGAGGAGGCGGAGGCGGAAATCCCGGGGCTGGATATCCCGGAGGGGGGCATTGTGGCCCTTACCTTCTTCTACCTGGCAAAGGACGGCGGGGACTTCTATGAGGCGGGCCACGAGCTGGGCTTTGACCAGCTCATCCTCAGCGAGGAGCCTTTCTTCCTGGACGCTCCCGCCCAGGGGGAAGTGCGCATAGAGGAGGGGCCTTGCTCCCTCATTATCGCCGGGGACAGCTTCCGCTATGAATTTGACAAGCGGACAGGGCTTTTCTCCTCCATGGCCTGCAAGAACAGGAACCTGCTTACCCGGCCTATGGGCTGGAACGTATACCGGGCGCCTACGGACAACGATCAGTATATAGACAAGCAGTGGACGGCTGTTGGCTATGACAGGCCCACTGTAAAGGTATACAGCGTGGAGGCCAGCCGGGGCGAAAGCGGCGGGGCAGTGCTCACCTGCCGGCTGGGGATTGCCGCGGTTTCCATCGCCAAGTTCCTGGACATTACCGCCCAGTGGCACATTGACGCCCAGGGCCGCATTGACTGCGAGCTGCACTGCCAGCGGGACGCCCGGTTCCCTTACCTGCCCCGGTTCGGCCTGCGCCTGTTTTTGCCAAAGGACTTTGGCTTTGCGGAATATTTCGGCTATGGGCCTACGGAAAGCTATGTGGACAAACACCAGGCCACGCGGCTGGGGGTGTATGCCCAGACTGTGGACAGCATGTTTGAGCCGTACCTCATGCCCCAGGAGAACTCCTCCCACATGGGCTGCCGCACCTGTACCGTTTCAGACGGGGCCTTTTCCCTCACCTGCGCGGCAGAGCGGCCTTTCTCCATGAACATCTCCCGCTATACCCAGGAGCAGCTAAAAAAAGCCCGGCACAACCATGAGCTTGCTCCCTGCGGGGATACGGTGCTGTGCCTGGATTATGCCATGAGCGGCGTGGGCAGCAATAGCTGCGGGCCGGAGCTTTTGGAAAAATACCGGCTGGACGCCCAGAACTTCACCTTTGCCTTCACCCTGCTGGCGGAATAGGGGAACCCATGGGCAAACCTTAAATTAGTTTTAGGTTCCACCCCTTTTTCAAAAGGGGTGGCGGGGTTCTTAGGGGCAAAGCCCTAAGCCCTGAAACCTTTAATTTTGGAGAGGAGAGACAGTATGAAAAATACGAAGGAAAGGAAAGATACTGGGCACAAAGCGCTGTTATTTCATGGCTTTTTGTGCGTATCCTGTATCGCGCGGCGGTTTTTTTGAACGGCGTAATCGTGCTGGACAAGCCTCAGGGCTTCACGTCCTTTGACGCGGTGGCTGTGGTGCGGGGGCTTTCCAGGGAGAAAAAAATCGGCCACACAGGCACGCTGGATCCCATGGCAACCGGGGTGCTGCCCCTGCTGCTGGGCCGGGCCGCCAAGGCTTGCGACCTGCTGGCGGACACGGGGAAGGAATACCGGGCCTCCTTCCGGCTGGGAGAGCGGCGGGACACCGGGGACTGTACCGGACAGGTGGTGGAGACAGACGAAACCCCTGTAAGCCGGGAAAGGCTGGAGGAGGCCCTAACGGGCTTCCGGGGGGATATCCTCCAGGTGCCGCCCATGTATTCCGCTGTGTCTGTCGGCGGCAGGCGCCTGTATGAGCTGGCCCGCAAAGGGCTGGAGGTGGAGCGCAGGGCAAGGCCTGTCACCATTTTTTCCCTGGAGCTGGGCGCTTACGATGGGGAAGCCCGGGAAGGGGAACTGGCGGTTTCCTGCTCTAAAGGCACCTATATCCGGGTGCTCATTGAGGACATTGCCCGGGCGGCAGGCACGGCGGGCACCATGACGGCCCTGCGCCGCACCAGGGCCTGCGGGTTCTCCCTGGAGGACGCTTTGCCCCTGGAGCGCCTGAAAGAGCTGGCGGGCCAGGGGGAATTGCCTTCTGTGCTGCGGCCTACAGACTCCCTGTTTGCCGCCTGCCCGGCGGTTTCAGTGAGCGCCGCCCAAAGCGCCCGCTTTTTGAACGGGGGCTGGCTGGACACAGCCCGTCTGCGCCTGGCCCTGCCTCCGCCGGAGGAAGGAACCCTCTGCCGGATTTACGGGCCGGAAAGGCGCTTTTTAGGCCTGGGCCGCTGGCAGGGGGAGCTGGGGCGGCTGGACTTTGTGAAGCTGCTGGGGGAACTGTGAGAAACAGGAAAAGCTTCCGTTTGGCTTCATAAAAACGAATGAATGGAAGAAAAGAGCGCCTTTCCTTTACCCGGGAAAGGCGCTCTTTTTTTTGGCTGGCAGTCTCTTTACAGATCGGGCATTTCGTCCAAAGCTTCCAGTTGCGCCTGCTTTCCGGCAGGCCCGGCTTCCCGGAAAGCCTCTTGCAGGCGCGCCAGGCGCAGCAGGGATATGAGGATGCTCACAGCCCCCAGCTTCACGTCCATCATGTCCGGTGTTTCCCCGCTTTGGGCTTCCCGGGCTGCCAGCCCTTCCGCCTGCCGCTGGAATCCGAACAGGGCGCACAGCGTGATAAGGGACGCCGCCATCCGCACGTCTTCCGGCCCTGGGCCGCAGGCTTCCTCCCAGCCTGCAAGAAGCTTTGCCTGCTCCATGTCCAGGGAGCGGTATTGCAGGGCCACCCCCATTAGGATGGCGCCCAGAAGCCCCTGGGATTCCTCCAGCAGGCGCAGCGCCTCCTGCTTTTCCCGGGACGCCATATCCGGCACAGAAGCCCACAGCCCGCCTGTTCCCCGCATGTCCTCTCCCCCTTCCTCCAGGATTCTGATAGGCCAGGCGGGGGCGCTTTTGCCTGTTTTCCCGCCTGCTGGGGGAAGGGACAGGCAGATACTGCCTCCCGGCCTGGGTATGCCTGGATTTTCCCATACAGGACATTCTATGCAGCAGGGGCGGATTTTGACAAAAAAGGGCGATTCAGGCGGCGGGGCGCAAAGAGTTTACCGCCTGCGGCCCTGGGGCGCCATGCCCATGCCCGGTTCGCCGCTGACAGGGGGCAGAAGGTTGTAGTTATACCGGGGGCGGTCCCCGGGCATATAGAAATAGACGAAACGGACAGAGAAAATGTCGCAGACAATGAAGTTGTTGGCGTGCTCGTCATAGAGGGTGATGAAGCTGCGGCCTACAAAATAGAGCATTCCCTGTTTGCGGATAAGCTCGTTGGATCCGATAAGGAACTCGATAACCACGTAGTTTCCGATATTGTCCGCCAGAATGGCCTGCATGGAGCCTTGCATCTCCTCAGAGTCAAAGGTGGGCTGCACGGGGTGGCGGAAATTGTCCATTTCCCCCGCGCCTTCCGGCGTGCAGGTGTAGTCTGCCCGCCTGCGAAGCCGCTGCATGGCGGGGGAGTTTGTGCCCCGGTCTTTTGTGCTGTTATCCATAAGCTGTACCTCCTTCAGGTTTCCGCGTACTGGTCTGTGGGGTTATAAAAGCAGTGATCCCCGATGCGGATAACGAATTCCCCTACGGAAGAGGGGAAGTTATCCCGGCAGGTGGGCTTGAAGGGATTATAAAACCAGAGGGCAAAGCCCAGGTTTGTCAGGCGGCCCCCTGCCATGGCCCAGTCCGCGATTTGGAAATGTACGTCCGTAGGGCGCATATTGTAAAGGTTCTGCATGTTGTACTTCCCGCCTACGGTTTCCATGGCGCAGGTGAACTGCCGGGGCTGGTATACCACCTGCCGGACCGTATCCAGCCTGCCGTATTCCCCATACGTCACAATTACCCGGTTCATCACCACGCAGGCCACTGCCTGCATACCCGTCTCGCCTTCGCCGCCGGCTTCACATTCCACAATGCGGGCTAAAAGCTCCCTGTCGGAAAATGCCATCGGTTTTCCCAATCCTTCCTTCTTTTATTTTACCGCCTTGTCATATCTATGAAAGGGAAGGCCGCTGTATGCGGGGGAGGCCGGCTGTATTATCGGAGGGTTTTCCTGTAAAAAAAGCGCCGGAATATTGACACCGGGGCCGGGATTTTGTAAAATATAAGTGGGAAGAGTACGGCAGCCAATTGTGTATATTATTGCATACAGGAGTGAAAACAGTTTATGTATCGGTGCCATGTGCATTTGTATTGGGCCGGCCCTGCCGGGGCGGAGCTGGAAGCCTTCCAGGGGGAGGCGCCTTTAGAGGGCATGACCCATGAATTTTCCCAGAGCGAGGAGCCTGTGTGCAGGCTTGCCGCCAGGGCAGACGTGATTTTTGCCGATGTGCGGGGAAAAAACCCTGAAGAATTTCTGAAGCCCCTGCTGGAGTCTAAAAAGCCAGACGGGGATTTAATTGTGCTGGCAGATCAGGAACAGGCCCCAGGGTTGCCCCTTGGCGGCCTTTCAGACGTGTGGTTCCTGCCTATGGGCCAGGAAGAGGCCCGGTTCCGCTTTGCCCGGTGGCAGCAAGGGCATAAACAGAGGATGGATCTCTGGGAAACCCGGCAGTTCCTGGACGCCACCATTGACAGCGTGCCGAACCTGGTGTGGTATAAAACCTGGGACGGCATACACGAAAAGGTGAACGCCAGCTTCTGCCACACAGTGGGGAAAACCCGGGAGCAGGTGCAGGGCCAGGGCCACGCCTATATCTGGGACGTGGAGGAGGACGATCCGGCCTGCATCGAATCTGAGGCGGAGGTTATGCGCACGCGGCAGACCTGCGTGTCGGAGGAGCGGATACGCACAGGCGGAGGCGAGCGGCTTCTGACCACCTACAAGTCTCCCCTGTACGACTATGACGGCTCTGTTATGGGCACCGTGGGCGTGGCTATCGACATCACCCAGGAGCGCGCCTACGCCGAGGAGCTGGAGATGAAGAGCCGCACCCTGGAGACGCTGTTTACCTCCCTGGAATGCGGCGTGATGGTACATACCCTGGACGGCTCCCAGGTGCTGAGCATCAACCCGGCTGCTCTGGAAATACTGGGGTATGGCTGCCGGGAGGACATGATGGCCGGGGGCTTCCACATGATGGCAGACTCTGTGCTGGACGAGGACAAGGAGGCTCTGCGGCAGGTTATCACCTCCCTGAAAAACGAGGGGGACAGCGCCAGCGCCGAATACCGGGTGCGGCATCTTGATGGAAAAGTCTTACATGTAATGGGCAACATCAAGCTGATACGGGAAAACGGAGAGCTGGTGTGCCAGCGCTTCCTGCTGGACGTGACAGAGCAGAAGCAGAAGGAGCAAAGCGAGCGCCGCCGGCAGGAGGCCCTGATACACGCTTTGAGCATTGACTATAACCTGGTGTGCTTCTTTGATTTGGAAACCGGGGAGGGCCACGCCCTGCGCATTACAGGCTGCCCTTACGGGGACTTGGACGAGGCCTTCAGCGGCCCGCTGGAGCTTTCCCAGTGCATGAGCCGGTATATAGACAACTGCGTATTCCCGGACGACCAGGACATGATGCGGGAAACAGTCTCCCAGGACAACCTTATACAGGAGCTTTCCCAGCGGCAGATTTTTTACGTCAATTACCGTACCAACTGCAAGGGCGCTGAAGACATCCGGTATTTCCAGATGAAGGTAGTGCGCCTGGATTCGGAGAGCGAAAGCGGCCGGGTGGTGCTGGGCTTTCGGAGCATTGACGAGGAGACAAAGCTGGAGCTGGAAAAGACGAACCTTTTAAAGGACGCCCTGATGCAGGCCAACCGGGCCAGCCGGGCTAAAACTGTTTTCCTCAGCAATATGTCCCACGACATCCGCACGCCCATGAACGCCATTATCGGCTTTACGGCCCTGGCGGTTTCCCATATTGAGAGCCGGGAACTGGTGGAGGGATATCTGAAAAAGATTATGACCTCCGGCAACCACCTGTTAAGCCTGATAAACGATGTGCTGGACATGAGCCGCATTGAAAGCGGGAAGCTGCAGCTGGAAGAAAAGCCCTGCAGCCTGCCGGAGATTCTCCATGGGCTTCGGAACATTGTGCTGGCGGATGTACACGCCAAACAGCTTGAGCTGTATATGGACACAGTGGACGTGGTGCATGAGAACATTGTCTGCGACAACCTGCGACTAAACCAGGTGCTTCTGAACCTTTTGGGCAACTCCATCAAGTATACAGGCCCCGGGGGCATGGTGAGCATGCGCATTTCCGAGAAGCCTGGCGCGCCGGAGGGCTTTGCCCGCTATGAGTTCTGCATACGGGATACAGGCATCGGCATGAGCGAGGAGTTTGTGGCCCGCATTGCAGAGCCTTTTGAGCGGGAGCGCAACTCCACCACCAGCGGCATACAGGGCACTGGGCTGGGCATGGCTATCACCAAAAACATTGTGGACATGATGAACGGCACCATTGACATAAAGAGCAAACAGAACGTGGGCACAGAATTTACGGTATGCTTCACCTTTAAGCTGGATGGGGACGTGCCGGAATCCCAGACCATCCCCCAACTGCAGAACTGCAGGGCGCTGGTGGTAGACGATGACTTCAACACCTGCGACAGCGTTACCTGCATGCTGCAGGAAATCGGCCTGCGGGCTGAGTGGACTCTTTCCGGCAAGGAGGCTGTGCTGCGTACCCGGCAGGCTGTCATGCGGGAGGACGAGTACAGCGTCTATATCATTGACTGGCTGCTGCCGGACATGAACGGCATTGAGGTGGCAAGGCGGGTCCGCAAGGAAATAGGCGAGGAAGTGCCTATCATTGTGCTGACAGCCTATGACTGGTCGGATATTGAGGACGAGGCCAGGAGCGCGGGGGTTACCGCTTTTTGCAGCAAGCCCCTGTTCCTCTCAGAACTGCGGGACTGCCTGCAGTCTATTATCACAGAACGGGAGGACGGCGGGAAGGCGGAGGAAAAGCCTGCCCGCCGCACAGGGCATATCCTGCTGGCGGAGGACAATGAGCTGAACCAGGAAATTGCCGTGGCTATCCTGGAGGAGGCCGGGTTCACCATTGATGTGGCGGAAAACGGGCAGGCGGCTGTGGAAAAGCTGGAAAGCTCCCAGCCCGGGTATTACCGGCTGGTTTTGATGGATGTGCAGATGCCTGTGATGAACGGCTATGAGGCTACGCGGGAAATCCGCAGGCTGAAAAACAAGAAGCTTTCCCGCATCCCCATCCTGGCCATGACAGCCAACGCCTTTGAGGAGGATAGGCAGGAGGCCATCCGCAGCGGCATGAACGGGCATATACCCAAGCCTATCAATGTGGATACGCTGATGGAGGCCATGGACTCCCTGCTGGAGGAAGAAGAGTAACCGGCTGGGAATTTGTAAAGCTTGTTTGATTTTACATGTGCTTTCTTTGTGAGGGATTTGCTGTAAGTTTCTAAGACCTGCAAAACCCAGAACAGGCCTGCTTTTCCATACGCAAGGATGCGGAAAAATCTGGAAAGCGGTTTAAACACCAGGCTTTTCGCGTAAAACTGTTTGAATGCAATCAAAACCACCAGTTTACTGGTGGTTTTGATTATATTGTCTATGGAACCACCGGCTAAGCTGGTGGAGAACAGAGAAAGCGATAGCGAAGATTATAAAAAAGAAGACCTCCTTTGATATAATGGAAACGGGTAACGCCAAGCGCACCAAAAACAAAGGAGGTCAGTCCAAATGGACGAGCAAAGTTTATCGCAAGGCACTTGCGATTGCACATTACGAAGTGGAAGTGTCAATATCACATAGTAATCGTACCAAAGTATCGCAGGAAAGTAGTATACGGGAAACTGCGAGCGGATATAGGAAAAATCTTGAGGAAGCTATGAGAGTATAAGCATGTAGAAATCATAGAGGCCCACGCTATGCCGGACCATATTCACATGTTGCTGTCCATTCCGCCCAAGATGAGTGTGGGGGAGTTTATGGGATATTTGAAAGGGAAAAGCTCCTTGATGATATTCGAGCGGCATGCAAATCTGAAGTATAAATATGGCCGCAGAGTCTTCTGGGCAAAAGGATATTATGTAAGCACAGTAGGAGGAAATAAAAAGGCCATTCAGAAATACATCCAGGATCAGGAAAGGGAAGACCAGATCATGGATCAGATGAGTTTTAAAGAGTATGAAGATCCCTTTAAAGATTTAGAAGACACCTGTAAGATTTTTTTCCTGGCAAATTTCCGCCCCGCCTGCTATACTGGAAGAAGCACAGCGAAAGGGGAGAAACATCATGGACAAAAAACGGGTATGCAAAACCGCGGCCCTGCTCTGCGGGCTGGCCCTCTGCGGGGCCGCCGTCTACCTGCTGCGGCCCCCCTGCCTGATTTTGCAGCACACCGGCCTGTACTGCGCCGGCTGCGGCACCCAGCGGATGATAACCGCCCTGCTGCAAGGGGATATTCCCAGGGCCTTTTCCCATAACCCCTTTATGTTCCTTGCCCTGCCCCTGGGGGCGATCTATGCCCTGTGGGAAGGCTGGCGGTATGGGTTCGGAAAACCGCCCCTCTATAAAAGAAAGGGGACGCGCCTGGCTCTTTTAGGTGTGCTCCTGCTGGCAGCAGCCTTCACCCTGCTGCGAAACCTGCCGGGCTTCTCCCTGCTCGGCCCGTAGCGCCTGCCCCGCCTGCCCCTGCCGCCAGCAAGCTGGCGCCCTGGGGGAGGGCTGCGCCCTCCCGGCCCCGGCTTCGCCGGGGCGGCAGGCGGGCGGCCTTTTTGTTCCTTGCCTACTTCTTGATATATGCCAGCCCGCAGGCCCCGGGGCCTGTGTGGGTGCCCACAATGCTGCCAATGTCCAGCTTATGTACCTCCCGCTTTTTCAGCTCCCCGCTCATGAATTCCATAAAGTCATCCCGGGTCTGGGGCACAGCGGCATGTCCCACTGTCACGCTGTAGTCGGCGGAAATCGGCTCCTTGTCCACTAAGCCCTGCATAAACTTGAAAGCCGCTTTCTTCCCCCGGGCCTTGCCCACCACCTCAACCAAGCCGTCTTTCAGGGTGATAATGGGGCATATGCCCAGTATGCTGGCCACCAGGGCGCTGGTGGCGGAAAGCCTGCCGCCCATTTTCAAATACTTCAAATCGTCAATCAAGGCCCACAGCCGCACCCGGGGCACCAGTTCCTCCACCTGCCGGGCAATTTCCGCCCCAGGCAGGCCCCTGTCCCGCATTTTCACAGCCTCCTCCACCAGCAGGCCCAAAGCGAAGGTCACGTTCAGCGTGTCCGGCAGATAGATGTTCTCCGCCCCCAGGATGTCCTTTGCCACAGTGGCAGACTGGAGAGTGCCGCTCATGCGGGAGGAGATAAACAGGCACACCACCTCGTCCCCGCTGTCCTTGTATTCCGAAAATTTCTTTTCAAAGAAGGCCGGGGAAATCTGGGCGGTTTTAGGCAGCTCGCTTGCCTGGGACAGCTTTGCGTAAAACTCGTCGTTTGTAATGTCTATGTTAGCCCGGAAGCTTTCCTCCCCGAAATTCACCGTAATGGGCAGCATCTCCACGCCCAGTTCCTCGCACCGCGCAGGGCTTAAATCGCAGGAGCTGTCCGTTAAAATCTTTACCATATGCAGTCAGCCTTTCTCTCACTTGTATTATTATCACACGCTGCCTTTACAGCTTCAAAAGGGGCACTGTTTTGCGGCACGCCTCAATGGCAGCCGCGTCCGGCAGGGCCGGGATGGCCCCTGTTTTGGTGGCGCATACAGCCCCGGCGGCATTTGCGAAGTCCACAAAGCCCTCCAGCTCCTCCTGGGCAAGCTCCCCGGGCTTTTTGCCGCTCTGCACAATTTTCGCCAGCAGCGCCCCGAAGAAGCTGTCGCCAGACCCGGTTGTGTCCTTCACCTGGGTGTCATAGGTGTTCTTCCGGAAGGAATAGCCCTGGGTGAACACAGCGCACCCCTTGGGGCCCATGGTCACCACCACCACGCTGACGCCCTTGGCAAGCAGGGCCTTGGCCCCTTCTTCCATGCCCTCCCGCGCAGTCAGCAGGGAAAGCTCCTCGTCGGAAACCTTCATAATGTCTGCCTGGGGAACCAGGCTGCGCATCCGGGCCACGCCCTCCTCCTGGCTGGGCCACAGGGGCGGCCGCCAGTTGGGATCATAGGCCGTCACCTTCCCCTGGCTTCTGGCATACCCCACCAGCTCCTCCACAGCGGAGCGGGAAGGCTCCGCTGTCAGCAGCAAAGAGCCAAAGCATAAAAGCCCGCACTGATCTATCAGCCTCCGCTCCTGCTCCCCGGCAGCAAGACGGGTGTCCGCGCCGGGGTTGCGGTAAAAGCTGAAGTCCCTGTCCCCTGTTTCACTAAGCTGGACAAAGGCCAGGGTGGTGGCGTAGTCCGGATCCTGGGAAAGGCCCTGGGTTTCCACGCCGCAGCCCTGCAGGGTGTCCGCAAGGAAATCCCCGAACATATCCTTCCCCACCCGGCCTAAAAACCCGGCGGACACCCCGGCCCGCAGGGCCTGCACCGCCACATTGGCAGGCGCCCCGCCTGGATTGCGGGCAAAAAGCAGCCTGCCGTCCTCTGTTGTCCCTACAGGGGTGAAATCAATCAAAAGCTCGCCCATGGATAAAAGCTGTGCCATGTTTATCTTCCTTTCTATATGTATGTCCCGGAGCCGCCGCACCATCGCCGCGCATGGAAACTGCCGGTACAGCTTCTCAAAAATATACTCTACTATATAATACCTCTTGCGGGGCCTTTTGGCAAGATTTTTCCAAGGGATTTTTCTAAAAGAAAAGGCCCCTGGCAGAAGGGCCACCCCGCACAAGGACAACAACAAAATAACTGTTCAGAGCACGCTGAAGACTTGCTGGCGCTTGAAGGATAATAGATTTCCGTCCCAAAAGGAACTGAGATTCGCTGTAAGACTGTCAAACAAATTGGACAAGGAATTCGAGAGGGGAAAGCCAGACGGGGGGACGCGTCGGTAAGTTGTTGGGAGGCTTTTGAAACCGTTGTCAGTCTGGACACATTCCACACGGATGCCCCCGCGGGCGTACCTCTTCACCAACCGTTTCAAAAATCCGGCAGGCGAGAGGAGTCCCATGGTTTTACGCCGCAGATATAAAATGCGCTGTCTGGACACACCCTTTCTGCTGCATATTATTGACACGGTCAGGCGGAACATGGTATTATAACATAGATTTTTCGGTGGATTTGTGAGGACAACAGAAAACGATACCAGCATTGTGAGATAGCAATTTATTTTTGGGAAAAGCGTTTCGGCATATTTTTGGAAATGCGCTGGGGAAGCGCGGACTGGGAATCGTTTAATACGGAGGGCAGGCATATATGGATTATTCAGGGGAGCTGTTGGAACGGGCTTTGGAGGCTCACGAGCAGCACAGCGGCATGCGAAGCGTTCAGAATTTGGAAGCTGTTATCAACGAGGGCCTGCGCGTGGCCCTGCTGGAGGAGACGCCGGATCAGTCGCTGCAGGTGTTGCTGGAGCATCTGGGGAATGCGCTGAGCGGGGAACGGACCTATATATTCGAGCAGAACGAGTCTGGCTGCGATGATAATACTTATGAATGGGTGGCCGAGGGGGTGGAGCCAGAAAAAGACAGCCTCCAAAACGTCCCTCCGGAGGTGTGTGCAAGCTGGTACCGGAAGTTCCGCGTTGGCAAGCACATTGTCATTGGAAGCCTGGAGGATATCCGGGAGACAGAATCGCTTCAGTATGAAAACCTGAAGAGGCAGGGCGTACATTCCCTTGTGGTGGTTCCCCTGTATGACGGCAAAAAACTCATCGGCTTTTACGGCGTGGACAACCCTCCTGTAAGGTCGCTGGAGTATGCGTCGAATATGCTCCAGACCGCGGCATACTTTATCGTATCCTCCCTGAAACGGCGGAATCTGGTTCGGGAACTGCAAAAGCGGAGCTATAACGTGCTTCACGCCCTTAGCATGGACTATCTTGGCATATATAAGGTGAATTTCGACACAGGCGAATGCGAGGTTTACCGCAACAGCGGGCAACTGGAAGTGGATTGGGCGGTTAATTTCCAGGACGGCTACGCGGCGGCAATGGAGCGGTATATTTCCACCTATGTGGTTCCCCGGGATCGGGACCGGCTTCGCACGGTGACAAACAAAGGCTATGTGCTGGCCCGGCTTAAGGCCAAGAAAAAGTTCTCGGTGCGATACCAGGTAGAAGGCTGCGCCTCCGGGCTGAAGCACCTGGAGATTCATTTTTCCGCCACTGAGGATACAACGGCGGAAAACTGCGCCATTTTCGCCCAGCGGGATGTGAATGCCCTTGTAGAGCAGGAGGAGAAGTACAAGCTGGAGGCAAGGCAGAGCCTGGAGGATATTCTGGAGGGGGCGCGGACTGGCATCTGGACTATAGAGCTGGAAGACGGCTGCCAGCCCAGAATGTATGCGGACAGAACCATGCGGATTCTCCTGGGCGTGCCGGAGGAAATTGAACCGGAGGCGTGCTACCGGCACTGGTTTGAAGGCGTTGATCCGGATTATGTAGAGATGGTGGAGGAAGCAGTGCGGGAGATGCTGAAAAGCGGGCGTTCTGAAGTGGTTTATCCCTGGAACCATCCAAAGCTTGGGAAGATCTATGTCCGCTGCGGCGGCGTGCCGGACAAAACCTTCAAAAAGCCCGGCGTCAGCCTGAACGGATACCACCAGGACATCACGGAGACTATGGTGACGAGGAAGAAGCAGGAGCAGTCCATCATGGAGCTTCTGGAGCGGGTGAGGCAGGCGAACTCGGCAAAAAGCGAATTCCTCTCCCACATGTCCCATGATCTCCGCACGCCTATCAACGGGATTCTGGGCATGCTGGCTATTCTGGAAAAAAGCCAGCACGACGCCCAGCGGCAGCAGGAATGCCGGAAGAAGATCCGCGTGTCAACAGAGCATTTGCTGTCCCTGGTGAACGACGTTTTGCAGGTCAGCAAGCTGGAGAGCGGAAGGCCAGCGGCAGTGGAAGAGCCTTTTGACCTTCACGAGGCGCTGGAAGACTGCATTATGATTCTGTCTCCCCTGGCAGAGGAGCGGGAAATCCGGCTGGAGCTGGAGGATTCCGGGCTGCGGCACAGCAGGGTCATCGGAAATCCGCTGCATTTGAAACAAATTATGACCAACGTCATCGACAATGCGCTGCGGTATAACCGGCCCTATGGCGCTGTTTTCGTCCGGGCTGAGGAAACCTCCTTCCACGACGGGACGGCAAACTGCCGGTTTGTTATTGAGGACACTGGAATCGGCATTGGAGAAGATTTCAAGAAGCATATTTTTGAGCCGTTCACACAGGAGCATCAGGGCGCGAGAACCAACTATAACGGCGTGGGGCTTGGCATGTCTATCGTAAAGAAGCTGGTAGATCAGATGAAGGGGACAGTGAAGATAGACAGCCAGGTTGGCAAGGGGAGCGTGGTTCAGATCACGCTTCCTGTCCGGGCCGATGAGGCGGGAAATGGAGCGTCCACAGACGAGAACTGGAGTATGCCGGAGAATATTGCCGGGATGCGCGTGCTTTTGGTGGAGGACAATGAGATCAACTGTGAGATTGTGGAGTATATTCTCCGGGACGCAGGCGTGGCGGTTGTAACTGCCAACAACGGAAAAGCTGCTGTGGACGCGTTTGCGGGGGCTGAGCCAGGGGCCTTCGACTGCGTGCTCATGGATTTGATGATGCCGGTCATGAGCGGATATGAGGCGGCGCGGGTGATCCGCGGCCTGGGCAGGAGCGATGCGGAAACTGTGCCCATCATAGCGCTGTCCGCCAACGCTTTCGACGAGGATATTGCAATGGCAAAGGACGCCGGGATGAATGAGCACCTGGCAAAGCCGGTGGATCTCCGGAAAATGTTCCAGGCCATGAGCCGGCTGAAAGGCTGACAGAGCGGGAAGGGGAAGGTCGGCTAGGCAGGCCTCTTTTGCCTGTTTAAAACTGTGGGGAGGGAAAGCAACGCTTTCTCCCGTTCTTTTGAAACCAGCATAGCCGCGATCGTCTGCTCCCTTGTTTTTGTGTTTTCTTTTCTTGGCATGTCTGCTTACCATACGGACGAAAACACGATGGAGGATATGGGCGCCGCCGCTGGTTTGGCACGGGTTACAACAGGCGCAGCGTGGCAGAAGCGGGCGGGGCTATGTCCTGTTCACCGGGCGGCTGCCGGCGGATACCTCTGCGGCCTGGGGCCCCGGCATCTGGAAATTCAGCTTCATTGGGGCTTCGCTTTCTTGCCCGCCATAGTTCCCGGTCAAACAGTCTTGTTTTATGATCAAGGCTGTCTTACAGAACCGCCCCGTTTCGGGAAGGCAAGCAGATGTTTTCTCGGTAGCCCATGTCTCTTTCCACCCGGAAAACGGTCATGGTAAATCACTCCTTTCGCTGTGGGGCTGTTACGCGGTAGAAGCGCGGTTTCGGCGGATAAGGTATAACCCTGCCGCGCCAGATACGCGCCTGCAAAACCACTTGCAGCAAGGATTTTGCCGTTTTCTATAAAAGGCTTGTAAGAAGCTATAAGGCGATTTCCGTCTATAAAAGCAATAAAAAATATTGCGAAAGAGTTAGAGCTTGTTTTAAAGCCAGCAAAATGCCAGTAATTTGTTCAGGGCGGGCGGTTTCAAGACGAAGAACCGCAAATCAATACCACGCCCGAAGGATGTGGTATGAATAATAAGCCCTAAAAGGGCATAATACCAGCAGCGCCTAAAGGCGCACAATGAGAAACGCCAACCGCACTTTGGTTAGGCGTTTCTTTACTTACATTAGACCTCTTGCGAAAATAAGAATAGTGCGATAAAATAGAAGCATGAAATACGAAAAGATAGCGGAATATTCAAACACAAAATTTCGGAGAATTACCGGGGTAAAGCGAGTAACATTTGACAAGATGGTAGAAATTCTGCAAAAAGGATATGCGGAAAAGCACCGGCGCCGTGGGAGGACGCCAAAGCTGAGCATAGAGGATCTGCTGCTGGCCACCCTGGAATATCTGCGGGAATACCGTACCTATGCCCATATAGCGGCCAGTTATGGGATAGCGGAAAGTAATATCTACCGAGGAATCAAGTGGGTGGAAGACACGCTGATAAAGGATGGAACGTTTTCGCTGCCAGGACGGAAAGCGCCGCTGAAAAGTGATGCCGAGTATGAGGTGATTCTGGTTGACGCAACGGAATCGCCCATTGAACGACCTAAAAAAAGCAAAAGCGATACTATTCCGGAAAGAAAAAGCGGCACACACTGAAAACACAGCTGCTTGTCAGCCTTCAAACCGGAGAAATCATTGCACTGGCATTTTCTAACGGAAAGAGGCATGATTTTTAACTATTCAAGGATTCTCATGTCCATGTCAAGGCAGAAACGGTGTTGGAGGCAGATACCGGATACCAAGGTCTTGCTCTGATACACGCCAATTCTCTTCTGCCGAAAAAGCGTTCCAAGAATCATCCGTTGTCCAAACAAGAACGCA
This sequence comes from Acutalibacter sp. JLR.KK004, assembly GCF_036941085.1. Lineage (NCBI taxonomy): Bacteria > Bacillati > Bacillota > Clostridia > Eubacteriales > Acutalibacteraceae > Acutalibacter > Acutalibacter sp. JLR.KK004. Next base: position 160,127 of record NZ_JAYMNQ010000002.1, read on the forward strand.
AAGATAACCGCAAGATTTCAAGGGAACGTATCCAGGTTGAACACGCTATCCGCTTTGTCAAAAGGTTTCGCATTCTCTCTGAACGCTATCGCAACCGCAGGCATCGTTTCGCGCTTCGCTTTTCTTTGATGGCTGGTATCTGCAATTTTGATCGCTTTGCCTAATTTCGCAAGAGGTCTAATAAAAAAGCCGGTCGCTTGTTTTGGGGATTGCCCTCCAGCGACCGGCTATGTATTTCTACCATGAGAGGGCCAACAGATCATCTCCGCTGGCCCTCTCATTTCGTTCTATTCTGCTGTTGTGATAGTTCGGTTCCTGCCGCAAAGCCAAAATGCCGTTTTGCTATCCACGTCTTCGCACTTTCGAAATCCAGCGTTTTGAGATGCAAAAAACCGCGTAGTTACGCGGTTTTTTGCTGTTTATTCCTACACCCCGCGAAAACACTGGGTTTATGCGGGGGCATAGCCATGTTTTCTCCCTTTTGCCCCTCATTTTGTCCCTTACCAGCTTCCCATAAGGGACACTTTCTTACTCCCCACTCGCCCAATGCCATTAAGTTAAGCGCCCCCAAAGAGCCCCGCTATCGTGCCGGAAGATAAAACCAAGAAATCCGATTACCCGAGGAAACAGGTCTCTGGAAAGCCCGTCCCCGCCTTACCGGAAAGCGTTTTCTGTAAAGCAACCCTTCCAGTTCTCGAAAAGGTTTCCGTAAGAAAGCACAGCAGGCAAAGACAGCGTCGGAAAAATTGAGGCGCTGTTTTTGTTTTGTGTTGTGGCAGGAAAGCTTCACGTTCCAGGCTGCTGCCTGTGCAAAGTTAAAAATCAGGAAAGCAGCAAAAACCTCCTGTAAAATAAGTTCTGGAATTTTGGAGTGGAGATGAATGAGCGCCACTGAATATTTCAGGCTGCGGAAAGATGTTTCGATGCCCCAGCGTTTGGCGTAAAGAGCTTTCAAAGTTTCGGGCGGAAATTGATTTTTATTCAGATTTGTCAGGAAGGTTTCCGTTTTTCCATTGCAGAAATTTACGCGTACGATACGGAAAGAAAGCCGGTAAAAGCCAACGCTTTCTACAGGCAGGAAATCGAAAACACGCTGACTTGTAAGCTTATAATAATCTGCCGGAACAGGGATATTTCTTGTTTCCAGTTTTCGTTTTGTGAGGCGCCCCAAAGTGAGGCTTGCGGGTATATCAAATTCGGGAAAACAAGGAAGTTTTACACCAAAAACCGAATCCCTTTCCTTCAGGCGGATGACATATTTCCATCCCCGGTTTTCCAGATGCGCCAAGTTGTTCAGGGACGCATAGTTCCGGTCAGCTAAAAGGATAACCGGCTCTGAAATCCGCGAACGGTCTGTCATTTCACACAGAGCTTTGCCTTCATTTTTCTCGTGTTCCTTTTGGACAATTAAGTCTGTATAAATGCCGTTTTCCAAGTCAAAAAGAGCGTTTATCAGGTGCTTGTTCCAACCGTGCTGGCGGTCTGTTCCGGGCAGATAAGAAAGCAAATCTGCAGGGTATGCTGATGATTTCAAGGACGTTCCATCCACTGCCAGCAGCCGATATCCCCGGTACTTCTTTTCGGGGGTAAGTGAATTTGAAAAGCTGTGAAATAAGTCCTCCAAGGCTTTAGGCAAAAGCTTTTTCCGCTGCTGCACAAAGGCGGAGGCAGAAGGTGTTTTTTCTTGAAAACGGAAAGCTTTCATGAGATTTTTGCCCACGCTTTCACAGCTCATGGTGAGCAAGAAGAAAATGATATTTTCAAAATCCAGCGCCCTGCGGCGGGTGAAATCCCGTCCCGGCCGGCTGGCGTAAATTTGGGGATTCTTTCCCATTTTCCTTACCTGAGACAGCAGCTTTTTTCGTAAGTTTTTTGCGGTTTGTTTCATTTTATAAGCCCCTTGAAGTTTTTATTTTTCAAGGGGCTTCGCCGCATATTTTTCTCATTTTGTCAAGGGCTTTTTGCCGGTTTCTTTATCTTTTTACAAAATGCTTAACTTAATGGCATTGCCCCACTCGCCAGCTTGTCCAACAGCCTGGCTGTCGCCCTTTTGGAGTCTCTTTCAGCGTGGGCATAGACATTCATGGTTGTACGAATGTCAGCGTGCCCCAGCAGCTCTTGTACATCCTTGGGGGTCGCGCCGTTTGCCAGCAGGTTACTTGTATAAGTGTGCCCTTACGGTATAATATAGACAAATCGAGAAACCCAGTGATATCAAGGGGTTTCGGGTTTGTCCTTATTCTTTTTCCAGTAATCATCAATTAGTCGTTTTAGTTTTTCAGCTTTTTTCTTTGAAATCCTTCTGGTGAAACAGACAGCGGACGGAAGAATCTGAGGAGCACCTACTATGCTATGGTAAGAAATGTCATTTTTGGATGAGAGATAAATGAACCACTGTGTATATCGTTCCAAACAGGACGCTGAGATGTTTTTTTCTTGCCACCTTTTCAAAAAGGAAATGTAGGCAGGATATAAAACTGTGCCCTTCAATTTCTCTGCAAATACGCACTTTTTCACCAGGACACGAAAACTACTTTCTTCTACCGGCCCTCTAACTAATAAGTCCATGGAAATACACAGCACATCACAGATTTTAGAAATCTGGCTTATAGACAAATTCGCTCCTTGACATTCCAAGAACCGTGTAAGTTCATTACAAGGGATAGAGATGGACTCAGAAAACTGTGGCTCGTCAATTTTTCTTGTATCAAGGTAACGCCGAATCTGATAGGCTAATTCATAACAGCTGATCTCTTCAATAGTCACTTCACGCCATCCTATCCTCGTTTTTTATTTTTTAGAAAATCCTTAAATAAAGGTATATCCTGTATTTAGGTTTGAAAGTGGCTTAAAATATCTGTACAATACATATCGTATAGATAGCACTGTACAGGAGGGGTAAGTGTGCAAAACCTCAGGCATCTAAGACTTGAAAAGGGATACAGCCAGCTTGAAATGGCGGGTGAATAGGGTATTCCGCAGTCTACTTATCAACAGTATGAGGCGGGAATCAACGAACCAAAGTTTTCTACCCTGATTCAGATAGCAGACTACTTTGACGTTTCTATTGATTATCTAATAGGGCGTACCACTGTCCGGAAATCATGGGATAAAGCTGGAGATCGGATGATATCAGAACTCTCCTGCCTGCGTAATTCCAGAGCCAAGGAGGCAATCCTTACCCTGCTTAGGGAAATCCGCCAGGAGGAAAAGTAGATCTCCATACTTATAATAATAAACCACTGAATCCGTTGTGTAAAGGGTAATTTCTATACAAATTAAGTTGTTTTTCTTTTCCCCTTCACCTGCTATACTGAAATAGTAAAATGCTGGGATAGGATGGCGCATACTCTATGGTGAAAAATTTGCGGATGCTTCGGGAAAGCCGAAAGCTCTCCCAGGAAAAACTAGCAGCCTTGACTGGGCTGACTGCAAGGCGGATTTTTTCATATGAACAGGAATCAACTGAACCGGATATAGAAACCCTTGCCTCACTTGCGGATTTTTTCGGGGTTACGATTGATTTCCTTGTGGGCCGCACTGTGTTTGGAGCAGCTTCCGAATCGACCAACTCTCTGCAGCTTAAAAAATTTGGCGAACGAGTCAAACAGTATCGGGAAGAGAAGGACATAGAGCGTGCAGAGCTTGCAAAGCGTGTGGGCGTGACATCTGCCTATTTGGGTTTGATTGAAAATGGAGGAAAAATCCCCAAGTTGGAAACATGCATAAAAATCTTGAACGCGTTGGGAATGTCCGCCGATGCTGCCTTTATGGACAGTTTAGATGCCGCCGCACCACAGAAGGCCGGCATGCTCCAGAGCCAGATTGCAGCGCTGCCCCCTGAAAAGCAGAGGTTTGTGCTGAACCTGCTGGAATCTATGATACAAGCAGTGCAGGAGTGATTTTTGGCAACCCTCCTTCACATATCAATACCACGCCCAAAGGACGTGGTATGAATGATAAGCCCTAAAAGGGCATGATGCCAGCAGCGCCTAAAGGCGCAGAATGAGAAACGCCAACCGCACTTTGGGTTTGGCGTTTCTTTTTTACACTTCTTCTAAATCTTTAAAGGGATCTTCGTACTCTTTAAAGCTCATCTGATCCATGATCTGGTCTTCTCTTTCCTGATCCTGGATATACTTCTGAATGGCTTTTTTGTTTCCTCCTACGGTGCTTACATAATATCCTTTGGCCCAGAATACTCTACGCCCATATTTGTATTTCAAGTTCGCATGTCTCTCAAATATCATCAGGGTACTCTTCCCTTTCAGATATCCCATAAATTCTCCCACGCTCAACTTTGGCGGTATAGAAAGCAGCATGTGGATATGATCGAGCATTGCATGGGCTTCTATGATTTCCACATGCTTGTATTCACATAGCTTCCTCAGGATTTTCCCTATATCTGCCCGCAGTTTCCCATATACTACTTTCCTGCGATACTTTGGTACGATCACAATGTGGTATTGACATTTCCATTTTGTATGTGATAAACTTTGCTCGTCCATTTGGACTGACCTCCTTTGATTTTTGTGCGGTTGGCGTTACCCGCTTCCATTATATCAAAGGAGGTCTTTTTTTATAATCAACGCTATCGCTTTCTTCGGTCTCCGCCGGCATAGCCGGTGGTTGCTCTTATAATAGAAAGGCAGCGGCCTCATTGTGCGTGAGGCCGTTGCCTTTTGTACCATGTAGATACTTCGATAAGGTAGAATAAGTTTCGCAAAAAGGAAAAGAGACATAGTTTGCAGAATTCTGGTAGAATGAAGTTACCACACACCATTCCTAAAGGAGACAGCAAACCATGTCTGAGAAGATTGTACAGCTAAACGAGGAAGTAATCAAGTGTCAGATCAAGGAACTTGTGCAAGGCAGCGTGGAGGAAACGCTGAACGAGCTGCTGGAGGCAGAGGTAGAGAAGTTGACCCAGGCGGCGCGGTACGAGCGCAATGAGCAGCGGCAGGGGTACCGCAGCGGCCACTACAGCCGTAATCTCACCACGACTTCCGGTGATGTCACCCTGAAGGTGCCCAAACTCAAGGGGATCTCTTTTGAGACTGCCATTATCGAGCGGTACCGCCGACGGGAGAGCAGTGTGGAGGAAGCGCTTATCGAGATGTATTTGGCTGGGGTGTCAGTCCGGCGGGTGGAGGATATCACCGAGGCGCTGTGGGGCAGCAAGGTATCTCCGGCCACCATCAGCGAACTGAACAAGAAAGCCTACGTCCATATCGAGGATTGGCGGAATCGGCCCTTGCAGGGCGGCAGATATCCCTACATTTATGTGGACGGGATCTATCTGCGGCGGAACTGGGGCGGAGAGTATGAAAATGTGGCAATCTTGGTGGCAATTGCGGTAAATGAGGATGGATACCGTGAGGTTTTGGGTGCCGCCGAGGGGATGAAGGAGGACAAGGCCAGTTGGGCCAGCTTCTTCCAATGGCTGCGTGGCCGCGGTCTGGACGGGGTCAAGCTGGTGGTTGGGGACAAGTGCCTGGGGATGCTGGAGGCTGTGGGAGAAGTGTTCCCGGAGGCCAAGTACCAGCGCTGTACGGTCCGCTTTTACCGCAATGTGTTCTCGGTAACACCTCGCTCCAAGGTAAAGCTGGTAGCCAAGAGATGCTCAAAAGATTTGCTTCGCAAACTTTGGCGATCCATGCTCAGGAGAGCAAAAAAGCCGCCCGGGAGAAGGCGAAAGCAGTTGTAGAGGAACTTCGTTCCATGAAACTGAAAGAAGCCGCCAAGAAGGTAGAAGATGGCATCGAAGAGACGCTTACCTACTGCGATTTTCCCAGCGAACACTGGACGCGCATCCGCACCAATAATGTCATTGAACGGCTTAACAGGGAAATCCGCCGCACCCGTGTGGTGGGCTGTTTCCCGGACGGAAACTCCACCCTCATGCTGGTCTGTGCCAGGCTGCGCCATGTAGCCGGTACTCAGTGGGGCAGTAAGAGGTACATGAATATGAAGCACTTAGAGGCAAGCCTGGAAGGCGTCTCTATCGCTGGCTGACTTCTTTCCCACAGAACCTGCTTACTATTTTGCGAAAAACTCTTGACACTACCCACTTGTCCCCAACCACCAGCTTGACCCCGTCCAGACCGCGGCCACGCAGCCATTGGAAGAAGCTGACCCAACTGGCCTTTGCTGTCTCCTTTCGGAATGGTGTGTGGTAGCTTCATTCTACCAGAATTCTGCAAACTATGTCTCTTTTCCTTTTTGCGAAACTTATTCTACCTTATCCGGATAAAACTCGTGATGTTCGACTGTCCGCTTGTCGCAAAATTCCACGTCCGGGTTATGCTTATCGAACCAAAACATTTTGCTACCACACGCAACGTCGATTATTCTCTTGTGGCTACTTTCCCCGCTCATGCCTCTACCTCCTCCGCCGCAAGGCTCAACCACCATAGCGGATTGTTTAGGGCTCTGTTCTCGCACCCGCCGCACTCCTCCGCCGAGCAAGCGTCGCAATACCGACGGTGAAAAGCCTCGTCCCACGGCCCCGAGAGCACGGGTAGGGAGGAGAGGAAAGCGGCGAGGGCCTCCGGGCTCGCTGTGATTTTCTCGAAATCCGTCGCCGCGTGTCCCCGGCGCATACGCTCGGCTACCCGGCTCCGCTCCTGCAATCCCGCCGCCCGCAAATCCTCGGCGGCGGTCGCCCCGTAAAGCTCGAAAACCGTCCTCGACGTGTTCATAGCCGCGAGCTCTGCCCGGCGGTATTCCTCCGAGCCCTCCGGGAATAGCTCCAAATCCGCCGCCACACGGAGGTACGTCTCGCGGAGGCTTTTCAAAATGCCGTTTTCTTTCATGGTATAAGTAAAATCCCCTCTCGGATTTATTTTTCTGCCTTTCTCCGGCCCCTGTTCCTGATAGAGAGCCGTACCGCCCGCTCCGCCGCCTCCGCCGAGTACGCCGGGCGGAAATGCTTGTCGAGCTCGCCCGTCTCGCCCCGCTTGAGCTCCCGGTAAATGGTCGCGGTCGTTACCCCGATCGCCGCCGCGATTTCGCTCGGCCTCATGTCGTCGTTATAGAGCCGCTCAATTTCCCGCCGCTTGCCGAGCGTCAAACAAATTCCCGCCATTTTCCCGCCTCCTCTCTCTGTTTTTCGATAAAAAAATAGTGCGTCCGAGCTAAATAGCTCTTTCGCACTTAATGATATACCGCGCCGACACTCCCCCTTTCAAAAAAACACTTCCCTTTATACAAAATCTATGGTATACTAAATATTTGAAACCGGCTGTTCAGGCCTTGGCGCGGCGCAAAGCCCCCGAAGGCAAGAACATGCAGTTTTTTGCCGAGAATGCCCGCATTGTGGGGATGATGCCTGCGCCCCTGACGCGGATATTCCCGCTTTTATTCTGTTTTTTAACAAAAATATCAGGAAAAGGAGCGACAGGAACGTGACGGGAAAGCAAAGGGATCCCCTGGCCAGCCGGGGGATAAAACGGAGCCTGAATAGAAGGATATTGAGGAACACCACGCTTAATATCCTGATTTTGGTGGTCATTAGCTGTGCTATTATGGCCGTTTCCATGCAGTCGCTTGCCAACAATATTTTGTTGGACAGCCTTCAGCCAATGGCCCGGCAGTCGGCTAAAACGGTGGAGGCCAACATCCACATGCTGGCAGACCGCATGATGACCATTGCCGGCGACGCCCGGATGCACGCAGCAGCCGCTGCTGGATCAGGCGAAACAGGGGAGCCGCAGCCGGACGCGGCGGCAACCGCAGAAAGCCGCATGGCTGTGTTGGAAGAAGCCGCTGAAATTTATGAGCTTTACACCATTGCCTTGTATGATTTGGACGGGCGGCTGGTGCAGGGAATCGACGGCGCGCCGGAAAGCCTGGACAGCGGCTTTCTGGCCCTGCTGCAGGAAACAGACAACCTGACCACCAGCTCTTCCACCCTTTACCAGGGCAGGCTGGGCATTACCATGGGTATGCCTGTGAAGGAGGAGGGCGAAACTGTCCTCTACGTGATGGGCGTATATAAATATGACACCCTTAACGACGTTATCAGCAGCATCAATTTAGGTGAAAGCGGCATGGCCTATATGGTCGATGAAAACGGTGTTGTTACCGGCCACCCCGACCAGTCCCTGGCACTGAACAAAAGCTCCCTGGCACAGCTTTGCGATGGCAACAGCGACGCGGTGGAGCGGGTAACCACAGGCGAAACAGGGGCAACAGAATTCCCTGTGGACGGGGAAAAAATGCTGGTGGCCTTTTCTCCCATCCGCGGCACCCAGTGGTCCCTGGTTATCTGGATCCCCAAGGCGGATTATAACCATTTCATTAACGGGGCCATGCTGTTTGCCATCCTGACAACCCTGGCGGTGCTGGTTGTTTCCATCCTGCTGGTTCTGCGCCTGGCACGTTCCATTTCCCGCCCTGTGCAGCAGGTGACAGACCGCATGGTGGCCCTTGCCGGCGGCGATCTGCACACAGAGGTGCTTCCTGTCCGCACAGGAGACGAGCTGGAGGTTATGACCCAGACCCTGGACGCCACGCGGGAAAGCATGAACCGGTACATATCCGATATCCAGCAGGTGCTGACGCAGGTGGCGAGCGGCGACCTGGGCACCCAGCCCCAGGTGGACTATAAAGGCGACTTTGTGCTGATACGCAGCAGCCTGCACACCATTACAGAGTCTATGAACGAAACCCTCCTTGGCTTCCGCGACGCCGCAGACCGGCTTACCAACATGGCAGAGCAGTTAAGCGGGCAGTCTGCCCAGCTTCACCAGGCGTCTATGGATCAGAACCAGTCCACAGAAGACCTGGTACATGAGGTGGACAATGTAAAAGACCGCCTGGCTGACGTGACGGAAAGCAGCGGCCAGACCCGTTCCCAGACAGAGGCGATTACCCAGAGAATCCAGAGCGCCAACGAACAGATGGCGGCCCTCTCCGCTGCCATGGACAACATCAGCGCCAATGCCCAGCAAATTACAAAGGTTGCAAAGGATATTGAGGACATTGCCTTCCAGACCAATATCCTGGCCCTCAATGCCTCTGTGGAGGCGGCCCGGGCAGGCGCTGCCGGGAAGGGCTTTGCTGTGGTGGCCAATGAAGTGAAGCAGTTGGCTGCCAAGAGCGCCGAGGCCGCGCAAAGCGCTACAGGCATGGTGGACAATACCAAAGCCATTATCCAGACCGGCGTGGTGATGACTGCGGATACGGCAGAGTCCCTCCGGGCCATTTCCGAGGTTTCCTCCCAGATCAACACCATTTCGGATCAACTGGCAGCAGCGGTACAGGGCCAGGAAGCCGCCCTTGCCGCTATGGAGACGCGGATTGCCGCCATCTCCTCCATTGCAGACCGCAACCTGCAAAACGCAGGGGAAACGGAGCAGTCCAGCGGCCTGCTGGCAAAAGAAGCCGAATCGCTCCAGTCTCAGGTGCGGAAATTTGTTTTGAAGGAGAGGCAAGGCAGATGAAACGGTTTTTAGCTGTATTTTGGGGCGTTCTGCTGGCAGTGTCCCTGCTGGCAGGCTGCGGCAGCCAGGCAGGGCTTCAGGACGGGTATTATACTGCCCAGATGTCTGAATTCAGCCATGGCTGGAAGGAGTATATCACCATCCTGGTAAAGGGCGGGAGCATCGTTTCCGTAGAATACAACGCGGAGAATGCCAGCGGCTTTATTAAAAGCTGGGATAACGCATATATGCAGACTATGCTCCACTCCAACGGCACTTACCCCAACGAGTATACCCGCGATTACGCCAGCCAGCTTCTGGAGGGCCAGGGGGAGCAAAGCATTGACGCTATTTCAGGGGCTTCCTCCTCCCATGGGACATTCCAACTGCTGGCGCAGGCGGTTCTGGAACAGGCCCGGAAGGGGGATTCCAGCCTTGTGTTCGTAGACCCGGCCCATTAAGGCTTGTTTGAAAACAGAGAGAATGAGCGCGTTTGCCATAACACAGGCAGCAGAACAAAGCCACCAGGAAACTGGTGGCTTTGCTTGTACCCGAAAGGGCGGGGCCGGGTGCGCCCTGATAAATCTTTAAGGATTCCTTATGAAAAAAGTATAGCCCCGAATCCCTACGCCTGATGAAATGAAAGAACACATGTTGGAAAGAAGCTGATACCCGTTAAATGCCCAGGGCCTGCTTTGCCAGACGGTCAGCTAAATCGTTGTACGTATCTCCAGAATGGCCCTTCACCTTTACAAAGCCCAGCTTCAGCTTTTCCCGGGCCTTCCGGCAGGCTGCGGCATAGGCTATGGTGCCGGGCCTGTTGGCTTTCCACTGGCCTTGCGCCCACTTTGCCACCCCCTCGTAATCGTGGTGGATTTCCAGGGCGGGAATCCCCTTTTCCAGGCAGTATTCTATCACGGTCAAGGCCCCCATAATTTCCCCTGCCACATTGTGCATGGCAGCCATATCCCTGTCGTCAAACTTCCGGGAAAACTCCACCTGCTCCCCTTCATAGAACAGCACTGCCCCGCAGGAAAATTTGCCTTTATAATAGCTGCCGTCCACATAGGCCACAGCAAGGCCTTCCTGGGGCAGGGTTTGGGCGGCTGTGCCGCCGGACAGGAAAATTTCGGCTTCCTCCAGGGTGGGGAAGCCTTTATAGATAACGCCCTTTACCCCTATAACCTGGGCTTTGCAGGCGTCCCAACTACTGTATATAGTGGTTCCTTCCCTGCCGCCAATTACCGCGTAAAATTTCTTCTTTGCTTTGCTCTCTGCCATAGGCTTCTCCTTTGCTTTGGGTGGCGCGGAAAAATTCGACAAAATTCCGCAAAATTTTTATTGACCTTTTGGGGATTTCCAAGGTATAATCACAATATACTGGAAGTGTACGCGGCTCCTGCGGGCCTGTAATTTTTTCAGGGCCGCAGGAGGGGAAATGATTATTTTGCCTGTGAAGAATATGAACAAACTGTTAAAACCGGTAAATTCCGGTAAAAAAACGCGGTTTTGTAAACCCTTTGTAACCCTTTGTGATTGCCGGGCATTGCCTGGGATTTTTCATTTTTTGTGCCGGGAGGGAAGCTGACTATGAAAAAGAAGGCCTGCTTGCTGGGGGTTTTGCTGGCTGTCCTCTCTGTGGCCCTGGGTGGCTGCGGCTTCCCGCCCCCCTTGGACTTCATCCCCTTCCCCTGGGGGGAGGCCCCGGCAGAAGCGGAGGCCGCTCTCCCGGGGGATTCCCTGCCTGGGGCGGAGTGGGGCATTTTCCAGGTGCTGTACCAGCCCGGCCCCAGCGTTCAGGCGGAAAAAGAGGCTGCCCAAAGCGCCCTGACGGTGTATGTCCCGGCGCGCACCCCGGTTTTTGCCGCTCCTGACGGGGAGGCGCTCAGCCATGAAACTGTTGCAGGGGGCACCTTTTTGCAGGTAGAGCCTGGCGGAGGGCCGCTGTGGTTTGCCTGCGAACAGGGCTGGCTGTATGGGGAGGATTTGTATCCCGCGGAGAGCGGCAAACCTGGGGAAATCAGCCTTACCAGCCTGATGCTGGAGGAGCGCTTTGCCCTGCTGGAGGAAAAGCTGCCCCAGGACGCATATTGGAACCACATGGGCCAGGAACTGCCGGAGGGGGTGGAAACACCTTTTTCCGTAACAGAGGAGCCATGCATCCACAGCCTGCATTGGCAGGACTACTGCAACCAGTATAACGGGAGCCTGCTGGCCTTTTTCCCGGAGTATACCCATCTGTGCCAGTGCTTAGGCTTTGCCTGCCTGCTGAGCGACCGGCTTTTCGGGAAGGAATCCCCTTACTACCTGCTCCCCTTTGGGGCCAGGGTGCGGGTGGGGGATCACCTGCGGCTGGGGGAATATGAGCATTCCGTCATTGTGCGGGAGGCAAACGACGAGGGCCTGCGGCTGGCGGAGGCCAACCCGGAATATGAGGACTGCCGCATCTCCTGGGATCGCTTTTTCACCTGGGAGGAGTGGGAATCCCTGTATGGCTGGGACGTGGAATACGCCATCACCCGCTATCCCCTGTACCAGGGGGAAAACGGCTGGACGGCCCTTCCCCCCCTTCCTGTGGCGGATTCTGCAGCGGAGGGGTGACGTTAGCTCCGCAGGCGCAGGCCCTTGGGATAATGGTTTTTCAGCGTCCCGCCGGAAGCCTTGCCAAAGCCTGCCACCACCCCGTTTACGCACAGGGCCGTGTAACCCTTATGGGGGCAGGCGGTTTCTTCTCCCCGCAGGAAGGCCAGCAGAGCTGTATCTGCCGGGGAAAAATCCATGGCCTGGCGGCATTCCTCCATTTTCCTGCTGGCAAAAACCCCGTGGGCAGGCTCCAGCCGCCTGCCCTTTATCCGGGCCAGCTCTACCCCGGCCCGCAGCACCGGCAGGCCGGAAAGGGCGGGCAGGCCCTGGGGCAGCAGCAGCACCCTGTCCCCGGCTGTGCCAAGGGGGCTGGGGCAGGTTCCTGTAAACAATTCCCCATACAGTCCCTCCGCCAGCCGTCTTTCCCCGCCCTCCAGGGTTTGGGTGAAGGGGGCTGTTTTTGCGGGGTTTTCCCCTGTCCGCCGGAACCGGGCCACAAAGTGCCCTTCTCCCCCGTCCATGGGGAAAATCCGCCGGGCAGGGCAATCCAGGGCAGGCCTGCCGAAGAAGGCGGGAACCGGATCCCACATAAATTCCGGGTGGGCCTTTAAAAACCCGGCGCACACCTCCTCGTTTTCCGCCCGGGAAAAGGTGCAGGTGGAATATACCAGCACCCCGCCTTCCTTCACCGCCAGGGCGGCGGAATCTAAAATCAGCCCCTGGCGCTGGGCACAGGCCCGCACATGCTCTGGCGACCAGGCCGCCAAGGCCCCGGGATCCCGGCGGAACATGCCTTCCCCAGAGCAGGGGGCGTCTACCAGCACCCGGTGAAACCATCCCTGGAGGGCTTCGCACAGCCGCTGGGGCTGGCAGCAGGACACCACGCTGTTGCGCACCCCCAGGCGCTCCAGGTTGGAGAGCAGGGCGTCTGCCCGGCCCCGCACCACCTCGTTAGACCACAAAAGTCCCTCCCCTGCCAGCAGGGCGGCAATCTGGGTGGACTTTCCCCCTGGCGCGGCGCATAAATCCAGCACCCGCTCCCCTGGTTTGGGGGAAAGGGCGGTGACGGCGGAGGCGGCGGAAGGCTCCTGGGAATAGAACATGCCCGCGTGGTGGGCGGGCAGCGCCCCAAAGCGCTCTCCCTTCTCCGCGTAAAAGGAAAGGGGGGAAAAGGGGCTGGGGGCAAGGGCAAAGGGCAGGCTGCGCCGGAGGGTTTCCTCTGTGCATTTTAAGGGATTCAGCCGCACCCCCCGCCGAGGCTCCTTCTCCATTTCCAGCAGGAAGGCCTTTTGCTCCTCTCCCAGGAGGGCTTCCAGCTCCTCCAAAAATTTTTCAGGCAGAACCACAGCGCTTCCTCCTTTTTTCAAAAAATTGGTGCAGGAAAAATTTCCCTCTGCTTTTGTGCATAACAGCCGCTTTCCCGCTTACAATAACAAAAGGAAAAGGCATGAAGCGGGAGTGTCCAACCGCGCGTTTTATGCCTCCGGCGGTTTAGGGGCTTTGCCCCTAAAAACCCCACCACCTTTGAAAAGGTGGACGAAACTTTTGTGTTTCTTCATTTTTTAAAATACTCGCTTTGGGCACTCCCCATGAAGCGGCCTTTTCCCTTTGCGAAAAAGCCAAACAAAAGAAAGAGGGTAAAATCCATGAGCAACCAGAACAAGAACCAGAATAAGCAGAGCCAGAACAGCAAAAACCAGCAGAACCAGAACAGCCAGAACCGCACCCAGAACCAGAACCAGAATCAGAGCCAGAACAAGCGGCAGGACGACTGCGAGTAAAAAGCGGCTGGCAAAAAGGCCCGGTAAGCCCTTTGGTTTACCGGGCCTTTTTCTCTGCGCGCTCAGCTTTCCTTTTCGCCGCCCTTTGCCTTTTGCAGAAGCTCTTTTAAGGGCTTGTCGTCCCCATGCATGGGCCGGAAGCCCTCGCCGGTGATCTCTCCCGCGTCCCCCACAATGACAAAGGCGTGTTTATCCACCTCTTTGATGACGGACTGCACCTGGAACACCTCAAAGCGGCGCACCACGCACAGCAGGGTTTGGCCCGGCTCTTTTGTATAGCCGCCCTGGGAGTCCAGATACGTAACGCCCCGTTCGATTTCCCCCATAATGCGCGCCCCAATTTCCTGCACCTTAGGGGACATAACCAGGAACATTTTGCCTGTGCCCGCGTCGGCGCCATAGAGGATGGAATCGATAAGGCTGGTGGACACGAAGATGACGATGCAGGCGTACATGGCGTTTTCAATGCTGCCATATACAAAGGCTGAGGCCGCCACCACCAGGCCGTCTATCACCAGCATCAGCTTGCCCATGGAAAACTGGGGCAGGCGGCGACCGATAAGCCGGGCCGCCATGTCTGTGCCGCCGGTGGTGGCCCCCCGGATAAAGGTGAGGGAAAGGCCCAAGCCCTCGCACACCCCGGCGAAGATGGCCACCAGGATGGGATCGCCCTGGTAGGCAGGGACGAACTTGGCGAACAGGTCTATCATCACCGAGGACAGGACAATGGCTGCCAGGGTTTTCATCACCAGCTTATAGCCGATTTCCACCATGCCCCACACCACAATGGGCACGTTAATCAGCAGCACCATCAGGCCGATGGGGGTGCCGAACACATATTGCAGCATGGTGGCAATGCCTGTCACGCCCCCGGCGGCAATATTGTTGGGGGCTGTAAAGGCGTTGACGCACACAGCATAGGCCATAGCGCCCAGGGTCATAACCAGGGCGTCCATCAGAAATTTTCGGATAGCTTTCGTTTTCACAGCAATCACCATGGGATACACCATTCGCACAAAGAGCCATGGGCAAGCCGCCTTTTGTGCCCGGTATCGTTCCTTTCCTCAGTTTTTTACAGGATCTTCCTTCTTACTGGGGCAGATGGGACACCGCAAAGGACTCGTCCCCCTCCTGCCGCCCCGATTCCATTGCCAGGACAAAAAGCTGGCCCAGGCGCACGCTCTGGTCTGTTAAAAAGAGATAGCCGAAAAGTGCCTCCAGGGCGGTGGCGGCGTGATAGTCGCCTATGGAAGCGTTTTTGGGCACGTGGCCCACGTGGGCGTTTCGCCCCCGCATGGCGATTTCCTTCTCCTCCTCTGACAGGGCGGGCCACATGAAGGTGAGGGCCTTTGCCTGGGACTGACAGCGGACAAGCTCTACCTTCCGCTTGTTTAAAGACCGCACAGGGCAGTTGCCCTCGGAAACCAGATAGTTGCGCACCAGCAGCTCATATACAGAGTCCCCCATAAACGCCAGGGTGAGGGGGCTGTACTCCTTTGCGGGGACAGGCTTTACCAGATTTTCCACATTTTCACCCCTTATTCTACAAAGTCAAATTCCACGCCGTACAGGTCTACAGTGTCTCCCTCCTGCACCCCTGCTTCCCGCAGGGCGTCGATTACGCCGGACTGGATAAGAAGCCGCTGCATATACTGCAAAGACTCGCTGTCTGCCAGGTCGATGGTGGAGAGGGCCTTTTCCAGCCAGGGGGCTTTTGCAAAATATACCCCGTTTTCCTCTGTCACCTGGACAGGCTCCCGCCTGCCGGCGCTTTCCGGGGCCAGGGGTTCCGGCTCCGGCTCAAACCGGAGGATGGGGGGAAGCTTGGAGAGCCGCTCACTGACAGCGTTTAAGAGTTCGTCCACCCCGTGGCGGATGGGGGCCATGATGGGGAAAAACGCGTAGCCCAGCTCCTCTATATAGGCGCGGAAGGCCTCCACTGCTTCATCGTCTGTCAGGTCGCATTTGTTCCCTGCCACCAGCATGGGCCGCTGTGCCAGCTCTGGATTGAATTTTTCCAGCTCTTCGTTGATAATCCGGAAATCCTCCTTGGGATCCCGGCCCTCGCTGCCGGACACGTCCACCACGTGTACCAACAGGCGGCAGCGCTCTACGTGCCGCAGGAACTGGTGGCCCAGGCCCTGGCCCTCCCAGGCCCCTTCAATCAGCCCGGGGATGTCTGCCATGACAAAGGAACGGCCTTCCCCCATGCGCACCACCCCCAGCACAGGTGTGAGGGTGGTGAAATGGTAGTTGGCGATGTTAGGCTTTGCCTCGCTGACAACGGAAACCAGGGTGGATTTTCCCACGTTGGGGAAGCCCACTAGGCCCACGTCTGCCAAAAGCTTTAATTCCAGCAGCACCTCCAGCTCCTGGCCCGGGGTGCCGGGCTTTGCGAAGCGGGGGGCCTGCCGGGTGGGGGTGGCAAAGTGGGTGTTGCCCCACCCTCCCCGGCCTCCGGCGGCAATGACCTGGGGGCTGTCCCCGGACATGTCTGCAAGAAGCCTGCCTGTGGCGGCATCCTTTACCAAGGTGCCCCGGGGGACTTTTACCAGCAGATCCGGGGCGCTTTTCCCCGCGCAGCGGCCGCCCCTGCCATTTTCCCCCCGCTGGGCTGTATACTTGCGTTTATAGCGGAAGTCTGCCAGGGTGGAGAGGTTTTCGTCCACCTGGAACACCACGCTGCCGCCCCGGCCGCCGTCGCCGCCGTCCGGCCCTCCGGCCGCCACATATTTTTCCCGGTGGAAGGCAACCGCGCCGTCGCCGCCGTCCCCGGCCTTTATCTTGATTTTCGCGCTGTCGATGAACATAACCTGCCTCCTTTGGCCTCCGGCGGCTTAAGGGGCTTTTTGAAAAAAGCCCCTTAAGAATCCTCAAAAACTGTGACGCGCCCGGCCTTGTAGAATTCTGTGGGTCTGCGTCCGCAGGACTGGGTTTTTGCTTCTTTAAAGAAAAGTGACCGGGAGTACCCCGGCCACGCGATGGTGCATGTTTAAAGTTCCAGGACGCGGCGAACGAAGCGAGCGTTCACGCGGCCTGGGTGCAAACGCATTGCGGAGCAAAGCGTTTCATTATGCTGCTACTCGGCGTATACGCTGACCTTCTTGCGGTCCGCGCCCAGGCGCTCGAACCGCACGCGCCCGTCTACCTTGGCAAACAGGGTGTCGTCAGAACCCCGGCCTACGTTCTCTCCGGGATGGATCTTGGTGCCCCGCTGCTTGACCAGGATGTTCCCAGCCAGCACAAACTGCCCGTCGGCGCGCTTGACGCCCAGGCGCTTGGATTCGGAATCGCGACCGTTTTTAGTGGAGCCCATGCCCTTCTTATGGGCAAAAAGCTGGATGTCTATTCTCAGCATGACAGTTTCCTTCCTTTCAGGATAATTTCAGGATCGTGTTTCCACATAGCTTACCGATATGGCCTCGGGATACTGCTCCTCCAGGCCTAAAAGGTGCAGCTTCAGCCCTAAAAGCACGGTCCGGCAGGCAGGCTCGTCCCGCCCCCCGATGCGCAGGGCCATTTCCCCTTCCTCTGCGTGCAGAGACAGGGGCGCGACAAAAAGGACATCTGTAATGGTGTTGGCCGCCATATATGCGGCGCTTGACACCGCTGCGCACACAATGTCCTCCCCCTTGCTTCCCATGCCGGCATGGCCTTCCAGACGGAAGCCCACCAGGCCGCCCTGGGGCAGGGTGTAAAAATCCACGGAGATCATTTAGCCGTTGACTGCCTCAATCTGCACCTTGGTATAGGGCTGGCGATGGCCCATCTTCCGCTTGGAATTCTTCTTGGGCTTATAGGTAAACACTGTGATCTTCTTAGCCTTGCCGGTTTTCAGCACCTTGGCTGTAACGGAAGCGCCCTCCACCAGAGGTGTGCCCACCTTGGTTTCGCCCTCCCCGAACAGGGCCTGCACGGGGAACGTGACGGTTTCGCCCTCGGCGGCTGCAAGCTTCTCAATGTAAAGCTCGTCGCCGGGCTGCACCTTGTACTGCTTCCCGCCGGTTTCAATAACTGCAAACATGTTTATTCCTGCCTTTACTATAGTCTCGCTGCTGTCAGGCGGGCCTTATGGCCTCTTCGCCAGGGCATACTTCGCCCCTTAGCCCGCAGTATGCGGCTTTTATACTGTACCATATGCCGGGCGCAAAGTCAAGAGGGAAACTACCTGTTTTCCTCAAACACCACCGGAGAGGGGTACCGGCTCTCGTTCATCCTGGACTTGGTTTTTATCACCTGCTCCAGGTCGATGTCATAGAGGTTTGCCATGGCGATGGCGTAATAGATGACATCCCACAGCTCTTCGTCCACAGTACCCTTTATCTCTTCGGGGGAAGCTGCCTTCAGCCCCTTGCGCATGGCCCGGGAAAGCTCCCCACCTCCTCGGCAAGCTTCAGGAAATAGTCTTTGAGAAGCTCGGGGCGGCAGTCCTTCTGCCTGATAAAATTTTGCAGGTATTTTATGGTGGTTCTGCCGTCCATGGATATATCCCCTTATTTCTTCTCTTATTTCTTCTCTTATTTCTTCTCTTATTTCTTCTCTTATTTCTTCTCTTTTTTCTTTGCCGCCTGGGTGGTGAGCAGCAGCTTCACGTCCTCGTCCCCCTCTATGGCGTGGATGATTTCCACCCGGCGGAGTATGGACAGGGCCAGGGTCAGCATCAGGTTTACGCATGTCACCACTGCCAGGAAGATTTTTGCCCCTGTGCCGGGCCTGCGCCTAGCGCCTTGCTTTTTCATATGCCGCCCTCCTTAGCCGGCGCCGTCATTTCAATGTGGTTGCCCTCGCTGTCCACAATCTCCGCCACCCAGTTGGGGCCGATGCGCGTCAGGGGGAAACATATTTCCTGCCCCAGAAGCTTCCCCTTCAGGGCCTCCAGGGTTTCCCAACTGAAGCTGGGCAGGCAGTTGCTGCCAAAGGTGTGGGGCTCGTCCTTTTTCTCAAAGGCGAACAGCCCCATGCGGAAGCCGCCGATGTCGAACACGCTGTAGATTTCATCCCGCTGGGCGGCAGGACATCCTAACAGGGCTTCGTAAAAGGCGATGGCCCTTTCCATGTCCCTTACGCACAGGTACAGGGAACCCAGTTTGCACTTTTCCATAAGCTATGCCCTCACTTCTTGTATTCCTGCTCACAGTACCGGCAGCGGTAGCGGTGGGCCTTCTCGTCGCACAGATAGAACACCTGGTCTACCTTTTCCACGCTGGTGATACACCGGGGGTTTTTGCAGCTTACAATATTTACCAGCTTTTGGGGCAGGCGGGGCCGCTTTTTCTCTACCAGCTTCCCGTCCCGGATGATGCAGACCGTGGCGCGGTCGTCGATAAAGCCCAGCACGTCCAGGTCGATATCTGTGGCGCCTTCGATTTTGATGATGTCCTTCTTGCCGAATTTCTCGCTTTTGGCGTTTTTAATGATGGCCACGCAGGTGTCCAGCTTGTCCAGCTCCAGCAGGTCATACACCCGCATGCTGCGGCCCGCGGTGATGTGATCGATGACGATGCCGTTTTCTATGCTGTCTATATTCAGCATGTTTTATGCCTCCTCCCCGTCTAAAATGCCTTTTTCCAGCCCCAGCAGCGTTAAAATCAGGGCCATGCGCACGTATACGCCGCCTTTAGCCTGCTCAAAATACACGGCCCGGGAATCGTTGTCCACCTCCGGGGCAATCTCGTTTACCCTGGGCAGAGGGTGCATGATGGACAAGTCCGGCTTTGCCGCCCGCAGCTTTTCCGGGGTGAGCACATAGGAATCCTTCAGGCGCACATAATCTTCCTCGTTGAAGAAGCGCTCCCGCTGGACCCGGGTCATGTAGAGGATGTCCAGCTCCGGCATAACCTCCTCCATGGCCCTGGCTTCCTCCCACCTGTGGCCTGAAGGCTCCACCACTTCCTTTACGATGTAGCCGGGCACCCGCAGCTCCTCCGGGGAGATGAAGATGAAGCGCACATTTTCATAGCGCACTAAGGACTTTATCAGGGAGTGTACTGTCCGCCCGAACTTCAAATCCCCGCACAGGCCGATGGTCATCCCGTCCACTTTCCCCCTGCGCCGGCGGATGGCGAACATGTCTGTAAGGGTCTGGGTGGGGTGCTGGTGGCCGCCGTCCCCGGCGTTTATCACAGGGATTTTCGCATACCGGGAGGCCACAAAGGGCGCGCCCTCCTTAAAGTGCCGCATGGCGGCAATGTCCGCGTAGGCGGACACCATGCGGATGGTATCCGCCACGCTTTCGCCCTTGGAGGCAGAGCTGCTGCCCGCGTCTGAGAACCCCAACACCTGCCCTCCCAGCCGCAGCATAGCCGATTCAAAGCTTAGGCGCGTGCGGGTGCTTGGCTCGAAAAACAGGGCGCCCAGTATCTTCCCGGCGCACCTGTGGGCGTATGCGCCGGGGCTTTGTATGATGTTTTCCGCCAGTTCCAGCAGCCTGTCTGTTTCCTGCCGGGTGAAATCCAGTGGGTCGATTAAATGCCGCATTGTTTTACCGCCTTTCTCAAAAAGGAGCCTGCCGCCCGGGAAAGCGCCCAAGGCCTGCCGGGGCAGGCAGCGTTATGTATACGAGCCGCCTTGCGGCTATTATACTCCCCCGGCAGGGAGAAGTCAATGAAAAGCAGGCGCCGCTGTATCCAAGGAGCTGTCCGGGCAGGCCCGGGCCTGGAACCAGCTTATCGGCGTGTAAGGGGCGGGCGCGAAAACGCATATGGCGGGAAAAGGCTGTTGTGCCAAAAGCACAACAGCCTTTCTTTCTCTTTGGGAAAACCCGCCAATCTGTCCTGGCGGCTTCCGTATTACTGGATGCAAAGGGCCTTTCTTATGCGTCCGGGGCCTGTCCGGTGTGGGCCTGCCATTGGCAGGGCAGCAGGGCCATGCGGGTGAACACCGCCTTAAAGGAGGAATCCTCCGGGCTGCAGGCGTATACCCCGAAGCGCACAGGGCCGTTCCCCTTGTGCAGGTGGCATATGCGCATTTGGCGAAAGCGCGCCCCGTCCTGTGAGCACTCCAGGCAGAAATCGTCCTCCCGGCGGCTGAGACGGTACCACATGGATTTCACAGAAGCCGGAATCTCCGTGGTGGCCCAGTCGGAATAGCCATTATTGGTCACCACGCTGCCCAGGTGCTGGAACTCCTCATTTTCATACTCCACAGAGGCCTTCAGCCAGTTTTCGCTGTCCAGGTACATCACCACCCCGCACTGGTCGAAGCGGTGATGGCTTTCTGTGAAATCTGTCCTCACCACAAAGGAGAAAAAGGGTTCTGCCGTCTCCATTTGCAGGACAGGTGCGTTATCATTTTGGAAGTGGTAATAGGTGCGCTGCCACAGGTCTGTGCGCGATTTCGTGACAATCTCGATTTTATCCGGGGCTATGAGGAAGCTTTCCGGCTCCCGCGTCCAGCGCAGGCTGTCTGTTGCAAACTCCATAGCTTACCCCCGCAGCGCCACGCCCATTTGGGCAAGCTTTTCCACGATTCCGTCCACCCAGGGCTGCACTTCCTCCTTGGAAAGGGTTTTCTCCTGGGAGGAGAAGGCGAAGCGCAGGGTGAGGCTCTTCATGGCTCCCTGCTGGAAGGAGTCGATAAGGGATACGCCTGTGAGCAGGGTGGGATCTATCTGCGCCCAAGCGCTCTCCATCCCGCCAAAGGTGACGCCCTCGGGCAGTTGGAGGGAGAGGTCGATGTCAATCCCCGGGAACCGGGAAGGCTCTTGGTAAACAGCGTCCGGGGCGGGCAGGGCGGCAAAAGCGTCCATATCAAGCTGGGCGCACACCACTGCCGCCTTTTTGTCTATCTGGCCCTGCACAGCCGGGTGCAGGGCACACAGCCAGCCCAGGTTCTGGCTGCCGCAGGACACTGCCGCTGTGTTCCGGGGGTGCTGCCAGGGATGGAGGGGGGCGCAGTTTGCAAAGGCGAAATCTGCCCCTTTAATCTCCCGGCCCAGAGTGCGCAGGATGCCCAGCAGCTCAAAATACAGCTCCTTTTCGCTGCGTGCGCGGCTGTACAGGGCAAGCCCCAGCTTTTTCCGCTCCCTGCACAGGCCATCTTCGCTTAAACCTTCGCATACCCGGCCTATCTCGAAGAGGCCGAAGTCTGCCCCGAAGGACTTGTTCTCCAGCACAAAGGACAGCAGGGTTGGCCCCATGTTGGTGCGCAGCACCTCGTGATCCGGGGTCTGGGCGTTTATCAGCTTCACGTTCCCCTCTAAGGGGATGCCCAGGCCCTTGCACTTCTTCTGGTCGAACCAGATGTAGGAATGCACCTCGTGGAGGCCCCAGCGCTGCACCAGCAGATCCTTTGCGAAATTGTCCGCCTTGTTCCCCGCGCTCTTTTTCTGGGGATACAAGGGGCTTAAGGTGGTGGAAATCTGGAAGTTGTCATAGCCGTAAATGCGGGTGATTTCCTCAATGATGTCCGCCTTGATGGTCACGTCCTTGGTGGCCCGCCAGGAGGGCACCTGTACGGTGAAGGAGCCGCCTTCCTGCTGTGCCTGGAAGCCCAAGGCCCGCAACGTCTCCAAAATGCGGCCGTCCTCTATGGCAATGCCGGTGTAGCGGTCCACATAGGCTTTGTCAAAGGTGAGGGAAACAGCAGGGTAGCGCTTTACATATACGTCTGTCAGCCGGGAAACCACCTGGGCGCCTGGGTCGATATCCAAAAGCAGCTTCATGAAGCGCCCGATGGCAGGTACGGTCATTTCCGGATCCAGCGTCTTTTCATAGCGCATGGAGGCGTCTGTGCGCAGGCCCAGGCGGGTGGCGGAGCGCCGCACGCTGACCCCGTCAAAGTTGGCGGACTCCAGCAGGAGGCTGTCTGTATCGTCTTCAATTTCCGATTCCAGCCCGCCCATAATGCCCGCCACAGCCACGGGCTTGCCGCCGGAGCAGATCATCAGGGTGTTTTCGTCCACCTTGCGCTCCACGCTGTCCAGGGTGGTGAAGGTGAAGGGGGCGGGGAAGCGCTTTACTTCAATCTTGTCCACCTTGGCGCAGTCAAAGGCGTGCATGGGCTGGCCCATTTCCAGCATCAGGTAGTTGGTGAGATCCGCCAGCAGGTTGATGGCCCTGCTGCCGCAGTAGAACAAACGGATGCGCATGTCCACAGGGCTTACCTTTTCTTTAATGCCCTGCACCTTCAGCCCGGTGTACCGGAAGCACAGCTCCTTGTCCTCCACCTGGATTTCAATGGGGGGAAGGGAGTCGAAGGCGGAGAGGGCCGCTGTCTCCAGGGGCTTCAGCTCCCGCCCGGCCAGGGCCGCGAACTCCCGGGCAATGCCGTAATGGCCCCAGAGGTCGGGGCGGTTTGTCAGGGATTTGTTGTCCACCTCGAACACCAGGTCTTTTATGGCGAAAAGCTCTGTCATGTCATGGCCGACGGGGGTGCCCTCGGGCAGCTCCATCAGGCCGGAGTGGTCGGCGGAAATGCCCAGCTCGTGCTCGGAGCAGCACATGCCATGGCTCTCGAACCCCGCCAAACGGGCGCAGCCGATTTCCTGGCCCATCACCATGCCGCCCTCCTTTACAAAGGGCACGATAATGCCCTCCCGGGCGTTGGGCGCGCCGCACACCACGTCATAAATGCCGTCCCCCGCGTCCACCTTCAAAAGGTGCAGCTTTTGGGAGTTGGGATGGTTTTCCATTGAGATAATTTTGCCTGCCACCACGTCCCGGAGGTTTTCCCCCATGTGGAAAACCTCCTCCACCTCCGCGGTGGAAAGGGTGAACCGCTGGATAAGGACGTCTAAATCCAGGCCGCGTAAATCTACAAAATCTTGAATCCAGTTCATGGATATCAGCATAACGTTCGCTTCCTCCTTTGTTGAGGCTGCCGCCTCAAACTCTGATTTAGGGCTTGTTTGAAAGTAGAGAAAGTGCCGAGTTTTTGAGACAAAACAGGGTGGTTTCAAGGCGGATGAACCGCAAACGCATATATGCGTTTAGACAGGCTGTCGCCTGTCGAGGATTTCCAACACAGAAAACGCATGTTTTGGACAAAAAGACGGTGTTTGCGATTTTTCAAACAAGCCCTAAGGAACTTTTTGTAAAAAGTTCCTTAAAAATCTTCAAAAACTTTTGTGTACCCCCGTCTCAGGTCAAGGGGTTCGCTTGCGGGAACCGCGTTCAGCACGCGACAGCCTCAGTAAGCGCGGAACAAAGTTCTGCGGCGAAAAATTCCCGCTCGCGTTTCCCGCGTCCCGGGTGCAGCAGTATGCTGCTATTCGTGGGTAAACTGGGACAGGGCTTTCAGGTTCCCGCTGTTTAAATCCCGGATATCCTTCACGCCGTATTTCATCATCACCAGGCGGGTAAGCCCCAGGCCAAAGGCAAAGCCGGTGTACTCCTCCGGGTCAATGCCCCCGGCCTTCAGGACGTTGGGGTGGATCATGCCGCAGGGGCACAGCTCTATCCAGCCGGAGCCTTTGCAGGTGGAGCAGCCCTCCCCGCCGCAGATAAGGCAGGAGATATCCAGCTCGAAGCCAGGCTCCACAAAGGGGAAGAACCCGGGGCGCAGGCGGACGCTGATATCCCGCTCGAACACCTGGGAGAGCATGGTTTTCATGAAATAGATAAGGTTTGAAATGGAGATGTCCTTATCAATCATCATGCCTTCCATTTGGAAGAAGGTGTTTTCGTGGCTAGCGTCCAGGGCCTCGTTGCGGAAGCACCTGCCCGGGAATATGGCCCGCAGGGGCGGGCCATATTTGCGCATAATGGCGTTCTGGGCGGCGGAGGTGTGGGTTTTTAAAAGCTGGCCGTTTTCCAGGTAATAGGTGTCCTGCATGTCCCGGGCCGGGTGATCCTTGGGGATGTTCACAGCCTCGAAGCACTCATAGTCCGTCACAATCTCCTTGTAGTCCTCAATGGTAAAGCCCATGGAGGCGAATATTTCCTCCAACTGCCGCTGGACAATGGTGATGGGATGGTAAGAGCCTGCCCCGCTTCCTACAGGCAGGGTTACGTCATACTGCTCGGCGGCTTCCACCATCCGCTGCTCCTCTGCCCGGCGGATGGCCTCCACCTGCTGGGAAAGCTTGTCCTCCACTGTCTTTTTCAGCATATTGATGTGCTGCCCCAGCTCTTTCTTCTGCTGGGCCTCCACTTCCTTCAGGCCCTTGAGCAGTTGGGTGACAGAGCCTTTCCTGCCCAGATAGGCCACCCGCAGCTTTTCCACTGCGTCGCTGGTGCCCGCCCCTTCCAGCTCCTGCTGGAACTGCCGGGCCAGGGCCTCGATTTTTTCCTTCATGTCCATTCTTCCTTTCCGGCAGCGTGGCGGAGCGCCGCGCCCGCTGCTCTGTATAAATTTTCCGCTGCTTGCACGGGCATGGCGTACCAGAGGCGCGTCCAGCAAGGCCGGCGCGAAGCTGCGCGGGGGTGGGAACAAAAAAGCCCCGCCCCAACATGGGGCGGGGCATAAAGCCACGCGGTACCACCCAAATTCGGCAGAAAACTGCCCTCATTGTGCCGGCCTGTAACGGGGCCGCGCCGTCGGGGCCTACCCACCGCGACCGGCTTCAGCCCCGCCGCTCCGAAAGGAACTTCCCCCCGCCTGCCCCGTGCCCGGGCTTGCAGCCGATGGCCCAGGCTCTCTGAACGGACGGTACAGGGGTACTTTCTTTCATCCCAGCGTTTCTCAATCTGTTTGCAAAACAGCCTTCCGGAAAAGCTTTCCCGGAAGCTGGCTTCTGTATCATACCATAAAGCGCAGAAACTTGCAACCCTTTTGTTTGAAAGGGAATGCTTCAAGCAGGACGCCCGGTTTTCCGGCGCCTCTTTTCCTGGGGCGCTTGCCACAGGGCGGGTTTCGTGCTATGATATAGGGGATAAAAAAGGGGGG
Source organism: Acutalibacter sp. JLR.KK004 (assembly GCF_036941085.1). NCBI lineage: Bacteria > Bacillati > Bacillota > Clostridia > Eubacteriales > Acutalibacteraceae > Acutalibacter > Acutalibacter sp. JLR.KK004. The sequence goes on from NZ_JAYMNQ010000002.1 coordinate 185,742, forward strand.
ATCCTATGCTTATAGCGGTGCTCAGCGACATACACGGAAACGCCCGGGCCTTAAAGGCCTGCCTGGGCCACGCCAGGGATCGGGGCGCCCAGGGGTATGTGTTTTTGGGGGACTATATTTCCGACGGGGCTTATCCCCAAAGAACCATGGAGCAGGTTTATGACTGCGCCGCCCGGTTTGACTGCCGCTTTATCCGGGGAAACCGGGAGGAATATATGCTGGACTACAGGGCCGGGAAAATCTCCGGCTGGCAGGACGGCTCCTCCACAGGCTCCCTGCTGTATACCTATGAAAACCTGACAGCCCGGGATCTGGACTGGTTCCAGAGCCTGGAAATTGCCGGGCGGGAAAGCTTTCCCGGCTCGCCGCCCCTGTTTTACTGCCACGGCTCCCCCTGGGCTGTGGGGGGAAGGCTGGAGCAGGGGGATCCGGCGGTGAAGGAAAAGCTGGGGGAGCTGCCGGAGAAATTCATCCTGTGCGGCCACACCCACCGGCTGGGTTCCTGGTTTTCCGGGCTTTTTGAGCGGGGGTGCCAGCAGGTGGTGCGGGCGGGATCGGTTGGGCTCCCCCTTTCCACCCCCGGCAAGGCCCAGATGCTTTTCCTCCACAGCGTGGAGGGGGACATGCCCCGCTGGAGGCCGGAATACGCCCTGGTGCCCTATGACCTGGAGGGGGCTGTGGGGGATCTGGAAGAGTCCGGCCTGCTGGAACGGGGCCGGGTGTGGACAGCCATGGTGCGCCATGCCCTCATTACCGGGGAAAACATGGTAGGTCTCCTGCCGCCCTATGCCCAGGCTCTTTACGAGCAGGACTGCGGGCGCAAGGCTCCTTACCAGGAGATCCCGGAAGAATACTGGCAGCAGGCGGCCCTGGCATACCGCTGTGAAACCGCCTGCTGACTGCCCAATATGGCAAAGAAAGGATGGCCTGTATGAAAGTTACGTTTATACTGCATAGCTGCTACCATGTGGAGCTGGAGGGCTGCTGCCTGCTTTTCGACTATTACGAAGGGGAAGTGCCGGAATCGGACAAGCCCCTGTATGTGTTTGCCAGCCACAGCCATGAGGATCATTTCTCCCCTGCGGTTTTTAGCCTTGCAAAGGAGGGGCGGCAGGTACACTACCTGCTGTCTGACGACATTTTTTCCCGCCGGGTGCCGGAGCATCTCCGCGCCCAGACCACCTTTGTGTCCCCCCACAGCTTCTATGAGGTGGAGGGCCTGCGCATTGCCACCCTGCGCTCTACAGACGCGGGCGTGGCCTTCCTGGTGGAGTGCGAGGGAAAGCTGCTCTACCATGCGGGGGATCTGAACTGCTGGGTGTGGGACGGCGCGCCCCGGATGCAGAACGACCAGATGGTGCGCCTTTATAAGGACGAGCTAAGCCCCCTGGGCTGCCGGAAGATAGACGCGGCCTTTGTGCCCCTTGACCCGCGGCAGGAGTCGGACTTCGACCTGGGCATGAAATATTTCTTCGAGGCCGCCAAGGTGGAGAAGGTGTTCCCCATGCACATGTGGGGGGATTACTCTGTGGTGCCCCTGTTCAAGTCCACCCCCACCTACCGGGAATATGCCCCCCATGTAATGGACGTCAGCGCACCGGGGCAGGTGTTTGAGATTTAAGGCAATATGTTTAGAAGTAAATTGCACAAACCTTTTCGGCAGAGGAAGGCCGGCGGAACATGTTCCGCCGGCCTTTTTTGTCCCTTTCAGGCGGCAAAAACCCGGAACCCGCCGGGCCTTCCTCTTTTCTTTACAGCACCTGGTTGTCTGCCAGCACCTCCGGCATATGTGCCATGCTGTCGGCCTCTGTGATTTCCCGTATCACCCGGCAGGGCACCCCGGCGGCAAAGCTGTTTGCCGGGATATCCCGGGTGACAACGCTGCCCGCGCCGATAACGCAGCCATCCCCGATGGTCACCCCGGGGCACACGGTGACATTGGCCCCAAACCAGCAGTCATTGCCGATATGCACAGGCTTTGCGTAGCATAAACGCTTTTCCTCCCCGGCGCCTGTGCGCATAAGCCTGCGCTCGCTGGCCACCATGGGATGCACCGGCGTGACAATGGTAACATTAGGGCCGAAGTTGCAGTCGTTGCCTATGGTCACTTCCCCGTCATCCTGGACGGTGAAATTAAAATTGGCAAAGAAATTTTTGCCGATTTTCGTGTGCTTCCCGTAGTGGAAGGCGATAGGCCCCTGGATACGCACGCCTTCCCCCATCTCCCCGATGATCTCGGAGAGGATGGTGGCCCGCTTTTCCACCTCGTCCTCGTGGGTCTGGTTGTAGTCTACATTCAAATTGTGAGTCTTGCGCTTAATCGCTACAAGCTCTGGTTCGCCAGGGCAGAACAGCACCCCAGCCCTGATTTTTTCTTCTGGGCTCATGGTTTTTCCCTCCTATACGGTAATTTCTATGGCGTTGCCTTCCTTATCCAGCACGCTGCTTTCATAATACCCGTCCCCTGTAACCCGGGGGCCGCTTTTCACAGTGCAGCCGTCCTCCCGCAGCCAGGCGGCGAGTGCGTCCACCTGCTTCCTGCTCCCCATCGCTTTCCTGCGGGGTTTTATAAAAATTGCACAGGATTACAGCAGCGTCACGTGGGCTTCCCGGCAGACCCGGCGGGTTTCCTCGTCCCACAGGGAGGCCTGCACCTCGCCGATGTGGGCCTTGCCCAGAAGCAGCATGCACAGCCGGCTTTGCCCGATGCCCCCGCCGATGGTGAGGGGCAGTTCCCCCCGCAGCAGCATCTGGTGGAAGGGCAGCTCCCGGCGCTCCTCGCAGCCTGCCTCCTGGAGCTGCCGGGCAAGGCTTTCCCCGTCCACGCGGATGCCCATGCTGCTGATTTCCATGGCCTGGCCCAGGGCCTCGTGCCAGAAGAACAGGTCGCCGTTAAGGCCCCAGTCGTCATAGTCCGGGGCGCGGCCGTCATGGCGCTGGCCGCTTTTCAGCTTCCCGCCAATCTGCCCGATAAACACGGTCTTGTGCTCCTTGACAATAGCGTTTTCCCGCTCCTTGGGGGAAAGCTGGGGCCAGCGATCCTCCAGCTCCTGGGCGGTGAAAAAGGCCACGTCCCGGCAAAGCTGGGTGTCCAAATCCGGGAACTGCCATTTCAGTTCGTCTAAGGTGCCGCAGATGGCGCTGACAATGCGCCCCACTGTCTCGCGGAGGTAAGCTTCGTTGCGCATCCCCCGGTCTATCACCTTTTCCCAGTCCCACTGATCCACATATACCGAGTGGAGATTGTCCAGCTCCTCGTCCCGGCGGATGGCGTTCATGTCTGTGATAAGCCCGTTGCCCACAAAGAATTCGTAATCGTGCAGGGCCAGCCGCTTCCACTTTGCCAGGGAGTGTACCACCTGGGCCTCCTTCCCCACAGCGGGGATGTCAAAGGCCACCGGGCGCTCCACGCCATTCAAGTCGTCGTTCAGGCCAGTGGCGGGATCCACAAACAGGGGGGCCGTCACCCGCTTTAAATGCAGGGCGGCGCAAAGCTTCACCTGGAACACGTTTTTAATCAGGCCGATGGCCTTCTGGGTTTCATACAGCCGCAGGGCGGCCTTGTAGCGGGGGGGGATGACGGTCATAATCAATCACTTCTCTCTTCTGGTATGCGCCTTCCTCAGGCGGTTTCCGATTTCATAAGTATTATAGCACACCCAAAACCGGGCGGGCGGAAATTTTTCCCGCCGTATCCCCCAGTTTTTTGTCTATTTTTCAGCTTCCCGCCTGGAAGGCAGGATAGAAGCCCTGTCCTTTTCCATCATCCTGCCACCACCTGCACGTTCCCTATGCCGTAATACCGGTACACTGCCGCCGCAACATCTGTGATAACTTCCCCCGGCACTGCCGGGGAAATGGCGGGAGGGCAGGAGGCCGCCGGGGAAGCCGCCGTCCGGCCCAGGGCCGCCTCAAGGGGGACTTCCTCCCAAGGGGAAAGCATGGCCTGCCGGAGGGACATGGCCTGCCGGGGCCTTTCCAGGCAGGGAAGCCCCCTGGAAAGGGCAGGCCTTTTTTCTAAAGCTAAAAGGGCCTCGCGCAGCCTTGCGAAATCCTCCGGCGGGTTTTCCGGGGAGGGCATCAGCACCAGATAGTCCGGGTCGGCATATTCCCAGACAATCCCCTTCCCCGCAAGGCGCGCCCCCACTTCCTGGCCGGTGTAGCCGTATTCTTTGGCCTTCAGGGTAAGCTTTACAGGCTCGTCCCCTCCAAAGCGCCATCCCCGCCGGGAAAGGCGCTGCCGCAGCTTCTGCACCCGCCCCGCAGTTTCCAGCAGCTTTTCCCTATAGCCCTCTGCCAGATACAGGTTTGCCCTGTCTAAAGACTGCAAAATAAGATAAGACGGGCTGGTGGAGCCGAACAGCCCCATGGCCTCCCTGGCCCGTTTAAAAAACGCCTGGGGCGCTGCGGGGGCAATGTGGAGATAGGCCCCGCCGGTGAGCACAGGCAGGGTTTTGTGGGCGCTGTCGCAGCAGATGTCGGCCCCCTGGTCCATGGGGTGGCGGGAGGGGGAGAGAAAGCGGCGGTATGCCCCGTGGGCGTTGTCCACCAAAAGGGGCACGCCCTTTTTCCGGGATACCCGGGAAAGGGCGTGAATGTCCGCGCAGTTTCCCAGATAGTCCGGGCTGGTAAGGTATACGGCGGCGGCGTTGGGGGTTTCCTCCAGCGCCTTTTCCAGCCGGGACGGACTGATATCGCACCGGCACAGGCTGTAGTCCTGGTTTTCCGGGAACAGCCACACAATGTCAAAGTCCAGCAGGGCACAGGCTGTGAGGAAGGACTTGTGGGCGTTGCGCCCGGCGATGATGGTGGGCCTTGCGCCAGGGGATTTTTCCCAAAAAGCCAGCAGGGCCAGGTATGCCATGGCCCGGATGCACTGGGAGGATCCTTCTGTAGAATACAGGGTCTGCCCAGCGCCGAAAAGCCCGGCGGCGTTTTCCTCGCTCTCCCGGATAATGCCCTCCGGGCCATACAGCCAGTCCGCCCCTTCGATTTCGGTGATGTCCAGCCCTTCCCAGCCCAGAAAGGATGCGCCCTTATGCCCAGGCATGTGCATACGCACCGGGCTTTCCTGTCCATACCGCTTTACAAAGTCGCAGACAGGGGTGTTCATGCTTCCTCCAGGGCCTGCTCGGCGGCCTTGAGCATAATGGCGCACTCCATCCGCTTCCGGAAGAGGTCGCAGCCATACCGGTAAATGCCGCTGATGGAGCCTGTGGCATGGTAGGCGTTGGCGGCGCACCCCCCGGCGCAGTACAGCTTTGCCCAGCAGTCCGCGCAGTCCGGGCGGGCATACACGTTGCAGCGGCGGAATTCTTCCTGCACGCCGGGGTTTGTCACCCCCTCGAACACGCTGCCCAGCCGGAACCTCTCCTCTCCCACAAACTGGTGGCAGGGGTATAAATCCCCCCAGGGGGTGACCGCCATATACTCTGTGCCGGAGCCGCAGCCGGATATGCGCTTATAGATGCAGGGGCCGCTTTCCAGGTCTATCATATAGTGGTAGAAGGTGAAGGGCTTTCCCGCCTTTTTCCGCTCCAGCATCTTCTGGGCCAGCTTTTCATACTGCTCCATCACAATCCCCTTGTCCTCCTCCGTCAGGGCGGCGGGATCCTCCGGGGCGCACACCACCGGCTCCATGGAAAGCTCTGTAAAGCCCAGGTCCAGCATGGCCTCTATGTCCTGTAAAAAGTCCGGGTTCCAGTGGGTGAAGGTGCCCCGCATGTAATAATTCCTGTTCCCCCGGGCCTGCACCAGCTTTTGGAATTTGGGCACAATCCGGTCAAAGCTCCCCTGGCCCTGATAGTCCACCCGGAAGCGGTCGTGCACCTCCCGCCTGCCGTCCAGGCTCAGCACCACATTGTGCATCTCCCGGTTTGCAAACTGGATAACATCCTCGTCAATGAGCATCCCGTTGGTGGTGAGGGTGAAGCGGAAGTTTTTCCCCTTTTCCTTTTCCACAGACCGGGCATAGGCCACCAAGCGCTTTACCACATCCCAGTTCATCAAAGGCTCCCCGCCGAAAAAGTCCACCTCCAGGTTGCGGCGGCTGCCGGAATTTTCCATCAGGAAATCCAGCGCCCGCCTGCCCACCTCAAAGGGCATCAGCGCCCGCTCCCCGTGGAATTTCCCCTGGGAGGCAAAGCAGTAGGAGCAGTTCAAATTGCAGGTGTGGGCTACGTGCAGGCATAAGGCCTTCACCACATTGCCGCTGCGGGCCTTGAAATCTCCCGCCATAGGGGCGAAGGCGTCCGGCGTGAACAGCTTCCCGGCCTCCTCCAGCTCCCCCACGGCGTCCAGGCAGGCTTCCACCTCCGCCGGGGTGATTTCCGGCCTGTGGGCGTATTTTTCCAAAACAATCCGGGCAATTTCCTCCCGGCTCTTTTCCTTATATAAGGCGATGACGTCATAAGCCGCCTCGTCCACCACATGGACAGAGCCGGAGCAGGTGTCCAGCACGATGTTCCAGCCGCCCAGCTTATATTGATGCACCATGTTTTCCATTCCTCTTTTCTATAGGCCATACCGCTTAAGGCTCTGTACACAATAGTAAGAAATGAGGTGTATTCCCCCCCTGCGGGCGGGGGAACACACGGCTATCTTTTCCTATCATTCCTTTCAGAAATAATAGCTGTGAACCCAGCGGCGCTGCCTGTATCCATACAACGAAAAAGTGCCGCCCATTACGGCGGCACCGAAACAAACGGCCGTTTTATTCCTCGCTGTCGTTTTCACAGGGCTGGTTTGCGATGCCGCAGCTTGTTTTGCAGGCGGACTGGCAGGAAGTCTGGCACTCGCCGCAGCCGCCGTTTTTGGCGCTTTCGCAAAGATCCCGGGTCTTGAGCGTTTTAATCATCTCCATGGCATATCCCTCCGTTAAAGCCCCTAAGGGCATATTTTTTTATTATTTTAGCATATGCTGCCCGGGTTGTCAAGCATGACGGGCGGCGCCCGAATCGCCGCAAACGTTGACAAAGCTGGGCAAATTCGGTAAAATAAAGTGAAACGCCTTTTTCCGGCAAACCGGGGCAGGCGGGCAAATTCAGGACGGGAGAAAAAAGATGAGCTTTCAGATACTGGGCACCGGCAGCTTTGTGCCGGAGAGGGTTGTCACCAATGAGGAGCTTTCCCAGATGGTGGATACCTCCGACGAATGGATTGTAAAGCGGATAGGGGTGCGCAAGCGCCGCGTGTGTACCTCTGAAACAGTCACTGATTTAGGCGTGGAGGCCGCCCGCAGGGCCTTGGCAGACGCGGGCGTGCAGCCGGAGGAGCTGGATCTGATTATCGCCGCCACCATCAGCGCGGACACCATCTCCCCAGGGCTGGGGGGCATGGTGCAGAACCGGCTGGGCGCCCGCTGCCCGGCATTTGACATGAATGTGGCCTGCCCGGGCTTTTTGTTTGCCTTGGACGTGGCGGCGGGCTTTTTTGCGCGGAAGGCGGTTAAAAAGGTGCTGGTGGTAAGCGCTGAGCGCATGAGCGGCCTTATGGACTGGGAGGACAGGGCTACCTGCTGCATTTTCGGGGACGGCGCGGGGGCTGTCGTGCTGGGAGAAGGGGACGCGTACCTTGCTTCCGAGCTGCACACCCAGGGCGGGGACGATATTATCAGCATTCCTGTTAAATGGGACAACTCCCCCTTTTACCAGCGCGAGCTGCCGAAAAATAAGGTAAACATGGAGGGGCAGGCCACCTATAAATTTGCCGTGACTTCCATGGTGTCGGATATTAAATCCGTACTGGAGAAGGCCGGGATAACCGGGGAGCAGGTGAAGGCGGTTATCCCCCACCAGGCAAATTACCGGATTATCAACGAGGCAAGGCGGCGCCTGCCGGAAATAGCCCCGGAAAAGTTCCTTCTCAACATTGAGGAATATGGCAACACCTCCTCTGCCAGCGAACCCCTCCTGCTGGACGAGGCCCGCCGCAAGGGGATGTTCCAGCCCGGGGACTATATCCTGCTTTCCGCCTTTGGGGGCGGGCTTTCCAGCGCGTCCTGCGTGGTACGGTGGACTAAAGCAAAGTAAGAAACCGTACCAATAGGGCCTAGCACAAATCTTTCCGGCAAGTTTTGCGGGCTTCTGTGTTGGAAATCCTCGACATGCGACAGCATGTCTTGCGGTTTCCGCCTTGAATCCCACAAAATTTTCTCGAAAATCTTTGCACCACTCCTATCGGTACAGCTTCTAAAAGTTTTTGAGGATCCTTAAGGAACTTTTTTCAAAAAGTTCCTTAAGCGGGGGGATGGGGGCGGCGCCCCCAAATAGAGAAAGGATGGTTTCATCATGATAAAAACACCGCTGTGTGATTTGCTGGGAATTGAATATCCCATTTTCCAGGGGGGCATGGCCTGGATATCCGACGGGAAGCTGGCGGCCGCTGTTTCAAACGGCGGGGGCTTAGGCATTATCTCCGCCATGAACGCCAACGCCCAGTATGTAAGGGAACAGATACAGCTTGCCAGAAGCCTGACAGACAAGCCCTTTGGGGTGAACATTATGCTTATGTCCCCCTTCGCGGAGGAAGTGGCCCAGGTGGCGGCGGAGGAAAAGGTGGCGGTTGTCACCACCGGCGCCGGGAACCCCTCTAAGTTCATGCCCCTGTGGCTGGAGGCAGGGGTGAAGGTTATCCCTGTGGTGGCAAGCGTGGGCATGGCAAAGCTTGTGACAAAGGCCGGGGCCTCCGCCATTATCGCGGAGGGCGGGGAGTCTGGCGGCCATGTGGGGGAACTGACCACCATGGTGCTGGTGCCTCAGGTATGCGACGCCACAAACCTGCCTGTTTTGGCGGCAGGGGGCATCGGGGACGGCAGGGGCATTGCGGCCTCCTTTATGCTGGGAGCCGCAGGCGTGCAGGTGGGCACCCGGTTTTTGGTGGCCCACGAATGCGGCGTACACCCCAACTACAAGAAAAAGGTTTTAAAGGCAAACGACATTGCCACTATGACCACCGGCAAGCGGCTGGGCCATCCGGTGCGGCAGATTAAGAACCAGTTCGCCAAGGATTTCCTGAAAGCGGAATACAGCCAGATTTCCGACGAAGAGCTGGAGAAGCTGGGCAGCGGGGCGCTGTACCGGGCCGCTGTGGAGGGCGACGAAAAAACCGGGGACTTCCTGGCCGGGCAGATTGCCGGCATGGTGAACAAAGAACAGCCCGCCGCCGAGATTATCAAAGAGATGTTCACAGAAGCGGAAGAAGTGCTGAAGGGGGCGGGGAAATGGGTAAAATAGCCTTTGTGTTTTCAGGCCAGGGGGCGCAGTATCCCGGCATGGGGGAATCCCTGTGCGGGATAAGCCCTGCCGCAAAAGAGGTTTTCGCCCTGGCGGACTCTTTGCGCCCGGGCACCTCTGCCCAGTGCTTCTCCGGCACAGCGGAGGAACTGGCTGTTACCAAAAACACCCAGCCCTGTGTCTACTGCGTGGATCTGGCGGCGGCAAAGGCCCTGGAGGAAGCGGGGATACGCCCGGACTTCGCGGCGGGTTTTTCCCTGGGAGAGGTTGCGGCCCTCACCTTTGGAGGCGTGTTCGCCCCGGAAGCGGGATTTGATTTCGTGTGCAGACGGGCGCAGGCCATGCAGCAGGCGGCAGAGGACAATCCCGGCGCTATGGCGGCGGTGCTGAAGCTTTCAAACGAAAAGGTGGAGGCGCTGTGCGGGGAGTTTTCCCGGGTGTGGCCTGTCAATTATAACTGCCCGGGCCAGCTTGTTGTGGCGGGGGATCCGGAGCAGCTTGCGGCTTTCCAGGCAAAGGTGAAAGAGGCCGGAGGCCGGGCCGCGCCCCTGGCTGTAAGCGGGGGGTTCCACTCGCCGCTGATGGAAAGCGCCGCCGGGAAGCTTCTGGAAGCCTTGGGGGAAATTCCCCTGGGGAAGCCCTCTCTTCCCATTTACGCAAACGCCACCGCCCAGCCCTACGAAGGGGATATGGGCGCTTTGCTGGTGCGGCAGGTGAAAAGCCCGGTGCGCTGGCAGGAGACAATAGAAGCCCTGGCGGCAGAGGGTGCGGACACCTTCTTTGAGTGCGGCCCAGGGAAAACCCTTTGCGGGCTGATTAAGAAAACCATAAAAACCGCAAAGGCATACCAGGTGCAGGACGCTGAGACGCTTCAAGCCGCTTTGGAGGCTTCCCGCACTTAAGGCCGCGGGACTTCTCTCGCCTGCCACACTTAAGGCCGTGAGGGCGCTGCCCTCACACTCCCGCAGCTTTCTTTCGGAGAAAGCTGGCAAAGAACTCGCGTCCACGCCAAACCAAAGGAGGAAACACACATGAAGCTGGAAAACAAGATTGCCCTTGTGACAGGGGCTTCCCAGGGCCTGGGAAAGGCCATTGCCCTGAAGCTTGCTGAAAACGGAGCAGATATCGCCGTGATTTATGTAGGCCCGGAAGAGCCTGCCCTTGCCGTCTGCAGGGAAATAGAAGCCATGGGCCGCAGGGCCAAGGCCTATTTCTGCGACGTGCGGGAGGAAGAGGCTGTGAACGATACCGTTAAGGCGGTGACAGAGGATCTGGGGAAAATCCACATCCTGGTGAATAACGCCGGGGTTACCCGGGACGGCCTGCTGGTGAAGATGGACGAGAAGGATTACGACATGGTGCTGGACATCAACCTGAAGGGCGCTTTCCATATGACAAGGGCCTGCTGCCGGGGCTTTATGCGCCAGCGCTATGGAAAGATCATCAATATCAGCTCCATTGCGGGGCTGGTGGGCAATGCCGGACAGGTAAACTATGCCGCCTCCAAGGCCGGGCTTATCGGCATGAGCAAGTCTGTTGCCAAGGAGCTGGGGGGCCGGGGCATTTGCTGCAACTGCATTGCCCCTGGTTTCATTGAGACAGACATGACAAAGGACATCAAGGAGGACAACCCCCTTTTGCAGCAGGTGCCTATGAGGAAAATGGGCAAGCCGGAGGACGTGGCAAACGCGGCCCTGTTCCTGGCTTCCCCGGATTCCGACTATATCACAGGCGAAACCATCCGGGTGGACGGGGGCCTGGCAACGTAAAGAGCCCCGGATGCAGGGCGGGAAGCCCTGGAAACGCACGACCTTTGTGCGCCGCAAGGTTTTGAAGATTCTTCAAGGGGCCTGGCAAAGGCAGGTCCCTTCAGCCGCCGGAGGCGGAACAGGGAAAGGAGACGTTTACACATTGCGTAGAGTTGTGATAACAGGCATGGGCGCCGTAACCCCCATAGGCAACGACGTGCCCAGCTTCTGGGAGGCTTTAAAGGCCGGGAAATGCGGCATAGGGCCGATTACGAAATTCGACGCGGCAGAATACAAGGTAAAGGTTTGCGCAGAGGTAAAGGATTTCGATCCTTTGCGGTACATGGACAAGGGAGACGCGCGCAAGTTTGACCTTTTCTGCCAGTATGCCATGGCAGCGGCCGGGCAGGCTGTGGAGGAAAGCGGCATTGTGGGCACTTTGGAGCCGGAGCGCATCGGCACCTATTTCGGCTCTGGCATTGGGGGCATTGAAACCTTTGCCGCGCAGCAGCAGGCGCTGATGGAAAAAGGCCCCCGGCGGGTGTCCCCTTTCTTCATCCCCGCGCTGATTATCAACATGGCAAGCGGCCTTATCGCCATTAAATACAAATTCCAGGGCGCTGCCATCCCGGCTGTGACAGCCTGCGCCACAGGCAACAACGCTATTGGCGAGGCCTACCGGGCCATTAAGCATGGCTATCTGGACGCGGTGCTGACAGGCGGCGCGGAAGCGGCTATTATCCCCCTGGGGGTGGCGGGGTTTGCCAGCATGAAGGCCCTTTCCACCACAGAGGATCCGGAAAAGGCCTGCGTGCCCTTTGACGCAAGGCGCAACGGCTTTGTTATGGGCGAGGGCGCGGGCGCTTTGATGCTGGAGGAATATGAGCACGCCAAGGCCCGGGGCGCAAAAATCTTCGGGGAGCTTTGCGGCTACGGGGTCACCTGCGACGCGCACCATATCACCGCGCCGGATCCGGAGGCTGCCGGCGGCGCCCGGGCCTTGAAAATGGCCTATGACGAGGCTGGGGGCTGCGGGGATCCCGCGAAGATATACGTAAATGCCCACGGCACCAGCACCCCCTTGAACGACTCCTGCGAAACCCTGGCCATTAAAAAGGGCCTGGGGGAAGAAGCGGCCCGCAAATGCATGGTCAGCTCCACCAAGTCCATGACAGGGCATATGCTGGGCGCCGCAGGGGCTGTGGAGGCCATTGCCTGCGTGAAGGCCCTGGAGGAGGGCGTTGTGCCCCCCACCATCGGATATGAAGAGCCTGACCCCAACTGCGATTTGGACTATGTGCCGAACACAGCCCGGCAGGCGGAGATAGAGCTGGCCCTGTCGGCTTCCCTGGGATTTGGCGGGCACAACGCCTATCTGGCCTTTAAAAAAGCTTTATAAAAACTTCCAAACCGGGGACTGTCCCGAAAACCGCGGGCAGTCCCCGAACCAGAAAGGATGCAGGTATGGAAATAAAAGAGATTGAAGCCCTGGCAAGGCTGATGAAAGAAAACGGCCTGACCAGCCTTGCGTTTAAAGAAGGCGAGGTTTCCCTGAAGCTGGAGCGCCGGCAGGAGGCCGCGGCCTTCCCCCAGGCAGAGGGTTCCCCCTTTGTGCCGGCCCCTGTAGAGGCCCCGGCCCCGGAGCAGGCCCCTGCCCAGAAGGAAGGCACCCTGGTGGCGTCTCCCACAGTGGGGGTGTTTTACGCGGCGGCTTCCCCGGAGAGCCAGCCCTTTGTGGCTGTAGGGGATCAGGTGGAAAAAGGCGACACTTTATGCATTATCGAAGCCATGAAGCTGATGAACGAGATCCCGGCGGAGGTTTCCGGCAGGGTGGCGGAAATCTGCGTGAGCAACGGCCAGGTGGTGGAATACGGGCAACCACTATTTAGAATAATATAATACTTCTGTTTTGGAATAGTTTAGGCGCAAGCCCTTTTTAAAGGGCTTGCAGGGGATTGGGGGCGGACCATGAGCCGACCGAGTCGGCAGACGAGACAGTTCCCAAGGTCTTAGGAGGTACTGGTATGAACAAGGAAGAAATCAAAAAGCTGCTGCCCCACCGGGAGCCAATGCTGCTGGTGGACGAGGTGGAGCTGATAGACGGCAAGGCCCATGGCAAATGCCATATTAAAGGGGACGAATACTTTCTGCAGGGGCATTTTCCCGGGAACCCGGTGGTGCCGGGGGTTATCCAGTGCGAGATGATGGCCCAGTCGGCCTGCGTGCTGCTTATTGGAAGCGCGCAGGGAAAAACGCCCCTGTTTACAAGCCTGAACAATGTGAAGTTCCGGGGGCAGGTGAAGCCTGGGGACACCCTGGAAACAGAATGCGAGCTTACCCGGCAGCGGGGCAGCTTTTACTTTGCCAAGGGCGTGGGCCGTGTAAACGGCAAGGTGTGCGTAAGCGCGGAATTTTCCTTTGCCCTGGTAGACGGGGCGGAATAAGGGGCGGGCTTTTGGCTCCTCTTGAAAGGATGAAAACAAATTGTTCACGAAGATTTTAATTGCGAACCGGGGGGAAATCGCCATCCGCATTATCCGGGCCTGCAAGGAGATGGGCATCTCCACAGTGGCGGTGTATTCCCAGGCGGACAAGGAGTCCCTTCACGTGGCCCTGGCGGATCAGGCTGTGTGCATTGGAGGCGCCCGGGCGGAGGAAAGCTATCTGGACGCAAAGCGCATTGTCAGCGCTGCCATCGCCACAGGCGCCCAGGCTATCCATCCCGGCTACGGCTTTTTGGCGGAAAACGCCGGGTTTGCCGGAATGTGCAAGCAGTATGGCCTGGTGTTTATCGGCCCTCCCGGGGAGGTTATCTCCCAGATGGGGGACAAGGACGCCGCGCGCCGCTTAATGCAGGCAAACGGCGTGCCTGTCACCCCCGGCACAGACATCCTGCAAGACGCCGGGGAGGCCTGCGAGGCAGCAAAAGCCATCGGATATCCTGTGCTGATTAAGGCCAGCGCCGGCGGCGGCGGCAAGGGCATCCGGCTGGTGAAAAGGCCGGAGGACATGGAAAAAGCCTTTGGCACAGCCAGCCAGGAAGCGGAAAAGGCTTTCGGCGACGGCAGGATGTATCTGGAAAAATATCTGGCCCCTGTCAAGCACATAGAGGTGCAGCTCTTGGCGGACAAGGCGGGGAACACCGTGTGCCTGGGAGAGCGGGAATGCTCCATCCAGAAGAACAACCAGAAGCTGATAGAGGAGTCCCCCTCCCCCGCCGTCACCCCGGAGCTGCGGGAAAAGCTGACGGAAACAGCCGCCCGGGCCGCCAAAGCGGCGGGCTATGAAAACGCGGGGACAGTAGAATTCCTCATGGACAAGGCGGGCCATTTCTATTTCATGGAGATGAACACCCGCCTGCAGGTGGAGCACCCTGTGTCAGAGCTTGTAACCGGGGTGGACATTGTGAAGTGGCAGATCCGCATAGCGGCGGGAGTGCCGCTTGACTTCACCCAGGAGGATATCCAGGTGCGGGGGGCTGCCATTGAGTGCCGCATTAACGCCTTGGGCGCTGGCAAGGTGGGCTTTTTCCACACGCCTGGCGGGCCTTGGGTGCGCTTTGACACCTTCCTTTACCAGGGCTATGACATCCCGCCTTATTACGACTCCATGCTTGGGAAGATGATTGTCTATTCCTCCACCCGGGGGGAAGCCATCCGCAAGATGCAGTCCGCTTTATGCGAGCTGGTGGTGGGAGGCACCCGCAATAATATTGAGAGCCAGATTGAAATTGTCCGGGACGCCCGCTTCAAGGCCGGGGACTATTATACAGATTTTATGCAGCACTTTGGGGGATAATCCAGCCCTGCTGTAAAGAATAAATGTGGGAATGAAACAAATGACCGTTCTCCAAGGTTTTTGGAGATGCATAAGAACCTTTTTCCTGAAAAAAGTTCTTATGCCGCCGGAGGCAGAAGCGTTTTGCCTCTGGCAGAGAGGAGCAGCGTAAAGATGGCAGGAAACAAGATAGCCCGGGTGACGGAGGACGTACACCGGGAACTGACGGCAATCCTGCGGGAGGTGAAAGATCCCCGGGTGAAGGACTGCCTGCTGAGCGTCGTGCGGGTGGAGGTGACAAACGACCTCTCCTACTGCACCGTATACGCCAGCACCATGGAGGGCATGGAGCGCACAAAAACTGCTGTGCAGGGGCTGAAATCCGCCGGGGGATATATCCGGCGGGAGCTGGGCCGCAGGCTGAAGCTGCGGCACGTGCCGGAACTGATTTTCAAGGCCACAGATTCCATTGCTTATGGCGCGTCCATTTCCCGGATGCTTCAGGATCTGGACATTCCGGAGGAAGAAGAGCCAAAAGAGGAGGAAGAGGACTGATGGCAGACTGCATGAAGGCAGCCGCGCTGCTGCGGGGCTGGGACGACATCCTGGTGCTGTGCCACGCTTCCCCGGACGGGGATACCCTGGGTTCTGCCGGGGCCTTGGTGCGGGGGCTTGGCGCCTTGGGAAAGCGGGTTTTTTTTGCCTGCGGGGACAAAATTGACGAAAAATACAGCTATCTTTTTGAGGGGCTTGCGCCCCTTGGCCGGGAGCCTGCCCATATCGTGTCGGTAGACGTGGCCACGCCCTCCCTGCTGGGAAGCCTGGAAGAGGAATATGCGGGCCGGATAGATCTGGCTATTGACCACCACAGCGGGCATACGCTTTTTGCCCGGGAAAGCTGGGTGGAGCCGGATTCCGCCGCCAACAGCGAGCTTATCTACCTGCTGCTCCAGGAACTGGGAGTCTCCATTGACAAGGCCATGGCAGACTGCCTGTACACCGGCATTTCTACGGACACCGGGTGCTTCCGCTATGCCAATGTAACCCCCCGCACCCATCGCATCGCTGCAAGGCTGCTGGAACTGGAGGCCGACGGGGCCAGGATAAACCGGGAGATGCATGAAAGCAAGTCTAAGGCCCAGATAGAGGCTGAGCGGATCTTGATGGAGAGCATGGCCTTTTCCTGCGGCGGGAAGTGCGCCATGGTACAGGTGCCCCTTTCCATATACGAGCGTACAGGCGTGCAGGAAGGCGATCTGGAAGGGATGGCGGCTTTGCCCCGGCAGATAAAAGGGGTGCTTTTAGGCGTCACCTTAAAGGAGAAGGAGAACGGCCTGGTGAAAGGCTCTGTACGCAGCAACCCCCCTGCCAACGCCCGGGAAATCGGGGAAAGCTTTGGCGGCGGGGGGCACCCGGGGGCTGCCGGGTTCACCCTGCCCGGGATGACCCTGTCCCAGGCGGCGGAGAAGGTGGAGGCGGCCTGCCGGGAACAGCTTCTGAGGCTGGGGCTGCTGTAGAGCGAATGGCGCGGGCAGGGAGCGTGGCTGTGCCTCTCTGGCTAAAGCGCGAAAAGCGAAGCGCGGGATTCCAAAGGGTGATAACCCTTTGGCCGCCGGAGGCAATTTAGAAGGAGGCGCGCCATGACAAGAGGGATTTCCCGCCGGTGGTTTATCAACACCATCGGCGTGGTGTTTTTGATATTGCTGGTGTCCATCCTCACCCTTTCCATGATGGTGCAAAGCTCCACCTATAACGGCATGGAGCTGGCCCTCACCGGGCGGCTGGAGGAACTGCTCAACTGGCTCTCCGGCAGTTCCGGGGGATATGAAACCTCCGAGTTTGCCGCCATCACCCGGGACTACATTGAAAACGTGTTTCAGGAAAAAAACCGGATGGAAATTATGGCTTTAAGCAAGGACGGCAAGGTGTTCATCACCTCCACAGGCTTTGAGCCTGACCAGCAGCAGGCCATGCCCGACTATGAAATGGCCCTGAGAAGCGGGGACAATGCCGGCAAATGGGTGGGGGAGCTGGACACCGGGGAGAAGGTGATGGCTGTCACCCGGGCAGTGCGGGACAGCAGCGGGAGCCTGATTGGGGCCATCCGCTACATGGTTTCCCTGGAGCGGGCCGACCGCCAGACAGCCTTGGTCATAAGCGCGCTGGTGCTGGGCGGGGCCTTTATCATGCTGCTGCTCACTTTAAGCGGCGCCTACTTTATCCGCTCCATCCTGGTGCCCGTGCGGCAGGTAAGCCAGAGCGCCCGGCAGATTGCCCAAGGGGACTTTGAGGTGCGCATTGAGAAGTCCAAGGATGACGAGATAGGCCAGCTTTGCGACGCTATCAACGACATGGCGGGAGAGCTGGGGGCGGCGGAGCGGATGAAAAACGACTTTATCTCCTCTGTCTCCCACGAGCTGCGCACCCCCCTTACCGCCATCAAGGGCTGGGCCGAAACCCTTCAGGGGGGCGCGGATCCCGGCACCGAGGAAAAGGGCATCGGGGTGATTATCCGGGAATCGGAGCGGCTTTCCGGCCTTGTGGAAGAGCTGCTGGATTTCTCCCGGCTGCAAAGCGGGCGCATGCGCCTGATTGCCGAGCGGCTGGATCTGATAGCGGAGCTGGACGAGGCGGTGTACCTCTTTACCGACCGCGCCCGCACAGAGCGCAAGGAGCTGCGCTACGCGGAGACAGACCAGCTTGCCCCGGTTTACGGGGACAGGGACAGGCTGCGGCAGGTGTTCGTGAACATCCTGGACAACGCCCTGAAATATACAGGGGAAGGCGGAGCCGTCAGCGTGGCGGCCTCTGTAGAGGCGGGCTATGTGAAGGTGCTGGTGACAGACACAGGCTGCGGCATTCCGGCAGAGCACCTGCCTAATGTAAAGAAAAAGTTTTACAAGGCAAACCAGCTTGTGAGAGGTTCTGGCATTGGCCTGGCGCTGGCGGATGAGATCACCGCCATGCACGGCGGCGCGCTGGAACTGGAAAGCCAGGAGGGGAAGGGCACCTGTGCCGCCATCTCCCTGCCTCTGTGCGCCACTTTGGAGGCGTCGCCTGAGCTTGTGGAGACGCCGGAGATACAAAAGCTGCTGGAAAGGAATCGGGAATAAATGGAAAAAACAAAGAAAATCACCACCATAGGCGGGCAGGCCCTGATTGAAGGCATTATGATGGTTGGCCCCAAGCGCACCACAGCCGCTTTCTGTGACGAGAAGGGCAATGTCACCACAGAGGACATTACGACCCCCCGGCTGCGGGATAAATGGCCCATTCTGGGCAAGCCCTTCATCCGGGGCATTTTCTCCCTGGTGGACACCTTCCGCCTGGGCTACAAGGCCTTATCCATCTCCGCGGACAAGCTGACGGAGGAGGACGGGGAAGAGGAGCTTTCCGGCCTGGACAAGTGGCTGTATGATCACCTGGGGGAAAAGCTTACCGGGGCGGTGATGGCAATTGGCGGCGTGCTGGGCGTGGCCCTTGCCATTTTGCTGTTCTTTTTCCTGCCCACAGTCCTCTTTAACCTGCTGCAAAAAGCCTTTCCCGCTGACATCGCCCCCTGGCGCTCTGTCTTTGAGGGCTTCCTGCGCATTGCCATCTTTGTGGGATACATCCTGCTGGTATCCCTGCTGCCAGACATGCGCCGCACCTTCCAGTATCATGGGGCGGAACATAAAACCATCTTCTGCTATGAAAACGATCTGCCCCTGACTGTGGAGAATGTGAAAAAGCAGAAGCGGTTCCATCCCCGGTGCGGCACCAGCTTCCTGATTCTCATGCTGCTTATCGGCATTATTGTGGGCTTTTTCATTCCCTTTGAAAATCCCTTTCTGCGCACAGTGACAAAGCTTTTGTGCATCCCCCTGATGGTAAACATCGGCTTTGAGCTGCAAAAGGCCTGCGCCCGGCACACAGGGCTTCTCTCCCGGATTGTCACCGCCCCGGGGCTTTGGATGCAGCGCATCACGGTGAAGGAGCCGGATGATAAAATGATAGAGGCCGCTATTGCCGCCATGGAGGCGGTTATCCCGGAAAACGGGGAGGATTTGCTCTCGTGACGGAAAAGGCGGATACCTACCGGCAGCTATACCTGCACTGCCTTTCCCGGCTGCGGGCCGCTGGCATAGAAGATCCCGGCACAGACGCGGCACTGCTGTGCCGGCACTTTTTCTCCTTAGACCGCCCCGGCCTTGCGGTTCATGGGGAAGAGCATTGCCCGGAGCCTGCCCGGCAGGCCTTTTTGCAGGCAGTCCGGGAGCGGGCAGGCCGCAGGCCCTTACAATATATCCTGGGGCGCTGGGACTTTATGGGCCTTACCCTGCAGGTGGGGGAGGGGGTGCTGGTGCCCCGGGAGGACACAGCCGTTTTGGTGGAGGCCCTTGCCCGGCAGCTTGCGGGAAGGGAGTGCCTTTCGGGGGTGGATCTCTGCGCGGGCACAGGGGCTGTGGCCCTGGGGCTTTGCTCCCTGTGCCCAGGGCTTCAAATGGACTGCCTGGAGCTTTCCCCCCAGGCGTTTTCCTATCTGGAAAAAAACCTCCAAGCGTATCCCCAATACCCTGTCAGGGCTTTTCAGGGGGACATCCTTTCAGGGGAAACCGCAGCCCGGTTCCAGGGACTGGACGTGATTGCCGCAAACCCTCCCTATGTTGCCAAAGACATTCTCCCCTCCCTCCAGCCGGAGGTGCAAAGAGAGCCTGCCATGGCCCTGGACGGCGGCCCGGACGGCCTGCTGTTTTACCGGGCCATTGCAAAGGAATGGGTTCCCCTTCTGAACCAGGGCGGCGTGCTGGGGGTGGAGATCGGGGAGGAGCAGGGCGAGGCTGTTATGGAGCTTTTCCAGGCCTCCGGCCTTTCGCGGATTGTCCTCCACAAAGACTGGGCCGGGCTTCCCCGGGCAGTCACCGCTTTGGCTGTAAGTTTTCACAAGACCTGCAAAACCCAGGACGGGCCTACTTTTCAACATGAAAAAATGTGGAAAACTCCGGGAAACGGCTTAAATACTAGGTTTTTTCGCGGAAAACCGCTTGCATACCGCTGAAAATTTTGCGATTCCTTAAAATGGGATTGCAAAATTTTTTTGCCCGTTTTCGGCCCAAAAACAGCCTGCGCGGCGCAAAGCCGTCAACCGTTCAAAGTTACCTTTTAGGAGCGTTTAAGGCCGCGCACAAAACCTTTTAAGAAACCGCACAAACCTAGTATTTGCGCGGTTTAAGCGGCTTTTAAGAAAATAACAACAGCCCTTTAAGCGAACGCATACAAACGCCGCTTAAAGGGCTTGTTTTTTGCTTTTAAGAGCCTGACCCCCGCAACACCCCCCGCAAGTAACCGCTAGGGGGGCGCAACTGCCGAAAAACCTAATAAAATCAAGGGGTTTTGGCTTTTCACGTTTTTGCGGAAACAAGGGCAGACTTCCGGGCTACTTGCACCCCCCTCCCCACTTTTTGAAAGAAAAAGTTAGGTTCCTTAAAAGGTGCCCCAAAGCCTTACGCTTTTTGTAAGAATATGACGGAATACGTCAGAATCTTACAAACCTAAGACAGCGCTCCATGGGTGTGGTAAGGTTATGCAAATGATACTATTTTTTGTATTGAGCCAGCTGCTGCAGCTCCTCGGCCCGCTTGTTCAATTCAGCGCGGCCTGCGGCATTTAGTTGAAAGACAGCGGCAAATGGCCCCGTGATTTCTTGGTATACCATGTTGACCGGCTTGTTCTGCTGCAGGAGGTTTTTTGTAATAAGCTCAAGGGCCTGGGATAGTACGTTGGCAGCCAGGGCTTGCTCGTCCTGATTGCTTACGGTATAGGCATCCTTAAATTGTCCCATTCGGGCTATCACCCTATCCAGCTCGGCGTGTATTACGGGGATATTCTCCATAAAGGCATCCCGATCTACCCCACCCCGAAGAAATTCGCCGCTTACACCGAAATACTGCTCCAGCGCAGCCATCGCCTTAGAATTGGGTTCCCGGCGGCCATTCTCATAACCAACAATAGCACCATAGCTTACCCCTATTTCAGCAGCAAGCTGTCTTTGCGTTATTCCTTTCTCTAGCCTTAGCTCTTTAAGGCGGCCAGCGAGGGTATTTTCTGGGGTTTTTTTCATTGTACTACAACCTTTCACTCTTTGATGTTTCCTAGTATATCACAAGTTGTACAAATGCAAAAGAAAAATTTGCGAAAAGGCTTGACTTTGTCAAACGTACAAGCTATAATAACACTGTAAGTTCGTCAAACGTACAAATACAAGGAGGGCAAAAAATGTTTGTAATCCCAAATGTTCCAGAAATCAAAAGACGGCGGGAGGAAATCGGGCTTTCACAGCACCAGCTTTCCTTGCAGTCAGATTTAAGCGGCTGTGCTATTAGCCGCATTGAAAGCGGTAGAACAAAGCGGATCAACCACCTGCGGGCCAGAGAGATAGCAAAAGTGCTGGACTGTAAGGTGGAGGAAATTTTTACAGATGCGAAAGGAGCATGACAAATGAACGCAATGCAGGTATTCAACTACGAGGGCAACGAGGTACGCACGGTTATGAAAGACGATGAGCCTTGGTGGGTGCTTGCAGATGTGTGCCGGGTGCTGGAAATTAGGCGCACGGACAGCACTGCACGAAAACTTGACCCGGATGAAAAGGGTACTCATCTGGTGAGTACCCTTGGCGGAGGCCAGAAAATGACCATCATCAATGAGTCCGGGCTGTACAAAGTCATCCTGCGGTCGGACAAGCCGGAGGCAAAGAAGTTCACCCGCTGGGTGACCCATGAGGTACTGCCCACCATCCGCAAGACCGGCAGCTACAGCCAGCCGGGTGCAGCGCAGCCCTTCACCATGGAGCAGATGGCACAGTTTGCGGCTGCGGTAGCCGCCCAGGTGGTGACGCAGATCGTGCCCATCATTGTTGCCACAATAAAAGAAGCGTCACAACCTGCACAGCCTGCAGCACCAGCGGCCACGGCCCCGGAGGTGATCCCGTTTTTCACAAGTGACGGCCCCGCTAAGTGCAAGCTGGAAACATTCCCGCCGGATATCGTCCGCAAGGTGGAGGAAATGCTGACCGCCATGGAGGAACAGCAAAACCTTAACTTTAGCATGATTGCTCGGTTCTGCACCATCAACGGCTATACCATTTCCAGCCCCGCCGTAAAAACCTACTACCAGCGGCATTTTGCAGCCGCATAAGCCGAAACTGCCCCACGGGGCAGTCCGCAGGGGATGACCGCCCTGCGCTGACGATGGCAGGTCACGAAAGACGGTGAAATAGTGAATCCTGTGTTAAGTGTTAAAGAGCTGGCCGACCTTAAGGGATGCAGTCCGCAATGGATACGCAAACTGGCTGGTGAGCAGAAGCTGCAGGGCCAAAAGCGCATAAACGCCGATGGCTCCCCGGAATGGGTGTTCCCCCTCAAAAACCTGGAGGCCCACTTGCAGCTTAGATACTATAAGAATAAAGCCGCAGAAATGCCGGGGCTGGCTGAATATACGAAGTCCCTACAAAAAGAGGGTAGGCCCTTTGACCATTTCAGCGAGGAAGAGCGCGAGGAAATCATCTGGTGGCAAAAAACCCTGGAGGACTGGAAAGAATACAGAAACCGTTATCCAGGGGATAAGGCCGAGGCTGACCAAAAGTTTATCTCTATCCGCGCAGAGCTTGACCCGGAAAACACCTTCTCGGTAGATACATTATACCGCAAGGAGCGCAATTTGCGCAAGCTGGGCCTGGACGGCCTGCTGGACAAGCGCGGCAAGGCCCGCAAGGGGAAAAGCAAAATCACCGAGGAAATGTGGCAGACTTTTTTGAGCTACTACCTGGACGAGGCCCAGCACCCCATCCAAAAGTGCTATGAGTACACCCGGATATACTTCCAGGACACAGCCCCCCAGGTGGTGGCAGATATCCCCGCCTATTCCACTTTCTGGCGCAGGATACAAAGGGACATCCCCGAGGCTGTGGAAGTGCTGGGCCGCCAGGGCCAGAAAGCTTTCCGCGACCGCTGCGCCCCGTATATCCGGCGTACATATGAGGCCATGGCCAGCAACGAGTGGTGGGTGGCAGACAACCACACCTTTGACGTTATCACCCAGGGCGAGAACGGCCAGCTCCATCGGCTGTACCTTACGGCTTTCTTTGACGCCCGGTCGGGCTTCTATACCGGGTGGCACGTCACCACGGCCCCCAGCAGCCAGTCAACGCTCATCGCGCTGCGCAAGGGCATTTTGAAATACGGCATCCCGGAGAATATCTATGTGGACAATGGCCGCGAGTTTTTGACCCACGACATTGGCGGCCTGGGCCACCGGAAGAAAAAGCCCAAGGACGGCGAGGAGCGCTTTGAAGTGCCCCCGGTATTTGAGCGGCTGGGCATCAAGATGACAAATGCCATCGTAAAGAACGCCAAGGCGAAAATCATAGAGCGGCGCTTCCGGGATGTGAAAGACCAACTGTCCCGCCTGTTTGAGACCTACACGGGCGGCAACGTGGTGGAAAAGCCGGAAAAGCTCAAGGGTGTGCTGAAAAATGGGGAAATCCCCCTGGACGCTACTTTCACCGACACGGTGGATACCCTGCTGGACGGGTATTTCAACCAGCAGCCCTATGGCGGCGAGGTAACCGCAGACCACGGCAAGCCCCGCCAGCAGGTCTACAATGAAAACCTGCACACCAAGCGGGTGGCCGGGGCCGAGGACTTGAACCTCATGCTCATGCGCAGCGCCAGGGTACAGAAGGTCACCCGGCGCGGGGTGCATCTGGACATCGCGGGCCAGCGGCTTGACTACTGGAACGATGATTTTATCTTTAACTATATGGGCGAAAAGGTGTATTTCCGCTATGACCCGGACGATTTGAGCGCTGTGCGGGTGTATGACCTGGAGGATCGTTTCATCATGGAGGTGCCAGTGGATAATACGGCGGTGCTCACCTATGGGGCCAGCAAGGAAGAAGTCAAGCAGGCCATGGGCAAGGTGCGGCGGCTGGAGCGCATTACCAAAGAGGCCCTGGAGGCCAGTACAGTACAGGCTTTCGGCAGGCGTACCGCCCTGGAATTGGTGTTGGAGCAGGCCCATGAAAACCAAACGGCCCGGATCATCCCGGAACCCCGGCCCAAAGTGCTGGAGTTGCAAAGGCCCAACGAGGAGCCGCTGCTTAAGGCAGTGGGCGGGCCTGACCTGGATGTTATGAATAGAAACGCAATGAAACGAAATGGAGGCTTTGACAATGAGTAAGGTTTATAACAGCGCATTGCAGGCAAGGGTGGAGCAGTTTTTGCAGGACAGGCAGATCAGCCAGGCCAAGGCCGCGCCCCTTATGGGTATCAGCCAGACGGCCCTTTCCCAATACCGCCGCAGTATGTACGACAACGGCGATATTTCAGCCCTGGAAAGCAAGCTGGAGGAGTTTTTCAAGGCCCAGGACGAACAGGACGCCAGCACGGAAAAGGCCCTGCCCTATAAGCCCATCCAGGACTATATCCCCACCTCCATTTCCGAGGATGTGTACAAGCTGATCCGCTATTGCCAGCTGGAAAAGGGCATGGTCATTATCCACGGGGATGCAGGCATCGGCAAGACCAAGGGCGCGGAAAAGTTTGTGAGGGACAACCCCACCAGCAGCGTGTACATACAGGCCACCCCCAGCATCGGCACCCTGGGCAACCTCTTGAAGATGCTGGCGCGGGCGCTGCGGGTGCCGGAAAGCCGCAGCAAGCTGGAGCTGGCCCTTTCCATCCGGGAGAAGCTGGAGGGCACCAACCGGGTAATCATCATTGACGAGGCCCAGCACCTGCAGCTGCGGGCGCTGGAGGAGATACGCACATGGACAGACCCCAACCCCATTACCGGGCAGCAGGGCGTGGGCATAGCGCTGATCGGCAACACCGAGACATACACCCGCATGGTGGGCAAGCAGGAGGCCCGGTTCGCGCAGCTGTTCTCCCGTATCCGCATGAACCGCTTTTACAGCACCCACAAGGTCACAGCCGAGGACGTAAAGGCCCTTTTCCCAAAGCTCTGCGAGGAGGGGCAGAAAAAGGAGGCTGCTTTCCTGCACGGCATCTGTCAAAGCAAGTGGGGCGTCCGGGGCGCTGTGAATGTCTATAACAACGCCGTAAACAACGAGGACATTACCTATACAGGGCTTTACAACATGGCCCGCAATATGGGCATAGGCGTGGTGTAAATTACTTTTAACCGGGGATTAAGAGCTTAACAAAATGGGGCCATAGGCCCCGCCCTAATGCGGCTGCCCTCCGGGGCAACGGTCACAAGCCCGTGGAAACGCAGAGTGGGGTAGGCAGTCAAACGGAAAGGAGCGTCACCATGTCAAAATTTTACTACACCTACGGCACCGACCCCCGTTACCCCTACCAGGGCGGTTGGACGGAAATTGAGGCCCTGGACAGGCCCGGCGCGGACAAACTGTTTCAGATGCACCACCCCGACCGCACACCCGGAATTCTCAACTGCGCGGACATCTACAACGAGGACGAGTTTCGGCGCACGGGAATGGACGAGGACAACTTCGGGGCCTGCTGCCATGAGAAAATCACGATTAAGGGGAGGGGTTTATGCTGCTGAAAATTGAGCGCCGAGTCCCGGTCAACCCCTACATAAAACGGCAGAAATGGCGGCTCCGGGAACACGTTTCCGTCAGAACCCTCGTCAAATACGCCGCCCTGACTTTAGCAGGCTTTCTGCTTTTCCGGGCCGGACAAGCCCATGCCCTTGCCGAGCGAGGATATGAGGCGCTAGGTGGCGAGGTGTTCGCCCTGTTCCTGCCGGTGCTTTACTGGATGGTTTCCCGGGTAGTAAGGGACGCCCTGGACACAAGGGGAGGCAACGGCCACAAGCCCGTGTAAATGCAGAACGAGGACATGGTAGGGAGGTGGACGCGGATGGTCTGTAACTGGCCCTATACCTGCAGCAGGTGCGGGAAAGCCGACAGGATACTGGAAACCGGGGAGCGGGCCTGCTGCACCTGCCGGTTTTGGGGATTAGACATCGACTCCCCTGTGTGCTGGAAGAAAATGCAGATCATGAACCCCTGCGAGGTATGCGGGGATTGGGAAAGGAGGCTGGCATGGAGCTGGAATCCTGCCCCTTTTGCGGGGGCGAAGCTTTTATAAACGATGATTGGGCGATTGGGCGGCTTTGCGCAGAACTTATATTTTTCGTCATCTGCACACGGTGCGGGTGCAGGACTGGTTTTTTTGGAAAGCCGTCCTATGCGGCAGCGGCCTGGAACCGCCGCAGCCCAGGAAAGGAGCTGGCAGTATGGCACCCAAAAAACAAAAACGCATGACCCAGCGCCAAAAGGCTGAAAGGGCGCAGGCCAAAAAGGAGCTGCAGGCGAAAGGGATACTCCCGCCTGACAAGCCCCGGCTGAACCGCAAAAAGTTTGCCAAAGAGGTATGGGCAGAATATGAGGCCATGGAACCCATCCGGCGGGAGTTTTTCCTCCTTAAGGCCATCGGCTGCATGGTGGGGCCGGATATGCTGGAAGTTACCCCGGAGGAGGTGGGGGTGCTTAAACTGCTAAAGTTAGCGGTGGAAATGGACAAGTTTTCCCAACGGCTCAAGGGCGAGGGCCGGGATGATTACACCTGGGGGGAATTGATTGAGGAGGTGATAATGCCCGTCTTGAAACTATAGGGGCCTCGGCCCCGCCTTAATGCGGCTGCCCTTTGGGGCAACGGTCACAAGCCCGGATAGACGCAGAGTGAGGAAAACACAAAGGAGGTATGCGGATGGACGCACAAAAGAAGCTGGGCAAAAAAGGCACCCTGACCATCCCCCAGCAGCTGCGGCACCAGCTGGGCCTGCAGGGGGGCGCGGCGCTGGATATCACCACGACAGAGGACGGGGGCCTGCTGCTGCAGAAGCACCTGCCGACCTGCAATATCTGCGGCGGCACCCAGGGTGTTATAAAGTTTAAGGGCTTTGACATCTGCCGGGAGTGCCGCCAGGGCCTGCGGGAGGTGGCCGGGGATGATTAACCAGGAACAGGTCAAGGCTTATGTGGACGAATACGCCGCCCTGACCCTTGAATCCGGCAGGATAAAGGAGCGCATGGACTGGCTCAAGGGGTACTTTGAGACCCTGGCCGCCGATGACCTTAAGGACACCAAGCTGCTGACCGCCTCCTATTGGGGCAGCCAAAACAGCCGGGTGACGGTGACAAACGCCGCCACGGTCAAGCCGGTATCCCTTACCATGGTCAAGGAGGTGCTGGGCAGCGTGGCCGGGGACTTTATCAAGACGGAAACAACCGACACCATGACAGCCCCCTGCAAAAAACTGCTGGGGATGGTGGCCCAGGGGAATTACACCGAGGGGACTTTAGACAGCCTGATCCAGAAAATCAGCAGCGACCCCAAGGTGCAGGCCACCCTGCAGAAACGGCTCAAGGGTACTTACAACCGGGACAAGGCCACGCTCATAAAAGTGGGCGGCCTGCCGGAACAGGAGGCCAGCGATTGGGCCTACCTTGCCGCCGAGGTGATAAATTGGGAATGGCTCACCCAGGTACTGCGGGCCGCTGGCTGGCAGGGCAGCACCCAGGAGGCCGTGGACATTATCCGGGCCGCCGTTATCGTGGAGGAAAGCATAAAGGTGGGCGTGGAGGCCGAACAGCCGTTATAGTTAACAAGACTTTGTTAACTATTGCATAGAGCGGGGAAAGGAGGAAGATATGGCAGCTATCAACGGGCAGCAGATTAAGAAAATTTACGCCATAGGCAATGCGCTGGGCATTGTGGAGCGGGACAACGAGGAGGACGCCCTGCACTCCCTGGTGGCGGCCATTACCGGGAAAGGCTCTGTAAGGGCGCTCACCAGCGCCGAGGCCCAGGCGGTGATTAACGACCTGCAGCAGCGCCAGGGCACCCCGCCCCCGCGCCGTAAACCCAAGACGCACACAGAGCGCCCTGGCGGGGCCACGGCAGCCCAGCAGCGCAAGGTGTGGGCTTTACTCTATGAGCTGCAAAAAGCGGACGCAGCGCCCAGCAGGGCCACTTTAGGGCAGCGCCTGTGCGGAATCCTAAAAAAGGAGCTGCACATAGACGCCCTACCCAAGGAGCCTTTTGCCTGGATAGACTTCCAGACCTGCAACCGTCTCATTGAGATACTGAAAAAGTATGTGGCAAATGCGGGGAAAAGCCCGCCGGGAGGTGATCCGCGATGAGTGCCCCGGAAACAAGCTGGCTGGAAGATTTGAGCCAGGAACAGAAGAAAATAGCTGATTTGATAGGCGAGGACAATTTCAAAAAGCTAATGGAGGAGTATGGAGGCACTTACTTCTATATTCCAAAAACGGACAAAATTGAGCGCATGGAAAGGAATGAACAAATCAAGGCCGAGTTTGACGGGTACAACTTCCGGGAACTGGCACAAAAATACGGATTGACAGAAGTCACAATAAGGAGTATTGTATCAGATAAGATGCGGGCCGTCCGTGCCCGCCCCATGGATGGGCAGCTCTCCCTATTGTAAAATAAAAAACTTAAACGCTTTACGTTGACCGCTTGCGTGTTTTGAAGGTATGATTGAGGCAAATCAATCATACCTTTTCTTTTTTCGGGGGTGTTCGTGTGACGTTTGATAATGGGACATGGTGGCTGGCGCTGGCCCTTTTGGGACTGATAACAGGCGGCTTGACCTACCTGGTAAAGCGGACTGTGTTCGGGCGGGTAGATAGGCTGGCCGATGATATTGAGCGGATAAAACAGGACTATACCCCCCGCAGGGTGCATGATAAAGACCACGATGCTACACAGGCAGAAATAAAAAAGATAACAGAAAACTATCTGACCAAAGAGGACTTTTTTCGTGAGCAGGCCAAAACAGAGCGCAAGCTAGACACAATACTGGATATATTGATGAAACAGGGAGGCAGGGGCGCATGACGGAAATGGACGTAAAGCGCATAAAGGCTGGTAACTTTGCCCGGAACAATGGCCAGATTTTGCAGGCGGTCAATATCCTGCGCATAAAGTTTAACAAGCTGGCCGGGATAGAGCGGGTGCTGAAAAGCAGCGGCATGGCCCCGGATGAATTTCTGGAAAGCGTCAACTTCCTGGCAGAAGAGGGATATATCCATCTGCGGTATATTTCCACCAAAGAGACGGCCACCCTGGCCGATGCGGAATATACAGCCCTGGAGGCCAAGCTCACTGGCAAGGGCATTAGGCTGCGGGCCGGGGGGATCGATGACGATATGGTGGAAGTGTCCAGCAGCGACAAGAGCCTTTTGCGGGCTGGCAACTTTGTCCAGAACAATGGCGGGGTGCTGCGGCCCTTGAATATCCTCTCCCACAAGTACAATAGGCTGGGCAACCTGCAAAGCCTGCTGGCTGGTGAAGGTGTGGCCGAGGATGAATTCCTGGACAGCGTAAACTTTTTAGCGTCTGAGGGTTATATCCATTTAAGGCTGATTTCTACACGGGAGCCTGCGCTGCTGGCAGACCATGAATATACCGAGCTGGAGGGTAAGCTCACCAGCCGGGGCAAGCGCCTTTTGAAAGGCGGCATAGAGGACAACATGATCGAAGTATAGGAGAGCGGGCACATGGGCAAAAAAGCGGGCAACCGAAAGCACAGCAAAATAGACGGGTTAGACCCCGCGCTGCGGGAAGCGGTGGAGCAGATGCTTTTGTCCAATGCCACCTATGGGGAGATTGTGGACTTTTTAGGCCAGAACGGCGTGGGCATATCGGTGGCAAGCGTGTGCCGGTACGCCCAGGCATACCAGGCCAATGTACAGATGCTGGCGGTGGCCCAGGAGAATTTCCGGCGCATGATGGATGAGTTAGACCGTTACCCGGACTTGGACACCACCGAGGCCATTATCCGGCTCACCAGCCAGAACCTGCTGAACGCCCTGGCCGGGGCCAGCGAGGAGGATTGGCAGGGGGTAAGCATCGACAAGATGCTCCGGGAGGCCAATGCCCTGGTGCGGGCCGCCGCCTACAAGAAACGGGTGGAAATGCAGAACCAGGACGCCACCGAGGCGGGCCTGGAGGCTGTGCGGACTTTGGTATTCGAGGCCATGGCCAGGGAGCAGCCGGAGCTTTACAGGCAGGTAAGCGAATTTTTGAACGCGAAAAAGCGGGACGGTTTGGAAAAGGGGTGAGGGTATGTGGTATGTGCTGCAGGTGGATACCGGGCAGGAGCAGGACGTGCAGCAGGCGCTGCGGGGCATGGGCATGATTGCCCTGGTGCCCAGGGAA
Organism: Acutalibacter sp. JLR.KK004; assembly: GCF_036941085.1. Classification (NCBI taxonomy): domain Bacteria; kingdom Bacillati; phylum Bacillota; class Clostridia; order Eubacteriales; family Acutalibacteraceae; genus Acutalibacter; species Acutalibacter sp. JLR.KK004. Next base: position 215,718 of record NZ_JAYMNQ010000002.1, read on the forward strand.
AACCGGGCCGTCCGTAAGGGCGGGGCCTGGACACACAAGGAGTATACCCTCTTTCCGGGCTATGTGTTTGTAAGCCTGGACTATAACGCCGACAACTACTATAAGGTGCGGGACGTGCCCCATGTGCAGCGGTTCCTGGGCACCAGCGGCCTTTCCCCCTCCCGGCTCACCTACCTGGAGGCCGAGTGGATCAAGGTGCTTTCCGGGGGCGGCAAGCCCCTGGAACCCACCAGGGTGCGCAGGCAGCCAGACGGCTCCCTCAAAATCGTGGGCGGGGTGCTGGGGAACTTTGCCAGCCGTGCTATCCAGTATGACAGCCACGCCCGCAGGGCCAAAGTGGAGCTGACCATCTGCGGGGAGCCGAAAACGGTGCAGCTTTCGGTGGAGCTTGTAAACGATTCTTAAAAGGTACATACAGGAAACCGAAAAAGGCCGGGCGGTTGATGCGTCCCCCCGGCGCGGATCGGTGGACATAGACGCATGGAGACCGGGCCAAAACAGGCCCCGGATGGCGAAGCACACCCATCCGGGGCGGGATTTTGCGGCCCCGGCCTCTTTTGTTTTGTTTCTATGCGTTTAAGAACCGTTTAAGGCCGTTCAAACCGCGCCCCAGCCAAGAGGGCGGGAAAAGTTACCACCAAAAGGCAAAGGGGCAAATAGGGGCATTTCTGGCCCCGTATCAGCAAGGGAAAGGAGGCGGGCTGTTTGAAGCAGCGGAAAAAGCAGAGCATAGAGGCCCTTACGGGGGCCATGGCCGAGGCCGAGGCTAAAAAATACGAGGCCGAGGGCACGGACTTAAACGCCCTGCGGGCGCTCTTAAAGGATTTTCTGGAGAGGGATCATTCCCCGGAACGGGAGCAGCTGAAAAAGGATTATATCGCGGGCCTGCCCCTTACCGGGGGCAGCGGCCTGCGCAAACGGCTGGCGGCCATTGACATGGAATTTTTCGGGCGGGCCTACTTCCCCCACTATTTCAGCCGCCCCTCCCCGGACTTCCACCGGGAGCTGGACGGCATCTGGCAGCAGGGTGTGCTGAAAGGCCGCTCCCCCCTGGCCCCGGCTGACGCCAAGGCAATCAGCCGCCTGCCTGGTGTGCGCCGGGTAGTGGCCGCGCCCCGTGGCCACGCCAAAAGCACCAACCTGACCTTTAAGGGCACAATGCACGCCGTCCTGTACCAGTATAAACATTACCCCATTATTATATCGGACAGCAGCGAACAGGCCGAGGGCTTTCTGGACAATATCCGGGTGGAGTTTGAAGAAAACGCCGCCATTATAGAGGACTTTGGCTTTCTGCCCGGCAAGGTATGGCGCAATAATGTGCTGGTGACCAAAAGCAACATCAAGCTGGAGGCCATCGGCAGCGGCAAGAAAATCCGTGGGCGCAAGCACCGGAACTGGAGGCCCGACCTTATTATCCTGGACGATGTGGAGAATGATGAAAATGTCCGTACCCCAGACCAGAGGGCCAAGCTCGACAACTGGTTCAAGAAAGCGGTATCCAAGGCCGGGGACGATTACACGGACATTATCTATATCGGCACCCTGCTGCACTATGACAGCCTGCTTGCCAACACCTTGAAGAACCCGGCCTATAGGGCTATCAAGTATAAGGCGGTCATTTCCTTTTCGGAGGCGGACGCCCTCTGGCAGCAGTGGACGGAGATTTATACAGACCTTGCAAACGATGGCCGGGAACAGGACGCCCTGGCTTTCTTCCATATGCACCAGGCCACTATGCTGGCGGGCACAAAGGTGCTATGGGAGGAAAAACTCTCCTATTATGACCTTATGGTTATGCGGGTATCTGAGGGCGAGAGCGCTTTCAACAGTGAAATGCAGAACGAGCCTATCAACCCGGACGACTGCCTGTTTATGGAGGAATGGCTGGACTACTACAACGAGGCCGAGATAGATTTCCGCGACCGGGCTTATCAATTCTTTGGCTTTGTAGACCCCTCCCTGGGCAAAAACAAGAAAAGCGACTTTTCCGCTATCCTGACCATAGCCAAGCACAAGGCCAGCGGCTATATGTTCATAATGGACGCCGATATCGAGCGCAGGCATCCAGACCGCATTATCATGGACGTGCTGGACAAGGAGCGCTGGCTGCGGGCCACCTATGGCCGGGGCTATAAGAAGTTTGGGGCCGAGGTGAACCAATTCCAGTGGTTCCTCAAGGAGGAGCTGGCAAAGGCCAGCGCCAGGGCGGGGCTGTACCTGCCTATCGAGGAAGTGCAGCAGTCCAGCGACAAGGTGCTGCGTATCCAGACCCTGCAGCCGGATGTAAAAAACAAGTATATCAAGTTTAACCGCCGCCATAAAAGGCTCCTGGAGCAGCTGACCCAATTCCCCATGGCGGCCCACGATGACGGCCCGGACGCCCTGGAGGGTGCCCGTACCATAGCCAAAAAGTCAAGGCGTTTCCGCATTGTAGACCGTGCGGATTTAGGATTATAGGAGGTATTGCATGGGATACACAAAGCTTTACAGCGGGTGCAGGGCCTGCCCCTACCGGGAGACCTGCAGCCATAAGCTGCTGATGGGCGAGGGGGTTTTGAAGCCTGCGGCAGCGCCCCTTGCCCAGCCTTTGACCCAGCCGCTGCTGCAGCCCCATGATTACCGCTCTGTCAAGATTGACGCAAATACTACTATTACCATTGACCTTGAAAAGATTAAGAAGCAGCTGGAGGAAAGCCATTTCCCGCCCATGCTGTTCCAAGGGGATGCATAATTTGCCTGTACTGTACATGGAACGCTCGGCCCTGGAGGGGCTTACCGAGGCAGATATCAAGAAAATCATAGAGGAAAACGAGGGCAGTATCAAGTACCAGCGCCTGGAGGGGTACTATGTGGGGGATCATGATATCCTGCGGTATACCAAAAAGGACAAGGCCGTGCCCAATAACCGGCTGGTAAACAATATGCCCCGGTATATCACGGACACGGCTGTGGGGTACTTCCTGGGCAAGCCTGTGGCCTATTCCAGCCAGGATGATGCTTTCCTCCAGGCCCTGCAGGATATTTTTGACTATAACGATGAGCAGGACGAAAACACGGAGCTGGCGAAAACCGCCAGCATAGACGGCAGCTGCTTTGAAATGCTGTACATGGATGAGGACGCCATGATCCGCTTTGTAAAGGTGGCCCCCGGCAACTGCATCATGTTCTATGAGACCGGCTACACCACCCCCATGGCAGCGCTGCGCTTTATCTATTCCAGGGACAGGCGCGGCAACCCCATCAAAAAAGTGGAGTTTTGGACTTCCACCGAGTGCTGGCATTTTGTAAGCTACAACGGCGGCCCCCTGGAGCTTACGGATATTGTGGAGCACTACTGGCAGGACGTGCCCTTTGTGGAATATATCAACAATGAGGAACGGCTGGGGGACTTTGAGGGCGTTATTACGCTTGTGGACGCCTACAACCGGGCGCAGAGCAATACCGCCAATTTTTTCCAATATAACGATGAGGCCATCCTTAAGGTGCTGAAAATGGGGGATGTAAAGCCCCAGGACATCCGGGACATGAAAGAGGCCGGGGCCATCCTGCTGGAGGACGGCGGGGACATCCAGTGGCTTATTAAGGAAGTGGCCGACGCCCCGCTGGAAAACTACAAAAAGCGGCTGCGGGATGATATGCACCTTTTTTCCAACGTCCCCAACCTGAACGATGAGAACTTTGGCGGGAACCTGTCCGGCGTGGCCGTGTCCTATAAGCTGTGGGGCCTGGAGCAGGTCTGCGCCATCAAGGAGCGAAAATTCAAGCGGGCGCTGCAGCGGCGCATTGAGCTTATCACCACCATGCTGAACATCCAGGGCGGCCACTATGACTACCGGGATATTGATATCCAGTTTAGGCGCAACAGGCCCCAGAACCTTTTGGAGAGCGCCCAGATTGTCACCACCCTGTCCGGGGAACTGAGCCGGGAGTCCCGGCTGCAGCTGCTGCCCACGGTTGAAAATGTGCAGGATGAGCTGCAGAAGCTGGAGGAGGAAAAGAAAGCGGACATGGGGGACTTTGGCGGGTATGACGCCCTGGCCCATGCCCTGCAGCAGGCCCAGGCCCCGGAACAGGCCCAGCAGCTGCCCCCGGCCCAGCAGCAGGGGGTGGCTGACGCATGAGCTATATGACCCGCAATGAGTGGATAGAGGACGCGAAAAGCCGGCTTTTGCAAAATGAGCGCCGGGCGGACAAAGCGGCGCGGGAGCTGCTTTTCCTCTACGATGAGGCGGCCTACAGTATAGAAAAAGAGATCAACACCCTTTTTGCCCGGTACGCAAAGGACAACCACCTGACCGCCGCCGAGGCGTCCCGGCTGCTGTCGGGCCAGGAGTACAGCCATTGGCGCAAGTCTATTGAGGAGTACATAGCGGAAACCAAAGGCAAGGACAAGGCCAAAGCCAGCAAAGCCCTGCTGGAGCTGAACACATTAGCCATGAAAAGCCGTATCAGCCGCAAGGAGCAGCTGCTGGCGTCCGTATATATGGCTATGATGGATTTAGCCGGGGACAGTGAAACACGGCTTACCACCCTTTTGGGGGATATGCTGCGAGTAAATTATTATGAAAGCTGCTTTGCCATGCAAAAGGGCATCGGCATGGGCTTTAACGTGGCAAAGCTGGACACAGCCCTTATCCGGCAGATCGTTTCCTACCCCTGGAGCGAAAAGCACTTTTCGGAGGCTGTGTGGGGTGCCTGCGACCATATCGCGGCTGTGGCAAAGAGGGAGATCACCCTGGGCTTTATCAAGGGCAGCGGCGTGGATGAAATGGCCCGCGCAGTTGATGAGGTTATGGACAGGGGCCGGTACAACGCCCAGCGCCTGGTGCGTACCGAGTGCAAATACTTTGCAAACCAGGGGGAGCTGCTGGCCTATAAGGAAAATGGCATTAAGAAATACCGCTTTATCGGCGGCACCGAGGGCAGCACACACTGTGACTGCGCCCTTTTGAATGGCCGGGTATTCCTGGTAGAGGAGGCGGTGGCCGGGGTGAACTTCCCACCCATGCACCCTAACTGCCTGTGCATCGTGGTGGCCGCCTTTGACAAGAGCCTGTTTGCAGACCGCAAGGACGCCCGGCCCTTGTCGGATAATATCAAGTTTAAGGAATGGCAGGAAAAATATGCGGGAGGTGCGGCATGAAAGCGCGAATACAAAAAAACTGCCCCTTTTGCAAGGGGAAGGTGACCCAGCGCGTGGGCCTTGCAGGCATCCGGGTTTTTGAGTGCCACGGATGTGGGGCCATAGTCAGTTTCAACAATGAAGAGTGCAATAAAAATAAAGCGGTGGCCATCCAATACTGGAACCGCCGCGCAGGTGATGATAATTTAAGCGCCGGTTAAACGGCGTTTTTATTATACCCAAAACCATTTTAAGGAGGATTTACACAATGGCAGATGAAGTCAATACCACCCAAAGTGCGGCGGCCCCCGCTGCCAGTACGCCCCAGACGGCCCCAGAGGCCGCCCCCACCCAGGAACAGCAGAACGCTTTCCAGCGGTTTTTGAGCGGCCTGCTGGGCGGCAAGGCACCCGCCGCCCCCGCAGAGGGCGCGGAAACAGATACGCCCCCCGCCGCCCAGCCCGAGCCGGAGGCCAAGACCTACACCGAGGCCGACCTGCAGGCCCGGCTGGAGGCCGCAAAGGCCGAGTGGGCCGCCCAGCAGCAGGAACAGGCGCGGCTGGAGAAACTCCCCCCGGAGGAGCGGGCCAAGGCCGAGGCGGACGCCCAGCGGGAAGAATTGGAGGGCCTGCGGGCGCAGCTGCTGCAGCGCGACCTTAAAGACGCCGCCCTCAAGCAGCTTGAAAAGGACGGTTTCCCCGCAGGGCTTGCCGATCTGCTTACCTACACGGACAAGGAGGCCATGGAAAAGAGCATGGCCCATGTGCAGGATGTTTTCAAAGGCTGCCTGGAGGCCGCCGTCAAGGAACGGCTGCGGGGCAAGACCCCGGAGGGCCTGGGCGGGGCCGCTTCTGCGGAAAACGCCATCCGGGATCAGATCGCGCAGAATATCAGAGGAGGGTTAAACTAATATGGCTAACAATGTTTTGCAGTATGCGTCTGTTTTTCAGAGCGAGCTTGACAAGGCGGCGGTGGCGGGTGCCACCAGCGGCTGGATGGAGCTTAATGACAAGCTGGTAAAGTATGAAGGGGGCGCGGAGGTAAAAATCCCCCAGCTGGATATGGACGGCCTTGCCGACTATGACCGGCAAAACGGCTTTGTGGAGGGCACTATCAACCTTACATGGCAGACCAAGACCATGACCATGGACAGGGGCCGCCAGTTTACCTTTGATGAGCATGAGGTCAACGATACCAATTTTGTGCTGACCGCCTCCTCGGTCATGGGGGAATTCCAGCGCACAAAGGTGGTGCCGGAGATCGACGCCTACCGCTATAGCACCATTGCCGCCCTGGCTATGGCAAAAGACCGGGCCGTGTATGGCTACACCCCGGCAGAGTCCACCATCTTAAAGCAGCTTTATACGGATATCGCCAGCGTCCAGGACGTGGTGGGGGACGATACCCCCCTGGTGATCACTATGGCCACCTCCGTGGCGGCGCTGTTCGACCTTAACACAAACCTGTCCCGCTCCGTCAGTGTGACGGATTTCCAGCAGGGCGGCGTAAACCTTAAAATCAAGGCTATCAACGGCCAGCACCCCATTATCCGGGCAGGCTCCGGGCGGCTGAAAACCGCCTACCAGTTTAATGACGGCTCCACCACCAACCAGACAAAGGGCGGCTTTACCCCGGCAGAGGGGGCGCTGGACATCAACTGGATCATCTGCCCCCGCAACGCCCCCATTGCCGTTTCCCGCACGGATGAGGTGCGTATCTTTGACCCGAAAACCTACCAGAAGAAACGGGCCTGGGCCGTGGACTACCGCAAGTACCACGACCTGTGGATCATGGACAACAAAATGCCCAGCATCCTGGTGAACCTCAAGCAGGCAAAGCCCGCCGCCAAGCCGGAGGGTGAAAATGGAGGGCAGGGCACATGATTACTATGAAAAAATTAGGCGTGGTGAAAGAAGTACCCAGCGAGGAGGACGCCGCCAAACTGGCACGGCAGGGCTTTGAGCGTGTGGGCGGGGAGGCTGCCCCTGCAGCTGACCGCCCCGCCACCATGGGTGACCTGGCTATGGCCATGCAGGGCCTTTATGAACGGTTAAAAGCAGACCTGCTGGCCGAGCTGTCCACGGAAAAACCGAAAGCCGCAAGGAACAGCAAAAAGGAGGGCAAGGATGGAGGAACAGATCAGCCGGATAGCGCAGACGGCGCAAAGTAACCTGGGGCTGCCGGAGGAGCAGCAGCCTGTTGTCCTGCGATATGTGCGGCGGGCGGTGAACCGTATCCGCATATTTTGCAGCCGCAAGGACTTGCCCGAGCCGCTGGAGGACGTGGCGGCACAAATGGTGGAGGATATGCTGCGGGCCGACCAATCCCCTGCCAGCGGCGGGAATGAGGTGTCCAGCATTACCCGTGGGGACACCAGCATCCACTACCGGGATAAAGCCTCGGCCTACCAAAACGCCGCCAATTTTGTCCGGGACTATGAAAAGTTTCTTATCCCCTTTCGGCGGATGAAGTACCCCAGGGAGCAGCCCTATGACTGAGGCGGATATTTTAGCCAGCACTTATACGGATACCTGCACGGTCTACCGGCCCCATAAGGCGGTGCAGCCCAGCGGGGAGAGCGTATTCAAGAAAGGCTTGGAGGGGCAGGCAGTATATGAGGCCATCCCCTGCGCCCTGTCAAGCCCCACCGGGGGCAAGCTCAGCCAGGGCAGGGCCACGGCCAGCGTGGACACGGACTTTTCGCTGTTCGTGCGCCCGGAGGTGGATATCCAGCCGGGGGACACGGTGGTGGCGGTGCGCCTGGGCAAGCGGTTTGTGTGCGGTGCGGGCCTGCCGGAGCGGCACCCCTCCCACAATAATGTCCCCCTAAAGCTGCAGAAGGACAAAGCATAATGGCTGGCACGGATTATAGCTTTGAGGGCCTGGATAAGCTGGAGCAGCAGCTTTCCCGGATGATAGAGCAGGAATACCCCGCCGAGTTTGAGCAGATGGTGCTGCAGGTGGCCTATGAGCTGCAGGGAAAGGTCAAAGAAAAAACCCCTAAAAGGACAGGCCGCCTGCAGGACAGCTGGAAGGTGGGGAAAATCCAGAAGCGCGGGAATGAGTACTACATTGAAGTATACACCAATGTGGACTATGCCGAGCCTGTGGAATACGGCCACCGAACCCGTGGGGGCCGGGGCTTTGTCCCCGGCAGGCACATGATGCAGCTCTCCCTGGAGGAGGTGGCGGCCCGTTTGCCCGGTTTCCTGCAGGGCTGGCTGGATGATTTCATAAGCACACATGACCTATGAGGAAAGGAGGCATGGCGGTGGCGTCCACTATATTTGAAAGCATAAAAGAAAGCCTTGTGGGACTGTTTAAGGGCCTGTACCCGGCCTTTGACGTGTTCTGTGAGGAAATACCCAAAACGCAGAATGACGCGCCGGAGCCGGACATAGAGGACTATATCTTCCTGGATATCGTCCCCACCGCCAACACTACGGCAAGCGCGGCCCACACAGACCGCCGGGTGCTGGTGGACGCCGCTATCCATACGGCCTCGGAAAGCAACGCAGAATATTTGCGCATGGGCCAGGAGGTGGACGGGGCGGTGCGGCCCGTGTTCCGCTTTACGGACAGGGGTGAGGCCAGGGCCATTACGGTGCCGGACGTTTCCCTCAAGGTGGTTGACCGGGTGCTGCACTGCACCTTTACCCTCAGTTTCCGGGACAGCCTGCAGGAACCGCCCCAGCTGCCCCTTATGGAGGAGCTGGATATTCATATAAGCAATACAGAAAGGACGTGAGGCAATGGGATTGCCTGAGATCAATATCATTTTCAAGACCAAGGGCCTGACCGCCATCCAGCGCAGCGAGCGCGGCATTGTGGCCGTTATCCTCAAGGATGATACCGAGGGCGGGCAGCCTGTAAGTATTTATAAAAGCATTTTGGACGTGGACTTTTCGCAGTTTACCCAGCGCAATTATGAATACCTCAAGCTGCTTTATGAGGGCGGCCCTTACAAGGTCATCGTGGTAAAGGTGCCCACCACCACGGAAAGCCTGTCCCCCTGGCTTAAGAAGCTGCGGGACTTGAAGTGGAACTATCTCACGGTGCCGGGTATCACCAATGATGAAAAGACCCTGATATCCGCCTGGATAAAGGAAGAACGGGAAAAAGACCACAAGACCTTTAAGGCCGTGCTGCCGGAGTGCGTGGCCGACCATGAGGGCATTATCAACCTGACCACGGGCAACATCAAGAGTACCCTGGGCGGGGAGGCTTTCTCCACGGCTGAATACTGCGCCCGGATAGCCGGGGTGCTGGCAGGGCTTTCCCTGGCCCGCAGCAGCACCTATTTTGTGCTTTCGGATATTGTGAGCGCGGATGTGCCGGACGACCCGGACGAACGGATCGACAAGGGGGAGCTGGTGATCGTCTTTGACAGCGAGAAATACAAGATAGGCCGGGGCGTGAACAGCCTGACCACCTTTACCGCCGAGCATGGCGAGGAGTTTTCCAAAATCAAGATTATGGAAGGGGTGGACTTGTACCAGGACGATATCCGCAGCACCTTTGAGGACGCCTATGTGGGCAAGGTCATCAACGACTACGACAACAAACAGGCTTTTGTGGCGGCCATCGTTGCCTACCAGAAATCCCTGGAGGGCAATGTGCTTGACCGCAGCTTTGACAATACCGCCGCCGTGGATATCGAGCAGCAGCGGCTGTATATTGAGGGCAAGGGCATCGACACCACCGACATGAGCGACATTGATATCGCCATGTACAACACCGGCTCCAAGGTGTTTATTTCCAGCAACGTCAAATTTGTGGACGCCATGGAAGATTTGAGCCTGGTGTGCAATATGTAGGAAAGGAGAAGCGCATGAGCAAAATCAGGGGAAATAAGACCCTTTCCGGCACCTGGGGCGAGGTGTGGGTGGACGGCGAGAAAATCTTTGAGCTGTCCAAGGTGGAACTGAAAATAACCGCCAACCGGGAGGACGTGCAGCTGGGCCTGGACGTGGACAGCAAAATGACCGGCCTCAAGGGTGAGCTGACCCTCACCACCAAAAAGGTGTATTCCCGGTATAACGCCGTATTTGAGAACTGGAAAAAGGGCATCGACCAGCGCAGCCAGATCATTACCAAGCTGGCAGACCCGGACGCCGTGGGCGGGCAGATCGAGCGCTATAGCTGCGATAATATCTGGTTTAACGAGCTGCCCCTTATCAGTATGGAAATGGGCGCAATTATCGAGCAGGAGGTAAGCGGCGGCTTTACCCCGTCCGACCTTGTGAACCTGGACAAGATTGCATAATTTAGGAGGTACTTACAGTGGCAGAAAATAAAAAGAGCCTTTTGGCTGAATTTTCCCGCAAGGCCATGCAGCGGCTGCAGGCCAAAAAGGTGCATAAAAAGCAGGTGCTCCATGTGCCGGGCCTGGATCAGGATATCACCATCCGCAGCCTGACTTACAACGAGATCGCGGAATGTAACGAAATTGATGACAGCGTAGACAAGGGGCGCAGCGACAAATACGGCGTTTACCTGGCTATGGTGGAGCCGGACTTAAAGGCCGCCGCCAAGGAAATCATGGAGGCCGAGGCCGACCTCCCCCCGGAGGAGCATACCCTGCATGAGCCTTTGGATATCGTAAACGCCTTTGAGATATTCGAGATAAACCAGATCGCGGCGGCAGTCATGAAGCTCAGCGGCGTGATCGGCGGCAAGGATAAGGATATTACGGCGGTAAAAGAGTTAAAAAACTCATAACCCAGGATGGCGAGGCGTACCTGCTGCACTACTATATACAAAAGGGCTGGGATGCGGAAAGGTTTTTGAGCCTAGACCGTGAATCCCGGCTCTTTTATGCTGCGTCCATGGAAAAGGCCCTGGAGGACAGGGCCGCCATGTTCCAGATTGACACAAAAGGGGGTGGCTGATTGGGCGTTATCAAGGGAGCTATCTCCATTAAGGACAATATGTCGGCCACCCTGCGCAGCATACGGCAGGAGCAGAGCGCTTTCCGGCAGGATGTGGCCAAGACCAAGCAGGAGCTGAAAGCCACCTGGGATAAAAAGCGCACGGCACGGCTGGACGCTACGGCGGCCCATAAAGCTATGGAGAGCCTAAAGCAAAAAGCCCAGCCGCTAAGAAAGAAAATCGTCATGGCAGCAGCCCTTAAGGACGCCGCCAGCGACAAAATACGGAATGTAAGCAATAAGGTCAAAGGGGTGGGCAAGCTGGTGGCCCGCCCCTTTGTGAAACTCAAGGACGGGGCCACCTCCCTGATTAAGGGCGTCACCAATAAGGTGAAGTCCGTGGGGAAGCTGGTGGCCCATGCCACGGTAAAGCTGAAAGACGGCGTTACCGCTGGCCTGCCCAAGATAAAGTCCGGCCTTGCGGCGGTGGGCAAAAACGTGGTGATCCCCGTAACCCTGGCAGCCGCGACCGTCACCATGGGGGCAATCAGCCAGGGGGCCAAGCTGGAGCAGAGCCTTGGGGGCGTGGATACGCTCTTTAAGGACAGCTCCGGCGTGGTCAAGGCAAACGCCGCCTCGGCGTTCAAAACGGCTGGCCTGTCTGCCAACGAGTACATGGAACAGGTCACCAGCTTTTCGGCGTCACTTATCAGCAGCCTGAGCGGGGATACCGCCAAGGCCGCCACGGTGGCCGACATGGCTATGGGCGATATGTCCGACAATGCCAACAAGTTCGGCACGGACATGGAGTCCATCCAGAACGCCTACCAGGGTTTTGCCAAGCAAAACTACACCATGCTGGACAACCTCAAGCTGGGGTATGGCGGCACCAAGGAAGAAATGCAGCGGCTGCTGCAGGACGCCCAGAAGCTTACTGGCACCGAGTACAATATCGACAACCTGTCGGACGTATACAACGCCATCCACGCCGTACAGAACCAGCTGGGGGTAACCGGCACCACGGCGAAAGAGGCAAGCGAGACTTTCAGCGGCTCTTTCTCAGCCATGAAAGCCGCTGCCCAGAACCTGCTGGGCAATATGGCCATAGGCGGGGACGTGACCGGCTCCATGCAGAGCCTGGTGGACACGGCCTCCACGTTCCTGTTTAACAACGCCATCCCCATGATAGGGCGTGTAATGTCCTCCTTGCCGGGGGCAATAAAGTCCGGCATCAAGTCCGCAGGCCCGAAAATCAAGGCTGCGGGCGGTGAAATTGTTAAAAGCCTAAAGGCCGGTATCAAGGGTATTTTACCCTCCAGCATGGGCGGGCTTGTCACCTCTGTCTTTGACGGCCTGCTGCCTAAAATCGGCCCGGCCTTTGGAAAGATAACCTCGGGGCTTGGCTCCATGCTGAAATCAGCCTCCCCCTACCTTGTTTCCTTTGGGGAGGCTGTCATAAGCGGCATAGGCGGGGCCATAGACTTTGCGGCTGCAGCCATGCCCACCCTGGTGAGCGCCTTTGACACGGTGCTTCCGGTCATAGCCAGCATAGCGGGCGGTTTCCAGTCCATCATGCCGTCTGTTATGAGCTTCGGCGGGGCGGTCATGGGGGCCATCCAGCAGGTGGGCACAGCGGTCATGCCGGTTATTGCCAGCATCATGGACACGGTGCAGGCGGTGATCCCCGCCGTGCTGCCGGTATTGGAGACAGTAGTCACACAAATAGGCTCCATTATAAGCGCGGCGGCCCCGGTCATAGGCGGGCTGGTGGAGGGCATCGGGCAAGTCATTTCTACCCTGGCCCCCGTATTCCAGACCATCTTTGACGGCATCGGCCAGAAAGTGGGCACGGTGCTGGAGTTTGTCGGCAGCAAAATGGGGTGGATACAGCAGATCATAGGGCAGGCAGCGCCGCTAATTTCCAGCGTGCTTTCCTCTGCGTGGTCTGTAATTTCCCCCATACTGGACATGGCGATCAGCGTGTTCCAGCTGCTTTTCAATGTCACACAAACCGTCTTTAACGGCATTTTGGGCGTGGTGCAAAACGTCTGGAACGCCATCCAGCCCATTATCTCCTCTGTGGCGGACGCCCTTTCCTGGGTATCCAGCAAGGTGAGCGGGCTGTTCGGCGGCATATTCGGCGGCGGTGGAGGCGGCGGCGTGGGCGCTAACGCCGAGGGCACCAACAACTGGCGGGGCGGCCCCACATGGGTGGGCGAAGAAGGCCCGGAGCTTGTAGACCTGCCCCGTGGCAGCCGGGTGCTGCCCAATAAGGAAAGCGTACAGGTGGCGAGGAACGCCGCCCAGCCCCAAAGGGGCGGCATAGTAGTGCACCTGACCATTGCCAAGCTTGCCGACCAGATCATTGTGCGGGAGGATGCGGACATCGACCGCATAGGCGAGGCGGTGGCCAAAAAGGTGATACTGGCCATAGAGAACCTTGTACCGGCATAGGAAGGAGGGCAGCATGAAAAACCGCATTATTGAATTAAGCTACAATAACCATGAGGAAATGTTCGAGCTGCCGCTGAACCCGGAGGAGTTTGAATTTACGGAACCCCACAACAACCAGCGCATTACCCTGCTGAATATCGGGGAGGCAAACCTCATGGGGCACCGGGGGCTTTTGACCGGCTCCTTTTCCAGCTTCTTCCCGGCCCGCTCCTCCCCCTTTGCCCGGTATGCGGACAGGGAGCCTATGGAATATATCAAGCTGCTGCAGAAATGGAAATCCAAGACCCAGCCCATCCGGGTGATTATCAGCGACTGCGACTTCAATCTGGCTATGACCATTGACAGCTTGAAATACAGCCACAAGGAGGGGGATAAGGACGTATATTACACCCTGGACTTGACGGAGTACCGCTTTCTAAACGTGCCCACGGTCAAACAGGAGACTGCCGCCCCTAAAAAGGAGAGCGGCCTAAAGGAGCGGCCCAATACCAAGCCCGCCCCTAAGACCTACACGGTGGTATCCGGGGACTGCCTCTGGAATATCGCCAAGAAATTCTATGGGGACGGCAGCCAGTACACTAAGATATACAACGCCAATAAGGGGGTGATCGGCAGCAACCCCAACCTGATACGGGTGGGGCAGGTTTTTACGATCCCGTAAGAAAGGAGGGGCGCTATGGGCTGCAGCACTTGTGGCACCTGTAAATGTGACCGCTGCGCACGGAATGTTGAGCTTTCCCTTGACCTTACCACGCCGGGGGAAATACAGGACGTGGCGCTGTTTTGTTACTTTTGTGATGAGTGCAGGCACTGGAGCGGCAACCCCCGCCAGAGCAGCCAATGGCGGCGCAGCTGCGCCGGTTTCCAAGAGGCCATAAAAAGCATAGAACGGCGGGCGCAGGCGGCCCGGTCAAAATTCAAGCTGATACCTGGAGGTGGTAAAGGGACGTGATCGACTGGTTTATAGGCGGGGCCACGAAATACAAAAAGCTGGTGGTCAATAACCGCGACATATCCCAACTGGTGGGGACGGTGACCTGGAGCGGGGACAGCAAGCAGGTGGCCCGGAAACTGGTGTTTACGGTGGCCTCCAGGGCAAGCGACCGCTTCCTGCCCAAGGTGCCCATCCGCGAGGGGGATCAGGTTGTTTTCTCTTACAAAGATAAAAGCGCCCCGGAAAAGGTGCTTTTCGGCGGGCCTGTCCTGGATATTGACAAGGCGGCCTCCGGGAACAGTATCACATACACAGCCTTAGACCTGCTGTTTTATATCAACGGCAGCGACATCAGCCATGTGTTTGACGATACCCCGGAGGCCATTACCGCCTGGGTATGCTCCCACCTGGGGGTGCCCTTTGGCTCGGCTGCCCCCACGGGCATCCGGGTGTATATGCCGTGCTTGGGCAAGAGGGCCTATGAGGCCATCATGGCGGCCTACACAGCCGCCAGCCGCCAGAACGGCAAAAAGTATATGCCCATGATGCGGGACATCAACAAGGTATGCGTCATAGAAAAGGGAACCTTGTGCGGGGCCGTCCTGGAGGGCGGCTACAACCTGACCGAGGCCAGCTACAAAACCAGCCTGCAGAATATGGTCAACCGGGTGGTGATCACCAATAAGGAGGGCACTGAGGTGGGCGCGGTGGAGGACGGGGACGCCCGGAAAAAATATGGCACCATCCAGCGGGTATACCAGCAGCAGGACGGCAAGGACGATACAACCGAGGCCAAGGCCCTGCTGCAGGCCATAGAGCAGTCCGGGGCGGTGACCGCCATGAGCGATGTGCGGGCCATATCCGGCTATGCCATCATCGTGCAGGAGCCTGTCACCGGGCTTTACGGCAAATTCTACATTGAAAGCGATACCCACACCTTTTCGGACGGCAAGGACGAAATGCAGCTGACCCTGGCTTTCTCCAACATGATGGACGAAAAGGAAATAGACAAAGAGACCAACACATAAGGAGGGCAGTACCATGGCAGAGCATTGGGCGGCGGCAATGGCCAGCGCCATGCAGGGCCTTGCGGGCGGGAACGGCAGCGGCCAGGGGCTGCTGTTTGCCCGGATAAACAACGCCAGCCCCCTGGTTATCCAGGTAAACGGGCAGGCCATTTCCCGGCACCTGTATCGAAATTACGGCTATATCCCCCAGGCCGGGGATCAGGTGCTGGCCCTGCGGCAGGGGGACGCCTTTTATATCTTGATGAAGGTGGTGCCCGCATGAGCGTTTTCCCTTTTATCGACCCGGACGCCCTGCAGCAGGAGGAAAGCACAGAGCTGCCCCTCTTCCGGGAGTATGCTTATGATTTTGAAAACAACCGCCTGCTGCTGAAAAACGGGCAGACCTACCTGGTAGAGGGCAACGAGGCGCTGCGGATATGGATATTTAAGGCCCTCTCTACCGAGCGTTTCCGCTATACGGCCTATGACTCCGACTTTGGCAGCGAGATTGATACCCTGATAGGCAGCCCCCTCCATGGGGATATCGCAAAGTCAGAGCTAAAGCGCTTTATTGTGGAGGCTTTGATGGTAAACCCATACATAGAGGAGCTGGGCAATTTCCGGATCAGCCAGACCGGCAGTGGGGTGAGGGCTGAGTTTGACTGCACAACTATCTACGGGCCGGACAAAATCTCAGGTGAACTTAAGGGGGTGAAACTGTAGTGAGTGAGATGAGTTTCAGCGCCAGCGCGGTGCTGCAGCGTATGCGGGAAAGCCTTAAGAATGACGCCAACCGCATGGAGGGCGGCTTCTGCATGGACAACCTGCAGGCGGTGGCAGAGGAAATATCCCGCTTGGATACCATGGAGGTCATGCCCATCCCGGACAGGGTGCTGCTGGACACAGCCGAGGGGGAGTTTTTAGACCGCAAGGCTCTGGACTATAACGAAACCAGGAACCCGGCCACGGCAGCCACGGGCACCTTGCTTTTCACCGGGGACGTGGGCGCGGCTATCCCCCAGGGCACCGGGGCGCTATACGGCGCTCTGGTGTTTGAGACAACGGCCCCGGCGCGGATCGGCATGGACGGCACCTGCCAGGTGGGGGCCGTCTGCCAGACCACCGGGCCAGCGGGCAACGTCCCGGCAGGGGCCATAACATCCCTGCAGGCATCGGTGGACGGGGTGAAATCCGTCCAGAACCCCCAGCCCTTTGGGGGCGGCACCGGGGCCGAAAGCGACGATTCTTTCCGGCAGCGCATTTTTGACAAGATACGGCGGCCCATTACCAGCGGCAACCGTAACCACTTTATCTATTGGGCCAAGCAGGTGTCCGGCGTGGGCGGGGCCAAGTGCCTGGGCGCGGAAGTCTGCGGGGCGGGCAAGGTCAAAGTGATCGTTTTGTCCGACCAATACAAAGCCCCGGACAGCGTGGTGCTGGAAAACGTGAAAGCCCATATCGAGGAAGAACGGCAGATCGGCGCGGACGTGACGGTGGCGGGGGCAGCCCCCAAAGCCGCCCATATCGTGGTGGAGGTGCAGGCGGCCCCCGGCTACAACATAGCCGACATACGCCAGAACGCCATAGCGGTGCTGCAGGCGTATGTGGACAGCGTAAACCGGGAAGACTTTGACCAGGCCCCGGCCCGGGGCGATGAGGGGCGGGAAAGCACCATAAGCTACTACCGCATAGGCGACCTTATTTTTGGCGTGGAGGGCGTGGCCGATATCGTAAGCTATACCCTAAACGGTGGCCTTACCTCCCTTTCCTGCGGGTATGGGGAATACTTCACCCTGGAGGAGGTGGACATCCATGCCCCTGACGGATGATTTCATGCTGCCCCGCCGGGTGCGCACAATGGAGCAGATGACTGACCTATTGCAGGCAGAGGAGGCGGAAATAAACCAGGCCCAGCGAACCATAGACGCTATGTCGGCCCAGCTGGCGGTGGGCACCAGCACTTTCCTCCTGCCCCGGCATGAGCGCATATTCGGCCTGCCGGTCGATACCGGGGAGGGCCTGGAGGTGCGCCGCGCCAGGGTGCTGGCCCGCCTTAACACACGGGGCGTCACCACGGTGCAGGCCATACGGGAGCTGGTGCAGATCATAACGGGCCGGGAGGGGGAAGTCACCGAGCATTTTGCGGACTATGCCTTTTCCGTGACCGTCCGCCTGCTTTTCCCGGACGCCACCAAAGACCTGGGGGAGCTTATCCGGCAGATAGACGGAATAAAGCCCGCCCACCTGGTTTTTGACACCATCGGGGCGGTGGAGCCGGTGGTGCTGGAAAACAAAAACCGGCTGCTGTTCGTAAGCCAGGGGCTGCGGCTGCGGGTGAGCAACCTGGGGGAAAGCGCCATCTATCTGGACGGGCGCAGGAACCTGGACGGCACCTGGCAGCTCACCCAAAGGTTTACACGGGGCGCGGCCTTTTCCCGGCTCCTGCTTTCCATGGGGGCCAGCAACCGGGGCGGCTGGGGGCAGGCCCTTGCCTGGGCTGTCCGGGCCATAGCTCATATGCGGAATACGGTGGGCTTTGCCAGTATGCAGGTGTGCCGCTACGGCGCAAACAACCTGGGGCTGGAGGAAACCCTCCTGAACGGCAAGCGCCCGCTGGACGGCGGCTGGTATCTTGCGGCCTCCTTCAGCAAGGGGGTGGGCCTGTCCCGTTTCCTTTTGGGCTATAAGGCCACGAACGGGCAGGACGCGCACGGGGGCATACACTTACGGGCACGGGCACACAGCCCCTGTAAAGGGGCTGTAAAGGCCGTTTATGGGGCCATGGGGAAGAATGTACAGACAGCACGGCAGCAGGGCTTTACAACCGCCTGCGGGGCCGTAAACGCCCAAAGGGCGGCAGGCTCCGTCACCTCCCGGATAGACCGGGGGCTGGACGGGGCTTTTTACCTGGACGGCGTAAAGAAACTGAACGCCGGGACAATAAGGAGTGAATTATAATGGCAAGCAGCAGCACAAGCGTTATCACCAGGGCAAGGCGCATAAACCTTGCGAAGATCACCAGGGGGGCCGTTGAGACCATCCCGAAAATTACCCATATAGCCTTTGGGGACGGTGGCGTGGGCGAGGACGGCCAGCCCCTGCAGCCCAACGAGCTGCAGACGGAATTAAACAACGAGATCGGGCGGTATGAGATCGCCAGCGTGGAGAACCCCGTGGAGACCACCAACCGCTACACGGTCACCATCCCGGAAAGCGACTTAAACGGGAAGAACATCAACGAGATGGCGCTGGTGGACGCAGAGGGCCAGCTGGCGGCGGTGAAAACATTCCTCAATAAGGGCAAGGATGAGGATGTGAAATTTACCTTTGAGTTTGACGATGAATTTTAAGGGAGGGCGCAATGGCAGAGGAATATTACAAGATACCGAAAGACCCGCAGTACAGGGCCGCCGCAATCCGTAAGCTGCAGGACAGCGACCCGGCCAGCGCCACCCTGATTTTTAACCCCCTGATAGAGGCAATGCTGGAAAGCCTGGCCCATGTGCAGGTACATAAGGCGGCACTGGGGGAGGACGGCAAGGTGGACGCCAGCCAGCTGCCGGAAATGGACGCCTCCAATTTTACCTATGACGGCCAGCCGTTGGATGAATTTCTGGATGAGGTAAAGGAGTCCGTTTCCGTTGACCGTGGCATCCCCCGGACGCCATACCAGTTTGGGAGCCTTACCTATAACGGGGAAGTGCAGAAACCCGTCTGGAATGGCTTTGACCCTGCGGCCATGCTGATAAGCGGGATACAGGAGGCCACGGATGCAGGCACCTATGAGGTCATATTCTCCCCCAAGCAGGGCTACTATTGGACGGATAACGGCGGCAACGAGAGCCGGAGCAGCTTCTGGACAATAGGCCGTATCGTGGTAGAGGTGCCCAGCCAAAGCAATGCGCCGGTTTACAATGGGGAAAGCCAGTCCCCCACATGGGAGGGCTACCAGCCGGATATTATGACCCTGGCCGGGGACACCAGCGGCACCGGGGCCGGGGAGTATACGGCAAATTTCATCCTGGACAACAATTACCAATGGCCGGACGGCACGGTGGGCAGCCGTGAGGTGGCATGGGGCATAGAGCGGGCCACGATAGCCGCTGTGCCCAGCCAGAGCGGCAGCCTTACCTATACCGGGGAAGAACAGTCCCCGGCCTTTGAGGGCTACAACGCCGCGCAGATGGCCATTGCAGGGGCGCAGGCAGGCACCAATGCTGGCACCTATACGGTGCAGTTTACCCCGGACGCAAACCATAAATGGCCGGACGGCACCACGGGGGCCAAGGAGGTAAGCTGGGCAATAGCCCCGGCAGCTGGCAGCATAACCCTGGATAAAAACAGCCTGGAGCTGCGGGCGTCCCTCATGTCGGGGGTTATCACGGTAACAAGGCCGGGTGACGGGGCAATTACTGCCAGCTCCGGCAATACCAGCATAGCCACGGTAAGTGTGGACGGGAACGAGGTCACGGTGACGGCAAAGGCCAAAGGCTCGGTCAATATCACCATAGCGGTGGGGGCAGGCACGAACCACACGGCCCCGGCCAGCCAGACCGTAAGCGTAACGGTCACCCTGCCCACCACGGTGCTGAACGACAACAGCTGGGCCACCATCCAGGACGTGGCGGCCTCGGGTAACGCCGCCAACTATTGGAGCGTGGGTGATACTAAAAGTATTACCATAAACGGCAAAGTGGGGAATTTCACCTTTGCGAATTTAGCCGTCCAGACCTATATTATAGGGTTTGACCACAACAGCGCCAGGGAGGGCACAAAGTCCATCCATTTCCTTATAGGGAAGATAGACGGCAAAGAGGTGGCGCTGTGTGACGGTCAGTATAATAGCGGCCAAAGCAACAATGGCTATTTCAACATGAACCCGAACAACAGCAACAGCGGTGGCTGGGACGGCAGCTATATGAATAAGACGCTCCTTAACGGTGCCAGCAATAGCCTGCTGAAAGCGCTGCCCAGCGACCTGCAGGCGGCGATCCAGCCCACCACCAAGTACACAGACAACACAGGCGGCGGCTCAAACACGGCCTCTTATGTAACGGGCAAAGCTTGTCTGCTGTTCCTGTTGGCAGAGTTTGAGGTATTCGGTGCAAGGAGCTATGCAAATAGCGCGGAGCAAAACTACCAGCAGCAGTATGATTATTTTAAGGCAGGAAACCCAAAGATTGCTAATCGACATACCGCAGTTACAACTGCGGTGTGGTGGTTCCTGCGCTCCCCTTATTACACCGACGCTAATTCCTTCTGCATTGTCCACAACGATGGCGATCCCACCGGCAATGGCGCTAACGCCTCGGGTGGAGTTCGCGCCGGCTTCCGCATATCGGCGGCAGCCTAATCGGCCCCTATATCCAGGGGTGCGAAAGCACCCCGTCCCCAGGACAGCAAGCCCAGCGGGAGCAGGCCCTTAAGACCTTCCCCCATACCGCCGTAAGGCGGTCGCGCAAAATTGCAAAAATTGGCCCTTTCCCCCTTTGGCGGAATATGGTATAATTGGCAGCGGAATAGCGAAAAGAGGTGATTCTTTTATGTCGGTCTTAAAGGACAAGCGCACGGTCAGTAAAGCGGATTTTATCAATGTGGCCCATCAAATATTTGTGGAAACCATGGCTTTCCTGACCCGGCTCTCGGCCCGGTACTCCCGCCTGCTGGCAGAACCAACGGCAAAGCTGGCCGGGGAGGTGCTGGATGAAGCCGAAAAGGCAAACAGCATATACCCCTCGGACGAACAGCGCATAAGGCTGCGCAAAGCCCATTTACTGGAGGCGCGGGCCTCGCTTATGGCCCTGGATGTGCGGCTGGCCCTGTGTTATGAGGTCATCATGCAGAACCCGCAAGGGGCCTTTACCAACTCGGCGGGGCAAAACGTGCCGCCAGGTAAAGCAGAGGATAAGCTTGAAAAAATGTCGCAAAGCCTGGGGGGATTGATAGACCGGGAAAACGACCTGATAAAAGGTGCGCTGGAATCCCTGGGCCGAAAAAAGAAAGCCTGACCTGTTCTTTGGGTGTATCTCTGAAAACTCGCTGTCTGCGGTGTGGTGGTTCCTGCGCTCCCCTTATTACAACAACAATAATAACTTCTGCATTGTCAACAACGATGGCAATCCCAACAACAATAACGCTAACAACTCGGGTGGAGTTCGCGCCGGATTCTGAAACGCATAGGTCAAATGGAGTAAGCAGCAGGTAATGCTTTGCATTAACTGCACAGCTGAAAGACGACCTTTTCGGAAGGAGAGATACTTCCCGTTACCTTTGAGTGACGAAACTGCCCCCTGATACCCCTGCACGGACGCTGCTTGCATGGTGGGAAACGGGTGCTTTTCCCATTTCATGTGCCGGGGTTATGTAGTTACTTTTTGGCACCAAGGCCCCAAACACTATACGGAGGGCGAATTATTATGACCAGTGAGGAGCGCCGGGAGGCGCGTTACCAGCGCCGCCGGGAAAAACGGGCGGCAAACAGGCAAAAGCGGTGTGAGGGGCTTGGCCCCATCGGGAAAGTATTCTCATACCGGGAAATGTTCAAGTACGGCAGGAAGTGCTGCAACGGGGTGCGCTGGAAACAGTCTGTGCAAAACTTTGAAATGCACCTGTTTTCCGGCACAGCCAAGCGCCGCAGGCTGGTGCTGGAGCAGGCATGGAAGCCTATGAAATGCTCCCACTTTACCTTGCGGGAAAGGGGCAAGATACGGCCCATAGACGCGCCCCATGTGTCGGACAGGCAGGTGCATAAGACCCTTTGCAATAATGTGCTGGTGCCCCTGTACAGCCCCAGCGTGATACGGCACAACGGGGCCAGCCAAAAGGGCCGGGGCCTGCATTGGCAGTTTGGCCAGGTCAAAGAGCACCTGCGCTGGCATTACCGGCGCTATGGCAGGCAGGGCGGGGTGCTGCTTATGGATTTAAAGCAGTTTTTCCCCAGCGCCCCCCACAAGACCATATACCAGCGCCACCAACGGCTGATACCAGACCCGCATTTAAGATGGCTTGCGGATACCATCATAGCCCACTCCCCGTGCCCCACGCCGGGCCGGGGTATGCCCTTGGGGGTGGAACCCAGCCAGCAGGAAATGGTGGCCCTGCCCAGCGCCGTGGACAACTGGCTCAAGTGCCAGAAGGGCATAAAGTGCATGGGACATTATATGGATGATTACTATGTGATCTTGCCCGACATAGCAGAGCTTAAACAGCTGGCCCATGAGATGGTGCGGAAGTTCGCGGCCATCGGGGTGCCGGTAAACCAGCGCAAGTGCAAAATTATCCCCCTGACAAAGCCCTTCAAATTCTGCAAGGCCAAGTTTCGCCTGCAGGAAACCGGGAAAGTCATTGTAAACGGCTGCCGGGACGGCATGAAGCGGGCACGGCGCAAATTGAAGTATTTCAAGCGTGAGGTGGAGGCTGGCAGGCGGGCCGTTGAAGATGTAAAGCAATTCATGACCTGCCAGCTTGCCTACTACAAAAACTATAACGACCATGGGCGGGTGCTGCGGCTCTCACGGCTGTGCTTTGCCCTGTTCGGTGACATAATGGGAGGTAAACCGTGTATAGAATTACCAAAGACGGGGCCAGCCTCGGCATGACCGAGGCCCCCACCTATATTAAGCAGGCACCCAATGGGTGCCTTGTTTTGTGCCCGGAAAATGAGGCCATGGGCATTGCCTATGAGGGCAAGGTATACGGCCTGCTGGGCCGGGAGGGGGTGCCGGACGCCCCCACCATCATGCTGGAGCAGGTGGACGGCGGCAGGGAAATCCGCAAAGCCAGCGAAACCAGCGGGCTTATGTTCGTAACACTGGCAGAGGGCGGGCAGATCGACCACGCGACCGCTGCCGAGCACACCGAGCTTTTTGCCCCCTGGGCCTGCCCGGTAAACTATGCCGCCGGGCAGATACGCCAGCACGGCGGCAGGCTATATAAATGCCTGCAGGGCCATACCTCGCAAGAGGGCTGGCAGCCGGACGCAGCCCCCAGCCTTTGGGTGCAGATTGCCGACCCCGCAGAGGAGTGGCCCGCCTGGAGCCAGCCCATAGGGGCGCAGGACGCATACCCCCTGGGGGCCAGGGTAAGCCACGAAGAAAAGCGCTGGCTCTCCACGGCGGACAATAACGTGTGGGAGCCGGGGGTATATGGCTGGGAGGAGGCCCAGGAAGATGGCGTATAAAAGATACATAGTCCGCCGCCGTGCCCGTTTCCAGGGCTTGGGCGGCCCGGTTAATTTGCCCTACGGCACAGCTTTGGAGTGCCGGGAGGGCTTTCTCTTTTGGAAAAACAAAAAACTATGTGCCGCTACCAGCCAAAGAGTGAAAGACTACTTTGTCCAGGACGATGACGGGCTGGGCAAGATACGGGGTGACCTTGTGACCCTCATACTGGCCCGCCTGGGGCCGCAGGAGGCCCGCAAAGGCAAGGCGGCGGGGCGGTGGGAAAAGATATGGGCAGACCCGCTTTGTAAGCGTTATAAGCACCCAAAACACGAGGAGCAATGGCTCTGGAACGAGGATTTTTATAATGCGCCTGTGGATGATCTGCGGCACATAGCAAGGCTGGCAGGCTTGAAAATTTAGAGAGGAAAAGCTGGGGGTGATTATCCTCCAGCCTTTTTTCATATGCGCTAAAAAGGGGGGCGGTCAAAATGGGCAGTTTTTGGCCCTTGTAAAGGGCCTGTAAACGGTGCAAAAAATACATTTACAAAGGAGAGATTTTTCATGCTGGAAACTTCTAAGGCCGTGGCCATTATGCTGGTGTTTGCTATCCTGGTGCAGTTTTTGGTGGACAGGGTAAAGGGCATCGTGGGAGAGAAAGTTATGGGGTATGTCAAGGCACCGGTATGGGCCGCCCTGCTGGGCGTCCTGTTCGCGTTCCTCTTCCGGCTGGACGTGTTCGCCATGTTCGGCTACACGGCCCAGCTGCCCGCCGTGGCCTATGTCATGACCGGCCTTATCCTGTCCGCAGGCGCTGCGCCCATCCATGAGCTGATTGAAAAGGTGCGGGCCTCCAGGGACACTATTTTACTGCCCGGCGAGATTTTTGAGCCGGAGAAAGGGGTGCGGGATGAGTAACAGCCCTTTATGCTGTATGCGGCAGATAAGCCCCAACCGCAACAGCCCCCGGAACCACGAGTTTGACACCCTTACCCCCCATTGTGCAGTGGGCCAGATGAGCATCCAGGCTCTATGCAATGAATTCAGCCGCCCATCTAAAGGTGCAAGCTGCAACTATGGTATCGGTTATGACGGCAGCAGGGGCACTGTCGTGGATGAGGCCGACCGTTCCTGGTGTTCCAGCAGCGCGGCAAATGACAACAGGGCCATTACCATCGAGTGTGCAAGCGATGCTTTTTGGCCCTATGCCATCAACGCCAATGTTTGGAAATCCCTGGTGGAGCTGTGCGCGGACACCTGCAAGCGTAACGGTAAAACAAAAGTGTTATGGCTGGGAAGCAAGGAGGCAACATTAGCCTATTCTCACAAGCCCGGGGAGGTGGTGCTTTCTGCCCATCGATGGTTTGATAACAAGTCCTGCCCGGGTGATTACCTCTATAGCCGGTATGGGCAGCTGGCAAAAGAGATCAATCAGAAATTGAGCGGCGCTCCCGCTGGCCCTTTTAAGGCATACCAGGGGCAGGTCAACGCCGATGACGGCCTTAACTGCCGCACGGCCCCGGTAAATGGCCAGGTGCTTAAGGTCTACACAGACGGCACGGTGGTTACTATCACCAAAGAGGACGGCTGCTGGGGCTATACCGGCGAGGGCTGGGTGTGCCTGGACTACATTAACAAAATCGCCTCGGCTAAAGACCCGGCGGCAAAGGAGGAAAGCATCATGGACGGCAAGCAGTTCAAAAAAATGTATGACGATATCAACCCCACATACAACACCCTGGATGAGGTGCCCGGCTACTGGCGGGACGATATCCGGGAGCTGGTGGAGAAAGGCATTATCAGCGGCGTGGGCGGAGGCAAGCTGGGCCTGACTCATAGCGAGTGCAAGGCCGCCGTGCTTGCCAAACGGATCGCGGAAAAGCTGAAATAGCCTGCTGCCCTTTGGTAGTCCGCCCGAGGATTCTGCCCCTTAATTTTTATGAAGGGATGGACTATCTATGGACAGCTTTATGGGCTGGATCGGCGGCAAGCGTATGCTGCGCAAAGCCATTTTGGAGCGTTTCCCCACGGATAAGGTGGAGCGCTATATTGAAGTATTCGGCGGTGCGGCCTGGGTGCTTTTCGCCAAAGAAAAGCAGGCGGGCCAGCTGGAGGTCTATAACGATATCAACGGCAATCTGGTGAACCTGTTCCGCTGTGTAAAGTACCACTGCGGGGAGCTGCAGCGGGAATTTGACTGGCTGCTTTCCTCCAGGGAGCAGTTTTTTGATTATGTGGCCCAGGCAAATATGCGGGGACTTACGGATATCCAGCGGGCCGCACGGTTCCTGTACCGGGTAAAAATCAGCTTTGGAAAGGCTGGCGAGGACTATGCAACGGACAGCAAGAATGTGTCTAACATTATTCCCCGCCTGGCCCAAGCCTACAAGCGCCTGCAGGGGGTAAACATAGAACGCAAAGACTTTGCCGACCTTATCCAGGTGTATGACCGCAAGGCTGCGCTGTTCTATCTTGACCCGCCGTGTGTAGGCGCAGAGGCATACTATGACGGCACCTTTACCCCGGATGACCATCAGCGCTTACAGGCCGCTCTGGAGCCTATTAAGGGCCGTTTTATCCTCTCTTACAATGACTGCCCCGAGGTGCGGGAATTGTACAAAGGTTATACTATCGAGAGGATAGAGCGCAGGGAAAACCTGTCCAGCAGTGGGAACAACAAAAAGCGGTATGCCGAGGTAATTATCCGCAATTTCTGACGGATATTGTAAGATTATTACGCTTTTCGTCAGAACCTTACAAAGTACGGACAAATAATACTTATTCTGGTAAAATGCCTATAAAAGGGGCATAAGCGATGATAAAAAATCATCTATCCAGAATCCTCGGCGAACGCCGGTGGACACAGGCCAAACTGTCCAGGGAAACAGGTATACGGCCCGGTACAATCAATGACCTTTACCAAGGTCTGGCCGAGCGTGTGAGTTTTGAACACCTGGACAAAATCTGCGAGGCTTTAGGCTGCGACCTGTCGGAGCTGCTGGAATACATACCAAACCAGCAGCCCAGGACAGGGGAAAACCTCATCCTTGAGGAGCATGGAAACCGCAGGAAAAAGACAAGCTGATTTGAAGAAAAGAAAGGGCGCTTAAAAGGTTTTTCTTAACCTCTTAAACGCCCTTTCTTTTTTGCAGATTATTTGAAATTTTTTTGCGGCTTTTTTGCAAAGCTACATTGGCCCCGTGAGGATTCTGTAGAAAAAAAGCGGGGCCGGGAAATGGATTTCAGTGAAAACGTGGAAATTCTTCTGGCGGGGGAAAAACCAGCGGCAGGGGGATTGCGCTTTTCCTGATATTTGTGTAGACTGTACCTGACAAAAAAAGGAGGCAGTGAGATGGGGAAGCGGATAAAATATACAGGCCGGTATGCCGGGCAGCGGCTGCCCAGGCGCATCACCGCCATGCTGGCAGCGGTTATCATTATGGGTATAGGGGTATCCTTATATGTACTGGGGGGCATGGGCGCGGATCCCTTTTCCACCCTGAACCTGGGCGTCTCCTCCAAGCTGGGGCTGACCTTTGGCACATGGCAGATTATCTTTAACGGCATCCTGCTGGCAGCCATATTTTTTATTGACCGTTCCATGCTGGGGCTGGGCACCCTGGGCAACATGTTCCTCATCGGCATCACAGCAGACATCTGCAACTCCCTGCTGGCGGACATAGCCCCGCCCACAGAGGAACTGGGCATACCCCTGCGGGTGGCCCTCACCCTCCTGGGCGTGGTGTGCCAGATTTTAGGCTGTTCCTTTTACGTAACCGCCAACCTGGGCATGGCCCCTTATGACTGCGTGTCCTTTATCGTCCCCAACAGGACGAAAATCCCGTTCCGCTGGTGGCGCATTATCAGCGACTTTACCTGTGTGGCCATCGGTTTCCTCTGCGGGGCCACTGTGGGATTGGGCACCTTGATTATGGCCTTTGGCACAGGCCCCCTGCTGCCCCTTTGCAACAAATATATTGCCGCTCCGGCTTTAAAAATTGCGGACATCCCCAAAGGATAAGGCGGGAACCAAAAAGCCCCCCAGGCTCTCAAGGGAGCCTGGGGGGCTAGGCAAAATACCTAAGAAAGCTTTTTACAGTTTTCTTAGGTATTTTTATTTGAGAACCTGTATTCCACAACCTGTAACCACCATCTGAGCGGCCTTTTTTGAAGCCATTCTGTGTTAAATTTTTTTGCCACGCGCCAGCATGCCCGCGAAAATTCGCCTTGACTGGCTCCAAAATTCTCGCTCAACTGGCAATTTCGATTATGAATACAGGTTCTGAGTTTGTTTTTTTCTTTTGCTTGATGGCTTAACAAAACATATATTTCCAAATGGCTCCCTTTTTCTATATCAATCCGGCCCGCAGGCGGGCAGCTCGAACCAGAAGACGCTGCCCTGGCCCAGGGTGCTTTCCACCCCATAGGCCCCGCCATGAAGCTCCAGCACGTTTTTCACAATGGCAAGTCCCAGCCCTGTGCCTACCTGTGCCCGGCGGTGCTCTTTGTCCACTTTATAATAGCGCTCCCAGATGTCCTTGAGCTTGTCCGGCGGAATGCCTTCCCCTGTGTCGGAGACGCTGATGCGCACCCGGCCCTCCAGGACTGTCTGGGCAAGGGAGACGGTTTTATCCGCCCCGGCATAGTGAATGGCGTTATTCACCAGGTTATACACCACCTGGGAGATTTTCAGCTCGTCTGCCTCCACCCAGATTTCCTCTTCAAAGGCAAAGGGGAAGCTGTAATCTGCCAGCTTGTCATAGCGGGTGAGGATCCCCTTAATGCAGGCGGTGAGGTTGAACCTGGACTTCACCAGCCCCACAGCCCCGGCTTCCAGCTTAGAGAGATCCAGCAGGTCGTTGACAAGGTTTGTCAGGCGCTCTGTTTCCTCCACAATCACCTGGACGTTCTCCGGGGTGTTTTCCCCGGGCAGGTCGCGCATGACTTCGGCATAGCCCTTTATCATGGTAAGGGGGGTGCGCAGGTCGTGGGATACATTTGCCAGAAGCTCCCGGCGGAGCTTGTCCACCTTGGAAAGCTCCCCGGCGGCATAGTTGAGGGTTTGGGCCAGTTCGCTGACCTCCCTGGCCCCTTGGGACTGAAAGCGGATGGAATAATCCCCCTGCCCCAAAAGCTTGGCGGATTCGCTCATAGCGGTGAGAGGCCCAGCAATCCGCCGGGACAGGAAGGCCGCCAGAGCCGCCCCCAGCAGGAGCATCACCAGGGTGACGCAGAAAAGCTGCACCCGCAGCGTGTCCACTGTGGCGTCTACCGGGGTGATTTCCGATTCCACCAGCACCAGCCAGTATTCCTCCGAGGCCGTGGGGGCCAGCACCCCCAAAAGCATAAGCTGGGCGCCGCCGCTCCGGGAGGTGAAGGTTTCCATATAAGAGCCGCCTAGAAGGTTTACCTTGTCAAAGGCCGCAATGCGCTCCAGGCGGCCCATGCCCGCCACCAGGCTGTCCTTAAAGCTCTGGCGGTAAGCCACCAGGCTGCGCCCGATAGGGTCGGTGATGAAAATATTTACGCCTGTGTGCAGGCAGGTATCATAGGCCAGGGAATCCAGTTCCGGGCTGTCGATGTTTTTCGCAATAGAATCGGCAATGCGCCGTGCCTCCCCGGTTTTAATGGCCCGGTAGAAGGGGTTTAGCAGGACGGTTTGCAGCACCCACAGCAGCAGCAGGATGAGCAGGGCAAAGAGGCAGAACCCCGCCGTAATCTGCGCACGCAGCCCCAGGGGCCTTGGGGGCAGGCCCTTGCCCCCTTTCTCCCGCCCTCTCATGCGTCAAAGCGGTAGCCCACGCCCCGCAGGGTCACGATAAAGCGGCTGTAAGGCCCTAAAGATTTGCGCAAAAGCTTGATGTGGGTATCCAGGGTGCGGTCGTCCCCGTAAAAGTCATAGCCCCACACGTTTGTGATGAGCATCTCCCGGGTGAGGGCCAGGCCCTTGTTTTCCACCAGGTAGGTGAGCAGCTCGTACTCCTTGGGGGAAAGCTCTGCCCGCTGCCCGTCCACTGTCACCACCCGGGCGTCAAAGTCAATGCAGAGGCCCTCCAGCGCCACCTGCCTGCGCTTTGCGCTTTCCTCCTGGGGCCTGGCCCGGTTCATAATGGCGTTTACCCGCAGCATCAGTTCCTTGGGGGAAAAGGGCTTTACCACATAGTCGTCCACTCCCAGCTCAAAGCCATGGATGCGGTCGTATTCCTCCCCCCGGGCAGAAAGCATCAGCACCGGCATGGGGGAAGCCTTCCGGATTTCCCCTGCCGCGGAGAAGCCGTCCAGCTCTGGCATCATCACGTCCATAATCACCAGGTCAAAGCCCTCCGGGCTGCGGCGCACCAATTCCACCGCTTCCATGCCGTTTTCCGCTTCCGTCACCTGGTGCCCCTCAAACTCTGCGTATTTCCGTATCAGCTTCCGGATTTTTTCTTCATCATCCACAACCAGCAAACGGTACATCCCGCTCCCTCCTTTTTGCTAAAGTGCGCCGGGATTCCGGCGCTTTGCCTCCGGCGGCTTAAGAACTTTTTTGAGGAAAAAGGTTCTTAAGAATCTCCAAAAACCTTTGCATATCATTTTTCTGCCCGGCGCCGCGTGGCCTGCTGCCCGAACCTGCAACCGCCATCTGTGCGGCCTTACTGCCGCAGAGCGGCCCCGGGTTCGCCCCAGGCGTCCAGATCTTCCCCGGAAATGGAAGCGTACCGGGCCTCCCCGGCGGTAATGACAGGATCTGCCTTATGCAGGCGCTGGATAAAGGGCAGGGAGCTGTCCGCCAGCCCCTCCTCTACCATGACATTGCACACACGGCAGAGGAACAGGCCGCTGCCAGCGGCAAGGCGCCGTTCCTCCACCACCTTCAGTTCAAAGCTTACCGGGCTTTCCACAATGGTGGGCACATGGAGCATCTGGCCAGGCTCCACAGTGGGAAGGCGGCGCATTTTGTCCGGAAACTCCCGACCGGAAGTGGTGCCGTAATAATCGGCAAGGGGCAAAAGCGGGCGGGTGACCAGGTTTGCCGAAAACATACCCTGTTCCCGGATAAGGTCTTTTGTCAGCTTTTCTTCCCCGATGCAGGCCATAACGCCCAACGCCTCTTCCTCCCCATCCTGTAGGGAACAGTAGCTGAACCAGCAGAACAGCCCGAAGTGGGGCGTGCCGTCCGCCTGGTAATTCCCGTACAGGAACAGGGGCTGGGGGCAGAAATCGTTGCCCAGCCTGCCTTTCATTTTTCCCATGGTGCATTACTCCTTCTTTTGTGGATTTTTCAGCCGCGCCTCACATGCTTCCAGGTTCAGCAGGATTTTGTCCAGCAGGCTGTCCAGCAGCGCGGCGTCCTCCTGGGTGAGGCCCTGGTAAAACAGCCTGTTCATTTCCTCAGACACCTGCTCGTATGGGGCCTGCAGGCCCCTGGCTTTCCCTGTCAGCGCCACCAGCACCTGCCGGCGGTCCTGGGGGCTGGTTTCCCGGGTGACCAGCCCCTGTTCCTCCATGCGGGCCAGCATGGCTGTAAGGGTGTTTTTTGCAAGGCCTGTGCCACGCACCAGGGCGCTGATGGGCACATGCTCTTCCTGCCACAGCACGTAAAGGATGCGCCCCTGCGCCCCGTTGAACGCATCCACGCCGCAGGCGTCCAGCAGGCGCTGGAACACCCGGCCCTGCACTTGCTTGATTTGCGTGATGAGAAAGCCCGTCCTGGTTTCCATATGCGCCCTCCTTGTAAATGGTACTATATAGAACTTGTTTTGTCAAGCATTTTTCCCTGCTCTTATCCTATAGGATGATGCGGGCCTTGTAAAGCGGGAAATCGTGAACAAAACATGGACAAACTTTTAAATTATGTTGCAAGGATATGGATTTTCATGTAAAATAGAAACAGTACGCGTTTAAACGGCAAAGAACTATGAAAGAAAGGCTGGAAATAACTCATGGAACAGCAGTTTCCCAAGCACCCTTTCAGAACCCACGGCGGAGCGCCGGTGCCACACCACAAAAACACGTGGAACGCACCTACGGCGGTGCTGCCGCCTCCTGAACGGGTTATAATCCCTATGCAGCAGCACATTGGCGCGCCTTGCAAGCCTACAGTGAAAAAGGGCGACCACGTTTACCTGGGGCAAGTGATAGGCGACAGCGAAGCCTTTGTGTGCGCGCCTATCCACGCTTCTGTGTCCGGCATAGTGCAGCAGGTGACAAAGGTGCTGCTTACCGGCGGGCAGGCCACAGAAGCAGTGGTAATCGAATCTGACGGGCAGATGGAGGCGGATCCCGCTATTGCCCCGCCGGCTCCGGTTACCAATAAAAAAGAGCTGGCAGAAGCGGCCCGGAAGTCCGGGCTGGTGGGCCTGGGCGGCGCAGGCTTCCCGGCCCATGTAAAGCTGAACGTCCCGGACGGGAAGTCCATTGACACCCTGATTATCAACGTGGCGGAGTGCGAGCCTTATGTCACCTCTGACCACCGGGAGGCCCTGGAAAACGGTAAAAATGTGCTGGAGGGCGTCTATAAGGTCAAGGAAATCCTGGACGTACACCGGGTGATTATCGCGGTGGAGGACAACAAGCCCGACGTTATTGAAAGGCTGACGGAAATCGCCGACGACCCGGAGAAGGATCCGAAAGACGAGGTGCGGGTGCTGGCTTTAAAGAGCCGCTATCCCCAGGGTGCGGAAAAGGTGCTGGTGCAGGCCTGCACAGGGCGGAAGGTGCCTGCCGGGCAGCTTCCCGCTGACGTGGGGTGCCTGGTGATGAACATCGCCTCTGTGTCGTTCTTGGCAAGCTATATGCGCACCGGGATGCCCCTTACCTTAAAGCGGGTGACCATCGACGGCTCTGCCATAAAGGAGCCGAAAAACGTCATTGTGCCTGTGGGCACGCCTATTAAGGATGTAATCGAATTCTGCGGCGGCTATAAGGCCCCGCCTCGGAAAATGCTCATGGGCGGGCCTATGATGGGCATTGCCATCACCTCGGACGAGCTGCCCATTCTAAAGCAGAACAATGCCATCCTGGCCTTTGACCAGCAGGAGGCAAAGCTTTATGAGACAACCGCCTGCATCCGCTGCGGCAGGTGTGTGGCTGCCTGTCCCATGGAGCTGATGCCCACGAAGCTGGAGAAGGCTGCGGAGAAAAAAGACGCGGAGTCCCTTCTGGCCCTGGACGTAATGACCTGCATGGAGTGCGGCTGCTGCGCCTTCTCCTGCCCTGCCGGGCGCAGGCTGGTGCAGGCTATCCGGATGGGGAAATCCATTGTGAGAAAGGCAGGGAAGAAATAATGGACAAGCTTATCGTATCGTCTTCCCCCCATTTTAACGGGAAAAAGACAACCCAGAACATTATGCTGGACGTGATTATCGGCCTTGCCCCTGCCATGATAGCTTCCGTTATCATCTTTGGCATCCGGGCGGCTGTGGTGATTGTCACCTGCATTGCCGCCTGCGTGGCAAGCGAGTACATTTCCCGCCGGGTGATGAAGCGGCCCCAGACTGTGGGGGATCTCTCCTGCGTGGTGACAGGCATCCTGCTGGCTTTAAACCTGCCCGTCACCATCAACCCCCTGATGGCGGTGTTCGGCAGCGTGGCGGCCATTGTGGTGGTCAAGCAGATGTTCGGCGGCATTGGGCAGAACTTTGTAAACCCGGCGCTGACCGCCCGCATCATCCTCATGAACTCCTTCCCCGCCCCCATGACCCACTGGACGGACGCTTTTGATTATTCCGCCGCGGCGGACGCGGTGACCACTGCCACGCCCCTTTCCGGCATGATGTATGTAAATTCCCCTAACAGCGCCCCAGACTATCAGCAGCTTCTCTTGGGCACCCATGGGGGATGCCTGGGCGAAACCTGCGCTCTGGCTATCATCCTGGGTGGGCTGTATTTGATTGCCAGGAAGGTGATAAGCCCGGTTATCCCGGTTACATACCTTGCCACTGTGGCGGTGTTTTCCGCCATCTTGGGCCGGGATCCCCTCTTTGACCTGCTGGCAGGCGGCCTGATGCTGGGGGCCTTCTTCATGGCGACGGACTACACCACCAGCCCCCTGTACTGGAAGGCGCGGATTGTGTTTGCCGTGGGCTGCGGCGTGCTGACCATTTTAATCCGGGAGTTTGGCTCTTTGCCCGAGGGCGTTTCTTATTCCATCGTGCTGATGAATATTATCACGCCCCTTATTGAGCGGTATGTAAAACCCCGGGCCTTTGGAAAGCCCAAAGAGAAAAAAGGAAAGGGGGCGGCCTGAATGAAACTGGACGCGAAAAGCGTGCTGGCCCCAGCCGCTATCCTGTTCGCCATCTGCATTGTGGTGGCGGCGGCCCTGGCAGGCACCAACGCCCTGACAGAGGATCGCATCGCCCAGGCGGCTTTGGCTAAGGCAGAAGAGAGCCGCATGGTGGTGCTGCCCGGCGCGGAAGCCTTTCAGGAAAGCGGGGACGGCACCCACTATATTGGCCTGAGCAAGGAAGCGCCTGACGGCGGCGCAGTGGGCTATGTGTTTGAAACAGAAAGCAAGGGCTATGGCGGCACTGTGAAGGTGATGACCGGCATCAGCACGGAAGGGGAAATCACCGGCGTGGTGGTGTTAAGCCACAGCGAGACTCCCGGCCTTGGGGCAAACGCGGAGAAGGAATCCTTCCGGGAACAGTATCAGCAGCCTGTAGGAAACCTGGCAGGCGGCATTCAGGTTGTAAAATTCCAGGCGCCAAATGAAGGCGAAATACAGGCCATGACCGGCGCTACCATCACCAGCGCGGCTGTTACAAACGCTGTCAACAGCGCCATTGAAATGTATCAGGACGCATACGCTTCGGAAGGGGGGAAATGACATGGAGGAAAAAAGAAGCCTGTGGAGTGAGTTTACAAAAGGCATTATCAAGGAAAACCCGGTGCTGCGGCTGATTTTAGGCTGCTGCGCCACCCTGGCGGTGACTACTGCCGCCTCTAACGCCATTGGCATGGGCGCTGCCACCACCTTTGTGCTGGTGTGCTCCAACGCCGCCATTTCCCTTTTGCGGCATGTCATCCCCAACAAGGTGCGCATCCCGGCTTTTATCACCATCATTGCCGGGTTCGTTACTGTGGTGCAGCTTTTTATCAAGGCTTTCTCCCCGGCCCTGGACACAGCCCTGGGGGTGTTCCTGCCGCTGATTGTGGTGAACTGCATTATTCTGGGCCGGGCGGAGATGTTTGCCAGCAAGAACAAGGTGCTGCCCTCCATTATTGACGGCCTGGGCATGGGCGTGGGCTTCACAGCCGCCATGCTGGCTATGGGCATTATCCGGGAGCTTTTGGGCGCGGGCACTGTGTTCGGCCTGCCTGTCCTCTCCGGCTTCATGGAGCCTGTCATCATTTTCCTGCTGCCTCCCGGCGGGTTCTTTGTGTTTGGAATGCTGATTGCCCTGGCAGGCAAGCTCTCCAAGGGGGGGAAGGCACCGGCCTCCACAGGCTGCGCCCACTGCCCCCTGGCGGCTTCCTGCTCTAAAATACAGGAAAAGGAGGCGGCTGAATAATGGACGGACAGACACTGAAAACTTTGGTTGCCATTTTCCTGGCGGCTATCCTGACAGAAAACTATGTGCTCAATAAATTCCTAGGCATTTGCCCCTTTTTAGGCGTGTCCAAGAAGCTGGACACAGCCTTTGGCATGAGCTGCGCGGTAACGGTGGTGATGGTGATTGCCACTGCCGTTACCTGGCCCCTTTACACGTATTTGCTGGTGCCCCAGGGCCTGGGGTATCTCCAGACCATTGTGTTCATCCTGGTTATCGCCGCGCTGGTGCAGCTTTTGGAAACTGTATTGCGCAAATACATGCCGCCGCTGTACAGCGCTTTAGGCATTTACCTGCCCCTTATCACCACCAACTGCGCCGTGCTGGGCGTGACCATGCTGGTGCTGGAAAAGGGCGCGGCAGATCCCAGCTTTGGATATTTGCAGTCTTTGGTCAATTCCTTTGGCTCCGGCATCGGCTTCTTAGTAGCCATGATCCTCTTTGCCGGGGTGCGGGAGCGCCTGGAGGACTGCGACATTCCCGAAACCTTCCAGGGCCTGCCCATCACCCTGGTGGCGGCTTCCCTGGTGGCTGTGTCCTTCCTGGGCTTTAACGGCCTTGTGGACCGCCTGATGTAAGGAGGAGGAAACTATGGAATTTATCACCCCTATACTCATTGTGGGTATCATCGGCCTGCTGGCGGGCATTATCCTGGCGGTGGCGTCCATCGTCATGGCGGTGCCCAAGGATGAGAAAGCAGAGGCTTTGGAAGAAATCCTCCCTGGCGCAAACTGCGGCGCCTGCGGCTATTCCGGGTGCTCCGGCTATGCCGCCGCCATGTCCCAGGGCGAGGCCCAGCCAGGGCTGTGCTCTCCCGGCGGGCCGGCTGTGGCTAAAAAGTGCGCGGAGGTTCTGGGCGCAGGCGATGTGGAAATGGAGACAAAAGCCGCCCTGGTGCGGTGCATGGGAAGCTATGATAACACAACGGACAAGCTGGTGTATGACGGCATAGAGGGCTGCAGCGCCGCCATCCTGCTGGCAGGCGGCTCCAGCAGTTGCCTTTTTGGATGCATGGGCCTGGGCGACTGCGTGAAAGCCTGTGACTATGGCGCGGTAGAGGTGTGCAACGGCGTGGCGAAAATTGACCCCGCCCTGTGCAAAGCCTGCGGCAAATGCGTGGCGGCCTGCCCCAAAGGGCTTATTTCCCTGGCGCCTGTAAAGAAGCAGGCTGTGGTGCGCTGCCACAACTGTGACAAGGGCAAGGCTGTGATGGACGTGTGCAAGGTGGGCTGCATTAGCTGTACCAAATGCGTGAAAACCTGCCCCCAGGGAGCTATCGCGATGGAAAACGGCTGTGCCGCTGTAGATCCGCAGAAATGCACTGGCTGCGGCCTGTGTGTGGAAAGCTGCCCCCGGCACGTAATCACAATGCTGGAGGCGTAATCCCTTCCCCATACAGAAAACCCCCTGGAAGCTTTCCGAAAAGCTTCCAGGGGGTTTTTGAACTGCTGCGGTAAAATTTTTACCAGCCCAGGGACTTTAAATACTCACGGCTCATGGTGATGGCTTCCATGGGGGTGCGGCCGTTGGACTGATCCTGCTCTACCACTACCCAGTTGGCGCCAGCTTCCACGCTTGCCTCCAGGATGGGGGGGAAGTCCTGCATGCCGCTGCCCACAGGGCGGAACTCGAAGAAGCCATGGCTCTCCTGCTCCTCCACGTCGGTGCCGATAAGCTGGTACATATTGGCAGGCTTGCCCTCCTTGTAGAAGTCCTTCAGGTGGACAACAGGGGCGCGGTTTGCATACTTCCTGATGTACGCAGCGGGGTTTTCCCCAGCAACGTTTACCCAGCAGGTGTCGATCTCCGTTTGCAGGATGTCGGCGGGGATGGTGTCGTAGATATAATCCAAGGCATAGCGGCCGTCAGGCATTTTGATGAACTCAAAGTCGTGGTTGTGATACAGGGTCTGGATGCCATGGGCCTTGCAGGCCTTGCCGATTTCCTCAAAGAGCTTCACGTTGCCCTCAAACTTGGGGGTGCCGGGGCGATCCTCCTCCATGAGATAGGGGATGGCAATATATTTCACGCCGATTTCCACATATTTCTGGATGGTGCCCTCCATGTCCGCCACCAACTCCTGAAAGGGGACGTGGGCGGAAACGGCCTCCAGGCCCGCAGCCTCAATAGCAGCCTTGATTTCAGCAGGCTCCTTGCCGTACAGCCCGGCAAGCTCCACGCCGTCATAGCCGATTTCCTTGATTTTTTTCATAGTGCCGGCAAAATCCTTCTCAGCGTCGTCACGGACGGAGTAAACCTGCACGGCAACGGGTAAGGTTTTCATGGGAATACATCCTTTCTTTTGGGTCCGGGATTATCCCCGGCGCATTTTTGACTTTAGATAATTATACCAAGATTTCGGGGAAAAATCAATCCTTAGCTGGTTTGTATCCCCTTCTTTTTCCATGCGCACAGCCGGATCCTGAAACTCCTTCAGGCGCTGGGCATAGGCCTGCTCCATAGCGTCTTTATAGGCCAAAGGCACGCCTTTCGCGCCCATAGCGTCCAGCAGCCAGCGGGTAAAGGGTGGGTTCATCACCAGCAGGGGGCCGATGAGGTTGGTGCCGATGAAGTTATTCTGGCGGATGCCCTCCAGGGGCGTGTCCCGGTTCAGCCCTATGCCCCGCTCTGCTTTGGCGAAATAATTCTTGGAGTTGTCCCCATAGGCCATGGTGAACTGGGATTTGCAGCCCAGAATGGAAATGCCGTCCATGTCCCCCAAAAAGTTGGAGTTGTGGCGGTGGAGGTAAGAGCGCCTGGCAGTAAAGGGGAAAAGCCCCAGACCCGGGATTTTCCTGTTCCCGTCCTCGATCTCCTGGTAGAGCGTTTCCACCGCGTTCCCTGTAAAGAGGAAGCAGGTGCCGGCCTCTATCAGCTCCTGCATTTTTTCCTTGCAAGGCATAAGCCGGGCAATGATTTTCTCCTGGGCGGCTTCTGACATGGGACCCATATAGATGAGATCTACAGGCTCCGACAGGAAGCGGGGGGCGTCGTTCATGGCAGTTTCCATGAATTCCGCCTGGGGCAGGCAGGCCTTCAGGTACAGGATGTTGCCCATGTCGCCAAACAGGTTGGCATATTCTGGAAACAGGATTTCAATTTTCATCTTACCCCACCTCCTTTCCGTTTATCCGCCTGATAAGCTCCTCCCGGGCACGCCGGGCGTCTCCCACGGTGAACACCGCGTGGAGGATATACACCTTGTCCACCTTATCCAAATCTACTAGAGCGGCGGCTTCCTCCGGCTTGGGGGCAGCGCATACCCGCTCTGGCTCCATGCCCGCCAAAAGGGCGCGCACCTGGTAGTCATAGCAGCGGTTGCCTGTAGGGATAAGCTGCTTCACGCATCCATCCCGCAAAAATTCATAGTCCACCTCATAAATCCAGCCCATGTTCTCCGAGGAATGGGCCTGATCGTGGCTGTCATAGTTTAAAAGGATGATGGCGGCAGAGCCTCCCCGCTGGGTGATGAAATCGAACACCCGGGAGCTGGCAATAGGGCTTTGGCCCTTTGCCAGGCAGAAGATGATTTCCTTCCCCCCCACTTCCTCCACATCATAGCGGGAGCGGGCCAGCTCCACCTGCTCCAGTGCAGAGGACACCTGCTGGTAGCTGAGGCCCCAGTCCCGCAGGAAGGAGACGGCAGTGACAGTGTTGTAAAGGTCAGTGATGTTCTCCCCGGGCAGGCGGTATGACTCCTCCCCTTCCGGGGTTTGCAGGGTGAAGCGCATGGAATCCATATCCACCTGGGTGCAGTCATAGTCTATGGGGAAGGTGCCCCAGCCGCACTGGGGGCACTTGGCCCGGCCAATGTGGTTATACCGCAGGAAATCATACTGGAGGGGTGTGTCGCACTGGGGGCAGGCCACAATGTCCCGCACCAGGTTGGGCCGGGCTTCCCTGTCCCGAGGCAGCTCGCTTATGCCGAAGCACACCCGCTTGCTGCCCGGGGCCAGATGGCTGGCAATCAGGTCGTCCCCATTTACCACCAGCTTGGCGCCGTCCCACAGGTTGTCGTTTAAAAGCTTCACAATAAAGTCCACGTTGGCGTTGCGATCCAGCGCGTCCCGGCAGAGGTTGGTACACAGGAAGGTCTGGGGCTTGATATAGGGCAGGATAAGGGGGGCGGAGCGCTCGTCAAACTCAAAGATGGCCAGCTTGTGCCGGGGCCGCCCGAAAAGGGTGCTGTCCGCGATAAGGGAGGAGGCGATGCCGGTGTTTACATTGGCCCCGTCCCGGTTGCAGAGATATTCCACCCCGTTTTTTGTCAGGATATCTTCCACCAGGTTTGAAACAGTGGTTTTGCCGTTGGTACCGGCAACCAGCACCACCTGCTCCGGCAATGGCATGCGGCCTAAAAAGTCCGGGCACAGGATAATGGCCCAGGAGCCAGGCATGGAGGTGCCTTTGCGTCCGATAAGTTTTAGGACTAAAGCAGTGCATTTAGCAAAAAATAAGGCAAAATAAAAGCGGAAGGTGCGCTTCAAGGCAATGGCCCCCTTTAGATATTTGTGAAAACATTGTACACGATCCCGGGGGGATAGTCAAGCCGGAGGGGGTATAGTGAACACAGTTCAAAAGAGGCGGCAGCCTTTTTGAACCAGCGGCAATGCCGCATGCTAAGGAATCCCTGCTTTAATCGCAGGACGAAGAGAGGTGATAAAATCAAAAAAAGGGGGGCATAAAATGAAACAGGAAAGTTTCAGCGACATGGAATACAGATGCCGGAAAAAGAAGACAAAGCGGGAAGCGCGGCCGTCCGCCCATAGAGACAGAAACCATGCCGTGGATGTATCTGCTGCAATGCTGGTTCAGCCTGTCCGACGAAGGGGTAGAGGACGCCATATATGACAGCTATGCCATGCGAAAATTTATGGGGATCAATTTTTTCGAACAGGATGCCGCAACCCTGCTGCGCTTCCGGCACCTGCTGGAGGAGAAAGGTATTGGCAAGCTGTTTTTTTGATGCCATCACATACCACATTAACCGTGGGCCGGGCCGGCTGCCCAAGGTTTCGGACAACGCCATTGACTGGGAGCAATATTAGTGAAAACCAAAAATCATCTGTGCGCTACAAAGTGGAACACCACTACCGAATCGTGAAGAACATCTTCGGTTTCCAAAAGGCCGTTTACAGGGGGATGAGGAAGAACCTGAACCGCTTACACGTTCTTTTGCCAGCGCGAATCTGTATATGCTTGCCAGGGCGGGCGGCCCTCTCCCTCGCTTAGGGGTTTTTGCGCCCTTTTGGCGGGATGGAGTATGGAAAACGAGAAAATTACCCTCGCATTTGCTCCTTTATTTCACTTTTACCATTACTTTTGACTGCTTACTGGAATTCCTCCTGCTTTATTCAGTGTTTCCTTTAAGAAAAGGCCACCGCTGGCTGGATAAATTTCCAGACCAGCAGTGGGCCTTATAGTATAGCCGCCAAAATTGGCGCTGTTAACACGAGAGTGCTAATTTGTTGTATACATTTTTTAATAGGCTATAAAGATGCTTTATCAATCAAGCGGAAGGGATTGCCAAAATTCAGCGATCCCTTCCGCTTGATACGTTAATTCACGGAAGAAAAAGACTCTTTGCATAACTGGAGAAAGGCTTTCAGTAAGGGCTTTCCTGATGCGGTTTTGTAGTATGCCCCATAGGAAAGCGGTTCCGTTCCATTGATTGGGATATAAGTCAGGGCAGGGTCCCGCAGGGACGGAAAGTCGGGCTGGACGGCAATTCCAAAACCAGCTTTGGCCAGCGTAAGGCAGGCGTTGGCGGAGCTGCACATAAGCAAATCAGAAACAGCCCTTTCTGTTGCCAAACCATGCTGGACCGCGTTCAAGCGATCGGGACATCTCTGCGGGTCCAGCAGGAGCAGCCGCTGGGTTCGGAGATCGTCCTCATCCAGCATCTCCTTTTCTGCCAGCGGATGGGTGGCTGGCAGAACGCCGGTGATTTGGACCTGAGACAACTCCTTGTAAATGCCATCTATTTTCTTTGTGTTCTTTTCTTGAAACGCGATGATCACATCGACCGCTTCCTCGTCCAGCAGTTGGTACAAGTGCTGGAACGGAACGACCTGAAACACAGGATACAGCATAGGGCAGGAATCTGCCATTTGCCGCAGTATCTCAGGCAACAGGCGCAATTCGTTATGGCTGTGGCAGCCGATGGAAAAGAACCGCCGTTCATCCGCCACAGGCTCCTCAAAACGCTTTTTTGCCAGCGTGATGATATTCAGTACATTTTGGGCGTCGTTCAAAAAGATCAGCCCTTCCTGGGTGATCTCTACCGATCGCGTGGTGCGCTTAAACAACTGTGCGTTCAACTCCTCCTCCAAAGAGTGGATTTGATGGGTGACCGCTGGCTGAGTCACATTGAGCAGCTTGGCGGATTTCGCAAAGCTGAGTGTTTCCGCCACGGTCAAAAAACAAGTAAGTTGAAAGGTGTTCATAGGGTTCCTCTCTGGGATTGATAAAAGTTCTTTATATGTTATAACATTTTTTGAATTAACATTCAAGAGGAAATGAGTATAATAGACGGTAGCGCCAGTGAAAATTGTCTGCCGAACAGTCGTAACCCAAACAAAGCCGCAAAAGAAAGGGTGGTGTGAAATGCCTGATGGGAACCTGCTGTTGACGCTTCGGCAAATCAACATCTGCCTGGGCCTCTATGAAAGCGGGAAGCTGGCAGCAAGCGAGGTGACCTTTACACAGGCAGCGCCATTGCCTGAACAATTCTCATTCGTTAGGAGGAATTTGAAATGAACGAACAAGTTGCCGCCAACCCGCTGGGAACCGAGCGGGTTGGGAAATTGATGATCCGCTACGCCATTCCCAGCATTATCTCCATTGTGGTCAACTCTCTCTACAACATGGTAGATCAGGTGTTTATTGGGCAGGGAGTTGGTTACCTGGGCAATGCCGCTACCAATATCATTCTGCCGCTCACCTCCATCCTGCTGGCCCTGGGCATGATGATCGGTGACGGAACGGCGTCTTACATGAGTCTGAATTTGGGAAAGGGCTGTAACGAGGACGCAGCTCAAGGCGTGGGGAATGCAGTTGCTTTGACGGTTGGCATCAGTGTGTTTCTGCTGGTTCTCTTTGAGCTGTTTCTGGAGCCGCTCTGCCATCTGTTCGGGGCCACGGAGGGAAATCTGCCCTACGCCCTGGAATACGGAAGCATCATTGTGTTGGGCTTCCCCTTCGCCATGATCGACGGCGCGTTCGGCAGCATCATCCGGGCGGATGGCCGTCCGAAGGTGAGCATGGTTGGCCTGCTGATCGGCTGTATCACCAACATCATTCTGGACCCCATCTTCATCTTTGTGTGCCATTGGGGGGTCAAGGGCGCGGCCTGGGCCACCATCATCGGCCAGATTCTGAACGCCGTCTACTTTGTTGCGTGTATGCTGCGCTTTAAGACCATTGAGATAAAAAAGCGGCACATGATTCCGACGTGGAGCGTCATCAAACGGATTTTAACCCTTGGCACATCCAGCTTTATTTCTCAGGCCGCCTCGGTATTTGTCATTGCGGTCATGAACAATTCCCTGGTAAAGTACGGGGCCATGTCCAAGTACGGAGCCGACATTCCTCTGGCGGCGCTTGGCATCACGATGAAAGTGAGCCAGTTGATCACTGGCATCGCCCTGGGCATCGCCACCGGCATCCAGCCTATTTTCCGGTTTTAACTACGGCAGCGGCCAGTATGACCGGGTGAAGAAAACCTACAAGCTGGCCCTGACGAGATGCACCTTGATTTTGGTGGCGGCCTTCTTCATCTTCCAATTCTGCCCGGAGTACATCATCAACCTGTTTGGGCAGGAGCCCGACCTGTACATGGAGTTTGCGGTGAAGTGCTTCCGGGTGTATCTGCTGGCCTGCTTTATGATCGGCGCGGGGGCTG
The DNA here is from genome assembly GCF_036941085.1 of Acutalibacter sp. JLR.KK004. Lineage (NCBI taxonomy): Bacteria > Bacillati > Bacillota > Clostridia > Eubacteriales > Acutalibacteraceae > Acutalibacter > Acutalibacter sp. JLR.KK004. Next base: position 258,707 of record NZ_JAYMNQ010000002.1, read on the forward strand.
TGACCGGCATCTTCTTCCAGGCCATCGGAAAGCCTGTCCCCGCCGCGCTGCTCTCCCTGTCCCGGCAGATCATTTTCCTGATTCCCGCCATGCTGCTCTTTGGATACCTGTGGAGCGTGGAAGGCATCCTGTGGGCCGGGCCTGTTGGCGATGGACTGTCCGGCGTGATTTCTTTGATCACTTTAGGCGCTTTCTGGAAAAAGATTTTCAATAAAGAGGTGGCGGAAAAATAGACCTCTTGCGAAAATGAAAATAGTGCGATAAAATAGAGGCATGAAATACGAAAAGATAGCGGAATATTCAAACACAAAATTTCGGAGAATTACCGGGGTAAAGCGGGCAACATTTGACAAGATGGTAGAAATTCTGCAAAAAGGATATGCGGAAAAGCATCGGCGCCGTGGGAGGACGCCAATGCTGAGCATAGAGGATCTGCTGCTGGCCACCCTGGAATATCTGCGGGAATACCGTACCTATGCCCATATAGCGGCCAGTTATGGGATAGCGGAAAGTAATATCTACCGAGGAATCAAGTGGGTGGAAGACACGCTAAAAAGCAAAAGCGATACTATTCCGGAAAGAAAAAGCGGCACACACTGAAATCACAGATGCTTGTCAGCCTTCAAACCGGAGAAATCATTGCACTGGCATTTTCTAACGGAAAGAGGCATGATTTTCAACTATTCAAGGATTCTCATGTCCATGTCAAGGCAGAAACGGTGTTGGAGGCGGATACAGGATACCAGGGGATTGCTCAGATACACGCCAATTCTCTTCTGCCGAAAAAGCGTTCCAAGAATCATCCGTTGTCCAAACAAGAACGCAAAGATAACCGCAAGATTTCAAGGGAACGTATCCAGGTTGAACACGCTATCCGCTTTGTCAAAAGATTTCGCATTCTCTCTGAACGCTATCGCAACCGCAGGCATCGTTTCGCGCTTCGCTTTTCTTTGATTGCTGGTATCTGCAATTTTGACCGCTTTGCCTAATTTCGCAAGAGGCCTATTAAAGGCAAATGTTTGCGTCTCTGCAAGATAATTTAACATAGAGCGGCTCCCAAAAGGCCGCTCAAACGGTGGTTACTGGTTGTGAATACAGGTTCTTATTCTATACCAAAAGGAGTTTTCTTTCTACATCACTGGCAAAATCCTTCTTTTGAACCACTCGCCCAGCAAGTGGTTTTCGTTAGACAAAAAGAGGGGAACAGGTTTCCCTGTCCCCCTCAAAAGCGCCGCAATTGCAGTGTTTATCTTACTTGAAGTACCGCTCCAGCAGGCCCTTGAATGCCTTGCCGTGACGGGCCTCGTCCCGGGCCATCTCATGGACGGTGTCATGGATAGCGTCCAGGCCCAGTTCCTTGGCTTTCTTGGCAATGGACATCTTGCCGGCGGTAGCGCCGTTCTCAGCGTCTACGCGCATCTGGAGGTTCTTCTTGGTGGAGTCGGTGACCACCTCGCCCAGCAGCTCGGCAAACTTGGCGGCGTGCTCTGCCTCTTCATAGGCGGCCTTTTCCCAATACAGGCCGATTTCGGGATAGCCTTCGCGATGGGCTACACGGGCCATGGCCAGATACATGCCAACCTCTGTGCACTCGCCCTGGAAGTTTTCCCGCAGGCCCTGCAGAATTTCTTCATCCACGCCCTTGGCTACGCCCACCACATGCTCGGCGGCCCAGGTCATCTCGCCAGCCTGCTCGGTGAACTTCTCAGCGGCGGCGCCGCAGACAGGGCACTTCTCCGGGGCGGAATCCCCCTCGTGTACATAGCCGCAGATCTGGCAAACAAACTTCTTCATGTCAGTTTCCTCCTGTTTTTCACAATGATAAATTTTTATAAAAAGCGTTGCCGCCTTTTGCCTGATACAATATAGTTTAGGCTGTTTTCCCCTTTTTTACACACCCAGGGCATAATCCCCGCAAGGTGATGCTGGCGCTTTCCACCTGGCAGCCGGCCCGCTGGGAAACCACCTCAAACAGCTCTTTTTCAAAGGGCACCTCGAAAATATCCACCACGCTTCCGCACTGGCGGCATACCAGGTGGGCATGGGGGCTGGTGTCCCCATCAAAACGCTCGTAACCGTCAATAACCCCCAGGCTGATAGCCTGTCCTGTCTCGCAAAAGCGGTTCAGGTTGCGGTACACTGTACCCAGGCTCAAATCGGGATATTGGGGCTTCAGCCGCTGGTACACCCAGTCTGCCGTAGGGTGGCACTTCGTGCCCTGCAGCGCTTCCAAAATAGCCGCCCGCTTGCGGCTGAAATGCTCTTTGCGTTCCATAAACACCTGCCTTCTTGCCAGTAAACACGCCTGATCTTCTTATATTCTACAGACAGTATAACACAGAATTTTCCATTTGTAAAGTAGGAATCATTCTTATTTTATTTTTTTGCACCCGCTACAGGCAATAGCCAAACTCCCTGTCCAGCCAGGCAAGGCATAAATCCACCCACCGGGCGTTATGCCCGTCCAGGCTGCCCACCTCCTGGGTACACACAGACATGCCATGGGGGCCGCTGGGGAACACGTGGGCCTCAAAAGGGATTTTTTCCCGGCTTAAAGCCGCCATCATGGCAATGGTGTTTTCCACCGGCACCACGTCGTCCTCCGCTGTGTGCCACAAAAAGGCAGGGCAGGTGTGGGGGCCAACATGCCTGTCTAAGGAGAAATAGTCATACCCCGGCTCCCCCTGCTTATGCCCGCTGACGTTCTCCGTAGATTCCACATGGGCAAAGCGGCCTGCCAGCACCACCGGATAGCACAGAATCATGGCGTCCGGGCGGTTGCTGCCGTCCTGGAAATCATAGCGCCGCAAAAGCTCCGGATCCTTCCACATGGTGCCCAAAGAGCCTGCCAGATGCCCGCCGGCGGAAAAGCCGCACACCGCAATGTGTCCGGGATCCACCCGCCACTGGGCGCTGTTAGCCCGCAGCAGGGAAACGGTCTTGGAGGCTTCCGCTAAAGGCAGGAAATCCCGGGCCTTTTCCGGACCTGTGGAATAATGAAGCACAAAAACCTGATAGCCCCGGGCGAAAAAAGCCATGGCCACCGGCTCGTCCTCCCGCTGGGAGCAGAAACGGTATCCGCCCCCAGGGCACACCACCACAGCGGGGAAAATTTCCCGGCGCTTTCCCATCTCCATAATGGGCGTGTGCAGATAGGCTGTCACCTCCCCGTCCGTTTCCGGGAAGGGCTTGAAAGTAATAATTTGCATAAAAACGCTCCTTTCCGCGCTTGCGCCCGGCCCCTCCATGGGGTATACTTGAAAGAAAACAAAGCGGAGGGATTTTATTATGGGGCCTTATGAATACATTGTGGAAACCATTGCGGGGGATTATGCCACCTTGCAGCGCACGGATCTGCCCGCCCCCGGGGAGCCTATGCCCATTGCCGTGGCCCTGCTGCCAGAGGGCACAGACATCGGCACCCGGCTGCACTGGGAAAATTTCGCCTATACAATTGTAGATTAGGAAAGCGCCAGGCTGTCATAGGCCTGGCCTTCTAACGTTTTCCAGGTGAAAACGCCCTTTTCCAGTGTCATATATCCCCGGGCGCTGCCCTCCTTGGGCAGGGAAACCGATCCCGGGTTTACATACCACCAGCCGTCCCGCCCTGTCTTGGCAGGCACGTGGGTGTGCCCGTGAAGCAGCACATCCCCGCTCCCCAGGGAGGGCGGGTTTTCCAGGTTGTGGTGATGGCCGTGGGCGGCGAACACCAGATGCCCCGCCGCTTCCAGCAGGCAGAAGTCCGCCAGCACCGGGAACTCCAGCACCATCTGATCCACCTCTGCCTCGCAGTTGCCCCGCACGCAGAAAATCTTTTCCTTTGCCCCGTTAAGCAGGGCGATCACTTTTTTGGGGTCATATCCCTCCGGCAGGCTGTTCCGGGGGCCATGGTAGAGCAGATCCCCCAAAAGCAGCAGCCTGTCTGCCTTTTCTTCCCGGAAGGCCTCCAGCATCTGCCCGCAGAACCCTGCCGCCCCGTGTATGTCTGAAGCTATCATCCATTTCATTTTGCCCGCACCCCTTTCCAGAGCATATTTTTCTTCCTCCATTGTAGCGATCTCCAGGGGAAATGTCAAATGAAATCGGCGCAGGCTGGCAGGATTTGCAAAATGGAAAGGAAACGTGTATAATACTCCTATCCATTCCCATGATAATTTTTGACGGGGCCTTTCCCCTGAAGGAGGCAGTATGCCTGCAATCAGTGTAATCGTACCAGTATATAATGTAGAAGCTTATGTGGAGAAGTGCCTGCGCTCTGTGCTGGGCCAGACCTTCCAGGACTTTGAAATAGTGGCGGTGGACGACGGATCCCCGGACAAGAGCGGGGAAATCTGCCAGCGCCTTGCCCGGGAGGACGGTCGGATACGGGTTGTCCGCCAGGAAAACCAGGGCCTGGGCGGGGCCAGGAACACCGGCATCCGGGAGGCAAAGGGCCAGTGGCTCCTTTTTCCTGACAGCGACGACTGGCTGGAGCCGGAAGCCCTGGAGCGCGCCTATAACGCCGCCCAAAAGCATGACGCGGACATGGCGGTGTTTGCCTTCCAGACTGTGAACGAAGGGGGCCAGGTGCTGGGTACCTTCCGGGAAAGCCTGCCCTTTGATACGCCCCTTGTGCCGGAAGATCAGCGGGACATGCTCTTTGCCGCCCCCTGCGCCTGGAACAAGCTGTACAGGGCAGAGCTGTTCCAGAAAACCGGCGTGCTGTATCCCCCCCGGGTGTGGTATGAGGACGTGCGCACCACCCCCAAGCTGATGGCCGCCTGCCGCCGGGTGGTATTTATCGACTATGTGGGGTATAACTACCTGCAGCGGGCCGGCTCCATCATGTCCAGCATCAACCTGGATCGGAACGTGGAAATTGTGGAGGCCTTTGAGGACTTGCTGGGATATTTCCGGGCGCAAGGGCTTTTCCCCCGGTATCAGGAGGAGCTGTGCTACCTCACCCTGTTCCATGTATACCTGACCGCCTCTGTGCGGGTGGCAAGGCTTGATACAAAAAGCCCCCTTTTAGGGCGGTTCCGGGCTTATACGGAAAAGGCTTTCCCAGGCTTTCGCCAAAGCGCTTATCTCCGGCGGCTGACAAAAAAGCAGCGCCTGCTGCTGGCCCTGGTGGAAAAACGGCTGTACGGGCTTGTCCGCCTGCTGTTTCAAATCAAGGGATAGGGGGGAGCGCCATATGAGCCTGCGAGAAAAATGGCGGGGCCGCGCCCGCCACGGCCTGCTGGAAAACACCATTATGCTGTATATCCTCCAGTTCTCCACCATGGCCCTGGGCTTTTTCACCCAGGGGTTCCAGACCCGGGTGCTGGGCATGGAGAAGGTGGGGGCCTTGGGCGCGGCGGCCTATGCCACGAATTTTTTCCAGATGTTTATCGACTTCGGCTTCATCCTCTCCGCCACAGCGAAAATTTCCCAGCACAGGGAGGACAGGGCCTATCTTTCCCGGGTGCTCACCTGCGTGGTGGCGGCAAAGTCCCTGTTCATGGTTTTGTCCTTTGGGGTGCTGCTGGCCTTTATCGCCCCCAGCCTCACCGGGGAAGGGGAATTGATGGTATATGTGTTCTACCTGCTCTCCGTATGCATGGGATCCTTCCTGCCAGACTTTATGTACCGGGGCCTGGAGCAGATGTCCGCCGTTACGGTGCGGGCGGTTTCCATCAAGATATTTGCCACCATCATGATTTTCCTGTTCATCCGGGAGCCGGCGGATTACTATAAAGTGCCCCTGTTTACAGCCCTTGGAAACGGAGGCGCCCTGGCCTTTGTATACTGGCACCTGTTCACCCGGGTGAAGGTGGGCTTTACAAAGGTAAGGCCCGGGGAAATCTGGGCGGAGGTGAAAGAGTCCTCCCAGTTTTTCCTCTCCAAGGTGGCAGGCTCTGTCAACTCCAGCTTAAACGGCGTGCTTTTAAAGGCTGTTGCCGGGGACGCGGTAACGGGCCTTTACACCAACGCGGACAAAGTTATCACTGTGGCCCGCTCCGGCATGTCCCCCATTGCGGACAGCCTTTACCCCCACATGATGAAGAACCGGAATTTTAGCATTGTGAAAAAAGCCCTGCTCTTTGTATACCCGGTCATTTTAGCCGGGTGCGCCGTAGTGTTCATTTTTGCGGAGCCTCTGCTGGTGCTGTGGCTTGGCCCGGAGGGCAGGGGCGTGGCCCCGCCCCTGCGGATGCTGATGCCGGTGGCGGTGTTCTGTTTCCCCAATTACGTGCTGGGATATCCCACCTTAGGGGCTATGGGGCTTACAAAGTATGCCAACATCTCCGTGGTGTTCGGCACAGCGGTTTTCCTGCTGGGCATTGCCGCCGCGTGGCTTACCCACAGCATAGGCCTGCTGGCTTTGTGCATGCTTTCCAGCGTGACAGAGTTTTCCATCCTGGCCTTCCGGGTGGCGGTTATCCTGCGAAACAGGAAGAAATTCCGGGCCAGCCCCAGGCAGCCGGAAAAATAAGGCGGAAAAGGAGAGATGGGCGTGGGCCTTTTAGAAAAAGTAAAACGCAACAGCCTCTGGCAGCTATACTCCCTGCTGCCAAAGGATCAGAACAAGGCCGTGTGCCAAAGCTTTTACGGGCGCGGCCTTTCCGACAGCCCCGGGGCCATTGCCCTGGAGCTGCTGCGCCGGGGCTGGAAGGTGTACTGGGTGGTAAACGACATGTCCCAAAAGGACGCCCTGCCTGCGGGCATCATCCCTGTGGCCTGTGAAAGCCCGGAGGCCATCTACCACCTGTGTACAGCCGGGGTGTGGGTGGACTGCTGCCGCAAGTGGGCTTACACCCAGAAGCGGGGGGCCACCTGCTATGTCCAAACCTGGCATGGCTTCCCCTTAAAGCGCATTGAAAAGGACGCTATAGACGCCCTGCCGGCAGATTATATCAGGGCGGCGAAAAAGGATTCCGCCATGGCGGACGTGTTCCTGTCAAACAGCCGCTTCCTCACAGAAATATACCGCCGGGCCTTCTGGTTTGCAGGGGAAATTTTAGAATACGGCTTCCCCCGCAACGACCTGCTGTTTGGAAAGCATCCGGAAGTGGCGGAAAAGGTGCGGGAGGCCTTGGGAATCCCTTCTGGGAAGCGGCTGGCCCTGTATGCCCCCACCTTCCGCAAGGATAACGGCCTTTCCGCCTACGACATGGACTATGCCCGGTGCGCAAAGGCCCTGGGGCAGCGGTTTGGGGGGGAATGGCTGCTCTTGGCAAAGCTTCACCCCAATATAGCGGCCCGGGCCGGGGAGCTGCGCCTGGATCCCCAGGTGGTGCGAAACGCCTCGGATTACCCGGACATCCAGGAACTGTACGTGGCCTGCGAGGCCCTGTTCACAGATTACTCCTCTGTGATGTTCGATTATATGAACACCCAAAAGCCCTGTTTCCTCTATGTAAACGACATTGCCGCCTATAAGGACGACCGGAACTTCTATTTTGACCTGGACAGGCTTCCTTATCCCCGGGCAGAGGACAATGACGCCCTGGAGCAGGCTGTGCTGGGCTTTGACGAAGCCTTCCAGGCCCAGGCCCTGGAGCGTTTCCAGGCGGAGTTTGGCATAACGGAAACAGGCCGGGCAGCAGGCCATACGGCAGACTTCCTGGAAGCAAGGCGGGCAAGGCTGGGTATAGTAAACACACTTGAAAATCGGTAGATACCGATTTTCAAGCTGGACGGCTATGCCGCTTGGTTCAAAAGAGGTATACCTCTTTTGAACTGTGTTAACTATAAAAAATAAACAGAAAGGAACGGTACCGGGCAAAGGGGCAGGGCTTCCACCTTTTGCGGGATTTTTGGTATCGCATGGCGACTTTTTTATGAAACGCATTATCACTTATGGCACCTTCGATCTTTTACATTACGGGCACATCAACCTGCTGCGCAGGGCCAAGGAGCTGGGGGACTATCTAATAGTGGCCCTGTCCACAGATGAGTTTAACTGGAACGAAAAGCAGAAGAAATGCTATTTCTCCTATGAAAAACGCAAGCAGCTCCTGGAGGCCATCCGCTATGTGGATCTGGTTATCCCGGAGGAAAACTGGGAGCAGAAAAAGACAGACGTAAAGGAATACCACATTGACACCTTTGTTATGGGGGACGACTGGGAAGGGAAGTTTGACTTTCTGAAAGAGCAGTGCCAGGTGGTTTACCTGTCCCGCACCCCGGAAATCTCCACCACCCAGATAAAGAAGGATTTAAACCGGTAGCGGCTCTGGCAGGAATCCGCATATAGTGTAAAAAAATGGAAACTGCACAAGCGGTAGAGCTTTCGGGAAGAATAGGAAGGTAGGTTTTGCTTTTTTCGCCCTGTTCTGCTATAATGGGGGCAAAGCGCGGCGGTTTCCGCCAATTTTTCCCCGCTGCCGGATGGAGTTTTTGCCATGCATACAATCAAAAAATTAAAGCGTTCCATTGTGTTTATATTAAAGCTGGCCCTGTTTGCCGCCCTGTTCGGCATTTTCTTCGGGATTTTCGGCATCCATAACCCCTGGCTCTGGAACCTCTCCCGCACCACAGGCGTCACCATGGTCACGTTTATTGTGCTGGGCATTGCGCTGATGTCCGTGTACGGCGGCTATGCCGTAGGCACCCAGAAATCAAAGCCCATTGTCCACTCCATGGCCCTGGCCACCATTATCACAGACCTGGTCACCCACCTGCAGTTGTCCATTATGAACACCAGCCAGTTTAACAACGATCATTTCGTCTATGAGACGCCCCATCTGTTGCTTTTGGTGATGGTGCTGCAGGTAATTGTCATTGTTTTCTTCTCTTATTTTGGCAATTTCATTTATTTTTCCCTGGAGCCGCCCGAGCGCTGCTGCGTAATATCCTCCTCCCGGGAGAGCCTGGGCAGCATTATCCCCAAGATAAAGCGCTTTAAGAAGCAGTATAACATTACGGAAACAGTGCGGTACGACTCCCCTAAGGTGCTGGACGTGATAGCCCGCAACGACACGGTGTTCCTCTACGATGTGCCCACCCGGGAGCGCACCAGCCTTATCGATTTCTGCTATCAGACCCAGAAGAACATCTATTACAACTTCGAGATGATCGACGTGGTAAGCCAGGGGGCCAAATACGTCACCCTGGACGACAAGTCCCTGGTGATGCACATGGCAAAGGACTTAACCATGGAGCAGCGCATTATAAAGCGCCTGATGGACATTTCCATCTCCCTGTTCGCCCTGGTGCTTACCAGCCCCATTATGCTGGTCTGCGCCGTTGCCATCAAGGCTGAGGACGGGGGCAAGGTGTTTTACAAGCAGAAGCGCCTGACAAAATACGGGCGGGTGTTCCAGGTGTACAAGTTCCGCACCATGAAAGAGGAAAACTCCATCCACAAATCTGTGACGGAAAACGACGACCGCATTACAAAGGTAGGCAACATCCTGCGGAAATTCCGCATAGACGAGCTGCCCCAGATGCTGAACATCTTAAAGGGGGACATGACTGTGGTAGGCCCCCGGCCGGAAATGCTGGAGAACGTGGAGAAATACACCAGCGACCTGCCGGAATTTTCCTACCGCCTGCGGATGAAGGCAGGGCTTACAGGCCTTGCCCAGATTTCCGGCAAGTATAACACCTCCCCCAAGGACAAGCTTGTTATGGACTTGATGTATATTGAAAACTACAGTATCTGGCAGGATTTGAAGCTGATTTTCCAGACCATCACGGTGTTCCTCAAGGCCTCTGAAAGCACGGAAGCCTTTGGCAAGGAAAACCTGTACGACTTTGACGAAGAGAAGGAATAGCGTTACAGTGTAAGGGAGGTTTGGCCCATGGAAGAATATTTCCGCCGGGTATTCCCCGGCTCCGCAGAGGAGTTCTGCAAAAAGGCGGAGTCCGCCATGGAAAGCGGCAGGCGCATGTTCGTTGTAACGGCAAACCCGGAAATCTTGATGGCAGCGGGCCGGGACGAAAAGGCCCGGGAGCTGCTGCTATCTGCGGACGCGGAGATTGTGCCCGACGGCATCAGCGTGGTGAAGGCTATGGGGATGCTGGGCCTGCCCGTTACCGAGCGGATAACCGGGGTGGACTTGGCAGACAAGCTGCTGCACAGCGCGGGCCGTTCCGGCAAAAGCGTGTACCTTTTGGGCGCCAAGGAGGAAGTGGTGTCCACCCTGGTCAAAAACCTGAAAGCCCATTATCCCGCCATGACCCTCCATTACCATAACGGCTATGACGGGGACAAGGACTCCATCATGAAGGAAATTGCCATCCTCTCCCCAGACCTGGTGCTGGTGGGCCTGGGCGTGCCGGCCCAGGAGTTTCTCATCCACCGCCATCTGCAGGATTTTACAAAGGGCGTGCTTATGGGGGTAGGGGGATCTTTCGACGTGCTCAGCGGCATGAAGCGCCGGGCACCCGCCCTTTTTGTCAAGACCAATACGGAATGGCTGTACCGCATTTTACGGGAGCCTTCCCGCTTAAAGCGCTTCTGGCGCTCCAACGTGAAATTCCTGGGTGAAGTGCGCAAAGCCGCCAGGAAGTAATGCAAGAAGGCCCCCTTTTTGGCGGGCCTTTTTACACTTGGGGCGGCGGGCAGTTTTGCAGGATTTCCCCGGACAGCTTGCACTTTGGTGATTATAATTCACTGTATAAATGTGAACAAATTATTAAATTACAAAATTATTCACACTAAACCTGTGGTTTTGTAAACGGTTTGTCATCTTTGTAACCAAGTTGTCATTTAGGCCCGCCATACCCGGAGAAGATGTGTTCCGAGAGCGTCTCGGGCACGCGAGGGAGTGTGCAGCCGCAAATTTTGCGGCGAAAAATTCCCGCATACGCTGCCCGCGTCTCGGATCCAACGTCACGTTGGCGCGTCTTGGATGCAGCGTCACGTTGCCCGCATCTCAGACGCAGCGTTACGCTTGCGGGAGCGCCCCGGGCACGCGAGGGAGTGTGCAGCCGCAAATTTTGCGGCGAAAAATTCCCGCATACGCTCCCCGCGTCTTGGATCCAACGTCACGTTGGCGGGAGCGCCCCGGACACGCGATAATAAGCGTAAGCGCGGAATCGCATTCCGCAGCGAAAGATTTCTGCTTACGCTGCCCGCGTCTTGGGCCAGGTGTCACACCTGTAAGGGATTTGTAAAAAAATTGTAGACATTAAATTGAGAAAGCTTGCGTATACTGTAGGAAGGATTGAATGCTATGAAAAAAATCCGTGTACTGTCTGTGTTTGGCACCCGGCCGGAAACCATAAAAATGGCGCCCCTGGTGAAAGAGCTGCAAAGGCGGGAAGAGTTTGAAAGCATGGTGTGCGTTACCGCACAGCACAGGCAGATGCTGGATCAGGTGCTGCGGGCCTTTGCCATCCGCCCTGATTTTGACCTGGACATTATGCGCCAGGGCCAGACGCTCTCCGACATCACCGCCCGGGTGTTAAAAGGGCTGGAAAGCGTGCTCCAGGAGGCAAACCCCCACATAGTCTTGGTGCATGGGGATACCACCACCACCTTTGCCGGGGCCTTGGCAGCCTATTACGCCCAGATTGCATTGGGCCATGTGGAAGCGGGCCTGCGCACAGGGGACAAGTATTCCCCCTTCCCGGAGGAGATGAACCGGCAGTTTGTGGGGTGCATGGCAGACCTGCATTTTGCCCCTACAGAATTAAGCCGCCAGAACCTTCTGCGGGAAGGAAAGAGGCCGGAAACCATTGTGGTGACAGGCAACACCGCTATAGACGCGCTCTCCACCACGGTGCGGCAGGACTACACCGACGAGCTGCTGGAATGGGCCGCAGGCTCCCGGCTTATTGTGCTCACAGCCCACCGCAGGGAAAACCTGGGGGAACCTATGCACCGCATGTTCCGGGCTATCCGGCGGATTATTGAGGAGTTCCCGGATGTGAAGATGGTATATCCTGTGCATTTGAACCCCCTGGTGCAGAAAGCGGCGGAGGAGGAGCTGGGGGGCTGTAACCGGGTGCGGCTCATTGCGCCCCTGGAAGTGGTGGAATTTCACAACCTGCTGGCGCGCTCTGCCTTAATCCTGACGGACAGCGGCGGCATCCAGGAGGAAGCCCCCTCTCTGGGCAAGCCGGTTATCGTCCTGCGGGACACCACCGAGCGCCCGGAGGGCATTGCGGCTGGCACCTTGAAGCTGGCTGGCACAGGGGAAGAAACCATTTATGCCCTTATCCGGGAACTGCTTACAGACGAAAAAGAGTATGCCCGCATGGCCCATGCCAGCAACCCCTACGGGGACGGGCAGGCAAGCCGCCGCATTGCGGACGCCATTATAGATTATTTTAAGAAGGAGCGGCAGGACTGAAGGCCCCGCAGCCGCGCGAAAAGGACAAGGAAGATATGGCACTGAAACTGAGGAATGACAAGAGCACAGCCCTGCCCCGGGAAGGGCGGCAGGGAGAGTTTATCGAAAAAAGCCGGTGGGGCGTCGAGCTGGCCGTCAGCCGGTGGCACCTGCTGATGGCCGGCCTGCTGCTGACGGCAGCGGGGGCCTTTTTCCTGCTGGAAAAATTCCAGGCAGAGGGGGAGCAGCCGGCAGAGCAGGTACATATGTATGGCTGGTATGCCGCTGTATACCTTCTGCTCACCCTGCTGGGAGCGGCCCTCTGCCTCCTGGAGTTCCGCATCCCCCACCTGGCCCGAAGGGCTTTTGGCTGGATACTGCTGGCGCTGGCGCCCCTGGGCACCTTCTACGCAGTGGATTTGATAAACGGCACCCGTATCCTCACCTTCCCCCTGCGCAAGGCCTTTGCAAACTATTTATGCTACCTGATGGTCTTTGCCGCCATATATGCCCTGTGCCGCCGGGTGTGGATCACCATTTTCGCCGGGGGCGCGGCCTTCCTCACTTTTGGCATTGCCAATTATTTTGTGGTGCAGTTCCGGGGCCAGCCCATTCTGCCCTGGGATCTCCAGTCTGTGGGCACCGCTATGGCGGTTTCCGGGGGCTATGAATACACCCCCACCCAGCAGATGGCCCTGGCGGCTATGGCCTTTTTATGCTTCACAGTGTTCAGCTCCAAAACCGGGCCGCAGGGACGGGGCACAGCCACCCGGCGGTTCCGCATGGGAGAGCGCCTTACGGCGGTGTGCATATCCATCGGCCTGTTTTTCCTGCTGTTCCCCGCCAACATCCTTTCCAGCATGGGCATTTCCGTGTGGGCCTGGAACCAGAAGGTGAGTTCAGAGCTGACAGGCATTGTGGCAGGCTTTTTTGCAAACGTCCAGTTTGTGATGGTGGAAAAGCCGGAAGGCTATTCCACCCAGGCCGTGAAAGCCCTGGGAGAAGAGCTTTCGGAAAAGGAAAGCCCCCAAATGCTGGGCAGCCCGGAAAAACTGCCTACCATCATTGCCATTATGAACGAGTCCATGACAGATTTCTCCCGGGTAGGCGGCATGTCCTTCACCCCGGACAACCTGCCCTTTATCCACTCCCTGGAAGCCTCGGGCCAGATTGTGTGGGGCACAGCCTATTCCTCTGTATACGGGGGCAACACCTGCAACAGCGAGTATGAGTTCCTCACCGGCAACACCACAGCTTTCCTGCCTGTCAGCAGCAAGCCCTATCAGCAGTATATCGACCACGAGCAGGCGGGCCTGCCCAGCATCCTGAAAAGCTATGGCTACCGCTGCCTGGCGGTACACCCGGGCAGGCGTTCTGCCTGGCAGCGGGACGAGGCCTATCCCTATCTAGGCTTTGACGAGTTTATAGACGCCTCTGTTTTTGACGTGCCCCGGCGCTATGAGCATGGCCTGACCAGCGACCGTTCCTGTTATGATCAGGTGATATATGAATATGAAAACCGAGGAGACAGCCCTTTGTTCCTCTTTAATGTGACCATCCAGAACCACGGCGGCTATGAGGACGAGGAGTATGAAACCACTGTACAGCTTACAGACTATCCCGGGAAGTTCCCCCAGGCAGAGCAGTACCTGAGCCTGACGAAAAAATCAGACACAGCCCTGGAATTTCTGCTGGACTATTTTGCCAGGCAGCCAGATCCGGTTGTGGTGGTGTTCTTTGGGGATCACTGGCCCAACCTGGAGCCGGGCTTTGTGCAGGAGCTGCTGGGGACAGACGATGACGCCGTCAACATTGAAACCATGATGCGCAAATACCAAGTGCCTTTCTTCATCTGGGCAAATTACCCCCTGGAAGGGGAAGAAATAGAGAGCATCAGCCTGAATTACCTTTCCGGCCTCTTGTTGCGGGCGGCGGGCTTAGAGGGCACAGCCTATACGAAATTTTTGGAAGAGCTTCGGCAAACCCTGCCGGTAATAACGGCAGTGGGGATGATAGACAAGGAGGGGGAAGTTTACAAAAACGAGGGGGGAACCCCTTACGACAGCCTTCTGAACGAGTATGCCATGCTCCAGTATAACCATGCCTTTGAGGATGAAGGCCGCCAGGACAGGCTCTTTGAGGTAGAGAGCCGCTGAATATAGTTAACGCAGTTCAAAAGAGGCATTCTGCCTCTTTTGGACCAGGCGGTAAAGCCGTCTGGCTTGAAAACCGGGGTTGTACCGATTTTCAAGTGCGTTTACTATAAACCACGCCCAGCGGCTTGGCACGCAGCCTTGCGCACCAAATTTAATCAGCGCTTCCATAAAAAGAATCCCGCGCCAGCTGGCGCGGGATTCTTTTTATGCTTTTACAGTTCAACTTCTACGCCGCCCACGTCCCGGACAGAGAGCACATGGCAGGCGCCTTCCCCGAACACCTTCTCCATGCCCTCCCGGTAGGCGTCCAGCAGATCTAAGGGCACATAGGCCTGCATGGTGCCTGCAAAGCCGCCCCCGTGTACACGGCAGGCCCCCCTGCCCTGCAGCAGGGATTCTGCCACAGCCAGCGCCAGGGTGATGCCCTGCTCCGCCGGGGCGGAGCTTGCGAACACGTTTTGCAGGCGCATGAGGGAAGAGCGCCCGGAATCCCGCACCATCCGGAGGAAGCCCTCAAAGTCCCCCTGCTCCAGGGCCTTGGCTTCCGCTGCCGCCAGGCGGTCGTCATCAAAGAAATGCATGGCCCGCAAAACAGCCCTGTCCCCGGCAGCGGCGCGCAGGGCCTTTATGTTCTGATAAAATTCTTTTTCGTCCACATCCCGCAAAAATTCCCTGCCGAAAAAGGCCGCGGCCTTCTTCATCTCCGCCGGGATGGCGGCATATTCATCGGTGAGGTCTGCATGGTTGCCGCCGGTGTCCACCACGCAAAGGGCATAGCCGTAAGCCGCCAAATCCAGCTCCCGCTTTTCGATAACAGGCTTTTGGGGATTGTGAAAATCCATAGCCGTCACCCCGCCCACAGAACTTGCCATCTGGTCTAAAAGCCCGCAGGGCTTGCCAAAATACACATTTTCCGCATACTGGGCTATCATGGCGGCTGTCACCGGATCGATTTCTCCTCCGTTAAACAGGCAGCTCACCACCGTCACCACCAAAATCTCAAAGGCGGCGGAGCTGGAAAGGCCAGAGCCTTTCAGCACCCGGGTTTTGGTAAAGCAGTCGAAGCCGCCAATTTCATAGCCCAGCTCCTTGCACCGGGCGCAGATGCCCCGGATAAGGGAGCGGGAACCATAGTCCGACTGGTTGGGGGCAAGGCTAGTAATGTCCACCTCGTCCACCCGGTCATATTCCACCGATTTCAGCCGGATAACCTCCAGGCCGTTGGTCTTTGCCATGCCCACCACATCCAGGTTGATGGCAGCGGCCAGCACCCTGCCATGGTTGTGGTCAGTGTGGTTGCCGCCGATTTCCGTGCGGCCCGGGGCGCTGAAAAAGCGCGCCTCCTGGGAATCGCCGAAGAAGGTTTCAAACCCCGCCCGAATCTCCTCATACCGGGCCTTTTCCTGTTCCCAGCCCGCCCCGTATAAATGCTTCACGCCTGCTTTCATAAATATGCCGCCTTTCTTTAACATTCTGCTTTATTGGGCACTCATCCGCCAGTGAAGGGCTGCCCGCTTTGGATATTTTCACAAATGGTTTGGTGAAGCCCTTTTCAGCAGCACCAATCTGAAAAGGGAAAGAAAAATAGATGCACCCCTGTTTTCCCTGCCTCAGGCGCCGAACAGCTTTTTTGCCCTTTCCATGTGCCCGGTAATCTTCACCCCAAAGGGGCACCTTTCCTCGCAGGCGCCGCAGGCAATGCAGTCCCCCGCTTTGGCAGAAAGGGCGGCATAATGCTCCCGCACTGTCTCTGGCACCATGCCCTGGGCCGCGCACAAATCAGCAAATTTGTTTACGGCGGCAATGTCAATGCCCACGGTGCAGGGGGCGCAGTGCCCGCAGTACATGCATTTGTCTGTAAAGGGGTGGGCCGGGCAGCCGCTGAGCAGCCCGGCATAGTCCTTTTCCTTCTCCGGCGCTTCGCTGTAGGCCGCAGCCTGCAGAAGCTCTTCCATGCTTTGCGCGCCGCAGAGCACAGAGGCCACTCCGGGGCGGGTCAGGCAGTAGTGCAGGCACTGGATAACCGTCATGGCCGCGCCAAAGGGGGATTCCCCGGCCTTAAGCAGCGCGCCGCCGCCATAGGGCTTCATGACGGTAAGGGCCACGCCCTGGCTTTCGCACAGGCTGTAAAGCTCCAGGCGCTCCGGATCTGTGGAGGACAGCACGTCCGGGGCCTCATAGGTGGACTTTTCAAAAAGGACGTTTACATCCTCGCTGGGGGGCAGGATGTCGTAAGCCGGGTTGACGCTGAACATGATAACGTCTATAAAGCCTGTTTTGGCGGCCTGCATGGCTATCCGGGGATTGTGGGTGCTCATGCCCAGGTGCCGGATTTTCCCCAGGGCCTTCTGCTCCTTGGCAAACTGGATGACTTCCCCGGAAAACACCTCATCAAAATCCTTCTGCTCGTCCACATAGTGAACCATGCCCACGTCAATGTAGCCTGTGTCCAGCCGGTCCATTAAATCCGCGAAGGCAGCTTTTACCTCCCCCATGTCCCGGGTGCGTTTATACTGCCCGTCAATCCAGGCAGAGCACAGGTGGGCCTGGAGGATGAACTTGTCCCGGCGGCCCTGCATGGCCCTGCCAAAAGAGCTGCGGATGTATGGCTCGGGGTTATAAAGGTCAAAGTAATTGACGCCGGCCTTTAGGGCGGCGTTTATCAGCTCCTGGGCAAAGGCGTCGTCCTGGTTGACAAAGGCCTCGCTGCCCAGCCCGATTTCACTGACAGAAAGGCCTGTGCGGCCTAAAACCCTGTTTTTCATATGGCTTCCTCCTATTCGGTTCCTGCCTTTACTATAGTGGAAACTGGATGAAAACGCAAGGGGGGAATCCGGGATTTCTTTGTGAATTTTTCGCGGGCGGCTTTACCGCCCTGCCCTTCCCCCGCAGGCTTCCACCAGCGCTTCATGGGCCGCCGCCATCACCCCCAGCAGCACAAGCAGGTAGAAGGGGAACAGCGCCGGGGACAAATGATCTGCCAGCACGCCGAAGAAGGGCGGCATCAGGCAGGCGCCCCCATACATGGAGGGCCAGGCCGCCCCCAGAAGGGAATCGGGCAGGCCCAGGCTGATAAACGCCACATAAATGATACTGAGCAGAAGCGAAGCCATAAAAAAGCCTCCTTTAGAAATAGGTTTGTTTTCCCACTATAGCAGTGATTTTTCGGGAGTTCCAGACAGAATCGAGGAAAAAATATAAGAATCCTGCAAAAATGCCGGAAAAGAAAGCCGGAATCAAAGCTTCCGGCCTTCTGGGTTTCCTTATTTATGGTACAGCCTGTTGGTCTGGTAGGTAGGCTCGCAGGTCAGGTTCACCCCCAGCTTGCGAAAGACGGTTTCATCCACATGGGAGAGGATAACCGAAGCGTGGGCCTCGCACCCGCGAAGCTTTTTAAGCTGCCGCATGGCAAGCTCTGCTGTGGGGTTGGTGGCGGCGCAGATGGACAGGGCGATTAAAATCTCGTCTGTGTGCAGCCGGGGGTTGCGGCTGTCCAGGTGCTGGGTTTTCAGCTTCTGGATAGGCTCAATGATAATGGGGGAAATCAGGTGGATGTTCTTCTGAATGCCTCCCAGCTCCTTCAGGGCATTTAAGAGGGCGGCGGCGGCAGCCCCCAGCAGGGGCGTGGTTTTGCCTGTAACCACCCGGCCGTCCGGCAGGCTGATGGCGGCGGCAGGCATACCGGTTTCCCCGGCCCGGGCCATGCAGGCGGTAACCACAGGCCTGTCCTCCGGCTTAATACCGGCCCGGTTCATCAGCAGCTCGATTTTATACACCACTTCCCCGTCCCCGGTGCCCTGGCGCTTATCGCACCGGGCGCTGTAATAGCGGCGGATGATTTCCTGCAGGGAGGCCTCGCAGCAGGCCCCATCGTCTATAATGCAGTTTCCCGCCATATTCACCCCCATGTCCGTAGGGGACTTATAGGGGGACTCCCCGGCAATCTTCTCGAAGATGGCGTTCAGCACCGGGAACACCTCAATATCCCGGTTGTAGTTGACGGCGGTTTCGCCGTAAGCCTCCAGGTGGAAGGGGTCTATCATGTTCACGTCGTTGAGATCGGCGGTGGCGGCCTCATAGGCCAGGTTCACAGGATGGGTCAGGGGCAGGTTCCAGATGGGGAAGGTTTCAAACTTCGCATACCCAGCCTTAATGCCCCGGCGGTGCTCATGGTATAGCTGGCTTAAGCAGGTGGCCATTTTCCCGCTGCCCGGGCCGGGGGCGGTTACCACCACCAGGGAGCGGCTTGTCTCCACATATTCGTTTTTCCCAAAGCCCTCCCCGCTTACAATCAGCGGGATATTGGAGGGATAGCCGGGGATGGTGTAGTGCCGGTATACCTTCACCCCCAGCCCCTCCAGCCGGCTTTGGAAGGCCTGGGCGCCGGGCTGGGCGGCATACTGGGCCAGCACCACGCTGCCCACATACAGGCCGATTTCCCGGAAGGCGTCGATAAGCCGGAGCACGTCCAAATCGTAGGTGATGCCCAAATCCCCCCGCACCTTGTTTTTCTCAATGTCAGAGGCGTTTATCACAATGACAATCTCCGCCTGATCCTTCAGCTCCAGGAGCATGTTGATTTTGCTGTCCGGCTTAAAGCCCGGCAGCACCCGGGAGGCGTGGTAGTCGTCAAAAAGCTTTCCCCCAAACTCCAGGTACAGCTTCCCTCCAAAGCGTTCGATGCGATCCCGGATATGCTGGGACTGCGTTTGCAGGTATCTGTCGTTGTCAAACCCCGTTTTCATCCTCATTACTGCCCCTTTCTCCACTGTTTGCCTGCCGCTTTACACCTTTTTTGCCGGCAACAAAAAAACCAACCCCCTGCCTGGCGGGCGGGGGCCTTTTACCGTTTGTTCTCAGTTGCCTTGCAATAGTATACCACATTCCGGGCCGCCGCGCAAGATGGGCAGGCCCTGGTTTGGGCAGCTTTTTGTGGGCATTTCACAACGCGCCCCAGGGGGAAATTTATCACTTTTCACACGTTGACTTTTTTCCCGCAATTCACTATAATTGTTAGGATACGAATTTTTTGAGAGTGGGAAAACCCAAAAACGTTTTGGAAAGGATGATGTGCATGGCAGGAAAATTGTCATCTATGTTCGGCGCGCAGGATATGACCCAGGGCAGCCCGGTGGGCAATCTTGTGAAATTTTCAGTGCCGCTGCTTATCGGCAACCTGGCCCAGCAGCTTTACAGCACAGTGGACTCCATTGTGGTGGGAAATTATGTAGGCGACGGGGCTTTGGCGGCAGTGGGGGCCAGCGGCCCTATTTTAAACCTGCTGCTGGTGCTTTTTATGGGCATTTCCGTAGGCGCCAGCATTATGGTGTCCCAGTATTACGGCGCCGGGGAGCGGGACAACCTTTCCGAAACCGTAGGCACCACCATCACAGCCACCCTGGTTTCCTCCATTTTTATCATGGTGCTGGGGCCGCTGATCACCCGGCCTGTAATGGCCCTGCTGGACACCCCGGCGGATATCTATGAGATGTCCTGCACCTATCTGGTGATTTTGTTCGCGGGCATCATCGGCTGCGCCTACTATAACATTATTTCCGGCATTCTCCGGGGCCTGGGGGATTCCATCATGCCCCTTATTTTCCTCATTGTGGCCTGCGTGCTCAACATCATACTGGACATCTGGTTTGTGGCAGGCTTCCAGATGGGGGTTGCCGGCGTTGCCTGGGCCACCATTATCGCCCAGGCGGTTTCCGGGGCACTGTGCCTGTGGCGGCTGATGCGCATGAAGGACGTGCTTACCGTAAACCTCCACACCCTGCGTCCCAAGGGGCTTTTTGTGAAAAAGCTGGTGCAGCTTGGCCTGCCCAGCGGCCTGACCCAGGCCATTTTCTCCTTTGCCATGATTATTATCCAGTCCCTGACCAACTCCTTCGGCACCGCCGTTATCGCCGCCAATACGGTGGTGATGCGCGTGGACGGCTTTGCCATGATGCCAAACTTCACCTTTGGCACCGCCATGACTACATACACAGGGCAGAACATCGGCGCAAACCGGGTAGACCGGGTGGAGGAGGGCACCAAGGGCGGCCTGAAGGTGGGCCTTGCGGTGTCTGTCATCCTGGTGGGGCTTATCCTGCTTTTTGGCAAGTACCTGATGGAGATGTTCACGTCCACGCCTGAGGTCATTGATCTGGGCCAGCAGATGCTGCGCACTCTGGCTGTGGGCTATGTGGCCATGGCTGTCACCCAGATTCTCTCCGGCGTTATGCGCGGGGCAGGCGACACCATGACCCCCATGTGGATTTCCATCATCACCACCGTTATCGTCCGGGTGCCCATCGCCTACGGCCTGGAGTTCCTCACCCGGCCCGAGGGCGGCGCTATGGGTTCCGGCGCGCCCACGCCCCTGTTCTTCTCCCTGCTGCTGTCCTGGGTTATCGGCGCGGTGCTGACAGCTATTGCCTATAAGATGGGCAAATGGAAGAAAAAGTCTATTATCAACACGGAAAAGGAATAAGAAACATAAAAAAGAAGACACAGGCCTAAAAAGCCTGCGCCTTCTTTTTTATTGTTGTTTTGTCAAGGGCTTTTTGCTATACTTTTTTAGGGCAAGGCTTCAACGCCCCCGAATCTTTACGAAATCTTTACCCTTTTCTTTACCGCTGTCTTTACCTTTTGGGTGTACAATAGGGGCACCATACTAAAGGAGGTACGCATGATGGAATATGTATTGACAGCCCAGGGGCTTTCCAAACAGTATAAGCATTTCAAGGCCCTGGATAATTTCTCCCTCCATGTGCCCAAAGGCTCCATATACGGCTTTGTAGGCAAAAACGGCGCGGGGAAAACCACCCTCATCCGCCTGGTCTGCGGCCTGCAGCGGCCCACTGGGGGCAGCTATACCCTGTACGGCCTGCAAAACGGGGCAAAGGACATCACCATGGCCCGCAGGCGCATGGGCGCGGTGGTGGAAACCCCCTCCATCTACCTGCACCTGACAGCAGAGGAAAACCTAAAAGAGCAGCACCTAGTGCTGGGCAGGCCGGACTTCGACCGCATACCAGAGCTTTTAGATCTGGTGGGCTTAGGGGACACAGGCGGGAAAAAGGCCCGGAATTTCTCCTTAGGCATGCGCCAGCGGCTGGGCATAGCCGTGGCTTTAGCCGGGGATCCGGATTTCCTCGTCCTGGACGAACCCACCAACGGCCTTGACCCCCAGGGCATCATCGAAATGCGGGAGCTGATCCTGCGCCTGAACCGGGAGCGGCAGATTACCGTCCTCATCTCCAGCCACATTCTCGACGAGCTTTCCCGCCTTGCCACCCACTATGGGTTTATCGACCAGGGCCGGATGGTAAAGGAAATCAGCGCCGAAGACCTGGAGGCTGCCTGCCGCAAATGCACCCGCCTCACTGTCAGCGACACAAAGGCCCTATCGAGGGTGCTGGACAGCATGGTGCTGAAATACAGCATTGTAAACGACAGCGTGGCAGACGTGTACGACCCCTTGAACATCACCCAGCTTATCAAGGCCCTGGACCAGGAGGGCTGCCAGGTGCTCTCCATGCAGGAGCGGGACGAATCTTTGGAAAGCTATTTCATCAATCTGGTAGGAGGTGCCCACCATGAATAAACTGGTATTCGCGGGCTTTGCCCGGTTAAAAAAGGATTTGGCCTTTTGGGTGTGCTTTTGGGGCATGGCGGCGCTGGGCGTCTATCTTCCGGTGGCACAATATTTTGACAGCCTGCGCTATAACACGGTTTTCGCGCCGGATGACCTTGTCTTTAATTATACGCCGTTTATCTGCATCGCGGCGGCGGTGTTCATCAGCCTGTACCTGGGCATAGACTACAGCGACGGCACCATCCGCAACAAAATGATGGTGGGCCGCACCCGCAATGAGATCTATATGTCCAACTGGGTGGTGTGCGTCATAGGGACTTTGCTTTTGTGCCTGGCTTTTGCCGTACCCGCCACAGTAATCTCCCTCTTCCTGCTGGGCGCCGCGAAAGCGCCCGCCATGGCCTTTTTGACGACCGCGCTTCTCAGCATATTGGTGGCCGTCGCGGTCACGTCCATTTACGTGCTGGTGAGTATGCTGTGCCCCAATAAAGCTGTCGCGTCCACCATATGCCTCATCATCCCCATGGTGCTGTTTGTCGCCGCTACTGTGATAAACGGCGCTTTAATGGAGCCGCCCACGAATGAGGGCATGGTGACGTTTACAGAAAACGGTATGGAGATAGCCGATGACAGCGTCCCCAACCCCGCCTACCTGACCGGTATAAAGCGGGCCGTCTATGAGTTCCTCAACGACTTCCTGCCTGTAAACCAGGCGATACAGTGCGCGGGCATGGGAATCACAAACCCTTTGCGCTTTGCATTGTGTGATTTGGGGATAAGCCTTGCCAGTATTTTTGCGGGCCTGGGGCTGTTTGCCAGAAAAGACCTAAAGTGAGGGCAACGTAACGTTGCATCTTCGACGCGGGGAAACGGGTGGCGAGTTTGCGCTGCGGCACGTTGTGCCGCGCTTATGCAGGCAAACGCGAACACTGTTGGTGTTGTGCGTGTCAAACGCGCCCCACATAGGGGCAATTTTGCGGCAAGGGGATGACCTGCTATGGGAAATATTTTACGTGCCTGGGCACGAAGCATCTGCCGGGACTGGCTCTTCTGGGCGGAGACGGCCTTCGCGGCCTGGGGCGGGGGGTTTATGGTCCTGAACGGCGTGGAGGCCTGCCGCGAAAAGAACGCTGCTTTTCCCTGGGACTCCGGGGCCTTCAACTGCCTGATGATAGCCAGTATCGTGCTGCCGGTGTTCTGCTCCATCACCCTGGGCCGGGAGTACGGCTGCGGCGGCATGCGCAATAAAACGGCCGTGGGGCACGGGCGGGGCAGGGTCTATTTTTCCGCGCTGCTTGTCAGCTTTATGGCGGCGCTGTGGTTTGCGGGGGTATACCTGCTGTGCTATCTGGGGCTTTTCCTGGCCCTTGCACCGGAGGCGGAGATGAGCCGGGAGCCGGGGTACCTGCTGGCCCTGGCTGTGTGCTCCCTGATAGTGCTGCTGGCGCTGGCGGCGTTTTTTACGGCCCTTGCCATGCTGATACAGAGCCAGGCCTGGGGCGTGACCATAGGCCTGGCGGCAGGCTTCCTCTTTGTGATAGCGGGGTGGTTTGCAAGCCTCCTTCTCCACACGCCGGAATTTTTACCCCTGTACGCCTCAGGGACGGACAACCTGTCCCTGCCCACCGGGGAGATGACCATTAACCCGGCCTGCCCCCAGGGCGCGTACCGGTCGGCGCTGGAATTTTTCTACAATTACACCCTGGGCGGCATGGTGTTCCAGTGCTCCTCCCTGGACGCAGGAAAGCCCTGGCTCATCATCCTGAACGCTGG
Organism: Acutalibacter sp. JLR.KK004; assembly: GCF_036941085.1. NCBI lineage: Bacteria > Bacillati > Bacillota > Clostridia > Eubacteriales > Acutalibacteraceae > Acutalibacter > Acutalibacter sp. JLR.KK004. The sequence continues at coordinate 282,469 of NZ_JAYMNQ010000002.1, forward strand.
GGTGACAGGGGCGCTTGCCACCCTGGCAGGCGTCCGGGGCTTTTACCGGAAAGACCTGCGCTGACCCAGCGGGGGCAAAACAACAAAAAGCAAAACCACACCCACACCGGGCGCCGGGCGCAAAAGCCCCGGCCAGCATCGGCGTGGGTGCGGTAAGTTTTTAGGGCGTGTTCACATAAGAGGAGTATGTGGATTTTTGAGCAGGTTTTTGGCAGAATCAAGTCAAAAATTCGCAGATGTACTTGCGTACCTCAAGAATTTTTGGCGAAGAAGATGGCAAAAAACCGCCAAAAAGACGCTTGCAAGCGCTTATGTGAACACGCCCTGGGTCAAGCCTTTTTCCAAAAAGGCTTGTGAGGTTTGGAGCAAAGCTCCAAGGTCTTAGGAGGTAGGAAGAATGGCAGGATGGATATTGGCGGCTGTGCTGGGGTGCGTGGCGGCAGGGCTGGGAATCAAGGTGCGGCTGATGCGCAAGGCCGCCCGGGAGCTGGTGCAGGGCCTGAAAGAGCGCAAAGACATGGAAACAAACACCCTGGTGGACATTTCCAGCCGGGACAGGGCCATGCGGAAGCTGGCGGCGGCGCTGAACCGGGATCTTGCGCTGCTGCGGGAAAAACGGCGGCAGTACCAGCAGGGGGACTTGGAGCTGAAAGAAGCCGTCACCAATATCTCCCACGACCTGCGCACCCCCCTCACCGCCATCCGGGGCTACCTGGAACTGCTGGAGCGGGAGGAAAGCCCGGCCCTTGCCAGGAAATACCTGGGCCTTATCGCGGGCCGGGTGGAAGCCATGAGCCGCCTCACAGAAGAGCTGTTCCGTTATTCCGTGGTGGCGGCAGAGCCTGTGCGCCTTCAGCCCGTCGATTTTTCCCGGGCGCTGGAGGAAAGCCTGGTGTCCTTTTACGGGGCCTTCCAGGGGCGGGGCATTGCGCCGGAAATCAGCTTGCCGGAAGGGCCGGTGCCCCGGCAGCTTGACGGGGAGGCCCTTAGCCGGGTGCTCTCCAATATCCTCTCCAATGCCCTGAAATACAGCGGCGGGGATCTAAAAGCGGCCCTCACCAAAGACGGCAGGGCCACTTTTGAAAATTCCGCGCCAGGGCTGAACCCGGTGTCCGCCGCCCGGCTTTTCGACCGCTTTTACACAGTGGAAACCGGGCGGGATTCCACTGGCCTGGGGCTTTCCATCGCCAAGCTTCTCACCGAGCGCATGGGCGGCGCCATCACCGCCTCCTGGGAAAAGGGCCGGCTGCGCATCGAGCTGTCCTTCCCGGAATAAATTACATCACCCGTACAGTGAACCGCCGCTCTGTTTTCTCTCCGGGGGAAAGGGTAATTATGCCTTTTTTCCCTGTAAACTCGTCCCCCTCTGTGGTGAGGGTGGCGCAGCCCGTCCAAGGCTCCAAGCATACGTAAGGCCCGTCGTTCTGGGCAGACCACACCCCCAGCATGGGGAACCCGGCAAAGTCCATCTCAATGCCCTTCCCTGTTTTCTTGTTCACAATTGCCGCCTTGTGGGAGTTAAGGCCGGAAAACACCAAAGCATCCCGGTAAAACAGGTTGTGCCGCAGGGGGATCTCCCTGCCCTCCAGGGCAAAGCCCGGGGTTTCATAGTCCAGCAGCCCGGTGTCCATCCGGACAGTGGGGCACTGCTGGCTTTCCTCCTGCTCAAACCGGAGGACGTAGTCCTCAAATTCCGCCCCGTCCTCCAAAGGAAGGTTAAAGCCCGGGTGCCCGCCAATGGCAAAGGGCAGCGGCTCCTTCCCGGTGTTCTCCACAGTAAAGGCAGTGGCATAGCCCTCCTCTGTCAAAGCATATTCCACCGTCAGCGCGAAGCTGAAGGGATATGCTTTTTTTGTGTCCCCGTCATCCTGAAGCCGGAGGAAGATGTCCCCCTCCCCCCGTCTCACCAAATCAAATTCCTTGTGCTTGGCAAAGCCGTGTCGGGTCATTTCAAACCAGACGTCCTTGATTTTCACCCGGTTATCCCGCAAGGCCCCCACAATAGGGAACAGCACAGGGGCATGCTCCCGCCAGTAGGCCGGATCCCCTGTCCACAAAAGCTCCCGGCCCTGCGCGTCCTCCAGGGAGATAATCTGCGCCCCCAGGGTGTCCACCTTTGCTGTAAACTTGTCATTCTTAATGGTAAATATCATAAAAAGCCGCCATGCGGTACAGGATTCCCCGCACCGTTCCTTTCTCTATATTTTTCAAACAGGCTCTTAGAACCTGTATTCATAATCGAAATTGCCGGATGAGCGGGAATTTTTGAAGCCAATCAAGGCAAATGTTCGCAGCAAGGCTGTCGCCTTGCAAGAAAATTTAACATAGAGTGGCTTCAAAAAGGCCGCTTAGACGGTGGTTACAGGTTGTGAATACAGGTTCTTAAACCGCCATTCCCTTCCTGGCCCCCTCCACAATCTCCCGGGAGCGCCTGCAAAGCTGGGTAATTTCCTCCCACCTGCCGTTTTCAATCAGCTCCGCCGTCACCATATAAGAGCCGCCGCAGGCGCAGATGCAGGGGCAGGCGCTGTAGGCCTCCAGGTTCCCCAGGGAAATGCCCCCGGTGGGCATCACCTTAAACTGGGGGAAGGGGGCGCTCATGGCCTTGATTTTCGCCAGGCCCCCAGACTGCTCCGCCGGGAAAAACTTAATCACCTCCAGGCCGAATTTCAAAGCGGCATGGTAGTCCGTAGGGGTGGTGCAGCCGGGATAGATGGGCACGCCCTTTTCCTTTGCATAGGCCACCAGCTCCGGGTCAAAGCCAGGGGTGACGATAAACTGCCCCCCAGCCGCCAGGGCCTTGTCAATATGCCCTGTTGTGGTCACTGTGCCAGCCCCCACCAGCATGTCCGGGCAGGCCTCCTTCATCAGGCGGATGGCTCTTTCAGCCCCGGCCGCCCGGAAGGTCACCTCCGCCACAGCCACGCCTCCCGCGCACAATGCCTTTGCCAGGGGGACCGCGTCCCGCTCCGGGTTTGTAAGCTTAATCACCGGCACAATGCCGATAGCGGCAATCTGTTCATTTATTCTATGCATAGCTTTCCCCTCCTTTTCGTTACTCCCCAAATGAAAGGTACGCGCCCTTCATGGGAGATTCTGCCAGCTCTGAGAACAGGCGCAGCACCCCGGACTGGTATTTCGCAGGCTTCGGCGCCCAGTGCTTTTTGCGCTCTGCCAATATTTCCTCCATCTCCTCCGGGGTTTTGCGCTCCCCCTTCACCCCCACAATGGCGAGGATGCGCTTCTCCACGTCCAGCTCAATCAAGTCCCCTTCCTCCACCAGGGCAATAGGCCCGCCGGCCTGGGCTTCAGGGCTGCAGTGGCCGATAACAGGCCCGGTAGAGGCCCCGGAGAACCGCCCGTCCGTAATCAGGGCAATGCTGCGGCCCAGTTCCTTGTCAGAGGAAATGGCCTCGGAGGTGTAGAACATCTCCGGCATACCGGAGCCTTTCGGCCCCTCATAGCGGATAAACACCGCGTCCCCGGGCTTCACCCGGCGGTGCAGCACCGCGTCAATGCATTCTTCCTCGCTGTCAAAGGGGCGGGCGTTTAAAACGGCGGAGAACATCTCCTTAGGGCAGGCGGTGTGCTTGATAACCGCGCCCTCCGGGGCCAGGTTCCCCTTTAAAATGGCAATAGAGCCGTCACAGCCCAGGGCTTTGCCATAGGGCCGGATAACATCTTCCCTCTGTATGCTGATGCCGTATTTCCGGTTGGCTTCCTCCAGCCATTTCTGGCAGCGCTCATAAAAGCCGTCCCGCTTCAGATCCTCCAGGTTCTCCCCCAGGGTTTTCCCTGTGACCGTCATGGCGTCCAGGTGCAGATGGCCCTTAATCTCCTCCATAATGGCGGGCACGCCGCCGGCATAGTAGAAGAACTCGGCGGGCCAGCGCCCGGCAGGCCGCACGTCCAGCAGGTATCTCGCCCCCCGGTGAAGCCTGTCAAAGGTATCCCCTGTAATTTCCAAGCCGTATTCATGGGCTATAGCCGGCAGGTGCAGCAGGCAGTTGGTAGAGCCGGAAATGGCGGCATGGACCAAAATAGCGTTTTCAAAGCTGTCCATGGTCACAATGTCCCGGGGCCGCATGTTTTCCGAGCAGGCCAGCTTCACAGCCAAGGCCCCTGCCCGCCGGGCATATTCCAGCAGGTCAGGGCTTGTGGCAGGCAGCAGGGCGCTGCCCGGCAGGGACAGCCCCAGGGCCTCCGCCATAATCTGCATGGTAGAGGCTGTGCCGATAAAGGAGCAGGCCCCGCAGCTTGGGCAGGCGTTCTCCTTGGCCCAGTTAAACTTCGCCTCGTCAATTTCCCCCCGCTGGTACATGGCGCTGTACATGCCAAGCTGCTCCAGGGTCAGAAGCTCCGGACCTGCCGCCATGGCGCCTCCCGCCACCACCACAGAGGGGATGTTCACCCGGGCCATGCCCATCAGGTTCCCGGGCATTCCCTTGTCGCAGCTTGCCAGGTACACCCCGGCGTCAAAGGGGGTGGCGTTTGCCTGTATCTCAATCATGTTGGCAATCATCTCGCGGCTGCAAAGGGAGAAGTTTATGCCGTCAGTGCCCTGGCTTTCCCCGTCGCAGATGTCCGTGCAGAAGTACCGGGCGCCATAGCCCCCCGCGGCGGCGACACCCTCCCGCACAGCCTCCACCAGCTTGTCCAGGTGGCCAGAGCCTGGGTGGCTGTCCCCAAAGGTGCTCTCCACAAAAATCTGGGGCTTGGGGAGATCCTCCGGCTTCCAGCCGGTGCCCAGCCGGAGGGGATCCAGCTCCGGGGCAAGGGTGCGCATTTTCTGGCTTATCAGCATGGCAATCGTCCTTTCCAGGTATGGTTTCTAAATAGAAAATTTCCTCTTATCAGGATACCATGGCATTTCCCACAATACAATTGTTTATTCTGCCAGTTTATTCCCGCTCCGCTTTGTGCAACCAGCCAAATGTTTGCTGGGAAATACAGGGAGGATTGTAAAAAATCTTGGAAGAATGCGTTCAGGTATTGAAATGTATACTAAAAAGGTGTATATTAAACCCAGGCGGGCACACTATCCTTGCTTCATCGGGTTCCCGCCCACTTTTCAGGAAAGGATGATTTTTCATGGGCAGAAAGGTATACGCGGACAACGCCGCTACCACTGCTGTTTCCCCGCAGGTTCTGGAGGCGATGCTTCCCTTTTATAAAGAAGTTTACGGCAACCCCTCCAGCCTGTACGGGCTGGGGCAGGAGGCCAAGGCAAAGCTGGAACAGGCCCGGGAGACAGTAGCCAAATGCCTGGGCGCAAAGCCCAACGAGATTTTCTTCACAAGCTGCGGCACAGAAAGCGACAACTGGGCCATCAAAGGCTGCGCAAAGGCCCAGCTTAAAAAACATGGCAAAAACCACATCATCACCTCCGCCTTTGAGCACCACGCGGTGCTGCACACCTGCCAGGCTTTGGAAAAGGAGGGCTTTGCCGTCACTTACCTGCCTGTGCACAAGGACGGCCTGGTGCGCCCGGAGGAGGTGGAGTCCGCCATAACGGACAAAACGGCCCTTGTTACCATTATGTACGCCAATAACGAAATCGGCACCATCCAGCCCATCCCGGAAATCGGGGAGATCTGCCAGAAGCATGGGGTGCCCTTCCACACAGACGCGGTGCAGGCTGTGGGCAACGTCCACATCGACGTAAAGGCCCAGCACATTGACATGCTGTCCTTAAGCGGGCACAAGCTCCATGGGCCTAAGGGCGTGGGGGCGCTGTATGTCCGGCTGGGCACGCAGCTTCAGAACCTGCTGGACGGCGGCGCCCAGGAGCGTGGCAAGCGGGGCGGCACAGAAAACGTGGCAGAAATCGCGGGCCTTGCCGCAGCCATGGAGGAGGCCTGCTCCACCATAGACCAGCGCATTGCCCGGCTTACCCCCATGCGGGACAAGCTCATCGACGGGCTTTTGAAAATAGAGCGCAGCCGCTTAAACGGCCACCGGGAGCACCGGCTCCCCGGCAACGTCCACTTCTGCTTCCAGGGGGTGGAGGGGGAATCCCTGCTGCTGATGCTGGACATGCAGGGGGTGTCCGCCTCCTCCGGCTCTGCCTGCACCAGCGGCTCCTTAGACCCCAGCCATGTGCTTTTAGCCATCGGCCTACCTCACGGGGTGGCCCATGGATCCCTGCGGCTAAGCTTTGGGGACTACAACACCATGGAGGATGTTGACTATCTCCTGGAGGTCATCCCCCCCATCATCCAGCGCCTGCGGGCCATGTCCCCCTTGTGGGACTCCATCCAGAAGGGGCAGGTCAGCTATGACGAATATATGTAGGTGATACGATGAAACGCATGAACCCAAGACGCGCACGTGCGCTTCTGCGGGGGCTGGCGTTCCTGGCTACGCTGGCCTCCTCCGGCATCGGCATCATGTTCATAACTATGGCAGGGGGAATGCCCCCTTTGCTCCGGATCCTCTTTCTGATACCCATCCTCAGCGCCCCGGTGCTGGTGGGGCTGCTGGTGTGGCAGGCAGTGCGGCCTGGGAACAAAACCCAGGCAAACCGCGTGGCCCTGCGGGAAGCCGCCCCAGCTCCCCGGGACGGGCTGGTGGAAGAGGACAGAACCATCGTGATGATAAAGCAGAAGCGCTTCCGGAGATATTAAGAAGCCGTTTCTGGTGAACCTGTTCTTCCAGGGGCGCAGGGAATTTCAAAGAGAAATAAAGCTTTCCAGAAAAATACGGAAAATCGAAAAGAAAGGATGACCCTATATGGCATACAGTGCAAAGGTAATGGAGCATTTCTCCAATCCCCGCAACGTGGGGGAAATGAAGGAATACAGCGGGGTGGGCGAGGTTGGCAACCCCAAATGCGGGGATATTATGCGCATGTATATCAAGGTGGAGGGGAACACCATCACAGACGTTTCCTTTATGACCTTCGGGTGCGGCGCGGCCATTGCCACCAGCAGCATGGCAACAGAGATGATCAAGGGCAAAACCATTGACCAGGCCTTAAAGCTTACCAACAAGGCCGTTATGGAGGCCCTGGACGGCCTGCCCCCGGTAAAGGTACACTGCTCCGTATTGGCAGAGCAGGCCATCAAGGCCGCTGTGGCAGACTATTACACCCGCCAGGGCATTGATCCCCTGCCCATTGTGGGGGAACTGACCGAGTGTGACCACTGCGCCTGCGACGCATAAACCTCCCCAGAAAAACCCATGGCCTGAACCACTTCCCGGTTCAGGCCATTTTTGCGGATGCGCTTCAACTCTCCCCGCCCCCTGCTTTGGGGGCGGGGGGCAAATCGCCGGAGCCGCCCATCATCCTGGTCAGCTCCTCAATGCGCTCTAAGGGGAAGGGGGGGCAGGCCAACGGCTTTAAGGCAATGGACATCAGCTTCATGGGGTTGTCGTCTGCCAGCACCCGGTTGGAGCTGAGGGCGCCGCACCGTTTGCAGCGGTGGACAATGGCCCACTCGCCGTTATGGCGCACCCATACGGCAACCGGCTCCATCACCCCCCCGCAGTCAGACGCCCTGTCCCCAGGCTCTATGTCCACATGGAGGCTGGAGAGGCAGTTGGGGCAGTGGTTGCGGTGATCGCTGCCCGCCCCGGCAGGCACCACCTCCCGCCCGCAGACCTTGCAGGTGAAGGTTTCATCGCAGGCATGGGTTTTGTAAAAGCCTTTTTCATATTGGCGGCGTTTGTTTTCCCGGTTCATGTATACACGCTCCCGCTTTGTTTTGATTCAGTATAGCACAGCGCGGGAGGGATTGCAATGAAAAACAATTGCTTTTTCCTGCCGTTTGCGTTATGATGGATGAAGCAATTTATTTTAGGGTCAACCCCTTTTAAAAAAGGGTTTGTGGGTTCTGGGGGCGAACCATGAGCCGGCCGAGCCGGCAGACGGGACAGCGTCCCCAGGATCTCAAAAGGAGGAAAAAAACCATGACAAACATCCCAGAAGTAAAAATCGGCGTGGTCGCCGTGTCCCGGGACTGCTTCCCGGAATCCCTGTCCGTAAACCGCCGCAAGGCCCTGATAAGCGCCTTCGCCGCCAAATACGGCGCGGAAGCGCCCAGCGTCTATGAGTGCCCCGTCTGCATTGTGGAAAGCGAAATCCACATGGTGCAGGCCCTGGAGGGCGTCAAAAAAGCCGGGTGCAACGCCTTGGTGGTATACTTGGGGAACTTCGGCCCGGAAATTTCCGAGACGCTTTTAGCCAAGCACTTCGACGGCCCCGCCATGTTCATTGCCGCCGCGGAGGAAAGCGGCGACGACCTGGTGGGCGGCCGGGGCGACGCCTACTGCGGCATGCTCAATGCCAGCTATAACTTAAAGCTCCGGGAAATCAAAGCCTACATCCCGGAAAACCCCGTAGGGGACGCGCAGGACTGTGCCGACCGCATCCACGAGTTCTTCCCCATTGCCCGGGCGCTGATAGGGCTTCAAAACCTGAAAATCATCAGCTTCGGCCCCCGGCCCTTAAACTTCCTGGCCTGCAACGCGCCTATCAAGCGGCTGTACGACCTGGGCGTGGAGATTGAGGAAAACTCAGAGCTGGATTTGTTCGAGGCCTTCCACAAGCACGCGGGGGACAAGCGCGTTCCGGCGGTTGCCAAAGAGATGGCGGAGGAGCTGGGCGAGGGCAACAAGAAGCCGGAAATCCTCGAAAAGCTGGCCCAGTATGAAATCACCCTGCTGGACTGGGTGGAGGAACATAAGGGATACCGGAAATACGTGGCCCTCACCAGCAAATGCTGGCCCGCCTTCCAGACCCAGTTCGGCTTTGTGCCCTGCTATGTAAACTCCCGGCTGACAGGCCGGGGCATCCCTGTCTCCTGCGAGGTGGACATCTGGGGCACCCTCAGCGAGTTCATCGGCGCCTGCGTCTCCAGCGACATTGTCACCCTGCTGGACATCAACAACACAGTGCCCAAGGATATGTATAAGTCCGACATTGAGGGCAAGTTCCCCTATAGCCTTACAGATACCTTCATGGGCTTCCATTGCGGCAACACCTGCTCGAAAAAGCTGTGCAAGCCCACCATGAAGTACCAGATGATCATGGCCCGCAGCCTGCCTGAGGAGGTCACCCAGGGCACCCTGGAAGGGGACATCCAGCCTGGCGATATCACTTTCTTCCGGCTGCAAAGCACAGCAGACTGCATCCTCCGCGCTTACGTGGCCCAGGGCGAGGTGCTGCCTGTGCCCACACGCTCCTTTGGCGGCGTAGGCGTGTTTGCCATCCCGGAAATGGGCCGGTTCTACCGCCACGTGCTCATTGAGAAGAATTACCCCCACCACGGGGCCGTAGCCTTCGGCCACTATGGCAAGGCCCTTTTCGAGGTGTTCAAGTTCCTGGGCGTGGAGGACATTGGATTTAACCAGCCCAAGGGGATGCTCTATAAGAGCGAAAACCCCTTCTGTTAAGGCCCCTCAGGAGGAAAAATATGCGTGCAAAGCCTTTGCCAAAGGGCGGGACTATCGGCGTCTGCTCCCCCAGCCACATCCCCCTTTATGAAGCCGGGCCAGGGCAGGAAATCCCCTGGAGCCGGGAGTTTAAGCACATTATCGGGGAGATGGAAAAAGAGGGCTTCCAGGTGGTGCAGGCAGATAACCTCTACAAAAACACCTGGGGATATCTGGCCTCCGACACAGAGCGGGCCGCGGATCTGAACCAGCTTGCCGGGAACCGGGATGTGGACTACATCCTTTTCGGCGGGGGCGAGGGCAGCCCGGAGCTTCTGCCCTACCTGCACTTTGATTTGTTCCGGGAAAACCCCAAGCGCCTGTGCAGCTACAGCGACGGCACCACCCTGCTAAACGCGGTTTGGGCCATGACGGGCCTGGAAACCTACTATGGCCAGGATCCCACCATGTTCACAGGCTGGACAGCGTATAACCGCCGCCACTTTGAGGGCCACATCCTCAGCGGCAGCATGACAGAGCACGAGAAAAATTCCCCCTGGCTTTCCTTAAGCCCCGGCGCGGGGGAAGGAGTGCTCTGCGGCGGATACACCATGAATTTTGCCCTTTTGCTGGGGACAGACTATTTCCCTGTAGACCTTGCGCAGCCCCACATCCTCTTTCTGGAGGATCACGAGATGTTCGGGGATGAAGCCCACGTCAGCTCCATGCTGGCCTGTATCGAGCAAAGCCCCTTTATGAAAACGGTGACAGGCCTTATCTTCGGGAACTTTGCAGACCACCCCTGCCCCCATCTCTATGCCCGTTTAAAGCTTTTGGGCCAGCGCCATCACATCCCCGTTGTCTATTGCGACGACTTCGGCCATGGGGAAAACCACGCCATCCTGCCCATCGGCCGCCCCGCCCGGCTGGACGGGGAAGCGCTGTCCCTCTGCTATTTTTAGAAGACCGCCCTTTTGACAGGTAGAACCATATTTAGGGCAGCACCGCCAGGTTTATGGCTGCGCATTTTTGCGCACGCTGGCAGAATGATATGCCGCTTTAGAATGCCTGGGCATTGCCCTCAGAAAAACAAAAGGAGAGAAGCAATATGAGCGAAAATCTTGAGAACTGCACACACGACTGTTCCACCTGCGGGGAAAACTGCCCCAGCAGGGAAGGCCCCCAAAGCTTTCTGGAAAAGACCAACGATTTAAGTCACGTGAAGAAGGTTATCGGCGTGGTCAGCGGCAAGGGCGGCGTGGGCAAGTCCCTGGTAACCTCCCTGCTTGCCACCACCCTGCGCCGCCGGGAGCTGTCCGTAGGCGTTCTGGACGCGGACATCACCGGGCCTTCCATCCCCAAGTGCTTTGGCTTAAAGGGCAAATGCATGGCAGACGAAAACGGCATGTACCCCATGGACACCAAAACCGGCGTAAAGGTCATGAGCATCAACCTGCTGCTGGATGAGGAAACCACTCCCGTTGTCTGGCGCGGCCCGGTGATTGCCGGGGCCATCAAGCAGTTCTGGACAGACGTGGTGTGGGGCGACGTGGACTATATGTTTGTGGACATGCCCCCCGGCACCGGGGACGCCCCCCTCACTGTATTCCAAAGCCTGCCCCTGGACGGCATCATCATCGTCACCTCCCCCCAGGAGCTGGTGTCCATGATCGTCTCCAAGGCTGTGGAAATGGCAAAAATGATGGATGTGCCTGTGCTGGGCCTGGTGGAGAACATGAGCTATGTCCAGTGCCCGGACTGCGGCAGGCCCTTCTCCGTGTTCGGGGAGAGCCATATTGACGAGGTAGCCGCCAAGTACGATTTAAAGGTGCTGGGCAAGCTGCCTCTGGATCCCAAGCTGGCCGCAGCCTGCGACCAGGGCGCCATCGAGCTGTTTGAGGGCGCTTGGCTGGATAGCGCGGCGGATCTGGTGGAAAGCCTGTAAAAACGAAAAGCGCCCCTCCCACAGGGCCGGGGCGCTAGAAAAGGAACGCCAGCCCTTAAAAAGGCTGGCGTTCCAATTTGTCGAAAAGGGGCCTGTCTGGGGAAGTTCCAGACAGGCCCCCAAAAACAGGAAAATATGGTAGGTGAACGAGTAGGGAAATACCGTCTATCTTTCCATCTGGTCAGCTTTTTGAGATTCATGGCAGCAAATTTAAGCCTCACCCAGTTGGAAACCTGGGTCAGACCACGGTAATGGGTATATCGCATGACGTGCTTTTCTTTGGCGTCGGCAAAAACCCGTTCAACGGTTTCTATGCGTTTTGCGTAAAGTTCCATGTATTCCGGAGTGTATCTGGCATCATCAGCCAGCTCCTCGTGATCCTTCCAGATGTTGCAGCAGGACAATCTTGAACAGCACCACTGGGCCAATGCTGTACCGCCTCTCGCTTTCACTATACAGTGGCTCCACAATTTCGCACAGCCTCTCAAAGTTCACCGCCGCGTCTGCCTGCCGAAACAGGCGATCTGCTGGCACCAGGCGTTCCGTGTCCACCGTTTCTATGGACCCCGCTCATTTTCCCTCATTTAAACATCTTGATTATCACCCGTTCCTGTTTTACTGGATTCATTGAGAAAAATCTGCCATCTGGCCGGCTTTTTCGACAGACTGATAATGTCTTCCGTTTCTTTTTGGGTTGAAGCGCTATTCAAATTTGATTATATTCCCATATACAATAATATACCCTAATATTCTCCCTCTCCAAACTCTGCCCGCAGCTTTTCCAGAGCTTTTTTCTCAATGCGCGACACGTAGCTCCGGGAAATCCCCAGCCGCTTTGCCACCACCCGCTGGGGCATGGCAGCGTGTCCCAGCAGGCCATACCGCATACAGACAATATCTTTTTCCCTTTTGCTCAGGGCGCAGTCAATAAACCCATACAGTTTTTCGCTTTTCATGCGCACGTCAATGTTGTCGATAATGGTGTCCTCCACTGCCATGGTATCCATGATGGTCAGGGAATTGCCGTCCTTATCCGTATCGATAGGTTCATTGATGGAAACATCCTGTGCGCTCTTTTTGCCGCTGCGGAAAAACATAAGAATCTCATTTTCAATACATTTAGACGCATAACTGGAAAGGCGGATCCCCTTCCCCGGGTCAAAGCTGTCAATGGCCTTAATGAGGCCGATGGTGCCGATGGAGATTAAATCTTCTTGGTCGTTCTGGCTGGCGTAGTATTTCTTGACAATGTGGGCCACCAGCCGCAGGTTGTGTTCAATCAGCATGCGGCGGGCGCTTGCGCTGCCTGCCGCCATCTCCTCCAGGCACTTTTTCTCCTGGGCGCCGGTAAGCGCCCTGGGAAAAGTGCCGTTTCCCGTGACATGCAGGAACAGGTAAAAAATGTTGGACAGAAAATCTAGTAGCTGTGCAAAAAACACGGCTGCCACCCCCTTTTGTTTCTCTTTGATTTTATGTCCCCCGCTCCATAAAACTGCCTGTACAGCCGGCACATTTAAAAAATCCCTTCCACTAGAAAAGAAACTGAAAGGGCGTGCCCCTTCGCCTGAGACACGCCCCATTGAAAAACTGTATTTCCGCCGCGGGAAAATCCTTTTACTCTGGCCACCTGTTGGACGGCGGCAGGCACTGGCGTCCCCGGCACACATAGAAGGTAGTCCTGCCCTCTTTCAAAGGATACTCCTGGCCTGGCTCCCGCAAAGTGACAACAGCTTCTGCGGGAAGCGCCAGCGGCAGCTCCTGCCTTTTACGTCTGTCCGCCAGCACTACAGTAGCCTTGGGCGGCGGATCTGTGTTGTCCAGCAAGGCCAGCAAAAACATGGCAAAGCCTGCGGGATACCGTTCTGCCTCTGTTGCCAGGAAATCCAGTTGGCGCTCTGCCAGCCGGGTAATCCCCTCCTCCCCGGTAAGCTGCCCCAGCCGCACCAGGTTCCAGGCCATCAGGGAGTTCCCGCTGGGCATAGCCCCATCATAGGTTTCCTTGGGCCGGAGGAACAGGGCTTCCTGCTCCTCTCCGTAAAGGGAAAATCCGCCCTTTTCCTTGTCCCAAAACTTGGAAACAGCCTTCTGGCAGAGCATCTCTCCCTGGGCAAGATATTTCCCCTCCAGTGTTGCGCCATAAAGTGCCAACTGTGTGAACACGCCGGCGGCATAGTCATCCAGAAACCCTTTTGCGCCTCGGCGCCCCGCCCGGAAACTGACATACAGGGATTCCCCATCCCACAGGTGCTCCCAGAGGAAGCGGTCTGCCTTCTTCGCCGCCTCCAGATATTCCTGCCTGCCGCTGGCCCGGTACAGGCGGCACAGCGCGGCAATCATCAAACCATTCCAGGCCGTCAGATGCTTATCATCCAGGTGGAGGTCATATCGCTCCCTGCGATAGGCATACAAGCGCTTCAAGGCCTCATCAAAGGCGCGATCCAGCGGGTCGCTGCCCAGCAGGTTGGGAATACTTTTCCCCTCAAAGTTTCCGGCTGCTGTGATGTCAAAATGCCTGTTAAACCGTTCCCCCTGCTCCCGTCCCAAAACGCGGATAATCTCCTCCGGCGTAAAAAGGTAATATTTCCCCTCTTCCCCCTGGCAGTCCGCGTCCTGGGCGCTGTAAAAGCCCCCTGCATCCGCTGTCATCTCCCCCAGCACATAGTCCGCTGTGCGCCGCGCTGCCAGCAGATACACCTCTTTCCGGGTTATCTCATAGGCTTCGCAGCAGGCTAAAACCAGCAGGGCATTGTCATATAGCATCTTTTCAAAATGGGGCGCTAAAAAGCGCGCATCTGTCGAGTATCGGCAAAAACCGCCGCCAATATGATCAAACAGCCCGCCCCGGTACATTTGCACAAGGGTCTTTTCCGCCATCTCCAGGCATTCCCTGTCCCCCCGCCTGCGATAATAGGCCAGCAGGAAAAGCAGGTTATGGGGCGAGGGAAATTTGGGCGCGCCGCCAAAACCTCCATGCTCCCGGTCAAAACTGTGCTTATATTCCCGTACAGCCGTTTCCAGCAGCCCCGGCTCCGCCTTGCCGGCCGCCTGCTCCTGGCGCTTCAGCAGCGCCACAGCTTTCCTGGCATTGTCTAGCAGGGCCGGACGATCCCGCTCCCACTTCTCATGGATCAGCTCCAACAGCTCCTGGAATCCAACCATGCCGCCCCGGCTGCGCTTAGGGAAATACGTCCCCGCATAAAAAGGCTCCTTTCCCGGCGTTAAAAAGAGGCTGGCAGGCCAGCCGCCGCTGCCGGTAAAGGCCTGGCAGGCCGCCATATAAACGCTGTCCAGGTCAGGCCGCTCCTCCCGGTCAACCTTAATGCTGATAAACCACCGGTTCAGCAGCCGGGCTGTTTCCGCGTCCTGAAAGCTTTCCCCGGCCATAACATGGCACCAGTGGCAGGTGCTGTATCCAATGCTGAGGAAAACAGGCTTGTCCTCCTCCTTGGCCCGGCGGAAAGCCTCCTCCCCCCAAGGATACCAGTCCACCGGATTCTCCGCGTGCTGAAGCAGGTAAGGGCTTGTCTCATTTTGCAGATGGTTTGCCATAAAAACCCTCCAATATGTGTGCTGTAAAATAGCAGCCTGACTATAGGATAATCCACATCAAGGGGGATTATGCAAAAAGAGCGGCGCTTCTCCGCACCGCTCTTTCCCATTTTTATTCTGTTTTTTCTGAAGGCTCCGGGGACTTGTGCTGCAACTGGGTGAGCATAGCCAGCAGCTCCTGGGGCTGGGACTGCTCCTCGGCAGCGTCCCGGTTTTCCTCCATGGCGTTGTACAGCTCGCTGCGCAGCACAGGGACTTCCTTGGGCGCGTCAATGGCTATCTGGGCCTCGCTGTCCTTAGTGGACAGCACTGTAATGGTAATATCCTCCCCAATGCGGAAAGACTCACCGCTTTTCCTGCGCAGGATCAGCATCCGCTCCCCCTCCTTCCCCAAACTCGGAAAGCAGGTGGCGCATGCCGTAATCTGTTCCCTCCAATATCACCTGCATCCCCTGCCTGGTTTCATCGTGAATGGCAATGGGGCACTTCAGGTTTACCGTGCTGCTGGAAACCGGGTTCTTTACCACGCACAACACGTAGTAGCACAGCTCCCGGCTGTCCTCCACACCCATAACCTTCAACTCTTCCGGCTGCAAAACAGGCGCATAGCCGCCGTTAAAGGAAAAGGGGTTAATGCAGACAAAGGCCAGCTCCGGCGTTTCCACGCTTTGCAGGCACAGCAGGGTGCCGTCGCTGCCGGAAAAAGGCAGCAGCAAAAATTCTTTTTCCTCTTCAAAGGCAAAAAGGCCTTTGGGGAAGGACAGCACATCCTCCCGCTCAAAGTCGATTTCACCGAAATATTTGGTGGAAAGCTTCACACTCATACCTCGTTATGCCTGTACGTCTACGTAATTCGGATCTGCCGAGGGCGGCACATACATGCGCCCGCCTACGTATTTGATAATGACCTCAGGGCGCTGCACCACGGAAATTTCAATGTCTCCAGGCTCAAACTCAAAGCCCACGCCGCCGGTTTTCCAGTCAAAGTTCAGTTTATCCATCTCATAGCGGATTTGCATGGTGCCGTCTTCCCACTCCATGTTCACGCCGCCCTTGGGGATGAAATCCAGGCCAAAGTTATTGGGATCCCCTGCGATAAGGGTTTTGTCAAAGTCCTCCGCCGCAAACTGGGTGATAAACTCCTGGCCCAGCTTGGCATTCATACAGATCTGCCCCCGCTGGGCATACGTAGCCGTAGCCTCATAGACAGCCTGTTTGCCCTTCTGCGCGGACTGCTGGATGCTCTGGGGAGCAGTGGGACGGATAGAGCTTTGGGCTTCAAAGGAATCCATCTTCACCTTGATGGGGCGGCTTTTAATGTTCAGCCCGCCCTTGTCCCGGCTAATCTCCACCTCGGCACTGGCATTGTTATACACCAGCCGGGCATTCTTCGTGCGCATTTCAATTTCAATGGGCACAGTTTTTATTTCAATCAACGGTCCCATAGTCCACGTGCTCCCTTCCTCTAAATCTCCATTTTAGTACATAATAACCCTTTTAGCTCAAATAGTCAAGCAAAGAATTAGATAAAATGCCATTTCCTATTTTCAGCGCGGCATTGTAGGAATACTGCGCCCACATCAGAGCGGTAATGGACTCAGCCGGATCCATATCCTCTGTCCCCACAATCTGATCGTTCAGGGTATCATCCAGCGCTTTCAGGCGGTCTTTATTGCTCTTAAGGAACGCCACATCTGTATCCAAATCCACATGGGTCAGGCTGACCTTGCCCAGCGAATCCTGAATTTTCTTGGTGAGGCGATCCATATCCGCCACATTTTCAATTTTTTCCCAATCGCCGGTATCCTGGTCGGTATTATAAAGCAGCTCGCCTGCCTTTTTCAGCAGTGTGACGAAGTTTCGGGGATCCCCGTCCTCGTCCAGGCCATAGCCGCCATACACGTCCTGGCTGTCGCTGCCGCCCAGATATTTCAGGCCGCACAGGGCAGAGTTAAAGGCTGTGGCAGGCTTGATTTTACCGTCCGAACCCTCTTCCATGCCCATGCCCAGGTCTACAAAGGTTGTTTCCCCCAGCATCTTCTTAATGGCGTCCTGGGCTTCCTTTGCTGCCGCCCGGCCGTCTACATCCTCGTCTTTGCCCACATGGGCTGTAGTACCGGGAACCTTATCGGCGGGGCCTTCACTGCCAATTTCCCCTATCTTTTTGGCGGTGAAAGTAATGCCATCGCCTTTCTCGTTGATGGAGGCAGTCCAATCGGCATTGGCAGCATCTCCATTGTAAGCAGCTATAAAATCCTGTAACTGATCTTTAAACTCTGTTGCAGTAGTAGCGACTGTATATTCGCCAATTGTAACATCGCTGCCAACAACTACTGTTGTTTGATCCAAAGTCCCGGTTTCGCAAACAGCTTTTTCGCCGTCAAACCGCGGATCATTGGGGTCTGTGTCCACCTTAATGCCCCGGAAGGTCAAATCCCCGTCATCGTCCCAGGCAAAGGGGGCGCGCAGGCCGTCTGCCCCGGCAAAGATGTATTCATCAGCATACTTAGAGTTCATGGTAAACACGATAGACTCCGCCGTAGCCATCAGAGACTGGCCCAGGGCCTTGCGCCCGGAAGCCGTAGAATCGGTTTTGCCGCGGAGGACGGAATATTCGCCCAGTTCCCGGCCCAGATCATTATAGACCTTCTCCAAAGCGTCCCAGCCCTGGCTGAACTTGCCGGAAACCGCGTCGTTGTTGCTTATCTGGGCCTCTGTGTTCCACCGCGCCCGACGAAGCTGGAAAGCCCGGCTGGCGGCGGCAGGATCCTCAGAATAAGAGTTGAACCGCCGGTTTGTCATCATCTTATTGCTGGCGTCAGCAAGCCCCCGGTATGTGCGCTGGAGGGTAGATTTATAGCTGTACATTGTGCCGTTTGTTGTTATGCGGCGTACCATATTGAAACACCTCTTTCAGTTAGAATTTTTTATCTGCCCGCAATGCCTGTGCCGGTAACAAGCCTCTCCAGCATCTCGTCTATTGTGGTAAGCAGGCGGCACGCCGCCGTATAAGATTTCTGATACTGCATCATGTTCACTGTCTCATCGTTCAGATCCACGCCGGAAACACCTTGCCGGGCCAGATACAGATCCTCGGAGGCCACGCTGTAGTTGTCCAGGGATTCCTCCGTAGCTTTCTTATCAACACCCAGCGTGCTGTTTATTTTGTTCTGCATCCCGAAGAAAGTCCCCTCGAAATATGCCTTGTCGCCGTCATATGCCTCCGGGTTATCAACAATATCGTTGGGCTTGAACTGGAACTTCTGTTCCATCATGGCTACAAAGTGGTTCAGGTTGTCGTTGGCAGTGGTCTGACCAAGGATCGCGTCCGGATCCTTGGTGTTCACAATATGCACCGCATTGGTAGACCAGCTCTTGGAAATAGACAGGTTTTTGGCGGTAATGCCTTCTGTGCTATCGCCCTCGCCGCTGTTGCTGAACAGCACGCCGGCCTTCATGGCAGCATATTCCTTCTCGTACTTCGGGTCAAGCCCAACTTTATCCATCCAGCCCTCATTTTTTTGGTCAATAGCCGGAGGGTGCGGGACGGCATCAGGATCGCTTGCAAAGAAATCATAAATAGGATTCCCGTCTGCATCTGTTCCCACCTGTTTGTGCCAATAGAACTCCGGGTTCCGCATGGGATCAACCGTATTCGCGTCATTCATCCACTTGGCAAAGATATTTGCCAGATGGTCGATAGCCTTTTCATAATAGGGGATGCCCCGCTTGGTGGTGCAGTCCTTGTCAATTGCCACGTCAGCGTCAGTGGAATATTCGCCCTTCTCCGTCAGGATCTCCCTGGTGGACTGGAGGGAGCCATACATATAGTTGTCGCCCACAGCGGTATAAAATTCCCCGTCCTGCTCAATATGGGTAAGATCATCCTTAATCCTGTCCACATCCCCAGGCTTAATATGATCCCGGCGGTCTTTCAGCACAGAAACCTGCAGGCGGTACAAGTCGTCCTCTTCGGCAGGATCCACTGCCACCATGTAAGGAATCGGATTGCCGTCCTTATCCAGCGCGGCGTCCGCCTTAATGCTTGTTGCCTTCCCGTCAGGATTGAGCCACAGCGGGGTTTTGCCATCGTCTCCGCCCAGGGCCTGCTCCCGCAGCTGCTGGATGGAAATCTGCGCGCCATAAATGCCGTCAATGAGGGGAATGCCGCCCATGACGCTGTTCTTATCCGCCATCTCAATCTTCAGCTTTTCCACAGTCATGCCCGCGCCGATGTCCTCATCGGTATAGGTAACGTGGATGCGCATATATCCGGAAAGCTCGTCAATCAGGGCATTGCGCTCGTCTTTCAGTTCCAGCGCGTCGCCGCCATGAATCTGTTCCTTGCGGATCTGCTCGCTTAAATCCCGGATGCCAGTAAGTACCTTGTTTACCCTGTCCACGTCCTGGCGGTATGCAGCCGCGTGGTTCTTCTTCAGTACCTCTATCTGATCCGCGTAGTCATTGAACCACCGCACCACAGCTTGCGCCGCGCCGCGGGTGATGCCGTCATACTCATCCCGGCCCGCGCCGGAGGTGTTCAGATTCTGGAGCTTCTCGAACAAGTTGTTCATGGCCAGATACAGCACGCCGTCCTTATTTTCGCCCATGCCCACCTCGTCAAAGATGCCGGCAAGCTCCTGCAGGCCTGCCAGCTTGGCGTCAGCGGCGCCCACGTTGGACATTTCATTGCGGTAGCGGATGTCCAGGTATGGATCCCGAAGCTGGGAAACGCCGGTGACTAAAGCGCCTGCGCCCACCCGCACGTCGGAACTCATGGTGTAGTGATCCACGCCGCCTACATGCAAAGCCTTCTGGTTCAGCACCTGCCGGGTGTAATTAGGCGTGTTGATATTGGAAATATTGTTGCCCACAACCTCCAAAGCCTTCTGGGAAGCGTATATGCCCAGCCTTGCGGTGCCGAAAGTGCCAAAGGTCGATATATTGCTCATGTTTTGTTTTCCTCCTTGCCTGCTGTGCCGGGCCTATGCCCGGATATCCGTTCTCATGTTCGGGGGGGCTTCCCCCGGGGCCGGGGTCTGATTTTCCGGCATCATCTTCTCGATGTCCCGCAGCGCCCCTTCCATCACTGTGCGCGCGGCAGTTGCCGCGCTTTGATACCGGGTAAACTGTATTTGCAGCGCTTCCACGGCTTCCTTTGCCTGGCGGTGCATATCGTCCGGATAGTGCTGGTAAAGCTGGTTCAGCGGCACATCCTGCAAGCCCATTTCCGCCAGAAGCTTTCCCCGCTTCAGCTCAATGCCCCGCAGGGACAGGGCCAAAACCTGCTCCCGCTTCATGCACTGGTCTAAAACCTCCAAATCGCCCTTGCGGGTCGAGTCAACCTTTTCCCGGGCGATGTCCGCAAGCTGGCTGAGCTTGCCTGCCAGCTCCTCCAGCAGCTTGAGATACTCCCCATGGGGTTCCTTCACAGCTTAAACCTCCCCCAGCAGCAGCATTTTCCGGGCAATGTTCCCGGCGTCTATTTTATATTCCCCTGCCTGCACCTGGTCATGGAGCGCGCTGATCTCGCCTGTAGTGGTGGCGGTGCGCACATCCTGGGCTATGCGGCTTTTCATTTCCATCATAAAGGGGTCGTTCTCGTGGGAGCTGATGGTCACGCTGTCATATTTTCCACCCGCCTGGCCAGCGCGCGCTGCCGCGGCCGGGCGAACGCGCCCAGCCCTTACAGGGCCGCCTACCGGGGCTATGCCGTTTCGGGAAATTTCTATCATATACGTCCCTCTTTTCTGCCTGTTATAGCCTGGTTTCCCGCATATTCTTTCCGCAGTCTGTTTTCTGTCTATATAAAACATCGGATAGCCTTTTGGAAAAATTAAGGGCTATCCGATAATAATCTTCCCTGTATATGCCTGAAAATGCCTTGCAAGCCATAAAACTTGAAAATCCCCATAGTCTGTCCCACCCCCGCTTTTCAGGCGGGATGCCGCCTTTTAAGCCCTGCGTTTTCTTTCTGAAAGCGGCCGGCAAAAGCCCCTGCAAACAAGCGTATTCCCTGCCTTCCAGAAGAAAACAGGGAATACGCTTGCAAAAATTTTTGCCAATTTCCAAGAAGGAAACACTTTTTATTATCATATAATTCGCAGCGCAAAAGCAGCACTGAACAAACTGCGGGCTACAGGAAAACAAACCTCAGTGCGCGCTCATTTTCAACCGGCGCATCAGCACGCCGGCGATATTCTCGCAGGAAGCCTGTTCGCACACCCCGCCCTTTTCATAGGCCACAGCCGGCATCCCGTACACCACGCTGGATTCTTTATCCTGGCCAATGGTATAAGCGCCTTTTTTCCGCATGGCCAGAAGGCCTTCCGCGCCGTCTGCGCCCATGCCCGTCATAATGATGCCCACCATTTTGCAGCGGACATTTTCCGCCATGGAATGGAACAGAGCATCCACAGAGGGGCGGTGCCCACTCACCCGTTCCCCCTGGGTGCAGGTGACAAAATATTCCCCTCCTGCTGTGCGGTTCACCCGGCACTGCAGGTCAGCCGGGGCCACCAGGGCCACGCCCTTCTGGATCCGCTCCCCGTTTACCGCCTCCCGCACTTCCATGCGGCACAGGCGGTTCAAGCGCTCCGCATACATTTTGGTGAACCCCGGGGGCATGTGCTGGACAATCACCATGCCGGGAATGTCCTCCGGCAGGCGCTTCATCACCTCCAGGGTGGCCTCCGTCCCTCCGGTGGAGGCGCCCAGGCCCACAATGTACTGGGGGGCCATGCCCAGCAACACCGGGGGGGCCAGGGGCACATCCGGCTCTTTGATAAGCCGGGGGCGGCGCACCTTGGCGCTGGCCGCCACAACCACCTTCTGCACCAGGGACATGACAAACTGCTCTTTGCTCTCCGCGCCGTCAGGCTTGCGCACAAAGTCTACAGCCCCAGCGTGAAGGGCGTCGAACACCTTCAGGTTCAGCGACGAAACCAGCACCACTGGCAGCGGGTGTTCCGGCAGCAGCTTCTTCAAAAACTCTATCCCCGTCATGCCGGGCATCTGCACATCGCAGGTCATTACGTCCGGGTTTAACTGTTCCACTTTCCGCTGGGCGTCCATAGCGTTGATGGCATAGCCCACCACTTCCAGCCGGGGCGAAGCCTCCAGGGCGTCTATAATGGTTTTTCTGGCTACAATGGAGTCGTCTACCACCAGGACCCGGATCTTTTTTCCCAATGCGTTCATCCTCTTCCTCCTTACGCGGCGACGCCCGCCGCAAAATAAAATGCCAAAAAGCGCAAAGCGCCCTGCCCTGCTCCCACATTCCGGAGACAGGGCCTGCGCACTGCGCTGTATGCTATTTTTTTCTGAATATGGAAGTTGCCACCCGCCCGTAGGGGGTGTCAGGAGACAAATTTTCCGCCTTGCTGATAACCAGATAGCCGCCGGGCACAGTGGCGTCATAAAACCTTCGCACTAAGGCGTCTTTAGTAGGCTGGTCAAAGTAGATCATCACATTGCGGCAGAAAATCAAGTCAAACTTGCGCCGGAACTGGATGGGATCCATCAGGTTGAACTGCCGGAAAAGCACATTCTGCTTTACCTTGGGCGCTACGGTATACTGATCCGTTTTCCCTTTCACTGGCACAAAATACTGCTTGCGCCACTTCTCAGGGATGGTGTCCGGCAGTTGGTATACGCCGGCCTTGGCCTTGTTCAGGGCCTCCAGGGAGAGGTCGCTTGCCAGGATGCGGGTATCCCACTGGCTGTACTGGGAGCCGAGATAGTCCATGATATACATGGTCATGTTATACGGCTCCTCCCCGGAGGAGCACCCCGCGCTCCAGATGGAAAGGGTTTTGTCCCGCTGGTGCGCCCGCACCAGCTCTGGCAGGATGGTGCCTGTGAAATAGTCGAAAGACTCCACTTCCCGCATGAAATAGGTATAGTTGGTGGTAAGGCGGGAGAGCAGGGCGTTGATGTCATCCCCGGTGCCGCTTTTCAGCAGGTAATCCACATATTCTGTAAAGCCCCCAAAGCCCATGCCTTTTACAGTGTTCGCCAGGCGGCTGGTGATAAGCTGCTTTTTCTCGTGCAGGTCTATCCCGTATTTCTGCTTTACGAAGCTGACCAGACGGTGGAAGTCGGCTTCGGAGATAGCCATGGCGCCGGGAGCTGTTTTCTTAGAGCTGACCATTGAACAGCAGGGAGCAGTCCAGCACCATCAGGGTGCCGTTCTGGTTGGGCAGGGTACACATGCCGGAAACCAGCTTGTTGTCCCCCGCGGTCTGGGAGGGAACCGGCAGGATGCGTTCCTGCTCAATATCCACCGTCTGGTCCACCTCATCCACCATAATGCCTATCTGCACGCCGCCGCTGTCCAGCACGATGGTGCAGGACTTCTCCCCAGGCTCCTGGCCCAAAAGCAGGCGGAAGTCCAGGATGGGCACAACCGCGCCCCTGAGGTTTATCACCCCCCGGATATGGGGGGGCAGCATAGGCAGCCAGGTAATGGAGATTTCCGTCAGGATAGTCTCAATATACCGGGTGTTCACACCGTACAGCACGTTTGCGGAGGAAACCACCAGATATTTTTCCGTATCCACCTGGGGGGTTTCATCCACCCTCTCGCTCTGCTCGTCAACCCTGGCGAACAGTCCGTTTTCCTGTGACATAAATACACAAGTCCTTTCTCTACTGGAATTAGGGGCTGTGCCGGCAGGAGCGGCCCAAAGGCTTGCGCCGCGGCCTGCTGGCATGGCTCCTCAGGCTTGCCGCCTGGGTTTATCTGGCATAGCTCTGGGCCATGGCGTAAATGCTGGAAACCTCCAGGATAATGCTGATGCTGCCGTCGCCCAAAATAGTGCAGCCGGCTATGCCATAGTCCCTGATGCCGAAGTCTGTAACATAGCTGGGCAGGGGCTTCACCACCACCTGCTGTTCGCCTATCAGCTCATCCACGAACAGGCAGAAGGAGGTTTCCCCGCTTTCCACCCACAGCAGGATGCCGTCCTCGAAATCGTCCACGCCGCCTTCCATCTGGTAGAATTCCTTGGCGCGCACAATGGAATAGAAATTGTCCATCAGCTCTATCATCTCGCCCCGGGCCGCGTCGTGGATAATCTGCTCCTCTGTTACCCGGAAAATCTGGCGTATGTTCTGGATGGGTACGGTAAAGGCGGAATTCCCCACCCGCACTTCCATGCCGTCCATAATAGCCATGGTCAGGGGGATTTTCAGGGTGGTGGTCATGCCCTGGCCCTTTTCGCTGCTGATGGTAACAGTGCCGCCCACGCTTTCCACGTTGGACTTCACCACATCCATGCCCACGCCGCGGCCGGAATACTCCGTAACCTCGGTGTTGGTGGAGAAGCCGGGCATCAAAAGGAAGTTCAGGATGTCCTTATGGGAATAGTCCGCCCCCGGCTGGGCCAGGCCCTGGCGGATTGCCTTATTCAGGATGGCGTCGTCATCCGCGCCCGCGCCGTCGTCAATCACCTGGATAATAACCTCGCTGCCGGTGTGCCGGGCAGAGAGGATGATGTTGCCCACAGGATCCTTTCCGGCCCTGATGCGGTCTTCCACGTGCTCCTCAATGCCGTGATCCATGGAGTTGCGCACAATATGCATAATGGGGTCGCCAATGCTGTCCACAATGGTCTTGTCCACTTCCGTGTCCTCGCCCTCTAAAGTCAGGGTGACTTCCTTGCCCAGCTTCTTGCTCATGTCCCGCACAATGCGGCGCATTTTCTGGAAGGTGGCGGATACGGCCACCATGCGCAGGGACATGGACACGTCCTGAAGCTGGTCGGTCAGGGAGCGGAGCTGCCGGGCGGCCTGGGTGAAGCTGTCCAGCTTCAGGCCTTTCAAATCCGGAGAGGCCGTGACCATGGATTCGGTAATCACGATTTCCCCCACCACAGCCTGCAGCTCGTCCAGCTTAGAGAGGTTCACGCTGATAAGGCTTTCCTTGTTGTGGCCCTGGCCCTGCTGCGCCTGGGCGGGCTGCTTGGTCCCGCTGTTTGCGGCAGGCTGGGCAGCCGCCTGGGCAGGGGCGGCGGGGGCCGCCTTTGCTTCTGCCTGGGCAGGCTTTTCCTCCTGGGCAGGGGCGGCGGGCGCATGGTCAAAGGAGGCGTACTCCTGCACAGAGCCGGTTTCCGCCACAATGGGCATGGCCAGATCCCGCAGCTCAGGGGTTAAAAAGCGCAGGAAAAACCCTTTTTCCGCCACAAAAGAGGCGCTTTCCGGGTTTGTCTCCACATCGGCAGGCCAGCAGTCCATCTGCCCCGGCTCGCACAGATCCTTTACCGCGTTGAGGACCATGAAGGAGCGCAGGTTCTCCATGCCGCAGCCCTCGTCGAAGAACACCCGGATGCCATAGGGGAACTGGTCGCTGCCAAACATTTCCTCGCCGCCGGAAGCGGGAGCGCCCTGGGATTCTGCCTGGCCGGCAGGCTGCTCTTCTTCACCTTCACCGCCGCCTTGAATTTTGTTTGAAAAGCTCTTAATATTAGCGAGTATGCTGTCGATATCTTCTGTGAGGGG
The DNA here is from genome assembly GCF_036941085.1 of Acutalibacter sp. JLR.KK004. Classification (NCBI taxonomy): domain Bacteria; kingdom Bacillati; phylum Bacillota; class Clostridia; order Eubacteriales; family Acutalibacteraceae; genus Acutalibacter; species Acutalibacter sp. JLR.KK004. The sequence continues at coordinate 307,838 of NZ_JAYMNQ010000002.1, forward strand.
TTGATCATTTTCAAGCTTCTCAATTTCCCCGCGGAAGAAGTCAATGGAGCGGAAAACCAGCTCGAACAGTTCGGGCCGCAGATTCTCCGAAACCACCTCCATGCCCTTGTCCCGGATAATGAAGAACATATCCTCTATGCGGTGGGCCACTGTCATGAGGGTGTTGAACTCCATCATGGCGGAGGAGCCTTTGAACGTATGCATGATGCGGAAGATTTCATTTACATCCTCTTGGGAGAAGGTTTTCGCCTCCTCGGCAGCCAGCACGATGTCATCAAGCTGCTCCAGAAGCGTATTCATTTCGTACAGATATGCTTCCATCATATCGTTGCCCATATCGTTTCCACCTTTTCTAGTAAGAATTAGGGATTCATGTCAGGCAGGCCAGGCCCAGACGGCCCGGCGTCCGCTCCTCTCAAAATTTCAGCAGAGAGGGCGCTTCCGCGGCAAAACGCGGTTCCCTTAATTAGTTTATCGGCAATCTTCCATGGAAAATAAGACTGCGGCGCGAGGATTTTGCTTTTCCGGCTTATTTTTCTGGCAGTATATCCCATAAGCCACGCAGACCGCCGGGCCTTTTAAAAGGCAGCCCGGGGGCCTGCGCACCACTATGCGCGGAAGGAGGCGCCCCCTCCCTCTGCCCCAAGGAGTCGATACCATGCCCGAAATTTTGCGGCCTACAAACCCGGTGCCAAATTATGACAACGCCAATGTACGCAGCCAGCCTATTACCCCCAATGACACCCATATACAGAACGTAGTGGATCCCTCCCGGGTGACCCGGGCGGATCAGCGCACAGAACAGCAGCAGCCCGGGGACGCGGCCCAGAAGCTGCGGTATGATTCCAACTTCCTCACCTTTGTCCAGCGCCTGAAGAACGCCCCGGATTCCGCCCAGGCCTTCATCCAGCTTCTGGGCCGGGGGCTGCAGGTAAGCTCCGGCATCAGCGAGGGGCTGGCGGCGGAGATGGGGCAGTTCCTGGAATATTTGCAGATGGACGAGGGGAAGCTCCTGGATTTCCTCAAGGGCCAGCTCCAAAGCGGCAGCCGCTTCGGGGGGGCGCTTTTCCAGGCCCTGCACACAGCCTTCAACCGTTCCGGCTCTGAAATGCTGCGCACAGAAATCCTCCAGTTTTTAAGGCAGTACAGCGACTTTTCCTCCACCGCCCATCTGGAAGGGCGCATGGTGCGCACCCTGTACGATATGACCCAGTCCCTGCCCTCCCACTGGTCCAGCCGCCTGCTGGATACGGCGGCCCAGCTTGAAAACGGGGTGGCAGCAGGGGACCGGCAGGGGAACCTGCGGCTTCTCCGGGAGCAGGTGTTCCCCCTTATCTCCAACTATGTGAGCCAAACCCACGACCATGGCAGGGCCAGAGGGCTTTTGTCCATGCTGACCCTGGACATGGTGCGGTATGAAAACGGCAGCGAGCAGGAGATGGTGGCGGCTTTCCGGCATTTAAGCGGCTACGGCATTTTCCCCGGGGACATGAGCAAGCTTTCCGACGAGGATATCCTGCGGCTGCTGAAAAGCACAGATTATTCCAAAGCCTCCCTGTCCGACAGCTTTGCCGACCACCTGACCCAGCTTACCGCCAGGGCCTTGGGGGGCGAGGCCAACATGCAGACCCAGGAGGCGCTGCGCAACATCATGCTTTCCATCCTGGTGAATGAAAGCGTGTACATGCCTTTGAAACACCTGCTGCTGCCCTTCCAGTGGGAGGACAAGGCGGTATTTTCCGAGATGTGGGTGGATCCGGACGAGGAATCCGGCCAGGGGGGCCAGGGGAAGTCCTCCCGCATCCTGATTAAAATGGACATAGAGGGCCTGGGGGCCTTTGATCTTTTAATTGACAGCAGCGCGGGCCGCACCTCCATGAACGTTTCCTGCCCGGAAACCGTGGCGGCCCACGCAGGGGAAGTCAGCCGGTCGTTAAACGGCATTCTGGAGCGCAACGGCCTGAAGCCCGGGGACATCCGGGTGGGGCCTCTGCGCAAGCCCCTGAACATTTCCGATGCATTCCCAAAACTATTTGAAAGGGTGATGACAGGTGTCGATGTCAAGGTCTAGCGAGCCGGATCCCCGCCCCGCCGCCAAAAGGGCTGTGGCGCTGCAGTATGGCGTGATGGATCAGGCCCCGGTGGTGGTGGCGGCAGGCATGGGATATCTGGCGGAAAGGATTGTGGACGTGGCAGGCGAAAGCGGCGTGCCGGTTTATGAGGACAATTCCCTTGCCACCATCCTGTCCCAGCTCAACGTGGGGCAGGAGATCCCGGAGGAGCTGTACCGGGCGGTGGTGGAGATATACGTATACTTTTTGAATTTTGACCCCAACGACCCCGGCAGGCGGGGGCAGAAGCAGCAGGCACCGCCTCCTTCCGAGGCAGCCGCGCCGGCCCCGGAGCAGCCGGAGGAAAACACCCAGGCAAAGGAGGAATCGCCATGATAGGGTTCGGAAAGAAAAAGAAGGAACAGAACACCTGCATGATTATGGACAGCCTGTCCAAGGTGCTTGCAAAAGGGCGGCTGGAAAAACCCCAGGGGGACGGCTTTTTGCGGGTGAAGGTGACCGAAGGCAGCATACGGGACGTGCTGCGCACCAATAAAGTGCAGATTGTCCCCTCCCAGGAGGATCAGCCCGCAACTTTGGGCCGGGTTGTAGACTGCGACGACAACGATGTGATATCCTTCACCCCCCTGCGGGAACTGAAGGGGGAGGAGGCGCGCACAAACCTGCGCATGCCTGTGGATTTTACCAGCTATGCCTATCCCCTTGGCACAGCCGACAAAACCCGCTCTGCCATCCGGGCCAACGACCTTTCCGGCGGCGGCGTCGCCTTCTACTGCGCCCGGGAATTTGCCCCCGGGGATCAGTTGGAGGTGGTCATCCCCATCACGCGGACAGCCCCCCTGCTGTTAAAGTGCCAAATCCTGCGCAAGGGCGGCGCCAACGGGGAATACACCCTGTATGCCGCCAAGTTCCTGGACATTATCGACGAGGAGGAGAGCCTGGTGCGGGAGGCGGTTTTCCGCGCCCAGCTCCAGCATATCCGGGACCGGCAGGCTTCTTAAAAGGCCCGCAGCCTTGACCTTTTGATGTTTCCTTTTCAACCGGGCACAGCGCCCGCATCCATAAAGACTCCACAGCAAAGAGAGGGATTTTACTATGAACACCTTGAAACGCACCGGCAAACGGGCGCTGGCCATGCTTTTATGCATGCTGCTGGCGGTTTCCGTTTCCCTGCTGCCCAGCCAGACGGCTTCCGCCGCAAGCTGGGTAACGCCCTATCTGGAAAAACTGAAGAGCTGGGACGTGGTGAAAGGCGATCCGGGCGGCAATATGCGCCCGGACTCCCCCATCACCCGGGCGGAATTCGTCGCCATGATGAACCGGGCCTACGGCTATACGGATTTAGGGCCTATCCCCTTTAAGGACGTGCATCCCAAGGACTGGTTCTATGAGGATATCTGCAAGGCCTACACCGCAGGCATTTTCAAGGGCCACGACAACGCCACCGCCGCGCCCAACGCGCCCCTCACCCGGGAGCAGGCCATCACCCTGCTGGCCCGGAACATGCGTCTGGACGAAATCCCCGGGGAAGTGATAGACTTCACAGACGGGCGGGATTTCAGCCCCTACAGCCGGGGCTATGTGCGGGCCGCCATCCTGGCAGGCATTATCGACGGCTACGCGGACGGCACCTGCCGGCCCCAGCAAAACGTCACCCGGGGCGAGGCCATGAAGATGCTGTGCGTAGGCATCGGCTCCCTGATTAACGAACCTGGCGTCCATGCCCCTGGCGGCGTGTTCGGCAGCCTGACCATCAACTGCACCAACGTCACCCTGCGGGACACTATCATTACCGGGGATCTCTACATCAGCGGCGGCGTCAGCCTGGGTGATGTGGTGCTGGAAAACGTGCAGGTGCGGGGCCGCATCATCATAGCCGGCGGCGGCTCCAGCGAGCTGGGCAAAAACAGCGTCCTGCTCCGGGGCGTGGACGCCAGCACGCTGATTGTAGACGCTCCCACCGGGCAGTATATTTCTGTGCTCACCGAGGGCCGCACCCATATCACCAACGGCCTGTTCCGCTCTGACGCTTTCCTGGAGGACGGCTGCCGGGACGGCTACGGCATTTTGAACGTATCCCTGGAGGGATCTTCCGGAGACAGCTTCACCCTGGCGGGGAACCTGGAAAACGTGGTGAACCGCACCCCCAATTCCACCTTGATCCTGGGCGACGCAGACGCTTCCCGGGTTACCATTGACGAAAAGGCCACAAACTCCACCCTGCGCCTGGAAGTAAACGCGGCGGCTGACGAGGTGAACCTGGATGTGGGCACCAAGGTGGAGGGCACCGGGGACATCGGCCATCTGACCATCAACTCCCCCGACTCCACCACCACCATGCTGCCGGACAAGATAACCATCCGGCCCGGCCTGGACGCGGAGATTTCCGGCGAGAACATGGATGCCTCCCAGGCCCAGGAGTATTCCCAGGAGCCCCGCATCTTAAACGGCTATCCCAAGGTGGCAAACGTGGCCCCCACTGAGGCTGACGGCATTGCCTCCACCAACAAGTCCGGCACTGTATACTGGGGCCTGACCACCGCTGCCATGGGCCCTGTGCCTGATACCACAGAAGGCCAGGATAAGCTTATCAACCCCTCCTATGGTTCCGGCTTCCTGCTTTCCGGCAACTATAAGTCCGAATCCTCCAACACAGAGTTTGTATTCCCCGAAAAGCTCAAGGGCCTCACCTCCAGCGGCACCTATTATGTTTCCGCCGTGCTGGTAGACGCCCGGGGGCACAAAAGCCCTGTGTACAGCGAGCGCTTTGAAACCCCGGACAACATCACCCCCGCTTTCAACCCGGAGTATCCCCGGATGCTGGAGGTGGAAACAGAGGAGTCCTGGGTCACAGTAATGGCAAACAAGAAGTGCGACCTTTACTATGTGCTGCTGCCCAAGGGCAGCACCCAGCCCACCCAGAACGAGTTCCTGTCCTTCGGCTTTGTGGATCCCCTGGGATACGGCCGGGTGGGCCTGGGCAAGAACAAGACAGAGTCTGTGCAGGTGAACCGGATTATCTATCCCAACTCCACCCAGCCGGATAAGGTGGTAGAGCTGGAAGAGCAGGCCACCTATGATCTGTACCTGTGGCTGGCAGATGCCGACGGCATTAAAAGCTCCAGCATTACGAAGCTGCAGTTCACCACCCGGGACAAAACCCCGCCGGAGTTCACCACAGATATGCAGCAGACCACCATGGGCGCCACCAATGTGGGCGCCGAGTGCATTATCAACGAGCCGGGCACGATTTACTGGGTGCTGGTAAAAACCGGCGAAAACTTCCCCACGCCGCCTAAGGGCCACGATCCGCCCTGGACCAACACCACCGAGGAGTTCCTGCGGGATGACTCTGCCAAGATACAGATCCGCAATGCCCAAACCGCGGACGGCGGCAAGGTTATAAAGCGGGGCAGCATGAAGGCCGAAGCCGGCGTGCCGGCTTCCACCAATATTACCGGGCTGCAGAAGGAAACCATCTATGATATGTATTATATCGCGGTGGACAATGCCACGCCTACAGGGAACTACTCGGACATCGTGAAGAAAATCACCGTGTATACCCTGGACAGCACCCCGCCCACAGCGGAGGTCACCTTCAGCAGATCGGCCACAGGCGTGGACAACAGGCCCCAGCCCTATGCTGACGCGGATGTACACATTGAGTTCAGCGAAAATATCCTCTACGAGCCTACCAGCGCCGAGCCTCTGGCCCTGTACAACACCTGGAAGAGCAAGGATTCCACTATATCCGGCGCGCAGCAGCAGGCGGCCCGCCAGGAGCTGCTGGATATTCTGCCGAAGATGATCCAGATGTATCAGGTGACAGGCGGCAATGCCACTGAAGTGAAGATTAACTTTGAAAACGCCAGGCTGGAGCTGGACCGCAGCGGCAAGATGGTTCTCACCCTGCCCAGCGGCCCGGAAAAAACCGACGCCATCAACATGGGCAGCGGCAGCACCTACTATTTTGAATTCCGGAATATCATAGACGCCTCCCCGGCCCAGAACCGCATGGAACAGGACAGGACAGAACGGTTTACAACGGTTTCGGCGCTGGCTAACCTGAGCAAAGACGTGACATCAGGCTATATAAACGATAACAGTACCAGTTATGATAATGCCATCGACATGGCCTTCTCCTTAACGCCGGAATCCACTTCTTCCGCAGAGCCGGGCCTGCGGTGGAACATGAAGCTTTGGTTCGACACCGCAGTGGAATTTGACCTTTACCGGCGCGTGCGGCCTGAGGATAAGTCCTCCAATGCAGGCTGGGACAAAGTTGGTTCCGCAAGCGTCACGCCTCCCACCAACGAAATGCGCGGCGTTTCTCTGACAAATATCGTAACCAGCGCCAGCGGCACGTCCTCGTTCCCCATAGAGGGTACCAATGATGCGGCGGATAATTTCAACTTGTATGACGGCAGAGTGTATGAATATGCCATCCACTTCACAAAGGTGGCTGGCCTGAGCAACCGCGAGGATTTCACCCAGTATATCACCGCAAAGGTCAGCATACTCACAGGCACAAACCTGAGCCTGGATGCCGCTTTAAGCCAGAACACCATAAGCGGCATGGAAGAAATCGTCAACAGAACCCAGGATTTGAACGACATCACCAATGGCCCCGGCGCTGACCTGAACAAACAGTTTACAGACCGCAGTGCCCCCAGCTTCGGCAGCAATTTGCCTCGCTTTACACCGGGTGACAGCGGCGTGACCATGCACTTGGGATTGGAAAACCGCTCCGGCAATGTCTACTATGTCATTGCTCCGGCTGAAAACCTCCGGCCGAGGGATGAACATGGTGTCATGGACGGCCTTAATAAGAAAGATAGTACTGGTCAAGAAACAACAGACCAGACAAAATGGTCAACGAATGTTCCTGAACAGGGGGGAACTTCCTCGCCAAACTTCAACCAAGAGTCTATAACCTGGCCCATACAGTCCGATATCATGAACCCTGTTGGCAACAACCTGGTTACCGACACCTCCAGAGCAGCCTATGGACGTGTACCTGGCGTAACCGGGATGGTACAGGATATTCCCGTTACAGGCCTCAAGCCCAATACCCTGTATTATGCCTATTTCGTCATTGAGGGCACAAGCTCCAGCACCATTTCGCACGTAGAAGTGTACTCTTTCCTGACAACAGATATTGTGCGGCCTGAAATCACCCTTACGCTTGGCGGCTCCACTGTCCAGGTGTCCAGTACGCACTCCGGCCTTGTAGAGTACATTGTGCTGCCCTATACAAAGGAAGCACTGGATTTTCTAAGAATCGGCGACGCCAATAAAGGCGCAGCCCCTACCGGCTGGAAAAAGCAAGCCAGTGGTGATGACATTACTGCTTGCGCAGCATTGTCCATGAACGCCACTGGCGGCGCAAAAGGATCTGAATACGATGACAAGGCTGATGACACCCACAAGGCAACTTTAGCCCAGCAAATCCGCTCCACATCCGCCGGCAACGGCTTAGTAAAAGGCTCCGGCAAACTGAATGTTACAGCGAACCAAATATATAGTGTGGACTGCAGCAAGATGGAGCTAGTGATGGATACCGACTATATTTTCCTGGCAGTTGGCAAAAGCGACACCGGATCCGCCGATGCGTTCCGGGCAACTTATCCTGTCAGATTAACGGACACAACATCGCCTGCTATCGTAACCGTGAGTCCTGCTGTTGAGTATGATGAGACTGCAAGACGTATAACGGGAGAGATAGTCGTTACCTTCACAGAGAATATTTACTTTAAGGCTTCAAGCGGCACTGGTACTCTGGCGGATCCTGAGCCAATTTGTTTCCATGAAACAAACGATCCTTTTGGCATGAAAAACCACGCATATCAATGCATGAGTTCTGCTGTTAATATTAAGCCTACATTGAACGGCAGTCATGGTACTGACACTGCGACTACCAATTTCTCGCTGACCCTTAATAGAGCCTTTTCTGGTGAAAAGGTTATCTTGGGCAACACCATAACAGACAAGGCTGGAAACCGTATCAAACCAATTACCATTACTGTCAAGCTCGACAAAGATAATAATGTTATTGTATTGGTAGACGGAAAAGAAGTTTAAGCCGCCCCACAGCCCCCGCCTCCCGGCGGGGGCTTCTTTTTGCTTTTTTTGCAGGCGAAATGGGGAAACCTATTGCTTTTTGTTTATACTTGGGGTATAATGCAGGCAAAGAGCTGCCCTTGAAAGGAGGTTCACCTATGGCTGTCCCTTCTGTCTTTGCAAGCCCTGTCTCCGGCAGTGTGCTGCCCCTCTCCCAGTGCGAGGATCCCTGCTTTGCCCAGGGCCGCATGGGCCGGGGCGTGCTGCTGCTGCCCTCCACCCACACCCTGCTGGCCCCTGCTGACGCCCAGGTGTATTTTGCCTTTTCCACCGGGCATGCCGTGGGCCTGCAAACCTCCCTGGGCGAGCAGTTTATCCTCCACGTGGGCCTAGATACCCACCGGCTTCAGGGCCGGGGCTTCCAGCTTCACGTCTCCCGGGGGGACATGGTGGCGCGCGGGGAACCTTTGCTCACATTCGACCCAACGATACTTACCCAGTCCGGCTTTTCCCTGGCAATGCCTATGGTCTTTTGCAACTGCGCCCAGCGCCGCCTGCGCATTTTAAAGCTGGGCATGGTTGCCGCCGGGGAAGATCTGGTCATGCTCTATTAAAGCGTATTGGAAAGCATAGGGCGGGCGCGCCATTTCCCGTAAATGGTGCGCCTGCTTTATTGGGGAGTGTCCCAAACAAGTATTTTAAAAAGCGGGGAAACGCAAACGCCATGTGTCAGCGTTTCCGCCCCGGGCCAGCCGGGATCGGCCTGATCCTCCATTCCGACCAGGGCTGGCAATACCAGCACAAACAGCATCTGAGGATGCTCCGGAACAAAGGCGTCCGGCAAAGCATAAGCGGAAGGGAAATTGTCTGGACAATGCTGTTATAGAGAACTTCTTCAGATTACTCAAGAGCGAGCTGCTTTTATCCGCAAGAACTCTGTTCTGTGGAACGCTTCAGGCAGGAACTCATGGAATATCTCGATTCCTACAACAACCGCCGTATCAAGGCAAAGCTGAAGGGCTTGCCACCTGCTCTTCACAGACAGCAAGCCCTTTCGGCTGCTTGAACAATTTGTACCTGAATCTTTGTCTAACTTTTTGGGAGGGCACTTCACTACATTCTGCGGGATGCCTCTCAGGCTTTATCCCTGTACAGGAACGTCACAATCTGCCCTCTGGTGCAGTTCTTATTGGGAGCAAAAGTGGTGCTGGTGTCTCCCGCGGTAATCCCTTCCCCGGTGGCCCACTTTACGGCCTCTGTGTAGTATTCGCCATCCTTCACGTCTCCAAAGGTGGATCCTGTGCCGGCCGGCTCGCCGTTAGCCCGCCACAGGAAGGTGACAGCCTGGGCGCGGCTGCAGGCGGCATTGGGAGAAAAGTGGGTGTCATCCGTGCCGCTGGTGATACCCTTTTCCTTGGCCCACAGCATGGCTTTGTAGTAATAGTCCCCGGCCTTTACGTCTGTAAAGGGGTTTGCTGCGGAAGCAGGCTCCGGCTCGCCATTAGCACGCCACAGGAAAGCGACAATCTGCCCTCTGGTGCAGGTTTTGCCAGGGGCAAAGGTGGTATCGGTTTCCCCGGCGGTAATCTTGTTTTCCACCGCCCACTTTACAGGCTCCGCGTAATACTCCCCCTCGAATACGTCATCAAAGCCCCCCACTGTGGGCCTGGGCGCCTGCTTTGTGACGATATATACATATCCGTCCTTTATGGCATAGGCCACGCCGCCCTCGAAGGTGCTGACATCATCATACTCCATGGGGAGCACAATGTTATTCTGCCGGTCAACCAACCCGTATTTGCCGTTTTTGCCCATAGGGACTAAATCCTCGGACATGCTGCCGTAGGCATCGTCATAGACAAAGGGAACCACCACATGGTTCTCTTTATCAATGCAACCCCATTTGCCGTTTTTCTCCACTGCGGCAATGCCGTCGCAGAAGGGATATCCGCTGCTATAGGTGCAGGCAATCACTTCCTGCCCGGATTTGTCGATAAAGCCCACCTTTCCGTTTCCATCTATTACCCAGGCCAGCCCGTCCTGAAAAGCGCCTGTGTTCGTATAGCCCCGGCCGGAAAGGTCCAGCACAGTTTCGCCTTTGGCGTTCATATAGCCCATTGGCTGGCTGGTAAAGTCCTCGCCCTCGTATGTGTTGGCAAAGAAAGCCGCCAGTCCCTCCCCAAAGGGATCCAGGCTCTTTTTGGTATCAATGCCGCCTGCGCCGCTGGCAATCACAGTGGAAAAATCCGCAGGCAGTTCCAGGACTGGCTGCCCGGTTTTATCCACAACATAGGCGGACCATTGCTCGGTGCTGTTGTCGCCTTCGCTGGAGCCGTTGCTGAAAGCATAGGAACATTCCATCACCAGGGCAAGCCCGTTCTCCATAGGGCCGCCCAGATAGCTGGTTCCGACAGCCGTCTCCCCTTCGGTGCTTTCTGTGTCTATAAAGCTGAAAAGCTTATTCCCGTTTATATCGTAGTAGTACAGGTTCAGATCCGTTTCCCCCAGGCCATCCTGGACGACAAGGAGATCTGCCGCTATGGTATAGGAAGAATTGCTGGTCAGGGACACCACGCCGTCCTCGTAATAAAACTGGTTGTAGGTTTCCCGGTAGGGGAACACCAGCCTGCCTTCCTTGTCCAGCAGGGCTGCCTGGGGGCGGGACACAACCGCGCCGTCTTTGTCTGTCTCGCCTGCTGCCACCAGGCTGCCATAGCCCTGGCAGTTGAAAACACTGTCTGCCTTCACCCCTGTTTTCACGGCTGTCACCTTTACCGAACCAGCCGCTTCTGCCGGCAGGGACAGCGCGGCAAACAGGCACGCCGTGAGCAGAAGGGATAAAACTTTTTTCATCATGCAAAATCCTCCTCTAAAAGTGGAAATACTGCTTATCCCATTATAACACATATAATGCTTTTTTTCTATACCGAAAAGAAAAAAGAAGCGCTGCCCCGGGGGCATGTAAGCTTTCCTGAGGAGCCTGTTTCAGGCCCCGCGCATGAAAGCGGGGGAAAGCAGGAAGAATACTCTAAGTAGAAAAGAATTGCACAAATCTGCCCAAACAGGCGCTGTCCCTGCCTGTTAGGGGTTTTGCTGCAAAAATCCGGGAGAAACTCCCTGCTGCCCGCAGGGGCATCGGCCCTATAAGGGCAGCCGTTTTTGGTAATTAAAACAAATCCCGGCGGGAGAATTGCAAAGAAACATTGCCAAAAGGAGAAAATGCGGCAAAATGCGGGAAAACTGCAAAATTCCGGTGGAATTGTCAGGGGATTTGTGCTAGAATGATGGGGGAAAATTACCCATGGAAAAAATACATATCCTGTCACGCTGCGGAAAGGAATGGTCAAAGATGAAGGAGCAAACCGCTAAGTTTTTTTTCGGACCTGACAACCACCTGCCCCCTTTAGGGATTGTTTCCCTGGAAGGGGCCACGGAGCTTTCTGACAAAATAGAGGCCCATCTGGCCCGCTGGGCGCAGCAGGCCGGGCGCAAAGCGGAAACCTTCCGCATCCCTTGCAGTTGTCCCCGGTTCTCCTCCGGCGACGGCAAGGGGATTATTGAGAGCACTGTGCGGGGCTATGACCTGTTCTTTATTGTGGACGTGGGAAACTATAGCTGCACTTATAAGCTGTTCGGCAAGGAAAACTGCATGTCCCCGGACGACCATTTCCAGGATCTGAAGCGGCTTATCCAGGCGGTAAGCGGCAAGGCCCACCGGATAAACGTGATTATGCCCCTGCTTTACGGCGGCAGGCAGCACAGGCGGAATTACCGGGAGTCTTTAGACTGCGCCTTTGCCCTGCAGGAGCTGCAGAACATGGGCGTGCAGAACCTTATCACCTTTGACGCCCACGATCCCCGGGTGCAGAACGCTGTGCCCTTAATGGGCTTTGATAACTTGATGCCCTCCTACCAGGTGCTCAAGTGCCTTTTCAAGAATTTTAAAACCCTTTCCACCGACCGGGATTCCTTTATGGTCATCAGCCCGGACGAAGGCGCCTTAAGCCGGAATATGTTCTACGCTTCTGTGCTGGGCGTTGATTTAGGCATGTTCTACAAGCGCCGGGATTATTCCCGGGTGGTGGATGGCCGCAACCCCATTGTGGCCCATGAATATCTGGGCAGCGACGTGGCAGGCAAGGATATGTTTATCACCGACGACATTATCGCTTCCGGCGAATCCATGCTGGATTTAGCCTATAACCTACGCCAGCGCAAAGCCCGCCGGGTGTTTGCCTTTGCCACCTATGCCATCTTTACAAACGGGCTGGAGACATTTGACAAGGCCTATCAGGACGGCATTATCGACGGGGTGTTCGGCACCAACCTGACCTACCGCACAGAAGAGCTGAAGCAGCGGGAATGGTTCTATGAGGTGGACGTTTCCAAGTATATCGCCTACTTTATCGCGGCTTTGCACCACGACATGTCCGCCGGGGCGCTGATAGATCCCCACGAGAAGATAAAGGCCCTGCTGGAAAAGCGCCGGGAGGAGCAGTCCAAGCAGAAGGGCGCACAGCTCAGTTTTTAAATAGCCTTTGATGCGCACGCCCAAACGTGGGCGCGCATATCCTATAGCAAACGCGATTGAAAACCGGGATGGCCGGTTTTCAGGCAGGCGGCCCTGCCGCCGGTTCCGGGGAGGCTTTTTGCCCCTTTTGAACCGCGTTTACTATATATTTTATATACAGACGCGATGAAGAAAAGGGAGTATCCCGTAAAGGGTGGCAGCAGAGAGAAGGGGCCGGCGCGCGCCGGGTGGAAGCCCCTTTTGCCAGCCGGGGAGAAATGCGTTTTGGAGCAGGCAGGAGGAAATCCCTGCCCGGCGGGGGCCGGTATCACCTGGAAGAGTTACAAAGCGAAGTGGAACCGCGGCCCAGCACCGCCTTCGCAGGCAGGAAAGCCCTGTCTGCGGGGGCGTTTTTCTTTTCGCGGAAAAAAGCGGGCCAGGAGGCGTCTGCCTCTGGCCCAGGAAAGAAGGGATCCGTATATTTCGCAAACTGAAAGAAGACATAGACGCCGTAATGGAGCGGGATCCGGCGGCCCGCTCCCGGTTAGAGGTCTTTTTCCTCTACTCGGGCTTTAAGGCAGTGCGGGCGCACCGCCAGGCCAACTGGTTTTACCGCCATAACATGAAATTTATGGCCCGGCTGATTTCCCAGCGCGCCCGGAAAAAGACGGGCATTGAGATCCATCCGGCGGCAAAGATAGGCCGGGGGCTATTTATCGATCACGGCATGGGCGTGGTTATCGGGGAGACGACGGAAATCGGGGACAACTGCACCCTGTACCAGAACGTCACCCTGGGCGGCACTGGCAAGGATACGGGCAAGCGCCATCCCACCCTGGGCAACAACGTGCTGGTGGGGGCGGGGGCAAAGGTTTTAGGCCCCTTCACTGTGGGGGACAATGCCCGGGTGGCTGCCGGCGCTGTGGTGCTGGATGCCGTTCCCCCGGACGCCACCGCTGTAGGCGTGCCTGCCCGGGTGGTGAAAATCGGCAATACAAAGGTTGGCCCGGCCAGCCGGCAGCTTGACCAGATCCACATTGCGGATCCGGTGTCTATGGAGCTTTGCCGCCTGCGGGGCGAGCTGGAGCGCCTGCAGGCTAAGGTAGAGGAGCTTGCCTCCGGCGGCTCAGGGGGCCTTTTTGAGGAAAAGGCCCCCTGAGAACCCCCAAAACCTTTATGTTTTGACGCAGTCAAAACCAGCGGGGGCGGAAGGTTTCCAGGAGTTGAATACTTGAAAGTTTTTGAAGATTTTTAAGAAACTTTTTTCAAAAAGTTTCTTAAAGCAGGTGCGGGCGGCAGCCCGACAGCCAGAAAGGAAGGGAAAGCTATGGAACTGACGAACACACTCACCATGAAAAGGGAGGTTTTCACGCCTCACGAGCCAGGGAAGGTGAAAATGTACACCTGCGGGCCGACGGTTTACCACTTTGCCCAAATCGGCAACTTCCGATCCTACCTGATGGAGGACGTGCTGGAGAAATTCCTGCGCTATGAGGGGTATGAGGTGGAGCGGGTGATGAACATCACCGACGTGGGCCACCTGTCCTCTGACGCCGACACAGGGGAGGACAAGATGCTCAAGGGAGCCAAAAGGGAGCACAAGTCTGTGCTGGAGATTGCGGACTTTTACACAAAGGCCTTTTTTCAGGACTGCGAGAAGCTGAACATCCGTAAGCCCGATACCGTGGTGCCTGCCACCACCCGGGTTCCCGATTTCATTGAGATGGTGGAGAAGCTGCTGGAAAAGGGCTATGCCTATGTGGCCGGGGGCAATGTGTATTTCGACACCAGCAAGCTGGAGAAATATTATGTGTTCGGCAACCAGAACAGTGACGATCTGGCTGTGGGCGTGCGGGACAGCGTGGACGCGGACGGGAACAAGCGGAACAAGACGGATTTTGTGCTGTGGTTCACCAAGTCCAAGTTTGACGACCAGGAGCTGAAATGGGAAAGCCCCTGGGGCCTGGGGTATCCGGGCTGGCACATTGAGTGCTCCGCCATCAGCGTGAAGGAGCTGGGGGATTATCTGGACATCCACTGCGGCGGCATTGACAACGCCTTCCCCCACCACACCAACGAAATCGCCCAGTCTGAGGCGTACCTGGGGCACCCCTGGTGCAAATACTGGTTCCATGTGCTGCACCTGAACGATGCCCGGGGCAAAATGAGCAAGTCCCGGGGCGACTTTGTTACGGTTTCTTCCTTGGAGGAGAAGGGGTATAACCCCTTGGTTTACCGGCTGTTCTGCTTGCAGTCCCACTACCGCAAGCCCCTCACCTTCTCCTTTGAGAGTTTGCAAAATGCCGCCCAGGCGTATCAGAAGCTGGCAGCGCGCATTGGGGCGCTCTCCAAGGAGGGCCAGCCGGATTTCCAGGGAGCCAAGGTTTTCCAGGAGAAATTCTCCCAGGCCCTGGGCAGCGACCTGAACACCTCTTTGGGGCTGACGGTGCTGTATGATTTGCTGAAGTCTGACCTGACAGACGCTACCAAGCGCTGGCTTATTGCGGACTTCGATAAGGTTCTCTCCCTGGATCTGCTGAAGGCCGGGGAAAAGGCGGCGGAGAAGCCGGAAAGCAGCCTTTCCCCAGAGGCAACCGCAGAAATTGAAGCCCTGCTGGAAAGGCGCGCCGCCGCCCGCAAGGCAAAGGACTGGGCTGCAGCCGACGCCATCCGGGACGAACTGGCTGCCCGCCATGTAGTCATGAAGGATACGCCCAATGGCGTGGAGTGGCACGTGGAAAAATAGCAGGTATGCAAAAAGGCCCCCTGCCGGGATGGACGGTGATCATAAAACAGTATTCGGCAAAAAGCCTGAAAACCCTGTGATTTCAAGGGGCGGAGCGACTTCGGTCACGCCGCCCCTTTCATCAGTTCATCCAGAGGGATAAAGCCCATGCCGTCATACTTGATATGGACGCTCTGGCGGTGCTTGCCGCTGGACTTGTCGGGGGCTTCCACATAGAGCGGCTCCCAAAAGACCGATGAGGCGGCGGTTGCTGGTTGTGAATACAGGTTCTTAAGGTGTAGAACGCTATCAGAAGGTGATATGCCGCCGGAACGGAAACGAAAGGAATCGGACGCACAGACAGCTTTTGAGATTTACCGGGAGATCATCAAGGACAATATCTCCTATGACATTCTCATGCAGGATATGAAGTTTGACGGGGACAGGCTGGACGAAATTGTTGACATCATGCTTGAAACCGTCTGCACCCGGAGAAAGACAATCCGCATTTCCTATTCGGAAATAGTAGCCCGTATCAATGCGGCCCCGCTGAAAAAAAGTCAATCCCACCGCCTTAACGACCAGATTGCCGCAAAGGAAAAGGAATTGACGAAAATCACCCGCTAGGAAATTCAAAATCACTGTCAGCAACGGCTACCGTCCGGATGGCAGAAAAATCTGTAGGGCTAAGGCCATCATCGTGCCTGACAGTGTCAGCAGGCGCGGCATCAGCCAGTATGTGAGCCATGCCGCTGAAGAAATTGAGCGCACAGTGAAGAATGGCTTCTGCGAGGACGCCGAGATGACCTTCGAGGAATACGCTCGGCGTTGGCTGGACAGGCAAGTGAAATATGCGCCGGGAACGCTGGCCAGCTACCGCAGGATGCTGCAAAAAGTTTACCCGCTCATTGGTGAGATTCAGTTGGGTAGGCTGCGGCCTATGGCGCTTGAGAATATGCTGGTAGAGCTGCGCAAGCGCGAGAGCCATGGCAAGCCTGTGCAGGAGGCCACCGTTCAGAAGTATCTGACTGTGGTATCAGCTGTGCTCAGCGATGCCAAGCGCAACGAAATCATTGCCAAGAACCCGGCACGGATGATTGACCTGCCCGACACCGAAAAGCGGGAGCAATTTATTCCCACGGAGGAGCAGGCTGAACAGCTCATTGTGGCTCTTTTGGACGAAGAATGGGTGTATAAGGCGTATTACATCCTGGCGATTTACACAGGCTGCCGCCGGGGCGAACTGTGTGCTTTAAAATGGGATGACTTCCGTTTCTTTGGTAGACGTGCTGTCTTAACTGTCAGCCGCTCCCGCAGCGTTATCGCTGGGGGCGGCGTGCAGGAGGGAAGAACCAAAAAAGGCCGTAACCGTACCATTGCCATCGAAGAGGATACAACCTCATTTCTGCTGACTTATTACTGCATCAAGCGAAAGGGTGAGGAACAAAGCCACGCCGAACATAGCCCGTATCTTTTCAGAAATGAGGAAAGCAAGCCTGTCCATCCGGACACTTTCACGAAGCACCTGCGCCAAAGCTACCGGGAAAACGACTTCCCAGACAGCTTCCACCTGCACACTTTGCGGCATCTCTTCATCACAACCTTGCTCCACCACGGGGTGGATAAGCAGACTGTGGTCGAGCTGGTAGGCCACGCAGACACCTCTTTCCTGGAACGCACCTACTGCCATCCTCAGATGGATTTGAAAAATCAAGCTGCTGATGTGATGGGGGAAACGCTTTTCCGCACCGCTTAGTGGCAAAGTGATTCGCTCTCGAACAGACATACCGCCCTCTCTTTGTCAGAGTGGTAGAAAGTGCTTTTGCCGCTGGATTTCCGGCAAGGGGTGTGGTATTGTGTGGTTGCCTCAACAGGGCAAATCACAACAGAAAGCAGGTTGGCAGTATGGCGAGCATCCGTAAACGGGGCAACAGTTACTTGCTGGTTGTTTCCATGGGCTACAATTTTGACGGCAAGCGCCGCAAGCCCCAGCAGAAAACCGTTCACCCGCCCGAGGGATTAACGCCCAAGGCCAAGGAAAAATGGCTCGAGGAAGAAGCTGCCCTCTTCGAGCGACAATGTCACAATGAGCCAATGAAAGTGGACAAGGCCATTACCCTCGCGGCCTACACAGAACTGTGGCTCCGGGAGATTGCCCCCGCAAAACTGGTAAAATCCACTCTAGCCAGGGACAAGCAGGACATCGACCGATTTATGCCGTACCTGGGCGGCTACAAATTGACTGATTTAAAGCCCGAACACTTCCGCAACCTTTATGCCGAACTCCGAAAGCAAAAAAACTCTGTGACAGAAAAGCCGCTCTCTGAATGCACCGTTGAGGGTGTCCACGCTTGCTTGTGTGGTATCCTCTCCGACGCGATGGAGGGCGGCTTTTTGTCACATAACCCAGCATGGCGCACCTACAAGTACACCGGCAAAAAGAAGAAAAAGCAGAATGTTGCCGATAAGGAAACTACTCAAAAATTCATTGCCGCGCTTGAGGAAGAAAGCATCAAGTACGAAACCTACTTCAAACTGATTATCGCCACTGGCATGCGCCGGGGCGAATGCTGTGGCCTGAAGTGGTGCGATGTGAATTTTAAGGAGAAGTCCATACATATCTGCCGCAACGTGGTGAAAGTCACCGGCGAAAAAGTCATCGTCAAGGAGCCAAAGACTACCGCTGGTGACCGCTACGTTTACTTCTCCGCTGAGATGGCAAGCCTGCTCAAAGAGTACCGCAAATTCTGCGCGCAGGAAACGGAAACCTATGACGAACGCCAACTATCCGCTGGCGATTATATCTTCCGCCGCCACGGCATGGAACTGCCAATGACCCCCAGCAGCTTCACCTGGCGCTTTAAGATGATCCTCAAGAAGCACGGCCTGCCACAAGACCTCAACGTCCATTCGTTGCGGCACACGGCGGCGAGCCTCATGATAGCGGGTGGGGCCGATGTAGCCACCGTGTCTGGTTTGTTGGGGCACTCCCAGGTGTCCACCACGCTGGATATTTACACCCACGCCTTTGATGACAAGAAAAAAGCGGCGAGTGCGGTTCTACAGGAAAGCCTGGACATTTGACTACTATTTTGACTGCTGCAAAAACTAGTTGGATAACCAAAAGCCCAGCCTCACAACTATGCATTTTGCTATTTTAATCATCATTTTATACTATAAAACAACCTCCAAGGCATCAAACCTTGGAGGTTGTGGCGCGCTTGACTGGATTCGAACCAGCGGCCCTCAGAGTCGGAGTCTGATACTCTATCCAACTGAGCTACAAGCGCATATATTATTATATTCAAGTTGCATGTCGCGGTTTCTTTTCACATTTTACCCCATGAAAGCCGCAAAAATTGTCGAAACCTGCTGGGGCCGCTTCAATTTTGATAGGGATTATTCTTCTTCCATATGGTCGAAGCGGTTGCGCAATGCCTGGAGCACTGCCTCCGCAGAAAGTTCCCTGTCCCGCAGATAAGCAATAATCTCCCGCTCCTCTGTGGTTAAGTCTCCCACATGCTGGGGATTAAACCGCTTTTTCCGGGCGCGGTTGGCGGGGACAGAAGAATCGGATAAAATAAGAAGCGCTTCATCTTCCATAAAAAAGCTGTCCAGCGGTACGCCAAAAATCTTGGCAATCCGGTTTAGCGTCATAGGATCCGGCAGCGTTTTGCCTGTCTCGTAATACGTATAGGTAGAACGGTTCATATTTAAGATACTGGCAACTTCCCGCTGTGAAAAGCCCGCACGCTGGCGCAACTCCCGAAGGAGGGTGGCCAGATTGGCTCTTTGGCGGAGCTTGTAGGTTTTGCCTGCCTTCTTTTCCATGCCGCGCTCCCTTTTCCGTAAAGATGATGCCAAGCCCTTTGCCTGTCCATACACCAAAACAGCATACCCACTTTTTCTTTGCGGTACGACATATTATAACGTGTTTGCGGAAAAAAAGCCAGCATTTTTTTAAAATTTTTATAAATCGTGAAAAATTATCACCATCATACAACCCGCATCCCGGAAGGAAGCCCTGCGGATGCAGGGAGCTTTATAGTAAACGCACTTAAGGAACCACTGAAGAAATCGCGCCTGACGGCTTGGCACACATCTCGCTGCCATTTTTTCCGCTATAGCACACAAAGGCCTGCTGGATGGGTGCCAGCCCGTCTGATACGTTCAAACTTGCTATGGGGTGTTTGGAGGGTTCTCGATATGTTGCAATGATTGAGAAAGTGACAAGCATCAACAGCGGTTTTTTGGAACAATTTGCAGAGATGCGGAAAGAGAACATCGGCAATTTTGATGTTATGCTCAAAGTCTTTCATATGCTGACGCACTCCTTCTACACCGCACTTTTTGAACCGATACGGCATGATATGAGCAGGGAAGATGCTCGTTTTTATGTAATCAAGCTGTGCAATTTTTTGTATGTGGCATACAAGCTTTGAACCTAGTGCAGCAAACGTACCACAACAAGATATATGGGTGGTATGGATATTCAATTTCCTTGTTGCAGTACAGTAGTATATAATATAAATTATCTTTTAGTTAATAGAACATAGTTGCAACAAGTGAGCGATAAAATTTATTGTCCAAATGGGACAAACTGGTCGAATAGGGACAGACAAAGCATTTGCATCCTGCTATTCTTCCTATTGACGCGCTGGGAAAGCGCATCTCTTTTCCCAGTGAAGTTAGCAACATCTAACTTATAAGAGGAATGACAAAATATCAAACGAAGCAAGCGGAAAAATGCTGAAGGGTAGAGGCCTGATTACGATTGGCATCTTTTCCGCCATCTACTTCGTCATCAATTTCGCGTTCATGCTCATGGGTGGTCTTCGCCCTGTCATGTGGATCTTGATCTGTGTTTTCAGTGTGTGCCGCTTTTTCTTTCCGGAATAGTATCGCTTTTGCTTTTTTCAGGTCGTTCAATGGGCGATTCCGTTGCGTCAACCAGAATCACCTCATACTCGGCATCGCTTTTCAGCGGCGCTTTCCGTCCTGGCAGCGAAAATGTCCCATCCTTTATCAGCGTGTCTTCCACCCACTTGATCCCTCGGTAGATATTGCTTTCCGCTATCCCATAGCTGGCTGCTATATGGGCATAAGTACGGTATTCCCGCAGATACTCCAGGGTGGCCAACAGCAGATCCTCTATGCTCAGCTTTGGCGTCCTCCCACGGCGCCGGTGCTTTTCCGCATATCCTTTTTGCAGAATTTCTACCATCTTGTCAAATGTTGCCCGCTTTACCCCGGTAATTCTCCGAAATTTTGTGTTTGAATATTCCGCTAGCTTTTCGTATCTCATGCTTCTATTTTATCGCACTATTTTTATTTTCGCAAGAGGTGTATTATATATCCCGACCTCGGCCCGGCGCAGCAGGTGCTTTCCCAGAAAGCTGGAGAACCTTTAGGCCGTTCTTACTGTTTTCGTTCGTGCTTATAACCGCTTTGGCGCACAGAAAAGCCGTTATCTCTCTCGCCATCCTGGGGCTGCTGTCCCTTTTTCTCTCTTTGACTTCCTTTAACTCTGCTTTTGGACACTTCCGATAAAATTATAGAATTGACTTCTGTGGCTATTTACGGTATAATAAGAACATTCAAAGACCGTATTGGGGGGTGACCATAATATTTTGTTGTAAAGTAGCTTCAACTTTATTTACTGTTGGGATAATGAGGGTAGAAGTAAGTCTTTAGATGATCGCTATGAGAATACCTCTCGGGGTGTGGCACAGTTGGTAGCGTGCGACATTTGGGAGAATATGCGTAGCGGGACGAAAAACTTAAATAACCGGGTGTAGCGCAGTTGGTAGCGCGCCTGCTTTGGGAGCAGGATGCCGCAGGTTCGAATCCTGTCACTCGGACCATGTTTGGACGTCACGTTTGATACAAAAAATATCTGCCGTGACGTAGAGAAAACCCCTAGAAATAGGGGTTTTCTCCTGTTTTGGGGTCAATTTAAGGTGCTGGAGCAAGCTAAATGGAGGCTTGTTCCAGCACCTTTTGTTTATAAGCTACGAGGCAACTTTACACGATTACAGGCTTTTGCACCCATTTGCACGACGACCAATCATCAGAACTTATTCAGTTCTTTCGCCGCCATTTTGACCCGGTTTACTGCTCCGGGAACCAGGCCGGGTGCGGTTCGGGCGCTCCGGAGGAAGAATGATCCCGCTATCTGTAAGCCTACCATTACTTATAGTAAATGGTTTTATGCCGCCGGATATTGTTCCATCAGGGTTTATGGTGAAAATCTCGTCACTAGCTGGTCTTGCCGGTGCAGGCGATGGTGAGGGCACAGAATCCTCATGAGGAACTGGAATACTCCCCGAGTCAACGTCGGTTGCTCCATTGATAGGCTGAGAGATGTCAATAGTTGGCTGGCCTGCTGCCGCCAAAATGTGGTTAAGTGCAGCAGCTTTCTCTGTGTTTGTTACATGTCCGCCAGATAGTGCATCGTGTGCCATGGACACAAGCTGAGCCTGCTCAACAGAACTCATAGTGTTCTGTTCGATACTCTCTGCCATACGGTTGAGCGCACCGGCGTTCGTACCGCCAATAGTTTGGGCGGAGTTACCCTTGATGATCATACTCTGCAACTGTTCCGCAACCTTTGGTTTCATATGGATATTAGCGTTACCCAGCGCATCTCCGGCTGTAGCAACAATCTGACTGCGCTGCATGGCAGAATGCTCACTCAAAGTAACACCATTCTTTTCTAGCTCCGCCATGCCATCCAACGTATTGCTGATACCTTGTAGAGCGCCTTCATCTGCTTCGGGCAAGGTCTGTGCCGTATAGCTCGTCATACCAGCCTGATCATAGTAATTAGAACGAGCAGTGCCGTTTTGATCGGAGATTCCGTACTGCATGCCATCGCTGGACTGGCCAAACGCCTTGTCGAAATCTTTATTTGTAAAGTCGTTGATCATCGCGAATGTGCCACGGTTAGTCTTCTTGTACTGTCCGCCATATGTGGACGAGAGATGTCGGGCTGCTTGGCTGAGGGCGGAATCCTGTGTTTTGGCGGCGGCGCTGGAGTAGAAATCGCGATGGTTGTTCAGTACCCGGTTCATCTGACTTTGGACTTGACCTCGGCCTTCATCTGTCTCGCTTAGAATATCCTGCAAGGCACGGACATTTACCAAGGCATTGCGGTCGGTGGGGTTAGCATGGAGCTGCTCGAGGGCTCTGCCATATTCTGCGCCCACTACGGCAGCATTACCAGTGTTCATGCTGGACTCGTAGACACTACGGCGAGCCTTTGTATCATCAGTCAGCTGAGTGTTGGTTGTGTTTGCTTGTGCTGCCTCATAAGCTGGCGTACCCGGGGCCAGTAACTCTTGTCCGCCGCCAGCGCGAATATCTTCTGACATAGCACGGTTATATGCGGATGTGTGTAGGAATAGTCTGCGAGCGGCACCACGACCCAAATCTTAACCGTTAGCAAGTTTTCGCTCTCTTTTCTTTTGTAGCTTTTGCGATGCCTTTAGGTCATAACTCATCTGTCGCTGACGCTGGAAGTTCCTACCCCATTCAGAGCCACGAATGCCACGAGTAATACCACCGCCAAGATTCTTCCCGAACTGGGTTACTTTAGCTCCCAGGTTGCCTACAGCAGACATGGAGTTCCTCAAGATTGAGGGAATGAGGAAAAACGGTACGACTGACAGCAACATGGCTACAATTGTGAAGAACGCTCCCACATCGCCCTCGTGTCCTACTAATAGCAGGAGCGTGGACGCAAACTGACCGCCACCCATCAAGAGGCCACAGATTGGATAGACTAACAGCAAGCCTACGAATATTTTGCGCCATTTGTCGAAAATCGGCTTCGTGTTCGGTAGTGCATAGCACACGATGGCGACGGGGGCCAGCGCAACAAGGACAATGACGCCTGCCTGCCTCACGCCAAGTAAAAGCAGGAAGAAGAAAATGCTGATGAGGCACCCGATAACGGCTAAAATGATTGGGAAGAGCCACAACTCCCAAGGAATTTTTATGGCAAACACAGCTACAATACCTGCTATCGCGGCCGTTGACGAAGCTGCGCCTATTACACCGCTAAATACATCCATGAAGTTGAACGGGACACCTCTCACCCCATCTACCTCCACTGCATTAGCGGCGGTCTGCGCAAAGCCGTCAAACAGGTTTCGCACGCTATATCCAATTATGTTGGATAAATCTACTGCCAGCTGACATAGAAGAAACGAGACGTTGACTAATACTACTACCATAATGAGACGCGGGAGTATTTTCTTTACATTGTAGTTAGATATTCCGATGCCAGTAACCTGTGCTAATATCACAATAACAAACGCTATAGCAAACAGAATGTTCGCAAAATCCCGGAACTGCGTCCATCCGCTACGTAGGCCATCTGTAGTAATAAGACTGCCGTCCAATTGTAGGAAATTGGTCTCTATAAAGCCATAAAGCGTTTCCGCCAATCCTCCGGCGGCTTCCAAAACCGGGCAAGCAATCCACCCCAAAGGCCCAGCGTTGGCAAAGCAGGCGGTCGTAGAGGAAACGTCAGCCGGATCTTCTGTAGCGCTTGTAATATCGCCAATCGCACTTGGATCAGACAGGGCAGTAATAGTAAACCCATTCAGAGCATTCAGGACTTCATCAAAAGTCATCTGGTTGTCTCGATTTATGTGGTCGGTGTCATCCCAGACATATACTTTGCTGTCGGCATTCTTTTCAGCCTTTACATAACAACTCTTGAAACTATTGCTTTCTTTGTCAAAAATCCGTGCCGCTTTATATCCATCTCCTTGCGCCAGAGATAAGCTGTCTCCCGTCAGCTCACAGCCTTTATTTGAGATTTGGTAAAAGCCTTCTAAGTATGTCTGTAGTAAAATAACCTTCTCTTCTTGATTGAGCGCTACCGCCGCATAGTTGCGGTAAGAACTATTCGACAAAGTGCGGATAGCTGACTCCGCTGCGGTTTCTTTTTTGTCGGAAGGGAATTCGTATGTGGATGCGGCATTCCCGCCAGGGTTGTTTTGTGGCTCCCTGCGCTGCTGGGTAACCAGTCCGCCGCCAGCTGAAACATATGTAGTGGAATCTTTGGCGCAGCCATTGGTAAGTATGCCATCGTAAAAGCTCTGCCATGTATCCCCAACCTTGAACTTAACTTCAGTTTTATTGCTATCACCCGCAAATTGACAGGTAACTTTATTCTTCCCGGCAACAAATTGTAAACCGCTATTTCTATTATCCTGCGTAACCTGCCCATTATTGATACTGGAGCTATGGGTAACAGTTGGCCGGTCACTGTCAATTTTGCCGTCTGCGGTCTTTAAACAAACCGTGGTTGTATTCACAGAAGAAACGGTGTCTTGCCGGAAATCTGCCGGGTCGATTGTAGTATCATAGGTAAAAATCGCACAGCTCTGAGACTCTTCTGATGAACTGCTTTCCAGTTGGTAACCCATGCCTGTCAGGAAACGTGCTTTTGCGTCTGGTGTCGTGAGTGTGGACAATGCGCCTGCAGTAGTTGCCAGGCCACCGTATGCGTTGGCTCCTTTGTTCCTGTCCCTCACGCCGTCAAGAATCTGCGTACAGGTGAGGAGATTGCGGTCTGTGTAACCAGACGGCATAGCCACCTTAAATTGCGCATCTCCTGTGTACAGATAGCTGGGGCCGGTGTATTTGTCAATATCGATCGTTTTGCGCATGTTCCCGCTAAGATAACAACGATAGAGACCAGTTAACGCCGCTTTCTCTATTAAGCTGTCCTTAGAGATTCCTGCCGCAAAGGTTGGGGCCGAGAATAATACCACAGCTAAAAGCGCCGCAAATGCCAGGAACACCCCGCCCCACCGCTTTATCTTGGCAGAACGGTTCATGCCACTCCTTTCGGGTAAGACAGCAATACGCTGACAGTATTGCTAAGTTCGCCATGAATCGTCCAGCACTGCTCTTCCAAGTCATCGACCAGGTTTAATACCAATGCAGACGCCGCGTTTTCCGCCAAATTCATTTCCCCCAGTAAATCCAAATAGTCTAACGTACTCATGGCGGAATCCCCACCGCCAGAGCATTGCTGGGCAATTTTGCCGTCTTTTATGCAGCCTCCCTTAAACGCTGCATCCAAGTAATCAAGATAGAGCTGGTTATAAATAATCTTTCCGTTGGTGATTTCTTGGGCTGTGGCTGACTCGATATCTGTTAGTGGAGAGTAGTAATTCTCAACAAAAGCCTTGGCTCCTTCAAGCCCTGATGCGGTATAGCTGGCAATCAGTTGATCTTGCGTAGGGTCTCCGAGCGTATGACAAGTGTGCAGCACCTTAAAGCGGGTTTGATAGTCTTGCAATCGAGACAACATATCTTGGCTCTGGCCATTTTGCATGGCGGAGTAAGCCTCCACCGCATTCTTTAGCAAAAGACCAGAAGTTTCCCAATAGTCATCATCTGGCGTTTCGCTGTAAAAATGCTCAGACAACTGATAGCTGTGTCCCGGCTCATATTCTCCCGACAGATTTGTACTGCTTTCCATAAATAGTAGATAGGTTGCAAATTGGTCAAACTTCTGCCTAGATTCTACAGCCGAGCCAGAACCTTGAGAGACATTTTTGCTCAAAGCTACGCCTGCCACGACTCCGCCCACCACAAGTATCACCGCAGCAGCAATGATTAGCGGGATAACGTTGCGTTTCTTGCCTGCCGTGCTTTTAACTGCGGATTGAGACCCCTGTGTCCTTGCAGTAGACGTATTCCGACCAAGCCCTGCTAATTTCTCTGTGTCCACCGTTAAGTTGGGTGAACTAAAAATACCAGCCTGTTTGTTTTCTGTTGGCTTTTCATCACTATCCATATTACTATGTTACCATAATCGGTATTAGGCGGCAAGAGCGGTTTAGAACAGTTCAACTTCCAGGTAGGCTTTGTCCACATCGTCTTGTTCAATTCCTAGGTATCGCATTGTCATCTTGAAATTAGTGTGGTTGTACACGCTCATCAGCACCGCAGGCGGGACTTTTCCGCTGCGGCAGGCATGGTAGCCCCAGGTTTTTCGCAGGCCGTGGCACCCCACTTTTTGCTTGATTTTCACCGCAAGCTCTGCAGTATGGAGAATGCGCCACGCCTGTACGCGGCAGATCGGTTTTGGAACCTTACGGTTATTGGAGAAAATGAAATCGCTGCGTCTGTGGGGTAGGTACAGACGCAGCGCATGAAGAACCTGTTTATTTAGGGCAAAAGTCTTCGCCTTGCCGGTTTTGTGTTCAGTTACAGTAACATGCAGCAAAAACTCACCTCGTTCCTCATCGTAAACATCTGACCATTTCAGCCTTAGAAGGTCGCTGATCCGCAGAACCGTGTGCGCTGCCATGACCAGCAATACATAGTTTCTAAGCTGCCCGCGCTGGAGAAAATACTTCCCCAGCGCTTTTATTTGTTGTCTATCCCGGATTGGTTCGGTTGCTGCCATAATGATCCTTTACTCCTTTGCCTGTGGTTTTAGGTTAGTATAACGGATTACAGGCAAACAGTTGTTACAGTTTTGTTAGATTGATACATATTCTAGCACTTTGCGGCGCTGATTGCAAGAAGAAATTCTCCTCCTCCCTGGATTTGCTCGAGGAACAGGCTGTGCGTGCTGCTGTATGCTAAGGTATTCTACATCATAGATGCAACATCTTAACAAGTCTGTTGCATTCTACGTTCTACAGCAGAAAACTTGTATAAAATCTCTAAGTTTTCAATTGTGTAACCGCTCAAGTTTGCATATATTTATTGGGTGAGTTACAATCGTGGGAACTGGCTCCAACCATGCACTTTAGAAAAAGGAGGGAAATAGAAATGTTTGATTTTCTCAAAGGCTATGAATGTCCGATTTGTCACAAAAGACATTGGACAGGCAGTGCCTCGTTTCAATGCTGTCAGGGCACTGCAGCAAGAGCTGCATACGATGCCAAGATACGAAACAGTGCAATACGGCACGGCATTGATCCAGATATTGGGAGAAAACTGAAAAACCCGCCCAAAATGAACCAAGGAGAACTGTCATCCTTCGAGACCTACACCGTGGAATGTAACTGGTGTAACGGCACAGGCAAGAAAAATGGCCTGCCCTGTGACTGGTGCGGCGGGAGTGGACGGCTGCCTCGTCCATGAGTTCGTGAGCTGCACGAGGAGGCCAAGGGCTTTAAGGGCGGGCGTTTCGTCTCGCGTTTGGGGTTCGGTCATACCATGATAGTTGACACAGCGCAAACTTGCGCCTTTTACCTCCTCGATTCGAGTAGTACGGAAAAACAGTTAGTTCCGTCTATTCACCCAAAAAGTCTATGGCGGCTCTGTATCAAGAGTCGCCATTTTCTGTAGCACCCATACCGCACACATTAAAATGTTATGCTATAATCATACAAAAGAATATGAATTATACGGGAGTTTACACTTTATGGGCCGAAGAGTTAAATTTACTAAAGAGCAGCAAGCTGAACTCATAAACGCCTATAAGACATACAAAGGGAACGCAGCGGTTAAGAAACGATTACATGCCTTGTCCTTGTACGCTCAAGGAGTCCCAGTGTCAGAAATCTGCAGCTCATTAGGCTGTTCAGAGCCATCCGTTACGCTGTGGGTTCGCAAATATGTACGAACTGGACTTATAGCTATAGTTGGCAGTTATGATGCTACGATGAAAGAACTATCCGAAATAATATCCGCTATTGCCTCTGAGGACGATCCGGACATAAAGAACCGGCTGCGAGTTATATTGTTCAAGAAAAAGCAGATCCCCACAAAAACTATTCAGAAAGAGACGGGATATACTGGACGGCTTCATTTCCATGTTCCGGGAACAGGTTTTGGGGAAGGAGAAGGGTTCACAGAACCATGAGAAACCCATCAAGCACGCACGGAAAAGGGGCGATGATATTGAACTCTGACCGCAATATGCACCCTGCCAGATCGCCCCCCAGGTGGTTTTTTTCATACGGATTTTGGGAAAGCCGAGGTGATCTTTATCGCAAAAAAGGAAAATATCTTGAGTCTTGCCCTGCCCTTCCCAGATGAAAAATCCCAGGCACTCACACACTTTTTGGAGGAAAACGGGGAAGATTTGGAGTGCTGCATGGTGGAATCGGTGGAGCAGTTATACCGCAAAACCGTTCCGGTTGCCATACGGAAATACATCGACGCTACACTGAAAAAGCAGGCTGGGGAGAACGGAAAAAGGCCCGAAGGGCCGTCAAATCTTTGAACCGGGGGAACCCCGGTTCAAAGACGAGCCAGCATCGCAAATGTATACACGCCTGTATACACAAGCGTATACACATCCGCCTGGTTAGGGGCGCTGCCCCTAAGACCCCGGAAAGGAGGATTAAATGTGGTTTAATTTCCGTTTGACGGAAAAGGAGCACCGGCGGTTACAAAGACGGGCTAAGTCCTGCGGGCTTACCATGTCGGCCTATGTCCGGCAAATCATCAATGGGTATAAGCCTAGGGAATCGCCCCCAGCCGATTACCATTCCATGACGCGGGAGATAAAAGCAATCGGCAACAACCTGAACCAGCTTGCTTTTGTGGCAAACGCTACCGGGCTGATTGACGAGGCGGCTTACTTTGAGAACGCGGCACAGCTGCGGGATGCGCTGAAGCGCATTGAGAACGCCGTTGTGGGGACAGCGGATGGCACAGACGAAGATATGGCCGGTGACTGACCATCTGGCCCGCTGCGTCCGTTATGTGATGAACCCGGACAAGACCCAGGGCGGCAGGCTGGTTTCGGGGGTGAACCTGTTTATACCCTTCTGCGATTGGCAGTCTCCCACCAGCCAAATGCGCAAGACCAAAAAGCGTTTTGGTAAACCGGGCGGACGGCTGGCTTATCACATGGAGCAGAGTTTTGCGGAGGGGGAGGACACGCCGGAGCTGGCGCACAAAATCGGCGTGGAGCTGGCGCGGGAATTGTTTGGGGACAGGTATGAGGTTGTGGTTGCCACCCACGTTGACAAAGTACACATCCACAACCACATACTATTAAATTCTGTTTCCTTTGCGGATGGTAAGAAATTCCACCAGCCTAACAGTTTCTATGAAAACCATATCCGCAAAGTGTCCGATGCCCTCTGCCAGAAGTACGGCCTTTCTATTATAAAGGAGGCAGAGCCGTCCCGCTATGAAAGTTATCCGGCCCAGCACCACCGGGAACCGCAGGCATCCCCCACCGTCCACTCTGCCATGTATGAGGACATCGACCGGGCCGTGGGCGCTGCCCGTGACATGGAGGGTTTTTATCATATCTTAACGGAAATGGGGTACCGTGTCAAGCGGGACACAGCCCACCCAGCTATTGCACCAGAGGGGCACGGCTTTTTCCGGCTCTACAAATTTAAGAGGGGGTACACAGAGGAAGATATCCGGCGCAGGATAGAGGAAAAGAGCAAGGCTCACGCACCCAGCAAAGTTTATGGTGCATGGAACAATCAAAAAGAATTTCACTTTTATCAGGTGCGGTTCACCCGGTACTTTGCCCGTAGGCTCACCATGCGGAGCCTACGGGCTACTTATCTCCACTACCGCTATCTTTTGCGGAGCGTCCAGCGGCAGACGTACCCACGCTATCCAAGTATTGATTTGCGCAAAGAGGCTGCCAAACTGAACCGCTACTCGGCGCAGGCGAGGTTGCTGGCGCGGGAGAAAATCGACACCCAGGAAGATTTGCAGTCCTTTCAAAAATTACTGGATGAGAAAATCCATACGCTCAATAAAAAGAAATGGTATTTGAAACGGACGCTAAAAAAGGATATCACAGATGAAGAAAGGCAGGCGTTGAAAAAGCAAATTGAAGAATTGGAAAAACAGGTGCGGCCCCTGTACCGTGAACGCTTCCTCTGCGCGGATATCAGGAAGCGCAGCGGTGTGGTGGATGCGGAAACCCGCCGGGAAAAAGTGGCGGCGCGGGAGCGGCTGGCACAGGAAAGGGGGCACACATGGACACAACGGCAGAAGCAGTAGATGAATTATTCCGGGTGACGTACAAGGGCATCACATACACTTTCCGTCTTTTGATCTCCGCCGCGAACTCTTCCGCCGTCACCATGATTCCGTGACTTGCTTTCCATGCCCGATCATATCCGGCTTTCAATTCCTCTTCCGTGTCGTACAGATACCCGCGGTTTAGAATGAACTTTTCAAACTCATTCAGGGCGTTAAAATCCTTTGTTTCCGTCCTGATCTTTTCTTGCAACAGTTCACCGTAACCGGGGACCCGTTCCGGGGTGGCAGCTTCCGCCGCGGCGGTTTCAGCGACAGGGGACGCGGCCCGCTCGTTTTCATCGTAAATCCGGCTTTCCGGGTGTTTGTCGCTCCAAAACTCAATGCGCCCACCGTCGTTCACTTCATAGAACACGCCGTTTTCCTTTGTGGCATAGGTCTTGCGAATGACGTTGCCTTCCAGCGTGGAATCTTCTTTATACTGTACGCCTAACAGAATTTCGGCTTTCGCGGCTTCGTACTCTTGAAATGTAACGTGTTTCATTTTGGTGTCCTCCTTTGATTTCCCGGCCCGGATATACAAAAAAATTAGGGTACACAGGTCGTTTGACCTTGTGTAACCTAATTGTAATGCTTGCCGTCTTTCTTTTTTTCTAAAAACTTCTTGACATTTGGGCGCTGTGTTTGCGGCGGCGTTTTCCCTTTGCCAGGCCGCCCGGGCTTATGCTTATTTTTCCTGCCAGCAGGACGATAACTATATTAGAACCTGTATTCATAACCGGCAACCACCATCTGAGCGGCCTTTTTGAAGCCACTCTGTGTTAAATTTTCTTGCCATGCGCCAGCGTGGCTGCGGAAATTTGCCTTGACTGGCTCCCAAGACTCTCGCTCATCTGGCGATTTTCGATTATGAATACAGGTTCTTATAGGCATTGCTGGAAGGAGGAGCAGCGGATGGGAGAATTGAGAGTGCGCAGGAACAGGGGCTTTGCGCCGCCCCGCTATGAAGGGACGGCAAAAACGGAAAAGCAGGCAGGCTCTGCCTCTGTGCGGCAGGCGGGCACAAAGCCGGGCGTGGCGGTTTCCGACACCCTGCGGCAGTTGGCGGCCCGTATCAGCCAGTCGGCAGGCCAGGTGCAGCAGGCAAAGCGGGGCCTGCTGGGCGGGGAAGCCGCCCTGGCGGAGGTCCGGGACGCCTTGAGCCGCATGGAAAGCCTGGCCCAGAAGGCCGCCGGGGGAACAGCGGAGGACTCCGACGCCCTGCAGGCCCAATTGGAGGAGCTTTCCAAGCAGGTAGACCGGGTGATCCGCAGCGCTGTAGACGCGGGGTTCTTCCAGGCGGACGCGCCTCTCCCGGGGGAAGGGGAAAACGCGGCAAGCCTGCCCGGCTGGCTGCTGGGGGGCATGGCTTCCGCCCCGCCGGACAAGGAAACGCTTCTGGCGGCCCTGGGCCTGGATGCCGCTGCCACTGGCCGGGAAGTCCTGGAGGCCCTGAGCAGGCTTTCTTTGGAGGACAGCTCTGCCGCAGGCTGTCTGGCTTCCCTTTACTTAGGCTCTGTCATTGCCGGGGGCGGCTCCCAAGAGGCCCTGGATCCAGCCCTGGCGGCAGAGGGCCTGCAAAAGCTTTTAGAGGCCATAGCAAAAGGCGCTTCGCCGGATCAGGCTGTTGAAAGCCTGACAGGAGGCAGATTCACCAGCCTTGCCGACTTCCAGGAGCAGTTCACCACAGGCGCGGCCCCGGGCCTTCAGTCCTTTTTAACGGATCTGCTGCTGCCGGCAGAGGGCGGGGCCGCCGATCCCGGCATACCCCCTGCCCTCCTGCTGCCTGGCGGCGGCAGCGGGGACGGCCTTTCCCTGCTGTTAAACCTGCTGGCCTCCCTGGAGGGCCTAGAGGCAGATCTTCCCCTGGGCGCGGGAGGGGACAGCCTGCTTACACAGCCCTTCCCCCTGCCAGGAGAGGCGGGCCAGCCGGAAGCCCAAAGCCAGTCCCCTGCCTTTCAGGGGGAGTCCCTGGAAGCGGCGGGGATTCGGGCTGTGGGCGCCACCCTTTCCGGCGTTTCCTTTGACCCCCAAACAGGCGTGCTTACAGCAGCCGGGGACATGCCCCTGCTCCTGCAGGGGACTGGCGGTCAGGCCCCTGCCCTGCGCCTTGCCGGCCCGGGGATGGTGGTTCTGCGGGGGGCGTCCATTCCGCAGCTAACCGTCCAAACACCCCAGGCGCGGCTTCAAAGCCAGGGGGGCGGCGCCCTGGGCCAGGTGCGGCTGGGCGCTGGCACATCCCTTACCCTGGAGGGGGAGGGAGTGGTGCGGATTCGCTCTTTGCAGGGCGGGGCAGGCAGCGCTCTGCGCCTGCTGGGATGTGCCGCCGCGGTGCAGGAAGAAAGCCCGGAGGGGCAGCCTGTCCCCGTTGTGCTGGACAGCGCCTCCTTCCTGCTGGGGGCAAGGCCCATGCCGGTTTACACCCCCCAGGGAGAGGCTGTGAAGCCCTTTGATCTGCTGTGGAAGGCTTTGGTGCCGGGCTGGAACGCCTTGACCTCCCTAACGGTAGACGGCAGGCAGGCGCCCCTTTCCTGGACAAAGGACGGCAGGCAGGAAATGGCCCGCCTCTGGCTGCCAAAGCCAGACCCTTCCCATGGCTATCCCGCCCACAGCGTGCTCCTGCAGGGGCGGGACGAGGCCGGACGGCTGCGCACCCGGTATGTATACCTGTTGTGGAGCCAGCGGGAAAGCGCTTACCAGCAGGCCCCCCTGTATCCCAACCCCTTTACTGTCACCGGGGGCGACGCCGACACAGACTGGCGCTATGAGGAGGAAAGCTGCACTTTGCGGGTGCTTACCAGCCAGGTGGACGCCATATCCGGCGGGGCGGGCACAGACCTGAACCAGCAGCCTTTCAGCGGCAGGCTGGCCCTGGCAGACGGCATCGGCGCTGTATCCCTTACCCTGGACGGGGTGGAGTGCCGGGTGGCCTCCGGGCGGGCCTTCAGCCTGGGCCGTGGCAACCAGGTGACGCTCCTGCTGCCCGACGGCACCCATAACATCTTTGAAAGCGGCCCAGGCTGCGCGGGCATCTCCCTGGGGGATGGCACCTCCCTGTGCATTGACCGTGCAAAAGGCGGCGGCGGCCCTCCCGGCGCCCTTACCGCCACAGGCAGCGCCGGCAGCGCGGGCATTGGCCGGGACAGCGGCGTGGGAAAGCAGCAGACCGCCTCCATTATGATTCGCGGCGGCAGGGTTACGGCCGCAGGCCGCGGGGACGCTGCCAAAGCCCGCCCCGGCGGCGACGCGGCGCCAGGCGCCAAGCCCCTGCCCCATCCTCCCCTGCAGGCTTTGGGGCTGGATGCGCTGGACATCTCCACCCGGGAAGCGGCCCAGGCCGCTGTGAAGGCCCTTGCCGCCGGGAAGCAGCGGATCACCCACATACAGCGGGCCTACAGCGCGCTGTACAGCCAGTTGGATCAGGCATATGGCGCCAGCCAGTATCAGGCTGTCCGGGACGCGGGGGAAGCAGGCTCCCTTTTGTGGGATATGCAGAAGTCCCTTTTAGACGCGCCCCTGGCCTCTATGAGCCAGTGGGATCTGGACGGCCTGGGCCAGTTGCTGTGGTGACAAAGCCGCCTTTGAAAAATCCCCCCGCCGCAGGCGCGTGCTTGCAGCAGGGGGATTCTTAGAATGGGGGCGGCGGTCAGGGCAGGATGCAGTATTGCTCCATATAGCCTTCCATGGCCTTGAGGAGGGCCGGGGAGGTGTCCTGCTCCTGCAGGTATTCATGGATGTCCGCCACCGTCACAATGGGGTGGACTTTGATGCCGAACTCCTCCTCCACCTCCATAATAGCGGTTTTGCCAGGGGTGCGGCCCACCTCGCAGCGGTCTACGCTGATGAACATGTGGGGGATGGCCACGTCGGCGCAGGCCTTCAGAAGGGGGATGGACTCCCGCAGGGCAGTCCCGGCGGTGATAACGTCCTCAATAATAAGGATCCTGTCCCCGTCCTGGGGCTTGTAGCCCACAGTAGCGCCGCCCTCCCCATGATCCTTCACCTCTTTGCGGTTGAAGAAATAGGGCTTGTCAATGTTGTGCTCCCGGTACAGGGCAATGGCGCAGGCCGAAGCCAGGGGAATGCCCTTATAGGCCGGGCCGAACATGGCGTCGAAGTCCCCGCCGGTGGCGTCCGCCACCAGCCCGGCATAATAGCTTCCCAGGCGGGAAAGCTGCGCCCCGGTCTTATAGTTTCCAGTGTTCACAAAATACTGGGTGTTCCGCCCGCTTTTGGTGACAAAGTTCCCAAAGCGCAGCACCTCCGCAGACAGCATGAATGCGATAAAATCCCGTTTCTTTTCCGTCAGCATGGCCATCTCTCCTTTAGATTAGTCGTCCTTCCCCGGCACGCTGGGCAGTCCGGTTTCAAAGGTTATGTTCTTCCCGTCCGATTTTGCCAGTATGGTGCCGTCTTTGTCCGTGCGGTATACAGGGATGTCCCGTTTTTGCAGGCTCTGGAGGGTTTCCCTGTGGGGGTGCCCGTAGGAATTGCCCTCTCCGCAGCTTATCACTGCATACAGGGGATCCACCGCATCCAGGAACGCCCTGGTGGTGGAGCTGGAGGAGCCATGGTGGCCGCACTTGAGCACATCTGTGCTTACCCCATAGCCGTCCTCCAGGATTGTCTTTTCGCTTTCCGATTCCGCGTCCCCGGTAAACAGGAAGGATGTCTCCCCATACACCAGCCGTATGACGGCGGAGTAGTTGTTGGCCCCTTCCCAGTCCGCATCCATCCGGGGGGCCATTACCTGAAACTGCGCCCCGGCAGGGGACTCCATCAAAGCGTCCTCGTGCAGGCGGATAACGGTGAGATCCTTGTCCGCCGCCGCGTCCAGAAGCTTTTCATAGGCCCGGGTGGTGGGCGTCTGATCCTCGGGCAGTTGGGGCATGTACAGGCTGCCAATGTCAAACCGCTCTACAATCCGGGCCATGCAGCCCATGTGGTCCGTGTGGGGATGGCTGCACACCAGGGCGTCTATCTCCCCGACCCCCAGATCCCGCAGATAGTCTGTCAGGCCGTCGGCATACCCATACTCCCCTGTATCAATAAGCACATCGAAGTATCCGCCCTCTCCCGGTATGCGGATAAGCTGGCTGTCCCCCTGGCCCACATCCAGGAAATGGACCTCAAGCCCCTGCGTCCCTTCCGCCGCGCTCTCCGGCAGAGGGATGGAGGTGATATCCTCCGGGGCGTCCTGGCCCATAGGCCCCATGCGGCTGGAGAGGATAAACAGCACTGCCAGCACCAGCAGCCCGGCCACCGGGCCAAGCCTGCGGGGCTGAAACTGCCTGCGTCCTTGTTGTTTCATATGTACCTCCTATAGTCGGCGCCCTTGAAGCCGGGACCTTTTGGCCCGCGCCAACGCCGGATACATTTTACCATATCCGCCGGGAAAGCGCAATCCTTTTCAGGCCGGGAGACACACCTGGCGTGCAGGAGTACCATACATATTGGACAGAAGAGGAAGAAAAGATGTAGAGGGATGGGGCAAATCGGTTAAGGTTCATTGAACTCTAAGCAGAAAATCAATACCTTATCAAAAGGGACGCGAATGAAATACGCTTTAGCGCTGGCATTTTCCCATAAAGCGGAACTGCTTATCATGGACGAGCCAACGAGCGGTCTTGACCCATTAGGCCGAAGCCGGCTTTTAAATATGTTTCTTGCGAAATTAGGCAAAACGGTCAAAATTACAGATCCAGCCATCAAAGAAAAGCGAAGCGCGAAACGATGCCTGCGGTTGCGGTAGCGTTCAGAGAGAATGCGAAACCTTTTGACAAAGCGGATAGCGTGTTCAACAAAGATACGTTCTCTTGAAATCTTGCGGTTATCTTTGCGTTCTTGTTTGGACAACGGGTGATTCTTGGAACGCTTTTTTGGCAGAAGAGAATTACCATGGCGGGATTTGCCGGAGCGGTTCGGGCCATGGAAGAGCGTGTACAGCCGGTTCCGTGCCTGGACAAAAGCTGGGGTATCGGAAGATATCCTCGCAGCCCTGATCAAGCAGGAGTTGGTGGACGAAACAAGCCAAGCGATACACCGACATCACGGAGTTGACCCCAGAGCTGCCGCGGCTGTTCATCCAGAAGATTGTGGTGCATAAGAGAAGCACGAAGTGGTCGAAGAAAGCTATGCGGACCATCGAAATCCACTACAGTGACATAGGCTTCATTGGCGGGGACATTCCGCAGGACAAGAAAAGGCCCCTGACAGAAGCCTGCCGGGGCCTTTTTCCGTCTCTCTTTTTAAAACCCGTTTGCCCGCCGCCTGATCCGGCGGCTCCGGCTATAAACAGGTTCTTATTTTTTCCCTCTGGCAGGGGCTTTCTTTGCCCTGGGGGCCTTTGCAGGGGCCGCCCCCTCGGAAGCCTTCCGCACGGCAGGCTTTGCCACCGTTTCCTTCACTGCCTCCTTCACGGTGGCGGCAGTCTCTTTCACAGCCTCCTCCACCTTCTTGGCAGCGTCCTTCACCGCCTCTTTTTTAGGGGAGGCAGGCTTTTTCACAGTTTTGGTGACAGTTTTCGCAGGGGCGCTCTCCCCGGCGGGGACAAGCTTCCACTGCTGGCCCACGCCGTCCACGTCATCCCAAAGCTGGGCAGACGCGCCGTCCTCCTCGCTCATGTCCACAATATCCAGCACCTTGCCGGACTGGACGTTCAAAAGCTTCTTGTAAGTAGCGGTAACCTTCACCAGCTCCCACTGCTGGCTGGACGCGTCCTCCACCTTTTCCCAAAGGTGCGCCCGCGCGCCGCTTTCCACGCCGCCATGCACCACGTCCAGGGCCTTGCCGCTAAGCCTGTTAATAAGCCGTCCGCCGTCCTGGGCCCACAACTGAGCGTCCTCTCCGGTGGGGGCGGTCTGGCACACTCCCTGCCCGTTCTCCACGCCAGCGGCCTGCAGGGCCTTGCCAGTCCTGCGGTTTACAATCATAAATTCTGCCGTTTTCTTCCCAACCATATCCTTACTTCCTTTCAGCTCGCCATTGCACAGTTTATAAATATACAAAGGGCCTTGTTGCCTGTTTTCCGCGTGGCAGCGCCGTTTCACAGCGCTTTCCGCTGTTATCATTATAGCGGTTCATTCTCTTTCTGTCAAATATCACTCCTTTGTGAAAAAGGTGTTTTCCCCGCATATGGCCCCGCTTTTTGGCGAACCGCCCCCCTTAGGGCATGAATTTTTAGCCATTATAGGTAATTCTTTCCGCCGGGGCGCTTTTAAATTCGGCAAAAAATAAATTCCGGAATCTGGGAAAATCCCGCTTGGAAAAGCCATTTCCCTGGTGTATACTATAAGTGCTGCCTTTTCCGCCGGCAGCTTTGCAACTGTAAAAAACATACGCACAGCCAATAAACGGGACGGTGTTTCCAGGCGCAGAAAGGAGCGGCATACATGGCACAGACAGACCAGACAAGGGGGCAGCGGCTCCACCCGGATCCGGCCGCGGGGCTTTCCTCCCAGCAGGTTGCGGGGCAGATACAGCGGGGCCTGCACAACGGGGATTCCGGCGTGAAAAGCAAAACCGAGGGCCAGATTATCTGGGAAAACGTGTTCACCTTTTTTAACCTTCTGAACTTCGCCCTGGCGGCAGCGGTTATCCTGGTAGGCTCCCCCCGCAGCGCCCTTTTCATGGGGGTTATCCTCTCGAATATCGTCATCGGATCCTTCCAGGGTATCCGCGCCAAGCACACCATAGACAAGCTCTCCCTCATCTCCTCCCCCAAGGCGGCTGTCCTGCGGGACGGCAAGCGCCAGACCATCCCGGTGGAGCAGGTGGTTTTAGACGATATCCTCCTGCTCACCGCTGGCAACCAGATCTGCGCCGACGCGGTAGTGGCAGCCGGGGAGTGCGAGGTAAACGAGTCCCTGATAACCGGCGAGTCCGATCCCATTTTAAAGCAGCCGGGGGAGTCCCTGCTTTCCGGCAGCTTTGTGGTAAGCGGCCAGTGCTCCGCCCAGGTGGAGCATGTGGGGGCGGAAAACTATGCCAATAAAATCGCCGGGGACGCCAAATACATCAAAAAGCGGAATTCCGAAATTATGGATTCCATCGACCTGATTGTAAAAATCATCGGCTTTGCCATCCTGCCCATTGGAGGCCTGCTGTTCTGGAAGCAGTATTTTGTCCTGGGGGACACCTTCCAAGGCTCTGTGGTCAGCACCTGCGCCGCCATGGTGGGCATGATTCCCGAAGGCCTGGTGCTGCTCATCAGCCTGGCCTTTGCGGTCAGCGTCATCAAGCTTTCCCGGCACAAAACCCTGGTGCAGGATATGTACTGCATCGAAACTTTGGCCCGGGTAGATACCCTGTGCCTGGACAAAACCGGCACCATCACCGAAGGCTCCATGCAGGTAGACGGGCTTTCCCCCTTTGAAGGCCGCACAGAAGCGGAGATGAAAGAAGCCCTTGCCGCGCTCACAGGCAGCCTTCAGGATGACAACCCCACCTTCCTGGCCCTGAAGGACTACCTCCCCGGCCAAAGCGCCTGGTATGCCTCCGGCACCGTGCCTTTCTCCTCCGCACGGAAATGGTCGGGGGCCTTCTTCCCCGGCAAAGGGGCTTATGTCATGGGCGCAGGGGAATTCGTCCTGGGGGAAGCCTTCCGGCAGCGGTTCCCCCAGGCGGAGGAATATTCCAAAAACGGCCAGCGGGTGCTGCTTCTGGCCCGGTCAGACAGCCCCTTTGAGGACAAGTCCCTGCCAGAGGGCCTGGAGCCTATGGGCCTTGTGCTGATAAGCGACAAAATCCGCCGGGAAGCCCCCCGCACCCTGCGGTACTTTGCCGACCAGGGGGTGGACTTAAAGGTTATCTCCGGGGATAATGCCGTCACCGTCTCCCAGATAGCCAAACGGGCGGGGCTGGAAAACGCGGACAGATACTGCGACGCCACCACCCTGCGCAGCGACGAGGATATCCGCCGGGCTGTAAGCGAATACGCTGTGTTCGGCAGGGTGACCCCCCAGCAGAAGCTGGCCTTTGTAAAGGCCTTAAAGGAGGACGGCCACACCGTTGCCATGACCGGGGACGGGGTAAACGACGTGCTGGCCTTAAAGGAAGCCGACTGCTCCATTGCCATGGCCTCCGGCAGCGACGCCGCCCGCACCGTCTCCAACCTGGTGCTTTTAGACTCCAACTTCGCCTCCATGCCCCTGGTGGTGCAGGAGGGCCGCCGCTCCATCAACAACCTCCAGCGCTCCAGCTCCCTGTTCCTGCAAAAAACTATCTTCTCCGCCCTCATCGGCGTGCTGTTTATTTTCATCAATTATACTTACCCCTTCGAGCCTATCCAGCAAACCCTCATCAGCTCCCTCACCATTGGCGTGCCCAGCTTCATCCTGGCCCTGGAGCCGAACCGGGACCGCCTGCGGGGGAAGTTCATCTTCAACGTCCTGAAAATGTGCATCCCCGCCGCCCTCACCATGACCGCGAACATTGTCCTGCTGTGTGCCCTCAGCGGCCCCCTGGGCCTTGCCTCCCAGGAGATGTCCACCCTGGCGGTTATCCTCACCTCCCTCACAGGCTTCATCATGCTCTTTAAGGTCTGCACCCCCTTCAATTCCCTGCGGGGCTTCCTATTCGGTGGCCTGCTTGCCGTGTTCGTGGTGGCCCTTTTGTTCCTGGGGCAGTTCTTCTCTCTGGTAAGCCTCACCCTGCCCATGCTCATTGCCCTGCTGCCCATGCTCCTTTTCGCCATCGTCCTGATGCTGGCCCTGCTCCATTTTATAGACCACGTCATCGCAAACTCCCAAAGCCCCATGTATCCCTTCAGAAAGCACCGCCGCGCCCGCAAGCGCAGCGCTTAGGGCGCTTCCCGAAGAACCCGCTTAAGGACTTCCGCCCTTAAGAATCCCTCGCTCCGCTCCCCGCGCACCGCCCCCTGGTGCGGGCAGGCGCCTGGCGGCACGCGGCCAGCCCTACATGCCCCTAATGAACCGCAAAAAGGGAAGCCCCCGCAGGTTTTGCGGGGGCTTCCCTTTTATGAGGATGTAGTATGAAAAGGATAACTTATAAGCAGTTGGAGAAGAATCTGCCAGCCTGGACATTTCCTTATGGTTTATGGTATAATCATACCCGAACAGTCCTGAGATTTCTACAAGAAAAACATCTGCTTTTATAACAATCGTATTTTTCCCACAAAGGAGGGGTGTCCTGTGGCTCAAATCCACCGGCGGGAGGACGATTCGGAAATCATGTACTATAACGATCCCGAGGTTCCTTTTTACGTCAACGACAATTCCCGCCTTTCCATGTTCCCCAACCGGGAAATGCTTGCCCACTGGCACGAGGACGTCGAGTATATCCACGTGCGGGAAGGGAAAATGGCTTACCATGTCAACGGCGTGGAAATCCCCCTGGGCGCCGGCCAGGCTGTGCTGATAAACGCCCGGCAGCTTCACCATGCCCAGGCCACCAGCGGGGAGGACTGCGTCTACCTGGCAGTGCTGTTCCGCCCGGAAATCCTCAGCAATAACATTGCCCTGCGCAGCAATTATATCGATCCCGTCATAAGCGCCCATATCCCCTACCTGCTTCTGGAGGAAAGCCATCCCCTCTGCGCCTGCCTGGACGAAGCCGCCCGGCTCCACCGGGAAAAGGCCACTGCCTTTGAGCTGCGTGTTTTAAGCCAGCTCAACCAGATGTGGGCCTTGTTCTTCCAGCTTGTCCAGCAGGAAAGCAACGCCGGCCCGCCTCCCCGGTCCGACCCGGACGTAGCCGTACAGAAGCAGATGGCAGACTACATTTACCGCAACTACCCCCGCAAGCTCACCCTGGGGCAGATAGCCCAGGCCGGCGGCGTGTGCAAAAGCAAGTGCTGCCAGATTTTCAAAAAATATTTCCGGAAAACCCCCGGCGAGTTCCTCATGGCCTACCGCCTGGAGGCCGCCGCCCACCTGCTGCGCACCACCGGGCAGTCTGTCACGGAAATCGCCTATGCCTGCGGGTTCAACAGCCCCAGCTATTTCACAGAAGCCTTCCGCCGGGAGCATGGCTATCCCCCCCGCCGCTTCCGCCGGCAGGCCTCCGGGGAAAAATAACGGCGGTTTTTCGTGGAAAACAGAAATTCCCTGCTGGGAAATGGGCTGTGGGCATTGCAATTTTCAGAAAATGTGATATAATGTGGGTGTAAAAATATATGGAGGTGTTCCCTATGCCTTATGTTATCAATGACGAGTGCATCGCTTGCGGCGCTTGCGCCAGCGACTGCCCTGTTGACGCCATCTCTGAGGGCGACGGCAAGTACGTAATCGACGGCGATACCTGCATCAGCTGCGGCGCTTGCGCCGGCACCTGCCCCGTAGGCGCTCCTGTCGAGGGCTGATTGGCATTGCCAAACAAGAAAAGCGGAGTCTGGGAAGGGGGCTTTCCCTTTTGCAGGCTCTCTTTTTGTATACAGGAAGGGGGTGCGCCATGGAACCGCGCTGGGAAACCCTGGCCCCGGGCTGCCGGGTGCAGGTGACAAAAGAGCACAGCTTTAATACAGACACCCTGCTGCTGGCAGATTTTTCCAAGCCAAACCCCGGGGAGTCCTGCGCAGACTTTGGCACAGGCTGCGGAGCCATCCCCCTTTTGTGGGCCGCCCGGGGAAAGCCCGGGGCTGTGCGGGCCATAGAGCTGCAAAAAGAGGCGGCGGCCCTTGCGGCGGCTTCGGTCCAGGCCAGCGGGCTTTCCGGCGTCATCACGGTTCTACAAGGGGATGTGCGGCAGATAAAGTCCCTCCTGCCCCACGAAAGCCTGGATTTGGTGGCCTGCAACCCGCCCTACCAGGCAGCGGGCACAGGCCTTTTAAGCCCCAGCCCGGCCCGGGCCTTGGCTCGGGTGGGCAGCACCCTCTCTTTGGAAGAGCTGGGACGCTCCGCGAAATTTGCCCTGCGGTATGGGGGCAGGCTCTGCGTCTGCCTGCGTGTGCAGCGCCTGGCCCAGGCAATCCTGGCCTTTGGGCAGATGGGCCTGGAGCCAAAGCGCCTGCGCCTTGTGCAGCAGCGCCTGGACAAAGCCCCTTACCTGTTCCTGCTGGAGTGCCGCAAGGGCGGGAAGCCCGGCCTGGAGA
This sequence comes from Acutalibacter sp. JLR.KK004, assembly GCF_036941085.1. Taxonomy (NCBI): domain Bacteria; kingdom Bacillati; phylum Bacillota; class Clostridia; order Eubacteriales; family Acutalibacteraceae; genus Acutalibacter; species Acutalibacter sp. JLR.KK004. The sequence continues at coordinate 350,239 of NZ_JAYMNQ010000002.1, forward strand.
TGCAGCCCGCCCTGCTGCTGGAACATCCCGCCGGCGCCCCCTCCCCAGAGCTTTTGGGGATATACGGGGACTACCGCACAACATAAATCATGTAAGAAGGACAAGCATACTTGCACTGGTTATTGTGATACAAGAAAAATTCCCTGCATGGTTTTAGGGTCAACCCCCTTTTTCAAAAGGGGTTGCAGGGTATGGGACAGAGTCCCATGAACTTAGGAGGGCGGCACATGCTGGAAAAAGGCGCGCTATACATAGTGGGCACACCCATTGGGAACCTGGGAGACTTCTCCCCCCGGGCCAGGGAGGTGCTGGGGGCAGCGGACTTCATCGCGGCGGAGGATACCCGGGTAACCCGGGGGCTGCTCACCCATTTCGACATCCACAAGCCCCTCATCAGCTATTTCGAGCACAACAAGCTGGACAGGGGGGCGCAAATCCTGTCCCGGCTAAAGGAGGGCGAAACCTGCGCCCTGGTTTCCGACGCAGGCATGCCTGCCATCTCCGATCCCGGGGAAGCCCTGGTGGCCTCCTGCGCCCGGGAGGGCCTGCCCGTATACGTGGTGCCCGGGCCAACGGCGGTGATTTCCGCCCTGGCTGTCAGCGGCCTGCCCACCGGGCGCTTCACCTTTGAGGGCTTTCTAAGCGTCAATAAGCGCAGCCGCCGGGAGCACCTGCTGGCAGTGGAAAAGGAGGAGCGCACCATGGTTTTCTATGAAGCCCCTCATAAGCTGCGCAAAACCCTCTCCGACTTCTCTAAAACCTTTGGGCCGGACAGGCCCATAGCTGTGGTGCGGGAGCTTACGAAAATCCACGAGGAGGTGTGGCGCACCACCTTAGGGGAAGCCGCCGCCCGTTACCGGGAGCAGGAGCCGCGGGGAGAGTATGTACTGGTTATCAAGGGGGCCTCCCCCGCCCTCCAGGAGGAAAGCGGACCCTCCTTGGAGGAAGCTGCCGCCCTGGCCCGGGCGCAGATGGAAAAAGGCCTTTCCCCCAGCGCCGCCGCCAAGGAGGCCGCCAAAGCCACTGGCCTGCGCAAAGGGGATATCTACCGGATGATAACCGAAGAAAAAGGAGAGGGGGAAAGCCTGTGAAGCCTGCATACGTTATCTGGGACTGGAACGGCACTCTGCTGGACGATGCCCAAACCTGCGTAGACACCATGAACGCCATGCTCAGCAGGCGGGGCCTGCCCCTTCTCACCATGGCCCGCTACCGGGAGATTTTCACCTTCCCTGTGGAAAACTATTACCGCGCCGCCGGCTTCGATTTCGCAAAGGAGCCTTTCCCCCTGCTGGCGGAGGAATATATCCGCCCCTATAACCAGGCCGCCGCTGCCTGCGGCCTGTGCCCCGGCGCAAAGGAAGCCCTGGAGCAGCTTAAAGCCTGGGGCGTGGGACAGGCTGTGGCCTCTGCCTCCCATCAGGAGGCCCTGGAGGAACAGGTAAAAGCCCTGGGCATTGAGGGTTATTTTGACGCACTCCTGGGCATCCGGGACGTGCTGGGCGCTGGGAAAGCCGGGGTGGCCCAAAGATACCTCCAGGCCCGCTGCCTTTCCCCTGGGCAGGTGTGGTGCGTGGGGGACACCCTCCACGACTGGGAGGTGGCGGCAAAGATGGGCTGCCGCTGTGTGCTGGTGGCCCAGGGCCACCAGAGCGCCGGGCGGCTTGCCCAGTGCCACGCCCCTGTCCTGCCCTCCCTTTTCGACCTGCCCGCCTTTTTCCAAAGCCAGGAAAAACCATAAAGGAGGAACCCATTATGATAAAGCTGGGTGTATGCACAGGAGTTGAAAACGCCAAAGCTCTGGCCCAAGCCGGCTTTGATTACATCGAAACCAGCCTCAGCGCCGTTGCCGCCATGTCTGAGGAGGGCTTCCAGCAGGCCGAGAAAACCCTTCTGGAATCGGGCCTTGCCTGCGAAGCCATGAACGTGATGATGCCGGGGGAAATCCCCCTTACAGGCCCCCAGGCAGATGTATCCCGGGCCGGGGAATATCTCTCTCGGGCCTTCAGCCGTGCCCGAAAGCTGGGTGCAAAGGTTATTGTCTTTGGATCCGGGGCCAGCCGCCGGGTGCCGGAAAACTTTCCCCATGAAAAAGCCTTCCGGCAGCTAGGGGATTTCCTCACCCTGGCAGACGGCCTTGCCAGGGAAAACGGCCTGCGCATTGCCATAGAGCCTTTGCGCCGGCAGGAGTGCAACATCCTTCACTTCGTCTCGGAAGCCCTTATCCTGGCCTCCCTGCTCCGGCTTCCCCATGTAGGCGTGCTGGGGGATACCTACCACATGGCCGCTGGAAACGAACCCCTTTCCGCCCTTGCAGAGGCAGGGGAACTGCTGTGGCACGTCCACATGGCAAGGCCCCAGAACCGGGCCTATCCCAGCAGGCAAGACCCGCAGCAGGATCAGGAGGCTTATGCCTCCCTCTTTTCCACTCTGCGGGCCATGGGCTATGAGGGCCGGGTAAGCGTGGAAGGCCAGTGCGCAAACTTCCTGCCCGATGCTAAAGAAAGCTTTGCCTTGCTTAACAGCCTGCGGCGGGCCTGACAGCCATAAAGAAAGGAACAGCATGTATGCACATACATGCTGTTCCTTTCTTATAAATGGCAACAGATATAGTAAACACAACTCAAAAGGAGCTTTTCTCCCTTTTAAATTGCGCCCACTATACAAGAATGGAAGATTGAAGGTTTTAGGAGATTCCTAAGAACCCCTTTCCTTAAAAAGGGTTCTTAGGCGGGGTTTGGGGCGGTGCCCCAACCGCCAGAGACATAACCGCGGCAAGCGCTCTTACGCCTCCTCTGCCGAGGCGTAAGATTCCATCTCCGTAAGCTGCTTCCAAATCATGTTTACTTCCTCTGTGCAGCTAAAATAGGTGCTGGTGAGAAGGTTTGTGGCAATGCCCAGCTTTTCCGCGTACACATTGATGTTTTTCCAGTCTGCCCGCTCATAGCTGATGGCCAGGTCATACAGCGCGCCGCAGCGGCCCTCGTGGCGCAGCAGAGCGTCCTTAATCTCCTCTGCCACAGGCACAGTAGAAAGGATTTCCTCCAAAGGAGCGGCAATGAGGTAATCCAGGGTGGAGAACATGCCCATCAGGTAAGCGTCTGTGCGGCTGATAGGCATATTCTTTGCATAGCGCATCAGCTCGCTGCAGAAGCTGGCCCGCATAAAGGAAAGCTTCAGGAATTCCTCCGAATCCGGGTCAATTTCGTTTTCCGCGTTGCTGGCGCTCAAAAGGTAAATCCACTGTTTAAGCTGCCCAATGCCCAGCGTCATAATGGCCTGCCGGATAGTGGTAACCCGGCTGGTGGAGAAATAGGCTGTGTTCGCCACCCGCAGCAGGCCATAGGTCAGCGTGGCGTCTGTGGCGATAATCTGCTCTATCTCCTCCATATCCGGCTCTTCCTGCACCACAGCCACCATCAGCCGGAAGAAGTTGCTCTGGAGATACCCGCTGGTGTGGGCCTTGGTGGCAAGCTTCTGGGCCACATAAGAGCCTTGCATAGCGTCCACGCCCATGGAAACGGCTTTGTTATAAATTTCCTCCGTCTCCACCTGGGTGGCAATGCACTGCTTATTCATGCTGTGGGCCATCTCAATGATGTTGCGCAATGAAGCGTCGGCAGTTGTCTCAAAGTTCAGCTTGATGTAATCAATCTCCCCCATCAGCGCCATGTACCGGGGAGAAAAGCGGAACTCGTTCACCGCAATCTTATACCCATCCCTGGCGAACTGCTGCACAAAACGCATGGCAAAGGGGTGGATAATCACGCTGTCATCTATCTGGATGACAAGGCTCTCCTTCCCAAAAAGCCGGGGGGCCTTGCGCATCAGAAGGTTTGTGGTAAATGTCATGAAGTGGACCGGGCCTTTTAGGGAGCGCTCCACGTTTTGCAGCAAAAAGTTATATACCGTATCCGCCGCGGCAAAGTCATTTGTGGCCTCTTCATTGCCATATGCCTGGTTCTCGCCATGATACAGTATCTCATAGCCTATCACCTGGCTGCCCGCATTTTTAATAGGCTGCCGCACAATATATTTTTCTCTCATAGAGCCTCCTCATATCAGGCGTTTTCTCTAAAAAACCGGCCTGCTTCCCCCGGCAGTGTCAGGCTGTCTCGCCCTGCGCCGCCTTTTCCTGGAGAAGGCCGTCCATAACGGAAACCAGCCGCCCAATTTCAGGCTTGGTAAGCTGCTCGTTTGCCCCCAGCTCTTCGCCCTTAATACGCATTTCCTCGCTTATCAGGGAGGAGAAGATGATCACCGGGATATGCTTTAACTCTGGATCATCCTTCACAAGCTTTGTCAGCCTGTGTCCGTCCATCTGGGGCATTTCAATATCTGTCACAATGAGGGACACATCGTTGTCAATGGTGCCATGGCGCTTGCTTTCCAGCAAATGCTCCCACAGCTCCCTGCCGTTGGGGAACATGCTCAGGTGGGTGTAGCCCGCCTTTGTCAGGGCGTCCCGGATCATGCGGGAAAGGAGGATGGAATCCTCCGCTATGTAAATGGGCTGAAGGTTCCGCTCCCGGGGGCCCATCTCGTCAATTTCGCTTATCTGGATGGAGGTTTCCGGGGCAATCTCCGCCACAATTTTCTCAAAGTCCAGGATAGTCACCAAATCCCCGCCGCACTGGGCAATGCCTGTGGCCACCCCGTCGTCGCCGCCGCTGATGGTCTTATCCGGCTTCTGGATTTCCGTCCAGGAAATGCGGTTAATGCCCACCACCGTATGCACCCGGAAAGCCAGGGTCATTTTATTGAACCCCGTTACAATAAACAGATCCTTTTCCTTTGGCTCGCATTCCTCCACGCCCAGGTACTTAGGCAGGTTTATCACCGTAATCACCGCGTCCCGGGGCTTGAAGATCCCCTCCACCGCCATATGGGTGTGGGGCATGAATTTTACCGGCGCAGAGATCATGATTTCCGTCACCTTCGCCACGTTGATGCCGTAAAGCACCCCGTCAATGGTGAACTCCATAATCTCTATTTCGTTGGTACCAGATTCCAGCAGGATTTCATCATTCATGATGGCCGCCATTACACTCGCTCCCTTTCTTCTCCTGAGTCAAATCACATAGTCCGCCTTGCCATAGCTGCGCACCGTCACCTTCCCCGTACCCGGGTCAAAGGAGATGGTCCGGGCTGTAGTGCCCCCCAAATCTTCTGCCAGCAGGGGTATTTTCTCAGCCCGCAAAATCATATGTACGCTGTCGGCGTTGCGCTTGCCGATATTCCCCAGGGCGCTCCCCTGGGCTGTTTCAAACATTTTCGCGCCCCCGGCAACCTTTGCCACAATGTTTGCCCGCCGGGCGCCCCTTGCTTCCATCTGCTTCAGGGTTTCCCGTATGCCTGTGTCCGCGTATTTCATGGTATTCTTCCGCCCCGCCTCCATATTGATAGGCAGCATAATATGGATAAGCGCGGAAAGCTTTGTCCGCTTGTCTTGCAGGCAGATGCCGATACAGGATCCCAGCGCGTATGTTATAAGCTCCTCTCCATACTGCGCCATCTTCATGTCGGCTATCTTCACCACCAGCTTTTGTCCGTTAGCCATTTGTCACGCCCAACTTACGCAAAAGATAATTGAGGCCCCGAATCTCCGGGGAAAGCAGCAGCCTGCAGGGGAGCTCATAATCATCACAGGTAAAATTGCCGCCAATGGTCATCAGGTAATCCGTCTGCCCGCCATATTCCGCCATGGGCACTGCCAGAATGGCCCCTTGCATGTCCACGGTGAGGCTGGGCACGGTCAGTTCCATGGTTACGCCGGACAGCCCGGACAGGGCGTTGATGAAGGTGGAAATCATGATGTTCCCCACCTCTACCAGGGCAGAGCGCTGCAGTTCGTCCAGATGCTCGAACTCCTCCACCTTGTTGTCAAGCATACATTCCAGCACCATGTTTACAAACTCCAGGGGCAGCACGGAAAGCATAATGCCTCCAATGTCCCCGCCAATGCGCACCAGCACCCCGGCCGTCACATTCTCCGGGCCGCCTATCCAGTCGATAGCCTCGTTATACTCCATAATGCGCACCTCCGGCATGGTAATGCGCACCCGCCGGTTCAAAAGCCCGGAAAGGGCTGTGGCCGCGTTGCCCGTGCCAATGCTTCCCACTTCCCGCAGGGTATCCATTTCCATGCTGCCCAAGTCGTCATAATTCTTAATTTCCATATGGTTCCTCCTCTCAGAGGCCCGCATTCCCAGCCCCGCAGGAGAACGCCGTCCTGCCCGTTCTGTTCAGGCATTCCAGCCTTTCCTGTCTGGCTTTTCCGCCCGCCAGGCGCCATGCCAGCCTCGATTTTTTCCTCTTTTTTAGCGCAGGCCGTTTACTGTGGTTTCGATTTCGTCCGAGGTCTGGATCATTTTCAGCGCATAGCTGAAAGAGCGCTGGGACTCGATAACCTTCACCATCTCATGGGCCAAATCTGTGTTGGAGCGCTCCAGATAGCCCTTCACCAGCTTTCCCTGCCCCATCTGGAGCTGCCCGTTTTTCTCTACAGGCACAAAACGGTTGCGCCCCACATGCAGCATCCCGTTGGTGTTCACAAAGTCGAAAATGCCAATGGGCAGTTCGCTTTTTTCGTTCTCCTCTGTCAGTTCAATCAGCCTGCCGTCACGCCCCATGACAAAGCGCCCGTCGCCGTCTGACAGATACCATTTTGCTTCCTGGGTGGGTTCCCCGGTGTCCGGATCCACCGCCCCCTCCACATAAAATTCGGCCTTGGTAAAGGAGCCGTCCCGGGTGTAGCTGTACTCCCCGCTGGCAGGATCCCACAAAGCGAAAAAGCCGTGGCCCTCAATGGCGTAATCCAAATCAAGCCCTGTGTCCGCAAAGCCTGTGCTGCCAAAGTCTGTGTCCGCGCCCACCATATAGGTGCCGGTGCCCCGGGGCAGCTCGTCGGCCTGCGCCCCGGCAATGAAATCATACATCAGCGCCGCGAAGGAAGGCTTCTTGGCCTTGAAGCCATAGTTGTTCACATTGGCAATGTTGTTGCCATGGACATTCAGCCGCTCCTGCTGCTGCCAGGCCCCCACCGCCGCTGTATAGAAGGATTGGTTCATTGTTTTATGCCCTCTTTCCCTGTGTTTATAGAACCGCGCTCATTGCCCGGCAGTTTTACTGCAGCCGGCCCACATCTGTGGTGGCGTGGGTCATCACCTGATCATACATTTTGGTGAGCTGCGCCGCGCTCTGGTAGGCCCGCTGGGTAGACATCATTTTCACCATCTGCTGCACCATGCCCACGTTGGAGCGTTCCACCATGCCATGAAGCACCCTGGCAGTGCCAAGTTGGGGTTCCCCCCCGCCCACAAACAGGCCCCGCTCGTTTTTGGTCAGCTCCCCGTTGTCCGCAAACTCGTAAACGCCGATCTGCCCTAAGAAGCCGCCGTTTTCTGTGTAAATCCTGCCGTAATCGTCGGCACGCACCTTGTCTGTCACCAGCAGGATTTCCTCCCGGTTAATGTCCAGCACCCGCCCAAAGCCCGGCAGGGTAAGATACCCCTCGTCATCCAGGGTGAAGTTGCCGGCCCGGCTGTACGCGATGCCGTCCCCCGTCTGAATGGCGAAAAAGCCCTCCCCCTCTATGCCGAAATCCAAAGGCATGCCTGTTTCATCAAAGGCGCCCTGGGTGTAATCGGTATAAAGCTGGCTGGGCACAGTGGCATAGCTGATGCCGCCGATATCCGTATAGATTTTCTCCTTGTTGCCTACGCGGCTCCACATCACCTCGTCAAAGGTCTGCCCTGTAAAGCAGTCCTCCTTAAAGCCGGAAGTGGCCACGTTTGCCATGTTGTTGGAAATGACATCCAGGTTTTTGCCATGGGTAATCATCCCGGACGCCAGGTTGTAAAAGCCTTTGAACATTTCCTTTTCCTCCCGAAAAAGATTTCTGAAATTGGTTTGGGGGGTAAGTCCGCCCCTGCCGCAGCCTTACCCGCTGCGCATATAGTCCTCCATCAGCACCTTCAGCTTCTGCACAGCCCTGGCGTGTATCTGGGACACCCGGGGCGCGCTGATTTCCAGCACTGTGGCAATATCCTTCATTTTCAGGTTCCGCTCATAATAAAGGGACAGAACAAGCTGTTCGTTGGTTTTCAGGGTGCTGACAGCTTTTGCCAGGGTGTTCACCAGCTCTTCCCCCATCAGCGCCTGCTCGGGGTGCCCCCCGCTTTCCGGATCCGCGGCGGCCTCCCAACTGTCATTGCCCTCGAAAACCTCGTCTAAAGACAGGATGTTGTGCAAGGAGGCGTTTGCCATGGCCTCCCGGTATTCCTCTATGGTAATGCCCAGCTTTTCCGCCACTTCGCTGTCGCTGGGCATTTTCCCCGTCTGGTTATACATTTCCGTTACAGCCTTGTCAATGCGCTGGGCGCGCTGCCGCACTGTGCGGGGCACCCAGTCCTGCTGCCGGGCCAGGTCTACAATCATCCCCCGGATGCGCTTTGCCACATACATTTCAAAGCGCCCCTTCTCCGGGTCAAATTTATCCACCGCGTCGGCCAGCACAATCAGGCCTTCGTTGATGATGTCGTCCAGTTGCGTGAAGCTGCAGAACACGCCCCGTATCTGCAGGGCTATGCTGCGTATCAGCCCCGTATACCGTAAGGCGATTTCCCATTTCAAATCCTGATCCCGGGTTTCCCCGTACAGGGCGAAAAGCTCCTCGGTGGTCATTTCCTCATAAGGCTTCCGGGCGGAATCCGTCATGTGCCCACCGCCCTTCGCACGTTTGCCCCCTGCTGCATGGTCACGTTGCCGATAGACTGGATCTGCACTGTGCCCACAATTTCACTGAAGGAAAGCACGTAGAGGTTGTTGAAATACTGGGACAAAAGCCGGCTGAGATAAATGCGTATCACCTGGCTGGTAAGCAGGATGGGCGACTGGTTCAAATCGCCAAACTTGGGGATGTGCTCCGCAAGCTGGGTGATAACAGTCTGTATCAGCTCCGGCTCCATTGCCAAATAGATGCCGTGGTCGTTTTTCACCAGGGAAGCCACAATCTTCCGCTCCACCTCCGCGTCCAGGGTCATGGCCCTAAGCTGCCCGTCCTCGCAGAAACGCCGGGTGATGGTGCGGCTCAAAGCGCTGCGCACGCTCTCCGTAATAATATCCGGATCCCGGGTGGTGTTCATGGCGTCCACCATGGTTTCCAGGATGGTTTCCATGTCCCGGATGGGCACGCCCTCCATCAGGAGGTTCCGCAGCACCTTTTCCAGCATGGCATAGGAAACCACTGCCGGGCAGGCCTCCTCCACCAGCTCCGGGGATGTATTCTTCAGGTTCTCCACAAGCTGGATCGTCTCCGAACGGGTAAGCAGCTCGTGGGCATGGCGCCTGATGGTTTCGGAAAGGTGGGTCAGCATAACGGACAGGGGGTCGATAACCGTATAGCCGTAAATCTCCGCCATCTCCTTGTTCTCCGGCAGAATCCACCGGGAGGGGATGCCGTAGGCCGGCTCCACTGTCTCAATGCCGTCAATTTCTCCCAGGGGCTTGGCAGGCTCCAAAGCCAGGTAGTAGTCCACCAGGATTTCGCCCTTTGCCACTTCCTCTCCCTTCACGCGCACCACATACTGGTTGGTGCCGATAATGGAGCTGTCATGCATACGCACGGTGGGCACCACAAAGCCCATCTCCTGGGCATACTGCCGCCGGAAGATAACCACCCGGTTAATCAGCTTGCCGCCGCTGCTTTCATCCACCAGGGGGATAAGGCTGTAGCCCACCTCCAGCTCAATCGGCTCCACAGAAAGCAGGGAGTACACGTTGCTGATATCCTTATAGTAGTCAGACTCCGCAGGCGCGGCCTCCGGGACCTGCTCCAGGGCAGCAGCCTCCTCGGCCTCCTGCTCCTGCACCTGCTTGGCCCTGCCGCTGCGGCTAATCATGAAGCCCATGGCAAAGATAACGCTGGCCACTATCACCAGGGGGACAGTGGGGGTGTTGGGGATAACCGCCAGGAACACCAGCGCCGCTGCCGCCGTCATCAGCGCCCGGGGCTGGGCCTTGAACTGTCCCAGCACGTCGCTGTTCAGGCTGCCGTCGGAAACAGAGCGGGTGACAATCATGCCGGTGGCGGTAGAAATCATCAGGGCGGGAAGCTGGGAAACCAGGCCGTCGCCAATGGTGGCGGTGGAGTAAATGGAGGCCACTGTCCCAATGTCCTGGCCGCCCTGCACCACGCCGATCAGGATGCCGCCGATAAGGTTTATCAGGGTAATGATAAGGGACATCACCGCGTCGCCCTTGACGATTTTCGTAGCGCCGTCCATAGCGCCGTAAAAGTCGGATTCCTTCTGGATTTTCGAGCGGCGCATACGGGCTTCCTGCTCGTCGATTACGCCGGTGTTCAAATCCGCGTCAATAGCCATCTGCTTGCCAGGCATGGCGTCCAGGGTGAAGCGGGCGGCAACCTCGGCCACACGCTCCGCGCCTTTGGTGATAACGATGAACTGCACCAGCACAATAATAAAGAATATGATGAAGCCAATTACAATGTTGCCGCTGGTGATAAGCTGCCCAAACGCAGCAATAACCTGTCCCGCGTTGCCCCCGTTTGACAGAATCAGCCGGGTGGAGGAAACGTTCATGCCTAGGCGGAACAGGGTGGTGATGAGCAGCAGGGAGGGGAAAATGGAAAATTCCAGGGCCTCCGATATATTCATGGTGATAAGAAGGATTATCACGGAAAGGGCTATGTTGATGACCAGAAGGACATCCAGCATAAAGGTGGGCAGGGGCAAAATCAGGAACAGCACCACTACCACCACAAACAGGGAAACCGCGTTGTCCAGTATCCGCTTCATGGGCATCCTCCCTTCCTTTTTCTGGACTTGCTTAAAGGGTACGGTCTATTATATCATAAACTCCCGGATAAATAAAGACTATCCTGCGGCATTGCGGGAAGAAATATCTGCCATGCCGTCAAAATGCATAAAAAACGCGCCTGCAAGCCTGTTCCCTATAAAACCTGCCTTTGCGAGGCGGTGAAAAACCTGCTGTTTTTCTGCAAAAAACTGCTGGTTTTTGGGAAAAAGCGGTGGTTTTGTAAACATTTTGTCATTTCTGAAACCATTTTGTCACCTTTTGTGCTGCCAGAGATTTGGCAGAAATGCACAAAGGTAAAAGGCCTTTTATCCGGGCAGCTTGTTTGCCAGTTTAAACACATACACCAGCACTTCCGCCACCGGCCCGTACAGCGCCGGCGGGATCTCCTGGTAAAGCTCCGCGGTGTCATAAAGCGCGTGGGCCAGGGGGACGTTTTCGATGGTGGGGATTTCGCACTCCTCGGCTTTCTGCACAATGCGCATGGCCAGCTCATCCTGGCCCTTAGCCAGCACCTTGGGAGCAGCGTCCTGCCCCGGCTTATAGGCCAGGGCAATGGCGTAATGGGTGGGGTTGCGGATAATGACATCGGCCTGGGGCACCTGCTGCATCATACGGGCCTGGGCCATCTTCCGCTGGATCTCCTTAATCTTCCCCTTTACCTGGGGGTCGCCTTCGGTCTGTTTATATTCTTCTTTTATTTCCTGTTTGGACATTTTCATTTTCCGCTCGTGATCCCACCACTGGTAGAGGAAATCAAAGCCTGCCAGAGCGGCGAAGGCCAAAATTACCTTCAAAAGCATAAAGAAAATGGCTTCCAGCAAGTAGCCGCAGGCTTCCGGCAGGGCAGTGTAGAGGAAATTGCCGGAAACGCGCACCAGTTCTTCCACGCTGGTGTAAATCAAGTACAGCAGGATGCTGATTTTCAAAAGGCCCTTCAGGGCCTCCACGATGCTGCGCAGGGAGAAAATCCGCTTGATGCCCTGGGCCGGGCTTATGCGGTTGAACTTGGGTTTTAAAAGCTCCCCGGTGACCAGCAGGCGGGTTTGGGCAAAGGTGGCTGACACCGCCATCAATACGGTGATTGCCAGCATCAGCCCGGCGGTCTGCACGAAAATGATGGCGCCCTGCACCACAATCTCTCCCAGGAATTCTTCTATGGCTACGCCTTCCGCCATCAGGCCCAGATAGGAATAAGTATAGCGGAACATGCCTTGCAGCTTCTCCACATAGGTGGGGAACAGCACCCGGATCATCATGACGCTGCCTATGAGGGTTGCCACTGCTATCACGTCCTGCACCAGCAGCACGTTGCCTTTTTTCCGTTCGTCACGCCTTCGTTTCGGCGTGGCCTTTTCGGTTTTGTCTCCCACAGTGTCCCCCCTTTGCGCTTCCCCGCTTTTGCGGCGTGCTTGCCTGCCCCCGCGCCCCCCTCAAAAACCTTTCGTTTTGGGAAATGGTTTTTTATGGATCCCTCCCGGTTTTGGAGGGGCTGGGGCTACCCGCCGGCGATTTGGGACACAGCCTTCTCCAGCTCTGAAAGCATGGTGGTTTCCATTGCCAGGATGTATTCGCTGAAGGTGGAAAGCAGGAAGAACAGGATGACGGTGCCTACCAGCACTTTTAACTCAATGTTAATCGCAAACACGTTTATCTGGGGGATGACCTTCATCAGAACCCCCATGCCTATCTGGCCCATAAACTCCGCCGCCAGGATGGGCATACAAAGCTTCACCCCCATCAGGGCGCAGTCTGCAAAAATTTCCACCACCCGCTCCGCTGTGGCCTCCCCAAAAGCTGCCGCCCCAAAGGGCACCAGGTTTCCGGAGGAGATCATCAGCCGCAAAAGGGTGTAATGCCCATTAGCGGCAATGAACAGGAGCATGGCATAAATATTCAGCAGGTTTGCCGAGGGGGTCATGTTCCCCTGAAAGCCGGGGTCATAGGTGGCGGCCATGGCAAGGCCCATCTGTTCGTCCATAACCGTACCGGCCAGGGCTGGGATAAAGAAAAACATCTGCATGATCATGCCTACCATGAAGCCCAGGCCCAGCTCCAGCAGAATTTTTACCATCAGCTCCAGCAGGGTGCCGGGGGTTGTCACAACGCCTGTATAGGCATAGCTTACCGACACGCTTAAAAGCATAATAAACCCGGCCTTGAAATACCGGGGGATATTAGACCGGCTGAACAAGGGGGTAAACAGCACAAAGCCCGACATGCGGGCTGTGATATAGATGAACAGGGTTAAGCTGTCCCAATTTAACAGATTGTCTAAATTGCCCATAGGTTATGCCCGGATCAGTTCCAGCAGTTCCCTGGCATATTCCTGGAGGTTTCCCAGCATCCAGTCCCCGCCGATAACCAGGAACAGCCCCACCACCACCAGCTTTAAAATGAAGGAGATGGTCTGTTCATGGATTTGCGTGACGGCCTGTATGATGGCGGTGAGCACGCCCACTGCCATGCTCAGCAGCAGCATTGGCCCTGCCAGCCGGATGACAACACCGATGCCGTCCCGGAATACGTCTACAACTTGCGTGGTCCCCATACTGCCACCTGCCTTTCTCTATCTGCCTCAGCGGAATGTCTGCACCAGGGATGAAAACACCAGTTCCCAGCCGTTCAGGGTGATGAACAGCAGGAGCTTGAAGGGTGTGGAAATCATGGAAGGCGGCAGCATGACCATGCCCATGGACATAAGGGTGGAAGCCACGATGATGTCGATGAGCAGGAAGGGGATATAGAGGTAAAAGCCAATTTCAAAAGCCCTTTTCAGCTCTGAGGTGGCAAAGGAGGGCACGATAATCCGCAGGGGCAATTCCCTTGCCTCCTCCTCTGTATCCGGCTTGCTGATACCCGCCATCCCGCAGTACATGTCCAAGGAGGATGGCTCTGTCTGCCGCAGCATAAATTCCTTTAGAGGGGCTTTCGCCCGGTCGAAAAATTCCTCCTGGGTGATTTCCTCGTTGATGTATGGCTCGTAAGCCTCTGCCTGCACCTGGGAAAGCACCGGGCCCATGGTAAACAGGGTTAAGAACAGGGCAAGGCCCACCAGCACCATATTGGGCGGCGTCTGCTGGGTGCCCATGGCGTTTCGCAGGAACGACAGGGAAATCACATATCTGGTGAAGGATGTACACATGATCACCAGGGAGGGCAGAAGTGTGATAATCGTAGTTAAAAGGATGATGTCCAACACCTGCACGCTGTCGCCGTTGATGTTTACAAGATTGTTCAGGTTGTCAAGGCCGCTGTCCAAACGCTGTCACCATCCTTTCGTCATTTTTTTGAGGGAAAGCTCCCTTTCAGTATCTGGGCAAAGCTGGGAGCGCTGTCCCCGCCCGGGGGCTGGCCCTCCAGCCACTGTTTTGCTTCCTCCTGGGAAAGCTCTGTCAGCACCTGGATGCTCCCGCCTGTCACGCCTAAAAGCAGGCAGCGGCTGTGTACACGCACCAGCACCAGGCGTTCATTTTTGCCCACGTTCCGCTGCCACAACAGGGCCATGTTTTCATGGGCTTTTTCTCCTGACCGGGGAAATCCGGGCAGGCCCGGCAGGCCCCGGCGGGCGATAAGGCGCGTACACCAATAGGCCAGCACCAGCACCACCCCTATGGTCAGCAGCATGCCTAAGAGCGATAAAACTCCCTGGGGCATGGTTCCTTACGGCTCCCCGACGATGGAGGAAACCGTCTTCATAATGCGATCCGGCTTAAAGGGCTTTACGATAAAGTCCTTGGCCCCGGACTGGATGGCTTCGATAACCATGGCTTCCTGGCCCATGGCAGAGCACATAACCACGTTGCAGGCGGGGTTCTTGGCCTTCATAGCCTTCAAGGCCTCCAGGCCGTCCATGTTGGGCATGGTGATGTCCATGATTACCAGGTCGGGGGAAAGCTCCGTGAACTTTTCTACGGCGTCGGCCCCGTCCACAGCCTCGTGGAGGTCAGTATACCCATTTTTGCTCAGGGTATCCTTGATAACCTTGCGCATGAATGCAGCGTCGTCAACTAATAAGATCTTTGCCATTGTAGTTCTCCTCTTTTCTTAGTTTGGTTCGTATCTGGCGCTCATTTTAACTGAGCCACATCCTCCAGATCGGGTTTTTTGAGTATTTCTGTCACCCGGATGCCGAAGTTGTCATCGACTACCACCACATCGCCCCGGGCAATACACTTGCCGTTGACAAACAGGTCTACCTGATCCCCTGCCAGCTTATCCAGCACTACCAGGGAGCCTTTGGCAAAGGCCAGGATTTCCTGTACCCGCCGCCGTGTGCGGCCTATTTCCACCGTGACCTCCAGGGGCACGTTCATAATCAAATCCAGGTTTTCTGCCTGCTCCTGGCTTAACTCCTGGCCATTTTCCAACCTGGGCATTTTCGGCTGCTGGGTGGGAATGACCTTGGGATCTGCCGGCTGGGGAGCCGGGGGAGCGGGCCAGCCATAGTAGGGCGGGGGATAGTATCCCGGGTACCCGGGATATCCGCACTGCTGCCCTTCCTGCCCCGGGTAGGGCGGGTAATAGGGCGGGGGCGCCATGCCTTCGGGAGGCATGGCCGCGGGAGGAACAGGCGCGGGGGCCGCAGGGGCCGGGGCTGCGGGAGCCGGGGCCGGGGCGGCAGCAGGCGCGCCTCCTGCCAGCATTTTCTCGATTTCCTCCTGGCTCATCACGCCGCCAGAGGACGGGGCGGGAGCCGGGGCCGGCGCGGCGGCAGGCGCGCCCCCCGCCAGCATCTTCTCGATTTCCTCCTGGCTCATGACACCGCCAGAGGACGGGGCGGGAGCCGGGGCCGGCGCGGCGGCAGGCGCGCCTCCCGCCAACATTTTCTCGATTTCCTCCTGGCTCATCACGCCGCCAGAGGACGGGGCGGGAGCCGGGGCCGGCGCGGCGGGAGCGGGTGCAGGTGCAGGGGCGGGAAGGGTTTCTTCCTCTGTATCCAGGCCAAAGCCTGCAATCAGCTCCTTTGCCAGCTCTACGGAGATGACGTTCATAAATTCGCTCTTGAGCTTGCCCTCAATGCTCAAGGCAAAACGAACCGCTACAATGGGTCCGGACTCTATCGGCATGCGTTCCTTTTTGAACGCGTCCAGGTCATATACGTCAAAGGTTTGCGGGGTGGAGATATTGACCACACGCCCCAGGAAATCTGACAAGGCGGTAGACGCCGCGCCCATCATCTGGTTCATAACCTCGCAGGCCGCGCTCAGGGTCAGGTCATCCAGCACGAAGTCCTCCAAGGGGGTATCCGTACCCATGAGGATGTCCACAATGACCTTGATATCGCTTAGGCGCAGCAGCATGATGTTGCTGCCCTCCAGGCCCTCTACGTATTTGATTTCAACGCCTACGGCAGGTTCAATGGAGCCTAGCGAGAAGTCCTCCACATTCACCACTTCCACAGTGGGCGTGGTGATATCCACCCTGTGGTCCAGCAGGTTGGATACGGCTGTGGCCGATGAACCCAAGCTGATATTCATGATCTCGCCGATAGCGTCTAATTCTATTGGTCTAAAAACATCATTGCTCATTTTCCAAACTGTCCCTTCTCTCGGCGTTATGATATACCTCTTTGATCTTCACCGCTAATTTCTTCTCGCTTACGCCCATCAGGCCGTCAAACCATTGGTTCCCGCCTATGCGCAGGAACACCGGGCTGTCCTGCTTCTGGTTCAGGTCTATGACATCCCCCACGCTGAGGCGGTAGACATCCCCCAAGCGCAGGCTGGTGCGGGCAAGCTCGGCGTGTATCTCCAGGGTGGAATCCCGCAGGTTGTCCATAATTTCCCCGGAGTTGTCCTCCTCGTGCGCCCGCTTGGCGGGGTTGTCGGCGTTGATTGCCGCGAAAACATTCATCAGCACCATTCCTGGCAGGCAGATGCTGATACGGCCCTCCACGTTGGGGAATTTCGCGCTTAGCTCCACCAGCACGACGGTTTCGTCCATGCCGATAAGCTGCACCAGGGTGGGGTTTGTCTCCACCTTGCCGAACTCAAAATCCAGTTGGATGTAGTTTTCCCAACTGCGGCCCATGATGGAGACAAAATCCTTCACCAGGCTTTCATAGAGTTTTAAGTCCAGATCCGTGTAAACGTAATCGTCTGGCAGATCATCCACCACATCCCCGTCCCCGCCAGTCATGCGATCCATCATGCTGACCATGAAGGGGGTGCTTACATACATTAGCACAGGGGTTTCCTCTACTTCCCCCTTCAGGTTCAGGTGGGCGCTGGTAAGCACCATGGTGTCTGTCAGGGCGTTGGCGAACTCGAAATACCGCTGCTCTTCCACGCCTTCCACTTCCACCTCGCAAGTGGCCCGGGCAAGGCCGTTTATGCGGGTGTTGAGAACGCGGGAATAGTTATCAAAAATGCCGCTGAGCATTTTCAGCCTGTCTTTTGTAAACTTCCGGGGGCTGGAGAAATCATACTTGCGGTATTTTTTCTCCGGGGCCTCTTCCTTTTTTGGAGAAGAATCGCCGCCCCCGCCGTTCATGGAGTTTAGAAGCGCGTCAATCTGCGCTTGTGATAATACCTCCGCCATGGACTACCCCTCCTGCCCTTCTGTGTTACTCAGCCCGGCGTCATGGGACGTACTGGATTCCTCCTGGCTGGCAGAAGATGGGGCAGAGGATTCGGGCGCTTGCGCCTCGCCCTTTACAAGCGTATGGTACTGTTCGATGCTGTCCCCCAGCTTATCCAGCATGTTTTTGCCGGAAATGATCATTTCCACCCGGCGGTTCCTGGCACGGCCGGCTTCGCTGTCATTGGGGGCGATGGGCCTGTGCTGGCCATATCCCTCGCTGACCAGGCGGGCTGAATCCAGCACGCTGGTGTGCTCCTGGATATAGATGACAGTATTGGTAGCACGGTTCGAGGCCAGGAACCGGTCTACCGACGGGGTATTGGGCCGATCCGCGTTGGCCTGGGCGGTGTGGCCCAGCACCCGGACTTCGTCGATGTATGGGGCGGCATTGTCCAGCACGCCGCAGACTACATTGAGGGTTTCTTCGCCTGCCGGCTTGATGACGTATTCCTCGCCGTCAAAGAACACAGTGTCGTCAAAGTTTACATACACCACGCCGTCGCCTTTTGTTACCTCAATGTTCTTGCCGGAATCCTGGATATACTGCATGAGCATCTGGTACAGATCCTCCATGGCGCTGTCCACTTCCTTCTGGGCGGCCTGGGCATCTATCTCCTCCGGGGAGAGGGTATCGGAGGAAGCGTTCGGCAGCAGGGGATCGGCGTTAGGCCCGTCGTTGCCCTTTGGATCGGTCGGGGTTTCGATGGCGTCCGGATTGAAGCTTTGCACCAGAGCTTTCCACTTGTTTTCGTCTACAGTGGACATGGAATACAAAAGCACGAAGAAGCATAACAACAGGGTAACCATGTCGCCATAGGTGTCCATCCAGTTGGCGCCGCCGCCACCCCCGTCGCTCTTTTTCATTTTCATGGCAGCAAGTCACTTCCTTTACCTAGTTTCTATACAGGGCCGCAGGCAGGGAAGTTTACTCGCCGCTGCCTGCTCCAATCTTTTCGCGCTGCTTCTGCGCCACGAAGGTTAAGAGCTTTTCTTTGAGCATTTTGGGGTTTTCACCAGCCTGGATGCAGGTGATGCCCTCTACGATAATCAGCTTTATGAGCACCTCGTCCTCGTCGCGGACGCGGAGGTTGTTGGCGATGGGGCTGAAAATCATATGGGCCAGCACGCAGCCATACAGGGTGGTGATAAGGGCAACGCCCATGTCCTTGCCGATGGTGGAGGAGCCTGAGGTGGGGTCCATGTTTTGCAGCATGTTGATAAGGCCCACCAGGGTGCCCACCATGCCGAAAGCCGGGGCCACCGCAGAGCCTTTGTCATACAGGGCCGCAGCCGCGTTGTGCCGGGCGGACATGCATTCTATATCATTCTCCAAGGTGGCGCGGACCCGGTCGGGGTCGTTGGCGTCCACAATGAGCATAATAGCCTGTTTAAAGAAGGGGTCTTCCTCCTGGTTGGCGTGTTCTTCCAGGGCCAGCAGGCCGTCCTTACGGGCAATGCCCGCCAAATCCACCAGGCGGTTGATAACCACATCCGCTGTCATTTTCGGATTTTTCAACAAAATGCCGAAATGCTTGGGAATGCTGAGGACAGTTTTCAGCGGGAAGCTTGCCATCACGATGCCTAGCGTACACCCGATAACGATAAAGATACTGGATGGGTCCACAAAGTTGCCTAACAGTGTAAAGTTCATGGCAGGGAACGGGTCAAACGCCATACCCACCAGCATAACGGCCAGAGCCAAAACCAGGCCGATTAAATATCCTATGTTCATAAAACGTCACCCTCATTCAGTCGATATTCCCGGGCGCTGTATGTCAGCGTCTGCGCTTATCTTCTAGCGTTTGTTACGGTTACTTCCCGGCGGATGTCCATTACCTTGGCGTTATAGTCCGCAATCTTCTGAATGATCTCCTGGGCGCTTTCTTCTACAAGGTAAAAGTCGTGGTTCATCATGACCACCTTTGTGCCGGGGATCATCTCGATACATTCGATCTGCATGTGGTTCACCAAAAACCGTTCCTTGTTTGTTTTAGTCAGTGTGATCATCCAGTTCATCGCCTTTCTCAATACAGCCACGCCGAAGCGGGGATGAAACCTCTGGGATTTTCCCCGCTTTTGGTGGCCTTGTTTATTTTTATCGCTTCATGTTGACCAGTTCTTCCAGCATGGTGTCTGTAACGGTTACGATACGGGTATTGGCCTGATAGCCGCGCTGTACGAGAATCATGTTGCTGATTTCAGAAGCAAGGTCTGTGCCGGAGGACTCCAGGCCGCCGGTGATCAGGGTGGTGCCGCCGGAATTCAAGATGCCCAGATACTCGCCCAGCACACCTTGCCCTCCTTTAGTGGGGTCATTGGGATCAGTGGGACGCCAGCCCAGGCTTTTCTTTACCACTTTGCCGTTCGCGTCTGTATACTCCCCATGGGAATTCTGCACCGCATGGCCGATAGAGGTGGCGTGGACCTGGCCCGCGCCTTCCAGGGCCTGATAGTAGTGGCCGTCGATGTGGGAAACGCCGTTGGGGTTATCTACCTTGGCGATGGCGATGTATCCGCAGACAACCACCTTGCCGCTCTGGGTGGTGGCGGTTACGCGGCCGGACTTTTCATCGATGCTGATGTTGTCCACCAGGGCGCGGCTTTCGTCAAGGAAGGTAGAGTTCGTCGTGTCAGCAAACTCCCAGGGATCTGTGGCAGGATTAGGGTTGGCGGGATCTTTTGGCACCTGTCGGTAACCAGGGGAAACGCAATCTCCCACCTCTTTGTGGAGCCATTCATTGGCGTCTATGGTATTAGTAGTATCGTTTTCGTCAGTTTTCAGCGTAATTTGCGTTTCTTTGCCATAAATATCCTGGATTGTAATTTGTTTTCCTGCCTCGGGTTTATCTTTGGTGAAGAACACCTGGCCATTGTCATCCGTGTAAACATAGCACTCTTGTTTTACGGTCATAGGCAGGCGCATGGCGGTGAGATGGGGCTGGCCCTCGTACTGGGGCACCCAGTCGCCATCATCGTTCTGCACCATTTTCTCGGTTGCCAGGTAACCATATACCACCTTGCCGTTGCCGTCTACCAGATAGCCCTGGTTGTCAAAGCCAATGTCGCCATGGCGGGTGAGGAGCATGTCTTTCAGGTCGGAGCTGTTGGAAATCACATTGTTTTTGTCGCCCACAATGAAGAAGCCGTTGCCGTTGATCATACAGTCGCCGTTGAAGCCTGTGGGGGTGAAGTTTTTTGTGCTCATGTCCAGGTCGATGGTGCCGATGGAGGCGCCATAGCCGTTCTGAGCGGGGTTTCTGCCGCCCACGATGGTGGTGCCGTCAGAACCGCCGCGGACGTTGGAGTACATGGACTCCAGGAATGTATAGCGCGAGGCCTTATATGCGTTTGTGTTTACGTTGGAAATGTTGTTGCCGATTACGTTCAACGCGTTCATGTGAGCGCGCAGGCCGGCAACAGCGGAATACATTGCACCAGTCATAGGGATAATTTCTCCTTTATAATGTGGGCGCTGCCGGCAGGCGGTCATTCGGGCCGCCTGCCATAGCATCCCGTGGGGGCGGAAAGCCCCCGGTGGGTCCGGCTATCTGTATAATTTATTTTTACAGGAGCACAGCGCCGTCAATGTTTGTGAAAATATTCTCCTTCATCTCATCCTGGCTCATGGTTGTGATGACCCGTCCGTAAGGGACGTTAATGATGAAGGCCTGTGTGGCGTCAAATGCCAATATGTTTTTAGCGCCTTTTTCCTGGGCCTTTTCCAGCGACCCCGCCAGTTTTTCCATCAAGGTGGGCGTCAGCTCGATTCCCCGTTCTTCTGCCCGGGAAATGGCATGTTTGGAAAAGTTCACCTGGTTTTGCAGCTCTCCCTGCAGCACCTGCCCAAAGCTTTGGCGCTGTTTCTGGGAAGCCGCTGCCTGCTTCGTGCCAGGGGCATTGGCAACCCCCGCCCCCCTTGAGATTCTGTCAATCATGGTTGGGCCATCCTTCCTCTTGCAACTAGCCCGGGCTTATATGGCAGACGGGATATTCATATTGCCATCAGGCTTTACGCCGTTGTCGCCGCCTGTGGAACCGGATCCTTCCGTCCCGCCAGAGCCTTCTGTTCCGCCGGAACCATCGGGTTTATCCGTTGCGCCGCCGTCCGGGTCGATCTCCTCTTTCTGTTCGGGGAGCTTGCCTACTGCCATAATGTCGGTGAGGTAGTAGGTGTCCTCGCCCAGGAAAATTACCTGCTTGCCGTTTAACGTGCCGGTGCCTGTTACAACGCCCTCGATTTCCTCATATCCCTTGCCGCCCGCAGCCGCCTTGGCCACAGTGACGGTCTTCCCTACCAGGGAAGCGGCATAGGTCATAACAGTGGACTCGCTTATCAGGGAGTTGATGTTGTTGATGGCGGTTACTACGGACATCTGCACAAGCTGGTTCATCATGTCCGAGGTGGACGCCGGGTTCTCCATGTCCTGGTTCTTAAAGCCCGCTACCATCAGGGTGAGGAAGTCGGTCATGTCCAGGTCGGAGCCAGCTTTCTTGTTAGTGCTCTTGTCTGCCACCTTGTTGGTGGTTGGGACTTTCATAATGGTTGCAAGGTCGCCCATGTAATCATTTGCCATGTGCTGTCCCTCCTTTCAGTTGGTTTTGCTTACTCCTCCTCTTTATCAACCAGCCCTAAACGGAGCTGCTGGATAAAGTCTTCGGAGGCCGCCTGCTTCTGGGGCTTCTGCTGCTGGTTCTGCTGCTGCCTGTTCTGTTCGTCGGGGTTCAGGAACTGGTTGAGCTGCTCCTGGGGATCCTGCTGCTGCACCTCAATGCGCACTTCGCCCTGGTTCCCTGCTGCCAGCAGGCTTTGAAGGCTCCCGCTGTTCTGCTGCAGAAGATCTGTGGCCTTCTGGCTTACCGCGCCCAGCACCACATGAAGGGCGCCTTCCTGGGTGCGGGTGATGGAAATCGTCATTTTACCCAGGTTTGCCGGGGCCAGGTTGATTTCCACATGGGTGTCGCCCTGCTCCAGCATCTGGCCCAGCCTGTTCACAAGCTGCTGGGGGGCGTCTGCCTCCTCCGGGGCCACAGGCTCGTAGTTCTCCCCTACCTTTACAGGGGCTGCCGTCTCCCGCTGGAATACGGGGCGGGCGCCGTCATACCAGATTTCCTGCACGTCTGTGTCAGCATCCTGAGCCTGATCCGCCACAGGGGTGGTTTCGCTTTCCACCTGAAGCTTTGGCTGCTCCTGGGGCCTTGCCTCCACCTCTGTTTCAGGAGTTTCGGGCTGGGGCTCCACTGGGGCGACTGGCTGTTCAGCCTCTTGCAGTACAGGCTGCTCCTGGGGGATTTCCACCTCCAGCTGCTGCGGAGCAGCGGCCTGCTCCTGCACGGCTTCCGGAAGCGCCTGCTCCTGGAGTATGGGAGCCTGCTCCTGCACGCCTGCCAGGGGATCAGCCCCGGCCGGGATCTGCTGGCCGTTTTCCGCGGGGAGCACGTCAAAAAGCACCACCGGCTGGGACATTACCAAGCCTGCGGCTACCTCCTGGCCCTCCTCCGGGACAGCTTCCTGTTTCCCGTCCTGGGGCTGCTGGGGCTGCTTCTCCGCTGTTTCCCCGTCCTTTTTTACGGCGGGCTTCTCCTGCTTGTTCTGCTGGGCATGCTCTGTCAACATGTCTTCAAACTGCTTGGCGATTTCCTCGGAAGAAGCGCCCTGGGATGTTCCCTGGCTGCCGGGAGCGCCGATGTTCAGCATTCCCTGGAAGAAAGAATTCACCTGCATTTTGTCCACCTCCTTTCTGTATCCGTGCTATCTATGTGTACGCTGGGCCTCCCCAGCCTTATACGCCTGTTTCAGAAAAACCGTCAAGCCGGTGTTTTTCGGGAAACACCGACAAGTCACACTTTATTATACACTATCTTTTTCTGGCTGTCATCAGTTTTTACAAAAAAAGTTGCACAGTCTTTACACATGCTGCGCCGCCCGCCTTGCGCTGACCAAATCATCTATCAGCTTTTCCTCCTCTTTGGCTAAGGCGCTGTTATACTCCCCTTGCTTTATCTCTTTGAGCCGCTCCAAAGTGGAGGTTTCCTGTTTGGCCTCCACCACCCGCGCCCGTTTTTCTTCTTCCAACTGCCGCAGCCGCCGGAGCTTTTCCTCTTCCCGCTGCACAGCTCTTTCCAGCACTTCAATGCCCATCTGGTACTTCATGGCGTCAACAACCGTCATGCCGGCGGCCTGCTTTTCCCGGTATTCCTCCAGATAATCCCACAGATTCCCTCGGGCCTCCTCCAGCACGTCCTCCTGCCGGTGTACCTGTGCCAGCACCTGCCCATGCTCCTGGAGGCGGGTGTCCAGCACCTGCCCTTTATAGCGCAGGACAGTATCCAACTGGAATTTAAACTTCTTCATGGCCCATCACCCCTTTACTGTAATATTTTATGTAACTCCGCCAGGCACTGTTCGTAATTGAAAACCTCTTTGGTGCCCTGCATGAGGAAGCCGTTTATCTCGTCAATCTTGGTTAAGGCAAAGTCCAGCTTCTGGTTGGTGCCCGCTTTATAGGCGCCTATAGAGACAAGGTCTGCGTTCTGGTTATATATGCTTAAAATATCCCGCAGCCGGGAGGCAAGCCGCTGGTGCTCTGTGTCCACGATTTCCACCATCAGACGGGAAATGCTGGCCCCGATGTCAATGGCGGGATAGTGGTTCTGGGCCGCAAGCTGGCGGGACAGCACGATATGCCCGTCCAGAATGCCGCGCACGGTATCGGCAATAGGCTCGTTGGTGTCGTCGCCTTCCACCAGCACTGTGTAGATGGCGGTGATGGAGCCTCGCTTGAAGTTGCCGCTGCGCTCCAAAAGCTTGGGCAGCTCCGCATAGATGGAAGGGGTGTAGCCTCTGGCCACTGGCGGCTCCCCAATTGCCAGACCGATTTCCCGCTGGGCCATGGCGAAGCGGGTGAGGGAATCCATCATCAGGAGCACGTCGTACCCCTGATCCCGGAAATACTCGGCAATGCCCGTGGCAACCGAGGGGCATTTCATCCGCAGCATGGCGGGCTGGTCGGAGGTGGCCACCACCAGTACAGAGCGGGCCATGCCCTCCTCCCCCAGGTCTTTCTGCACAAATTCCAATACTTCCCGCCCGCGTTCGCCCACCAGGGCGATAACGTTGATATCTGCTTTTACGTTTTTGGCTATCATGCCTAAGAGCGTGCTTTTGCCTACGCCGGAGCCTGCAAAAATGCCCATGCGCTGGCCCTTGCCGATGGTAAGGAGGCCGTCGATAGCCTTGACCCCAAACTCCATGCGCTCCCGGATGGGAGGACGGGAAAGGGGGTTTATGTAGGAACTGCCGATGCAGTAGGAATCGCCGCCCTCAAAGGCACCCATGTCATCTATGGGCTGGCCCAGGGCGTTGATAATGCGGCCCTTGAGGAAAGGGCCTACCCGCATACGGAGCTGGTGCCCGGTGTTGCGCACGAAATTCCCGGAGGAGATTCCGGTCATCTCGCTGTAGGGCATCAGGAGGATGCGGTCATTTTTGAACCCCACCACCTCCGCGGGAATCTGCCCTCCGGACTCGCCGCTGTAAATACGGCAGATGTCCCCTACAGCCGCGCGGCTGCCGGAGGCCTCAATGGACATGCCCACGATATTCTCAATTTTGCCGGTGTGGCCGATGGTTTCAGCCTGCTGCACCCGGCGGATGGTATCCTGAAACATGGGCTATCTCCCTGGGTCCCTTTCTCCGTTATCCAGCACCCCGCGCAGGTTGTCAAGCTGGGTGGAAACGCTGGCGTCAATAATCTCGTCTGGCATTTCAATGATGCAGGTGCCGGACTCGTCGTCCGCCATGGGGATAACCCGCACCCGGTCGGACAGGTGGCGCATGGCCTCTGTCAGCTCTGGGATGGTTTGGGCGTTTGTCCTGGCGTCGCAGTCTGCTATATAGATCTGCACCCACTCGCAGCGGCGCTTTTTCGCCGTTGCGGCCTCTATCATGCGGATGAGGATATCGCTGGAGCTGCGGAGGCTTACCCGGATGACTTTTTCCGCAATGGCCAGGGCCAGCTCCTTTAAATCTTCCTTGCTTTTTTCCAGCAGCAGTTCTTTTTCCACCTGGGCGGCCTGCAGGAAAGCCTTTACATCTGCCGCCTGCTGTGCCGCGTCCTTTTCAAGCTGCTGCTGCGCCTCCAGCCGGCCGGCCAGAAGCCCTTCCTGCATTCCCTGCTGGAAGCCTTCGGAGGCCGCCTGCCGGCGCATATCCTCCAGCTCCAGGGCGGACTCTTCCCTTGCCTGCTCCATAAAGCGCTCCGCTTCCCGGCGTGCGTCTGCCAAAATGGCTTCCGCCTGCACCTGGGCAAAATCCACAGGGGACTGGCTGGCAGGTTCCGGCTCTTCCGGCGTTGGCTCTTCCTGTATAGCCTCCTCCTGGGGCATCCCCTCCTCCAGCTCTTCTGCCGCCGGGGGCGCAGCCTGCTCCTCGCCGAGGACAGGGAGATCCGCCGCGTTGGGAAATACATATTTATTGGCGGTGACATTGGTAAAGCGCTTCAGGATATTAGGCAATGATATCGTCCTTTCCGCCCTTCAGGATAATAATCTCGTTGCGTTCCTCCAGCGTGCGGATGATGCCGACAATGCGCTGCTGTGCCTCGTCCACATCCTTCATGCGCACATTGGTGGTGATTTCCAGATCGTCCCGGATGGACTCTGCCATACGGGAGGACATATTGGTAAAGAGCTTGTTTGCCACCTCGGAATTGGCCGCCTTGAGGGACAGCACCAGATCCCGGGGATCGCAGTCCCGCAGGAAGCGCTGCACAGAACGGTCGTCCATGGTGATGATATCGTCGAACACGAACATCCGCTTGCGGATTTCGTCCGCGAGAACCGCGTCCCGCTCCACCAGGCCGTCGAAAATGCCTTTCTCGCTGGAACGGTCCAAATGGTTCATCACGTCTGCCACAAAGTCTATGCCGCCCACCTGCACATGGCTGGCGCTGAAGATGCTGGCAAACTTGTTGGACATCTCGGTTTCGATAATTTTAATGGCAGAGGGGGAGGCGCTGTCCATCTGGGCAATGCGCTGCACCACCTTGAGCTGGGTACGGGGATCGAGCTGCGCCACCACGCCTGCCGCCTTGTCTGGCTCTATATAGGAGAGCACCAGGGCAATGGTCTGGGGGCGCTCGTGCTGCAGGGCTGTGAACAGATCCTTTTCCCCGGCCTTGTTCATGAAGGCGAACTCCCTGTTCTTCAGGGACTTTGTCACCTTATCCAGCAGGCTGGAAGCCGACTGTTCCCCAAAGGCCTTCTCCAGCACGGTGCGGGCATATTCCAACCCGCCTTCGGTGACGGCCTTGTTGGTCATGCACATCTGGTAGAACTCTGTGAGCACGTCCTCTGTGGCGTCTGAGTCCAAGAAGCCCAGCTTTGCCACCTCTAAGGTGAGCAGCTCTATATCCTCTGGATCCATATACTGGTATATTGCGGAAGCCTTATCCACGCCCAGGGCCACGATGACCGCGGCCGCCTTCTGGGCGCCGCTCATGCCTGCCACAATGGGGGAAATGGGCCTGCCTGTTTCCAGGTTTATGACAGGCGGCGGAGGGGCGGCTGCTTCCATTTCAGCCGCAGGGGCTTCCGCCAGCGCCAGTTCTTCTATATCAGGCTCGCCTTTTTTGCGTTTTTTCTTCTTTTCGCGCTTTTCCCGCTTCTCACGTTTCACTTTCGCCGGCATTGCTCTCCTCATCTCCCTTCAGCCAGGTCTTGACCATCTGAGCCGCTATCTCAGGATTCTGCTCTGCAAACTCCCGCACGCCGCGGCGCAGCTCCATGCTCCGTTCCGCATGAACTTCCATAATGTCTGCCCCTTCCGGCTCCTGCTCCGGCTCTGCCGCCGGGGCAATTACCTCAGGCATAATGGACATGACAGGCGCTTCCTCCAGCACAGCCTGGTTCTTCTTGCGGCGCATGACGAGCAGCAGGAAGAACAGGATCATGAACAGTAGCAGGCCTGCGGCCAGGGCGTACAGCACCCAATCCGGTATGCCGCTGATAATGCTTACCGGGCCGTCGGTGGCCTGGGTGTCCGGATCGTCCTCCGGTGCATAGAAGGGATGGCTGATAATGGATATTTTCTCGGCCTGCATGTCGGCGCTGATGCCAGAAGCCCGGCCCACGTGGTTTAAAAGGGCGTCGGCGTCGGCTACATTGGGCACGTCGCTGTTAATGGTGACGGACACCATCACATCGGAAACCGTGCCTGCCAGGATTTCCTGCTGGGTGTGGGTTTCGTCTACCTTATATATCTTCTCCCCGCTGGCTTCCAGCTCATCCTCGTTGCCTGTGACAGGGGCGCGCTCCACATAGGTGGGCAGGTCGGCGTTGGTGGTGGTGCCTACCGTGCCGCCGGCGGCATCGTCCCCCCGGACGATTTTTCCCTGCCATACCTTTTGGCCCACAATGCCTTCACCGTTGGTGCTGCCGTCGTTGGCCCAGTCAGGCAGGTCGTATTCTGTGCTCTCCACAAACCTGGTGCTCATTTCCACGGTGGTGTTCACGCCTACGGAAACGTTCCCCTCCCCGAACATGGGGGTGAGCACAGCCAGCACGCTTTTGCGGATTTTATTGTTGACATGCTCCTCAATGGCGTATTGCAGCTCCATATCGGTGCTTTCGCTGTCTACCTCGGTGCCGTCATATGTATTGCCCTGGGTATCTATAATGGTTATTTTTTCCATTTCCAGGCCCTGGACGCTGCGGCTTACCAGGGAACGGATGGCGTTGGCTTCCTTCTTGCCAAGCTCTTCCCCGTCCTTCATGGTGACGGTGACGCCGGCGCTGGCCATGAGGACATCGTCCTGGCCCAGCACATAGCGCCTGTCTTCCCCGACGGAAATGTTCACCCTTGCGTCCTGCACGCCCTCCAGGCAGCGGATGGTGGCTCCCAGCCTATCCTGCAGCTCATATATATACATGGTGCGCCTATCCGACTCTGTGGAAAGGGAACCCACGTTCTTCAGGTATGTTTCATACCCAAAGCCGGACTGGGGATACCCCTCCATCAGAAGCTGGGCTTTAAGCTGCGGCTCCTGCTCCTTCCGCACCAGCACGGTGTCGCTTCCCTGTATCTGGTAATCGGTTACGCCGGCGCTGGCAAGGTACGTTGTTACCGACTGCATGTCTTCGCTGACAAGCCCTGTAAACAGCACCTCATAGGGGTTTTTTGAGCCTTGGACAGAGACGAATATAATGATACCCGCCACCACCGCCACTGCAGCGGCAATGATAATCCACAGCTTTTTCCCCAGCTTCCCCAGGAAGCCTTTTGTTTTAGACACGACATCTTTTGCTTTCTCTCCCACGGGCACTACCTCCACTCAGTCCCAACCGCTTTTCCCCAAGCAAGAGGAATCATTACAGGCTGATGCGCATCAGCTCGTTATAAGCTTCCAAGCCCTTGTTGCGCAACTGCACCATCAGGCTTACGGACATCTCATACTTGCTGGCGGCTATCTGCAATTCCGCGGGGTTATCCAGCTGGCCTGTTGCCAGCAGGTACTGGGCGTGGCTCTTTTCCTCGTCTGACTGGCGCACTGCCTCCACAGCCGAACCGAAAATATCGGCAAAGGCAGCCCCAGGGGTGACGTTCTCTTTTTCCTCCACCTTGGTCAGGGGCATGGTGCTCCACAGCGGGGAGATTTGCGAAATATGGTTCATGGTTTTTTTACCCTCTTTCCTATGTGTAAAAACGCGCAAAAAAGCCGGCGGCTTTATTACCGCCCGATATCCATGCCCCGGGCCACTACGGCCTTCAGGGTGTTAAACGCCGTTACGTTTGCCGAATACGCCTGGGTGGCGGCCATGGCGTCGGTGATCTCCTTGACAAGGGTGATGTTGGGCATTTCCAGATACCCTTCCTCGTCCGCGTCGGGATGGGTGGGATCATAAGAAATGGCGAAGGGGGAAGGATCTTCCGCGATTTCCACCACTTTCACGCCCCCGGCCCGCTCGGAACCTCGGTTTGAAGCGCCCATGGCGCTTGCCATTGCCATGCGGAAATCGTTGCGCCCGCTTTCCGCCTCAAACACCACAATTTTCCGCCGGTACGGCCCGTCGCCCTCTTCAGTGCGGGTGGTGTTCAGATTTGTAATATTTTCGGAAATTACATCTAAGCGGAGCTGCTGGGCCGTAAGGCCGGAGCCTACTATATTCATGGAACCTAAAAAAGCCATATGCTATGTACCCTCCCGTTAGCCGTTAATAGCGGTGCGCAGTGCGTTTATGTCGCTGGAAATGCTCTGGTATACATACTGGAGCTGGTAGGCGTTGCGCACAGCCTCCATGCTCTGCTCGGTGACGTTCACGCCATTGTCATCCATGCGCACCACTTCTTCCGGCTCCATAACGTCCCAGCTTACGCTTTCAATAGCCTTGCGCATGGCAGGCTGGACGCCGCTGCCCTGGCGATCCCGGTCGGCGGCCTCTATGGCCTGCTGGAAGGACTCTTCAAAGGTAACGGTTTTCACTTTATAATTAGGTGTTTCCGCATTGGATATATTATCCAGAATGGCCGCCTGTTTTGTCCACAGGAAATCCATGGAACGCTCCATCATGCGCATACTGTTATTAGTCAGACTGATCACAACAGGCCCTCCTTGCTGTTTATGTGTTTTTTATTATAAACTAACAAAATTCATATAATTCTTTGGCGGTTTCGCCTGCCTTTTTTGACAACATAAATTATAGCATGAAGCTTTTCCAATTGCAAGAGCCAATATTTACTGCTGCCCCGCCCTCCATTTTCGTTAAAAGCAGGCCCCAACCCCTGCTATTTCCTGACAAAACCGGGATGGGGCCGGCATTTTGCCTGGTTGCGGTTTTGAATCTCTCTGTAAAATATCTAAAAATTTCATATTCACCCTTTGGATCTTTGGAGCATATTACAAGGACTTTCAGGCTGTTCGTACGCAAAAAATGCCGCGGGAAACCGCGGCTTTTTTGTGCAGTTTTGAGAAGCTGTACCGATTGGTATGGCTTCTAAAGCTCCAGCCGGGTGAGGGTGTCTGTCTCCACATCCAGCTCGTACAGCGCTGTGCCGTCCCTGGCATACAGGTATGTTCCCAGCACCACGTTGGTGTGGGCTGACTCGCTTTCCCCGTACACGCTGATTTCCAGGCAGGGAATCCCATCCACCGGGACGCTGGCCTGCTCGTGGTAGATTTCATACGTGGACAGGCTGTCCCCTTTCAGCCCTAAAACCTGGGGCGAAAGGTGCTTGAAGCTCTCTACGGTTTCCTCCACTGTCATCACTTCCAGCTCGCTTTGGGCAGACTCCAACTGGCTTAAAGCGCTTTCCGCCAGCGTGCCCAGGGAGGAAGTCCCTTCCCCGCCGCCGCAGGCCGCCAGGGTAAGCAGCAGCAGGCACCCTGCCAGCAGTGTGCAAATTCGTCTCAAATCCGATCCCCCCTTTCTGTCTGGGCTTTTTAGCCCTCCTGATACTGTATGACTACGTCATCCAGGGGCTTGAGCACCTGGGTGAACTGCCCGGCCTCCCCATTTACCAGCAGCTCCACTGGCTTTTCCAGATTGTCAAAATCCAGCCCAGCATATTGCAGCACGTCCATGAGGTAATACTCCCCGCCCTGGGGCTTGGGAGGCAGGCGGAGCATTCCGCCGTTCATCTGGATTTGCAGCGCCCCAGGGCTGCCGCCCCCGAACTCCATCTGCCCCGCCAGCTCTTCCCGCTTGGGCGGTTCCGCCGGAGGCAGGGGGCGCTCCCGCTTTTTCGGCAGGGCAGGCAATTCCTCCTCTTTGGGCAGAGCCGCTGGAGCCGGGGCTGCCAGGTTCTCCGCTGACAGAACTGGCTTGCGGGCCGGGGGGGCCAAGTCCTCCGCTGGCAGAACTGGCTTGCGGGCCGGGGGGGCCAAGTCCTCCGCTGGCAAAACTGGCTTGCGGACTGGGGCTGCTAAGTTCTCCGCTGACAGAACTGGCTTACGGGCCGGGGGCACCGGGGTTTCTGCCGGCAAAACTGGCTTAGGCGCTGGGGCGGGAGGTTCTGGCGGAGCCTGCGGGACATCCTGCACAAGGGCTTCCACCACGTCCCCCTGGCGCAGGGCATAGCCTGGGCCTTCCCCTTTGCCATTGACCATGGCTCCGGCAACGCCTCCGCCCAGAAGCTCCCCTAAAGTACAGGCCGCAGCAGCCCCTGCCACAGCCGGGGTGAACTCAATGCGATCCCCGGCCTGCACCACATCGGAGAGCGT
The DNA here is from genome assembly GCF_036941085.1 of Acutalibacter sp. JLR.KK004. NCBI lineage: Bacteria > Bacillati > Bacillota > Clostridia > Eubacteriales > Acutalibacteraceae > Acutalibacter > Acutalibacter sp. JLR.KK004. The sequence continues at coordinate 381,879 of NZ_JAYMNQ010000002.1, forward strand.
GGCCTCTTCCCCGTTGCGGATCATCCGGGCAGGCGCGCCGGGGCCTCCCCGGAAGAACCTGCGCTCACCGTTCAGCGTTAGGGTGAGGTTGGCCCCGGTGCGGCCCATCATGTCGGCGTAATGGTAGCCGTTCATAAGGAGCACGTCCCGCAGGGTGAGCATCCCGCTGCGGAAAAGCTTTGCCGGGCCGCCGTTCAGGGTGATCATATAGCTGTCGTTTATCATGCCCAGGGCGGCGGATACCGCGATGCCCAGGGGCGTGGCAAATTCCGGGTCTTCCAGATCGTACTCCTCGGAATAGGCGCTGGCCTCAAAGTGCCTGCCTGCCAGGGCCACCCGGCCCTCGCTCATCTCCAGTTCCTCCGCCACCATCTGGGGCAGGCCCTGCAGCTTGCTGCCGCCCCCTGCCAGGAACACCGCCGAGGGGGTCCCCCCGTTGATTTCCAGAGCCTTCTGGGCGATCTCTTTGGCAAGGCGCTGGGCGGCGGGGCGGGCAAGCTCCCGGAGATCCTGGGGATCCGCCTCGTGCTTCATGCCCAGGATGTCGGAATAGGGCTGAGGCTCTTTGGCACCTATGGCAAGCTTCAGGCGCTCGGCGGTTTTGAAGTCTACCAGAAGGCCTTTCATCAGCGCTTCTGTTACCTCGTCCCCCGCTACGGTGGCCATGGTATAGCCCACCACGCTGCCCTCTCGGCACACTGCCAGATCGGAGGTGCCCGCGCCGATGTCCGCCAGCACCAGGTTCAAAAGGCGGATGTCCTCCGGGATTGCCGCGTTCAGGGAGGCGATCGGCTCCAGTGTCAGGGAGGACACTTCCAACCCCAGCCGGGACACCACGGCATACAGGCTTTCCACCACCCCGCAGGGCAGGAAGGTTGCCACTACCTCTACCTCAAACTTCCGGCCCCGGTGGCCTAAAAGGTTTCCCAGGGGGTAGCCGTCCAGGGTGTACTGGCGGGCGGTGTATCCCACCATATAATACCTGTCCCCTGTCTCGTTCCGGGCAGCCAGCTCGCTTTCCGCCGCGGAAACCGCCCCAGCTTCCAACTGGCCCAGCAGATCCGCGTCGGCTATCCGCAGCTCTGGGAACTCCAGGCAGAACCCCGCCCCCTGGGAGCGCAAGGCCCGGCCCGCTGCCGCCACGCACACCCGTTTAAGCTGGGTTTGGGTTTTGGCTTCCAAGCGCCTGACCACAGCCTTCGCCACCTCTGCCACCTGCTGTATTTCTACAATCTGCCCGTCCAGCATGGCCCGCCGCCCATGTTCCTCTTTTTCAATGGCAGCCACATGGAAGCGGCCTTTTTCCTCCTGGCCCACAATGCCGATAATGCTGCGGGTGCCAATGTCCAGTGCAAAAATTTGTCCCGCGTCCTGCTTCCCCTGCATGGCTTTCACCTTCCTCGGTAACTTCTCCGGCCTTTTCGGCCCTTTTGTTTGGCAAAGCCGGGCAAGCCCCAGAAGGCCGTCCGGCTTTGCTTGCGTTCACGCTATAGTATGTTCCTTTTTAGGGCTTAATACTTGTCGTCATAATAGCTGCTGGAGCTGTAGGAGCTGCTGTCGGCGCTGCTGATTTCCCGGGGAGCGGGAGCAGGGGCGGACACGCTTTCACTGCCAGCATAGCTGCGCAGGGTGAATTTCGCCATTAACTGCTTCATGAGCTGGGCCTGGCTGGACAGCTCCTCGCTGGCAGCGGCGCTCTGCTCGCTGGTGGCGGAGTTGTTCTGCACAACAGCGGAGATCTGGTCGATGCCTTCGCGGATCTGCTCAATGGACTCAGCCTGCTGCTGGCTGGCATCTGCTACGTCGCCCATCTTGGAAACAGCGGAGTTTACCAGCTCCACAGTCTTTTCCAGGGCTTCGGACACGTCTGCCACGTAGGTGCTGCCCTTCTGGACGGCGGTGATGGCGTTTTCGATGCGGGCCTTGGTGGCCTTGGAAGCCTCGTCGGACTTGGAAGCAAGCTGCCGGACCTCGTCAGCCACAACCGCAAAGCCCTTGCCGGCGGAACCTGCCCGGGCAGCCTCTACAGCGGCGTTCAGGGCCAGGATGTTGGTCTGGAAAGCGATGTTGGAGATGGTGTCGATAATCTCCCGCACCTCTTCGGCTGCGGTCTTAATCTCCTCCATGGCGGTTACCATGCCGCGCATGTGATCGTTGCACACGGTGATCTGGGAGTTGGCGTCGTTGGACATGGATCTGGAATCCCTGGCCAGGCCCACGCTCTCCTCAGCGCCCTGGGCAATTTCGGTAACAGTGGCGGACAGCTCCTCCACAGCGCTGGCCTGCTGGGTTGCGCCCTGGGCCAGGGCCTGGGCGCTGTTGCTGACCTGCTCGGCGCCGGAAGAAACCTGATCGGAGGAGGACTGGATCTGCTGCAGGGTGTTGCTCAGGCTCTTGTTAATGCCGCGCACTGAAGTGAGCACAGAGGACAGGGCGCCCACGTACATGTCTTCCGCCTGGGTGCGCACATCAAAGTTGCCTTCAGCCATTTCCTCCAGCAGGCGGCTTTCGTCACCGATAACAGAGGTAAGTACATGCTGGCTGGTGCGCAGGGCCTTGCACATATCGCCCAGCTCGTTTTCGCTTTCGTAGTTTACAGGGATATCCAGCTTGCCTTCGCTGAAGCCTACCAGCGCGGTGCGGACTTCCTCAACAGGCTTGGTGATGCCGCGGATAATGCTGATTTCCATCATGAACACGAAGACGGCGGAAATGACCAGCACAGCGATGATGATAATGATAGACCACATGACTACCATTTCCTGGCGGGCAAGGATTGAAGACTCCGCGTCGTTCAAGGCTGTGGTAACAGACTGGGAGGTTTCCGCTGTGGCGTTGATCAGGGGGGAGCACTCCTCCAGGATCATGCGGACGCCCTCTTCCTTATCGGTCTCCAAGGTTTCCATGATGCCGGGTACAGACTCGCCCCAGCTTGCCACGCTGTTCAGGTACTCATCCAGCTTGGTGGTGTCTTCCAGGGGATAGATCTCCTTGAGTTCCTTAAGCTCCTCAGACAGCGTTGTCAAAGCTTCGTTAATGCGGGTTTCCTTGGAAGCGTTGTCGCTGCCCTCCGGGGAGAGCGCGATGTCCCGCAGGTGGCGGGCGCCGATGTTTGTGTTCATACGGGCCTGGTAAATGAGGCTGCTGGCCCGGATGTTGCTGTCAATGATTTCCTGATACGTCCCGGTCTGCTGGTTCATAATGATCAATGTGGCGACGATAATCACCACAGATACCAGCAGCGTGACTCCCCACCCCAGTATCAGGCTCGCTTTGACCTTCATGTTCTTGAGCATGATAAAGTTCCTCCTTCAAATTTGTGTTCTTGCGTGTGCTTTGATTTTATATAAAATCGGGGCTGCTTTGGAAGGCGCGCCTTGTTTATGGAAACCCCGGCTGTGCCGCATCCCCGTATTTTCCCATCCCGCTTATACAATATCCCCAAACCGGCCCTTCTGCACGTCCCCTACCACCCGGCCGTCCACCAGGGTTACTACCCGCCTGCGCATGAAGTTTACAAACTGTTTAGCGTGGGTGGACATGATAACCGTGGTGCCCCGCCTGTTCAGCTCGTTTAAGAGCATGAAGATGTCCCAAATGCTGTCGTCGTCCATTTTGTCTGTAATTTTATCCAGCAGCAGAATGGGGGGGCTGTTGAAGATGGCCTTGGCAAGCTCCACCCGTTTGCATTGGGAGATGGACATTTCCAAGGGGTAGCGGTATTCGCATCCCGCCATGCCCACCAGCCCCAGGGCCTTTTTCATCCGAGGCTCGTCAACCAGGCGGGTGCGCAGGCGCTCCATCTTTTTCATGGAGCACATGTTGTCATAGACTGTGGCGGAACGCACCAGGGCGGATTCCTGGGGCACCCTGCCGAAGATATAGGGCAGCTTTTTCTGCTGCCTGCGGTTCAGCTTATCCAAATTAAAATGATCCAGGTACACCACCCCGTCATCCGGCGGCAGATCCCCTGCTATCATGTCCAGCAGGGTGGTGCTGCCCGCCCCGCGGCTGCCCACGATAAACACGAACTCTCCCTGCTCCACAGTCAGGTTGACGTCCCGCAGGGTTTCAAACTTGTGGCGGTGGCCCTTGAATATTTTTGAAGCGTGCTCCAAACGGATGGTTGGCATAATCTGTCTGCTCCTTCGCCCCCTTCCCTGTCCGGAGAGGAATGTCCCATTGCGCATCCGCGCTGCGCCGCTGGGCTTCCAGCCCAAACCTGGCGGGGCTGCGCATACAGCCTGCCGCCGCAATATCCGCGGGATGGACATGCCCCTGCCGGGCAGGCCGCTTTACAAAAACAGCGGCCATGTGTTATACTTTACCTCATAATACGGAAGAAACTGCTGCTGCACTGGAGGGAACCGCATGAGGCCGAATCAGAAGAAAAAGCGCATATGGCCCTGGTTCCTGCTGGCCGCTTTGTGCGTGGCCGGCATGGAGCTGCTGTTCTGCTGGCATTTCGCTCCCGCCCAGTTTGACCGCATCACCCAGCCCATTGTGCGCCCGGTGGTGCAGGCGGCTGAATCGACCGGGGCATATTTCCACCAGCTTGCTGTAAGCCTGCGGACAAAAGCCCTGCTGCGCCAGTGCGCCGAGGCAAGCGCCGCGCCCTTCCCTCTGGAGTTTGCCTTGCCCCAGGTGGTGGAAGAACCCTTGGTGCCCCACCTGGAAAAGCCCGTTCCCGCGGATCCCGTTATTACCCAGTTTGACAAGAAGGATGAGCGGGAGATCCTCACCGGCGGCATAATCCCCTGTGTGTATTATAATCAACAAGAGGCCCCTTGGTCAAGTATGCCTTTTGGAAAAGATCCAATCGGGCCTTATGGCTGCGGCCCGGTGGCCATGTCCATGGTCATTTCCTCCATGACTTCCACCTCCATGGATCCAGGGCAGATGGCGGCCTGGGCCGCGGACAACGGCTACTGGGCGCCCCAGAGCGGCTCCCGCCACTCCCTTATCCCCGACGCCTCCCTGGCTTTCGGCCTGGGCTGCACCCGCCTGACGGAATGCACCCCTTCCATGATTATCAACACCCTGCTGCAGGGGGACATGATGGTGGCCCTGATGGGGCCTGGGCACTTTACCCAGAGCGGGCACTTCATCATCCTGCGGGGGGCCACCCTCTCCGGGGAGATCCTGGTGGCGGATCCCAACAGCAGGGAGAACAGCCTTGCTTCCTGGGATCCCCAGCTTCTGCTGGACGAAATCTCCGCAAGCGACGGCCGGGGCCTGTGGCTCTGGCAGATTTCCGCCCCGCCGCCCCAGCTTTAAGGGGAAGCAGCGCCCTGGAAAAACCGCCTTTCATGGTTTCTATCTGTTTTCAGCAAAGTATGCCGTCTGGATTTTTTCCTGACGGCATTTTGCCTGCTTATTTACTTGCTTGTCCTGAACTTGCTGTAGAAAGAATGCCTGCCGTCTATGCGCAGGCTGATGCGCCTGTCCAGTTCCTGGGCGCGTTCCAGCAGCCTGCGGTTCTGGGCTATCTGGCCGCACAGGGCTTCCTCCCCCTCTTTTTCGGGGGGGCTGCCGGTTAAAAGCTGGTGGGCGCGGATGGCGTCCTCCTCCGGCAGCTTCAAAACCCCGCTGTGGATTTGGGCTTCCAGCTCTTTCAAGTCCTTTACCGGATCCTCCCGCATATGCAGGAGCATCTGCACAGACACTTCGTCCTTCCTGTCTACTGCCTGGCCCAACTGCTGGGTCAGGTCGAAAAATTCCAGCAGCTTGATATACTGCTTTCTGGCTTGCAAAAGCAATTGCTTCAGGGTTGCTTCGTCCATACCGGATGCCAGGGCCGCAGAGGCCCTGCCCTCCCTTTCCTGTTAACTTTCCTGCTGCTGGGGCTGGGGCTGCGCCTGCTCGGCGCAGTTCTTATCCGCTGTGCGGAAGCTTTCCCGCAGCTCCAGTATCATGGGCTTTATCTCCTCCAGCACATCCTTGTTCCGCCCGATTTTCACCCGGCCCAACTGATAGCTGAAGTAATCATAGAGCCGGTGGAGATCCCCTGCGATGGGGTACTGCCTGTCAAGGGTGTCGTCCAGATACTGGATGATGTCCATGCCCTTATCTGCCGAAGCCTCCAGCAGCTCGAAATTCTCCTGCTTCAGGGCCAGCTCGCAACGCACCAGATGCTTTACCAGCTCGTCATACAGCAGCAGGAGCAGCTCGCCTTGGGTCATGGTGTTGACCGACTGTTCCTTATACTGCTGGAAACCGTTGTGTTCCATATAATCGCCACGCGATACAGGATTCGCACAAAAGGCCCTGAAAAAGCGGCGCTTTATGCCCAGTATCTTTCCTTTCTTCCGTATTCTTCACGCTGCCGCGCCGTTTTAAAAGGATTTTATCTTCCCTGTCCAGCCGGGCCGCATCAGCGGGAGTGTCCAGACAGCACGTTTATGCCTCCGGCGGTTTAGGGGCTTTGCCCCTAAATACCCCGGAGCAACGCTAATGCAAAGCATTTGCGTTTGCCCACACTTTGAAAAGGTGGACGAAACTTTTATGTTTCTTCATTCTTTAAAAGACTCGCTTTGGACACTCCCCGTATCAGCCGCCCATCAGCCCCGCCAGCGCGGAGCTTTGGGAATTCATCTGGTTAATAAGCTGCTCCAGCCGGGTGAACTGGTTGGTGTAGTAGTCGATACGGTCGCTCATCTTATCCTGCCACTTTTCAATCTGGGTGTCCAGGTTGTCGATCTGGGTTTGCAGGAAGTTATTCTGCAAAGAATAGGAGGAAAGGGGCGTGCCCGCTTTCTGCACCAGGGAGCCGGGAGTGGCGATGGAGGTGCTGGCATACCTGTCTATGGTGGTTTTCAGGTTCTGCATCAGGCCGTTGGTAGAGGCGCCGTTTTCCGTAGTTTTGGTGAAAGCGTCCCGCACCCTGTCGGGGTTGGCTTCCAGAGCCTCCCGCAGCTTTGTCTCGTTGAGGCTGATGGTGGTCATGCCGTCCTCATAAGCGGTTTCAATGCCGATGGAGCGCAGGATGGCCCCGTCTACGCCGCTGCCCTGGATGTAGCCGGTAAGGCTCTGATACAGGCTTCTGAGATCCGAATCTCCAAAGAGGATGCCCTGCTTGGCCTTTTCCTCGTATTTTTTCAGTTCGCTCTCGCTGTATTCATCGGCTTCATCGCCTACCAAAGGCTCGTAATTGGCAAAGCCGCCGCTGGACTTCTTATAAGGCAGGGTGGAGTAAGCGCTGTGGATTTCCTTTGCCATCTCGTTATAATCGTTGACAAAGGACTTGATGGCGTCCACGATGGTGTCGGAATCCGTGGTGCTGGTGAAGGTGATAGGCTCGTTTTCGCCAGCTTCCTGCTCAAAGGTGCCCTTCAGGGTGACGCTGAGTCCGTCCAGGTCGATGACATTGGAGGAGCGGGTCATGGTCTTTTCGGTGCCGTTGATGTTGGCGGTAAAGACTGCGTCCTGCCCAGGGGTGTAAACAGCAAGGGGCTTTTTTGTGGTTTCAATTTTTATAGGAGGGAAATCATCCTCTTTGTCCTCCTCATAAGCATAACCTTTCATGTAAGTCAGCAATTCAAAATCCAGCTTGTTTCCATCTCGGTCCACAATCTCAATTTCGCCTGAGTACGGATTTATAGAAGCGGTCTTCCCGTTAGCACCTTCATTGGAATTATTATATAAATCCACAATATCTTGCAACGTGGTATCTGCACTAAGTCCACAGTTCGGCATCAGAATGTGGTGAGTATCGAAGCTGAAATTAAGGCTGTCGTCATTAGTATACGAGATGCCCCAAGCCTCCCATAGATTCATATCGCCTGTATAAAGCTTCTCAGGTTCGGGGCTAAACAGCTTCTGGGCCAAGCCGTCGCCCATCTCAATTTTCTGGTTCGCGCCCATCTCCCGGGTGGTGAACACAAACTCGTTGGTGGACTTGGAGAAGTTCACCGTTACGCCTGCGTCCGCATTGCTGTTGATGCTGGTGAGGATGTGCTCGATGGTGGTATCCTTGTTAAACTTGCCCAGGGACTTGCCGTTGATGATAAGCTCCTGTTCGCCGTTATAGTTTACATTCCCGTCCTCGTCCGTCTGCTTGAACATTTCGTTCTCTTCGCCAAACAGGTCCCCCAGGGTCCAGCTTGTGTTCAGGGTGTTGCCAATGCCGTTTTTGCCAAGGCCCAAAGCCCGGCCCGCAGAGGAATTGACGGTGAGGGTAAAGTTATTCATGTCATTGCCGCTGCCGTCCAGCTTTTTGACAGCCTGGATGTTCAGCTTGCCGCCGGAAACCTGGCCGCCGTCACCCAGCACCTCGTCCACGCCAATGCTGATTTTGTCTTTGCCGAAAGCTTTGTCTACTTCCTTTTGCAGCCTGTCGGCTATGTATTCCGTCTTCTTTTTGCTTTTCTCGCCTTCTGTCAGGCTTGTGTCTTCATCCAGTTCTTTAAAGCGGGCCTTAGCCTCGTCATCCTCCAGGAAACCGAAGCTGACGCTTTTGGTGGAGCCGTTGAGGGTGAAGCTGATGGAGCGCTCTTTCAGGTGATCCACCATGCTGACGTCTTCTGCCCAGTCCTGTGGCTTGCTGGCGCCGAAAACCTTCACCCTGCCGGATGTATCCTCGCCGATTTGGCCCTTGCCGCCCAGCAGGTTGTCTATAATGCTGTCGCTGGCGCTGTCAATATAGAACTTGTTATCCTTGCCTTCCTTCTGCTGGAGGACAATGCGCCCGTCATCGTTGAGCTTGGCTTCCAGGTATTCGGAGGCTTTGCCGGCGCCGCCGCTGGTTTTGATGGTCTGCTCGGAAAGCTGTTTGTTGATATTGTCAACCAGATCCTGCTGGCTTTCAAAAATATCGTCTTCGCCGAAGCGGATGGTCAGGTTGTTGCTGCCGTATACCAGGTTCATGCTGCCCGCAATGGTGCTCTCCTTTACAGGCTGGGACCAGTCCATCATCTCCGCCTGGGAGGCCTTTTCGATGAGGGAATCGGCGCTCTTCGTATATTTGGCGGCCTGGGCCAACTGCTTTATGCTGCTGATCTGCACATCATTGGAGCTTTTGCCTGTGGCGGACACCTTGTCGGCATACTTGCCATTGGCCTTGGTGATGACCGCCCGGTTGAAGAAGCTGTTGCTGAACAGGTTTGTGCCCGAGGTGTAGGAGGTGTACTTCTGGGTGAGGCCAACCATCTTGCTGATGATGCTGCGGTAGGCGTCCTGCTTCCATTCGGTTTTTATCTGCTGCCTCTGCAGAGCATAGATTTTGTTCTTATACCCTGAGATACTGTTCTCGATCATGGCCTCCGTATCCATGCCGCTGGCCAGGCCGCTGATAACATTCCTGTTGCCATATATGCTGCTGGTGGAGCTGCTGCCAGTTAAACTGCTGATAGACGCCATTGATTCTCAACTCCTTTTATGATATAATAGCTTTGGAAGAAAGCGGCCTTTCAAATAAACGCGCCCAGCGGGCGGCAAATGTAAAAAAAGCCGCAGAGACACTTAACTCTTTCCCTATTTATATCGACAATACAAATAGAAAGATAAGGGCTTTCAGCAAATTTTGCTTTGACATAGAGGTTTTAATATTAAAGAAAGGAACGATACCGGGCGCAAAGGACGGCGTTTTCTTAGCTTTTGCGCGCATCCTGTATCGCATGGCGATTCCTATGGAGAAATTTATTACCGTAACCAACCAGAAGGGCGGCGTGGGCAAGACCACCACCTCCCTCTCCCTCATTAACGCCCTGCACATGCGGGGCCGCCGGGTGCTGGGGGTGGATCTTGACCCCCAGGGCAGCCTGGGCTTTTCCGCCGGGCTGGACATTGAAAACAGCACTACCGTCTACGATGTGTTTAAGGGCACCGCCTCTGTGGAACAGGCCATTGTGCCCACGGATTTGGGGGATATCCTGCCTTCCAACATCCTGCTCTCCACTGCCGAGCTGGAATTCAATTCCCCGGGGCGGGAGTATATGCTGAAAAACGAGCTGCAAAAAATTGCCCACCTCTATGACCACATTATTATCGACACGCCCCCGGCCCTGAATGTCCTCACCGTAAATGCCTATGTGGCTTCCGACGCCCTTATTATCCCGATGGCCCCGGAAATTTTAAGCCTTTTGGGCATCTCCCAGATTCTGGATACCATCAACACGGTGCGCAAATACTATAACCCGGACCTGCGGGTGCTGGGCATCCTGCTGAACAAGTATAACATGCGCCTGACCCTGAACCGGGAGGTGCTGGAGCTTTCCGCGGAAATTGCCCGCCGCCTGGACACCAAGGTGTTTGAGACGAAAATCCGCACCAGCGTCACTGTGGCGGAGGCCCCGGCCCATGGCGAAAGCGTTTTAAGCTATGCGCCCAACTCCAACCCCGCCTTGGACTTCCAGAACCTGCTGGACGAGCTGATGGGCAACCCCCGGCCCTGGCCCCCCCGGCGGTGAGCCGCCGGCGCCGGACGGCCCCGCTGGAGGGCAGGCATACCATATATTATATGAAATGTAATCATAGGGGAATCTTTTCCCATTTCATGATCCGCCATTTTTGAAAGAAAGGAACGTGACACCATGCCAAAAGCTACCGGAAAATCTGGAAGGGGCGGCAAAAGCAGCAAAACCGCCCATGTGCTCAACCTGCTCACCGAAACAGACCACACCCAGGAGGAAGGGGCTGCCGGACGCACCCCTCCTGCCGCGCCTCCCGCCCCCCCCCAGCTTGCAGACAATGAAACTGTCGCCGCCACCATCCGGGACGCACTGGAGGAGGATTTAGCCGCCGAGCTGGGGGAAGCCCCTGCGGAAGCCCTGCCCGAGGAGGATTTTATCCCCATGCAGGACTTTGCCCCTGCGGTAGAACCGGAAGCCACGGTAGACGCCACGCCCCTGGAGGAGGCCCCTGCCCCTGAGCCGGAGCCTCAGCCCGAGCCTGTTCCGGAGCCAGAACCGGAACCGGAGCCTGTTTTAGAGCAGGCCCAGGAACCCGCCCCCATGCCTGCGCCAGAGCCGGAGCCGGAACCAGTTGCAGAGATGGAGCCGGAACCCGCGCCGGAGCCTGAAGCTGTCCCGGAGCCGGTACCCACCTCCGCGCCTGAACCTGTCCCGGAGCCGGTACCCGCTCCGGCAGCGGAAGCGAAAGAAGAAGTGCCGGAGGAGGATCGGCCTATTACCTGCCTGAACGTCATGCAGGAGCTGGTGGAGGAAAAGGTTGACAAATACATGAAAATGTTCGGCCTGTGTACCTGCCCCCGCTGCCGGGTGGACGTGGTGGCCCTCACCCTCACCAGCCTTCCCGCAAAATATGTGGTGGTGCGGGAAAACGAGGCCACCCCCATGCTGACTGTGTACGAAGGGCGCTATAACACCGCCGTCATTGCCCAGATCATGTGGGCGTGCAAAAAGGTGCTGGATAATCCCAGGCACTAAATACTTTTATGCCGCAAAAAACCGCAGGCCTAAACGGCCTGCGGTTTTTATATGCCCTGCTGAAACGGGCCTTTATGTTCTGTTGGTATAAATATATGTTTCGTAATTTTTCAGGCGGTCATATAAAACGCTCTCCCGGTGCAGGCCCGGCACATCCAGCAGATGGTGGTGTACGGGATGGTGGTAAATGATATAGATTTCCCGGGGGGAATCCTCCAGGGTTTGCAGGATTTTTTCAAGAACCTGCGACAGCACCGCGCTGGAGAAGGGATTGAACAGGAAAAACACATTGAATTCCCCATAGCGCTCAAAGGTTACCGCATTGCCCTGGATGCACTCCACCCGTTCCAGGCCCAGCTTTTTCATATTGCGCCGGGCGATTTCCGTCAGCTCCCCGTCCAGCTCAATGCCTGCCACCCGGCGGAACGGCACCTTGCTTGCCTCCCGCAAAACCGCGCCTTTGCCGCAGCCGATATCTAAAAAACTGCTTTCGGCATAAGGGACGCGCAGGCTTTGCAGTATCAGCGCCATATGCTTCTCCGGGGTTTTGCAGTAGCCGTTGTATTCCCTGGAGTTTTGAATTTCCTCGCTGGCGGCGGGCAGGGTGAAATCCAGCCCCCGCATTTTTTCCACCGCAAACTGGCACAAAAACTTTCCATACCGCTTGCACTTTACCAATAAATCCCGCAAACAAAATCACCTTCCGCTTTACTGAAATATGGCCCGCACTGCCTGCGGCGACAAAACCGCAAGGGGGAGTACAGGTTAAACTGGTACAGAGTATAGCATAAAACTCTGGAAAATACAAGTATAACCTGTATCCTTTTGGTGAGGTGATCCCATGCAGAATCGTATCCGGCAATTGCGGGAAGAGCTGCGCATGACCCAGGTGAGGCTGAGCATTGAACTGGAGGTATCCCAGGAAACTGTGAGCGCCTATGAAAACCAGAAGCATTATCCCAGCTTTTTGCAGCTTTCCAGAATGTCCACCCTGTTTAATGCCAGCATTGACTATATTATGGGACTGTCGGACGTGCGCAATCCCACCCAGGCCTGCGAGGACAGCGGCATGTCCCAGTTAATCGCCCGGCTCTCCAAGCTGACGAAAAGACAGGTTGAACTTGTATCCGCCTATATGCAGGGGCTGCTGGACATGGCCCGGGAGCAAGAACTTTAGAAGCTGTACCAATAGGCTCCTGCACCAATCCTATCGGTACAGCTTCTTAAACGGGGCCTTTTCAACTTTTCTATAGGCAAAGGCTTGACAAAACGGCGGCGGGTGGGTATAATAGCGTCAGTTTTGGATAGTTGGGAGTGAAAGAATGTTAGTATAAGGCCATGAAAAAGGTGATAAAACGTCTGGGAGGAAGGCATTGCTTTCCCCGGGCCTGTTTTTGTTGCCGGCTGGGTCTTATACGCATTCTTTTTTGACTGTGAAAGGGAGAAACCCTGTCTGGGGGTGTCTCTGTCTTTTTGCGTATGCGGCCTGTTTCCGGCAATGCTGGAGACGGGCCTTTTTGTGCGAAAAAAGGAGGGACTGCCCTATGCTGCAAATACAAAACCTGAAAATAACCATGAAAAAAGACCTTCGCACCCTGGTGGAGGGCCTGACCTTTACCCTGCGGCCTGGAGACAAGGTGGCTGTGGTGGGCGAGGAAGGGAACGGGAAATCCACCCTGCTGAAGCTTCTCTATGACGAAAGCCTGGCGGAGGGCTATGCCCAATGGGAAGGGCGCATTCAGAAGGACGGGATGCTGATGGGATACCTCAGCCAGGAGCTGCCGGAGGCGGACAAGGGGAAAACCATCTATGAAAAGTGCCTGGAAAGCGGGGGCTTTTCAGAGGCAAGCCCCAAAGAGCTGGCCTCCCTGGGGGCAAAGCTGGGGATCCCGGCGGAAACCTTTTACAGCGATCAGCTTATGGACGCCCTTTCCGGCGGGGAGAAGGTGAAGCTGCGCATGGCCCTGCTCTCCCTGGAAAGGCCGGACTGCTACCTGCTGGATGAGCCTTCCAATGATTTGGATCTTGACACTCTGCGCTGGCTGGAGGAATTCATCCGGGACTGCCCCCAGCCGGTGGTGTACATTTCCCACGACGAAACCCTGCTGGAGGCCACAGCCAACGTGGTGCTCCACATGGAGCAGCTTCGGCGCAAAACCCTGCCCCGGCATACTGTGGCCCGCATGGGGTATGCCCAGTATGTAAGCGAGCGGCTTCACTGCTTCCAGAAGCAGGAGCAGCTTGCCAGGAAGGAACGGCAGGAGGAGAAAAAGCAGCAGGAGTGTTTCCGCCAGCTTTACCAGAAGGTGGAGCACCAACAGAACGCCGTTTCCCGGCAGGATCCCCATAGCGGGCGGCTGCTGAAAAAGAAGATGAAAGCCGTAAAATCCCTGGAAAAGCGTTATGAGCGGGAGAGGGACGACATGATGGAGATGCCCGACACAGAGGAGGCCATTCTGGCGGGCTTTGGGGAGGACATCAGCCTGCCTGCCGGGAAAACCGTCCTGGACTTCTCCCTGCCCCGGCTGGAGGCCGGGGGCCGGGTGCTGGCGGAAAACCTGCGCCTGTTTGTCCGGGGGCCGGAGCACATCTGCATTATCGGGAAAAACGGCGCCGGGAAAACCACCCTGCTGCGGGAAATCGCCCGGGAACTGCTGGGGCGGGAGGACATAAAGGCGGCATACATGCCCCAGGACTACAACGAACTGCTGAACCCGGCCCAGACCCCGGTGGAGTTTCTGGCGAAAACCGGGGAAAAGGAAGAGCACACCCGGATTAAAACCTATCTGGGCAGCATGAAATATACCCCGGAGGAATTCGCGCATCCGGTGGGCGAGCTTTCCGGGGGGCAGAGGGCCAAGCTTTTCTTCCTCAAGATGATCCTGGACGGGGCAAACGTGCTGGTGCTGGATGAGCCTACCCGGAATTTCAGCCCCCTTTCCGGCCCGGTGATCCGGGGCCTGCTGGGGGATTTTCCCGGGGCTGTTATCAGCATTTCCCACGACAGGAAGTATATCCGGGAATCCTGCGGGCGGGTTTTGGAGCTGACAGGGCAGGGGCTTTCGGAATATGACCTGGAAAGCCTGTAGCGCCGGGAAGATGTGGAGACAGAAAAGGGATCGCGCTGCTGTGCGCGATCCCTTTTCTATATTATTGGTTATTTAGTTATATAGGTAACGCGCTTTTGAACCGCGTTACCTATATTCCTTTACTCCTCCTGGCTGTAGGAGAGGATATCCCCCGGCTGGCAGTCCAGCGCCTCGCACAGGGCTGCCAGGGTGGAGAACCGCAGGGCGGTGACGTGGTTGTTCTTGATTTTCGACAGGTTTACATTGGTGATGCCCACCTGCTCTGCCAACTGGTTCAGCGACACCTTCCGCTCTGCCATCAATCTGTCCAGGCTCAGCACGATTTTCCCCATACTCCCCCCTTATACCAGGCCGTCCACGTCCTGCTGGATCTTCTCCCCCCGGGCAAAGCACTGGGACAGGCACAGCATAAGGATGCCGGTGATCAGATCCCCGGCCCCGGCGCTGACCTCCGCGTTTTCCGGCCCCAGCACCAGCATGGCAGTGCCGCAGAAAATAAGCTGCACCAGCGTGATGGAGATAAAGAACAGGCCGATTTCCCGCAGCATCCGCACATTGTCCTTCTGGAAGGGCGTGGCCCCTTTTGAAAACTTGGTCTGCCCCTGGGAGGTGCGCAAAATGAGGTTTACATTGCGGAACACCATAGACATCAGGCCTAATGACAGGGCCGCTTCGATAAAGAACACAGGCAGCGCGCCGGGCAGCAGTCTCCCCTGGCTGTCGGCAATGATAATGGAGAAGCCCCGGGAGGAAAGCTCCTCCAAAGGCCCAAGCCGGCCCGGCAGCGCGGGGTTCACCAGCACCAGCACCAGCATTACCACTACGCATATCATGGCGGCAAAGTAGGCGATTTCCAATATCTTGGAAAGGATGGCGGCGATTTTCGTAACCCTTTTTTCATGTGTGTCAAAGAATGTCATACAGGGCACCTCCCAAATGGATTATGCCACTAGTATATATCCGTTTTTATCGTTTGTCAATAAATTTTTAACGTTTTTCGATAAAACCCCCTCTGGCAAGCATTGACAGCCAGAGAGGGTTTCTTTTGCTTATTGGCTGGGAAGCGCGCCTTCCCGCAGCAGTTCCCGGGGGCAGAACTGGTAAAGCCGCACCCCACCTACCCGGCCTTCAAAGGCCTCAAATCCCTGAAGCGCCAGGGGCAGGGCCGCGCAAACCTGCTCTGGCCCGTCTATCAGCAGGGTGGTGTGGGCTGTCCAGCCCCGGCTTGTGCCGAAATGCTCCTTCAGTGTGAGCAGCTCCCGGTTCACGTCCGGCGCCAGGAACAGCACCCGGCCCCCGCCGAATACGCCTAAATGGTTGAAGGCGAGGGAAAAAGCCCTGGTCTGCCGCAGCGCTTCCTCCATTGCGGCAAGGGCCTCTTCCTGCTCGCTGGGCTGGAAAATCCCCAGGGTGATGTGGTGGGGCAGGTTTTTGGTCTGCCTGCCCACAAAGCCCGCCTCCACCAGCCGCGCCCTTATTTCCTCTATACGCCGCTGGGTTTCGTCATCGTATACCGCCATGGCGCACAGGAAGGTTTTGTCCATACTACAACCTCCTAAGACCTTGGGAGGCCTTGGTCTTGCTTGCCAGCTCGGCCGGTTCGCAGCTTGTCTGCCACTGGCAGACGCTCACCCCAAGCCCCCACAAGCCTTTTTGAAAAAAGGCTTGACCGAAAAACTCCGCGTTTTGTCCTGTCCGGCTATATGCGGAGGTTACTTTATTTCCTTGCTTTCAATCTCCGCCTTTGCCTTTTCGATAAAGGCCTGCACAGAGATGGCTCCCAGGTCGCCGTCCTTCCGGTGGCGCACAGAAACCTCCTGGGCCTCCTGCTCCTTGTCGCCTACCACCAGCATGTAGGGGGTCTTTTTCAGTTGGGCTTCCCGGATTTTATACCCGGTCTTTTCGCTGCGCAGGTCGCACTCTACCCGCAGCCCAGCCTCCTCCATCTGCTTTTGCAGGGCCTTGGCGTATTCGTGATGGCGCTCTGCGATGGGCAGGATAACCGCCTGCACAGGGGACAGCCACAGGGGGAAGGCCCCGGCGAAGTGCTCGGTGATGACGCCGAGGAAGCGCTCAAAGGAACCCAGCACCACCCGGTGGATCATCACAGGGCGGTGGCGCTCCCCGTCCACCCCCACATACTCCAGCTCGAACCGCTCGGGCAGCTGGCTGTCCAACTGGATGGTGCCGCACTGCCAGGTGCGCCCTAAGGAGTCGGCAATGTGGAAATCCAGCTTCGGGCCATAGAAGGCGCCGTCCCCTTCGTTTATCACGAACTCCTTGCCCATGGCTGTGATGGCTTCCTTCAGAATGTCCTGGTTCTTCTCCCACTCCTCCACAGTGCCGATGTGATCCTCCGGCATGGTGGAAAGCTCGATGGTGTAGGTGAGGCCAAAGGTGGAATACACCTCGTCGAACAGCCGCACTGTCTCCTGGATGATGTCCTGCATCTGCTCCCGGGTCATAAATACGTGGGCGTCATCCTGGTTAAAGCACCGCACCCGGAACAGGCCATGGAGCGCGCCGGACAGTTCATGCCGGTGGACAAGGCCGATTTCCCCCACCCGCAGGGGCAGATCCCGGTAGGAATGAGGCTCGCTGGCATATACCAGCATGCCGCCGGGGCAGTTCATGGGCTTAATGGCAAAGTCTGCCTCGTCAATTACAGTGGTGTACATGTTGTCTTTATAATGATCCCAGTGGCCGGAACGCTCCCATAGCTGGCGGTTCAGCATAATAGGGGTGGAGATTTCCACATAACGGTACTTCTTGTGGACTTCCCGCCAATACTCCATCAGGGTGTTTTTCAGCACCATGCCCTTTGGCAGGAAGAAGGGGAAGCCTGGGCCTTCGTCCCTAAGCATAAACAGGCCCAGCTCTTTGCCAAGCTTCCGGTGATCCCGCTTTTTGGCCTCCTCCAGCATTTGCAGGTGTTCGTCAAGCTGGGACTGCTTGGGGAAGGCAATGCCGTACACACGGGTGAGCATCTTCTTGGTGGCGTCCCCCCGCCAGTAGGCCCCTGTGATGGCTGTCAGCTTTACGGCCTTCACCATGCCGGTGCTCATAAGGTGGGGGCCGGCGCACAGGTCGGTGAAATCATCCTGGCTGTAGAAGCTGATGTTTTCCCCGTTGCCCGCGTGCTCGTCAATCAGCTCCTGCTTATAGGGCTGTCCGGCCATCTTCTCCTTGGCTGCGCCCGGCGCAAGCTCAAACCGCTCCAAGGGGATGTTCTCTTTGATGATCTTCTTGATTTCTTCCTCGATTTTCGGCAGGTCGTCCAGGGACAGGGGATTTTCCATGTCAAAATCGTAATAGAAACCATTGTCAATGGCAGGGCCGATGGCAAACTTTGTGCCGGGATACAGCCTGCACACTGCCTGGGCCATAATGTGGGAGGCGGTGTGCCAATACGCCTTTTTGCCTTCCTCGCTGTCAAAGGTGAGGATTTCCATCTGGCAGTCTGCCTCAATGGGGGTGCGCAGGTCGCAGGCCTGCCCGTTTACCCGGGCGCAGCAGGCAGACTTATACAGCCCCATGCCAATGGACTTTGCCACCTCTGCGGCTGTCACGCCATTTTCAAATTCCTTTACTTGCCCTTTCAAATCAATCTTTACCATAGGTGTGCTCCTTCCTTGCCGGGGGCAGGCAAAATAAAAAATGCCCGCCCCAGCAAAAATTCTGGGGCAGGCATGCTTCACGTCAGTTTTTTGAAGCGGCCCGCGGTTCCACCCGGATTCAAAGCGCAAAAGCCGCGCTTCCTTCATTATAGCCGTAACGGTGCCATCCGTCTGTCCTTAGCCGGCGGGAAATTCCCAGCCGGGGTCGGCAGATGCTCCAAGGCGGTACGCAAACCTCTGGCAGGGAAGCCCTGCTCCGCTGCAAGCGCTTTCAGCCCATGGCGCCCGCTCTCTTTTGGCGGCAAACTCTTTTGCAGAAGCCTGCGCGTCCTTATCAACGCATTTGTATAAAATTGCTGCCTGTATCATAGCACCCGGAAATGGGTTTGTCAAGGCAGGAAACGCGGGGAACAAAAATTTTTTCCGGATAATTTTTCCTTTTTGGAAAAGAATAGCCCCCAGCACCTTGACAAAGCCACTGTCCCCGAGATACAATATACCTTGAGATGCACTTGGTGCTTTATATATTTTTTGCTTATTTCATAGTTCAGGCAGCGTTTGCCCTGGGTTTTAGAACTTGTATTCATAATTTGGAACCGCCGGATGGGCGGGGATTTTCAGAGCCAATCAAGGCATATTTTCGCAGAAAGGCTGCGGCCTTGCAAAAAATCAACACAGGACGGCTCTTAAAAAAGCCGCGCAGGCGATGGTTGCAGGTTGTGAATGCAGGCCCTTTAATATTCCGCAGTCAAAAGGCCCTGTATGCCCTTTTGCGTTTGGCGGCGTATTTTGTATCGTTTTGCAAGGCCGGGGCGGCCTGCCATAAAAAGCTGAAATAAAACAATGATATATGATGAACGTTTTTACCGCCACCATGCATTTGCCGGGGGGCGGATTTTTTCTTCCCCGGCTGGGTTACATTTCTTTCTTTCGCAAAACTAAGGTTCCGTAAAAAAATCGTACAAAGGAGGTGCCCGGTTGAACGGGATGGCAGTATGGCTGTGTATCGTCCTCATTCTGGCGGCTGCTGCCGCGGCAGGCGGTATCGCGTTTTTCTTCGGCGTATACTACCGCAAGTCCAAGGCGGAGGCCGCGATTGGCTCCGCTGAGCAGGAGGCCAAGCGCATTGTGGGCGAGGCCGTGAAAACGGCAGAGGCCAGGAAAAAGGAGATTGTGCTGGAAGGCAAGGACGAGATACACCGGCTGAGGAACGAGTCTGAAAAAGAGCTGGCGGATCGCCGCAAGGAAATCCAGCACCAGGAACGCCGGATTCTGCAAAAAGAGGAAAGCCTGGAGCGCAAGCTGGAAAGCGTGGACAGGAAAGAGGAACAGGCTGCCGAAAAGAACAAAAAGGCAGAGGAACGCCTGCGGGAAGCGGAGAGCGTGAAGAAGAGCCAGTTTGACATGCTGGAGAAAATCTCCTCCTTCTCCCAGGAGCAGGCCAAGGAATATCTGCTGAAGAACCTGGAAAACGAGCTGGTCCACGAAAAGGCTATGAAAATCCGGGAGTATGAGCAGCAGGTGAAAGAGGACAGCGACAAGGCGGCAAGGGAGATTATTGCCCTGGCTATCCAGCGCTGCGCGGCGGATCAGGTTTCTGAAGCCGCCATCAGCGTGGTGCCCCTGCCCAACGACGAGATGAAGGGCCGCATTATCGGCCGGGAAGGCCGGAACATCCGGGCCATTGAAACCCTGACAGGGGTGGATCTCATTATCGACGACACCCCGGAGGCCATCACCCTGTCAAGCTTTGAGCCGGTGCGCCGGGAAGTGGCGCGCATTGCCCTGGAGAAGCTGATTTCCGATGGGCGCATTCATCCCACCCGCATTGAGGAGACAGTGGAAAAGGCCCGGCGGGAGGTGGAGAACACCATTAAGTCCGAGGGCGAACGGGCTGTGCTGGAGGTGGGCGTAAACGGCGTGCACCACGAGCTGGTGAAGCTTCTGGGCCGGCTGCGGTACCGCACAAGCTATGGGCAGAACGTTTTGAACCACTCCCTGGAGGTAGCCTTCCTTTCCGGCATGATAGCCTCTGAGCTGGGGCTGAACCCCACAGTGGCAAAGCGGGCGGGCCTGCTGCACGACATTGGAAAGGCCCTGGATCACGAGGTGGAGGGCAGCCACGTGCAGATTGGCGTGGACTGCGCCAGGAAATACCGGGAGAGCGAGGCGGTTGTGCATGCCATCGCCGCCCATCACGGGGATGTGGAGGCCAAGACCATTGTGGCCTGCATTGTCCAGGCGGCAGACGCTATTTCCGCCGCAAGGCCGGGCGCCCGCCGGGAGAACCTGGAAAACTACATCAAGCGCCTGGAGAAGCTGGAAGAGCTTGCTTCCTCCTTTGAAGGCGTGGAGAACTGCTATGCCATACAGGCAGGCCGGGAAGTGCGCATCATGATTAAGCCTGAGGTGGTAAGCGACGAGAAGATGACCCTTTTGGCACGGGAAATCTGCCAGAAGATAGAGGCAGAGCTGGACTATCCCGGCCAGATTAAGGTGAACATGATCCGGGAGAGCCGGGCGGTGGACTACGCCAAATAGCACGCTTCCCTGCCGCGTCCGGGCCTAAGACCTTGGGACTCTGTCCCAAACCCTGCCACCTTTGAAAAGGTGGACGAAACTTTCGTTGTGGTTCCCCGGCAGGGCTTAAAGCCCTGCCGGGGAACCACCATGAAGTTTTTGCCCGCTTTTTTCAAAAAGCGGCGGGGGTGTGGGGGCGGAACCCCCACGAACTTTATCCCCGGGCGCGGCAAGGCAGAAAGGAGCCTGTATGGTCAATATCCTGTGTATCGGAGACGTGGTGGGCACGGTGGGGTGCCAGTTTTTGCGGGAGAAGCTTCCTGGGCTGAAACGGCTGAAGGGGCTGGATCTGGTCATCTGCAACGGCGAAAACTCCGCCGACGGCAACGGCGTTACCCGCTCGTCCATCCAGCACCTGTTTGACAGCGGCGTGGATGTGATTACCACAGGGAACCACAGCTTCCGCCGCAGAGAATCCTATGACCTTTACGAGGAGGTGCCCACCCTGCTGCGCCCGGCTAACCTCCCCCCCGCCGCCCCGGGCAAGGGCATGTGCGTGGTGGACATGGGCCGCGTCCAGGTGGCAGTGATAAACCTGATTGGCACCCTGTATCTGGAAAGCCAGCGCTGCCCTTTTGAAACCCTGGAATCCCTGCTGAAAGCCCCGGATTTCCCCCGGCTGTGCGTGGTGGATTTCCACGCGGAGGCCACAGGGGAAAAGCGGGCCATGGGATTTTTCGCGGACGGCAAGGTGACGGCCCTTTTCGGCACCCACACCCATGTGCAGACTGCTGACGAATGTATCCTGCCCCACAGCACCGGCTATATTACCGACGCGGGCATGACAGGGCCTATCCATTCGGTGCTGGGGGTGAAGCCGGAAATCAGCATTCAGAAGTTTGTTACCAAAATGCCCACCCGGTTCGAGCTGGCAAAAGGCCCCTGCCGCATGGACTGCGCGCTCTTTTCCGCCGACGAAAAAACCGGGCTGTGCCTGGAGGCAGAACGGCTGTCCATTGTATAAAACCTAAAAAAAGCGCCGCCGCAGAAGTTCTGCGGCGGCGCTTTTTTTATCTAACCCCCAAAAGAGAGCGGCTTCTTACAGCCCCATTTCCTCTTTGACCTGCTTGAAGCAGGATACGGCGAAGTCTAAGTCTTCCTTGGTATGCCCGGCGGAAACCTGGGTGCGGATGCGGGCCTTGCCCTGGGGCACCACAGGATAGCTGAAGCCCACCACGTATACGCCCTTCTCCAGCATCCGGGCGGCAAACTCGGCGGCTGTTTTGGCATCGTACAGCATGACGGGCACGATGGGATGGGTGCCGGGGAGCACGTCGAAGCCCAACTTTCCAAGCTCTGCCCGGAAATAGGCGGTGTTCTCATGAACCTTGTCCCGCAGGGCTGTGGAGGCTGTGAGCAGCTCCAGGGTCTTGACGCTGGCGGCGCAGACGGCGGGAGCCAATGTGTTGGAGAACAGGTAGGGGCGGCTGCGCTGGCGGAGCAGGTCTACAATGGGCTGGCGGGCGGCGGTGAACCCGCCGGAGGCCCCGCCCAGGGCCTTGCCAAAGGTGCCGGTGATGATATCCACCCGCTCCTGCACGCCGCAGTATTCCGGGGTGCCCCGGCCCTTGTCACCCATGAACCCGGCGGCGTGGCTGTCATCCACCATCACCAGGGCGCCGAATTCCTCTGCCAGGTCGCAGATGCCCCGCAAATTGGCAATATACCCGTCCATGGAGAACACGCCGTCTGTGGCAATGAGCATTACCTTTGCCCCGGCCTCTTTGGCGGCCTCCAACTGGGCGCGCAGGTCTTCCATATTGTTGTTTTTATAGCGGTAGCGCTTGGCCTTGCACAGCCGCACGCCGTCGATGATGGAGGCGTGGTTCAGCTCGTCGGAAATGACCGCGTCCTCCGGCCCCAGCAGGGTTTCAAAAAGCCCGCCGTTGGCGTCGAAGCAGGAGGAATAGAGAATTACATCATCCATGGAGAGGAACTCTGCCAGCTTCCGCTCCAGCTCCTTGTGGACGCTCTGAGTGCCGCAGATAAACCGCACAGAGGAGAGGCCGAAGCCCCACTTGTCATAGCTTTCCTTGGCGGCGGCAATCAGATCCGGATTGTTGGAAAGGCCCAGGTAATTATTGGCGCACATGTTCACCACACCCTTTGTCTCGGTGGTGTCGATGCGGGACTTCTGGGGGGTGGTGATCACCCGCTCCCCCTTCCAGGTGCCCGCCTCTTTGATGGCTTCCAGTTCTTCTATATATTTGTTCAGTGCCTGTTTCATGCTCATACACTCCTTTTGAAGGTCATGGGGCTTTTCTCGCCTGCCGGCTCGGTCGGTTCGCGACTTGTCTGCCGCTGGCAGACGCTCACCCCACACCCCACGAACCCTTTTAAAAAAGGGTTCGATCCGAAAACTACTTACTTTCGATACTCTAAAATTATAGCCTTGCCTGATGAAGCAAAACGCAAAAGTTTTTAAAGAGTCCAGAGAAAATTTTTTCAAAAATTGTCTCGGGCAGGGGTTTGGGGATGGAATCCCCAATCAAATCAGCCGGCCCAGTCTAGAATGACCTTCCCGGACTTGCCGCTGTTCATGGCGGCAAAGCCCTCCTCAAAGTCCTTGTAATGGAAGCGGTGGGTGATGACGGGGGTCAAGTCCAGGCCGCCCTGGACCATGTAGGACATCTGGTGCCAGTTGTCCATCTTCCGTCCGTAAATGCCCTGGAGGGTGAGGCCTTTGCAGATGATACCGTTCATGTCCATGGGCACAGGCTCATTGGAAATGCCCAGAAGGCTTATTTTGCCGCCGTTGCGCATGACAGAGATCATCTGGGTTAGGGCAGCGCCGTTGCCGCTCATTTCCAGGCCAATGTCAAAGCCTTCCACCAGCCCCTGCTTGTGCATAACCCCTGCCAGATCTTCATCCTTCACGTTGACCGCCGCATCCGCGCCCATTTTCCGGGCCAAGTCCAGGCGGTAGTCGTTTACGTCGGTGATCACCACCCGGCGCGCCCCAGCGTATTTGCAGATGCCCACAGCGATAATGCCGATAGGCCCGGCCCCGGTGATGAGCACGTCCTCCCCCACCAGATCCCACATAAGGGCGGTGTGGGTGGCGTTGCCGAACGCGTCGAAGAAAGCCACCACTTCCTCGTTGAGGCTCTCGTCAATGATAATGACATTGCTCTGGGGGATGCATACATATTCGGCAAAAGCGCCGTCCCGGTCTACCCCCACGCCTTTGGTGTCCCAGCACCACTGGATGTTCCCTGTGTGGCAGTTGCGGCAGCGCCCGCAGGTGATGTGCCCTTCGCCGCTGACCCGCTGGCCTACATGCAGGCCCGAAACCCCGGCGCCCAGCTTTGCCACCTCGCCCACATACTCGTGGCCGATAACCATGGGCGGCTTGATATGCTCCCTTGCCCAGGGATCCCAGTTGTAGATATGTACGTCCGTTCCGCAGATAGCGGTTTTGTGAACCTTGATAAGCACTTCTCCCGGCCCCGGTTCAGGCACAGGCACCTGGCGAAGCTCCAGGCCCGGCCCTGCTGCGGGTTTTACCAGCGCGTCCATGAGTTGCGGCATAACTGTCCTCCTGCAAAATACATTTTTCGGTTTTTAGGCGCTTTTTGTTTGCCCATTGTAGACAGTATACAGCTTTGCAGGGGGAAAGTCAAGGGCGGGGAAAAATAAATTTATAGTTAACGCGGTTCAAAGGAGGCAGAATACCTCTTTTGAACCAGGTGGCGCAGCCACCCGGCTTGAAAAGCGTATATACCGATTCTCAAGTGCGTTTACTATAAAGCTGGCTTTATGGCGCAAACTATAAAGGGCAGGGCGCCTTCTGGCGGCGCCCTGCCCTTTGGATTGCCTCTGCGGAGCAAGGGGATGAGAATTCATTTGCCCAGGCAGGCCCTTACAGCGCGCGGAAGCCGAAATAGCTGAGCAGGCCGTAATAAATGCCCTGGGCGAACCCCCACTGGTCATTTTTCAGGCGCTGGGCATCCGCCTGGTTTGTCAGATACCCCAGCTCCACCAGCACGGCGGGCATGGTGGTTTTCCGCAGGACGTACAGGGAGGGGTTCAGGCGCACGCCGTTGTCCCGGGTGCCGGTCTGCTGGGTGATGCCGATGAGGATGTGCTGGCCCAGCCAGTAAGGCTGGGTGTTGGCCTGATAGACATAGGCCTCGCTGCCGTTGATGGCGGGGTTGGAATTTGCGTTGCAGTGGATGCTGAGGAAATAATCTGCCGGCCAGGAATTTGCCATCTGCACCCGCGCCCGCAGGCTGGTGGCGTTGCTGGTGCCCAGTATCTCATTGGGCGTGTGGCGGGAAACCCGCACCGCAAAGCGCGGATCCTCCTCCAAAAGCTCCCGCAGATACATGCCTACCTGGTAAGTAACATCCTGCTCCCGCAGGCCATTGCCCTCCGCCCCGGCGTTGATACCCTGGGGGTTGTGGCCTTGATCGATGAAAATCCGAATCGCCATGGAAAAACCTCCTTGTGATGGTTCTTCCCTATTCTATTCCCCAAACAGGCAGGCTGTGCCTAGGGCTTATTTTAAATGCCAGAGTTTTCAAGTAAATCAAAATTATTACCTCAAAAAGCCCCAGTTTACAGGCATTTCTACAAGATAGCAGCCTGAATTTACACTTATGAACTGAGCCTTGATATGCTTTGAAACTTTTGTGGATAAAGCAGACAGACAGCGCACACCAGTATTGGCCTGCCATAGATTCGCGCTTTACCTTCTGCGCTTTTTTTATGATAAGGGAGTAATTGGTCTGGTTCTTTTAAAAGGGGTTGTGGGATATGGGGCAAAGCCCCATAGGTATGCACCGTAGATATATGCTGCGTGTTCGGACACTCCCCATTATCAAGCCTTCCTTGACAAAGCCGGGAAAACATGCTTCAATGGAGGGCGGGCAAGGGAATCCTCTGCCCTACATATTGTATTTTTTTAAAAAATTTTTGAAAAGCGCCTAACCAAACAGGCCGAAGGCCCGTCTAATAGATGAAAAGAGGGCCTAAGCAGGCAATTGGAGTGGGGTGAGGAAGTATGTCAGAGCGCATGGTGAAAAAGGCACAGAACGGGGACAAGGACGCCTTTTTAACCCTGATGCGGGAAAACGAGCTGGCTATGTACCGCACAGCGAAGGCAATCCTGCACAGAGAGGACGATGTGGAGGACGCAGTGCAGGAAGCGGTGTGCAGGGCTTTTTATAAAATCGGGGATTTGCGCCAGCCCCGGTATTTTAAAACATGGATAACCCGGGTGGTTATCAACTGCTGCTATGATCTGCTGCGGGATCAGCGGGGCATTGTTTCCCTGGAGCTTTTGCCGGAAACAGGCTATGAGGAGGACAGGGACGCCGCCCTGGACGTGCGGGAAAGCCTGGCGGCCCTGGGGGAAAACGACCGGCTGATTTTGACGCTGTACTACTTAAACGACCTTTCGGTGCGGGATGTGGCCAAGCTTTTGGGCATCAGCGAGGGGGCCGTAAAGCAGCGGCTGGTACATGGGCGCAGGCGCTTCAAGGAAGCTTACGAAATGCGGGAGCAGGAAAGGAGGGCGGTCAGCTATGAAAAATAGAGGGAAGCGGTTCACCCCTCCGGCGCCCAGGCGGGAAAAAGCTGTCCGACAGGGCTATCGGCGGGATCCGGAGTTCTGCGGGTTTTTGGCAAAAGAGCTGGAGATGGAAGTCCCGCCGGAATCTTTCTCCAAGGCCATGCGCCGGGTGTATGCCGAGCTGCCCCGGGATATGCCTGTGCGGCACTACCCCTTCCGGTCTGCCATGAAAAGTCTTGCCACTGTGGCGGTGCTGCTGGTGGTTTTCGGGGTTTCCCTGCTGGGGGCCAACAGCGTGTATCCCCAGCTTACGGAAAGCTTGCCCGGGGTGGGGATGCTCTTTAAAGCTATGAACGGCGCAAAGCCGGAGGAAACCCCCGACACCCCGGAGCTGCCGGTTCCCCTAGTGGCGGAGGGAAAGCTGGCTATGCCAGAATTTGAGCCAGTGACCCTGTCCTGCCAGGGCGATATTCTAGAGGAATTGACTGTGGAAAATGCCTGGAGCGACGGGGAAAAGCTGTATCTCCACATGTCCCTGCTGGCGCTGGAGTCCCAATTGCAAACCCTGTCTCAGCCCAGCGACATGCCTTACGGCTATATCCCTCCGGTGCTGTTTTTCCTTACAGACGCTTACAGGGATGTGGCGGCTGAAATATTTCAGGAATACTATCCCGGAGAGGAGTTTGACGATAAGGCGGCAGGCTATCAGTGGAGCAGCATTTCCATCAACGGGCAGAAAGTGGAAAGCGTTATGGAAACAAGAGACCCTGCCTATCTGCAATATGCGGAAACAAACAGCGCTCTGGCCCTGCACTATGAGGAGACTGAGGACAGGGTTCTGGCAGAAGAGGGCGTCCAGGCCTTTGCCAGGTATACAGGGAACTGGGTGCTGGAAGTCCCTCAGGGGGCCAGGGACGCGGATGTTTTTTCCGTTTCCCTGAACCTCCCGCAGCTCTTCTATGCAGGCGTTATCGCGCCGGAAATGAGGGAGGGCGGCCAGTCCATGGCTATCCTGGAGGATGCCTTTCAAGGGGACTTTACAGTGGAAGCGGACAGAAGCGGGGCCTTGGAACTGGAAGCCCTGCAGGCGGACAATAAGGTGGAGATTACCCAGATGTCCTACACCCCTGCAGAGCTTACCGCCACCCTCAACGTGCCCTTCCTGGGATATTGCGGCTACAGCCTGCTGCCTCCTGCCCGGTATCACGGAGGCCCTGTCCCGCAGAAGCCTTATGGCATGTACGCGGTGGTAAGCGGGGAAGACGGCACTGTGCTTGCCAGCCAGAATATCTGGGACGATTCTGCAACGCAGCGGGCCGCCTACGAAGCGGATCGGCTTTCCGGTTACCAGAGGATGAAGCTGCGCGTGAACCTTTCGCCGGAAAAGCGGCAGAGCCTGGTGCTCACCCTGTACTATTTCGATCCGGAAGAAGTAAAGTTTGCGATGGATTCTGCTGGCATTCCAGCCGGGGATTTGGTGAACCCGGTGGCAGCGGAATTCACCCTGGATCTGGCGGAGGGCACTGCCGCCCCCAGCGTGAATTATGAGAAACAGGGGCTTGTAAAGCCGGATGCGGAGATGTCCCCTTATATCCTGCACCACCCCGAGCTGCAGGAGGGGATATATGTGCAGGGGGTGACGGAGGACATACTGTTCGCAGACCAGCGCGTGAGCTGGATAAGCCTGTGCGTCAGACCGGATCGGCTGCCATGGGTGCAGGACTGGGCCTTGCAGTGCTATATCGGCGATGAGCTGGCCCAGACTGTATACGCCTGCGACGTACAGGATGACAGCGCCTATAACGAGAGAAGCGGCGCCCTGGAGGATCTTGCCGTATATAACAGCGGCAGCGGACTTTTCTGGCGGGAAGAGAGCGGGCAGTCTAATTATGAGGACGACGACTATGCCCACCTGCACTTCATCGTAGAGTATCCGGAGTGGGATTTGGACAGCTATGGCGGGGTGCTATCCTCTTTCAGCCGGATGGATCTGGTGGACGCCGCTACAGGCGAGGTGATACTGGCGGATCTGCGCGGGATAAACCGGACGCTCCTGGAGGAAACCCTGTGCGGAAGCCTTTATAAGGAGTTAGAAGAAGGGAACCGTTCCTGGGCGGGCGAGTCGGAAGGGGCTGCATCAGACTACAATTGACAGGCTTAAAACAGCGGGCCGCTGAAGGCCCGCTGTTTTGCTTTTGCCTGGGGCGTTCAAAACAAGCATTTTAAAAAGCGGGGAACCACAAAAGTTTCATGCATTCGTGTAACGAATGCACCACCTTCTTCAAAGTCAGCTTTACGCAAAACACTGCGCGTTAGCGTTGCTATGGGGTTTTTAGGGGGCGAGGGCTGCCATATGGCGAAACGCAAACGCCATGTGCCAGCGTTTCCTCCCCGAGCCGGCGGGCGAGACGCAAAGCCACATGGGTAAGCGCCGTAGATATAAACTGCGTGTTCGGACACTCCCCCGCTGTTTTTTCCACTTTACAAACCTGCGGGGCTGTGCTAAAATATATGAGATGCCCTGCCCTCGGACACGGGAAACACCGGCCCTGCCTGTGGGCAAGCGTGATTTAGAATGCGGTCGGCATTTCTGGAAAACGCTGTGCGGCTTTGCGCCTGCGCAAAGTTCTAAACAATGGGCGAAAAAATGAGCGCGGCAAAACGCCGCAGAAAGGTGATTTTTTATGACAAAGGCAGAGAAAACCGAAATTATCCAGAAGTATGCCCGCCACGAGGGCGACACCGGCTCTCCCGAAGTGCAGGTGGCTGTGCTGACAAAGCGCATCAATGATCTCACCGAGCACCTGCGGGTGAACAAGAAGGATCATCACTCCCGCCGGGGCCTGCTGAAGATGGTTGGCCAGCGCCGCAGCCTTTTAAACTACCTGACCAAGATCGACATTGAGCGCTACCGCGCCATCATTGCCGAACTGGGCATCCGTAAGTAAAAAACCTGCCAAAACTGTACAACAGGAGCCAAAGGCTGCCGCCTGCGGGCTATAGGTAACGCACGTTAAAATCGGTACAGGCCGATTTTTAACGCTCGGCGGCTTTGCCGTCCGGTGCAAAAGAGGGAATCCACTTTTGCGCACCGCGTTAGCTATAACACAGCCTGCAAGCGCAGCCTTTTACTCTTTTTAGGCGGACATCCCCTGTTTTACAACCAAACAGGCCGGGGCTTTCGGCATGTTTGGTTATAAAACAGGGCCGCCGCGAAGAAGATCCCCAAAAACAGGGAGAAAGGAAAACTGAACATGTTTGAAAATTTCAAGGTATATGAGACGACCTTTGCGGGCCGCCCCCTGGTTGTGGAGACCGGAAAAATGGGCCAGCTTGCAAATGGCGAGTGCTTGGTGCGCTATGGCGACACAGTGGTGCATGTAGCCGCTACTGCTTCCGCAAAGCCCCGGGACGGCATCGACTTCTTCCCCCTTTCCGTAGACTTTGAGGAAAAGCTCTATTCCGTAGGCAAAATTCCCGGTTCCTTCTTAAAGCGGGAGGGCCGCCCCTCTGACAAGGCCATCCTGGTCTGCCGCATGATCGACCGCCCCATCCGCCCCCTGTTCCCCAAGGATATGCGCAATGATGTTTCCATCGTCTGCACCGTCATGTCTGTGGAGCAGGACAACTCCCCGGAGATTGCCGCTATGGTGGGCACCTCCATTGCCCTCTCTATTTCCGACATCCCCTGGAACGGCCCCATCTCCGGCGTGTCCGTAGGCCTTATTGACGGCGAGTTTATTATGAACCCCACTGCCGCCCAGCGCAAAGCAAGCCAGATGGCGGTCACTGTGGCCTCCACCAGCGAGCGCATTGCCATGATTGAGGCCGGGGCCAATGAGGTAAGCGATGAGGACATGTACAATGGCATTATGGCAGGCCATGCGGAGAACCAGAAAATCATCCAGTTTATCAACGGCATTGTGGCGGAAATCGGCAAGGAAAAGTTCTCCTATCCCAGCAACAAGCCGGAAAAGGAGATGATAGACGCCATCCTGGCCTTTGCCCAGGAGGATGTCCGCGCCGCCCTGGATACCGACGATAAAACTGTCCGGGATGCCCGCTTAAAGCCTGTATATGAAAAGGTACATGAGCGCTTTGATCCGGAGTATCCGGAACAGGAAGGGAAAATTGACGAGTGCCTGTATTTGACCCAGAAAATCGTGGTGCGCCGCTGGCTTTTGGACGAGCAGAAGCGGGTAGACGGCCGGGGCATGGATGACATGCGGCCTCTGGCTGCCGAAGTGTCCCTTTTGCCCCGCACCCATGGCTCCGGCATGTTCACCCGAGGCCAGACCCAGGTGCTGACAGTCGCCACCTTAGGCTCCATCCGGGACAACCAGCTTTTGGACGGCATTGACGAGGAAGAGTCCAAGCGGTATATCCACCACTATAATTTCCCCTCTTATTCCGTAGGCGAAACCCGGCCCAGCCGCGGCCCGGGCCGCCGGGAGGTGGGCCATGGCGCTTTGGCCGAGCGGGCCTTGGTGCCTGTCATCCCTTCCATGGAGGAGTTCCCCTATACCATCCGCCTGGTGTCTGAGGTCTTAAGCTCTAACGGCTCCACCTCTCAGGCTTCCATCTGCGGCTCCACCCTGGCCCTGATGGACGCGGGCGTGCCCATTAAAGCCCCGGTAGCAGGCATTTCCTGCGGCCTTATCACCGAAGGCGACCGCTGGATGACCATGGTGGACATCCAGGGCATTGAGGATTTCTTTGGCGACATGGACTTTAAGGTGGGCGGCACCAAGAAGGGCATCACCGCCATCCAGATGGATCTGAAGATTTCCGGCCTGACCCCGGAGATGGTGAAAGAGGCCCTGGAGAAAACCCACAAGGCCCGCAACTATATCATCGACGAAATCATGCTCAAGGCCATTCCCGAGGTGCGGCCCGAGCTTTCCAGGTACGCCCCCAAAATGCTCTCCACCCAGATTCCCGTAGACAAAATCCGGGAGGTTATCGGCACCGGCGGCAAGGTTATCCAGAAAATCTGCGCTGAGTGCGAAATCACCATGGACGTGGAAGAGGACGGCCATGTGTTCATCACCGGCATTGACATTGAAAAGTGCCGCCGCGCTTTAGACATTGTGGACACCATTGTAAACGACCCGGAGCCTGGCTCCTACTATAACGGCCGGGTCACCCGCCTGATGGACTTCGGCGCTTTCGTAGAGATTGCCCCGGGCAAGGAAGGCCTGGTACACATTTCCCGCCTGGACATCAAGCGCACAGAGAAAGTGACAGACGTGGTAAATGTAGGCGACGTGGTAAAGGTGAAGGTGCTGGAAATTGACGATAAGGGCCGGCTGAACCTTTCCCGCCGGGACGCCCTCATCGACCTGGACGGCGCTGTGCCGGAGAACGACATCTCCGAGTCCCGCCCGCCCCGCCGGGATCGCCCCGACCGTGACCGCCGCCCCCGCCGGGACTACGACCGGCATTAAGGCGCTGGGCCTCGCCTGCCGGCATGCAGTGCCCTTAAGAAGCTGCCAAAGGGTTATCACCCTTTGAAAACCCGCGTTTCGCTTCTTTAAAGACAAAAAAACCAGCCTGCCGGATTGCCGGAAGGCTGGTTTTCTGTTTTCAGGATGAGCGAATATGCCTCCAGGGGTTTACAGGCGGTTCGAACAGCCCGGCCCATGCCTGCATATCCTCCTCTGTGATGGTGGAAAACACGTCGTCCCGGTTCTGGGCGGCGCGGCGCTCCAAACGGCGCAGCAGCTCCTCTAAAGGCGTGTCCAAAAAGCACACCTTTGTTTCCGCCCCCAGGGCCGCGGCCTCCAGGCGCTTTTCCTCACGCTGTTCCTCCACCCAGAAGCCGAAATCCAGAATCACGCTTACGCCCTTTTGCAGCAGATCCTGCCCCACCTTCCACATCAAATCCTCCACCCGGTTGTGGCGGCTGTCATGGATCTCCTGCTCTACCTGGTGGAAGTCGTCCCCAAACAGGAAGAGGTGCCATTCGTCCGGAGTGAAGCGCACTGCCCCGGTTTCCTTTGCCAGCTTTTGAGCATAAGTAGTTTTGCCCGCACCTGGCAGGCCCACCATCAGGAATAAATCCGCCACAGCTTTATTCCTCCGCGTAGAACGTGCAGGAGAATTCCCCGCGGTTTATAAATACCTCCCGGGCATGGCCGTCCTGCAAAAAGACCGCCTCCCGTACCTGGGATCGGGGCAGGGACAGCATTACCTGTTCACCCTGGACAAGGGCAGCTTCCTCCCCCTCCTGACTCAGGAGGGGCGCGGCGTCCCGCAGCAGGTGCCGGGCTTCCTCCACCGGATAGGTGCACACTTTGCCCCCTGCCAGGGAAATTTCCCGCGGAATCGTGAGGGCGCCTGCCCGCACAGCGCCTGCCGGCACTTCCCGCTCCCAGCTATGCATCCAGGCGATGAGGATGCGCCTGCCCTTTTCGTCCAGGAAGGTCTGCCCGGCGTAGAAGTCCGGGCCTTTTTCCGGGATTTGGAAGCTTTCCGGGGTGAAGGTTTCCCCGTCAAAGCTGCCCACAACAAACTGGGAAGCCCGGCTCTTGTCCATGCGGGAGAACAGCAGCACCCACTTGTCCCCTAAGGGGAAAAGATCCGGGCACTCCGGCACAGGCCCATAGTCCCGGCTCTGGAAAATGGGGCCAATATACTCCCAGTGCAGCAAATCGGCCGATTTATACAGCAGCACACTACCAAGGCCGTCTGCCCCCGCGCCGCACACCATGCGGTAGCCGTCCCCATAGGGGAAGATTTTAGGATCCCGGAAGTCCCGGCTTGCGGGATCAACC
The DNA here is from genome assembly GCF_036941085.1 of Acutalibacter sp. JLR.KK004. Taxonomy (NCBI): domain Bacteria; kingdom Bacillati; phylum Bacillota; class Clostridia; order Eubacteriales; family Acutalibacteraceae; genus Acutalibacter; species Acutalibacter sp. JLR.KK004. The sequence continues at coordinate 414,840 of NZ_JAYMNQ010000002.1, forward strand.
GGGCTTTGGGCAATCACCGGGTTCCCCGCATATTTCTCAAAGTGCCTGCCGTCATGGCTTATGGCAATGCACTGGGTCTGGCCCAGATCCTTGGAAACAGCGGTATACATCAGGTACAAGTCCCCGTCCTTTTCCAGGGCAGAGCCGGAAAAGCAGCCGTCCCCGTTTTCATAAGGCATGTCCGGGTACAGGGCAATGGGCAGTTCCTGCCAGTGCAGCAAGTCCTTGCTGACAGCATGGCCCCAGTGCATGGTGTCCCACTTGGGGGCATGGGGGTTGTGCTGGAAAAAAGCGTGATACTCCCCCTTAAACCAGCAAAGCCCGTTGGGATCGTTTATCCAGCCCTTTTCCGGCTCGAAATGGTAAGAAAGTCTTTCAATGCCCATCATAAAAATCGCCGTGCGATACAGAAGCCGCACAAAAGCCATGGAAAAACAGACTTCTGTGCCCTGTACCGCTCCTTTCTTTTGTATTTTTCGTACTGCCTGCATCTTGCTTCCCGCATAGATGCGTATAGCTATATTCTAGCACACCGCCGCCCTCTGGTCAATCCTCTTTGGCTTGGGGCAAGGCCCGCTGCAAGGCCGTGGGGCTTCTTCTCGCCTGCCGAGATGCGCCTGTCAAAGCTTTCCCTTTCATAAGAAATTGGTTTTTAGATCAAACCTTTTTTCTAAAAAGGTTTGCGGGGGCGCGGGGGCGGCGCCCCCGTAGCCATGGGTACAGCGCCGCGCTGCCTTAGCCTTTCAGCTCCACCCGCCGGATTTTGCCGCTGATGGTCTTAGGCAAATCCTCCCTAAACTCTACAATGCGGGGATACTTATAAGGCGCGGTGTGCTTTTTCACATATCCCTGTATTTCCTTCTTCAGTTCTTCCGTCCCCTCAGTGCCCTTTGTCAGCACCACAAAGGCTTTTACCACCTGGCCCCGGACAGGATCCGGCGCGCTGGTAACAGCGCACTCCAGCACATAGGGCAGCTCCATAATCACGCTCTCAATCTCAAAAGGCCCGATGCGGTAGCCGCTGGACTTTATCACGTCGTCTGTGCGCCCCACATACCAGTAAAAGCCGTCCTCGTCCCGCCAGGCTGTGTCCCCGGTGTGGTACATATTGTCGTGCCAGGCTTCCTTTGTGTTTTCCTCGTCGCCGTAATACCCCATGAACAGGCCGCAGGGCACAGCCTTGTCTGTACGGATAACGATTTCCCCTGTCTCGCCCACAGGGGCCGGGGTGCCGTCGGGCAGGACGATGTCCACGTCATATAAGGGGCTGGGCACGCCCATAGAGCCGGTTTTCGGCACAGTGCCCACAGGGTTGTAGATAGACAGGGTGGTTTCCGTCTGGCCAAAGCCCTCCATCAGGGAAAGCCCGGTGGCCCGCTTCCACTGCTCGTATACCTCCGGGTTCAGGGCCTCCCCGGCGGTGGTGGAATACTCGATGGAGGACAGGTCGTATTGGGACAAATCCTCCTTGATAAAGAAGCGGTACATGGTGGGAGGCGCGCAGAAGGTGGTGATGTGGTATTTTGCGAACATGGGCAGGATATCGTGGGCGTCAAACTTGTCAAAATCATAGGTGAAAATGGCGGCCTCATTCATCCACTGCCCGTAGTATTTCCCCCACAAAGCCTTGCCCCAGCCTGTGTCGGAGATGGTGAAGTGCAGGCCGTCGGGATTCACGTTGTGCCAGTATTTGGCGGTGATGAAGTGCCCCAGGGCATATTTATAGCTGTGCTCCGCAATTTTGGGATACCCTGTGGTGCCGGAGGTGAAGAACATCAGCATGGGGTCGCTGCCGGCAGGCGCCTGTGGCCTCCTCTCGTAGGTGTCGGGGAAAGCTTCTGCCTCTTTGTCGAAATCATGCCAGCCCAGGCGGTTCTCCCCCACCATAATCCTGATATCCACTCCGCAGCTTTGGGCGGCGCGGTCCGCCTCCTCGGCCACCTGCCCGTCGGCTGTGCAGAGGATGGCCTTCACCCCCGCGGCCTTAAAGCGGTAATCAAAGTCGTGCTCCATCAAAAGGTTGGTGGCGGGTATCACCACAGCCCCCATCTTGTGCAGGGCGGTGATGACGAACCAGAACTGGTAATGCCGCTTTAACACCACCAGCACCCTGTCCCCCCGCTTGATGCCCAGGGATTCCAGATAGTTGGCTGTTTTGTTTGACCACCGGCTGATGTCCCCAAAGGTAAAGCGCCTTTCTGTCTTGTCCCTGGACAGGTGGAGCATGGCGAGCTTGTCCGGGCTTTTTTGGGCAATGGCGTCCACCACGTCAAAGGCAAAGTTAAACTTCTCCTCATCCGTAAAGTGGATGCCCTTGAGGATGCCGTTTTCGTCCAGCTCTGTGTGAACAAAGGCGTCGGACACGGTCTCCCGGTTCTGCCGGGCGATTTTCGCGTCAATCAGCCGCTGGAAGCGATCCTGCTCCGGGGCAAACCCCTCCGGGCCTTTCAGCACCAGGGCATAAATCTGGCACTCTGCCCCGCCAGTGGCTATCATGCCATGGGGGGTGGCGGAGTTGTAATAGATGGTGTCCCCCTCGTGGAGGATTTCAATGTGGCTGCCCACCTGCATTTTCATGGAGCCTTTTACCACAATGTCGAATTCCTGTCCCACATGGGTGGAAAGCTTGATGGCAACCTTCTGCTCCGCCTCAGAGTAAGGCATGGTGACAAAGAACGGCTCGGCGGTCTTGTTTTTAAACAAGGGCGCTTTGTTCAGATACTTGAATCCCTGCCGCCGGGCGATGGGAAGGCCGTCCCCTTTGCGGGAAACGGTATAGGAGGATAGGGTGGGGCTTGCGCCTTTAATCAGATCTGTGGGATCCACCGCAAAGCGCTGGGCGCATTTGTAAATAAAGGTAAAGCTGAAGTCCCGCTCCCCCTGCTCGCACTGCTGGTATTCCTCCTTGGAGGTGCCTGTGCATTTTGCCATTTCCTCCTCGGAAAGGCCGGTAATTTCCCGCATGGTGCGGATGCGCTGGGCCACCTCCGCAAGCTGTGCTTTCAAATCTGTTTTCTCCATGTTTTCTGCCCCTTTCAATATTCCTGTAGATACAATAAAAAAGCCCGCCTCACAGAAGAAGTATGTCCTTCTATGAGACGGACTCAAAGTCAAAGTCCGCGGTACCACTCATATTGCGCTTTCGCGCCGCCTCGTCAGGCTCCAGCAAGCCCTATGCACTAACGCAGCACACGCGGGAAACGCCTACCACCTCTGAGGGCTTCGGATTTCCGGCTCGGAAGGGATTGGCGCATGGTTGCCCCCGCTGGCTCGCACCTGCCGCCAGCTCTCTGAAGGGAAAGCGCCCCCGCCGTCTTCGTCACAGCCTTTATGCCTATGCAATTATAAACTGTCTGCTTTTAATGATACACAGCGCCAAAGGAAATGTCAAGGTTTTTTTCCAGGATTTTTGTCCGGTTCTGTTTTGGATATTTAATTATTATTACTACTTATTTTAATTTGACGAAACTGTGCCCCCTATGATATACTTACAAATAAGAAACATGAAGGAGGGAACAATATGGATATGGAACAGAACATGCAGCCCTGGCCTCCGGAGCCCCCGGCGCAGAAATTCTGCAAACACTGCGGCGGCCGCATTCCGGCAGACGCGGTGATCTGCACCCTGTGCGGCAGGCAGGTGGAGGAAATGGCCCAGGCCCAGGCCATGCCCAATATCGTCATCAACAATACCAACGAAAACATAAACACCATGAACGCCTACATGCAGACCAGGGCCCGGAACAAGTGGGTGGCTTTGTTGCTGTGCTTTTTCTTGGGAGGCATTGGCGCCCACAAGTTTTATGAGGGGAAAACCGGCATGGGCGTGCTGTATTTATTCACCTTCGGTTTGGCTGTAGTCGGAATCCTGATAGATTTTATCGCCCTGCTCTTCAAGCCTAATCCCTACTATGTATAAAAAACCGCCGCATGGCCCTGTGCCCTGCGGCTTCTTTTTTAGACGGCAAAACCATTTACAAACCCCTCAGCCCTGTGCTATTATGAATATAAATTCTTATGCAGGAAAGGCGGGGCTGTGATGAAACGGATTTCACGAAAGCTTTGGGGGCTTTTGGCGGCAATACTGCTGCTGGGGGTGCCATTGCCTGCCGGGGCTTTTTCCGACGTAAAGCCAGGGGACTGGTACGAAAACGCTGTTACGGAGATGACTGCCCAGGGATATCTGTTGGGATATCCCGACGGCCGGTTCCGCCCGGAAAACACTGTTTCCGCCGGGGAATTCCTTGCCATTGTAGGACGGTGCGCAGGGGCACAGGAGGGTGCCGGCCAAACAGGCCACTGGGCCGCAGGCTGGGTGCAGGCGGCTCTGGACAGAAGCTGGATAGACTGGGACGAGTGCCCGCCCACCGGGGCGCTTTTTGACAAGCCCATCTCCCGGCAGTTGGCGGTAAAGGCCCTTATGCGGGCGCTGCTGCCTGACGCGCGGGGGGATTACAACACAGAGTCCCAGAAAATAGCGGACTTTTCCGAGCTAAACGGCAGGTATTATGAAACCACCCTGGGGGCCTATGCCGCAGGCGTTATCATTGGCGATCCTTCCGGCACCTTCCGCCCCTTAGGCTCCTTAACCCGGGCGGAGGCATGCATTATCATCCAGCGGGCGCTGAAAAAGACAGATGGCGTCCTGCCTCCGGCCCCGGATATCCCTAGCGGCCCTGTGGAAACCATCCAGGGCGGGGCTTCGGAAAACGGCTGGCTTCAGGTGAAAGGCGCCCAGCTTTGCAATGAACAGGGCAAGCCAGTGGCCCTCCATGGCATGAGCACCCATGGCCTCCAGTGGTATGGGCAGTTTGCCGGAAAGCAGGCTGTGAAAAACACGACCGCCTTTGGGGCAAACCTGTTCCGGGTTGCCATGTATACCGGGGAAAACGGGTATCTCAGCCAGCCGGAAGCCATGAAAAAGAAGGCCATAGAGTCCATAGACGCGGCTATCGCTCAGGACATGTATGTGATAATCGACTGGCACATCCTCTCCGACGGCAACCCCATGTCCCACGTAAAGGAAGCCGAGGCCTTCTTCTCGGAAATGGCCCGGCGCTACCAGGACAGGCCGGAGGTGATCTATGAGATCTGCAACGAACCAAACGGCGGCGCCGCCTGGGGCAAGGACATCAAGCCCTATGCCCAGCGGGTGGTAAAGGCCATCCGCCAGCACAGCAAAGGCATTATCCTTATCGGCAGCAGCACCTGGAGCCAGGACATCCACCTGGCGGTCCAGGATCCCCTGGAAGGGGAAAACCTCATGTACACCCTGCATTTTTATGCGGGCACCCATGGCAAGGAGCTGCGGGACCGCATCGATCAGGTGTTGGCAAAAGGCCTGCCCGTTTTCATCAGCGAGTGGGGCGTAAGCCGGGCAGACGGCAGCGGCGGGGTGTTCCTGAAGGAGGCCGGGGAGTGGCTGGACTTCCTCCAGAAGCGGGGCATAAGCTGGGCAAACTGGTCTTTATGCGATAAAGATGAAACCTCCGCCGCCTTAAAGCCCGGCACCCCCGCCACCCGGGCCTGGACAGCGTCTGATTTAAGCGAATCAGGGAAATTCGTGTTCGGGAGGTTTTGAGGGTTCCCCCCGAATAGAAAAAGCCCTTGCATTTTAAAAAGGATACTGATAAAATGTATATAAATGAATTTTTTGTGAAGGGGTTTGAGGAATATTATGAAAAAGAGGCTGTTATCAGGGCTTTTGGCCCTGTGCCTGCTGGCTTTCAGCCTGCCGGTTACAGGGCAGGGGGCGGAGGCTTCCCTGGAGGAAGGGGTGGAAAAGCCCGGCGTGGATGTGAAAATCCCCATTGAAACCGTGCGCGCCCGGTGCGCCGGAGGCACCGATTACCTGGATAAATACGGCGTCACCCGGGAAATGCTGCTGGCAGAGCTTTCCGCCCACGAGAAGGACAATTATTACCTGGGCACGCCCCAAAAGAGCGGGGACTGGCAGTCCCCCAAGGGCGACCCCTCTTATAATGGATCCATTGGCATGAACTGCGCCGGGTTTGTCTCCTATGTGCTGCGAAAGTGTGGGCTGGACGCAGCCGCCGCCATCCGGGATATCCGCAAAAGCCCCTCTGCCGGCCGCTGGAACAGCAGCCGCCCCTATAACGAGCTTGCCAAGGCCAGCAATTACCTAAGCTGGATACAGTATGGCAAGCTGGTGGCCCATGTTTACGAAAGCCAGTCTGCCATGCTGAAAGATGGCAAGTGCGAAAAAGGGGACTTGGTGCTGCGGTTCTGGACAGACAAATTCACTGGGAACGACTATGACAACCACATGATGATTTTCTGGGGGGACTCCCCTGGGGAAAACAAGGTGTGGCAGAATGCGGAGGGCAGGAACCATATTGGCCCTATGGTAAACACCCCGGCTTCCGCCTATATCTTGATTAAATTCGCCCCCAAGGTTCCTGAACCGGAGCCTTTCGCCGGGTTTACAGACGTGCGGGAAGAGGACTGGTTTGCCCAGCCGGTGCTGTTTGTAAAAGAAAACGGCTATATGCGGGGGGAGACGGAAACAGCCTTCCGCCCCCAAAACACAGTTACCCGGGCGCAGCTTGTGCAGGTGCTGTACAATATGGAGGGAAAGCCAGCCCTGCCGGAGGGGGCAGAACCGCTGCCTTTCACAGATATGGAGGGGCACTGGGCTTTAGAGGCCGTATCCTGGGCATATGCCGAAGGGGTGTCTGAAGGCATAGGGGATGATGCCTTCGACCCGGAGGGGACGCTTACCAGGGAGCAGGCCGCGGTGCTTTTCAGCCGCTTCAAAGCATACAAGGGGGAAATCCCCTCTTTGAACCTCAATTGTTTAAACAGCTTCATAGACAGGGCCTCCATCAGCTCCTGGGCAGAGGAAGGCATTGCCTGGGCGGTGCAGGAGGGGGTGCTTTCCGGACGGGGCGGGGCCGTGCTGGATCCCCAGGGCCGCTGCATCCGGGCGGAGCTTGCCCAGCTTATCCAAAACTATTACGAACCCAGAGAGACAGAACTGCCTGTCCGGGGCGGCGTGTACGGCACAGTCCAGGAGGATTCTGGCAAAGTGCTGTCAGGGGCTGTTGTCACCCTTACCGGGGAAAGCGGCGCCCGGCGCACAGCCCGTACAGACAGCCGGGGGGAATATGGGATTTATGGCCTTGACCCCGGGGTTTATCAGGCTTCTGCCGCCAAGGACGGGTATGTGGAGGCAGGGCCTGTAGAAATCTACATCGGCCAGGACGGCGCCGCCCTCCAGCAGGATTTCACCCTGGAGGACGCCCTGCTGGCCAAGCTTGCGGCCCTGCGGCAGAAATTCCCCCATGGAAAATATTGGAACCACAAGGGCGTCCCGGCTTCCTGGGAGGCCGTCACCTCCACGCCCTGCAGCCACTGGACAGGGGCAAGCTGGTGCAACTCCTATACAGGGAAGTCTGGCCAGGTTTTTGTTTCCAATCAGCCTGCCATCCAATGCCTGGGCTTTGCCAGCATGATAAGCGACCAGCTTTTCGGCAAAGACGCGCCTGTGCGCACCTTCCAGGATTTTGACAAGCTGCGGGTGGGAGATCACATCCGCCTGACATACGCGGTGCACTCCATGATTGTGATAGAAAAAGGCCCGGATTATGTGAAGGTAGTGGAAGTGAACCGGGACTTCAGCTCCTGCAAAATCGAGTGGGATCGCAGGATTGAAAAGAAAGATTTGGAAAAATTCGGCAGCACTGTGCGCTATGTAACCCGGTATCCAGACTGACAGAAAGCGAAAGCCCCTTGGCCTAAGCAGCCAAGGGGCTTTTTGCGCCTTAGAACCTGTATTCATAATCGAAATTGCCGGATGAGCGAGAATTTTGGGGATCAATCAAGGCTACCGTTTGCGCCTCCGCAAGAAATTTTCCATAGAGCGGCTCCCAAAAGACCGCTTAAACAGCGGTTACAGGTTGTGAATACAGGTTCTTAGATGCAGCGTTGCGTTGCCTATGCAAAAAGCTCGGCGGAAAGGCGGGCCTGTTCTGCTTCCACCGCTTCCGGATCAGGCTTGGGCGCGCTTTCATACAGGCGGTTCAGGGCCTCCAGGGCTTCTTTCAGGTGCCCGGTGGCTGTCTGCACCAGCGCTTTATATTCCCCCTCCAGCTTGTTCAGTTCCCCGGCATGGGCTTCGTCTGTGCCAGGCACCACGCAGCGGGCATACATATCCAGAATCTCATCCCCCTCCCGGGCGGGGAAATACTCGTGGGGCGGGGTGCTGTCCAGCAGGCAGAAACCCAGCTCCCGCACGGCGATTAAGTCCAGGCTGTCTGCGTCCAGGGCGCAGTGATAGATTTCCACATCGCAGCCCCGGCGCAGGGCTGCGGCGCACACCTTTTTCAGCAGGGTAGACTTCCCGGTGCCCGGACGGCCCTTGACAAAGATGCGGCAGTCAAGGCCCGCTGTCACCTGGGGGATATGATCCAGATTCCCCTCCGCTGTGGCCGCCCCGAAAAAGCGGTGGAATTCCCTGCCAGGGCGGGTGCCGCTTTTGTGGCCCAGCAGCCGCCGCACCAAAGCGTCTCCCAGGCTGTCGGCGGCGGAAAAATCCATGTGTTCCAGATAAATGCGCTCCTGGCTGTTATGTACGGCCCGGGCTTCCTGGAAAGCGGCCCGGGCCTCCTTCATGGCCTCCCGGTAGGCGGCAAGATCCCCCTGGGGCCGCAGGGCCTCCGCCCCCCGCACAAAGGGGGAGTCTGGGTCAAATCCAAAGGCCCCGGTGGAAAGCTGGGGCAGCAGGATTCCCTGGATAGTGTTGTCCAGCGGGTGGAACACCAATTCACAGGGAGTGCCCTGCTGTCGGGCCTGCCTGCGCAGGTTTTCAAAAATCTCCTGCTGTACGCTGTGGGGCCAGCCGCTGAGGACTGCCCGGTGCTTCAGGTGCCCGAAGTTGGACAGGTAAAAGCCGCCGGCCTTGGGGCCTGTGGAATCGACGAAAAAATGGATGGCTTCCTGGTTTGTCTGCAGCATAAATGTGATTCCTCTCTTCCCGGTTAATCTGGGCATTCCCTACAGTGTATGCGCTTAAAGAGGCAGCCATGACAGCCGGCTTGCCTTTATTGCCGGCAGAAAAACCCATATTTTTCCAAAAATGTAGGTGTACCTCCTAGCGGTAAACATCCTTTAATGGTAATATTTTATTACTATATATCCTAGGAGGTAACTCAAATGCATATGGATACTATTTTTGCCAGAGAGTTTATAAGTTCCCGTATGCGCAGCACGCGGCTTGCCCGCCATGCTACCAAGCAGGCCATGTCCCAGATCCTCCATATAGATCCCCATTCCTATGCGGATTTGGAAAACGGGGTATACTGTCCCTCCGGCCCGCCGCTGCTTCTGCTGCTGGACTATATGGGCGGCTCTGCCGCGCTGGAATTGATCCATGCCTTCCACACGGCCCTGCACCCCGGAGAGCCGCCTGCGGCCAGGGAGGTTACACAGGAGCAGCTCAGGGAGCAGATAGCCGTCTGGCTGGAGGACGAGTCTGCCCAGGAGGACTGGAGCATGTATCCTGCCGTCCAATATGATGTTTTTGAGGATGACAGCAAGATTGTAAGCCGCCTGTACTATATCGTCCCAAAGCTTACCCCGCTCCGGCTGGAGTGCTTTGTGTTCTTTGAGGAGGAAACCCTCCGAAAAGAGCCTTCCGGAAACTTAACCCCTACAGGATCCCGGCTGTATATCCAATAGGGCGCGGCCAGGATGGTTTCTCAAAGGGCCGCTTAAAGGCCGCTGTAATATAGATACTGCCCCGCCTCTTAGGCGGGGCAGTATCTATATTCTTTTCCCCAAGGAAGAATTGCCTTGCCGCCAGTAACATGCTATACTTAAAGCAATACGGGAAAGCGCCGGGACGAGGGCGCAGGGATTCAAGGAGGAAAGGCTATGGGAGAACCCAGGATTGTGGAAATTTCAGACTTTAATGCGCCGGAGCTGGACATATATGCCCGCTTAACGGAAAACCAACTGGTAAACCGGGCGTCTCCCAGCGACGGCCTGTTTATCGCGGAAAGCCCCCTGGTTATCGGCAGGGCCTTAGACGCAGGGTGCCAGCCCGTCTCCTTTTTGATGGAGGCAAAGCATGTTGCAGGCAAGGGCAGGGCGCTTTTAGACCGCTGCGGGGATGTGCCTGTGTTCGCGGCGGAGGAAGAGGTGCTGTGCGCCCTTACAGGCTTCCACCTGACCCGGGGCATGCTCTGCGCCATGAAAAGGCCCCCGGCCCTTGCTCCAGAGGAGGCCTGCCGGAATGCCCGGCGGGTGGCAGTGTTGGAAAACGTGATGAACCCCACAAACCTGGGGGCTATCTTCCGCAGTGCCGCCGCCCTGGGCATAGAGGCAGTGCTGCTTACAGAAGCTGGCAGCGATCCCCTGTACCGCCGGGCCTTGCGGGTGAGCATGGGAAACGTCTTTCTGGTGCCGTGGGCGTATCTCCCCCAAGACAGGCCCTGGACGGAATTCCTGGGGGAGAGGGGCTTTAAAACCGCAGCCATGGCCCTGCGGGAGGATTCCCTGGACGTGGCGGATCCCCGCCTGAAAAAGGAAAAGAGGCTGGCAGTGGTGCTGGGTACGGAAGGGGACGGGCTGGCGCCTGCCACCATTGCCGCCTGCGACTACACAGTGCGTATCCCCATGTACCACGGGGTAGACTCTCTCAACGTGGCTGCCGCCAGTGCTGTGGCCTTTTATGCCCTGGTTCAGCGGGAATGAAGGCCATGTCCATCCATAAAAATTCCGGGAGGAAGCATGTATGAAGTACGCAAGGCTGGGCAATTCGGAACTTAGAACCTGTATTCATAATTGAAAGCCGGATGAGCGAGAATTTTGGGGGCCAATCAAGGCAAATTCCCGCCCCAAAGCCAGACAGAAATAGATGCGGGGGTTACCGGGCAGCAGGATGGGCAGGTTATTACCCGTGTGGCAGAGCTTGCAGACAAACAGGGCGTGGCCATGACAGAGGGTTCCCTTTCCTGGCCGCTAACAAAAGCGGCCTCCCCTGTAGGGCTTGTTTTAAAACCAGAGAAATGCCAGTATTTTTATTCAGGGCGGGCGGTTTCAAGACGAAGAACCACAACGTTTAAAAAGGCTAAACATTCCGTTTACGAAATGTTTAGCCTCGTCGGGAATTTTTAACGCAGAAACCGTTTGCCACTGGACAAAAAGACGGTTTTTCGGAGTTTTAAGACAGACTCTAACAAATATATCTGACCAGGAATCACCATCAAGCCCGCAGCACAAGCCTGCCAGATTCCCTGGTTTTGCACATATCTATCACCCGCTGGTTCTCGCTGCCCCGGAAAGCCAGTTCCAGGTTTTTCTGCTCCTCCATAAAAGGTCCGTCTATCAGCAGATCCGTTTCCGCAAGCAAAGCCTGCACGGACGGGCTGTCCATGGCAGCGAGCTGCTCATAAGTATAGCCGGTGAAAACTACCACGTCTTTGCCCCTGGCGTGTACCTGCCCCGCAAGCTCTGCCAGAGGGGCAGGCTGGCAGAAAGGCTCCCCGCCGCTGAAAGTAATGCCCTTTAAAATGGGATCCCCGCAGAATTCCGCAAAAATCTCCGCTGTATCCACTGTCCTTCCGCCCTCAAAGGGATGTGTCTGCGGATTGTGGCACCCAGGGCAGTGATGGGGGCAGCCCTGGACAAACAGGGCATACCGTATCCCAGGGCCGTCCACAATGGATTCCGCCACAATTCCCGCTATCTGAAGCTCCATACAGCCCGCCTACAGGACAAAGGACTTGTTGCGAAAGCCCTCTCCGTCTGTCAAATCATACACCAGGGGGGACAAGGCCACATACCCGTTTGCCACGCAGCCGATATCGCTGTCCATGCCGAAATCCGGCGTGGCGGCGTCCTGGAGGTTTTTCAGCCAGTAGTAATCCCGGCCGTCCGGGGTCTGGCGGTGCTCGTAGGTATCGGCCCACAAATGGGTCCGCCCGGCAGGCACCCACTTCACGCCCTGTATCTCCTGCCCGGGCAGGGCGGGAATATTAACATTCAGCATAAAGTCAATATCCTTCTCCACATCCAACTGGGACAGCAGCCGGACAAACACCTCCGCCGCCCTGTCAAAGTCCCCGTCCCACTGGGTGGATACGGCGATGGACTTCTTGTCCAGCATAGCCCCTTCCATAGCGGCGGAAACCGTCCCGGAATAGAGCATATCCATAGCCACGTTCAGGCCCTTGTTCATGCCGGAAACCACCAGATCCACAGGCTCTTCCGCCAGGGAGAGCACGCCCAGCCGGGTGCAGTCCGCCGGCGTGCCGGAGACTGCAAAGGCAGCCGCCGCGCCGGGCACCTCCCGTTTCTCTGCAAACAGGGGCAGCCGCACTGTCAGGCCATGGCCCACAGCGCTGCGCTCCTCCATGGGGGCGCTGACGGTGATTCTGTGCTCTTTGCCCAGGGCCTTTGCCAAGGCATGCAGGCCAGGGGCGTTAATGCCATCGTCATTCACCAATAAAATATGCAACTTATTTCCCTCCCAGGGTGTGCTTTACCCTATCCTGCTCCTCGGCCCGCTTGGCGTTGTTCCAGCGGTCAATGGTGCCCACCAGATAGCCGGTGATGCGGCGGATGCGCTCAAAATCCCGTCCCTCGCCGATGATAACCTCTTTGCCTTCAGTCTTATATTCCTTTACGCTTGTCATGTGAAATTCCTCCTTATAACTATGTCAAAATGGATTTTTGGATCAAACCTTTTTCCAAAAAAGGTTTGCGGGGTGTGGGGCAGCGCCTCACGGTCTTAAAGCTCAATGTATCAAACACGTATAGTCCGGCACATCGTGATACTTTTTCCGCAGCTCCTCCAGCTTGGAAAGGGGTACGCCCTCCCCGGCATGGCGGCCGCAGCGGGGGCATACGTCGTCGATAATGCCGTTATAGCCGCACACCGGATCCCGGTCAACCGGGTGGTTCACAGAGCCATAACCAATGCCAGCCTCCTTCATGCAGCGTATCACGCTTTCAAAGGCCTCCACATTCTTGCAGATGTCGCCGTCCAGCTCCACATAGCTGATGTGCCCGGCGTTTGTCAGGGCATGGAAGGGGGCTTCCTTCTGAATTTTCTCAAAAGCGCCAATGGGATAATACACCGGCACATGGAAAGAGTTGGTGTAGTATTCCCGATCCGTCACCCCGGGGATTTTCCCAAACTTCTTCTGGTCAATCCGGATAAACCGTCCGGAAAGCCCCTCTGCCGGGGTGGCCAGCAAGGTGAAGTTTAAGCCTGTCTCCTGGGAGGTTTTGTCCATATACGCCCGCATATGGGTGATAATCTCCAGTCCCAGCTTATAACTCTTTTCATCCTCCCCATGGTGCTTGCCTGTCAGGGCCTTCAAGGTTTCCGCCAGGCCGATAAAGCCTACGGACAGGGTGCCGTGCTTTAAAACCTCTGCCACAGAAGCGTTGCGATCCAGCTTTTCAGAATCAATCCACACCCCCTGGCCCATGAGGAAGGGATAGTTATAGGCTTTTTTGCTGCACTGGATTTTAAAGCGGTGTAGCATCTGCTCAATAGCCAAATCCATCCGGGCATCCAGCAGCTTATAGAATTTTTTAATATCCTTCTCCGACTCTATGCCGATGCGGGGCAGGTTGATGGAGGTAAAGCTCAGGTTGCCCCTGCCGCAGGTGGTTTCCCGTTTGGGATCGTGGGTGTTGCCCATCACCCGGGTGCGGCAACCCATATAGGCCACCTCTGTGTCGTAGTCCCCGGCCTTGTAATACTGCAAATTAAAGGGCGCGTCTATAAAGCTGAAATTGGGGAACAGCCGCAGGGCGGAAACCTCCATGGCCAGCTTAAAGAGGTCATAGTTGGGATCCCCCTCGTTATAGTTTACCCCTTCCTTCACCTTGAAAATCTGCACCGGGAAAATAGGGGTTTCCCCATCTCCCAGCCCGGCCTTTGTGGCCAGCAGCAGGTTCCGAATCACCATGCGCCCCTGCTCGCTGGTATCCGTCCCGTAATTCAGGGAGGAGAAAGGCACCTGGGCGCCTGCCCGGGAGTTCATGGTGTTCAGGTTGTGTACCAGGGCTTCCATAGCCTGATAAGTGGCATGATCTGTCTCCCGCCAGGCAGCCTCCTGGGCATAAGTGCAGGCGTCCTCCGCCTCCTCGGTGATGATCTCCTCATAGCCGTTTTCCTTCTGGTGCCGGGGCAGGAAAGCAACAAAACGCTCGCTGTAGTGTCCCACATTTTTCATGGTCACCTTGCTCCCCAGTTCCCGCTTGGCGGCGTTTATAAGGGCCTCCGCGTGGCTGTGGGGCATACCCTTGTGGATCTGCAAAAACTGGATGAGGGCCTTGAAAAATTCCTTGCGGTAAGTCTTATCCACCCCTAAAGCCATGGCATAGTCGAAGATAGGCACGCTCTGGCCGCCGTGCATTTCGTTCTGGTTTGCCTGGATGGCAATGCAGGCAAGGGCCGCGTAACTGCGGATATCCTGCGGCTCCCGCAGGTAGCCGTGGCCAGTGGAAAAGCCGTTTTTAAACAGCTTAATCAGGTCAATCTGGCAGCAGGTTTCTGTCAGGGTGTAAAAGTCCTTGTCATGGATGTGGATTTCCCCGCTTGCGTGGGCCTGGGCGATATGGGGGGGGATAACATATTTGTCATAGAAGCTCTTAGCCCCCTCCGATCCATATTTCAGCATGGTGCCCATGGCGGTGTCCGCGTTGATGTTGGCGTTTTCCCGCTTGATATCCGCGTCCTCCGCAGGCACAAAAGTCAGCGCGGAGTAAATCTTCACCAGCTCGTCGTCCATTTCCCGCAGCTTCTGGTGTTCCGCCCGGTACAGGATGTAGGCCTTCGCCGTTTTGGCGTAGTCTGCGGCAATCAGCTTTTCCTCCACCACGTCCTGGGTCTGCTCCACAGTGGGGGTTTCTTTCATCTTCTCCAGCTCTGCCACCACTTCTTCTGTAAGCCTGTCCAGCTCCTCATCGCTGAACTTCTCTGTGGCAATGCGCACATTGGCTTTGAAAATGGCGGCGCGTATTTTGGCGGCGTCAAAGGGGGCTTTTTCCCCGCTTCGTTTGATAATGGTTTTCAGCATGTATCCTGATCCTTTCCTCACTCGTACATGGGGGCGCAAAGCCGCCCGCCAGCTTTACCATTATACCTGTTCTCCCTTTTTCTGTCAATACTATATATTGTGTACATTTGGTAATTTCAGCATATTTCCACTCAAAATATATTGCCGGATTATCGTTTCACAGTCCCTTTGCGCCAGCATGGAGGCTGGCTTTCTGCCATTGTTTCACGCTTGTGAAGGACTTGTCATTCTCGCCCTGCTTCCCGTGAAAATTTTTTTACTCCATCCCTCCCCAGAGACAACCAGAGACAATTTTTGAAAACATTTTCTCTGGACTCTTTAAAAACTTCCACCCGCCCCCGGCCTGCCGGAAAACAACCTCTCCCCGGCCCGGTATCCTTCCTGGGATATCCCCCAGTGCACAGGGCAGGCCAAAGATAATTCTTTGAAAAAGCTTCTCTGGACTCTTTAAAAACTTCCGCCCACCCCCGGCCCGCCCAAAAACAATCCCTTCCTGGCCCGGTATCCTTCCTGGGAAATGTTCCGCCAACCCACCCAAAAACCGCGTCCGCCCTGCATAGCCAGGGCGGACGTTTCAAGTGCATATAATAACCGCGTTAACTCTATTTACTATACTCTAAATTTTTTAACGCAGGAGCAGCCAAAACAGGCCGGAAAGCTACGTGCGAACACTCCTGTAGGCGCCACTGGGTCACGTTGCTTTCACAGGGGCAATTCCCAGCTCGTCAAGCTGGAGCTTATCCACTGCCGCCGGGGCCTGGGTCATCAGTTCGCTCATGTTCTGCACCTTGGGATACGCCACCACGTCCCGCATACTGCCAGCCTCTGCCATCTGCATAACAAGCCGGTCAAGGCCCAGGCCAATGCCGCCGTGGGGCGGCGCGCCATAGCGGAAAGCGTCCAGCAGGAAGCCAAACTTCTCGTGGGCCTCCTCGTCAGAAAGCCCCAGCAGGGCGAAAATACGGCCCTGCAGCTCCGGATCCGTAATGCGGATAGAGCCGGAGCACAGCTCCATGCCATTCATCACCAGGTCATAAGCCTTAGCCCGCACCCGGCCTTTGTCCGTCTCCAGATAGGGCAGGCACTCGTCCAGGGGAGAGGTAAAGGGATGGTGCATAGCCACCCACTCGTTTAAATCCTCGTCAAACTCAAAGAAGGGCATCTCTGTAATCCACAAGAGATTCCGCATTCCCTGGGGCACAATGCCCAGCTTCTGGGCGGTGATGGTGCGCAGATAGCCAAGCTGGGAAAGCACATGGCTGGTTTTCGTGTCCGCGATAACCAGCAGCACGTCGCCCACTTTGGCTCCGGTCTTTTCGTAGATGGCCTGCATTTCTTCCTCTTTCATAAACTTCAGGAACGATCCGGCATACCCCTCTGGCAGCAGGCGCACCCAGGCCACGCCCTTGCCGCCAATGCCTTTCACAGCTTCCGTCAGCTTGTCAATCTCCTTGCGGGAAAGGGCCTTCACAGCGTCCTTTGCCACAATAGCCCGCACGCTGCCGCCTCCTGCCACAGCGTTTGCAAACACCCCGAAGCCACAGTCCTTCACAAGCCCGCTGATGTCCTGTATCTCCATGCCATACCGGGTGTCCGGCTTGTCAGAACCATAGCGCTCCATAGCCTCCTTATAGGTCATCCGGGGCAGGGGCAGGGGGATGTCCTCTCCCAGCACCTCCTTGAACACATGGCGCACAAAGCCCTCGGCCATGGTCAGCACGTCCTCCACATCCACAAAGGACATTTCCATGTCAATCTGCACAAACTCCGGCTGCCTGTCGGCCCGCAGTTCCTCGTCCCGGAAGCACCGGGCAAGCTGGATATAGCGGTCAAACCCCGCCACCATGGAAAGCTGCTTATAAAGCTGGGGGGACTGGGGCAAAGCGTAAAACTCTCCCTTGTGCAGCCGGGACGGCACCAGAAAGTCCCGGGCGCCCTCTGGGGTGGACTTAATCAGCATAGGGGTTTCAATCTCAATAAAGCCGTTGTCATAGAAATAATCCCGGGTGGCCTTTGCCACCTTGTGCCGCAGCAGCAGGTTCCGCTGGAGTTCCGGCCTGCGCAAATCCAGATAGCGGTATTTCAGCCGCAGTTCCTCGTTGGCCTTTGACCCCTCCACAATCTCAAAGGGAGGCGTTTCCGATTCCCCCAGCACCCGCAGTTCTTCCACGAAGATTTCCACGTCCCCTGTGGGGATCTCCTTGTTTTTTGACGTGCGCTCCCGCACCGTCCCCACTGCCGCCAGCACGAATTCCGACCGTACCCGGAAAGCCTTGTCAAAGGCGTCCTTGCCGCTGTCCTCGTCAAAGGCAAGCTGTATAATGCCTGTCCTGTCCCGCAGGTCGATAAAGATAAGCTGGCCCAAATCCCGCTGCCGCTGGCACCAGCCGAACACAACCGCCTTTTCTCCCACATGCTCCATGCGGAATTCCCCGCAATAGCGGCTCCGCTTTAACCCTTGTATCGTCTCCATTTTTATCCGCTCCTTTTTTAAGGCCGTAAGGCTCTGCCCTACACCCTGTTTCCTGTCTGTCAGTTCGGCCAGCCGCTGGACGCGAAAGTCCGCGAAACGTTTCGATCCATGGGACGCAGCGGCCCCCTTTTAAAAAGGGTTTGATCCTAAAGTCTATTTGCCTGTTTGCCCACGCACCGGGTGAACGCCTTTGGGAGCACGTCCGGCACGCGCTGGTTCGCGTAAGCGCGGTGCCATGCAACGCAGCGAAAAACTACCACTCGCCAGCGAACATTCGTGAGCGTCCACGCGTCTCGGGTGCAGAAACGCATTGCTCCGCAAAGCGTTTCGTCACGCTGCTAAAAGCTCAAATCATCCTGGGCAGTGCTGGCGGTAAGGTAAGCGTCCACGAAATCCTCCCCGATAGATATCTTCACCTTTTCCCCGGTCTGCATGTTTTTCAGCTCCGCCTTGCCGGCTTCCAGCTCGTTGTCTCCCAGCACCATGGTGTACCTGGCCCCAATGCGGTCAGCATACTTCATCTGGGCCTTTAAGCCCCTGGCGCACAAATCGCAGTCTGCCGCCACGCCGCACTTGTGCAGCTTGTCCATGAGCACAAAGGCCTTTTTCTGGGCCTCGTCCCCCATGGCTGCCAGGTAAAGCTCGCAGCGCACAGGCTCCGGGAATTCCGCCTTCTGCTCCTCCAGGGCCAGAAGGATGCGGTCAAGACCCAGGCCAAAGCCCAGCCCCGGCGTGGGCTTGCCTCCCAGTTCCTCCACCAGCCCGTCATACCGCCCGCCCCCGCCTAAGGCAAAGCCCAGGCTCTTGGAGGGGAACTCAAATACTGTCCGGGTGTAGTAGTCCAGGCCCCGCACCAGGCCGGGATCCAGCTCATACGCAATGCCCAAAGCGTCCAGCAGCTCCTGCACCTTCCCGAAATGGGCCTTGCACTCCTCGCACAGATAGTCGGTAATCTTCGGCGCGCCCTTGGCAATCTCCTGGCACACCGGGCTTTTGCAGTCTAAAATGCGCATGGGGTTGCGCTCCAGGCGGGACAGGCAGGTTTCGCACAGCTCATCCTTCCGGGCGCTGAAATATTCCTTCAGCGCCTTGTGGTATTCTTTCCGGCAGGCAGGGCACCCGATGGAGTTTAGCTGCAGGCCCACGTCATGAAGCCCCAGCCGTTTATAGATGGCCAGTCCCAGGGCAATCACCTGCACGTCTGCCCCGGGATCCGCCGCGCCGAACATCTCCACCCCAAACTGGTGCAGCTCCCGCAGCCGCCCGGCCTGGGGCTTTTCATAGCGGTAGCAGGAGGTGAGATAGTACAGCTTCACCGGGTATCCCGCGTTGTACAGCCCGTTTTCCAGCATGGCCCGCACAGCCCCCGCCGTCCCCTCGGGCCGCAGGGTGATGGAGCGCCCGCCCTTGTCCAGGAAAGTGTACATCTGCTTTTCCACCACATCTGTGGTGTCTCCCACGCCCCGCAGGAAAAGCTCTGTGTGCTCGAAAACCGGGGTGCGGATTTCCGAAAAGCCGTTTAACTCCGCCTCGCTTTTCAGCACGTCCTCCACAACCTGCCATTTTTCCGTCACCCCCGGTGTCAGATCCATTGTGCCCTTGGGGGCCTTTGTCAATAGTTCCATGTTCATTTCCTCCTTCTTAACTCTGAAGCCTTCCGGCTGTTTTTCTACTTTCTTTACCGCTTTTTTACCGCCCGCTGCCCACCTGGCCCGTCCGGGCGGCGCGGGAAGCATACTTCTCCAGCGCTGCGGCAAGGGCCTTCTCTGCGTCCAGGCCTGTGGCGCTGCACAGGGCCAGGAGGGAAAACAGACAGTCCCCCATTTCCTCCTCCAGACCGGCCCCGGGCAGCAGCGGCGCAGTGCCGTAATCAGAGCCTTTCAGCACCTCTTTTGCCAGTTCGCCCACCTCTGAAACCAAATCCAGCATCCGTGCCTCCAGGGAAAAGGACAGGCCCTGCGCCTCCATGAAATCCTTCACCTGTTTCTGCGCCTTTTCCATAGGCCCTCCTTTTCCAAAAACTATGCCTAAGCCTCGCAAACGCGTTGGGAGTCCAGAGGGGATTATCCCCTCTGGCAGGGTGCAGGGGCGGCTTTGCGGCGAAGTGCTTTAAAACAAAAAACCTTCTCCCCCTGCGGCTGAGCCGTGAAGGGACGAAGGTTATGCTCCGTGGTGCCACCCTGCTTCAAGCGCAAAGGCAAACTGCCCCCCTTGCGCTCCTTGTGGTATTCAGTTGCGGCTGGCAGGCGTCTTTCACCCGTTCCCTCCGAAGGGGGCTTCCAGCGCGGTTTCCGCGCCCCCTCTCTCTGCCGGGCTTCCCGGGATACTCATCCTGCGTCATAGCCGGATGCAAGTGTAAATCCAGTTTATTATAACCTGCAGGCCCGGCCTTTGCAAGGTTTTTCCAGAAAATTCCCGGAAAAATTTCCGCGCCGGGCCTTTATCCTCCATAGTGGTGCAGCCAAAGCTATCCCTTCACAATATCGCGCCAGTCCAAATCGCCCCGCTCCAGGCCGTGTACCAGCACCTCTGCCGTAGCGATGTTGGTGGCTACAGGGATGTTGTGCATGTCGCACAGGCGCAAAAGGTTCATATCGTTTGGCTCGTGGGGTTTGGGATTTAAGGGATCCCTGAAAAACAGCAGCAGGTCAATTTCATTGCAGGCAATGCGCGCCGCAATCTGCTGGTCGCCGCCCTGAGGCCCGCTTAAAAACCGCTGCAGCGTCAGGCCCGTAGCATCCGCCACCATTTTCCCGGTGGTGCCGGTTCCGCACAGGCTGTGTCGGCTGAGTATGCCGCAGTAGGCAATGCAGAATTGTACCATCAGTTCTTTCTTAGCGTCGTGGGCAGTAAGTGCGATGTTCATGTGGTTCTCTCCTCCCAACTAGTACAAATATAACTTGTCTTTTCAATACAAATCCAAACGCTGGTCTCCACCCAGCGTGAACCGTCCTCACAATTGGTCGGGAATAGGGATAGACTCCCCTTCCAGCCGCCCCGACATGCGGCACAGGGCTTTCATAGCCCTGGAATCCACAGGGGCCGCCCTGCCCCGCAGAAACGCTGCCGCCAGCATGGCGTCCTCCGGCACAAGGCCGAAAAGCCGCACCCCTGCGGCGTCAATAACTCCATCCAAATCCTTATAAGCCCCGGTGGCGCTGAAAAGGGGAGCGCTAAACCGGTTTATCACCAGCCGCCTGTTTTCAATCCCCAGCTTTTCCAGCAAATCCTTTGCCGCTCCAGCATTGCGCACGCACACCGGATCCGGGCTGCATACAATCAGCGCCTTGTCCGCCGCGCAGGCCGCGGAACGGAACCCGCCCCCCACTCCCGCAGGGGAATCCAGCAGCACATAATCGTAATACCGCTTTAAAAGGGGCACCAGCTTGCGCATCACCGCCGGGCGTATCATATTTTCCCCGGCAGAAGGCGCGGGCAGCAAAAACAAGCCTTCCCCCTCTCCGCAGGGATAAATGGCCTCGGCAGGGGCGCACCTGCCAAACACCACGTCTGAAATGTCAAACACCAGGTTCTCTTCGGCCCCGGTCATTCTGTCCAGGCTGCGCAGCCCCGCGTCACAGTCAACCAGCAGCACCCTGCGTCCTTTCTGGGCCAAACTGCGCCCCAGCCCCAGGGCTACGGTGGACTTCCCCACGCCGCCTTTGCCAGAAGTGACTACCACTGAAACTCCCATGAGAATCGCCATGCGATACAGGATCCGCACCAAAAGGGATAACCCCTCAGCCCCTTGCGCCCGGTACCGTTCCTTCCTTTGTATTTTTCATACCAATGCCACCCCGCTTATCATCTTAGCACATAGAAGCCAAATTGTCAAAAAGAAATATTGCTTTGCCGGAAAAATTGTGTCAAATTTATAGGGGAAGGGCTTTTTTCCTTGCCGCACAGCTTCCCAAAAGGCCCCGGCCCGCAAACGCGGGAACATGCCGCGCATGTCCCCGCGGCTGCTTTGCAGCCAGCCGGTTCAAGGAACCGGCTGGCTGCGGGCCGGGAGCCTTTTCCTGCCAGCCTACCCCTCCGGATCGCCGGAGCTTTCAGGGCTGCCGGAAACATCGCCGCCGTCCTTTTTGGCCCCGCCTTTGTAATAGGGAGCGCCGCTGGGCGCGCTGCTGGGCTTGGGGGAGGGGCTGGGTTCCTCTTCCTGATCCTCCGTCGCGGAAGGAACCTCCCCGCCGGTATAGGGCGCGTCCGGGATGTCGTTGCCCCGGGAGGGGGTGGGGGAGGGGGAAACATCGCCCTCCGGTTCGGAGCTGCTCTCCTCCGGCTGGGAGGAGGGGTTGTCCTCGTCCTCGTCGTCCTCTATTACCTTGCCATCCTCGTCCACCAGCTTGCCTTCGGGATTGCGGCGGTTGCCGTCCTCATCCCAGGTGTAAAAGCCAAAATACTGATCCAGAATGTCTTTTGCCACGTTTTTGGCGTAAGGGCCGTCGTTGCCATATTCCAGCATCACCGCCACCGCTATCTGGGGATCGTCCAAAGGCGCGAAGCAGATAAAGCTCAGGTTCGGCTCCGTCCCCCCGGATTCCCGGTCAGAGGTTTCCGCCGTGCCAGTTTTGGCAGCCAGGGCCACCCGATAGTCGCCGAAAACGTCTCGGGCCGTTCCTTGGGTACACACCTGCCGCATAGCTTCCCACACCACGCCCATTACGTCGCTGGATATGCCCGCGTCTGCCACCACCGGGGCCTGGAAGTCCTGGAGCAGCTCCTGCCCGGTGTAGTCGTACACCTTGTCCAGGAAATGGGCCTGCTTACGCACGCCGCCGTTTGCGATGGTAGCGCAGTAGGTGGCAAGCTGGATAGGCGTAAAGTGGTTGTCAAGCTGCCCGATAGCTGTCTGGGCTGTGTTGCCGTCTGTCCAGGGGGTGCCGTAGGTCATCATATATTCCTGGGGGCTGGACATAATCCCCTGGGCCTCATACAGCTCCACCCCGGTATACTGGCCCAGGCCGAAATATTCCGCGTAAGCGTCCAGCTTGGCAATGGTGATGTCCAGGCCCGCCTGGCAGAAATAGGCGTTGCAGGAGTTGGCAAGGGCCTGATATACATTGGCAAAGCCGTGGGCGCCTGTGCAGCCCAGCCTCAAATCATAATACTCAAACATCCTGTTGCAGTTATAAAGCGCCGTTCCCGCGCTGAAGGTTCTTTCCTGCAGCCCCGCAATGGCTACCAGGGGCTTGAACACAGAGCCAGGGACAAAGCTTCCTCCCAAAGCCCGGTTAAAAAGGGGCTTTGCCTCCTCGTCCTTTTGCAGTTCATTATAATATTTGTTGTCGGAAAGGTAGCGGTTCAAATCATAGCTGGGATAGGTGCTGCAGGCCAGCACCCCGAAGTTTTTCACATCCAGCACCACCGCCGCCCCGGCAACGCAGCCCTTTGCCTCGGTGTTCCCTTTAATATTCTTTTCCAGGGAAAGATTTGCCACCCGCTGCAAATCGCTGTCCAGAGTAAGCTGCACCGTATGCCCTTCCTCAGGCTGTACGGTCAGGGCCGTACTCACCACGTTGCCGTCCTCATCTGTAAAAACCGACTGCTGGCCCCGCTTGCCCCGCAGCTCGCTTTCAAAGGCGGCTTCCGCGCCCCCCTGGCCCATTACGTCCGCCCATTTGTAGCCGGAAATATTGGGGTTGCTGCTTTTGCTGCTGTAGGCAGTGCCATTCTCCACAGCCTTTTCATACTGTTCCCCGGAAAGGGCGCCCACCATCCCCAGCACGTGGGGGGCCAGGGTGCCGTCCTCCCCGTTATACCGGGTAACGCTTACCCGCACCTCAATCCCCGGCCACTGGCTGGAAACCTGGCTGATAATGCCCACCATGTCCGGCGAAATGTCCTTGGCAATGGTATAGGGATTGTGCCGGGAATAGCCGTCCATGGTCATGCCGTAGCGCACAGAGGTGATAGTGCGGATATCCCGCCGGGAAAGTCCCTGGCAGCCGTAAAGCTTTGCAAGCTCGTTCATGCAGTCGTCTGCTGTGGCATAGTCCGCCAGGTTCAACATGTCCTTGCTTTTCAGCCGGGCAATCTCGCTTTCGCTGTCCTCTTTAAAGACATACTCCCCTTCCTCGGTCAGCTCAATGGGCAGCCTGTCCACCCATTCCTCCCCGTATTCTTCCAGCAGATCCACCACCTCTAAAATGGTGGCGTTGCGCTTTCCCCGGGTATAGTCCATGTAGAGGGCGTTGTATATCACGTCGTAGGAGGTGCGGTTGCCTGCCAGCACGTTCCCGTCACTGTCCCAAATCTCGCCCCTTGCGGCGTCTATCTCAATGGTGTCTGTCAAATCGCTTAAAGCCTGCTGCTCATACTTGTCCCCGTCCACAAGCTGCCACTGCACCAGCCGCAGCTCAAAGCCTGTAAAAACCAGCAGCACAAGCAGGATGCATATAGCAAAGCGTCCCGGCCGTCTCATCTTCGGTTTTTCCATTTGCACACCTCCGCTTCCAAGACCTTGGGACTCCGTCCCAAACCCTGCAAATCCTTTTGAAAAAAGGATTTGATTCTAAAACCAGCCGCCCCACCGCCGCAGCCTTTTCGGCCAAGTACTCTTACGGGGCGCGTCCTGTGTGTTTTTATTTCTCCAGTTTTTATGCTGCTTCCCGAAACGTGTCCGTGGCGCGTGCCTAAGCGTACAAACTGTATCCTGCGTCCGCCGCATTCCAGCCGAGCGTCACGCTTGCGCGATGGCCCACATAAGCCGCATAAACTCTTTATGCGGCGAAAAATTCCATCTCTGTTCCCCGCGTCTTGGATGCAACGTCACGTTGCCGGGCGGAGGGCCTGGTACAGAGCTTTGTTCAGCAGGTAGAGCAGGGGCACAAAGAGCATGGTGTAAAAATATTTAGGCAGGTAGTGATGGGTAAAAGCATACTCCGGCATGGAGTAAGTAAAATAATACAAAAAGAACCATTGGGCACAAACCGTAAGCCCTATAGACCACGCCCCCGTAATCAGGGCTGTGGCAAGGTTCACCTGCATCACGCTCCTGCTCTGCAGGCTGATGAAAAAACACAGCACCGCCAGCGCCGCCCCATGAAAGCCCAAAGCCCCCGCCAGGCCGAAGTCGCAGAAAAGCCCTCCCACAATGCCAAAGGCCATGGCGGGAATCTCCTCCTCGAAAAGGGCTATCGCTATCACCGCAGGCAGCAGCAGCACCGGGCGCACGCCGTAAATAGGGGGCAGCAGTCCCGGGGTTTCCTGCAGCATAAACAGCACCAGAAGCTCCAGGGTGTAGGCAAGGCAGCGTATAACCCGGTTAAAGTCCCTCATTCGCCGTCCTCCTTGGCAGGATCTTCCTCGCCCTCTGGCAGCACAGAGGCCTCCTCCCCCTTGCCGGGGAAGCTGACAATCACCTGCACGTCCTTCACGTGGGCCAAATCCTCATAGGGCTTCACCACCGCGTATTTGGAGATGTCGTTTTCCGACTTCTCCACGCTCTGCACCTCTCCGATGATGATGTTGGCGGGATATGCCCCCCCAGCCCCGGAAGTGGTGATGATGTCGCCTTTCTCCAGCTTTGTCTCGCTGGAAAGATAGTTCAGCCGCAGAAGGCCGGCGCTTGCGGTCATGATGTCGCTGGTGATAACGCCGCTTTCCTCCCGGTCTATGGATACCGCCGCCACCTGCAAGTCCTCTGAAAGCAGGCAGGTCACCATGCTGCTGGTGGCATACACCTGGCTCACCACCCCCACAAGGCCCTGGCTGGTAATCACCGGATCCCCCTCGCTTACGCCGGAAAGGGAGCCTTTGTCTATGGAAAACCCGGCAAACACCTCGTTGGGATCCCGCCCAATCACCGAGGCCGAGCGCATCTCGTTTTCCGGCTCAAGCTGGGCGATTGCCAGTTGCTGCTTAAGCTGCTCGTTCTCCCGCTTCTTTTCCTCATAGTCCACAAGCTGCTGGGCCAGGGCGCTGCGCTCCTGCTGGAGCTGCTCCACCAAAGCCTGCAAGTCCTCCTTGGAATAGCTTTCCAGGTCTAAAAACTCCGTCATGTTCCCAGTCACGTCTGTGGCAATGCTCTGCATGGGCGCGGAGACAAACCCTAAAAGCCCCGCCACAAAGGCGCTTCCCGCCGTGGCCGTAAAGGCTGCCAGCCCCAGCAGCACCACCACGGCAATCGCCAACACCTTAAAAGAGCTTCCTTTAAAAAAATCCTTCATACGGCCCTCCTATAGGGCTTGTTTGAAAATAGAGAAAGTGCCGAATTTTTGAGACAAACGGGGTGGTTTCAAGGCGGAAACCGCAAGACAGGCTGTCGCCTGTCGAGGATTTCCAACACAGAAAGCGCACGTTTTGGACAAAAAGACGGTGTTTGCGATTTTTCAAACAAGCCCTTAGTCACTGAACTTGAAAAATATATTTTTCAAGTTGCAGGATATCGCTGTGCGATATCCTGCCGGTTGGTTTGCCCGCCGGGGCAAACCAACATGACTCATTTATCCGATTAAGCCCAAAACATAGCCTGGGGCTTAATCGACTATAAAGCGAATACGGACTGCCCGGGGCCATAAAAGCCCCGCGGCAGTCCTCCTTTTTCCTCTCCCTGCGCCCGCCCCAAGGGAACTTTTTGAAAAAAGTCCCCTTGGGAATCCCTCAAAAACTTTCAGCCGCCCGGTACCCACCCGGGCAGAGTTGCTATACAGGCGCGTCCCTCTCAGGTTCTTTTCCGCGCCCGGTAATAGGACTTGGGCAGTTCCACCTCCAGGCTCTTGCCTGTGCCTTCCACCACGCAGTCCAGGGGGCGCTCCGCCACATGGACGGGGATGCCTGTCTCCTGGCTCACCAGCCGGTCAAGGCCCCGCAGCAGGGCGCCGCCGCCTGTCAGCATAATGCCCCGGTCAATAATATCCGCCGCCAGCTCCGGCGGGGTCTGCTCCAGGGTATCCTTAATGGCCTCCACCACAATCATCACGCTGTCCGTCAGGGCTTCCCGCACCTCGTCAGCGTGGATGGTCACGTTCTTGGGCAGGCCGTCCACCAGGTTGCGGCCCTTTATCTCCACAAAAGAATTGATAGTTTCCTCTGTGGGAAAAGCCGAGCCTATGCGCATCTTGATTTCTTCGGCGGTGCGCTCGCCTATCAGCAGGTTATATTTCTTTTTTACATAGGTGACAATGGCTTCGTCAAACTTGTCTCCCGCCATGCGGACGGAAACCGCCGTCACAATGTCCCCCAGGGAGATAACAGCCACCTCGCTGGTGCCGCCGCCAATGTCCACCACCATGCTGCCGGTGGCCTCGCTTACAGGCAGGCCCGCGCCAATGGCCGCCGCCATAGGCTCCTCCACCAGATCCACGTTGTTGGAGCCAGCCTGCCTTGCAGCGTCCTCCACAGCCCGGCGCTCCACTTCCGTAACCCCGGAAGGGATGCAGATGACAATGCGGGGGCGGCTTAAAGCCCCGGCCTTCAAGGCCTTTTTGATAAAATATTTCAGCATGGCGGCAGTCACGTCGAAGTCCGCGATAACGCCGTCCTTCAAAGGCCGCACCGCCACAATGGAGCCGGGGGTGCGCCCCAGCATTTCCTTGGCCTGCTTGCCCACTGCCAGCACCTCGTCTGTGCGCACGTCCACCGCCACCACAGAAGGCTCCCGCATAACAATGCCCTTGCCCCGCATGAACACCAGGGTGTTGGCTGTGCCCAGGTCAATGCCGATATCCTTGGAAAACATGGAGAACATAGAGAAAAAACTTGATAATCCAGCCATTTATAATTCTGCCTTTCCCGGCGCCCGCCTGCCGCGTTTACTTTATATCGCCTCTTTTGAAAAATCACGCTTCGTTTCTGCCTTCGTTTTATCTGTCCGCCCCTGCCGCACTCCAGCCGCGCGGTGACTCAGCGGAGCCGCGCGAACCCTTCGCGCGGCGAAAATCCTCCGCCCAGCAACGAACGCAGTGAGTGGTGCTGATTGCCAGTGGCAATCGTCCAGCACCGGCCGAACCGGCAGGTGGGAACCCGCGTCTTAGGTGCAAAAACGCATTGCTCCGAAAAGCGTTGCGTTACGCTGCCGCTGCTTTCTGCAGCGTGTCCGTGGCGCGTGCCTAAACGTATAAGTCACATCCTGCGCTTCCCGCGTCTTGGATGCAAAAACGCATTGCTTCGCAAAACGTTTCGTCACGTTGCTATTATACCCTATTTTCCGCCAATTCTCAACTGCCCTGCCGGAACAATTCGCAGAAACCCGAAAAATTCCGCATATATGCCCAGCTTTCCCGGTTCTCCTACCAGATATGCCTATTTCCCCGTGCTGCCAAAGCCGCCTTCGCCCCGCTGGGTAGCAGAGAGCGCCTGCGCTTCCTCCACAGGCGGCAGGCACACCGGCAGCAGCACCAGTTGGGCAACGCGCTCCCCGGGCTGGATCTCATAGGCTTTCTTTCCCATGTTCCGCAGAGGGACTTTTATCTCCCCCCGGTAGTCGCTGTCAATCACGCCCACGCCCTGGGCCACCACCATGCCGCTTTTTGTGCCCAGGCCGCTGCGGGAAAACACCATCCCCGCCATCCCCTGGGGGATTTCCGCCCCAAGGCCTGTGGGCACCATGGCCCAGTCCCCCGGCTCTACCAGAAGGGGCGCTTCCAGGCAGGCCCGCAGGTCAAAGCCCGCGCTGCCAGCGGTTTCCCGGCAGGGCAGCGCCGCCCCCTCCTTTAAAAGTTTTACTTTCAGCACCTTTTCTTCCATGCCTTCTCCTTTCCCCTTTGGCCCGCATCTAATAAAGATGACAAATTGTTTACAAAATGCCAAAAAACAGCCGGTTTTTACCATTATTCACAATTTATTCACAGAGTTTTTTTCTACTCTTTAAGGAAATTTCCCGGCTTCCCGGTTTTAAACCAGGGAATTTCCAGGTTTTCACATTTTTAACATCGCCAAACCCTATGGGACAAGCCGTTTTCCGGGATAATACTCCACATTTTCCACAGAGTTTTCCACAATTATTCCGCACCCCGGCGGTAAAGCCCCCGGGTGAAGGGGGCATCCAAGGCCCCATCCCCGCTGAAACATGACAAAACCCGCCCGCATTCGGCAGAATTCTCCAGGGTAAACCGGAAAATGCCAAAATCCAGCCCGGTAAGGGGAAGCCCGCCCAGCCACAGGGGCACGCTGTTGAAAACCTCTATGCCCCAACGGCCTCCCTTCCGGCACATCACCGGGAAGGATTTTCCCATGCGGTCGGTTAGAGCGCCAGGGGTTTTGCAGTGCAGGCAGCCCTTTGGCCCGTTTGCCAGAGGGCAGTTCCTGGTGAGCATGGCGGCCTGCCGCCCATAAACCATCATCCCCCGGGGCAGGCTGCCCCCCAAGGCCCCGGCTTCCCGGCCTGCCAGCTCGAAGGAAAGCTCCGCGTCCGCAAGGCCCAGCTTCCGGAACGCTTCCAGCGCCCAGGAATTCCAGATGTTCAGGGAAAAGCTGCCGTGGGCCTTTGCCCCCAGTTCCCGGCACAGGGCCAAGGCCCCCAGGTTCCCGCAGGTGAAATCCTGAAAGCCCGCCGCCATTTTTGCCTCCATTTCCTGGCCTACAGCCTTTTCCTCCCCGAACATGGCCCGGGGCAGCTCCAGCAGCACAGGGGGATAACCCTCCTCTCCCAGGCGCTTCAGGTCGTCCAGGCTTGTTTCTAAAGGCAGGAGGAGGGCATCCAGCCCCTTTGCCTCCGGGCACAATTGCTCTACCCGGGAGAAAGCCCCCCGCAGGGAAAAGCCTGCCGGCTGATGCCGGGCCGGCCTCTCCACAGGCTCCTGGGCAAAGGGGATAGGCGTGCCTTGCCCCCTCATCTGCAAAAGTTCTTCCAGGGCCTGCCTGCGCAGGGCATTTAGCTGGGCCACCCGCACAGGCGCCTCCTGGGGCGCCCGGAGTTCTTCTGCCAAAAAAGGCGTGCCCCCGGTCTTTTTTAACTGCTGGAGGATGCGCTCCCGGGGCAGGGAAGGGGCTTGTGTATCCATGGCCGCTGTGGCGCAGGCATGGCGGCCTTCCCTGTCCCGAACAGTGACAGTGAGGGAATTTTCCGAAAGGGACAGGGAGAGGGAGACAGGAACCCTTTGGTTCTCCCCCCGGTACAGCCCCCGCAAAGAGGAAAGCACCTTTTCCGTGGCCCCTGTCACGTCTTCCTTCCGGCGCACGCCGAACATCTCCCGGCCCCGCTTCCCGGCGGGATACCCCTGGGTGAAGCCGGAGCGGGAGAACACTGCCTCCAGGTTCTGGAGCAGTTCCGGGGGGATTTCTTCCCCGTCCGCGGCCCGGCGGCAGGCAGACACAGCCGCCGCCACATATTCCGGCCGCTTCATGCGCCCCTCAATTTTGGCGGAGCACACGCCGGCCTTTTCCAGCCTGCCCATTCCCGGGATGAAGGACAGATCCTTCAGGGACAAATCGTGGCCTGTGCCGCCGGGAGCGGCAAAGGGCAGGCGGCAGGTTTGGGCGCACATGCCCCGATTTCCGCTGCGGCCCCCCAGAAGGGCGCTGAAATAGCACTGGCCCGATACGGACATGCACAGCGCCCCATGGACAAAGCTTTCCAGCTCCACCGGACAGGCCCGGGCAATTTCCCCGGTTTCCTCCAGGCTCAGCTCCCGGCTGAGCACCACCCGGCTGGCCCCTGCATCATACAAAAGCTTTGCCCCTAAGGGGGTGTGCAGGCTCATCTGGGTGGAGCAGTGGAGGGGCAATCCGGGTGCTTTTTCCCGCAAAAGGGAAAAAAGCCCCATGTCCTGCACCAGCACCGCGTCTACCGGCAGGGAGCACAGGAACGCCACAAATTCCAGGGCCTGTTCCATTTCCCCTTCCCGCAGCAGGGTGTTTACGGTGACATGTACCCGCACGCCCCGCTGGCGGCAAAAGGACACCGCTTCCCGCAGTTCCTCCCGGGAGAAATTCCGGGCGCTGGCCCTGGCCCCAAAGGCCGGGCCGCCTAAATATACCGCGTCCGCCCCTGCGAACACTGCCGCTTGCAGGGCCTCTGGCCCGCCTGCCGGCGCAAGGATTTCCATATTTTGTCCACCTCGCTTCTAAAACACAAAGAAAAACTTAAAGGTTTTTAGAGGTTCAGGGGGCCTACCCCTTCTTTTCAAAGAAGCTGACAAACCCTTCCTGCTGGAAATCCTCCTCATAGCGCAGGGGGTTTTTCCGCTTTTTCCGGGGCGCGGGCTTTTCCTTAGGCTTCGGCTCCTCTGCCGGGGCAGGAAGCTGGGCTTCTTCCGCCTCCTGGGCCTTCTGGGCCTGCCGCTCTAAGGCGTCCAGGGCGGGGGAGGCGCCCTGCTCCCGCAGGCGCCTGGCCTCTTCCCGGGCCTTCTGGGCTTCCTCCCGCAGCTCGTCCATCATATCCTTAGCCTCTTCCATAGCCCGCTTGGCTGCGGACACAGCGGCGGCTTTTTCGTCCTCTGCCTTTTGTGCCCGGGCAGACTGCTCCTCTGCCTGGCGCTGCAGCTCCTCAATCTCCCCTTCCAGGCGCAGAAGCTTTTCCCCCTCCCCGTCCTGGGGTGCGTGCTTTGCAAGCTCTTCTTCCAGTGCTTGGCACTTTTCCCGCAGGGCGGAAAGCTCCCGCAGGGCCTGGGCGCCCATGGAAGCGCTTTCCCGCAGGGCGCTGTTCTCGTCCTCCAGGGAGGCCGCTTTTTCCTCCAGCTCCCTGGCCTGCCGGGCCGCGTCTGCCAGGGCGGTGTTTTCCGCCTCCAGGCGGGCCACCCTCTCTTGCAGCCTGGCGTCCTTCTGGGAATCCACCACGGATTTCAAAAGCTCTTCCTTTTCCTCCTGCCACAGCTCGGACTCCACCTCCAGCTCGTCCACCCGCTCCTGGAGGGCGGCGGCCTTCCTGCCGTTTTTCCGGGCGTCGTCGCAGCAGGAGAGGGCTGCCGTCAAAGCGGCGGCTTCCCGGGTGATATAGGGGGAGGCTTCCAGCACCCCCCGCATCAGGCTGCCCACCTCGTCTGCCAGGCCCCTCATGTATTCCTCGCTTTCCTGGGTGATAAGCCCGCACACCACCCCGTTTATATCCAGCCGCATCCGCCTTTTTTCCACAGCCCTATCATCCTTTCCTGCGCATCTGTGTACATATATCTTTATTATAGTGCAAAAAGGGCCTTTCGGGAAGCCCTTTCCCCGGGTTTTCGGAAAAAAATTGCCTTTGGCGGCAAAAAATGGATTTAACCCGCAATTTTGGTATTGTCACAGGCCCTGGGTTGTGTTATGATGAAAAAAGAAAGCCATTATTCCCCTGGGGAAAATTCTTCCTTTCCTGCCTTATTATGGTTGATTTTTTGCTGGTTTTAGTCTATAATGACTAGTATTACAGGAAAACATCTTGCTTTGGTTGCAAAAAATTGTTATTTTCCTATAGTTTTAGGAGGTTTTTAGTGATGAATTACAATCTGACCGTTTCGCAGATCAAAACAATCATCCGGGACAGGCTGTCCCACACCTTTGGCGTCTCCCTGGAAAACGCCAGCAATGAGGAATATTACAAGGCTGTGGTGCTCACTGTGCGGGAGCTGCTGGCAAAGGGCCGGGCGGAGTTTGTGGCAAACGCTGAAAAGACGGAGACAAAACAGATCTATTACCTGTGCATGGAGTTCTTGCTGGGCCGCTCTCTGCGCAACAACCTGTATAACCTGGGGCTGGAAGAGCCGTTCCGCGCAGCCCTTTCGGAAATGGGCATCAAGCTGGACGCCCTGTATGAGCAGGAGCCGGACGCGGGCCTGGGCAACGGGGGCCTGGGGCGCTTGGCGGCCTGCTTCCTGGACGGCCTTGCCACCCAGGGGTATCCGGCTATGGGATACTCCCTGCGCTATGAATACGGCCTGTTCCGCCAGAAGCTGGTGGACGGCTGGCAGACCGAGCTGCCCGACTTCTGGATTCCCGGAGGCAGCGTGTGGATGCAGCAGGTGCCGGACAGCTCTGTGGAGGTGCATTTCGACGGGCACATTGAGGAAAAGTGGCATGACCAGTACCATTCCGTCCGCCACAAAGATTACACCACCGTCACCGCTGTGCCCTATGACCTGTATGTAGCGGGCATGGACGGCAGGGGCATAAGCCTTCTGCGGGTGTGGAGAGCGGAGAACAACAAGTTTGACATGAGCCTGTTTAACAGCGGCAACTATATGCGGGCCATGGAGCAGCAGGCCATGACAGAGGTTATCACCAAGGTGCTGTATCCGGAGGACAACCACACCGACGGCAAGCTTCTGCGCCTTTCCCAGCAGTATTTCCTGGTGTCCGCCTCTATCCAGGACATTATCCGGCGGCACCTGTATTCCCACAGCAGCCTGGACGATCTGCCAAAGCTGGCGGCTATCCATTTGAATGACACCCATCCTGTGCTGGCTATCCCGGAAATGATGCGGGTGATGCTGGACGAGTGCGGCTATGGCTGGGACGCGGCCTGGGACATTATCAAGCGCACGGTGGCCTACACCAACCACACCGTTATGAGCGAGGCTTTGGAAACCTGGGGCTGCGACCTGTTCCGGATGCGGCTGCCCCGGATTTACCAGATTGTGGAGGAAATCAACCGCCGCTTCTGGGAGGACATGAAGGCAAAGGGCATGGATCACAACCGCATTGCCCGCATGGCCCCCATTTCCAATGGCTATGTGAAGATGGCAAACCTGGCGGTGATTGGCTCCCACAGCGTAAACGGCGTATCTGCCCTGCACAGCGAGATTTTAAAGGACGACTTGTTCCATTCCTTCTATATGGACGAGCCGTATAAGTTTACAAACGTGACAAACGGCATTGCCCACCGGAGATGGCTGAACCAGTCGAACCCCCAGCTTGCCTCCCTTGTGACAGAGCTTATCGGCAGGGACTATATCTATGACGCGGACAAGCTTTCCGGGCTTTTGCAGTATAAGGACGATCCGGCTGTGCTGGACAAGCTGGAAAAAATCAAACGGGCAAACAAAGAGCGGCTGGCAGCCTATTTGAAGCGCTCCCAGAACGACACAGTGGATCCCGATTCTATTTTCGACGTGCAGGTGAAGCGCCTTCACGAGTACAAGCGCCAGCACATGAACGCCTTGAATATCCTGGCAACCTACCAGTGGCTGCTGGAAAACCCCAACGCGGACTTTACCCCCCACACCTATTTCTTCGGCGCAAAGGCCGCCCCGGGATATTATTTTGCCAAGCAGATTATCCAGTTTATCGCGGCCTTGGCTAAAGTGATCAACAATGACCAGCGGGTGAACAAGAAGCTGAAGGTGGTGTTTGTGGAGAACTACTGCGTCACCTGGGCAGAGCTTCTGACCCCTGCCGCTGAAATCAGCGAACAGATTTCCCTGGCCGGCACAGAGGCCAGCGGCACCAGCAACATGAAGTTTATGATAAACGGCGCTGTCACCCTGGGCACCCTGGACGGGGCCAATGTGGAGATTCACGAGGCTGTGGGGGATGAAAACATCATCCTGTTCGGCATGACCGCCTCCCAGGTGGAGGAGCTGAAGCGCTCGGGCTACAATCCCACCCTCCAGTATCAGCACGACGCCCTGCTGCGCCGGGCCATGGATTCTTTGAACCATGGCATTGGCGGGCAGCATTTCCAGGATATCTTCCACGCCCTTATCAGCGAGGACAGGTACATGGCGCTGGCAGATTTCAAATCTTACCGGGAAGCCCAGTTTAGGGCGGAACGGCTGTATCAGAACCAGCGGGTATGGAACAGGATGGGCCTGGTGAATATCGCCAACGCAGGCCGCTTCGCCGCAGACCGGGCTATCCGGGACTATGCGGGCAGTATCTGGCACGCTTCTCCTGTGCCCCCGGAGAAAAACCTGATGGCAAAAGTGGAGACAAAGTAATGACGCCCTGCGGGGGAGGCCTTTCGGGCGCTCCCCCGTTTTTGTCTTTTTGTGGGGCCGGTATATTTATAAAAGGATTTCAACGTGTATAGTGAACGCGGTTCAAAAGAGGCGGCAGCGTTTTTTGAACCAGCGGCAACGCCGCCTGCTTGAAAACCGGGCTGTACCGGTTTTCAAGCGCGTTTACTATAGTATATAAATCTATATAAGGAGTTGTCAAAGCTATGAACAAAAAAGAACGCGTGTATGCAGCCATTGCCGGGAAGCCTGTGGACTTTGTCCCCTGCGGCTTCTCCCTCCATTTCCCGCCGGAGAAAAACAGCGGGGAAGCCGGGGTGCAGGCCCATCTGGACTTCTTTCAGGAGACGGACACAGACATCCTGAAGGTTATGAACGAGAACCTGGTGCCCAACTATGGGACTATCAAGGCTCCGG
This sequence comes from Acutalibacter sp. JLR.KK004, assembly GCF_036941085.1. NCBI lineage: Bacteria > Bacillati > Bacillota > Clostridia > Eubacteriales > Acutalibacteraceae > Acutalibacter > Acutalibacter sp. JLR.KK004. Next base: position 449,600 of record NZ_JAYMNQ010000002.1, read on the forward strand.
CAGACTGGGCATGTATTGGCAAAATGGATGAGAACACCCCCTTCATCCACACCCAATTGGAGTTTACCAAGGAGATTTTAAGCCGCTGCCAGCCAGAGGGCTTCACCATGGGCACCCTCCATGGCATTACCGCCTCCTCCATCCATCCCATTGAGGCAGTGTATGGCTATGATCCGGTGCGCACCCTGCTGACAGAGCACCTGCGGGAGGACAGCCAGCCTGTCCTGGACGCTATGGCCCGAATTGCCGAAGGCATGTGCAGCCTGGCCCATGGCTATGGGAAAGCCGGGGTGGACGCTGTCTATTACGCTTCCCTGGGGGCAGAGCACCGGTGGTTTACCGCGGAAGAGTTTGAAAAGTGGATTGCGCCCTTTGACAAGCTAATCCTTTCGGAAATCCAGAAGGCCGGGTGCAAGGCTTTCCTGCACATCTGCAAGGATGGGCTGGAAATGGATCGGTATAAGGGGTACAATGACGTGTGCGACGTGGTGAACTGGGGCATTTACGAGGCGCCCTATTCTGTGGAGGACGCCCGGAAGCTGTTCCCCGGCAAGACCATTATGGGCGGCCTTGCAAACCGCAGCGGCGTGATGGTGGAAGGCACAGTGGAAGAGCTGGCCCAGGCCGCAAAGGACGCGGTGGCCCGCTATGGGCAAACCGGATTCATTTTAGGGGCTGACTGCACCCTGCCCACAGAGATCGACACAGGGCGCATCCGGGCCATTGCAGAGGCCTTGCGGGAGAGCCGCTGAAGCTGGCGCAGGATTACAGCAGGGCCGCCCGGCCCTGGATAGGAGAAACAGCGCTGCCCGCCCGGCCCGCCGGGGCCTGCGGCCCCGGCGCGGGGGCGAAGCCCCCAGGGGTGGTTTTCTCTGAAAACCACCCGGCCGGGCGGGCCGGCAGCGGGGGAAACCAAATAAAACGCAAAAAGGGGGCACAGAGTATGGAAACCCGCCGGATAGCCAGCCGGAATGCGGCGTATCAGAAGTTCCAGGTGCTGAAAACCAACCGCCAGAAGCGCCGCCGCTACGGGGAATTTTTTGTGGAGGGTGTGCGCAACCTGAACGAAGCCGTAAAAAACGGCTGGGAAATCTCCTCTTTCCTATACGGGCAGGGGGCGCCCTTGTCCGGCTGGGCAAAGGACATGCTGGCGGATGTCCCCACAGCGTGCAATTACCAGCTTGCCCCGGGCCTGATGGCAGAGCTGAGTGGCAAGGAGGACACCTCGGAGCTGCTGGCTGTGGTGAAAATGCGCCCGGATGACTTCTCCCAGCTAAACACCCCAGAAACCCCCTTGTGGGTGCTTTTCGACCGCCCCTCCAACCGGGGCAACCTGGGGACTATCCTGCGCTCCTGTGACGCGCTGGGGGCCAGTGGGCTAATCCTCACAGGCCATGGGGTGGATTTATACGATCCGGAGGTGGCGGGGGCTTCCATGGGATCCTTTTTCCGGGTGCCTGCCATCCACGCCGGGGACAACCGCTCTGTCCTGGATTTTATAGAAGGGATGCGGTCGCGTTACCCCGGTTTGCGGGTGCTGGGCACCACCGCCCACAAACAGTCTCCCCTTTACAGGGAAAACCTGGCAGGCCCCCTGCTTTTCATGGTAGGCAACGAAACCGACGGCCTGTGCTATGCTTTTAAAAACGCCTGCGATGCTCTGTGTACCATTCCCATGGCAGAGGGCTGCGCCGCGTCCTCCTTTAATGTAGCCTGTGCCTGTACGGTGCTGCTGTATGAGGCGGCCAGGCAGCGGGCCCAGGCATGAGGCGTAAGGAAAAGCGTCCTGCGGTGTGGTGGATATACGCCGGGGTTTTGTTGGCGCTGTTTCCCCCTTTCTGCTGCAGCGGCTTTTGCTGCCTCCGCTGGAGAATGCATATTCCACCCCGGAAACCAGGGCCTTTGTGAGGCAGATGCGGCGGCAGTATGCCGGGCTGGAGGATTTGCGCTACACCGGGTATATACCTGCGCATTACTTGCCACTACTACCAGTGCCTATAAATGAGGGTTGAAAGTTGCCAGTATTGGTGGTATGCTTGACTTATGACAAATCGACAAATCTGGAATTTAGAGGAGTAATATATATTTGCTTAATATGTGATAGAATCGAAATGATTAAAAATGGTACAAATCCTTATTTTGTAAAAGAACTCGATACAGGATATGTTGTTATCGGAGATAATCAACATTTTTATGGATATACTCTTTTTCTATACAAGGCTCACGAAAATAAAACAGAACTGTTTCACCTTGATGTAACTGAAAGAATGAAGTTTCTGGAGGAAATGTCAATAGTGGCGGAGGCTGTTTCAAAAGCATTTGGAGCAGAAAAGATAAACTATGAACTTCTTGGAATGGGTGATGCCCACCTTCATTGGCATTTATTTCCCAGAGTAAGCGGAGATATAGAAAACTACGGAAATAACGGTAAAGGTCCTGTTTGGTGGTTTCCAATGGAAAAAATGTATTGTGATGATAACCGTCCGACTGAGAACGAGTTATTAAATATGAAACAAAGATTACTCTATGAATTAAATAAACTGTTGTAAATTTTAGTTTATAGGGGATTTCATCTTTTGGGTGAAATCCCCCTTGACAAATGCTCTCTTGATACAAGCTTCTAAAAGAAAGCGCCCCGCCCTTCTTGTAAGGGGCGGGGCGTTCTTCCTGTGGAGGGATTTCAGACAGACTCCAGAAGGCTGTCTTTTGAAACGGCCTGGCCTTTGGCACACAGCTTGTAATCCCCAGCCCGGAGCAGGGACACAAGTTCCTGGTTATCCTTAGGCGGCACAGGGAAAAGCACCCCGGCCCTGCCGATTGCTTCCCCGTCCTGGATGTGCTCGTCCCCGCCGGAGGTGGTGAGCAGGCCCTTTTCCCGGGCAAGCTTGGCGGCCTGGCGGTTTTCCTCGTCCTCGTTGTAGAAATTAAAGGTTTCCACTGCGTCCATATATTGAATCTGGGGCGGGACGCTGGTGTTGATATAAGGGGCATGGCGGAAGGGGTGGGCATGGGAGAGGAAGCCCCCGGCCTTATGGACAGCGGCGCTGTAGTCCTCCAGGGAATATTTATCCAGATCCGGGTGGGCCAGGAGGAAGTCCAGGTCTATGCCATAGGTGAGGACTTCCTTGCCGTCGCCATACAGGTGTTCCAGTCCGAACAGCACTGTAAAGCCCTTGTCCGCCCCCCAGTTTTTAGCGGCTCCATAGGCCTCCCAATAGCGGCGGGCTTTGTCCTCCCAGGGCAGCGCCCGGTTTACGGCCGTGTTGCCGCTGAGAAAGTGATCCGTTATCACCATCCCGGCATAGCCCGCCTGGAAATAGGCGGCAGCCATCTCCTCCGGGCTGTTGTGGGCGCAGGCACTGCACCAGTTGGTGTGGCAGTGCATTTCATATTGATAGGCATATTCTTTCATGTAAATCACCACGCGATACAGAGTTCGCACAAAGAGGGATAAAAAGCTTCCGTCCCTGTGCCCGGTATCGTCCCTTCCGTCATAATTTTTCACGCCATCCGCCATAGGGCGAAAATCTGCTTTCGCAGGAATAATCATACCGCAAACAGGCAGATTTTGCAAGGGGCAGACCGCGTTAACGATAGGATAAACTCCATAAAAGCAAAGCGGAAGGGCCTGCCGTCTGCCGCACACAGACAGCAAGCCCTTCCAGGCGCTTGGATTTTCTTTTTCCTCCTCTGCCTGCCCGGGTTTTGGTTCAGGCGCCGCGCTTGAGTTGCAGGATGTGGCACACGCCTGGAATGCTTTCCCCCTGCTGGGAAGAGGTGGGGGACATCAACGCGCCGGTAGCGCAGAAAAGGATGTTTTTCAGGCCCCCGGCCTCCATGCGGTTGAGAATGTGCCCGCACAGGACAGAAGCGGAACACCCGCAGCCAGAGCCTCCGGCGTGTACGTCCTGCTTCTCCCGGTCAAAGAGGAGCAGGCCGCAGTCCTGGTGCCGGGAGGAGATGTCCAGGCTGTTTTCCTGGAGAGTCCGGTACAGCAGATCTGTGCCCACCTGACCCAGATCGCCGGTGTAGATGCAGTCATAGTCCTCTGGCTTTGTGCCTGTGTCCTGGAGGAACTGGAAGATGCTGTCCGCCGCAGCGGGGGCCATGGCAGCGCCCATGTTGGCGGGATCTTTCACACCCAAGTCCACGATTTTCCCCGCTAAGCCCCGGCGCACCTCTACCGCCCCCCTCTGGCCCACCAGGGCGCACCCTGCCGCTGTAGCAGTCCACTGGGCCGTGGGGGTGCGCTGGGCGCCATACTCCAAAGGCGTGCGGAACTGCCTTTCCGCCGAGCAGAAGTGAGAGCTTGTCACGGCTGCCGCCCGGTTTGCTGCCCCGCAGTCCACCAGGACAGAGGCCATCAGCAAGGTCTGGGCCATGGTGGAGCAGGCGCCATATTGCCCCAGAAAGGGGATGTTGTAATCCAGCAGCCCAAAGGTGGAGGAAATGCACTGGTTCAGCAAATCCCCGGCGAAAATAAAGTCCACCTCCTGGGGCTTCACCCCGGCCTTTGCAAGGGCCAGGGCCACAGCTTCCTTTTGAAGCTGGGCTTCCGCCTTTTCCCAGCTTTCCGTTTGCAGGCTGGTGTCCTGGAAGGTCTGGTCAAAGTCTGCGGATAAAGGCCCTTCTGCCTCCTTCTTGCCCCCAATGGCCCCGTGGGACTCAATTTTAGGCGGGGTGGAAAATTCCAGCGTCTGCTTGCCTATGCGTTTCATGTGTTTGTCCCCCAATTTTTTGATTCTGGGGTTAGTATGCCCGCATATGGAAAAGTCATTCCAAAAATATAACCGCCCCATGGAGGAGCGGTTACATTGGGAATTAGCTTTTTGCGCGTTCCTGTTTATCAGGCTTTATCCCGGTAGAGGAAGGTTACGATCTGCCCTCTGGTGCAGCTCTTATCAGGGGCAAAGGTGGTGCTGGTTTCCCCGGAGGTTACCCCTGCACCGTTGGCCCACTTCACAGCCTCAGCGTAATACTCTCCGCTGGGGACATCCCCAAAGCTGCTGCCGGAGCCGGCAGGCTTGTTATTGGCGCGCCACAGGAACGTGACGGCCTGTGCCCGGTTGCAGGCAGCGTTGGGAGAGAAATGGGTGGCGTCCGTGCCGCTGGTAATCCCTTTTTCCTTTGCCCACAGCATGGCCTTATAGTAATACTCCCCGCTTTTCACGTCCACAAAGGGGTTCGCCGTGGAGGAAGGTTCGGGAGAGCCGTTGGCCCGCCACAGGAAAGTGACAATCTGCCCACGGGTGCAGGTCTTGTTAGGGGCAAAGGTGGTGCTGCTCTCCCCTTGGGTAATCTTGTTTTCCACAGCCCACTTTACGGCGTCCTCATAGAAAGCGCCAGATTCCACGTCAGTGAAATTCGTAGGCGGCGTGGTTTCCCCGTCCAAATCGAAGAACTGGACGTTATGTTCCTTGGCGAAGCGTTCCGCTTCGGTGCCCTTGTAGCCGTAGATCTGCAGCCAATCAGGCGATGTAGCGGAGGTCAAATGCACTTCAAACTTTGTCATGCTCTTCGGGATATAAAGCTTTATAGGCTCTTCTGTCTTCCAGTGACGGCCCTGCAGAAATATGTCGAACCAGTCTGCAAAAGACTCTTCAAATGTCTCTGTGCCCTCCGCAATTCGGATTTCATCATTGGGCGGCGTATGCGGGGCAAGAACCAATTCCTTACCATCCTTCGTGTAGATACAGCCATTAATGGATTTAGAATCGGGATGGTTTTCGGAGACGATATAGGAAGATATATGGCTCGGCGTACTAAGCCACATCAGACCGATGGAGCTTCCGAAGGAATTGAAGTCCGGTCTATGTTTCGTCCACCAAGTGCTGGGGAAATATATTTCTGTCAACTGTTTGCAGGGAGTCAAAAAAGCATAGGAGTTATATTGAACTCTGTCAATGGCCCCTTCCATAATGGTCAGCCTGCCCTTTTTAGCTGGGGGCACTGCATACAGATAGTAATCACCCGTCTCCGGAATTTTCATGTACAGGCAGTCATCATAAGCCAACAGGGTCTTGTTGCCTGCTTCCACTTCAAAGCTTTCAACCTCTTGATTGTCCCAAAACTGTCCGCCTTCTGTCACCCAATTCCCATCCTTCCTGGTTATCAGCTTCACATCGGATGTAAAGACAACCTTCTTGGGATGATAATCCTGCCAGGGTGTGGAGGGTTCCCCCTCGGAATTGATGGAAGGGCCAGGCAGATAGCGTGCCATATCGCCCGAGCCTGAAATGGTCAGGGTGCCGTTTTCCACTTTCCAGGTGACGCTTCCGTCCCCAGCCGCGCTACAATCGCCGCTGGCCGCCGCCGAAGCCGTCATGGGCAGGGCACCCGCTGCCAGCAAAACCGCCAGCAGCACGGCAAAAAACTTCTTCTTCATGTCTTTTCCTCCGTTTGTCAAAAATTCCAGCAAATCCCCAGAATGCAAAAATGTATGCTTTTTTGCCAGGGGGCAGGAGAAACAGATTTGTCAAAAAAGCAGGGCAAAAACCTTGCTTTTCGGGGGGGATAGTGGTAAAATTATACAAACAGCAAGTTTTCAGACAAATTTGTTAAAAATCATACTTTTTTATAATATTTCAAAGCTAAAAGCCTGGGGCGGGAAACCTCGAAGGTTTCTGCTAGGTAGGGCATGGTGACCTTGTTTCCCTGCAGGAGGATGGAAAGTATGCCAATAAGCCTGTCCAGCTTCATATGCCGCCCCCTCCCTATGGTGTAATCCCTGTGCATTTATTATAATACCATACCTGCCTAGGGGGTGCAAGGCCCGGAACAAAGGGGGAGGCTTTGCGCTGTCTGTGCAAAGCTTCCCGCAACGAACACACCCAGTAAGAAGCCCCTGCCATACAGGCAGGGGCTTCTGTAGTTTTATGAGGCCAGCAGCTCTTCTGCCTCCTCCTGGGTTAAAAATTCATGCTCCAGCATGGAGGACACCACCTGCCGCTGCCTTTGGGCCGCAAGCTCCGGGTTTACCGACAAGTCATACACAGACGGGGCATTGGGGATGCCTGCCAGCAGGGTACATTCGTTGGCGTCCATTTGGGCGGGATCCTTCTCGAAATACGTTTGGCTGGCGGCCCCTACGGAATAGCACCCGCTGCCAAAATAAATGCTGTTTACGTACAGCTCCAGGATTTCATCCTTGCTGTAATGGCTTTCCAGATCCCAGGCAGCGAACACCTCTGCCGCCTTCCGGCACAAATCCTTTTCCTGGGTGAACAGCATGTTTTTCGCAAGCTGCTGGGTAATGGTGCTGCCGCCCTCCACAAAGGAGAGGCTGCACAGATCGTTCCAGACCGCCCGGCCTATTGCCAGCAGGTCAATGCCGCCGTGGGAGTAAAACCGGTGATCCTCCGCTGCCACCACAGCGTCCTTGTAGGTGACGGGCAGGCTTTCCAGGGAGGTGAAATCCGGCTGCTGCCGCACCTGCTCCACCCTTTTATACAGGGGCATTTCCTCCAGCGCGCTGGTGTACAGCTTGTAGCCCTGGAAGGCCACCGCCCCAGCCGCGCACAGGCCTACCGCCAGCACCACCAGAAATATGTTTCTTAAAAACCGCAGCGCTCTTTTCATCCAGACGCGCCTCCTTTCTCTTTCTGCCCCTATAGTACCGCCCTGCCCTTGCGAATTCCCCAGCCAAATTCTTTCGTTCCCCTTACAAAATCACGCAAACCTGACAAAACTGTAAGCTTCCCTGCCGGCATATGCAGATTTGCAGGCCCAGCCTCCCCAAGGGCTTGCAAGGGCCTGGGAAAAGGGCTATAATAAAAAGGAAATTTTTCCACAGGGAGGCGGGCGGCTTTGAAAAAAATACAGGAATCAGCCGAAAACTATCTGGAAACCATTCTCATCCTGCAGCAGCGGGAGGGCAGCGTGCGCTCCATCGACATTGCCGCTGAAATGGAGTTCAGCAAGCCCAGCGTCAGCGTGGCCATGAAGCACCTGCGGGAAAGGGGCTGCATTGCCGTGGACGCGGAAGGGTTTATCACCCTCACAGAGGAGGGCAGGCGCATTGCCGAAGGGGTTTACCAGCGACACATCCTTTTTACCCAATGGCTCCAGTCCCTGGGGGTTGACCCGGAGGTGGCGGCAGAGGACGCCTGCCGCATTGAGCATGTTATCAGCGAGGAAACCTTCCAGGCCATCCGCAGGCATGTGAATATGTGAGAAAATTTGTTCGATTTTTCTTGACTTCTTTCCGGCGGGGTGGTATACTGCTGTTAGAACATATATTCTAACGGGAGGTTGCGCTGCATGTGGGACTGGAACAAGGAAAACAAGGGGAAATACCGGGGATACCGCTATGAGACGGCAAACTTTGCGCTGCGGCAGGTTGGGCCGGAGGACGCTCCGGCATTGCTGCAATGCTATGGGGACGCGGAGGCTGTGGCCCTGATGAACGGGGACAACTGCGGCAGGGGCTTTTACTGCGCCACCCTGGCGGACATGGAAAGCTACATCCGCATCTGGCAGGGGGAAGGCTATGCCCGCCCGGCTGTGATAGACAAGCACACTGGGGAGGTTATCGGAACACTGGAGATTTTCGGCGGGGAAGCCGGGGTGCTGCGAGTTGACCTGCGGCGGGACTATGAGCGGGAGGATGTTTTAAGGGAGCTTTACACCCTGGCCCTCCGGGAATTCACCCGGGATTTTCCTATGAGCGCCCTGGTGACAAAGGCGCCCCCTGCTGCCAAGGCCCGGCGGAAGGTGCTGGAAGCCCTGGGTTTTGCAGGGCCGGAGGCGTTCCGGGGGTATCCGGACTATTACCGGATGCCGGCGGGCAGGATGCGCCGGGAGTTGGGGATTGCTTATTGCGGGCTGGCCTGCTGCCTGTGCAGCGAAAACGCCACCTGCCCTGGCTGCCAGGAGGCGGGATGCGGAAACCATGAAACCTGCCGGAATTACCAGTGCTGTCAGGAGAAAGGCTTTTCCGGCTGCTGGGAGTGCCCGGGGTTTCCCTGCGACGCGCCCATGATGGAAAAAGCAAGGGTTCGGGCTTTTGCCCGCTTTGTCCGGGAGCATGGAGAGGAAGCCCTGCTGGACTGCCTGGAAAACGGCGTAAAGGCCGGGCTTGTGTACCACCGGGAGGGCCTTGCCGGGGACTATGACCTGGGCACGGAGGAGGAGGTTCTCGGCTTGCTGTCCGGCCTGCTGGAAAAAGGGAAGGAAAGCCCTGCGGGCCAGCGGACTGTTGAAGAATTGATTGGGGCTGTGTATGAACTGAACCAGGCGTCTGGAATGGATTCCGGGGTGTATGCCGCGGAGGAATGTGCCGAACTTATTAAAGAACTGATGAAGGAACAGCGGGGCAAGGGTAGCCGGGAAAGCCTGGTGGAAGAAGCCTGCGACGTGCTGCTTACCACAGCCATATTGCTGAAGAAGCATGGCGTGGAGAAGGACGAAATTGAAAACCGCATACGCTTCAAGGCCAGCAAGGCGCTGGAGCGCTGGCGGGATTCCGGCGAAGTGTAACGCGGACAGTGGAACTTACAGGAAGGGTGGACAGGATGAGAGAAAAAGCATTCGCACTTTTACAGGAGTATAACCAGAACCCGGCGCTGGTGGTGCATGGCATGGCTGTGGAGGCCATTATGCGGCATTATGCGGAAAAAGCCGGGGAGGACGTGGAGTATTGGGGCTGCGTGGGCCTGCTTCACGACGTGGACTACGAAAGGTATCCGGAGGAGCACTGCAAAAAAGCGGTGGAAATCCTCCAGAATGCCGGATATGACGAGGGCTTCATCCGGGCGGTGGTCAGCCACGGCTATGGGCTGGTGTGCGATGTGGAGCCGCAGCTTTACATGGAAAAGGTGCTGTATACGGTGGACGAGATGAGCGGCCTGATTAACGCCGCCGCCATCCTGCGGCCCTCCCACTCTGTGATGGATCTGGAAGTAAAGTCTGTGAAGAAAAAGTTTAAGGACAAAAAGTTTGCCGCCGGGGTGAACCGGGAGGTTATCCTGGACGGCTGCAAGCGGCTTGGGGCAGAGCTGGACGAGGTGATTGCAGAGTGTATTGCGGGTATGCGGGAAAACCATGAGGCTCTGGGGCTTTAGGGCTTGTTTGGAAATAGAGGAAATGAAAGAAAAAGCAGGCGCGGGAGAACAGTCCCCGTACCTGCTTTTTGTTTTGAAGATTTATGGAAAAACCCAGCCGCACAGAAAGCCTGTGGCAACCGCCCCTGCGTACAAGGCCCCTAAAAAGGCAAAGTTTTCCTTCTGGGGGCGGTTCACCCTGAACAGCACTGCCAGCCCCAGCCCGGCCCCGGTACACAGCCCTGCCACAGCCGATCCAAAGGACAAAGCGCCGCTTAAATACAGTTCCGTCAGCAGGACAGAGGCGGCGCAGTTGGGGATGAACCCCAGAAGCCCTGTAAGCAGGGGCTGGAACGCGCTGCCGGAAAGGAGCAGCCGGGAAAGGGCTTCTTCCCCTGCCCAGAGGAAGGCAAGGCCCAGGAAAAGGTTTATGCCCAGCAGGAAGAGGAAAATCCGCAGGGTGTGCCGCAGGGCCGCCCCCGCAGCGTCATGGCCGCCTTCCCCGCAGCCGCAGCGGGCTTCCTCGCACAGGGGATGGGGGTCGGGCCGGGCGCTGGGGCGCAAAAGCAAATCTGCCAGGAAGCCCACCGCCGCCCCTGCTAAAAGCTTCACCCCCAGAAGCTTTGCCACCTCCGGCAGGGCCTGGGGCCTGGACAGGAGGATGAGCACTGCCTCGTCGCTGGTGGCGAGAAAAACCGCCAGCAGGGTGCCGGGGGTGATGAACCGAGCGGCATACAGGTTTGCCGCCGCCACGGAGAAGCCGCACTGGGGCACGCACCCCAGCACAGCGCCGCCTAAGGGGCCAAGCTTTTGCAGCAGCGCGGGCGGGTTCCCTCCCCGCCTGTGCTCCAGCAGCTCCATGAAAAGATAGGCGGCGAAAAGGAACGGCAGGGTTTTTAGTGCATCCAGCACTGCGTCTATGAGTACCTCCAGCATGGCTTTTCCTCCTTCTCTTTCTGTTATTGCTGTGCCCTGTGTGCTTTCGTTCCCATTTTTTGCATATTCCCGCCAAAGCCGTCCCATACTTTTTCCAGAAACAGAAAGGACGGTAGGTTCCATGAAAAAGGAAACAAGAAAACGGACTCTGGCCCGGGCGCTGGTATGCGGTTTCATACTGGCGGCAGCCGCCAGCTTTCTCCCTTTTGCCGCCGCGTCTGAGCAGCTTCCCCAGCACGTGCTGCGGCTTCATGTGGTGGCAAACTCCAACTCGGAGGCAGATCAGGCGGTGAAGCTGCAGGTGCGGGACGCGGTGCTCCGGGAAGCGGCCCGGTGGTATGGGGACGCGGAAAACCTGGAGCAGGCAAACTTCGCTGTATGCACCCACTTGCAGTCCCTTACAAAGGCCGCCAATGAAGCCTTGCGGGAAAACGGCTTTCCTATGAACGCCAAAGCCCAGGTGACGGACATGTATTTTCCCACCCGGTGGTATGACGGGATAGCGCTCCCTGCCGGTACATACAGAACCCTGCGTGTGACCATTGGGGAGGGGAAGGGCAAGAACTGGTGGTGCGTGGTTTTTCCCGCTTTGTGCCTGCCTGCCGCCGGGAACCGGGAGGACGTGCTCTCCGCCCTGCCGGAAAGCCAGCGGGAGATTGTGGAGCACCCCCAGGACTACCGGGTGGAGCTGAAGCTTCTGGAGTGGTACGAGCAGCTTCGGGATCTGCTGGCTTAGGGGCTTTGACAAGACCTTGGGACTCCGTCCCAAACCCTGCAACCCCTTTTGAAAAAGGGGTTGACCCTAAAACCAATTTTGACACATTTTATTGCGGTGCATTTCTCAACAGCACCAGCCCCTAAAAAGAACTTTCGAGAGCACCCTGGGCACGCGATAGTCCGCTGAAAAGTTTCCGCTTTCAAGCAGACGGAATGCCTGCGCCCCGCGTCTTAGGTGCAAAAACGCATTGCTGTGCAAAGCGTTTCGTTACGCTGCAAGAGGACGGCGGCACGCGTGCCGCCGTCCTCTTTTAGTATCTTCAGAAAGATTTAGTCAACGTCTTTATAGTCGGCGTCATACACGTTGCCGTCCGGTGCGCCGCCCTGGGGAGGCTGCTGCCCGTCAAAGGGGGGCTGGGGTGTGCCGGGCTGGCCCTGGGGGGCCGCCTGCTGGTACAGCTTCTCGCTGACGGAATAGACCGCCTTCTGCAGCTCGTCCATGCCTGCCTTGATGGCGTCTACAGTGCCGTTTTGCAGGGTATCCCGCAGGGCGGCTACCTTCACGTTAATTTCGTTCTTGTCCGCGTCCTGCAGCTTGTCGCCGCTGTCTGCAATAAGCTTTTCAGCGGAATAGCACAGGTTCTCGGCGTTATTCTTGGTGTCCACTTCCTCCCGGCGCTTCTTGTCCTCCTCCGCAAACTGCTCGGCTGCCTTTACAGCCCGGTCGATATCGTCCTTGCTCATGTTGGAGCTGGAGGAAATCGTGATATGCTGCTCCTTGCCTGTGCCCAAATCCTTGGCGGATACGTTCACAATGCCGTTTGCGTCGATGTCAAAGGTAACTTCGATCTGGGGGATGCCCCGGGGGGCGGGGGCAATGCCGTCCAGCTTGAAGAGTCCAAGCTGCTTGTTGTCATGGGCAAACTCCCGCTCGCCCTGCAGCACGTTTACTTCCACCTGGGTCTGGCCGTCAGCGGCAGTGGAGAAAATCTGGCTCTTTTTAGTGGGGATAGTGGTGTTGCGCTCGATAATCTTGGTCATTACGCCGCCCATGGTTTCCACGCCCAGGGACAGGGGGGTTACGTCCAGGAGCAGCAGGCCCTGGACTTCGCCTCCCAGCACGCCTGCCTGGATAGCCGCGCCGATAGCCACGCACTCATCGGGGTTAATGCCCTTGAAAGGCTCCTTGCCGATAAAGCCCTTTACGGCGTCCTGCACAGCCGGGATGCGGGAGGAGCCGCCTACCAGCAGCACCTTGCTGATTTCCCCAATGGACAGGCCGCTGTCCTGCAAAGCCTGGCGCACAGGCCCCATGGTTTTTTCCACCAGATCGGCGGTCAGCTCGTTAAACTTGGCCCGGGTCAGGGTCATGTCCAGGTGCTTAGGCCCGGTGGCGTCGGCGGTGATGAAGGGCAGGTTGATGGAAGCGCTTGTCACGCCGGAAAGCTCAATTTTCGCCTTTTCGGCAGCTTCCTTGATGCGCTGCATGGCCATCTTGTCCCCGGAAAGGTCAACGCCCTGCTCCATCTTAAAGGTGCTTACAATGTGGTCGATAACCCGCTGGTCAAAGTCGTCGCCGCCTAAGCGGTTGTTGCCGGCAGTTGCCAGAACCTCCTGCACGCCGTCGCCCATTTCAATGATGGACACGTCGAAGGTGCCGCCGCCCAGGTCATATACCATCACCTTCTGGTCGTTGTCCTTGTCCACGCCATAGGAGAGGGCCGCGGCGGTAGGCTCGTTGATAATGCGCTTTACATCCATGCCCGCGATTTTCCCCGCGTCCTTGGTGGCTTGGCGCTGGGCGTCGGTGAAGTAGGCGGGGACGGTGATGACAGCGCTTGTGACAGGCTCGCCCAAATAGGCTTCCGCGTCCGCCTTCAGCTTTTGCAGCACCATGGCGGAAATTTCCTGGGGGGTGTAGCTTTTGCCGTCAATGGCAACCTTATAATTGCTGCCCATTTCCCGCTTGATGGAAGAAACTGTGCGGTCGGGGTTGGTGATGGCCTGGCGCTTTGCCACCTGGCCCACCATGCGCTCCCCGTCCTTGGAGAAAGCCACTACAGAAGGGGTGGTGCGGGCGCCCTCGGCATTGGCGATAACCACAGGCTCGCCGCCTTCGATCACTGCCACGCAGGAGTTTGTAGTGCCCAAATCAATACCAATGGTCTTTGACATAGTTATTACCTCGCTTTATTATTATATATTTATTGTCATTATAGATGCCTGGTTTTTGTATGGCGCGGGAAGCGGAGCGTGGGTTCCAAGGGATGGAACCCTTGAGCCGGAGACTCAGTTTGCCACCTGCACCATGGCGAAGCGCACCACCCGGTCGCCTAAAAGATACCCTTTCTGGAACACAGCGGAAATCACGTTTTCGCCCAGGCTTTCATCTTCAATATGGGCTACAGCGTTGTGGCGGTTGGGGTCAAAGGGTTCGCCCACTGCCCCGCAGGGGGTGATGCCCAGCTTCTCAAAAGCCTGCTGGATTTGGGACTCAATCATTTCCACACCCTTCCTCATATCCTCTGCCGAAGCGTTTTCCTGTTCCAGCGCCCGCCCTATATTGTCCGCAATGGGCAGCAGGGCCTGCACTGTGTCGGACACCGCGTTGTTGTAAATGGCGCTTTTTTCGTTCTGGCTGCGCTTGCGGAAGTTATCATACTCCGCCAGCACACGCAGGTGCTGCTGCTTGTGGGCCTCAAACTCCGCCTGGAGTTTTTCCAGCTCAGGCGTTTTGGACTCTTCCTGCTGAACCTCCGGGTCCTGTTCCCCGGGAACCTGTTCCCCTGCCTGCTCCTGCTCCATTTCCTGATCGGGCTGCTTCTGTTCCTGCTCCATGTTTTCAGTCTCCCTTCCCGCCGCAGCGTCGCTGTATCTTATATGGTTTTTCTTTTTCCTGTTTTTATTCCTGCCCTTCCCGGCTCAGGCCGGTGAGCAGCCCGCCTACCTGCCGGGCCAGATATTCCAATATGGCGGTAAGCCGGGGATAATCCATCCGGACAGGCCCCAAAGTGCAGAGGCTTCCCGCGTCCTGCCCGTCCACCTGATAGCGGGCCACTGCCAGGGAAACGTCCTCCAGCTCTGCCCGACCGATTTCCCTGCCGATAAGCACCTGGGCCTTGCCAGGCCTTGCCTCCAGCAGCCGCAGCAGATTCTCCCGGCGCTCCAGGAAATCCAGCACCCGGCGCACCCCGCGCTGCTCCAGCTCCGGGTAAAACAGCAGGTTCATCTGCCCGCTTAACAGCACCTGGGTTTCCGCCGTATCCCGGGCGGTTTCCAGCAGGGCCTGGAGGGGCGGGCCTAAAAGCACGTACATTTCCCCTAAAGAGGCTGCCATGGACTGGGCAAAGGCCGGGGTGATGTCCTCTGCCCTTTTCCCGGTAACCCGCTCGTTAAACACCCGGAAGAACAGTCTCGTCAGTTCCGGGGTTAAATCGAAATCGCAGCGGAACACCTTTGTTTTCATGGATCCCGCAGAGCTTAATAGCAGCAGCATGGCCCTGCGCCGGGCGGTCTGCACAAACTGCACAGCCTTTATCACAGTGCCCGCCCCGTTGGGGGTGGTTGCCGCCGCCATGCACTGGGAGGCCCCTGCCAGAAGCTGGGCCGCCCGCAGCAGCAGGCCCTCTGGATCGTGGGCGCTGCCCAGCAGCATGGAATCGAAAATCCGCTTTTCCCGTTCCTCCAGAGGTTTTGGGGGCATCAGCCGGTCTATATATTCCCGGTATCCCCGCTGGGAAGGCACCCGGCCCGCGGAGGTGTGGGGCTGCTCTAAAAGCCCCAGTTCAATCAGCCCTGCCATCTCGTTGCGCACAGTGGCAGAGGAAACCCCCAGCTCCTCCGACACGGCCTTGGAGCCTACCGGCTCCCCGGTTTTGCTGTAGCCTGCCACCACGCAGGCCAGCACCCGTTCCTGCCGCTGGGTCAGATCCATTTTTCTCACCTCTTTTTGGGAGGTTAGCACTCAAGGCGTGCGAGTGCTAACAGATTACTTATAATGTATCACTTAGGTCAGCAAAAGTCAAGTTTCTATTTGTAAATACTTTATGAATGGCTTTGGGAAAGGGATTCAGGGGTTTTTGCAGGGCCGGGCGCCCGTTTACTTTAGAAAAGCCCATTGACAAGGAGGCGCGGCAGGCGCATAATAGTATTGTATATTTATTCTTCCGGCTGCGGCCGGCGGGGAAGGAGCTGTATCAGTTGTGAAAAAGAAAAGAGTGCTGGCAGGGTTTATAGCCTTCTTGCTTCTGGCGCTTATGCCCATGGGGGCGCTGGCCCTGGAGGGCGGGGAGGAGGCCCGGTATGAGGCCTGCCTCCAGCAGACGCTGCGCCAGTTGGAGGCCATGCCCGCCCTGGAATTTTCGGAAAATCCTATAGAGGAAGCGCCCCGGGTGGACGGGCCTTTTGCTTCTGCGCAGGAGGGGGACATGCCGGACGTGGAGGAGGAAATCTCCATGGAGCAGTTCTTCCAGGAGGACGGCGCGCAGGAGGCTGTGTCTGAACAGCTCTTTAACGCCATACAGGATGGGGACGGCACCATGTACAGCCAGCTTACCCAGCGCCAGAAGATCTGTTACAATGCCCTGGTGAACGTGCCGGTAAGCCAGGTGCTTACCGCGTCCAAAGGGCCGAATGGCTACAGGCAGGTGAAGCTGAGCGTGACAGGCGTGAAGGGCATTACCTTTTCCGGTTACGTAAGCGGGGGCAGCTTCAAGCTGGACAGCGCCGGGGCAGCGGCCCAGAAATCCCTGATGACGGATTTGCGGGCAGCCATTGTGTCCCTGTACAGCGACAGGCCGGACATGGTGTGGATCCGCACCATGTCTTATGGCTACAGCTCCACCAGGGTTTCCTCCACCAAAGCGCAGGTTACCACTGTGAATTTCTCTTTCGCCCTGGACTTCGGCGGCATTGAAGGCCAGATGCACGAAACCATGATGGAGGCGGCGGATATTATCGCGCGGGGCGCGGCTTCCCAGCCGGATCAGTATAGAAAGGTGCGGCTGGTGCATGACGTGCTGGTAAAGGCCAATACATACAACCACGCGGCGGCAGACAACGCCATTTCCGGGCTGCCTTACGAGATGTCCCACTGCGCTTACAGCGCCCTCATTCCAGGGGACAGCTATGAGCCTGTGTGCGACGGCTATTCTGAGGCCTTTAAGCTGGTGTGCGATCGCCTGAAGATATACTGCGCGGTGCCTGTCAGCGAAACCCACATGTGGAACAACGTGAAAATGGATGACGGCCTCTGGTATAATGTGGACGTAACCTGGGACGATGACGACCGGGATGAAATCTGTACAGATTATTTCCTCATAGGCTCTCAGACTGTGGTGGACGGGCAGGCGTTTTCCCGCCAGCCCAGCCATGTGGAGAAAAACCCCTTTACCCCGAATACAGCTACCAACAACCTGACCCTGCGCTTTCCCACCAAGCGGGCCACAGCTTACCAGTATTTGGGCCATGACTACCCGCCTCTGCGTTTCCCGGACGTGGGCCGCGGGGCATGGTATTATGAGTACGTAGAGGATGCGGCAGAGAAAGGCCTGATAAAGGGAGACAGCAGCGGCAGCTTCCGTCCCACAGCCTCCATCACCCGGGCGGAGTTTGTGCAGGTGGTGGTAAACATGGTGAAGGTGGATACCTCCGGCTATACAAATTCCTATTTTACAGACGTGCCCGCCTCTAAGTGGTACGCAAAGCCTATTGCCTGGATTAAGGAAGCGGGGATTATGAGCGGGGACGCAGGCGGCACCTTCCGGCCGGAAGCCCCCATTACCCGGCAGGAAATGTGCCTGGTGCTGTATAACCTGGCAAAGCGCCAGGGTGTTTCCACCAGTACGTCTTCCGGGCGGTTTGCAGATGACGGGAAAATTTCCTCCTGGGCCAAGGAGGCCGTATATGCCTGCAAGGAACTGGGTCTTGTAAAGGGTGACGATAAAAACTGTTTTGCCCCTGGGGATAAAACAGAGCGCTGCGCCGCAGCCACTGTGTTCGTGCGGTATCAGGACGCTGCTGGGGACGCCTCCGGCATTATTCCTGCCCCACTGCCCACCCCGACCCCTGTGCCCACGCCCTCTCCTAAGCCCGGCATAGACGGCACCGTATACTGGGTGCCGAACGGCAGCGTGTATCATTCTACCAGAAGCTGCGCCTCCCTCCACAATTCTTCCACGATTTACAGCGGTACCGTGGCGAATGCCCAGGCCGCCGGGAAAAAGAATCCCTGCAAGGTGTGCCATTAAAACCGCCAGGCGATTACAGGATTTACACAAAAAGAGAGGGCGCATTCCCCTTTTGCGCTTAGCGCCGCGCCCTTCTTTGGATTCTTCACTATAGGCAAACACCGTTCAAAAGGAAAAAGCACCGGCCCGGAAGCGTCCCACAAGGCTTTCCGGGCGGTGCTTTTTTCAAATATAGGGGCAGAAAAATTTTTAGAGCGTGTTCACATAAGTTGCATATGCGGATTTTCGAGGGGATTTTGTGGGATTCCTAACACAGAAGCCCATGAAATAACCCGAAAAGATGCGTGTGATTGCTTTGTGTGGACACGCTCTAGTCCTCCAGCAGTTCCCGTACCCGGGCGTCATAGGCAGGGTTTGCCTTGCGCAGGGACACAGGCCGCCCGGTTTCGTTTATAAAGCAATGGAGGGTGCGCCCCTGGCAGCGGAGAGCGCCTGTGGCCTTATCTGTCACTGCGTAGAAAAAGCCGATGCGGGTGCCGGTGTAGGACTCTATGCCGGCAGCGATTTCCACCTGCTCCCCAAAGCGGCACATGGCGCGGTAATCCGCCTCGGCATGGAGCACCGGGCTTACAATGCCGGAGGCTTCCAGCTTGTCATAGGGGAAGCCCATTTCCCGCATGAAGTGTACCCGGGCTTCCTCAAACCAGCGGATGTAATTGGAATGGTGTACGCAGTCCATGCGGTCAGTTTCGTAATAGTAAACTTCGCGGGAGTAAGTGACAGTGTGCAAAAAGGTCGCTCCTTTCATTTCCGGGCGTTTTTGCGGCAGATGCGTGCAATCAGCATCCCAGCGCCTATAAGGGCCAGAAAACTGCTGAAGCCCAGCATAAAACCGGCCCAGTAGTCTGGCAGGACATGGAAATGCCTCAGCATAAGCGCCGCTGTCCACAGCAGGATCCCTATGGGCAGCAGCCAGGGCCAGTAGGTCAAAAACGCATTGTATTTAGGTTTCATTGTCTTGTGTCTCCTTCCTGTGATTATACACCTTTTTGCCGCAGAATACCAGCAGTGGAAGCACCATCAAAGCACCCTCTATGATTTGGCATCCGATACGGCTTAAGGTGTGAGGGCTGGCGAAAAAAGGATCCCGGCCCATGGCGGCCTCCACAATGCCTATAACGAGCAGGAACGCGCCAGCCAGGCCGTCCATCCCATAAATCACTGCCATGCCGCCGCCCATAGGGTATATTTCTTTCACAGCATATTCGCACATGCACAGGGTGATGACCGACCAGATAATCAGCAGGTTCTCCCACATGCCCTCAGCCCAGACGATGCCCCCCTCCTTTAAAAAGGCGTTTGCCAGCAGCAGGACGAAAAAGAGGATGATGCCATGCTGGAACACGTCTCCCCGCTGCAAAAGCTGCCGCTCGTCCAAATCGTTCCTGCATCTGAAAAGCTTGTTTTTCATGCCGCTTCCTCCCTTCACTCTTGTGCTTCCGGCCAGAAAAGCTCATCCAGGGTTTTGCCCAGAGACTGGCAAATCAGGATGCACAGCCTCACGGTGGGGTTATAGTCCCCCTTCTCAATGGCTACGATGGTCTGCCGGGTGACGCCCACGGTGTCGGCCAGGCCCTGCTGGGTGAGGCCCATGGCGGCGCGGGCGGCTTTCAGCTTCAGGTTTTTCCCCAAGCCATCACCTCCTGCTGTTTATTGTATAGTAAACCTTTCTAAAAGTCAAGTATATTTTACAAAAAGTCGGATAAAAAAGCCCTCACCATAAGCGGAGGGCCTTTAGGGGTTCTATTTGCTGCTGGCTTTGGTCAGCGCCAGCACAATGAGCGCGATGATGCTGATAACTACAAAAATACCCGGCATGCCGAAAGGCTTGCGGCTATTTGCTGCCGGCCTTGGTCAGCACCAGCACGATAAGCGCGATGATGCCGATAACCACGAAGATGCCCAGCATGCCGAAAGGCTTGCGATTATTTGTTGCCAGCTTTGGTCAGCGCCAGCACAATGAGCGCAATGATGCCGATAACCACGAAGATGCCCAGCATGCCTTTGCCCATAATCCCCAGGGCCTCCGTAATGTTGGGGTTAAGGCCGCTGGTCACATAAACAGCGGTGGGGCCGTCTGCCCCGCCGATAACGCCGATGGAGCTTGCCGCTGCCAATAAATGCTGTATCATAAAAGTTTGCCACCTCTCTGGAAGTTTAAAATTTTCTGACGCTCCCTGCAAAGGCTGCCGGGAGTTGGTTGGGCACGCGATGGCTTGCGTAAGCGCGTCACAGGGTGGCGCGGCGGAAGCCTGCGCAGCGCGCACCCCGCGTCTCGGGTGTAGCGTCACGCTGCTACATGAAGAAGCCTAATACAATGCCCCCCGCTACGGCAGAGGCTATCTGCCCGGAGACATTTGCGCCTACAGCGTGCATGAGCAGGTGGTTCTGGTTGTTTTCCGCGATGCCCATCTTTTCCACCACCCGGGCGGACATGGGGAAGGCAGAAATGCCCGCCGCGCCCACCATGGGGTTGATTTTCGTCCGGCTGAACAGGTTCAGCAGCTTTGCGAACAGCACGCCGCCAACAGTATCGAAAACGAAGGCGAACAGCCCTAAAGCCATAATCATCAGGGTTTGCAGGGTGACAAAGTGCTCGGCCCGCATGGAGAAAGAAATGGTAATGCCAAGAAGCAGGGTGATAAGGTTTGCCAAATCGTTCTGGGCCGTTTCCGACAGGCGGTTCAAAACGCCGCACTCCCGGATGAGGTTGCCGAACATGAGGAAGCCCACCAGGGATACAGAGGCCGGGGCCACCAGGCCGGCCACAAAGGTCACCAGGATGGGGAACAGGATGCGGGTGGTTTTGCTGACAGCGTTGGGCCGGTAGTCCATCTTGATGGCCCGCTCCTTTTTGGTGGTCACCGCCTTGATGGCCATGGGCTGGATAATGGGCACCAGGGCCATGTACGAGTAAGCCGCCACAGCGATTGGCCCGATATAGTTGGACTTGAGTACCTGGGAAACCAGGATGGAGGTGGGGCCGTCCGCCGCGCCGATGATGCCGATGGAGGCCGCGTCCCGGATGTCAAAGCCCAGCACCGCTGCCAGCACAATGGTCAGGAATATGCCAAACTGGGCCGCAGCCCCGAACAGGAACATCTTGGGGTTTGACAGCAGGGGGCCAAAGTCTATCATAGCGCCGATGCCGATAAACAGCAGCAGGGGGAAGGCCTCCGAGGCCTCAATCCCGGTTTCAAACAGCCACTGGATAATGCCCTGGGTTTCCCCCACGCCCTGCATGGTCTGGTTAAGCACCCCGGAAAGGGGCAGGTTCACCAGAATGGCCCCAAAGCCCATGGGCAGCAGCAGCGCCGGTTCATAATCCTTTTTGATGGCAAGCCAGATAAGCACAGCCCCCACCAGATACATCACCACCTGCTGCCAGGTGATAGACAGCAGGCCTTCCCATAAAAATTCCATAATGCATCTCCCTCTTTTTTCTTCCTGTCCATTTCCATTCTGCCCGGAAATGTACCAAATTACCAAAGAAGCAGCCATAAAAGAAAACAGACCTGCGCATGCCCCGAAAGGCAGCACAGGTCTGGTCGTTTCATGCTAACCCAGGGCGTATCCGCCCATGATTGTTGAATCAGCAACAGCTTGCGCTGCCGACTACTCCCCCAGCTATTGCCAAAAGTGTATCACGTTTCCCTGGCGCTGTCAAGCCCTTTTCCGCGCGGGGGAGTGTCCAGACGGCGCGTTTTATGCTTCCGGCGGTTTAGGGGCTTCGCCCCTAAAACCCCACAACCCCTTTTAAAAAAGGGGTTGACCCTAAAACCAATTTTAGAAATTTATTGCATTTTTTAAGAGTCCTTTCATTCAGACACTCTCCTCACATCCCTCTGGATTTCTTCCAGCAGGCATCCATGGCCTCCATCAGGCTGGAACGGAAGCCTGTCTTTTCCAGCATCCGCACAGCCTCAATGGTGGTGCCCCCGGGAGAGCACACCATGTCTTTCAGCTCCGCCGGGTGCCGCCCGGTTTCCAGCACCATTTTGGCGCTGCCCAGCAGGG
The DNA here is from genome assembly GCF_036941085.1 of Acutalibacter sp. JLR.KK004. NCBI lineage: Bacteria > Bacillati > Bacillota > Clostridia > Eubacteriales > Acutalibacteraceae > Acutalibacter > Acutalibacter sp. JLR.KK004. The sequence continues at coordinate 471,558 of NZ_JAYMNQ010000002.1, forward strand.
CCTGGGCCGCAAAGGCAATGGCCTGCTGCCGGGGCACGCCCTGGGCCACAGCGGCGTCTGCCATGGCTTCCACCATGATGAACGCATAAGCGGGGGAACTGCCGCTTACCGCCACCACCGCGTCCATCAGGTGCTCGGGCACAGCCTCTGCCCTGCCGAAGCTGGACAGAAGCTCCTGGGCAAGCTTTTGCTGGCTTTCTGTGACATTTTCCCCGCAGCACCAGGCTGTCAGCCCCTCTCCCACCATGGCGGGGGTGTTGGGCATGGCCCGCACCAGCCCCACAGGCGCTTGGAACTTCTCCGCCAGCCAGGCAAGGCTTTTCCCCGGGGCAATGGAGATAATAAGCTGGCCCTCATGGCAGGCTTCCCGGATCGCTTCTATCACCGCTTCATACACCTGGGGCTTCACAGCCAGCAGCAGCACGTCGCTTTCGGCGCAAAGGGCGCGATTGCTTTCAGCCCGCCGCACCCCGAAATCCCGCGCAAAGGCCTGGGCCGCCTGGGGGGCAGCGTCTGCCGCCAGCACCTCCCCGGGCTTGCAGAAGCCCTTTTTCAGCATCCCCGCCACAATGGCCCGGGCCATGTTCCCGCAGCCGATAATCCCTGTTTTCACGCTAAAACATCCCTTCTGTCTAATTTTCTAACACATCCTCCGGGTCCACCTGCCGCAGCACGCCTTCCTCCAGCCGGTATACCTTGTCCATCCCTGCCAGATTATGGTAGTGGTGGGTGATCATGATAACGGATTTCCCCTGCATCTGGTTGACGATAATATCGTGGAGGTATGCGTCCGACTCCACGTCGAACCCGGAAGTGGCCTCGTCCAGAATCACCACAGGGGCGTCCTTTAATAAAGCCCGGGCCACAGCCAGCTTTTGCTTTTCCCCGCCGGAAAGCTTTGCGCCGTTGCGGCCTATGGGGGTTTTGGCCCCTTCCGGCATCCGGGGCAGATATCCCTGCACGCCGCTTTGCTGCAAAGCCCATTCTATCCGCTCTGGAGAAGCGGATTTATCCAAATCCACGTTTTCCAGGATATCCCCCAGAAACAGGTATGGCTCCTGGCTTACCACAGAGAAGAGGCTGCGGTAGCTTTCCAGGGAAAGGCCCTCCACATCCTTGCCGTCTGCCAGGATTTCCCCTTCCCCGGGCTGGTAAAACCGCAAAAGCAGGTTTAAAATGGTGGACTTGCCGCTGCCGTTCTGCCCGATAATGGCCACCTTTTCCCCCGGCTCCACCGTAAAGGCCGCGCCCCGCAGGATGGGGCGGCTTTCCTCATAGGAGAAGGCCACGTTTTGAAATTCCAGCCGGGGCGGGCGGCCTGCCGCCTTTTCCCCACCCTTGTCCCGCTCTGTTTCCATATCCAAAAACTGGAACAGCCGCCGGGCCGAGGGCATAATGCGGGCAAAGAACATTTTCAGGTTGATAAGGGCGGAGACAGGCCCTGTCACATACCCGGAGTAGCTGGCAAAGGCGAACACCGCGCCGATGGTCAGGCTTCCGGTGCAGATAAGCCAGCCGCCTAAAAGGTACAGCGCAATGGTGACAGACCACTCCAGCAGCATCTCCCAGAAGGTGTTCCAGCCGTCGATCATGGCGCCCTTTTTCTCCAGCTTCAAAAGCGCTCCCTGCTGCCGGGAAAAGGCTTCCTCCCGGCTTTTGAACAGGTTCCACAGCTTAATTTCGTCCACGCCCCCCAGGTTGTCCCCGAACCACCGGGAGAAGTCCCGGCTGGACTCCAGCATTTCGTCCATGGCCTTTTCCCGCCGCTTGGAAAGCCCCCGCACCAGGAAAAATTTCACAGGCACCATGGTAAGCACCACCAGGGCCAGCTTCCAGCTTATGATAAACAGGCCGATGAGGCCGCTGAAAATGCGGAACACATAGCCCGCGCTCATTACCATGTACCGGTCTGTAATGGAGGACACCTGGGATACGTCCATCTGCAGAAAGCTTAAGATCTCCGTGTTGTTCTTGTCCTCAAAATAGGCCTTGGGCAGGTGCAGCAGCTTTTCAAACACCTGGTGGAAGGCCGCATAATAGGATTTGTTGTGTACGTCCGCGAAAATATAGGTCTGCCACAGATCGACGCCCTGGCTGATAAGCACCAGCACCGCCAGCACCAGCACCGAGCGGAGGATGACCCCCATGTCCTGCCGCAGCATCCCCTCGTCCGTAATGGCCCGTATCACCAGGGGCTGCAAAAACCCCACGGCAGTGGAGATGAACAGGGCCAGGGCCACCAGGGAAAATTCCTTTTTATAGGGCTTTAAATAGAAAAACGCGCGCTTCAGGGCCGGATCCAGCAGCGGCCCCTTCTTTTTCTGTTTTCCATCCTTGCGCTCCCCCAAAACCATCCCGCCTTTCCCGTTTTTTCCTCATAACTATAACATACTGCCCCCTGTTTGTAAAGAGACAGGCAAACTCTTTACACCCCGGGGCCGCCCTTGCTTGCCCTTTCTTCCCTTCTGTGGTATGCTTATACCAAAGCAAAACAGAGGCAGGGAGGGGAAGGCCCTATGGAGATAAGAGAAAAATGGCAGAAGCTTCCGGGCGCTGCCGCCACAGGTTACGTCCGCCTGCTGCTGACGGTTTTCCTTTTCTATTTTGACGCCAATGGCTACGGCAGGATTATGGAGGCAAAGGCCGGGGCCTTTTTCCTCCTCTGCGGCGGGTATGTCCTGCTGATGGCCCTGTGGGGGGCAGGCTCCCTTTTGCTGGGAGGGGGAAAAGGCTTTTCGCCCCTTTCCCTTTTGCGGAAAACCTCCTGGCCCCAGCGGCTTGTGCTGGTTTACCTGGCCCTCACCTGGGTTTCGGCCCTGTGCTCCCCCTTTTGGCCTGCCACTGTCCTGGGGGCCTCCCGCTTTGAGGGGGCCTTGCCCATCACCCTGTACGGGGCAAGCTTCCTGCTGGTGAGCGCCTATGGCAGGGCGGACAAGCGGCTTTTAGGCTTCTTGGGGGCGTCTGTGTGCGGGTTCAGCCTTATCTGCCTGCTGCAATTGTACGGATATAACCCCTTTGGCCTCTATCCTGCCGGATATACCTACCAGGACGGGGGCAAGGCCTACCTGGGGGCCTATTTGGGCACTATTGGCAACGTGGATCTGGTGGCCGCTTTTTATAGCCTCTGCATCCCCATGCTGGCATACGCCCTGGTGCGCCTGCGGGGGAAAGCCCGGTTTTTGCTGCTCCTGCCCTTGGGGCTTTCCCTGTGGGTGCTGCTATGGATGGATGTTTCCGCCGGGCTGGCGGGGGTGTTCGGCGGGTGCGCTTTAGCTGTGCCCGGGGCAGGGTTTATAAGCCCTAAAAAGCGCAGGACAGCGGCGCTCCTTTTGGGAGGGGCTGTCCTGCTGGGGATAGCCGCGCTGTATGCCGCCGACGTTGGCACAGGGATGCTCCATGAGGCCCACTGCCTGCTGCGGGGCCAGGCGGATCCGGGGTTTGGTTCCGGGCGGCTGCACATCTGGGGGGAGGTGCTGGAAAGAATCCCAAAGCGCCTGTGGCTGGGGGCCGGGCCGGACACCATGCTCTATGGGGGCCTGAAGCCCTTCCAGCGATATGACAGCCAGATGGGCAGGACTATTGTGGCACAAATAGACGCGGCCCACAACGAATATCTCAATATCCTCTACCACCAGGGTGTTTTTGCCCTGGGCGCGTATCTTTCCCTGCTGATCCTGCTGGCAAAGCGCTGGATTGCCCAGGCCCCGGCCAGCGCCGGCACCGCTATTTTAGGGGCCGGGTGCCTGGGATACTGCATCCAGGCCTTTTTCGGCATTTCCATGTGTACCACAGCGCTTTTTTTCTGGACGCCCCTGGCCCTGCTGGCAGCCCCGGGCTGCTTAGGCCCACCTGAGGGCGGCACATAGAAAAACGCGCAAAAGCGGCCCGGGGAAACCCCTAGGCCGCTTCCTTATGCGTTCAGGTTTGCTGTTTTATCCGATAGGCTCGAAATCTGCCGCCCCGTGTTTGCACAACGGGCACACGTAATCGTCAGGCAGCTCGTCCCCTTCGTATACATAGCCGCACACCTTGCATACAAAGCCCTTCTTTCCCTCTAACTGGGGCCTGGGCTTGACAAAGTTCTGATAGTAGGTGTATGTCATGGTTTCCACATTGTTGATAACACGGGCCTCTGTCACGCTGCAGATGAACATGCCATGGGTGTCTAAGTCCACATACTGCTCCACCTTCAGGGACATGAAGGAGTTGATAAACCGGGACAGGAACACCAGGCCGTTGTCAGAGCGCAGCACCTCTTCCCCCTTAAACTTGTCCGCCGTCCGGCCGCTTTGGAAGCCGAAATTCTCAAACACAGAGAAGGGCGCGTCCTGGGAGAGGCAGTTGATATTCATCACGCCGGTCTGCTTGATAACGTGGTGGGAATAGTTTTCCTTGTTGATGGTGACGGCAATGCGGTTGGGGGTGTTTGTCACCTGGGTGACGGTGTTCACAATCAGGCCGTTGTCCTTTTTGCCGTCGTTGCTTGTCACCACATACAGGCCATAGCCGATGTTAAAGAGGGCGGTCATGTCGTGCTTGTCGGCGGTTTCGCTGTGCTGGGCGATATAATCCTGGCACAGCTCCTGGGCCAGAGCCTCCAGCTTTTCGCTGCTCTCCGCGTTCAAGGCGGAACGGATGGTGACGGTAGGCTCGGCAATGGTGATTTTCTTGCATTTTGCAAACATGTTCTTCATCACCTTCGCCGCCATAGGCGCCCAGGTGCCGTTTTCAATGAAGCCCACCGTGCGGTTCTGGTAATTGCGCTCGGTGAGGTGGTTGATAAAGGTGTGCATAAAGGGGAAGATTTCCGCGTTGTAGGTGGTGGTGGCAAGCACCAGCTTGTTGTAGCGGAAAGCGTCCTCCACAGCCTCTGCCATGTCGCAGCGGGCCAGATCGAACAGGGACACCTTGGGGCAGCCCTTCTGGCTGAGCTTTTCGGCAAACTGCTCCACAGCCCGGCGGGTGTTGCCATACACAGAGGTATAGGCAATGACAATGCCCTCGCTCTCCGGGGTGTAGGAGGACCACAAATCATACAGATGCAGGTAGTGCCCCAGGTTTTCCTTTAAGACCGGGCCATGGAGGGGGCAGATAACCTGGATGTCAAGGCCCGCCGCCTTCTTCAGAAGGGCCTGCACCTGGGCGCCGTATTTGCCCACAATGCCGATGTAATACCGCCTTGCCTCGCAGTCCCAAGGCTCGTCCGCGTCTAAAGCGCCGAACTTCCCAAAGCCGTCGGCAGAGAAAAGCACCTTGTCTGTGCTATCATAGGTCACCAGCACCTCGGGCCAGTGTACCATGGGGGCAGCCACAAAGGCAAAATCGTGGCGGCCTGTGGAAAGGGTGTCCCCCTCGGCCACTACTATCTGCCTGTCCTCAAAGGCTGTGCCGAAAAACTGCTCCATCATGGAAAAGGCTTTTGCGCTGGAGACAATGGTGGTGCTTTTATACATCTGCATAAAGCTGTGGATGCTGGCGGAGTGGTCAGGCTCCATGTGCTGGATGATGAGGTAATCCGGGCTTTTGTCCCCCAGGACGTTCTGGAGGTTGTCCAGCCATTCATGGGTGAAGCGGGCGTCCACTGTGTCGAACACAGCGGTTTTCTCGTCCAGCACCACATAAGAATTGTAGGCCATGCCGTTTGGCACCACATACTGGCCCTCAAACAGGTCTACCTGATGGTCGTTTACGCCTACATACCGGATGTCCTTTGTAATTTCCATAGTCTGCTCCTTCTTTTGTTTTGTATTCTTCCCCCAGGGGGCTTTCTTCACAGCCCATAGTATAGCATAAAAATTCCCATCTGCCAAGAGGAAAAGGCCTTTGGGACAGGGCCTGCCCCTGCGGTTTTTTATGGCATGGGCGCTTCGCCGGGGGAAAGGGAAAAACTTTGTGAAATTTGGAAAAGGGCTTGACATTCCCTGCGGTTTCGGCTGTAATAAGGAGGAGAGTATCGGGCGCGGGTCAGGGGGTTCCTGGGGCCTTGCTCCCAGCGAGGAGAGGTAATGTGAAAAAGTTTTTTCCCCGGTATAAGGGCAGTTATTTCTGTTATGTGCTGACCTTCTTTTTCTATTTCATGGCAATGGCCCTGTTCGGCTCTGTGCTTTCCGTATACCTGACGGGCATTGGGAAGTCTGCGTCGGAAATGTCTTTCATCATCTCGGCCTCCGGGCTTTTCTCCTTTGCCATGGTGCCGGCGGTGGGATACTTAAACGACTTAACCCGCAGGCCCCGGCTTATCAGCACCCTGCTGCTTCTGGGGGTGGGGGTGCTGGGGCTGGTGTTCGCCGTGTGCCGGGCCACCTGGGCGCTGTTTTTGCTGGACGGGCTTATTATGTCCTTTATCAACTCCATCATGCCTATTACGGAGCGCATGGCCGGGCAGAGCAAATACCGCTACGGCGCTTTGCGGGTGTGGGGCACCCTGGGGTATGCTGTGGGCGCACAGTGCGCCGGCGTAGCGGTAGAGCTTTACCCGCCCATGGTGCTGTTTGCCGCCCTCTTCATTTCCTGCGGCCTGACGGCCCTGGGGTTTGCGGGCACAGAGGAGAAAGGGGAAAAGAAGGCGGAAAAAGCAGAAAAGCGGGAGAAGCCGCCTCTTTCCTCCCTGGTGCAGAACAGGCAGTTCCTGCTGTATGTGCTGGCGGCCTTCCTGTTTGCCGGGTGCTCCGGGGTGAACATGAACCTTGCCCCTGTGCTGCTTTCCAGCCTGGGGGTGTCCACAGGGGCAGTGGGCACAGTGCTGTTTTTCAGCACGCTGATTGAAATCCCCCTCATCCTGTTTTCCCACAAATACATGGATAAGTTTTCCGGCAAGGCCCTCATGCTTGCAAGCTTTGCCATTATCACTGTCCAGTTCCTGTTTTACGGGTTCTCCCGTTCCGCCCTGGTGGTGGTGGCGGTGATGGTGTCCATCAAGGCCATTGCTTCCACCCTGTTCCAGATGATCACCCTGAAAATGGTGCGGAACCTCCTGCCCGGAAGCCTTACCACCACAGGCCTTTCTGTGATAAACTCTTTAAACAGCGTGTCCATTATCCTGCTGCAAAATGCCGGGGGTTTTGTCACTGACCAGTGGAACATCCAGGTGCTGTACCTGTGCCTGGCGGTGCTCACAGGCCTGGGGATGCTGCTGGCCCTGGGATTGCCTGCCTGCAAGGATGAAAAGGTGTTCTCGTGATGGCTGCAGGGGATTCGCCTGTTTGACATATTTTAAAAGGAGCTGATGCATATGTACCGTTGCGCGCTTTTCGACATTGACAACACCCTGCTTATAAAAAACCTACCATTGCTGAAATAGTTTATGAGCTGGCGGCGCGGGAGAACCCGTCCCTTACAATGGACGAGGCGGAGAAGGCCTACGCTGAAAGCGAATTGTGGCAGGGGCAGCAAATCCAAAAGGAGAACGAAACAGGGGTGCGCATGGCAGATGAGGAATATCTGGAGAATGTCACAGGCATTTACCGCCGCGCCCTGGGCCTGGGGGAGAAAGCCTGCCAAAGCCTTACAGAGCTTTTCGGCAGGGACTATAAAAAGGAATACCAGCTTATGCCCGGCGCCAAGGAGCTTTTGGGACGGCTGCAGGCAGAGGGCCTGTCCCTGGGGATTGTCAGCAACAACCACAGCGGCGTGCGGAAGGTTTTAGCGGGCATGGGGCTGGAGGGCTTCTTTGGCTGTATGGTAATTTCCGAAGAGGTAAACCTCTATAAGCCTGACCCCCGGATTTTGCAGCTTGCCTGCGAAAAGCTGGGCGCGGCCCCTGGGGAAAGCGTTTATGTGGGGGATCATCCCTTTGACGTGCTGTGCGCCCACAGCGCCGGCATGGCGGCAGCCTGGCTGCCCGCGAACCGGTTTATGGAAATCCCCCCCTTTATAGGCCCGCCCGATTACACCATTTCCTCCCTCCACGAAGCGGCAGGGGTGCTGCTGGGGGAGGCATACAGCTGCCGCACTTAAAAATACCATTCATGAAATGCATACTTCATAATATATATAGCCTTCTTGGAAAACAGATGGCGCTGGACAGATTGCGCGGTCAAGGGGCGTTAGGCCCCTTGCAGGGTTTGGGACAGCGTCCCAAGGTCTTCTAGCGCTGAAAAAATTCCGCAAAAGTCCAATTAAAACGAGAGGAGCAGAAAAGTTATGGAAAAGCAGTTCCCACGCACGCAGGTGGAGGGGATATCCCTCTCCCGGATGCTCATCGGCACAAACTGGCTCTTAGGCTGGAGCCATACCAGCGTCTCTGCCGACGAGATGATTAAGGCCCGGTATGACAGCGCCCAGGCATTCAGGCCTGTGCTGGAGGCCTATCTCCGCCACGGGGTTGACAGCATTATGGCCCCCTTCGGCCTTTCCCCAGAGCTGACAAAGGCTGTGAAGGAGACGGAACAGCATATGGGCCGGGAGATTGTCATGATAGACACCCCCACCCTGAATGTGGACGACACCCCGGAAGCCCGCCGGGAGGCGGAGCGCATGGTAAAGGCTGCCGCCAGCCGGGGGGCAAAGCTGTGCCTGCTGCACCACTCCTGCGTGGAGCAGCTTGTGAACAAAAACCTGGGGCAGATTCCCCGGCTGGACGATTACACCAAGATGGTGCGGGACGCGGGCATGGTGCCGGGGCTTTCCGCCCACATGCCGGAGCTGGTGGTCTATTCCGACAAAAACGGCTACGATGTCCAGACATATATCCAGATTTTCAACTGCATGGGCTTTTTAATGCAGGTGGAGATTGAGACAGTGGCTTCCATTATCCACAACGCCAAAAAGCCTGTGATGACCATCAAGTCCATGGCAGCGGGCCGCTGCTCCCCCTATGTAGGGCTTACCTTCTCCTGGAACGCCATCCGGGAGAAGGACATGGTGACAGTGGGGGCCTTTTCCGCAAACGAAGCGGAGGAGGACATTGAAATCTCCCTGGCGGCCATAGAGCACCGCTTCCCCAACCTGGAAAAGCGCGCAAGCCCTGTGCAGAACCAGGCAGCTTTCGGATAATATAGTAAACGCACGTAAAAATCGGTATAGCCTGATTTTCAAGCATACGCGGCTGTGCCGCTGGTTCAAAAAAGCGAGTGCGTTTTGGCCTGCACTCCTCCTAGAGGGAGAAATCCCCGTCTGTATGAAGGGGCAAAGTCCCAGATGGAGGGCGGGGGCTTTGACATCTTCTGGCAGTGGTACACGCCCTATGAGGTTTTCAGCCAGGCCCGGGCTTGGCGGAGGCCCAAGATGACATTGGAAAAGCTGCGGTTTTTCGCCCAGGCATCCTCTCCCGCATATTCCGGTTGACTTTTGGGCAAAAAGTGAGTATGATTATAGTATGGATATGCATACTAGTTCTGGAGGTGCCCGTCTTATGAAAAAAGGGAGCAAGCTGGCTATTCTCATTGGAGTTGTGGCGGCGATAGCGGCCGTTGTAGCCTCTTTATCCGCGCTTCTGCTGTATCTGGACAGAAAGCGGGATGACGAGGAGCTGGAGCACTATCTGGATTGCTCAATCCAATGATCGGCAGGAAAAAGGAAAAACGGCAGGGGAAAAAATCCCGTGCCGTTTTTTGCTTGCCTGTCAAGCTTTTCCGCCATTTTAATGGGAGGCCGAAGCGGTAAACACCATTACAGAGCGGCGGCGGATGGTAAACCGCCCTTCCGGGCAGGGGCGGGGGCGCTGGGCGCTTTCCCAGGTATCTGCTTCCATATTCCAGCAAAGGCCGGCGGGCAGGGGGGGCAGGGTGATGGTGAGATCCTCCCAGTAGGCGTTGGAGGCCACATAGACAAGCTGAGGCCCAGCTTCCTTGTCCCATCCGGCGAAAGCCACCCCCACATAGTGATCGTCTTTGGAGAAGGGGCCGTCATGCCAGGGATGGATGCCGTGGAAGCTCACGTCCGGGAAGCCGCAGGCCCCGCCGCTCATGTTGGCCCGGAGGATGCGGTGGGATTTGCGGAAAGCAATCATATATTTAAAGAAATCAAACATGTCCTGATGCTTTTCCAGCAGCGACCAGTCCAGCCAGGAGGTGATGTTATCCTGGCAGTAGGCATTGTTATTGCCAAACTGGGTGTTGCAGAATTCGTCGCCGGCAAGGAACATGGGGATACCCCGGCTGCACATCAGGAGGGCAAAGGCGTTGCGCATCATGCGCATGCGCAGGGCATTCACTTCCCCGTCTGCTGTCTCCCCCTCCACGCCGCAGTTCCAACTATTGTTGTCATTGGCGCCGTCGGTGTTGTTCCAGCCATTTTTCTCATTATGCTTATAGTTATAGGCATACAGATCATAAAGGGTAAAGCCGTCATGACAGGTGAAGAAGTTTACAGAGGCGTTTTCCCGGAGATTCTCCGCGTAAATGTCTCTGGATCCGGCAATGCGCAGGGCCGCAGCCTGGGCACAGCCCGGATCCCCTTTGATATACCGGCGCATGTCGTCCCGGTACCGCCCGTTCCATTCTGCCCAGCGGTTCCAGGAGGGGAAGGTGCCCACCTGGTACAGGCCGTCTGCGTCCCAGGCCTCGGCAATGAGCTTTACGTCCCCCAGGATGGGATCAAAGGCCATGGCCTGCAAAAGAGGAGGCTTATCCATAGGGCTGCCGTCCTCGTTGCGGCCCAGGATAGAGGCCAAATCGAACCGGAAGCCATCCACCCGGTAGGTGGTGACCCAGTAGCGCAGGCAGTTCATAATCATCTGGTGGACAATGGGATGGTTGCAGTTTAAGGTGTTGCCGCAGCCGCTGAAGTTATAATAATGCCCGTCCGGCGTCAGCAGGTAATAGATATTGTTGTCAAAGCCCTTGAAGGAGAAGAAAGGCCCCTGCTCGTTGCCCTCCGCGGTGTGGTTGAACACCACGTCCAGATACACCTCAATGCCTGCTTTGTTAAACTCCCGGATCAGCTTTTTCAGTTCGTTGCCTTCCCGGTTATACTCCTGGCTGGCAGTATAGCTGGTGTTGGGTGCAAAAAAGCTGACGGTGCTGTAGCCCCAGTAGTTATAGAGCATGTTCCCGTCTACCATGCGGGAGTCCTGCATCTCGTCAAACTCGAAAATGGGCATCAGCTCCACGGCGTTTACCCCAAGCTCCTTTAAATAGGGCAGCTTTTCCATCAGGCCCTCAAAGGTGCCGGGGTGCAGCACGCCGGAGGAAAGGTCTTTTGTAAAGCCCCGGACATGCAGCTCGTAAATGATCAGGTCTTCCATGGGGATCAGGGGGGATTTCATGTTGCCCCAGTCAAAGTCGTCCTTCACCACCCGGGCGCGATAGCTGTTCTCCTGCCAGAAATCTCCCTTGCCCCACTCCCGCTGGCCGGAAACAGCCTTGGCGTATGGATCCAGCAGATCCTTGGTAGAATCAAAGATAAGGCCCTTTTTCGGGTCGTAAGGCCCGCTCACCCGGTAGACGTATTCAAATTCCTCCATGTTCAGCTTAAACACGATCATGGAATACACGTTGCCGATACGGTAGTGCTGGGGAAAGGGCAGCACTGCGTAAGGCTCTTTCTCCCCCCTGTGGAACAGCACCAGCTCAATCCCCGTGGCGCTGAAGGAATGCACCGTAAAGTTCACGCCGCCAGGAATGGCGGTGGCCCCGTTTATTTCGTAAAACCCGGGGCGCACGGAAAAGCCGTTTATGATGTCTAAAGGCACCAGATGGATGGTGCGGGGCAGGTTCAACTCTGCGATTTGCTCTTTTTTGTTTATATCCATAACGTGTATCCTTCCTTCCAGGGCGCGATTTTCAACGGGTGTTTGCACCGGCGGAACCATACAGCCCCTTAAATTAAGAAGCTGTACCAATAGGCTCCTGCACAAACCTTTTCGGGAAATTTAGCGGGCTTCAGTGTTGGAAATCCTCGAAATACGCAAGTATTTCTTGCGGTTTCCGCCTTGAACCCCACAAAATTTCCCCAAAAATCTTCGCACCAATCCTATCGGTACAGCTTCTAAGGACATGTGCGGCTGCCTTGTGCAAACATGCTCTAACATTATATACTATTTTCCTATACAAATCAACTGAAAATTGCGAAGTTTAGACAAACGCCGCCAGACGCAAAGGAAAGAAGCCGGCAGGTGGGTGTCCTGCCGGCTTCTTCTAAGAGGAAGTAAGGAGTTAAAATGAGGATATGATGAAAAAGAGTTTGTGGCTTCCTAAGGCGGCTTTGCGTAAAGCTTGTGCCGCGCTTCCTTTGACCACGACCTTATGATACCCCATAAATGTGACATTTCTCTGAACAGTGCATGTCAATTTGCTAAACATTTTGTAAACACAAAGATTCACCAAAAATTCCCGCAAGTTTTCTTGACTTTGCGCCCCTCAGGGCAGTATACTCAAAGCAAACAGAAAAGAAAGGATGCGCGCTATGAAATTCCCCGATATGCCCTACAAACGGCCGGACTATCCCCAGGTTTACCAGGATCTGGAAACCCTCACCGCCCGGCTGAAAGCCGCACAGACTGCCCCGGAGCAGGTGGCAGTCTACAAGGAGCAGGAGCAGCTCCTGTCCCATGTAAGCACACAGGCCACCATCTGCTCCATCCGCAACACAGTGGACACCCGCGACGCCTTCTATGAGGCGGAGCAGGCCTATCATGACGAGCAGGCCCCTCTGCTGGAGGAAAAGCTTCAGGCCTTCCATAAGGCGCTGGTGGAATCCCCCCTGCGCCCGGAACTGGAAAAAGAGCTGGGTTCCCTGCTGTTTTTAAACCTGGAGATGGAACTGAAATCTTTTTCCCCGGAAATCATCCCCCTCATGCAGGAGGAGAACAGGCTCACCACAGAATACCAGAAGCTGTATGCCAGCGCCCGGGTGCCCTTTATGGGCAAGGAGATGACCATTGCCCAGCTTGGCCCCTATAAGGAAAGCACAGACAGGGCCACCCGCCGGGCCGCCCTGGAAGCGGAAGGCGGCTTCTTCGATGAAAACCGCGCCCGGTTCGATGAGCTATACGACAAGCTGGTGCAAAACCGCACCCAGCAGGCCAAGGCCCTGGGTTTTGAAACTTTTGTGGAATTAGGCGCCCTGCGCCGCCAGCGCAACTGCTACACCCCGGCCCAAGCAGCGGCCTTCCGGCAGCAGGTGGTGCAGGACTTAGTGCCCCTGACCCTGAAGCTGAAAGAGCGCCAGGCAAAGCGCCTGGGCATTTCCGACTTCAAGTTCCACGACAACGCCCTGAAATTCAAGGATGGCTCTGCCACCCCCCAGGGCACGCCGGAGGAAATTATGGCGGCGGGAAAGAAAATGTATCAGGAGCTTTCCCCGGAAACGGCCTCTTTCATTGACATGATGTTTGAAAACGATTTGTTTGACGTGCTGGCAAAGGAGGGCAAGGCCCCTGGCGGCTACTGCACAGGTTTAGAGGATTACGGCTATCCCTTTATCTTCTCCAACTTCAACGGCACCTCCGGGGACGTGGACGTGCTCACCCACGAGGCGGGCCACGCCTTTGCCGACTATATCGCGGGCCAAACTGTAGATATCCATGCCCTGCGCTGCCCCACCATGGAGGGCGCGGAAACCCATTCCATGAGCATGGAGTTTTTAACCGCCCCCTGGCACCACCTGTTCTTTGGGTCTCTGACAGATAAATACGAGCTTTCCCATGCGGAGGACGCTTTGCTGTTCATCCCCTACGGCTGCCTGGTGGATCATTTCCAGGAGGAGATGTACCTGCACCCCGAGTATACCCCCCAGCAGCGCAACGAAGCCTGGCTGCGCTTGGAGAAGCTCTACCGGCCCTATATCGACTTTGACGGCCTTCCCTTCTATGGCCGGGGCGCGGGCTGGCAGCGGCAGCTCCACATTTACCTCTATCCCTTCTACTATATTGACTACTGCATGGCTCAGGTCATGTCCCTACAGGTTTTTGCCCTGTCCCTGGAAAATGCCAAAGCGGCCTGGGAGAAGTATATGTCCTTTGTGCGCCTGGGCGGCACTAAGACATTTGTGGATCTGGCCCACGCCACAGGCCTGCGCAGCCCCCTGGACGAAGGCTGCGTAAAGGCTGTGTGCGAAGCTGCCTTCCAGTGGACAGAAGAACACCTTGCCGAGTAAGCCCCCTGCGGCTTCCGGGACATAAGGGGATTTTTGTAAAAAGCCCTTAAGAATCCTAAAAACTTTTTAGACGCACCGGGGTGCCGGAAACCCACGGCTTAGCAGGCCCGGTTCTTTGCGCTGACCTTCTCCCAAATTTTCAGACGTACAAAAATGCCGGAGGGCTGCACAGTAAATTCGCAGAAATTTCATTCCTTCAAAGCGGCAGGGAGCCACAATCTGGCTCTCTGCCGCTTTTTTATCACAAAAAACTGTGGAATTTTGCCAGAATGTTTTTGCAAAACTTGACATTTTTTCTGAAATCGAGTATAATATGGATTCCTATAAAGTATGTTTATGGTTAAGGAGGAATGGTCATGGATTGGGGCAGCTTTATTCTGACAGAAGGCGATTATCTCCTGCGGGTAATCGTGGCGGCGCTGTGCGGGCTGGCAATCGGCTCGGAGCGGGAGGCCCGGCTGAAAAAAGCAGGCATCCGCACCCACACCATTGTCTCCATGGCGGCGGCCCTGATGGTGTGCGTGTCCAAATACGGCTTTTTTGACGTGGTGCATTATGACAGCGTCCAGGTAGACGCCTCCCGTGTGGCGGCAGGCGTTGTCACCGGCGTGGGCTTTCTGGGCGCAGGCATTATCCTCAACCGCAAAACCAACATCACCGGCATCACCACCTCGGCAGGCGTCTGGGCCACTCTGGGCATTGGCATGACCATCGGCGCAGGCATGTGGGTGTTAGGGATAGGCAGCACGATTATTCTGCTGGTGCTGCAATACGTGTTCCATCACACCATGCATCTGGTGAAGGAAAAAAAGATGGGCCGGATGCACCTGCGGGTAAGGGAGGGGGGCGCGGCCCCAGAGCAGATTGCCGCCGCCCTCACAGAAATGCAGGTGCGGGTTATCTCCACCCATCTCAGCGTGGGGAAAGACAAAGCGGTGGAGGCCAAGATGGATGTGCTCTTCCCTCTGGACTTTGACGCGGAAAAGCTGGTAGAGCTTACCCAGGATTTCCCGGAAATCATCTCCATAGATACATAATCACAAGGAAAATGCAGGCGGCGCATGAAAGCCATGCACCGCCTGCATTTTCCGCCCGGCCCGAAAGCCTCCGGGAGTGGTAAAGCCCCCGGAGGTGCCTGGGCTGGGATATTGCCGGACCTGGGAAATATAGTTAGAGGGTTGGGTAAGGCGGAACCCCTGTATCTGTTGAGAGGGGGTCATCCTTACACTACTTATTGTATAGCCAGAATCTTCCTTTGTCAAGCAACAAAGAGATTACAATGCCGCCATTTTTACAGGCGCAAAATTCTGCTGGAAAGCCCTCCTGTTTTGTGCTATAGTTAAAGCAATGCCGCTTAAGGCGGAAGCAAGGAATTGTGCGGTGTTGCCTTAAAATAAGCCGCCTGCTTGAAAGTTGGCAGAAGCCAATTTTTAAGCGCCTTTGCCATTCAATATGCCGTATGTATGAAAAGGGAGCCTGAAAAATCTATGTATATCTATTTGTGGTGTTTTTTTACATTTGCCTTTTTAGGGTGGTGCAGCGAGGTGGTCTATGCCGCCATTGAAGAAAAACGGTTTGTAAACCGGGGCTTTCTCAATGGCCCGCTGTGCCCCATATACGGCTTGGGAGTTCTCACTATTGACTTCCTTATGAAGCCCTTTGGGGACAACCTGGCTGTGCTCATTGTAGGCTCCATGTTTCTGGGCACAGGGCTGGAGTGGCTGGCAGGCTTTCTGCTGGAAAAGGTTTTCCACCAGAAATGGTGGGATTACTCCGATAAGCCCCACAACATCGGGGGCTATGTGTGTTTAAGCTTTGCCATTGTCTGGGGTCTGGCAGGGGCGGCAGTGGTGCGGTTTGTTATGCCCTTTGCCGGGATGCTGGCAAACAAGATCCCCCGCTCCATTGGCTGGGTGCTGCTCACGGTTATGCTCTCCCTGCTCTTTGCCGACTTCGTGGTTACGGTGGTGTCTATTGCGGGCCTGAACCGGAAGCTGAAAAACCTGGAATACGTTTCCATGAAGCTCCGGGCCGGCTCCGACCGCTTGGGGCAGGGGCTGTACACCGGGGCCGCCGCTGTGCAGGATCTGGAGAAGGACTGGCAGAAAGAAGCAGCCCGCCTGAAAGAAAAGTACGAAAAGGGCCTGCAGGCAAATTATCTGCACAAGCGCCTCTTAAAGGCTTTCCCGGATCTCCACTCCCTGCGCCACAATGAGGAGCTGGAGGCCCTGCGGCAGAATGTAAACGTGTTCCGCCGCAAATCCTCTGAGGCTATCCGCCGCCGCAGCGAAAACGCCGTGGCAGTATACGAGGGAAAACTGCCCCAGGGGGCAGAGCGCCCCTTTGCCTATGGGCTTTGCTTCCAGAAGCTTTTCTGGATTTTCATGATCGGGAACGTGGCTGGCTTCTGCCTGGAGACAGTTTATGCCCTGGTGGTGCCGCCCCACCAGTTCCAGCTCCGGGTCAGCGTGGTGCTGGGGCCTTTCATCCTGGTATACGGCTTTGGGGCTGTAGCCATCACCCTGTTCCTCTATAAGATGTATAACCAGCGGGACGTGCTGATTTTCATAGCCAGCATGTTTATTGGCGGAGCCTTTGAATACCTGTGCAGCTTTTTGCAGCAGTCCCTTTTTGGCACAGTCTCCTGGGAGTACAGCGATTCTGTCTTAAATGTCAGCGGCCGCACCAACCTGATGTATTCCTTCTTCTGGGGCGTGCTGGGGCTTATCTGGCTGAAAGACCTGTACCCCGTCCTCTCCCGGGCCATTGAACGCATTCCCAAAAAGCTGGGCCGCGCCTTAACCATTGGCGTTTCCATCTTTATGGCAGTAGACATTCTTCTCTCTGCCGGCGCTGTGTTCCGCCAGTCGGAGAGGATAAACGGCGTCCCTGCCTCCACAGGTATCCAGCAGTTTTTTGATTACTATTTTCCCGATGAGTTCCTGGATATTATTTATCCCAGCATGGAATATGTGGGCAAGCCGGAAATCTTCACCCGCACCCCCCGGCTGCCCTAGAGGCTGCTCTAAACAGCACGAAAAAAGCAGGGCTTTGGAAAACCCAAGCCCTGCTTCTTTCCTGCCTGTTCATTTTTTCCAGCGCTTCAAGGTAGGGAACCACTCCAGCATAGCCTTTTCCGCCTGTTCCTCTGTCATGCCCGGATTGGCGGCAGCCATTTTGGGCGCGCAGAAGGCGGCCATCTCCTCCATGGTGCCGTTAAAGGTAAAGGCTCCCTTGTCCAGGCAGTATTTGCAATAGTCCCCGTTTTTGCTGCCGTCAGCGTTTGTGCCCTGCATGTCCGTTCCCTCTCCCAAAGGCATCCCGCAGCACTGGCAGAATTTTGGGTTCATTTCCTGCATGTCTTTCTCCTCCGCTCTAAGATTTTTTAGCTGTCTGCTATGGCTATAGGATACCATATATACCCTGACACCCTCTGTCATGGTTTATTTTTTTCGTAAATCTTTTTCGCCTCCCCGGCCAGGATTTTCTTGAGATACTTCGGCTCCACCACTTCCACCAGGGTTCCGAAAGACAGCAGGTATCCAATCAGCCAGGCGTCCACAGGCATTTCCGCCCGGGCAAGGATATCCCCGTTTTCCCGGCGCTCCATCTGCGTCTCGTCAAACCCGTCATACACCCGATATGCCGCCTCCTTGGCAAATAAAAGGGAAATCCGCTGGTATGCAGGCTGGGAAGCGCTGTCCGGCTCCGGATACGGCTGCGGCACAAAAACCCTTCCCGTCACTTTCTGGCTTACGATGCGGTTCAGCCTAAAAACGCGGAAGTCCTGCCGCTCCAGGCAGAAAGCCTTTACATACCAGGCCGCGTCCTTATAGCACAGCTTCAGGGGCTGGATGGTGCGCCGGCTCCTTTGGCCATAGCTGCTCTCATAGACAATCTCCGTCTCCCTGTGCTGTATCACGGCTGTTTTCAGCCCTTCAAACTTCTCCTTGTCGCTGCCGCTGTTTCCCCAGCGGGAAAAGTCCACCTCCAGCCAGTTTTCCATATCAGCCTGAAAAACCGCCGACAGCTTTGCCAGGGTTTCTTTTCCCGAATATCCTGTGGCAGCAATGCCCTGCACTGCCGCCAGCACCTCCTGCCTTTCTTCCCGGGAAAAGGCGGCCCTGTCCAGGGTGAACCCCCGCAAAAGGCAGATGCCACCCTTCCGCCCCGGCTCGGCGTAAACCGGGATGCCCGCCCCGCTTAAGGCCTCCACATCCCGGTAAACCGTCCTCTGGGAAACCTCAAATTTTTCCGCCAGCTCGGAAGCGGTGGCGCGGCCCTTGTCCAAAAGGTAGTATAGCATTTTAAAAAGCCTGCTGTCTGCCATGTTCCTCTCCCTTTCGCGCACAAAACGGCCCGGAGGACGCGCCCCGGGCCGCTTCCCATTATGTTGTGATAAGCCTTACATTTAACCGCTGCACCCGGAACAGTGTCGTCCGTGTACTCCCCCGCCCGTAGGGCGGGAGAGTACATTTAACCGCTACACCCGGAACATCAAGTCCGCATAGGTGGGATAGGGCCAGCACTCTGCCGACACATGCATCTCCATAGCGTCCACCGCGCCCCGCAGATCCTCCATGGCAGGCACCAGCACGTCCCGGTAATAGGTGGCGGCAGAGAGTATGTTCACGCTGCGGGAACGGGGGTTCCCCAGCTTTTCGTCCAGATACTCCACCAGCTCAAAGGCCTTGTCCATCTGCCCGGAAAGCTTTTCAATCAGGGCAGCCTCCGCCCTGCAGGGCAGGGAGCTTACGGCTTGCCGCTTGGCGTTTACCGCCTCCGCCAGGCCCTGCACATACCGGCTCACAGCAGGCAGCACCTCCTGGCGCACCATGCCAATCATGGTGAGGGCCTCGATGTGCAGGGTTTTTACATACTCCTCCATAATCGTCTCATACCGGGCCTCCATTTCCGCCTCGGTATAGATTTTATGCCGGGCGAACAGCTCGATGTTTTTTTGATCCAGATACCGGGGCAAAGCGTCCACCGTGGTGGGCAGGTTGAGAAGCCCCCGGCGCTTTGCCTCCTCCACCCACTCTGGGGAGTAGCCGTCGCCATTGAAGATAATGCGCTTGTGGGCTGTCACCACCTTGCGCACCAGTTCCGTCACCCGGGGGGCAAGCTCCCCGGGGCCTTCCAGGAATTCCGCAAACTGCCGCAGCTCCTCCGCCACAATGGTGTTAAGCATTATGTTGGGGCAGGCAATGGAGATGGCAGAGCCTAAGGAGCGGAACTCGAATTTGTTGCCTGTAAAGGCAAAGGGGGAGGTGCGGTTGCGGTCAGTGGTGTCCATGTTTAAGTCCGGCAGCACATGCACCCCGGTTTCCAGCTTTTTAGAAGGAGCGCCCTCATAGGGCCTGCCCTCTTCAATGGACGCCAGAATGGCGGTCAGCTCGTCTCCCAGGAACATGGAAATAATGGCGGGAGGCGCCTCGTTTGCCCCCAGCCGGTGGTCGTTTCCGGCAGAAGCTACGGAAATCCGCAGCAAATCCTGATATTCGTCCACGCCCTTGATAACCGCCGCCAGAATCAGCAAAAACAAAAGGTTTTCTTCCGGCTTTTTCCCCGGCTCCAGCAGGTTTTTCCCGGAGTCTGTGGAAATAGACCAGTTATTGTGCTTGCCGCTGCCATTGACCCCGGCAAAGGGCTTCTCGTGCAGCAGGCAGGTAAGCCCATGCCGGGCAGCCACATTTTTCATCACTTCCATGGTAAGCTGGTTATGGTCGCAGGCGATGTTGGTGGTGGTAAAAATAGGGGCCAGCTCGTGCTGGGCCGGGGCCACCTCGTTGTGCTTTGTTTTGGCTAAAATGCCCAGCTTCCACAGTTCCTCGTCCAGTTCCTTCATAAAGGCCTGCACCCGGGGCTTGATGGAACCGTAATAGTGATCCTCCAGCTCCTGCCCCTTGGGCGCCTGGGCACCGAACAGGGTGCGCCCGCAGAAGCGCAGATCCGCCCGTTTTTCGTAAAGTGCCCGGTCAATGAGGAAATATTCCTGCTCCGGACCCACAGTGGTGATCACCTGCTTTGTCTTGTCGTCCCCGAACAGCCGCAGGATGCGCACAGCCTGGCGGCTTAAGTCCTCCATGGAGCGTAAAAGGGGCGTTTTTTTATCCAGCACCTGCCCGCTGTAGGAGCAGAAGGCTGTGGGGATGTACAGGGAATCCCCCTTTACAAAGGCATAGGAGGTGGGATCCCAGGCCGTGTAGCCCCGGGCCTCAAAGGTAGCCCGCAGGCCTCCCGAAGGGAAGGAAGAGGCATCCGGCTCCCCCTTTATCAGCTCCTTGCCGGAAAACTGCATAATTACCCGGCCGTCGCTGGTGGGGGAGATAAAGCTGTCGTGCTTTTCGGCGGTAATGCCGTTTAATGGCTGGAACCAGTGGGTATAGTGGGTGGCCCCCTGCTCCACCGCCCAGTCCTTCATGGCAGAGGCCACGGCGTTTGCCACGGTGAGATCCAGATCCTTGCCCTCATCTATGGTTTTGCGCAGGGATTTGTACACATCCCGGGGCAGCCGTTCCTGCATTACGTCATCGTTAAACACAGCGCTGCCAAACAGCGCCGGCACGCTTTTCCTGTTTTCCGCACACGTTCCCATACCAGACCCCTCTTTCCTTTTTGTTGGTTGTTATTGTATCCCAACAGCCCGGATTTGTCAAGGCAGAGGGGGGCAGGGGGCACGCCCGCCTTATAAAGGGACATTTGTACAGGAGGCATTAAATTCTTGTGTCCTATCAATTGGAAAACAGCACAATTGGGGACAAAGAATGGCTGTCTGCTTCTGCCTCCACACTCTCCGGCCCGTATCTTTGTACAAAAACACATTTATAAGACAGATGTAAATTTTTGTGTGCTTGCTCTGATGCGCCCTTTTTCTTCTCCGCGCCTTGACAGTGCATGGAAATTGTGGTACTATTCAATTGAAAGAAAGCTCTTTACTTTCATATGAAAAGAAAGAAGGCGGCATATGGACTATTTTGGCAGGCTCAGCCCCCGGATGGCGGATTTCCGGGAGGCGCTTTTGGGAACACAGCCCCAAATCTGCGTAGAGCGGGCCGTACTCACCACCCAGTCTTACCGGGAGCATGGCGACAAGCCCCTTGCCATCAAGCGGGCTTTGATGCTGGAAAACGTTTTGTCCCACATGAGCATTTTCATTGAGCCTCAAACCCTGCTGGCGGGGAACCAGGCAAGCACCAACCGCAGCGCCCCCATTTTCCCGGAATATGCCATGCAGTGGGTGATAGACGAGCTGGACTCCTTTGACAAACGGGATGGGGACGTGTTCCGCATCACAGAGGAGAATAAAGAAAAGCTGCGGGAAATCGCCCCTTTCTGGGAGCACAACACTCTGCTGGACAGGGGACTGGCAGCGTTCCCGCCCCACTCGAAGCTGTATTACGACTTGGGCATTATCAAGTCCGAGGGCAACATCACCAGCGGCGACGCCCACTGCGCGGTAAACTATGGGGGCTTGCTGGGCCTGGGGCTGAAGGACTATGCCCGCCGGGCAAAGGAGAAGCTGGACGCACTGGATTTGACAGATTACAAAAACATACAGAAAAGCTATTTCTACCGGGCCATCCTCATTGTGGCAGAGGCTGTGAAAGCTTTCGCCAAACGGTATGCAGACTTAGCGGCGGAAGCTGCCGCCAAAACCCAGGATGAAGCCCGCAAAAAGGAACTTCTGGAAATGAGCCGCATCCTCTATAAGGTGCCTTGGGAGCCGGCGGAAACCTTCCGGGAGGCTGTGCAGAGCCTGTGGCTTATCCACCTGGTTTTGCAGATAGAGTCAAACGGGCACAGCCTGTCTTACGGCAGGATGGATCAGTATCTGAACCCCTACTATGAGCGGGATCTGGCGGCAGGGAAAATCACAAAGGAGCAGGCGGAAGAGCTGCTGTGCTGCTTGTGGCTGAAAACCTACACCATCAATAAGATCCGATCCTGGAGCCACACCCAGTTTTCCGCCGGATCGCCCCTGTACCAGAACGTAACGGTAGGAGGCCAGACAGCAGACGGCAAAGACGCCACGAACCTCCTTTCCTGGCTTATCATCCGCACAGTGGCCCGGTGCCACCTTACCCAGCCGAACCTGACCGTCCGCTACCATAAAAACCTCCCCGATGATTTCCTCCGGGAGTGCATCCAGGTGGTGCGCTGCGGCTTTGGTATGCCTGCCTTTAATAATGACGAAATTATTATCCCCAGCTTTATTGAGAAAGGGGTAAAGCCGGAGGACGCTTACAACTACAGCGCCATTGGCTGCGTGGAAACCGCTGTCCCTGGCAAGTGGGGCTACCGCTGCACAGGCATGAGTTTTTTAAACTTCCCCAAGGCCCTGCTCATTGCCATGAACAATGGGGTTGACCCGGCCTCTGGCACAAAGCTGTGCCAGGGCATAGGCCACTTTAAGGATTTCACCTCGTTTGACCAGGTGCTCCAGTGCTGGGATAAGGTGATACGGGAGATGTGCCGCCAGTGTACCATTATAGACGCTACCTGCGACATGGTTTTAGAGCAGGACACTGCCGACATCCTCTGTTCCGCCCTGACGGATGACTGTATTGAGCGGGGCCTGAACATGAAAGAGGGCGGCGCGGTATACGACTTTATCAGCGATTTACAGGTGGGCATTGCCAACCTGGCGGACAGCTTAGCCGCCATGAAGAAGGTGGTTTTTGAGGACAAGGCTGTATCTCCGGCAGAGCTTTGGCAGGCCCTTCAGGCTGACTTTGAAGGCCCCCGCTATGAGGAAATCCGGGAGCTTTTGCAGGCTGCCCCCAAGTATGGCAACGATGACGACTATGTAGATATGCTGGTGGTAACCGCCTATAACGTGTATATTGACGAAATGAAAAAGTATCACAACACCCGTTACGGCCGCGGCCCCATTGGCGGCGTATACTATGCGGGCACCAGCTCCATCTCTGCCAACGTCCCACAGGGCGCAGGCACCCTTGCCACCCCGGACGGGCGCAAAAAAGGCGAGCCTTTAGCCGAAGGCTGCTCCCCCAGCCACGCCGCCGACAAAAACGGCCCCACCGCTGTGTTTAAAAGCGTGTCAAAGCTGCCCACAAAGGAAATTACCGGAGGCGTGCTGTTAAATCAGAAAGTTACCCCCCAACTGCTGGAAAAGGAAGAAAGCTGCCAGAAGCTGATGCTCCTGCTGCGCACCTTCTTTAACCGCCTCCAGGGCTACCATGTCCAGTTCAACGTGGTAAGCCGGGAAACCCTCCTGGACGCCCAGGCCCATCCGGAAAACCACCGGGATCTCATTGTCCGGGTGGCAGGCTACAGCGCTTTCTTTAACGTCCTCTCCCGGAAAACCCAGGACGACATCATCGCCCGCACAGAGCAGGTGTTCTAGGCGCCCGCTGGCAGGACTCCGTCCCGCACCCTGCCGGGGGCGCCGCCCCCGAACCCGCCAGGGGGAATAATTCCCCCTGGACTCCCAACACCATGCCAACTGATTTTACTTTTAAAGAAAGGCCGTTTTATTTATGAAGCTGTTGATAGATACCGCGGACATACAGGCCATAGAGCGCCTGTGGAAGGTTTACCCCCTAACAGGGGTCACCACCAACCCCACCATTTTGAAAAAATCCGGGCAGCCGCCTTTTAAGGTGCTGCATGACATCCGCGCCCTCATTGGGCAGGAGGCCCAGCTTCACGCCCAGGCTGTGTCCTCCTGCCCGGAAGAGGTGCTGGAGGAAGCCCGGCGCATTGTAAAAGAGCTGGGCGCTAATACCTTTGTGAAGGTGCCCGCTGTACCCTGGGGCTTTCAGGCCATGAAGCTTTTGGCGGCAGAGGGTATCCCCGTTACCGCCACAGCCATATACACCCCCATGCAGGCATATCTGGCGGGCATGTGCGGGGCAAAATATGCCGCGCCCTATGTAAACCGTATCGACAACATGGGCTGTGACGGCATTGGGGCCGCGCGGGAAATCCACGACATCTTCGAGAAAAACAGCATCCCCTGCCAAGTGCTTGCCGCCAGCTTTAAAAACTCCCAGCAGGTGCTGGAGCTGTGCAAGCATGGGGTAGGCGCTGCCACCCTTCCCCCAGAGGTGCTGGAAGCCCTTGTGAAAAATCCCGCCATTGACAGCGCTGTGCAGGCCTTTGTGCAGGACTTTGAAACCCTTGCAGGCCCTGGACGCACCATGCGGGACTGTTTATAGGTAACGCAGTTCAAAAGAGGCAGAATGCCTCTTTTGAACTAAGTGGCTCAGCCGTCTGGCTTGAAAACCGGGATGTGCCGATTTTTTCAAGTGCGTTTACTACAAGCCGGCTTTGCCGGAAAACACAGACGCAAAAAAGCCGCGCCCCTTCTACAAGAGGCGCGGCTTTTTGGGACTTATTTATATTTCCGCCGCCACTGGTTCACCACCGCCAGCAGGGCAAATCCCAGCACCAGAGCGCCCAGGACAAAGCAGACGGCCAGGAACAGGGGTGTCCAATGGAGGGTGCCCTGCAAAAGGCCATGGAAGGATTTAAAGGGCCAGCTTAATACTGTGAACACAGCGGAAAGCAAACTCCCGCCCAGGTTCAGCAGCGCGCACAGGAGATCCCACATAAAATGGGCGCAGGCACTAATCAGTTCAAAAATCGCGCTTATCATTATAACAGCTCCTTACGGGTAAAATTGGGTTATATGCACTTCGCAAAAGTTTTTGGGGAATCATACGCTTTATTTAAGCCCCTTATGGCGGAGGAATCAGCCCTGCTCTACAATTTTATAATAGGTGCGGGCAGTGCATGCATAGATGATGAAATAGAACAGGGCAAAGACTGCCACGCAGCCGATGGTGGAAAACAGGACGAGCTGGTAGTTTACCATATTCATCAGGGTCATGATCCGCTGGAGCATGGGGAAAGCAAAGACGAGGTGGAGTATGGCGGCAAGCAGGGGCAGGAAGAACACCAGGATAATCTGGCTGTGGATGCTGCGCTTCACCTCCTGGCGGCTCATGCCTACCTTCTGCATGATGGAGAAGCGGCGGGCATCCTCATAGCCCTCGGAAATCTGCTTATAGTAGATAATCAGCGCCGTCCCCATAAGGAACAGAAGGCCTAAGAACATGCCCAGGAAGAACAGGCCGCCATACAGGGAGAGGAAATCCTCCCGGGCGTTAAAGGCATCGTCTGTGCGCAGGTATTCAAATGTTACCCCCGCCATGGGGAAATCCTCCTCGATGTGTCTGTCCATGGCATCGGAAAAGGCCTGCAAGGACTCGTCATCCCCGCTCAGGTCAAAATAATAGTACCACTGGGGCACATCCGCTCTATAGACACCGATCTGCTCCTGGCTTAACAGGGACAAGAGGGTTTCTTCGTCTGGGAACACGATGGTGTACACCTCGTACACCACGGCGTTCATCTCCCCTTCCGCAGCATAGTCCGTCTCCTTCACGGAAAACTCCTTACCATCAAAAGAGATGGCGGGGCTGTCGAAGCTGTTCCGGGGGTCGGACAGCAGCACCTGTCCTGGCTCCAGGGATTCCTGCCGCCCGGAAAAGCGGTTGAACTCCTCCAGGGTGCAGGCCTGGAAAATGGCATAGGTGGTGCTGTAGCTGTCGTCTCCGATGTGGAAGTCTGTGCCTGTGCGGGCTGTGCTCCACATACGCACCTTGTATTCATAGGCATTTTCCTGGGACACTCCCAGCTTTGCGGCCTCCTCTCCCGCCAGCGTGTGCATCGTCTCGATGGCGGCGTCGTTTGGGTTTTGCATGATAAGGGAATACTCCCGGGGATAGCGGCTGTGTATTAAATCCTCAATGCCTGTGTACAGGGAGAAGGTGGTGGACACTGTCACCAACAAACAGGTGGACAAAATGCAGATGGAGGCAAGGCCCGCGGCGTTCTGCTTCATGCGGTAGAGCATACCGGAAACAGCGGTGAAATGCCGGGTTTTGTAATAGAAGCGCTTGTTTTTCTTCAGAAGCTTCAAAAGGGCGGTGATGCCTGTCACAAACAGCAGGTAGGTGCCCAGAATCACCAGGACAACGGCGATGAAGAAGAACATCATGGCTTCAATGGGAGACTGGATGGTAACTGCCAGATAATACCCGGCCCCCAGCAGCAGGACGCCCAGCACTGCCAGCAGCCAGTGGGCTTTCGGCTCTTTTTCCCCCACCTCGCCGCCATGGAGCAGCTCAATAGGCTTGCTGAGCCGCACCTGCAAGACATTATACAAAAGAAGCAGGAAGAAAATCGCCAGGAACAAAATGACCGTAGCTGCCAGAGCTTTAGGGGGCACCAGAAAGGCGATGGGCACCGTAAGCCCCAGCACCTTCTGCAAGGCCAGGAACAGCACCTTGGAAAAGAGGATGCCCATTCCCAGGCCCAGCACAAGGGTGGCAAGGGCTGTCAGCAGGGTTTCCGCCAGGATGACCCGGGCAATGTGGCGCTTCTCCATGCCTAAGATGTTATAAATCCCCAGCTCCTTTTTCCGGCGCTTCATGATAAAGCTGTTGGTGTAGAACAGGAAGATCACAGCGAATATGCCGATAACGTACACGCCCAACTCCATCATGGCTGCTACAGAGTTGCCGCCATACATGGCACTTTTGTCAATGCCCCCGCCTAAAGCGCAGAGCATGTAAAACATCATGCAGATACCGGTGGAGGAGAGCAGATAGGGCAGGGTAAGGCGGTAATTCTTCCGCAGGTTGCCCCAGGAAAGCTTCCAATACAGGCCTTTAGCCATGGTATGCGCCCCCTTCCTCCCTGCTGGTGGCAAGGACTGTGAGGGTATCGGAAATTTTCTGGTACATCTGATCCCCGTCCATGTCCCCTCTGTAAATCTGGTGGAACACCTGGCCGTCTTTAATAAACAGCACCCGCCCGGCCCGGCTGGCGGCCTGGATGGAGTGGGTAACCATGAGGATGGTCTGGCCCCGGCTGTTTATGTCCTCGAAAATCTGCAATATCTGCCCGGCAGAGCGGGAGTCCAGCGCCCCGGTGGGTTCATCCGCCAGAATGAGCTGGGGATTTGTGATGATGGCCCGGGCAATGGCGGTGCGCTGCTTCTGCCCGCCGGAAACCTCATAGGGGAATTTCTGCAGGATGTCTACAATCCCCAGCCCCCGGGCAATGGGTTCCAGACGCTTTTGCATCTCGTCAAATTTCTTCCCAGCCAGCACCAGGGGCAAAAAGATGTTGTCCTGGATAGAAAAGGTATCCAGAAGGTTGAAATCCTGGAACACAAAGCCCAAATTATCCCGGCGGAAGGCGGAAATCTCCTTTTCCCCCAAAGTGCAGATATTCCGCATGTTTAAAAAGATTTCCCCGCCCGTGGGCTTATCCAGCCCTGCCAGGATGTTTAAGAGGGTGGTTTTGCCAGAGCCGGATTCACCCATAATAGCGGTGAACTCCCCCTGCTCCACAGTAAAATCCACATCTGCCAAGGCCTGCACCTTGGCCCCGCCCAGGCGGGTGGCGTATATTTTCTTCACATGCTGCACGCTTAACAATGCCATTTCCAATTACTCCTTTTCTATAAGGCCGCCTTTCGCCGCCCTCCTTTTTTCTGCTTCCAGTATACCCGCTAGTTTTTACGAAAACCTTACGGCGGCATTACAAATCGGAAAGACTGTCTTACACTTTTGTAAGGCAGCCTCCGGCGGGAAAGGAAACTTTTTTAAGGAAAAGAAGTTCAAAAGATTGCCTTCGGCAACTTTCTTTTCAATCTTCAAAAACCTTTATCCATCAAAACGGCAGAGAACCGGGCACAGCACGTTTTTATTCCCCGCCGCTTTGTGCATCCCAGAAGTTTTTGGGGATGGCCAGAGATAGAAAAAGCCGGCGCAGCTTAAACGCCGCGCCGGCCTTCGCTTCAATATTCCTGCCTTAGTCCTCGCCGTTTTCAGCCTTTGCGGCCTCAATAGCCTTCTGGGCCACATTGGCGGGGGCTTCCTCATACCGCTCAAACTCAAAGGTAAAGCTGCCCCGGCCCTGGGTACACTGGCGCACAAAGGTGCTGAAATCATGCATCTCCGCCATGGGGGCCTCTGCCTCTACCGTCTGCTTGCCTGCGCCCGCAGGCTCCATGCCCAGCACGCGGCCCCGGCGCTTGTTCACCTCGCCCATGATGTCGCCCATGTTGCCGTCAGGCACAGTGGCCCGCAGGTGCCCGATAGGCTCCAGCAGCACAGGGTTTGCCTGGGGCATGCCGTTCTTATAGGCAATGGTTGCCGCCATCTTAAAGGACATTTCAGAGGAGTCTACCGGATGGTAAGAGCCGTCATACAGGGTGGCAGACAGGCCCACCACAGGGTATCCTGCCAGCGGCCCCTTGAGGATGCACTCCCGCAGGCCCTTTTCCACAGCAGGGAAGAAGCCCTTGGGCACCGACCCGCCTACAACCCGCTCATTAAACTCCAGGCCTTCGCTGTCGCAGGGGGCAAACTCTATCCACACATCGCCAAACTGCCCATGGCCGCCGGTCTGCTTCTTGTGCCGACCCTGCACCTGCACCTTTTTGCGGATAGTCTCCCTGTAAGGCACCTTGGGATCCTTCAAAGTAATCTCCACGCCGAACTTGGCCTTGAGCTTTGACACAATCACATCCAGGTGCTGCTCGCCCAGGCCGCTTACCACCAGCTCGTGGGTTTCTGTGTTGGACTGGAACCGGATGGTGGGATCTTCCTCTGCCAGCCGCAGCATCCCCTGGGCAATCTTGTCCTCTTCGCCCTTCTTTTTCGGCACAATAGCCATAGACAAGGTGGGAGTGGGATACTCCACGCCTTCCAGGACAACCTTCCGGGCCGGGCTGCACAGGGTGTCCCCTGTGTTGGTGGCGGTAAGCTTGGGGATGGCGCCGATATCGCCTGCGCCGATAAACTTCACATCCTCCTGCTTCTTGCCTGTCATCATCACAGTCTTGCCCACCCGCTCCGTGTTGCCGGTGCGCATGTTCACAAGCTGGGACTCTGTAGAAATCTTGCCGGATATCACTTTTAAATAGGAAAGCTTGCCGATAAAGGGATCTGCCACAGTCTTAAAGACAATGGCCGCCGCAGCGCCCTCGCTGTTGACTGTAAGCTCCACAGGCTCTCCGTCCACGTCTGTGCCGATTTCCCCGGCCTTTTCCTGGGCGGAGGGGGCAAGCCAGGCAAGCCCGTCCATAAACTGCTCCATGCCCCGCATAAGCATGGCATCCCCGCAGAACACAGGCGTGATGGTGCCGGACTTCACGCCCTTGCTCACGCCTACAATCACTTCCTCGGGGGTGAACTCCTCCCCGGCGAAATACTTCTCAAACAGCGCGTCATCTGTCTCCGCCACAGCCTCATAAATGGCGGTGCGCAGGCCTTCCAGCCTGTCGCCCATGTCGGGGATGGCCACCTGCACAGGCTTGCCGTCGGAATAGTCATAAGCCTTATACTCCAGCAAATTCACATAGATGTTGGCCTGGCCATCCTGAATATAGGGCACCACCACCGGGCACACCGAAGGGCCGAACTGGGCCTTTAAATCCTCAAAAACCCGGTAGAACCGGGCGCTCTCGTCGCACAGGCCGTTTACAAAGAAAATTTTCGCCAAATCCCGCTTAGACGCAGCCTCAAAGGCTTTCTCCGTACCCACAGCTACCCCGTCTTTGCCGGAGATAACCACCAGCACTGTGTCGGCGGCCCGCATAGCCTCGCACATGCCGCCCTCAAAGTCGAAAAGCCCGGGGGCATCCAGCAGGTTTATCTTCTTGTTTTTCCATTCCAGCGGGGCAACCGCCGCGCCGATAGAGGTTTTCCGGCGGATTTCCTCGGGGTCAAAGTCGCAGACCGTGTTGCCGTCCCCCACCTTGCCCCGGCGGTCGGACATCCCGGCAAGATACAGCATGGCTTCCGCCAGGGAGGTTTTGCCTGCCCCGCCATGGCCCGCAACCGCCAGATTGATAATATTCTTTTCCTGATATTGGTTCATAAGCGTTTGCCCCTTCCACAGGCTTCATAAGTATTTTGCACAAGCCCCAAAGCCTGCCCTAAAAACCGTTTTCAAGGCAGACCCTGCAAGGCTTTTTCTATTATATAGCATTCTGCCGAAAAACACAAGGACAAATGTGAAAAAATATCTGAATTTTCTGTAAAGCGCCTTTCTTTTTTGTGTATTTTGGGGCAGTCCGCCTGCTTGGAGGCTGGTCAAAACAGATGCAGGGCGGCTTCCTTTCCGGAAAACCGCCCTGCAAAGCCAGTGCGCATATACCCTTTATTTCACAACCTGATATACTGTAATCGTATGCAGCACGCTGCCCGCCAGGACGAACAGGTGGAAAACCGAATGGATATAGGGAATTTTCTTCCCCATGCCATAGAGGACGGCTCCCAGGGTATAGCACAGCCCCCCTGCCAGCAGGCACCAGAAGCCCACAGGGCTGACGTTCTGGGTGAAGGTTTTCATGGCAAAAACCACCACCCAGCCCATGGCGAGGTAACAAATCATGGAAACTATTTTAAAGCGCTCCACACTGATGGCATTGAGTACAATGCCCAGCACCGCTGCCGCCCACACCAGGGCAAACATGGCCCATCCCTGAATGCCCCCCAGGCTGACAAGGGTGATGGGGGTATAGGTTCCGGCTATCAGCAGGAAGATCGTGCAGTGGTCTAAAGAGCGGAACACCACCTTGGCTTTGTTCAGCCCCAAAGCGTGGTATAGGGTGGAGACAGTGTACAGCAGCACCATGGTGGCCCCGTAAATGGAAACGCTGGATACCTTCAAAGGCGTTTTTTCACAGAACACCAGCAGCAGCACCAGACCCGCCACTGCCAGCAGCGCCGATACCCCATGGGACACAGAGGAGAAAATCTCCTCTCCCAGGGTGTACCGGGGCAGTCCCAGCCGTCTGCGCTTTTCCGCCTGCTGCTCTCTTTTTTGCATCAAATTCATTTTCATTGCCTGCTCCATAGCTTCCGTCCTTTCCGGTGGCTGCTTTGAAAACAACCCCTGCGCAGAGATTCGACATTTTTGCGACATCTAGTTTTTAAAACTATTTATGATGATAGTATACTCCCTATAAAAAGAAAAATCAACCGCTTTTAGGAAGAAGTTTGTGAATTTTTTAAAAACCTTTTTCCAGTGTTGACTTTTTTGCACTGCTATGCTAATATTTTCTATACCGTCATTCCTGCCCGCTGTCTGCTGTACGTTGCACAGAACCGAGCTGGCATAGCCAAACTGTATTTTGCCCCTCCGTGTCATGGGGCCGGATGCCTTGGCTTGCCGCGCTTTTTTTATGGCGCCAGCGGCGCAGAACCGCGGGGCGCTGGGTCCCGCCTGCCGGCTCGCATGCTTGCAGACGCTCACTCCGCACCCGCCAGAGAACCTTTTTTGAAAAAACCATTTTGACACGCTTTCAGCGCACGAGGTACATATGTTATGAAAAGAAAGAAAAAAGAGAAGGAACAGAAAAAGTCCACCATCCTGCGGTTTTACCCCTATACCAAGGGATTCCGGCTGCGGTTTTTGCTGTCCATGGCAATGGTGGTTATTTCCGTTATCGCAAACTATATGACTCCCCAGGTCATCCGGGTCACTGTGGACTCTGTCATAAACGACAACGCTTTCCAGCTTCCCGGCTTCCTTTCAGGGTGGATAGCGTCCATCGGAGGGGAGGAGGCCCTGCGGGAGCTGCTCCGGGGCAGCATTGCCATATGCGCGGCAGTGTCCCTGGGCTTTGCCGCCATTGCAAGCCTTAGCAGCTACTCTTCCCGCATGAACCTGGCCCGGGCCTGCGAGGGCACTGTGGCCAGAATCCGCGACACCCTGTTTGGGCACATCCAGCGCCTGCCCTATGCCTGGCACAACTCCCACCAGACCGGGGACATTATCCAGCGCTGCACCATGGACGTGGATCTCATCCGCAACTTTGTCAGCGACCAGCTTATGGAGTGCATCCGCATTTTCCTGCTGATTGTAGTCTCCCTGGGGCTTATGTTCGCCATGAACGTGCGGCTGTCCCTGCTGGTCACCGCCTTTATCCCTGTGGTGTTTGTCACCTCTTTCGTTTTCTTCGGCATTGTGGGCAAAAAGTTCCAGAAAGCCGATGAAACAGAAGGGGAACTGACCGCCCTGGTGCAGGAAAACCTCACCGGCGTGCGGGTGGTGCGGGCTTTTGGCCGGGAGCGCTTTGAAATCGACCGCTTTAATAAGAAAAACGAAGAATTCACAGGCATGTGGGTGCGCCTGGGCAAGGTGATGGGCATTAACTGGGGCCTAGGAGACTTTTTCGCAGGCTTTCAGGTGTGCGTTATCATTGTGGCAGGGGCTTTCCTGGTGGAGCGGGGGGAGCTTACCGCCGGGGAGTTTTTGGCCTTTGCGGCTTACAACTCCATGCTGGTGTGGCCTGTGCGCAACCTGGGCCGCCTGCTCAGCGAGCTGAGCAAAACCACCATCAGCGCCACCCGCCTGTTTGACATCCTGGACGCCAAAGAGGAAGAAAACTGCCCCAGCCCTGTTTCCCCCGCCCTCACCGGAGACATCGTATTTGACCACGTAAGCTTCGGATACACCGGCAGCGCCGGCGTGCTGGAGGACGTGAGCTTCACCGTAAAAGCGGGCAGCACCTTTGGCATCCTGGGGGCCACTGGCAGCGGCAAATCCACCCTGATGTACCTGCTGGACAGGCTCTACGAGCTGCCGGAGGGCCAAGGAAGCATTACCATCGGCGGGGTGGATATCCGTAAAATGGACATTGCCCACCTGCGGAAAAACATCGGCATCGTGCTGCAGGAGCCTTTCCTCTTCTCCAAAACCTTCCGGGAAAGCATTGCCGACGGCGCGGCCCGGGAGGACATTGAGACGGTGCGGCATTATGCCCGCCTGGCTGTTATTGACGACGCCATCGAAAACTTCGCCCAGGGCTACGATACACCTATTGGCGAGCGGGGCGTGACCATTTCCGGCGGGCAGAAGCAGCGGGTAGCCATTGCCCGGATGCTGATGCAGGACACCGCCATTAAAATCTTTGACGATTCCCTCTCTGCTGTGGATATGGAGACAGACGCGAAAATCCGCCATTCCATTAAGGAGAACGTCCATGGCACCACCATCCTTATCGCCCACCGCATCACTACCCTCATGAACGCCGACCAGATTCTGGTGCTGGACAGAGGCAAGGTGGCCCAGATGGGCACACATGAAGAACTTTCCCAGCAGGAGGGCATTTACAAGCGCATTTTCGACATGCAATCGGCAACGTGACGTTGCATCCGAGACGCGCAAGCGTAACGCTTGACCTAAGACGCGGGGGACGTGGATAAAATTTTTCGCTGCGGAATGATATTCCGCGCTTACGTAAGCCCTCGCGTGCCCAACGCACTTTCAAAAGTTTTTCGATCAAACCTTTTTCCAAAAAGGTTTGCAGGGTGTGGGACGGAGTCCCACGACCGTACAGAGCCGTGCGGAAAGCACGGGAAGGTAAAGGCGACAGTCCGGTGGACTGTCGCCTTGTAGGGAACACCTGGTAAGGGTTTTCCTGTGGGGATTTTTCCCGAGGGGAAAATCTCCGGCCCGGAAAGAGCGCGAGAAAACCACTGCGAGGGGTTTTCTCGCAGGATGCCCACTAAAAGCAAAACCTGAAAAGGAGACTTACCATATATGAAAAATCAAAATACAGAAAGAAAGGAAAAGTTTTCGTCGCTGAAAACCTGGGCCAAGCTGCTGCCCTTTTTGCGGCCCTACCGGGGGCTGATGGCAGTGGTTATCGCCACTATGCTGGTAAATGCGGCGGTAGACATCTGCTACCCCCTCTTGTCCGGGTACGTGGTAGACCGCTTTGTCACCCCCAGGACTACAGAGGGCATAGCCGGATTTGCGGTTGTATATATGCTGGTGGTGCTGCTGCAGATGACCTGCACCATCGTATTTGCCCGGTCAGCCCTGAAGGTGGAAATGTACTTGGGCCGGGACTTGAAAAAGACCTTGTTCACCCACCTGCAAACCCTCAGCTTTTCCTATTATAACACCACCCCTGTAGGGGTTATTATGGCCCGGGTGATGAGCGACACCAACCGTATCGGCGGCGTGTTCGCCTGGAGCCTGGTGGACATCTTCTGGAGCCTTGCCTATGTGCTGGGGTGCATGGGGGTTATGCTGTTTATCAACTGGCGGCTGGCCCTGCTGATTATTGTGGTGGTGCCTGCCATTGCCCTTGCCACCCTCTATTTCCAGAAGCGCATTTTAAACCTGAACCGCAAGGTGCGGAAAATCAACGCGGAGATTACCCGCCACTATAACGAAGGCATTTCTGGGGCCAAAACCTCCAAAACCCTGGTGATTGAGGACAAGAACACCGCGGCCTTTCAGGAAGTGACAGGCCGCATGAAGCACACCACCATCCGGGCCGTCATGCTAAACGCCATTTATGTGCCCATTATCGGCTTCTTAACAGCCCTTGCTGTGGCTTTTGTCATCACAGGGGGCGGCAGCATGGTGATGTGGGGGAACATCGGCATCGGGGAACTGACCGTATTCGTCAACTTCGCCCTGGTCATTGCCGACCCCGTCCAGACCCTGGCCCGCACTATCTCAAACTTTATCGCCACCCAGGCAAACATCGAGCGCGTCTCCGCCCTTTTGGAGCTGGAGCCGCAAATTCAGGATACCCCGGAGGTAATAGAAAAATACGGCACCTCCTTTGAGCCAAAGCGGGAGAACTGGGAGGAACTCAAGGGCCACATCACCTTTGACGATATCACCTTCCAGTATCCCGACGGCACAGAAAATGTGCTGGAGCATTTCACCCTGGACGTGCCTGCGGGCACTACAGTAGCCATTGTGGGGGAGACAGGGGCGGGAAAATCCACCCTGGTGAACCTTGCCTGCCGCTTCTTCGAGCCAACCGGGGGCCGCATCCTGATAGACGGCCGGGACTATCGGGAACGCAGTATGCTGTGGCTGCACAGCAGCATTGGGTATGTATTGCAGACCCCCCACCTGTTCTCCGGCTCTGTAAAGGAGAACATCCGCTATGGGCGCTTAGACGCCACAGACGAGGAAGTGATGGCTGCGGCAAAGATGGTCAACGCCCACGATTTCATCATGCGCATGGAAAAGGGCTATGACAGCGACGTGGGCGAAGGGGGTGGGCAGCTTTCCACCGGGGAAAAGCAGCTTGTGTCCTTTGCCCGGGCGGTGCTGGCAGATCCCCGCATTTTCGTCCTGGACGAGGCCACCGCCTCTATCGACACCAAAACCGAGGCCCTCATCCAGGAGGCTATCTCCACCATGCTCACGGGCCGCACCTCCTTCCTCATCGCCCACCGGCTCTCCACCATCCGCAAGGCAGACTTAATCCTGGTGGTGCGGGGCGGCAAGATTATCGAGCAGGGCACCCATGAGGAGCTGATGGCTCTGGGCGGCTACTATGCAGATCTCTATAACAAGCAGTTTGAAACCGAAACCGCCGAGAGCGTGTTCAGCGCTTAGGGCTTTGCCCTAAGAACCCACCAGGGGGAATTTTAGAGAAAATTCCCCCTGAACCCCCAAAAAACCTGATTCGCGTTTTAGGCGGGCGGTATGCACCAAGCACTGCCCGCGCCGGAAACCGCCGCTTTATGATATACGCAAGCCAAGGAGGGAGCAGGGAGTGTCCAAGCGCGCGTTTTATGCACCCGGCGGTTTAGGTGCTTTGAATCTCGCACTGGGAAGACCAGAAACGCTTTTATTCTGTCCACTCTTTCTTCTCTCTGGCTGACTTTGAGAAACAGCTTGCTGCCCATAACCACAGCTCCAATAACTTACCGACGCCTCCCCTCGCCTGGCTTTCTCCTCTGGAATTCCTTGTCCAATTTGTTTGACAATCCTACACGTATTTGTAAAATATAGCGCAGAGGGCTTCTCAAAAGGCTTTCAGGCTGATATACTTATAGATATCATAAAAACGAAAGGGACGTGGACTGTATGAAGGTTTTGATGCTTAATGGCAGCCCCCATTTACAGGGCAACACCTATATCGCCCTGCATGAGATGGAAAAAATTTTCCAGCAGGAGGGTGTGGAGACGGAAATCCTCCAGGTGGGCAGCAAGGATATCCGGGGGTGCATTGGCTGCCGGAAATGCGGGGAACTGGGAAAATGCGTGTTCAGTGATCTGGTGAACGAGACAGCCCAGAAGTTTGAAGCCTGCGACGGCCTGGTGGTAGGCAGCCCTGTATATTACGCTTCCGCCAACGCCACGCTGGTGGCTTTCCTCACACGGCTGTTTTACAGCACCCGGTTCGACAAAACGATGAAGGTAGGGGCAAGCGTGGTTGCGGCCCGCAGAGGCGGCCTTTCCGCCACCTTTGACGAGCTGAACAAGTTCTTTACCATTTCCGGGATGCCGGTGGCTTCCGGCCAGTATTGGAACAGCATCCACGGGCAGACCCCCGGAGAGGCA
The DNA here is from genome assembly GCF_036941085.1 of Acutalibacter sp. JLR.KK004. Lineage (NCBI taxonomy): Bacteria > Bacillati > Bacillota > Clostridia > Eubacteriales > Acutalibacteraceae > Acutalibacter > Acutalibacter sp. JLR.KK004. The sequence continues at coordinate 507,975 of NZ_JAYMNQ010000002.1, forward strand.
GAGCAGGATAAGGAAGGCCTGCAGGGTATGCGCACCCTGGCCCGGAACATGGTGTTCCTTATGCGGGGCATTGCTTTGGCAAAGGAGCAGTTTGGCCTGCCGGAGCGAGAGCCATTTGAGCGGACAAATTTCGTGCGGTAAACAGAACGTACAAGAAAAGGCAGGACAAACCGAAATGGTCTGTCCTGCCTTTTCTGTGCGAAGGGATCAAGCTTTGCGGTGTCTGGCTTGAGAGATTATTCGCAGAGAAGGGCAGTTTTATGGGCAAGCACCTTTTTACAGCGGAAACCGTATCCTGAACAGAGAGCTCGGTTAAGTCTATCACGTTTTGCTCATAGATTCCCAAACAGCAAAACTGTTTCCACATGGTTTCTTCTTTAGACGCTCTCAGAATAATATATGGATATGCGGAAAAGCACCGACATCGTGGGAGGATGCCAAAGCTGAGCATAAAGGATCTGCCGCTGGCATCCTTGGAGTATCTGTGGGAATACCGTACTTATGCCCATATAGCGGAAAGCAATATCTACCGAGGAATCAAGTGGGTAGAAGACACGCTAATCCGGGACGGTACATTTTCACTGTCAGGACGGAAAGCGCAGCTGAAAAGCGATGCGGGTATGAGGTGATTCTGGTTGACGCAGCGGAATCGCCTATGGAACGACCTAAAAAAAGCAAAAGCGATAGTATATAGAAAATTTTATTGATAAATAAAAAGTTTTATATGCTCTATTGATGATGAAAATTATCCCAATATAAAAGCTATGCTAAAACCGCGCAAAAGAAGTGGGCTAATAGAATTTTACTTTTTTTACAATAAATAGGTTAAATCCCCAGCACGTCCCGCAGGTAGATGCGGGAAACCTCTGCGGAGTGGAAGTTGCACACCTCGGGTCTGTCCAGCTCCACGCAGAGCACCCCGTCAAAGCCGGCTTCCTCCAGGGCAGCCTTTACAGCGGGGAAATCCACTGTGCCATGGCCCAGCGCCCGGAAAGAGGCCATCTTCTCCCGGCCCTCCGCTTTGCTGAGGGCATAGGTGTCCACGTCCTTCAAGTGCATAAAGGCAATCCTGTCCCCATACTGCCGGATAAGCGCCGCCGGGTTTATGCCCGCCAGGGTGGTGTGGGCGGTATCCAGGCAGAAGGACACATACTCCGGCTTTGTGTGGGCGGCAAAATAGTCGATGTCGCTTTGAGAGAACACGCAGGTGCCAAAATGGGGATGGAAGCACACGGTCACGCCTTTTCCTTTGGCATATTCTCCCAGGCGGTTCGAGATTTCACAAATTTTGTCCAGCATTTCCGGGTTGGTGGGCCGCTCATACGGCTCCTCCCCAAAGCCGCCATGCTGGCAGTTATACCACTTGCCGCCAATGGCGGAAAGGAAATCCACCTGCTCCATGGCGATGCGCAGGGATTCCTCCACGTCCAGGGTGAAGTGCCCGTACAGGTTCACCAGTTCTACCCCGCAGCGCTTTGTCATGTCCACCAGCTCCTGGGGATTCTCCGCGAAAAAGTCGCGGAGAAAGGCGAAGTTCTCCACGGTGTCGTATCCTAAAAATTTACATTCCTTAAAGCTTTGCTCCAACTGCTTTTTGGCTTCCTCCGGCTCCCTGGAGGCAATCCAGGTCCAGCCTGTATATGCTGCTTTCATACTTTATGGCTCCTTTTTATGCAAGTTGTTTTTTATGCAGGCCTCTAAAAGGCTTTCTGTCCAAAAGCTCACTGCCGCTGCGGCACAATCTCAATCCAATAGCCGTCCGGATCCTGGATGAAATAAATGCCCATCTCTGTGTTGTCAAAGCAGATGCACCCCATCTCCTGATGGCGGGCGTAAAACGCCTCATACTCGTCGGTGACAAAGGCCAGATGATACTCCAAATCCCCCAAATCATAAGGGGTTTCCCTGTCCCGCAGCCAGGTCAGCTCCAGCTTGAAATCATTTTCCTCATTCTTTAAAAACACAATTTTAAAAGCGCCGTCCGGGGCTTCGATTTCCCGCACAGGGTTCAGGCCCAGGGCTTTTTTGTAAAAAGCCAGGCTCCGCTCCAGATCAAGCACATTGAAATTAAAATGGTCAAAGCGAATCATGCCGCCTCCTCCTTCCGAGATAATTTCCAAGGTGTGTTCGCACAAGCAGAACATACAGATTTTCGAGGGGGCTTCGCATGGTTCCCAATACGGAAAGCCCCGGATTTCGGCAAAAACAGTGTTTGCGGTTTTTCAAACAACCCCTAGTCCAAAATGCCGTGCATGGGGTTTAACTCCATAGGCGCTGTGCGGGTATATTTTGTCTCCATGGGCAGATAGGCCCGGCTCTCGCAGGACTTGCTGAAGCTGGTCATCACCTCCAGCACATGGCGCTGCTGCTGGTAGTTTGCCCGGTGATCCCGCCCGGTGCGCAGGGCCTTGCACATATCCGCAAGCCCCAGGCCCCGGCTGTTTTCCGGATAGTCATAGAGCAGGGGCATTTCCTTCCAGCCAGCATAGAAATCCGGGACCCCGTGGCGCATCAGGCCCGGATCGGTTTTAGGGGCCGCCGCCGCGTCCTCAGGCCGCAGCAGGAGCACAGGCCCGCCAAAGGTGTTGGGATCCGGCACCATCAGGCTGCCCTTGGTGCCATACACCTCAAACCGGGCCTGGGCGGTGTAGTGCACGTCAAAGGTGGTGAACACCTGGGCAATGGCCCCGCTTGAAAACTCCAGGTTCCCGGAAAGCCATGTGTCCACGTCCACCTGGATGGTTTCTCCCCGGTGAGGCTCTGAGGTGATAAGCCGCTGGGGGAAGGTTTTCTTCGTCATCCCCATTACGCCCTTCACTTCCCCCAGAAGCTGTACCAGGGCAGTGATGTAATACGGCCCCATGTCCAGCATAGGCCCGCCGCCCCGCTTGTAGTAAAATTCCGGATCCGGGTGCCAGGTTTCATGCCCATGGCATACCATGGCGCAGGAGGCCCCCACCACGTCGCCTATCATGCCGCTGTCAATGAGATGCCGGGCGGTTTGGATGCCCGCGCCCATGAAGGTGTCCGGCGCGCCGCCGATTTGCAGCCCCTTCTCCTCTGCCAGAGAGATAAGCTGGTTTGCCTCCTCCATGTCCACCCCCAGGGGCTTCTCGCTGTACACATGCTTGCCGTGGAGGAGGGCCTGCTTTGTCACCTCAAAGTGCTCATAAGGCCGGGTGAGGTTTAAAACCACCTCCACCTCCGGATCGTTAAAGGCCTCGAACATGTCCTTGTAGATTTTCGGATCCCGCACCTGCGCGCCCTTCTCTATCTCCTCCCTCACATAGGCCGCGCCCTTCTCAGCCCTTTCAGGGATTAAGTCGCACACCCCCACAAGGTCTACCTCCCGGAAGGTGCGGGTGATATTCTGCAAATAAATGCCGCTGATAGCGCCTACGCCTATCATGGCAACTCTTACTGGCTTTTGTTCCATGGAAACCATCCTTTCTTTAGGAAATGCCCGCCCCGGGAAGCTTTGTACAGCCTCCGCAATGGAGGCATTTCCCCTTTGCGGTTGTATGTAAAACCGGGAAACCACACGGCTTGCCTCTATTATAGCGCCTTTTGCCTGAAATTTCCAGCCGTAGGAACGGCTTTGTGTAAATTTTCCTGTAGGATTGTCAAACAAATTGGGCAAGGAATTCGAGAGTGGAAAGCCAGGCGAGGGACGGGGAGTGTCCAAGGCAAACATTTTATGACAGAATAAGGAAGATATGAGGAAAAGCAAAAGAAGGGCAACAGACCTCTTGCGAAATTAAGAAAAACGGTCAAAATTGCAGATACCAGCCATCAAAGAAAAGCAAAGTACAAAACGATGCCTGCGGTTGCGATAGCGTTCAGAGAGAATGCGAAACCTTTTGACAAAGCGGATAGCGTGTTCAACCAAGATACGTTCTCTTGAAATCCTGCGGTTATCTTTGCGTTCTTGTTTAGACAACGGATAGTTCCTGAAACGCTTTTTTGGCAGAAGAGAATTGGCGTGTATCAGAGCAAGCCCCTGGTATCCGGCATCTGCCTCCAACACAGTTTCCATGCCAGTTGAAACGGCAAGGTTTATGAACCAAAAAGAAGCAATGGAATGACTGGAAAAGTTTGCAGAGGTTCCCAAGGAGGACAGAGGCTATTTCAGCTATAACCTTTTGCGGATAGACGTGAAAGGGCTGATAGCTCCTACCATATATGACGCACCGGAAGGAAATCAGGGGATAAAATCCTTTGCAGAGGAAATTGATCCGGGCGCAGGTTTTTGCCTGTTGGAGGGTGGGAACATACCTTTAATTACAGTTTATGGCATCAAGATAATGTAAAACCAAAAGCAAACAAACGTTAGCAATGCCATTCGCGTGGACGGTAGATTCAACAAGAGAAAAACACCCCCTGCTTTTTAGGCAGAGGGTGTTCTTGCTTATACTTATTTTACCGGGATACAGCGGTTTCCAGGTTTTTAATCTCTGTGCGGTACAGCCGGGCATACAGCACCAGGGAAATTGCCAGGGAAACGCACTCGGCAATGGGGAAAGCCCACCACACTGCGTTTACCTGCCCGGTAAAGCGCGCCAGCATCCAGGCGGCAGGCACCAGGATAACCAATTGGCGCAGCAGGGACTGCATCAGGCTGTAAGTCCCCCGGCCCACAGACTGGAACAGGGTAGAGCCTACAATGCCCAGGGCCGCGAACAGGAAGCAGGTGCAGATAATTCGCAGGGCAGGTATGCCGATTTCCAGCAGTTCTTCCGAGGCGCTGAAGATGCCCAGAAGCCACTGAGGGGCCAGCAGGAAAAGCAGGGTACCTGCCAGCATAATCACCAGGGCAATGGCACAGCCGTTATAAAAAGCGGAAAGCAAGCGCTTTTTGTTCTTTGCCCCGTAATTATAGCCCATGATGGGCAGAAGGCCTTGGGTCAGGCCAAACACAGGCATGAATACAAAAGACTGTAGCTTGAAATACAGGCCGAACACCGTATAGGCGGCAGTGGAGAATCCGGAGAGTATGCCGTTTAAAGCCATGGTCATAACCGTACCGATAGACTGCATGACAATGGCGGGCAGCCCGACGGCGTAGATGTCCCGGATGATGGTGAAATCCAGCCTAAAGCCCTTGAAGGTGATATGTACCCTGTGCTCCTTGACAGCCACGACCACCGCTGCCACCAGCATGGAGAGAATCTGCCCGCCCACCGTGGCGATAGCAGCCCCGGTAACGCCCATAGCAGGCAGGCCGAACATGCCGAAAATCAGGATGGGATCCAGGATGATGTTGGTGAGCGCGCCAATAAGCTGGAAAATCATGGGCCATATCATGTTGCCTGTGGCCTGCAAAATCTTTTCCAAAGCTACTACAATAAAGCTGCCAAAGGAGAAAATGCAACAGATAGAAATATACTGATCCCCCATATGGACAATCTCCGGGTCAGACTCAAACATCTGGAAGAAGGGGGTGGTGAAAAATGCCCCGTAAACGGCGAAGGCCAGGGAGGTAACAACTCCCAGCAGAATGCCATGGGAGGCGGCAGCGTCTGCCTCCTGCTGCCGGCCTTGCCCCAGGCGCCGGGAAATCAGGGAGGTAATGCCCACGGAGGTGCCCACCGCAAAGGAGATCAGCAGGTTTTGGATAGGGAAGGCCAGGGACACTGCCGCCAGCCCTTTTTCACTGACCTGGGACACGAAATAGCTGTCCACAATATTGTACAGCGCCTGCACCAGCATAGAGAACATGGCAGGCAGGGCCATGGAAAAAATCAGCGGCAGCATGGGGGCCGTTCCCATCCGGTTTTCTTTTGACATGGATTTTTCCAAGATAATTCCATCCTTTCTCTGTTTTTGCATAACCATGCTATTATACCAAAACCCGACTGCTTTTGCAAGCATATCCTCTGCGGGGGGAGTGTCCGGCGGATGTCATAATTGATTTAGACACTTTGAGAGAGTTGTCTAAATCAATTTTTTATTTACGCGGCAGAAAACGGATTGTATACGTGATCCGGGCACACTTCCGCCTCCACTATCTTTATCTTCTTCCACTCGCAAAGAGTTCTCAATATTTTCCCTACCTCTGCCCTCTTCTCCTTATAGAACACCTTCCTTCTGTACTTTGGTGCAAATACTATGTGGTATTTGCAATTCCACTTAGGTCATTTTACAAGGAACTACACGCAGACCGTGAAACGGGCTGCTGACAACAAACAGGCGCTATGCTCCCGGCAAGGGGCATAGCGCCTGTTTGTTGTGGGGGTATCCAAAGGGGGCAACGCCCCATTTGGCACACGACTTTGCGAAGCAAAGTGTAGTGTGTTATACGCTCTGTCGGCGTTGCCGTGAAAATGCCGTTGCCGCCGGGGAGGGCAAGGGCATTTGAAGCGGCAGGAAAACAGGGCTTTGTTTGGGGCTGGGAAGCCGGAAACAAAGGGCTGGTTTCAGCAGCAGACAGGGCGTATATGAAAGCCCTCGTCCACCGTCCTCAGCCTATGGGACAAAATGTCCCAAACCTTTAGACACCGTGACTATATGTGTGGCCACACTCATTTATTTTAGTGGTCGTTCTTTTCTCAAAATTGAAATGGGCGGGAAGCCATTTTAGGGCTTTCCCGCCTTGATTGCCCATCAGCAAAGGCAGGCGGGGCTGTCAACGGCGGCGCATTTGTGCGCCGTTCATCTTGACCGTTGACTGGCTCGGCTGCCTTTGCTATCTCCCCCGATAAACTGAAAGTTTTAGATTAGTCCCACACGATTTCCAAACAATCGAAGTTATCTGGAATTGGTGGTACGCACGAATAAGTATTTAATTCAAATGCCTCTATTGTAATTACTCCATCAGAGCATAGCCATTCGCAATTTACTAATTTTTCTAATTCCGCAGGCAAAATGGTTGTGCAAATCACGATTGTATCTCCTGCAAGAACTAATTCTTCTTTCCCATTGTTTTCTACGATTTCTGTATCATCGTGGAGAGCAACACGCACCCATGCTATGTCAGGCATTAACTCAATCTTTTGTAGCATATTTCGTATTTCAGAAAGCGTTGGACGGCCAAATTCCCATTGGTTCGGAGCAATGGAATCCTCCTCTGTGTTTCCATCGAAAAATTCATCAAGCGTTAGTAATGGCAAGCGTTCTTCATTTTCTTCCAATATTTTTTTGAATGTATTCAACTCTATCATAGTCACAATTCTCCTCGCAAATCAGAATTAGTTGATTTTATCCTCTCCCCGGATTTTCTTGTTTTTCCGTTCTTCTAACTCCGCAATTTGGTTCATCAAGCAACAAAAGAGCAAGGCAATCTTGGTTGTGCAACCGCCATGAAAAGAGTTTTGCCCTTTATATAATCTTTCTAACGCCTTGTCACTCATAACGATTTGAATGTCAGAGCATTCCGAGAGTATTTCATTCAAATAGCCTGCATGGTCATCGTGAGCGTGTGTCAGAAAAATATATCGTATCTGTTGAGGGGCTATTTGCATCTTTGCCAGTTGCTTTTTGAAATGTGCAAATCCTCTTTCATACCCTGTATCAATCAGTACATAGCCGTTGTCAATAGGATATATCCAATTATTTACTATCCTGCTTCCTGCATTGAGCATAGATGTTCTCTCTTTTCATTTATTTTCATCGGCGTCAACTTTCAATTTACTGTTCTGTATTTTCCCATTATACCACAATTCCGAGAGCGTGGAAATAGCGAGTTTTCCGGGCTGATTTCCTACCTCTTGGATATACGGCACAGGCAATCAAAAAAGTATACACTTGAGATAGTTCATCGATGGACAAGCCTCTTGAAAACTAAATGACCGTCTGAAAAGGAATACCCCGGCTGGGGAAGTGTGCTGTGACCCCGCTTCTGGACACCGTGACCAGAGAGGGTGAGCGTACCAACGCCGGAACACGCCGCAGGAATGGGGCAGGAAGCCTTTTCGGGGAAAACGGCAGCAAGAAGAACAACGGAGGGAGTGCATGAAAGAAAGACCCTATCAACATTTGCCACCGCTGGAACACAGGCCGGACAGCTTCCCCTACCGCATGACCCCGGCGCAGAGGAAGCGGGCCAGCAGCCTGATCCGCCGGGAGTGCTGCAACTGTGGTGGTGGAAACTGCTTTGCGCTGGACGATGGCGACACCTGCACCTGTCCGCAGATGATTACATTCTCCGTCTGCTGCAAGTGGTTCCGCTGGGCGGTCTTGCCGCTGGATAGGACGCTGGAAGCGGAGATTTACCGTGACTGTGCTTTGAAACGCTGCTCGGTCTGCGGAAAGCCCTATGTGCCAAAATCCAACCGGGGCAAATACTGCCCGAACTGCGCTGCCAGAGTACACAGGCGGCAGAAAACAGAAAGTGAACGGAAAAGGAGGTCTGCTGTGGACAGTTAAGGCGGAGAAAAGCCTTGATTTGCAAGGCTCCGCAAGCCCAAAACCGGGGCGGGCGGTATGTTTTATCGCCCACCCCGGAAAACGGGCTTCTAACCGTCCACAAAACACGCTATGACAAACACGATTTACATTCACCAGCCGGAGAAAGTCATCAGCTTCACCCGGCTCCCCAATTTCCTTTTTGAAGCCCCATCATTCAAGCCCCTGTCCAACGAAGCGAAGGTGCTGTACGCCTTTATCCTGCGGCGGGCGGAGTTATCCCGGAAAAACGGGTGGGCGGACGAATATGGGCGGATTTACCTGTATTACCCCATCTGCGAGGTGGTCGCCCTGCTCCACTGTGGGCGGCAGAAGGCGGTGAATACCCTGCGGGAGTTGCAGTATGCGGGGCTGGTGGAAATACAGAAACAGGGCTGTGGAAAACCCAACCGCATTTACCCAAAATCCTATGAAGCGGTTCCAAACACCGACTTCAAGAAGTCCGGCTGCGGTACGCCGGAGGGATGAAAACCGTACCCTACAAGTACGAAAATCAATCCTCTTGGAGTACGGAAACCGGACGATATATAGAAATACAGAGATTAAAACCATCTATTTATATCGATTCCATTCCAATCCTATCAGAGATATTTTCGGCGGAAAACCCGCCGGAAAGGAATGGAATGGGGAAAGGAGTTCAATGGCGCAACACGCAATTTTGCGATTTGAGAAACACAAGGGCAACCCGGCAAGACCGCTGGAAGCCCACCACGAACGGAAAAAGGAGCAGTACGCCAGCAACCCGGACATTGACACCAGCCGGAGCAAGTACAATTTCCATATCGTCAAGCCGGAGGGGCGCTACTACCATTTCATTCAGAGCCGCATTGAACAGTCTGGGTGCAGAACGAGGAAAGACAGTACACGCTTTGTCGATACGCTGATAACCGCCAGCCCGGAGTTTTTCAAGAAGAAATCCCCGGAGGAAATACAGGCGTTTTTCAAAAGAGCGGCGGACTTCCTCATTGACCGGGTAGGCCGGGAAAATATCGTGTCGGCGATAGTACACATGGACGAGAAAACGCCCCACCTGCATTTGACCTTTGTTCCGCTGACGAAAGACAACCGCCTGTGCGCCAAAGAAATCATAGGCAACCGGGCCAATCTGACAAAGTGGCAGGACGATTTTCACGCCTATATGTTGGAGAAGTACCCCAGCTTGGAGCGTGGGGAGAGCGCAAGCAAAACGGGAAGAAAGCATATCCCCACCCGGCTTTTCAAACAGGCGGTTTCCCTCTCCAAACAGGCGAGGGCGATTGAAGCCACGCTGGACGGTATCAATCCAATTAACGCCGGAAAGAAGAAAGAGGAAGCCCTCTCTATGCTCAAAAAGTGGTTTCCGCAGATGGAGAACTTCTCCGGGCAGTTGAAGAAATACAAGGTCACGATAAATGACCTCTTGGCAGAAAATGAAAAACTGGAGGCAAGGGCAAAGGCCAGCGAAAAGGACAAGATGAAAGGCGTTATGGAACGGGCAAAGCTGGAAAGCGAGTTACACAACATTCAACGGCTGGTTGACCGTATCCCGCCGGAAGTGCTGGCAGAGTTGAAGCGGCAACCGAACTATGGAAAGGAAAGGTGATTTTATAACGAATATCAGATACAAAAAGGAAACAGAAATCGTGACTTTTCAAGGAAAGGAAATCACGCTGGAAAATCTCTCCCCGGTATTTACACCGGAGCAGGAAGCGGCCAAACGCCGGGAACTGGAACAGCAGCTTTATGAGGTGTTCCGCAAGTACGCCGACAAGCGGCAGAAAGAGGAAGCCGGGGCGTAAGTTTTTCCAGCCACATCATTGATTTACGGGGCTGTTGGCGGTATAATAAGACTGTCAGCAGCTCCGTTTCTTTTTTAAGAAAAGGAGCGACAATATGAATAATCGGATAGACGCAATCTATGCAAGACAATCGGTAGACAAAAAGGACAGCATTTCCATTGAAAGCCAGATTGAGTTTTGCAAATACGAATTGAAAGGCGGTAGTTGCAGGGAATACACAGATAAAGGATACAGCGGCAAAAACACAGACCGCCCGAAATTTCAAGAGTTGGTGCGGGATATTAAAAAGGGCCTGATAGCAAAAGTCATTGTCTACAAACTTGACCGTATCAGCCGTTCCATTCTGGATTTCGCAACCATGATGGAGCTGTTCCAGCAGTACAATGTGGAGTTTGTTTCTTCCACGGAAAAGTTTGATACTTCAACCCCGATGGGCCGGGCCATGCTGAATATTTGTATCGTGTTCGCACAGTTGGAACGGGAAACGATACAGAAGCGGGTGACGGACGCTTACTATTCCCGCAGTCAGCGGGGCTTCAAGATGGGCGGGAAAGCCCCCTATGGCTTCCATACGGAGCCTATCAAGATGGACGGTATCAATACAAAGCGGCTGGTAGTGAAGCCGGAGGAAGCGGCAAATATCCGGCTGATGTTTGAAATGTACGCCGAGCCGACAACTTCCTATGGGGACATTACCCGGCACTTTGCGGAACAGGGCATTTTATTTAATGGCCGGGAACTGATACGCCCCACGCTGGCGCAGATGTTACGCAACCCCGTCTATGTGCAGGCGGACTTGGATGTGTACGAGTTTTTCAAGAGTCAGGGGACGGTGCTTGTCAATGACGTCGCCGACTTCACGGGCATGAACGGGTGTTATCTCTATCAAGGCCGGGATGTGAAGCCGGGCAAGGCCCAAAGCCTGAAAGACCAAATGCTGGTGCTTGCGCCCCATGAGGGGATTGTCCCCTCGGATATATGGCTGACCTGCCGCAAGAAGCTGATGAACAACATGAAAATCCAGTCCGCCCGGAAAGCCACCCATACATGGCTGGCAGGGAAAATCAAGTGCGGGAACTGCGGGTACGCCCTTATGAGTATCTTCAATCCCTCCGGCAGACAGTACCTCCGCTGTACGAAACGGCTGGACAACAAAAGCTGTCCCGGCTGTGGGAAAATCATCACGGCGGAACTGGAAGCGGTGGTGTATCGGCAGATGGTGAAAAAGCTGGACAGCTACAAGACACTGACGGGCAGGAAGAAAGCGGCAAAGGCCAATCCCAAAATCACCGCCCTGCAAGTGGAACTTGCCCATGTGGATAGCGAGATTGAAAAGTTGCTGGACAGTCTGACAGGCGCAAATAATGTGCTGCTCTCCTATGTGAATGTGAAGATAGCCGAACTGGACGGACGCAAGCAGGAACTTCTGGCGAAGATGGCGGAGTTGACCGTGGAAGCCATCAGCCCGGAACAGGTCAGCCAGATTTCCGGCTACCTCGACACTTGGAAGAACGTATCCTTTGACGACAAGCGGCGGGTGGTGGATTTGATGATTACCACCATTGCCGCCACAAGCGACAGCTTAAACATCACATGGAAAATCTGACGGGCATATCAGCGCCCGTCAGACCGTTACCTTGTGTAGTCCCTTGTAAACTGTACTTTTGTATGTGCTAAACTTTTATTGACATCCGTCTGTATGTCCTCCTTTTGGTGTTTTTGCTGGTTGCCAGACCGCAAGCTTATTCTACACCAAAAGGAGTTTTTCTTTCTACATTATCGGCAGAAGCCTTCTTTTGAACCACTCGCCTTGCCAGTGGTTTTCGTTAGACAAAAAAGCGGGAAGGCTTTGGCCCTCCCGCCTTTTGTTGTGCAGTTTTAAGGCTGTGCGGTAAAGTGCTTCACCACGCAGGTGCCGTCTCCCAAGTCGGCCCACTGCCGGGCAGACAGGTCAAGGCCTGCCTGCATCAGCACGCCGCCGGCATACACCTCTCCGGTTTCCTCGTCTTTATAGAGCCTGTCCGGGTCAAGGCCCTGCAGGCGCTGCACCTGGTATACCTTGCCCGGCCTGCGCATAATCACCCGGGTGTACAGTGCCTCGCTCTTGTCGGGGCTTACGAACATCCAGTCGCAGAAATGGGGGTTCTCTGTGGGGGTGTTCAGGCGGTACAGGTCGCCGTAATGGGTGAGGTCGTAATACTTGTGATAGTCTGCCACCTGCGCCCGTACAGCTTCCTTTTCCTCCTCTGTGAGAAGCCGGGGATCCAGCTCATAGCCAAAGGTGCCCCACATGGCTACCGCCGCACGGGTGCTGATATCCGTGCGGGTGTTTGCGGACACATGGGCGCCCATGGAGGAAGCGGGATAGCACAGGGAGGCCCCGAACTGGATGGAAAGCCGCTCGATGGCGTCTGTGTTGTCGCTGGCCCAGATTTGGGGGGAATAGTACAGCATGCCGGGGTCAAACCGACCGCCCCCAGAGGAGCAGTTCTCCAGCAGGATGTGGGGGAAGGCGGTGGTAATCCTGTCCATCAGGTCGTACACCCCCAGCACGTAGCGGTGGAAAAACTCCCCCTGGCGCTCCGGGGGCAGGGACAGGCTGGCAGCCTCGCTGATATGCCGGTTGCAGTCCCATTTGATGTATTCGATGTTGTTCTGGGAAATCACGTCGTACATCTGCTGGAAAATGTTGTCCCGCACGTCTTTGCGGGTCATGTCCAGCACACACTGGTGGCGGGAAAGGGACTTCTCCCGGCCCGGGGCGCACACAGCCCAGTCCGGGTGGGCGCGGTAGAGGTCGCTGTCCGGGTTTATCATCTCCGGCTCATACCAGATGCCAAAGGACACACCCAGGTCGTTTACCCGCTTAATAAGGCTTTGCAGGCCGCCTTTAAGCTTCTCCTCGTTTACCTGCCAGTCTCCCAAAGCCCGGAAATCGTCGTGCCTGTCCCCAAACCAGCCGTCATCCATCACCAGCATCTCAATGCCCAGATCTTTCGCTGCTTTGGCAAATTCTACCAGCTTCTCGTCGTCAAAGTCAAAGAAAGCCGCTTCCCAGCTATTGATCAGCAGCGGTCGCTTTTTCTTGGCCCAGGCGCTGCGCATCAGGTGCTCTATATAGAACTTATGGAAGGTGCGGCTCATGCCTCCAAGGCCCTCATTGGAATACGCCAGCACTACCTCCGGGGTGGTGAAAACTTCTCCCGGCTCCAGGCGCCAGCGGAAGTCCGCGGGGTTTATGCCTGCAAGCACCCGGGTGACGCCCCGGTCATCCACCTCCATATCAATGGCAAAGTTGCCGCTGTATATCAGGTTCAGGCCGTACACCTCGCCTGACTCCTCCCCTGCGCCCTGGGCTGCCAGCGCCATAAAGGGGTTGTGGTTGGGGCCTGTCATGCCGCGCTTGGACTGTATCCCCTGCAGGCCATGCTGCAAGGGGTGGCGCACCGCGGTATTCTCCTTGGCCCAGCGGCCGTGAAGGTGTATGCAGTCAAAGCCCATGCCCGGCAGCTCCAGGCAGGCGCTGTAGGCCCGCTCCAGATCTACGGGGGACTGCCCCCCGTTTTCCAGGCGGGCGCTGCGGGTTATCACGTCAAAGTCCGCGAAAACTGTGTACAGCAGGAAGGCGCGCACCCCTGTCACTTTATCTGTAAGCTCAATTTCCAGGGTCTGGGCCTTACCCTCTTCCCCAAAGGCGGCAGGCAGGCCGGAAAGGCCGGGCTTGCCGGAGAGAATCCGGTGGGACACATAGTGCATGTCCGTCACTGTATCCCCCTTTTCCCCCCGCACAGAAAGGGCGGAGATGCGGAAATCCCCGGCCCCGTTGCAGGGGAACTCCAAGGGGGCGATGTCCAGGGAGAAATACGGATCATCCACGTAGGGGTTCTGGGGGCTTAGGGAATCGTACACCCCTCTAAAGGCATTTTTTTCCAAGCCCTGCAGGGAGGAAAGCTTTTTCCCGTAATACAGGTGGACTAAATACCCCCCTTCGTTTATTTGGAACGCATAGGTGGAGTTTTTAGAATCTAACTGGAACAGGCGGGATTCTTCGTGAAATTTGATTTGCATAAACAGCGCCCCTTTCATAAGGCAGGTTTTCGAGTGGAGTTTCTATACTTTATGGATAATGGCGTAAGGCAGTGGGATGGAACTCCATACGTGTATAAAATCAGGTTTTAGAATCAAATCCTTTTTTAAAAGGATTTGCAAGGTGTGGAACAGAGTTCCACGACCCTACGGCCTTTCAAATAACCCTGCTGGCAGGCGGATATCCTCTTTCGGCACCTTGTCCCAGGAGAAAAGAGGAAGCAACTCCTGGGGGGAGGCGGGCCGGGGAACCGGCAGCAGCCCGGCGCAGCAGGCCAGGCGGCCTGTGATGTCCCTGGGGGAAAAGCCTTTTTCCAGCAGGGCCGAAAGGCTTATGTCCCCGTCCCGCTTGGAAAGCCGGCGGCCGTCCGGGGCCAGCAGCAGGGGGGTGTGGAAATACGCCGGAGGCGTAAAGCCCAGCAGTTCATAGAGGTATAGCTGCCGGGGGGTGGAGGAAAGGAGATCCCGCCCACGCACCACCTGGGTAACCCCCATGGCGGCATCGTCCGCCACCACTGCAAGCTGGTACGCAAACACCCCGTCAGAGCGGCGGAGGATAAAGTCCCCGCACTCTTTTTGCAGGTTCTGCCGGATTTCCCCATAGTGCCCGTCCTGAAAGGCAATCTCCCTGTCCGGCACCACCAGGCGCAGGGCAGGAGGGCGCTTTTCAGCAAGCTTCTCTGCTTCCTCTGGGGAAACCTGCCGGCATTTTCCGCTGTACATCAGTTCTCCGTCAGAGGCGTGGGGGGCGCTGGCAGCGTGCAGTTCTGCCCGGGAGCAGAAGCAGGGATATAGAAGCCCTTTGCATTGGAGCTTTTGCAGCAGGCCTTCATAGTAGGCTGTGCGCTGGCTTTGGCAGTATGGCCCCGGCTCTCCCGCCGCCAGGCCCCCTTCGTCCCAGGTAAGGCCCAAAAGGAGCAAGTCCTTCAAAAGCTGCCGGGTGTAGGCTGGCTTTGCCCGTTCCACGTCCAAGTCCTCTATGCGCAGGATAACCCGTCCCCCGTCCTTCCGGGCGGAGAGCCAGGCGAGCAGCGCGCACAGAAGGTTTCCCAGGTGCATCCTGCCGCTGGGGGTGGGGGCAAAACGGCCCACCGTTTCTTTCTGGCTGCCCATTTATTTCTGCTTTGTATTGGCGTAATCCGCCACAACCGGCATACCGCAAAGATACCGCCTTACCATGTCCAGAGCCTGGGAGGCCGCGCAGTGCCGGTGCCATTCCCGGCTCTTGGTGCGGCCGATGGGGCTGCGCTTTGTCACCCAGGTGTCTTTGCCATCGGAGAGGGCGATATAAATCAGGCCCACAGGCTTTTCGGCTGTGCCCCCCTCCGGCCCGGCAATGCCTGTAATGCCAACCCCCAAGTCGCTGCCCGAGGCCTTTACAATGCCCTCTGCCATGGCCCGGGCCGTTTCCTCGCTGACAGCGCCATGGCGCTCCAAAATGTCATGGGGAACGCCTAAAAGGGCTTCTTTGGCGGCGTTTGCGTAGGTGACGCAGCCCATGTCGAACACAGCGGAGGAACCGGGGATATCTGTCAGGCGCTTAGAAAGCAGCCCCCCTGTGCAGGATTCGGCGCAGGCAAGCTTTTTCCCCTGCTTTAATAGCTCCTGCACCACCAGCTCCTCCAGGGATCCGATGTCCAGGCTGTACACAAAATCCCCCAGCCGCCGCCTGATTTCAGAAATCAAAGGCTGGCACATTTCATCTGCCGTTTTAGCGTCAGGCGCCTTGGCGGTCACCCGCAAAAGGCACTCCCCCTCCTTGGCGTAAGGGGCCAGGGTGGGGTTTTCCCCGTCCATTAAATCGTCCATCATCTGGGCCACCGGGGCCTCCCCCCGGCCGTAAATATGGATGTTGTGGGAGACAATCACCGACTCCTGGCCTTTAGCCAGATAGGGTACGGCATAGTTATGGAGCATGGGGGCAAGCTCGGAGGGCGGCCCTGGCAGCATAATGATGGTGCAGCCGTTTTCCGCCTGGAAAGCGCAGCCAGGGGCAGTGCCATTGTCATTTTGCAGTACAGTGCAGCCCTCGGGCAGCCAAGCTTGCTTTGCCTGGTTCTCGCTGACATGCTTTTCATTAAAATAATTTTCAATCCTGCGCAGGCTCTCCTCATGGAGGGCAAGCTTCTTCCCGGCTGCCGCCGCGACAGTCTCCTTTGTCAGATCGTCGGTGGTAGGCCCCAGGCCCCCTGTCATAATAAGCAGATCGCTGCGGGAGATAGCAGTCTCCACAGCGCAGCGCAGGCGGTCTGCGTTGTCCCCCACCACTGCGGAGTACAGCAGGTTGATACCCAAGCCTGACAGCGCCTGGGCCACAATGGCGGCGTCTGTGTTCACCACCTGGCCCAGCAGCAGTTCAGTGCCAACAGAAATAATTTCAGCGTTCATGTGTATTCCTCCTTTTTGCAGGCCCTGCCCTGCACCCGCTTAAGGGACTTTTTCCAAAAAAGCCCCTTAAGAATCTTCAAAAAACTTTGCCTGTCCGGCTGGCTGGAAATGGGGCGGGTCAGCGGGTCATAATAAGAAATCTATTGAATTTCGGATCTTTATAGGCGGCATTGGTAACTACCTGAGAAACTGCAAACCCGCATTTCTCATAAATCTTTATGGCCCGCCTGTTAAAGGCCGCCACAGAAAGCCGGAAGCGCTCTGCGCCATACTCCCGCCTGCCAAAGGCCAGCCCCGCCAGGACAAAGCCTGCGCCTAGGCCTTTCCCGCACAGGTCAGGCCGCAGGCCCAGGCCAATGTCCAAAAAGCCGGGGGTGTAGGGGCTTTCCTCCAAGGTGGGAATTCGCCCTTCCTCCTCAAAGGTGAAAAAACCCATGGGCTGCCCCTGGGTATCCAGGCACACAAAGGCCCCGGGAACAAGAGGCCCGTCCGGGCCGTCCTCCTCTTCCCAGTTATAAAAATCGTATGGCGGCTCATACTGCCAAAGGGCAATGGCCTGTGCGGCCTTCGTTGTCATAGGTGTGAAATTCCAGTCCATAACGCCTCCTTTATGGGTTCACCTTGTCTAAGCCCCCATGAATGACGGTGGGGGAAAAGGCGCTGATTTCATCATACAGCAGGCCTTTCGGAATATCGTTCCAGAGATAGATTTTTTTGCCCTCCATAAAGGCTTCATACAGCTCCAGGAAGGTGGAGCCGCCAATATAGTTTTCCTGGCCGTTTTTGTCGAAGTTCAGGGCCAGCACCGCGTCCATCTGCCGCACCCGTTCCCGGCTGCGGCGGAACAACTCGCTTTTCATGCGGCTGTGCTCCTCCGGCCCCTTGGCATACCACTGGCTTTCCGCCTCGGGCCTGTCGTGGGTGAAAGGGATATAGACCTCCCAGCCTAATTCCTCCAGCCGCGCCTTGGCAGACGCAAGCTGGGAATAAAAAGCCTTGCTGCAAATGAGAAATATTTTTTTCATGGCTTTCTCCCTTTCCTTGAAAAAACGGCGCGGCCCAAAAGCCACGCCGTTCCCAAATCCAACCTATAAATCCAGCAAAACCGGAAGCACGTCCGGCGCGCGATGGCTCGCGTAAACGTGGCACACAGTGACGCGGCGGAAGATTCCCGCTTATGCTCCCCGCGTCTTGGGTGCAAAAACGCATTGCTGCGCAAAGCGTTTCGCCGCGCTGCTTATTTTACCATGCTGGCGATTTCTTCGGCGAAGTTGTCCTCGCGCTTCTCCAGGCCCTCGCCCTTCTCAAAACGGGTGAACCCGGCAATCTTGATTTCGCCGCCCAGCTCTTTGGCAACGCCGTCCACATACTGCTTCACGCTCATGCTGCCGTCCTGCACATAGGCCTGGTCAACAAGGCAGATTTCCTTGAAGAACTTGGCGATCCGGCCCTTTACGATGTTCTCCAGCACATTGGCAGGCTTGTTCTTGTTCTTCTCGTCCTCAGCAAGCTGCTGCTTGAGGATTTCCTTCTCCTTCTCCACCCGCTCGGCAGGCACAGAAGCCTCATCCAGATACTCGGGGTTGAGAGCGGCAATCTGCATAGCCACATTGTGGGCGCAGGTCTTAAAGGCGTCGTTTGCGGCGATTTCATCGCTGGTTTCAAACTTCACGATAACGCCGATACGGCCCCCGGCGTGCACATAAGAGGTGACAACGCCCTCAAAACGGTCGAAGCGGCGCACCTTGATGTTCTCCCCAATGGTGAGGATCTTTTCCTTCAGCAGGGCGTCCACCGTCAGCTCGCTGCCCTCGGCCTTGCACTGGAGCAGGGCCTCTACGTCAGCGGGGTTCTGATGGATGATGGTGTCAGCACAAACCTTCACAAAGGCCTGGAACTCGGCGTTTTTGGCAACGAAGTCGGTTTCGGCGTTGACCTCCACCACCACAGCCACCTTGCCGCAGTCGCTGACAGCCGCATAGGCTACGCCCTCGGCGGCAATGCGCCCGGCCTTCTTTACGGAAGCGGCAAGGCCCTTCTCCCGCAGCAGGTCAATGGCTTTGTCCATGTTGCCCTCAGCTTCTGTGAGAGCCTTTTTGCAGTCCATCATGCCGCACCCGGTCTTCTCCCGCAGGGCGGCAACGTCTTTAGCAGTAAAATTCATTCTATAATCTCCGTCCTTTCTTCAAACTTCCAGCCAGAGGCTTTGCCTCCACGCAAGGAGGGCCACTCTCCCCTTCCCCGCGTTTTGGCAGGCGAACTATCTATAACGTGTATGCGTGGGAAATTACTTTGGAATTATTCCCCGGCCTCAGCGGCGGGAGCCTCTTCCTCCGCGGCTTCTTCCCGGGCAGCAGCGCCCATCTGGCCCTCACGGCCCTCGATGACAGCGTCTGCCATGGCGCCGGCAATCAGCTTGACAGCGCGGATAGCGTCGTCATTGCCAGGGATAACATAGTCGATTTCGTCAGGATCGCAGTTGGTGTCCACAATGGCCACAATGGGGATGTGCAGCTTCTTGGCTTCTGCCACAGCAATGCGCTCCTTGCGGGGATCCACAATGAACAGGGCGCCAGGGAAGGCTTTCATCTCCTTGATGCCGCCCAGGAACTTCTCCAGCTTCTCAATTTCAAGCTGCAGCTTGCTGACTTCCTTCTTGGGAAGCAGATCAAAGGTGCCGTCCTCTTCCATCTTGCGAAGCTGGGCAAGGCGCTGGATGCGGGTGCGGATGGTGGTGAAGTTTGTGAGCATGCCGCCCAGCCACCGGGCGTTTACATAGTACGCGCCTGCGCGGGTGGCTTCTTCCCGGACAGAGTCCTGGGCCTGCTTCTTGGTGCCCACAAACAGGATGTTCTTACCCTCGGTGGCCAGATCCCGGACAAAATTGTAGGCTTCCTCCAGCTTGCGCACAGTTTTCTGCAGGTCGATAATGTAGATACCGTTGCGCTCCGTGAAAATGTAGGGGGCCATTTTGGGGTTCCACCGGCGGGTCTGGTGGCCGAAGTGAACGCCGGCCTCCAAAAGCTGCTTCATAGATACAACTGCCATGTTACAAATACCTCCTTGGTTTTTTCCGCCGCCGCAGGGGCTTTTTTGGGGCAGACCCGGGGCAAACCCGGGCACCAATCCAAGCCTGCGGCGTGTGTTTTGCTGTAACCGCTTTATTTTACCACAGCCCCCCTGAAAAAATCAAGGGTTTTCGCAGGTTTTCCCTAATAAAAAGAAGAGCCGGGAAAACCCGGCCCTTCCAAGGGTTCGCATATGCGTTAAAAATCGCAGGGCTTTACTTCGCCAACTGCTTCACTGCCACCTCCAGCAGATCCACGCACTGTTCCACTGTGAAACGGGAGGTGTCCAGCACCATGTCATAATTTTGCAGGTCGTCCCAGCGCTTGTTGGAATAGAAATTGTAATAGTTGGCACGCTGCTTATCCTTCTTGGTGACAAAATCCGGAGCACGCTTGGCCTCGCAGTCCCCCAGCTCCACCGCCCGCCTGACCCGGTAGGCCTTGTCGGCGTGGATAAAGACATTCAGGCAGTTTTCATGTTCCCGAAGGATGTAGTCCGCGCAGCGGCCCACCACCACGCAGGGGCCTTCTGCCGCCGCCTTTTTGATGATATCCGACTGAATGATAAACAGCTTGTCATTGATGGGCATCTCGTTTACACCGGGAATTCTAGCCCCAAAGGCATAGCTGCCCATAACCATGGAATACAGCAGGCTACTGGTGGCCTTTTCGTCCGCGTCGGCAAAAACCTCCTCGGAAAGGCCGCTCTGCTTTGCCGCCATGGCAATCAGGGCCTTGTCGTAAAAGGGGATTTCCAGGCGCTTTGCCAGCATCTCTCCCACATCGCGCCCGTCGCTTCCGTATTGGCGCGCAATCGTAATAACCGGTAACATACAATTCCTCCTTATCTGAAAAAAGCTTCTAAACCGCCCACAGCTCCCGGCAGGGCTTCTCTGGCTGCCTCGTGCCGATTTCTGTGTTTTTCGCATGAATTATCTGGATTTATAAGAGAATTTCTATAAATTTCCTCTATATTTATGATACACGCTTTCTGCTGAAAAGTCAAGCCGCCCCTTCCGTTTTAGATGGGAATATTTTTTCCGTCAGGCAAAAAATATCCGCCGGCCGAAGGGAAGGCTGGCGGACAAATGGGGGTTAGATTTCTTCCACGTGGATTTCCACCTCATGGCCGCATTCGCAGGAACGGATAATACCGTCGATGATGGCCTGGTTGTAGATAATCTGGCTGGTGGGGATGGGGGCTGTGCCGCCTTCCTTCACCGCGTCTACAAAGGAGCGGCACTTCAGGTAGAAGCAGTCTGTCTTGTCCCCCTTAGGCGCGGGCAGGGGGATGGGTGTGTGGGTGGGAGCGCCGAACTCGTCATGGAACAGGGTGACATTGCCGCAGCTTCCATCCCAGGCGCCGCCCCACAGGGACTCTGGATTGGCAGGCTCTACCTTCAGTCCCGCGTCTTTTCCCAGGAAAATGGTGCTGCCGGTGGTGTCCATATGCATGGCCCAGGACATACGGAAATCCAGAGTAATGCCCCCCTCCAGCCGGATAAACGCGCCGCAGAAATCGTCTACAGAGAAACGGGCGGCATCCTCAGGCGGGGTATACTTGGGGTTTGTGCCGAAAAAATCATAGCTGACAGCGGAGACGGTGAGGGGCTTCGGATACCCCAGGGCGTTCAGGCACATGTCTAGGGAATAGCAGCCGATGTCTGCCAAAGCGCCTACGCCTGCATAGCGCTTTTCAATGAAGGTGCGGCCAGGAATGCCCCTGCGGCGACCGCCGCCTGTCTGCACATAATAGACCTGGCCCAGCCTGCCGCTTTGCACCACTTCCTTAATCTTCTGCATCCGCTCGTCATACCGGGGCTGGAAACCAATGGTGAGGATTTTGCCCGTCTTTTTCTCCACCCGGCGCAGCTTCTGGGCATCCTCCAGGGTGACGGTCATGGGCTTTTCCAGCAGTACGTGGCAGCCTGCTTCCAGGGCGGCAATGGCGCACTCTGCGTGGGTGGAATTATATGTACACACGCTTACCGCATCCAGCTTCACCTTTTCCAGCATTTCCTGGGCGCTTTCAAAGGCCTGGGCTTCCGGGAACTCCCAGCGGTCTAAGGCCTCCCGGGCCTTGCCGGGGATAATATCCGCCCCTGCTACAATCTCCACGTCCTCCATCTTTTTGTAAGCGCGCACGTGGGCATTGGATATGCCGCCGGTTCCGATAATGCCAATCCGAATTTTTTCCATGACATAGCTCCTTTTGTTTTATAGTCGATTAAGCCCCAAACTATGTTTTCGGCTTAATCGGATACATGAGTCATGTTGGTTTGCTCGTCGGGGCAAACCAACCAACAGGATATCGGACAGCGATATCCTGTAACTTGAAAAATGCAATTTTTCAAGTTACGTGACCATACCTGCGGGGCAGCGCCCCTGTTATTGTGGGAAAGTGCCTGCGGCCCTGCGCTATGGGTACAAAGCGCCATAGCCGCTTGCGGCTATTATACCAGCCCCAGCCCCAAAAGTCCACATAGTTTTCTTAGCGGGACAGCCAAAAGAGCAGATCCCGTTTTGGCGATATTACCGGAAAGTTTTATAGAAAAAACCGCCCGGGCATTTCTGCCCAGGCGGCTCTCTGTTTTCCTGTGAAACTAGAGCGTGTTCACACAAGTTGAATATGCAGATTTTCGAGGGGATTTTGTGGGATTCAAGGCAGGAACCGCAAGAAAGGCGAACGTTTGAAAAACGTTTTCGCATCTTCGAGGATTCCTAACACAGAAGCCCATGAAATAACCCGAAAAGATGCGTGTGACTGCTTTATGTGAACATGCTCTAGGGCTTCTTATACCTCCGGCGGGGTTTCCTCTGGCTTCGCCGGGGGCGGGGCCACGTTGGTGCGGTAACGCATGAGTATCACTGCCACCTGCGCCCGCAGGGCTTTGGCATTGGGGGAGAGGGTGGTGCTGCCAGTGCCTTGAATCAGTTTTTCCGCGCAGGCCCACTGAAGGGCGCGGTATCCTGCGGGGCTGGTATACTTGGCGTCCACAAAGCGATCCAAGCTGGCGGCCTTGTTGACGTTTACCGCATTGTAGCGGGAATAGTTATAGAAAATGATAGCAAGCTGTTCCCGGGTCAGGGCATCGTTTGGCCCAAAGCGCCCGTTGCCATAGCCCTGTACAATATGCTCGGAATTTGCCCAGCGGATAGCGTCGTAATAATATTCATCCTCATCCACGTCTGTGAAGGGGTTGGTGCTCCACACCTTAGGCTCCCCTTCCATGCGGTAGAGGATGGTCACCATCATGCCCCGGGTTATATTGCTGGTGGGAGAGAAAAGGGTGTTTGTGGTGCCCTTCATCAAGCCTTCGTTGTACACATATTTTACGGCAGTGACATACCAGGCATACTCGCTTACATCACTGAAGGGGTTTTCATCCTTATCCGAAAGGGAGGTGACAATGAGCTTGCCGGACACGTACTTGATGGCGGGGTTGTAGTGATCCATATCCGGCACCATGGCCCCGTCTATCAGGATTTCAAACTCCCCGTCGCTGATGGAATCCGCCACAGTAGCATATTTCATGGTGGGAGGGAATTTCAGCTCGTCCCCCTCCGCAAGCCCGGTAACAGTATAGTCCACGTCCAGCACAGGCCGGCTTAAATCCGGCACCGGATCGTCCACTTTGATTTTGCGCTCCATGGCAGTGACGGTGACAATAGCCTTTGTAATGGTAAACTGGCTGGTCCAGCTTCCGGTGAAGTCCCCGTCCGCCTCGGGAATGCTGAGGGTAACAGTATACTTCCCCGGCTCTGTAGGCGGCTCCGTTGTAGGCCCATAGTCTGTGTCACCATTGCCTACATAGGAGTGATCCAGTTCAGAAGCGTCATACTCGGGCATCTCCATCCCGGCAGTCCCCTCTGTCTGGGAATATTGGGGCAGGCCCGCATACCCCAATTGGGGCGTGCCGTCATAGGGCGGGGAAACAGGTTCCAGACCTGTGATGGTAATGCCGGTTTTGTCATCGCTGTACACCTGCAGCGTGAGTGAAAATTCGTTGAAATTATCAGACTCAATTAACAGGATGATTTCAGCAACCCTGTTTCTGCCGTCGTGGTTCGCTTCTGAAATGTCCAGCGTAAGTTCATTTGCGGTGACTTTAACCTCCTTCTCCGCAGGGTGATCGTTGTTATGGAAGAAGTCACTGTAAAGAACTTCAATATTTTGGATGGAGGGGGTTATTGTGCCATACTCCTGTCCGGCAGGCAGGGCGGGCAGCAGCTCTTCCAGGGCATATTTATATATGTGGGCGCGTCTGTTGCGCACTGTAAGCGTAGGGCTGGCACTGGAAACAGGGGCGGAAGCCTGTATAATTTTTGCTTCGCCAGACACAGTACTGGATTCCAATTTATAGTTTCCGGCAGCTTCCCCCGTTATTTTAATGTTCATGCCCAAAAGGTTCTGGGACTCCACCTTGGATGACGCAAAACGGAAAGTGCCCTCAAAGGAAACGCGGTCAAAATCATCTTGGATAATCTTTGTTTCTTCGTAGTCAATGGGCGAATCTTCCTCTACAGAGGGTTCATACTTGGATGTGCCATCATACGGCTTTGTAATGCCTTCACGCAGCACAGGGGTAATTGCAAGGGGGGCGATGGTAAAGCTGCACTGCGGGGCGGACATGTCCTTTATCACTTCTACGCGATCTTTTCCTGTATCAGGATCATCTGGATCTGTCGGATCCTGCTTCGGAATTGTCAGGCTCACTTTCGCGTCCAGTCTATAGCTTCCCGCATCCTTTGGCCTTGAAACAGTTTCCGTACCCTTTTTCCAGGCAGGAACACAACTATATTCCAATTCATCATCTGTGGTGTCCGCCGGAAGCTTGTATTCTGTGCCATTTTCAGCTACCAGCACCAGATCTGTTACAACAGGTGCAGCCGCTTCTTTCCCGTCGTACGTTTTGCTTAGCCCTTCCTTATAGGCATCCGTAAATTTTACGGACGCTACCTTCAAATCTCTCAAATCATCTATTGATAATTCTTCCGTCGGCGTAGTATCATCCGCCGCGAAAGCCCCTATGGGGCACAGGGACAGACACAGGGCCAGCGCGGTGATGATACTGAGCAATCGTTTTTTCATAGCGCATCCTCCTGAAGCAATTCATTTTGCCCCCGTTCAGATGAGGGAACAGGCTTTTGCAGCCACGGGGGGGATTTTCATTGAACTAATTATACACCCTCCCAGTGGAAAAGTCTACCGGAAGGGTGTAAGAAAAGGCTGGAAAATCCTGCCTATTCCTCCTGGGCAAGAGGTTCTTCCCGGGGCGGGGGAAGGCGCCGGGAAAACCGCATCACAGATCCGCTATAGGGCAGCACTACCTGCACCGTGCCCAGATGGCTTCCCAGCACGGGAACCGCCCCTGTGAAATCCAGCCCCAGGCCTTTAATGCTCTGGGGCCTGCCGCTGCGGTTTGCCACCAGCAGCAGGCTTTCCCGGGTGGTTTCTGTGAAAATATACCGCTCGAAAACCAGCAGGTTGTTTTCGGCCCGGAGGGTGCGGTAAGCCCCCTGGGCCAGGATGTCCTTGTGGGCCAGACGCATACGGCCCAGGCCCTTATACCATTCTATCAGGTCTTTGTCCTCCCTGCCCCAGGGGAAGCACGCGCGGCAGAAGGGATCCCGATACCCCTCCGCGCCAGCCTCGTCCCCATAATAGATGCAGGGCACCCCAGGCAGCAGGTACTGTATCAAGGAGGCAAGCCGCAGCCGCTGGAGGGCCAGGGTGCGCTGTTCCTCTGTCAAGCGCTGGGCCGCCTGCCACTCCCGTCCCCGGCCCCCGGCAGGCTCGCCCCCCAGCATGGTGAGGATGCGCTCGGTGTCGTGGGTGCCCAGGTGGTTCATCAGCAGGTGCAGGCACTGGGGCGGGTAATTCTCCACAATATTCTCTACAATCTCTTTGAATTCCCGGGGATCCGCCCCCAGCATGAAGCCCAGAACCGCATCCCGGAAGGGGTAGTTCATCACTGTATCCAACTGCCCCCCTAAAAGATACCGCCTGCGCACGCCATAGGCGGATTTATTGGAAGCGTCCTCCCACACCTCCCCCAGCACCAGGGCGTCCTCTTTTTCCTCTTTGGCCGCGGCGGCGAGCCTGTCTAAAAACAGGTCGGGCAGTTCGTCGGCTACGTCCAGCCGCCAGCCCGAGGCCCCAGCCCTAAGCCACTTGGGCACAATGCCGCCAGAGCCGTTGATATAGGCGTTAAAACTTTCGTTTGTCTCCTGCACATTTGGCAGGGTGTTGAAGTTCCACCAGCAGTCATAGCCATCAGGCCATTTGTAGAAGGAATACCAGGGGGCATAGGGGGAATCCTGGGACTGGTACGCGCCCTCTGTTCCATAGCGGCCGGACTTGTTGAAATACAGGCTGTCGCTGCCTGTATGGCTGAACACCCCGTCCAGAATAATCCGGATGCCCTGCTCTTTGGCCCTTTGGCACAGCTCTTTAAAATCCCCCTCTGTTCCCAGGAGGGGATCGATTTTCGAGTAGTCCGCCGTATCGTACCGGTGGTTGGAGTGGGACTCGAAGATGGGGTTCAGGTACAGGCAGGTGACGCCTAGTTCTTTCAAGTAGGGCAGGGCGTCCTGTATGCCCCGCAAATCCCCGCCGAAAAAGTCGGAATTGGTAACCTCCCCCTGCTCGTTGGGCCGCCATTCCGGCTGCTCGTGCCAGTTCGTATGGAAGCTACGGCCATAGGGGATTTCCCCCTTGGGGCTGTCCGAACGGGCAAAGCGGTCGGGGAGAATCTGGTACATGATGCCCCCCAAGAGCCAGGAAGGCGTGGTGAAGCGGTGGTCGTATACCGTCATCTGCCACTGGTTGGTGCCGCCGAACACCCCTGTGCCGCCCTCGCCCCGGTAGATGGTCAGGATGCCCCGGCAGGTGTGGATTTCAAAGTGGTAAAAGTACAACCCCGGCTTTTCGGGGGTAAACTCGCACTCCCACCACTCCCGGTTCTCGCCGTTCATCCCGCACCAGAACATGTCCCAAACCAGGGCTTCCC
Source organism: Acutalibacter sp. JLR.KK004 (assembly GCF_036941085.1). Classification (NCBI taxonomy): domain Bacteria; kingdom Bacillati; phylum Bacillota; class Clostridia; order Eubacteriales; family Acutalibacteraceae; genus Acutalibacter; species Acutalibacter sp. JLR.KK004. The sequence goes on from NZ_JAYMNQ010000002.1 coordinate 534,711, forward strand.
CTCCTTCTGGCTGTATAACTAGGTGGGCCGAGGTGCAGCTTAAGGGACGATCCAGGGTAATGCGGAAATGCACCCCCTGCCCGTCGGCTACGGCCCCTGTAGGATTGCGGTATTTACGGCTTCTGGAATTGAACATGCTTGTTATCTCTCCTTTAAGGCTTTGGGGGCGTTGCCCCCAAGCCCCCACAACCCCTTTTGAAAAAGGGGTTGATCCTAAAACTAAGATACCTTATTGTCTTGTGGAAAGCAGGCCCTTCTCTATATATAGACAGTATATGCTTCCCTAAAGCAGGCCAGCCCCGCCCAAAGTGAAGGTTTTGGGAGATTCTTAAGAACCTTTTTCCTGAAAAAAGGTTCTTAAGCCGCCGGAGGCAGGGAACAGCAGGCGGGTTACTGGAAGTACCGCACGCCGGACTCGAAGAGAAGCTGATCCTTTTTGCCCGGCACATTTTTGTAGAGATTCCTCCCCTTGCGCTCGGAGTGGCCCATTTTGCCGAATATCCTGCCGTCGGGGCTGGTGATGCCCTCAATGGCGCACACTGAGCCGTTGGGGTTCCAGCGGATGTCCCCGCTGGGCGCGCCTCCCGCGTCTACATACTGGGTGGCAATCTGCCCGTTTGCAATCAGGGCCTTCAGGGCCTTTTCGTCTGCCACAAACCGCCCCTCCCCATGGGACACAGGAATGGCGTATACATCCCCGGGGGCTGCCCCTGCGAGCCAGGGGGATTTCACGCTTGTCACCCGGGTGTATACCATCCGGGACACATGGCGGCCCAGGGTGTTGAAGGTCAGGGTGGGATCGTCCTCTTTAGGCTCGGTAATCTTTCCATAGGGCACAAGCCCCAGCTTGATTAAAGCCTGGAAGCCGTTGCAGATGCCCAGCATCAGGCCGTCCCGCTTCTCCAGAAGGTCTGTGACAGCCTGGGCAATGCGGGGGTTGCGGAAGGTGGTGGCAATAAACTTGCCGGAGCCTTCCGGCTCGTCGCCGCCGGAGAAGCCCCCGGGCAGCATGACAATCTGGGCCTCGTTTACAGCCTTTTCCATGCGGGCAATGGTTTCCTCAATGTCCTGGGGGGAAAGGTTTTTCACCACCAGGATATCTGTCTCAGCCCCTGCCTTCTGGAAGGCCCGGGCCGTATCTATCTCACAGTTTGTGCCGGGGAACACCGGAATAAACACCCGGGGCTTAACTGTTTTAATGGCAGGCCCCGGCTTTTTCTCCCGGCTTTCATACAGGGGCACGTCCGCTGCCACAGGCACTTCCTCCGCAAGGTTTGGGAACACCTTTTCCAGGGTGCCGTTCCAGATGGCGGCAAGCTCCTCCATGGGCATTTTCCCGCCGTCCAGTTCCACGCAGCCTTTGCCAGTGGTGCTGCCCAGCAGGATGCCATCCTTTACCTCTGCCTCGCTGGAAAGGGCAGCAACCAGCGCGCCAGCCTTGGGGGCATAGAGGGCTTCCCGGCTTAATCCAGCCGCAAACTTGAAACCCAGGCCGCTGCCAAAGCACATGCGCATACAGCAGGCGGCCGCGCCTCCTTCCCGCACCACGCCGCAGGCGGTGATGTCTCCGCAGTCCATGTGCTGCAGTACGCAGGTGTAATATGCCTTCAGCTTTTCCCAGTCCGGCATACCGTCCTTGTCCTCGGGCAGGGGCAGCAGCACCAGCCTTGTTCCCGGCTCCTGCACGCAGGCAGACAGGGTTCTGCTGGCCTTTGTCATGGAAAGGGCAAAGCTTACCAGGGTGGGAGGCACATCCAGGTTTTCAAAGGAGCCGGACATGCTGTCCTTGCCGCCAATGGCAGGCAGGCCCATATGGAGCTGGGCGGAAAGCGCCCCTAAAAGCGCCGCGGCAGGCAGGCCCCACCGCTTGGGATCCTCGTGGAGGCGGGGGAAGTATTCCTGGAAGGTGAGCCTGGCTTTTAAAGGATCAGCCCCTACAGCGCACAGCTTTGACAGGCTTTCCACCACTGCGTAGGCCGCGCCCATATAGGGCGACCACTTGGCGATGCCGGGGATGTACCCATAGGCCATAGCGGTGCAGTCGTCTGTCTCCCCCTCTAAAAGGGGTACCTTTGCCACCATGGCTTCCTCGGGGGTAAGCTGGTTTTCCCCGGCAAAGGGCATCAGCACCGTACCCGCGCCGATGGAGGCGTCGAACCGCTCAGAAAGGCCCTTCTGCCCGCACACCTCCAGCCGGGCCATGTTGGTTTTCAATGCTTCCAAGCCCTCTTTGCCCTCTAAGGCCGCCGGGACTGCTTCCCGGTAGCAGGGGCCTTGGGGGGCGGAGATTGCCGCCTTTGCCCGCTGGGTGACGCCGTTTGTGTCCAGGAAGGCCCGGGAAAGGTCTACAATGCCATCCCCCTGCCAGGCCATTTTCAGCCTGGGGGACTCTGTCACCGCTGCCACGGGGGTGGCCTCCAGGTTCTCCTCATGGGCCAGGGCCTGGAACTTCCCCACGTCCTCCGGGGAGAGCACCACAGCCATGCGCTCCTGGGATTCAGAGATGGCAAGCTCTGTGCCGTCCAAGCCCTCATATTTTTTTGTCACCTTGTCTAAATCTATCTCCAGCCCCGGGGCCAGTTCCCCAATGGCCACGCACATGCCTCCCGCGCCAAAGTCGTTGCAGCGCTTGATAAGCCGGGCGCAGTCTTTATTCCGGAAAAGCCGCTGGAGCTTCCGCTCTGTAGGCGGGTTGCCCTTCTGCACCTCGGCCCCGCACACCTCCACAGACTTTTCTGTGTGGGCTTTGCTGGAGCCTGTGGCCCCGCCAATGCCGTCCCGGCCTGTGGCCCCGCCCAAGAGGACGATAACATCCCCGGGGGCAGGCTCTTCCCGGCGCACGTTCTCCTTGGGGGAGGCCCCCACCACCGCGCCGATTTCCAGCCGCTTTGCCACATAGCCTGGGTCATACAGCTCTGTCACCTGGCCGGTGGCAAGGCCAATCTGGTTGCCGTAGGAGGAATATCCCGCCGCGGCCCCGGTGGTAATTTTCCGGCTGGGCAGTTTGCCGGGCAGGGTTTCAGAGAAGGGCAGGGTGGGATCCCCAGAGCCTGTCACCCGCATGGCCTGGTATACATAGGCCCGGCCTGACAAGGGATCCCGGATGGCGCCGCCCAGGCAGGTGGCGGCCCCACCGAAAGGCTCTATCTCTGTGGGGTGGTTGTGGGTTTCATTTTTAAACTGGATAAGCCAGGTTTCCACCCGCTCCCCGTCTTTATCTTTGATTTTCACCGGGGTCTCGATGGAGCAGGCGTTTATCTCGTCGCTTACGTCCAAATCAGGCACAAGGCCCTGCTTTCTTAGGTATTTGCCGCCAATGGTGCCCATGTCCATCAGGGAAACGGGCCGATCCGTCTGCCCGTACAGTTCCCCGCGCACCTCCAGGTATTCCCGCAGGGATTTTTCCACCGCTTCCTTTAAGGGGCCTTCCTCCACCTGCACCTCCTCCAGGCGGGTGAGGAAGGTGGTGTGGCGGCAGTGGTCGCTCCAATAGGTGTCAATGACCCGCAGCTCCGTAACCGTGGGATCCCTGTGCTCCTCGTCCCGGAAATAGTCCCGGCAGAAGGCAAGGTCCTCCAGGGTCATGGCAAAGCCCATGGAGCCGAAATATTTTTCCAGTTCCGCCTCATCCCACTGGGTGAAGCCCTCCACCCGGGCTACCTTCCCGGGCATGTCCGCTTTCAGATCCAGGGAATCCGGCTTTTCAAAGGAAGCCTCCCTGGCTTCCACAGGGTTTATAAGATAGGCTTTGATTTTCGAGAACCCCGCGTCGTCCACTTCCCCCTTCACGCCAATCACCTTGGCGGAAAGCACCTGGGGCCGCTCCCCCTGGGTGAGAAGCTGCACGCACTGGGCAGCGCTGTCTGCCCGCTGGTCATACTGCCCGGGCAGGTATTCCATGGCAAACACCCGGTATTCTGAAGGCAGGGTGAAGCTCTCGGGATACACGTTATCCATGGGCGGCTCGGACAGGACTGTGCGGGCAGCGGCGGAAAACTCCTCCGGGCTGAGGCCCGAGACGTCATACCGGTTGAGAATGCGCACCTCCTCAAGGCCTGTAAGCCCCAGGTTGCGCCGCAGGTCGGCAAGCAGCCCCTGGGCCTCTACGTCAAAACCCTTGCGTTTTTCTACGAATACTCTTGTTACCATACTGGCACTCCCTTTTTCTATAGATAATGGCGTTTATGGGTTTGCTTCCGGGATTCGGGCAGGCGGGCCTGTCCGCACAAAAGAACAGCTCCTGTGAGGGGGCAGGCCTTTGCCTTTCCCATTTTATCACAAGAGCCGTCATTTATAAAGCGGTTTTACAGTTTTTTTGGAAAAATCCCCTGCCTCACTTCCGGGTGCGCGGCCCCATGTCCCCAATGGACACGGCCACTGTATGCTTGATAGGCTTCCACTCTATGTTCCCGCACACAGCCAGCACCATGGCAAGGCCGAAGGTAAAGACAAAAATGGGATAGGTAAAGGCATACCGTATCTTTTTCCCTCTGGAGCAGTAAATGTTCCGCCACTCCGTAATCAGGGGCAAAAGGCCCATGACAAACATTAACAGATAAGAATTTATCAGGGCGCTAAGCACAGACTGGAAGAAAACCCCCATCTCCTCCCTGGCCCCCAGCATCCCCAGCACGAACATCCCTGTGTTCACCGCAAAGCTGCATACGGTGAGCACGCAGGCCGGGATGGTGGTCATCAAGGTGTCATAGCAGGCAAAGCTGCCGGTGCTTACCAGGGTGCGCAGCAGGCTGCCGCCATGCTTTGCCACTACTTGGAGATAGCCCTTCACCCAGCGGGAACGCTGGATAATGGACTGCCTGAAGCTGCGGGGCTGCTCGTCATACAATATGGCGCCAGGGCAGTACCGTATCTTTTCCCCCCTGGCAATCAGGTCGGCTGTAAACTCCAAATCTTCTGTCAGCAGGAAATACTCCCAGCCCCCTGTCTTTTCCAGCAGTCGGGGGTCAAAGAGGAATCCTGTGCCGGACACGGCACAGGACACCCCCAGGATATCCCGGGGGCGGTTCATGTACTCCGATTCCCGCAAAAACCACAAGCCATAGCCAGCTGTTATCCAGTTGTCCCCGAAATTCTTGGTGTTCCGGTAGCTGGTGACTGCCCTGGCCCCGTCTGCAAACACCTTGTTCATTTCTTCTATGTAATGGGGATCCAGCAGGTTGTCCGCATCGAACACAAAGAAGCCGTCAAACTTTTCCAGGCCCCGCTCCTCGTGTATCTTTCCCAGAAGGAAGCGAAGGGCATAGCCCTTTCCCACCTGGAGCTTATTCTGCCGTTCATACACCACGGCCCCATGGGCGCGGGCTATCCGGGCTGTATCGTCCGTGCAGTTGTCCGCCGCCACAAAAACCTCCACCAGCTCTCCGGGATAAGTCTGCCCGGCAATGCTGTCCAGAAGCTGGCCTATCACAGCGCTTTCGTTCCGGGCACAGATCAGCACGCCATAGCGGCACAGCCTTCCGGCCTCCTTCTCTGTCCCCGCCCTGCGCCGGCGGATAATCCGAACCGCGCAGTAAATCGCCTGGTAACAGCAGCAGGCCACAAACAGTGCCGCCACCACGAAATTGATAACAGAAAGAGCTTTCATATTCCTTCGCTCCTCTCAGAGTCTTTTCCAATATATCAATATTAGGAGCGGCTGAAAAATTCCGTTTTCCAGCCGGGTTGTTTCCATAAAACAGAGGAAAGGGCTGCCGGAAGCTGCCCAGAGGACATGCTCTGCCGGACAGGCCTTGCAACTGTATTTAGTCTATGATATTATAATATTGTGAACAAATTAAGACGGACGCAACGAATTTCTTACGAATTTATTAACAAGCTGCCTTTTTCCCTCCATTTGATCCGCCATGGGATGCCAAAACCGCACAGCAAGCCATGAAAAACAGGCTTTTCCGCCTTATGCACGTTCTTAGAACCCGCCTGCCCCAGAGGCTGTTTGAGAGCGAAGAAGGTGCTGAAGTTTGCGCGAATTCTTTTTGCTTCTTCCGGGATTGCCCAGGAACGGCTTGCCAATGGGAAAAGGGGCTTCTTTAAGAATTATAAAACAGGATCCAGACTTTTTTGGAAAATGTCAAGAGTAAATGCGAAAAAATTTGAAATATTTTTTTCAGAGGGCGGCGACGGCTTCACGGAAGAGCATTTCAGACGTTTTCCAACCTAAAATTTTACGTGGATAGTTGGCAATCCAGCTTTCCGCGCGTTTGACTTCTGCGGCGGTCACTTTCCCGAAGTCCGTTCCCTTCGGGAAGTGCCGCCGTATCATTTTGTTTTCGTTCTCATTGCTTCCCCGCTCGTAACTGCTGTATGGGTGACAATAGTAAATCTTCGTGCGCTTGCCCTTTGTCAGCACGGAACGTTCCAGCCGTTCCACGTCCGCAAATTCCCCGCCGTTGTCAACGGTGATCGTGCGGAAGATCAACCGGAAGAGGCGCGAACCGAACAATGCCATTAAGTTAAGCGCCCCCAAAGAGCCCCGCTATCGTGCCGGAAGATAAAACCAAGAAATCCGATTACCCGAGGAAACAGGTCTCTGGAAAGCCCGTCCCCGCCTTACCGGAAAGCGTTTCCTGTAAAGCAACCCTTCCAGTTCTCGAAAAGGTTTCCGTAAGAAAGCACAGCAGGCAAAGACAGCGTCGGAAAAATTGAGGCGCTGTTTTTGTTTTGTGTTGTGGCAGGAAAGCTTCACGTTCCAGGCTGCTGCCTGTGCAAAGTTAAAAATCAGGAAAGCAGCAAAAACCTCCTGTAAAATAAGTTCTGGAATTTTGGAGTGGAGATGAATGAGCGCCACTGAATATTTCAGGCTGCGGAAAGATGTTTCGATGCCCCAGCGTTTGGCGTAAAGAGCTTTCAAAGTTTCGGGCGGAAATTGATTTTTATTCAGATTTGTCAGGAAGGTTTCCGTTTTTCCATTGCAGAAATTTACGCGTACGATACGGAAAGAAAGCCGGTAAAAGCCAACGCTTTCTACAGGCAGGAAATCGAAAACACGCTGACTTGTAAGCTTATAATAATCTGCCGGAACAGGGATATTTCTTGTTTCCAGTTTTCGTTTTGTGAGGCGCCCCAAAGTGAGGCTTGCGGGTATATCAAATTCGGGAAAACAAGGAAGTTTTACACCAAAAACCGAATCCCTTTCCTTCAGGCGGATGACATATTTCCATCCCCGGTTTTCCAGATGCGCCAAGTTGTTCAGGGACGCATAGTTCCGGTCAGCTAAAAGGATAACCGGCTCTGAAATCCGCGAACGGTCTGTCATTTCACACAGAGCTTTGCCTTCATTTTTCTCGTGTTCCTTTTGGACAATTAAGTCTGTATAAATGCCGTTTTCCAAGTCAAAAAGAGCGTTTATCAGGTGCTTGTTCCAACCGTGCTGGCGGTCTGTTCCGGGCAGATAAGAAAGCAAATCTGCAGGGTATGCTGATGATTTCAAGGACGTTCCATCCACTGCCAGCAGCCGATATCCCCGGTACTTCTTTTCGGGGGTAAGTGAATTTGAAAAGCTGTGAAATAAGTCCTCCAAGGCTTTAGGCAAAAGCTTTTTCCGCTGCTGCACAAAGGCGGAGGCAGAAGGTGTTTTTTCTTGAAAACGGAAAGCTTTCATGAGATTTTTGCCCACGCTTTCACAGCTCATGGTGAGCAAGAAGAAAATGATATTTTCAAAATCCAGCGCCCTGCGGCGGGTGAAATCCCGTCCCGGCCGGCTGGCGTAAATTTGGGGATTCTTTCCCATTTTCCTTACCTGAGACAGCAGCTTTTTTCGTAAGTTTTTTGCGGTTTGTTTCATTTTATAAGCCCCTTGAAGTTTTTATTTTTCAAGGGGCTTCGCCGCATATTTTTCTCATTTTGTCAAGGGCTTTTTGCCGGTTTCTTTATCTTTTTACAAAATGCTTAACTTAATGGCATTGCGCGAACCGAAACGCCTTTCTATGCGGTCAAGGGCGGCAACCACGCTTTCAGCCGTCCGATCCGGCATTAGCTCCATAATGGGAAGACGGCTTTTCCGTTCGGTCAGCACAAGAAGGGTTTTCTTTGAACTCTTCTTTTTTGAATATACGGTGTCCATTTCCCAATGTCCCACGTCTTCCCGCGCGTCCACTTCGGCGGGGCGTTCCTCTATGCTTTCGCCCTTCGGAGCGCGCTTCACGGCTCAAGCACAGATCAACGTGCAGGGCACGTCCTCCGCCGGATACAAGAAGAAAAACTTCAAGTTCACCCTAAAGGATGGCATGACCTATAAGCTCCGGGAGGACTCCTTGCCCGCAAGCGTTTTCTGCATGAAAGCGGACGTGGCGTCCTCCGAAGGGGCAAACAACGTGGAGCTGGTGCGGCTCTATAACGACACCGTGCCCCACAAGGCCCCGCCCCAGGAAGATAACCCCCAGGTGCGGGTGGGCATTGACGGCGTGCCCTGCATCATATTCTGGCACAACACGGACTGCACAAACCTTGCGGCGCTGTGCGCCTGGGTGGCCTCTACGGACCGGACAGCGGTAAGCACAGAGGAAGAAAAGGCCGCGCGGCTTGAAAAATTCAAGAGTGAGTTTGAGGAACACTTCGTGAAAGCCCCCATGCTGTTCTACTACCTCTTTACCGAAGTGTTCTTGATGGTGGACAGCCGGGCGAAAAACTTCTTCCCCACCACCTTTGACGGGGTGCACTGGCTCCCCTTCCCTTACGACTTCGACACGGCCCTGGGCATAAACAACGAGGGCCAGCTTGTCTTTGATTATGACCTGGAGGATACCGACCACTTAGACGGGGCCAACATCTTCAACGGCCAGGAAAGCGTGCTGTGGCAGAACATACGGGGCGCTTTCCCCGATGAGCTGAAAGCCATGTACAACACCCTGCGCAGCGGGAGCGAATTCAGCTTCGAGGAACACCAGTCCGTCTGGCCCGAGGCCGTGTGGAACGAGGACGCCTGGGAGAAATATCTGGAGCCTTTGGAGCATGATAACGACGGCTCCTACCTTGCCATGCTGCAAGGCTCCAAGGCCAGCCAGCGGGCCTGGTGGCTCTTTAACGGCTTCCGCTACCGGGACAGCAAATACCAGTGTGGGGACGCCCAGGGCAGTTTCATCACCCTGCGCTGCTACCGCGTCGGGGATATCACCGTCACACCTTACAGCCACGTATGGCCCCGGGTGAAGTACGGCAGCTACACGGTTACCCAGCGGGGAAAGCGCAATGTGCCCTGCACCCTCCCCTGCCCCCTGGAGGACATGAACGACACGGAGGTCTATATCTATTCTGCTGACCGGCTGGCGGCTATTGGTGATCTCTCGCCCCTGCAGGTGGGCTATGCCAACTTCTCCATGGCCGGGAAGCTCCAAAGCCTCAAGCTGGGGGATGGTGGGGCGGGCTATCAGAACACCCGGCTCACGGAGCTTTACGTGGGCAATAACGGACTTCTCTCCCTGCTGGATATCCAGAATTGCGTATGCCTGTCTATGTCCGTTGACCTTTCCGGGTGCGTGGGGCTGGAGACGATCAGGGCCAAGGGTTCGGCTATAACGGGTGTAAATCTGCCCGTAGGCGGCCGCCTGCGGACCCTGGAACTGTCGGGCACTGTTACCAACCTGACCCTGCGGGAACTCAAGCACTTTGAGACATTGGACATGGCAAGCTTTGAAAATCTCACCACCCTGCGCATTGAGAACATGCCCCATGTGCCGCTGGACGCCATCATCACGGGTGCCGCAAACCTCAATCGTGTGCGCCTGCTGGGGGTGGAGTGGCAAGCAGAAAGCGAAGCATCCCTGCAAGAGAGCATTACGAAGCTCAAGGGCTGCATCGGCCTGGACGCCGCCGGGCAGAACACGCCCTCCGCTGTGGTGACGGGCCGGGTGCTGGTGGCTTCCATCTCGCCAGAGCTGCTGACGGAAATAAACGACAGCTTCCCCCAGCTTGTGGTGGTGGCGGATGGTGAGCCCCAATTCATCGTGCGGTATGTGGACTGGGACAACACCCTCTTGTACCGGGCCGTGGTAGGCGCTGGCAGCCCAGCCCCGAACCCCGTCACATCCGGCCTGCTGGACGCCCCCGCCCGGGAGGGCACGGAGGACACCCGCTATGCTTTCCGGGACTTCGGCGCTTTGCCCCAGGCGGTAAGCAAAAACGAGAGCGTGGTGGCCCAGTACGATACCCAGTACCGGGTGCGCTTTATGAACGGCGAGGCGGCCTTTGATACCCAGTGGGCCACAGCCGGGCAGAGCGCCCAGACACCCAGCGGCACGCCCACAAAGGCCAGCACGGCCCAGTACAGCTACACCTTCAGCGGGTGGCAGGGCAGCTATGCCAATGTGACGGCCCCTGTGGACGTGGAGGCGAAGTTTACCTCTACGGTAAGAAAGTATACGGTGACGTTCTATAACGGCTCCACGCTGCTGCAGACGGTACAGAATGTGCCCTATGGGGGGAGTGCAAGTTATACCGGGGCCACGCCCGTAAGTCCGGACGGCCCCGCCACAGACTACCCCTTCGAGGGGTGGAACCCCCAACCCACCAATATCACCGGCACCACAAAATGTATAGCTGTGTTCGGCTCTCCGCTGGAAGTCAAGGAGATTGAGGACAGTTGGGATGATATCCTGGCCGCCTGCGCCGATGGCACCTACAAGCAAAAGTACAAGATCGGCAACTATAAGCCCCTGGACATGGGTACAGAGGGCATCATCAACATGCAGATTGCCGGAAAAGATGTAGACGCCCTGGCAGATGGTTCCGGCATGGCACCCCTTAGCTGGGTAGGGATTGAACTGCTTAAGACTAATAGGGGAATGAATAATTCATCTCTGGTTACAAACTATGACTATCCTAATGTTCCATCCTGGGCGCCAGGAACGGGAAGTGATGCGAATCTATGGACAACGCAGATAAAATTCTATAAAGGCTCTGTAGCTCGTGCGACATGGACAATAATCGCAGAAGAAGCAGGCACTATAGCGATAGAGTATAATACTTCGAGCAGTACAAGTTATTACAATAATCTTACTGTAGAAGTGAATGGAGAGATAATAGCAAAAAAATACTGTTCCTCTAAGTACGCCAGATATACAGTAGATGTACAAAAGGAAGATACTTTGACAGTGAGTGCAGCCTATAATCTCATTGCAGAGACAAATACCAAAGGAAATATCCGCATTACTGGAACTGGTAATATTTTGATTACAGCAAATATTGAAGAGGCTCCTACACGAGGAGAGATTCAAGACTATCAATTGGGCACTGGCTCTATCGGCGGATGGGAAAAGAGCGAATTGCGTAGATACTATTATGGTACCCTTTTATCGCTGATCCCTGAAAGTATAAGGGTACAGCTAAAGACCGTGCTGAAGAATCAGGAAGCGTATAATGCAGCAGGTGACGGCTACACCCAAACTACAGAAGAAAAGGTTTGTCCGCCCTCGTATACTGAACTGTACGGCTCTTTAAGCGGGATAAATCAGCCAAGATATAAGGTTCTTTTCCCGGATAACATAAGCAGAACCAAAAAGAAGGTCGGCATAACAACGTCTGCTTCGTGGCGGACGCGATCCGCCTATAATTGCTTTGGTTTTAGATCTGTGGATTCCAAAGGCGGCTCCTATCAAGAAAATGTGGTTTTTTCGCAATCTCTGCCGCTCTGCTTCTTTACGTAATCAGGAACCTGATATGCACAGGATAAATTGACAAAATCCGACAGCACAGCTATAATAAAAAATGCCCCTCCGAAAGAGGGGCAGGCGCAGATTTGCGCCGGAGGACGCTGTATACATAAAAGGCGGTTAGCCCATCCCCGACTGAAAGGGGGTGATACATTTCCCGGAGATTAATACTTTCCATTCGGAAAGTATACGAAGGGAGGTGGCGCGATATGGGAAAAGGACGCTGGATGAAAATCCTGCGCTTTGTGCTGGTACTGCTGGCGGTAGCAATACTGCTTGCTTACATAGCACCCATAAAAGCGTGTTGACCGCTCGGCAGGCACCCGAACGGTCAACATAACTTCATGTTGATTGTCTAGGGCTAACCGCCATGTGACAGCGCCCTCTTTATCATTATTATACCATATACCCCGGCTTTGTCAAGAACAAGGCCGGGTATTTATTTTGCAGGAAAGGGGGTGAACCATATGACTGAATGGGGCGTTGTGGGTGTGATTGCCGCCATTGTGGGGCTGATCGTGACAGTGGCCGGGCCTATGATAAAGGTCAGCTCAAACCTGACGAAGATCTCCACGATTTTAGACAGCATCACAGCCCGGGTGGACAAGCTGGAGGGCGCTGACCGGGATTTCCAGGAAAGCACCCGCCAAGCCCGGGGGCGGCTGCATGAGCGCATTGATGAAGTAGCCGGGCAGGTGAATAACCACGAAGTACGCATAACAACTTTAGAAAACACAGGAGGGAAAAAATCATGACAAAGGAATGGTGGAAAGCAGCGGGAATCCGGGCCGTTAAGACGGTGGCCCAGACGGCGGTGGCGACAATCGGCACCACCGCTATGGTAAGCTTTTGCATGAAAAAGGGAGATAACATAGTTTTTCGTTAGATAATCACGCATTTTGTGATTTCTGCAAAGTGTAAGAGCCCGACTGTCTCTTTTCTGACAGCCAGGCTCTTTTAACCTCAAATTTAACCTCAAACGGGCGGTTTAACCTCATTTTAACCTCAAATTTCAGAGTTTTTTCGCCACAAATCAGGACAAAAAGAGATAGCAAAAACCCGCCTAAACCTAGTGTTTAAGCGGGTTTCCCATGGTGGGCGCTAACGGACTTGAACCGCTGACCCCCTGCACGTCAAGCACTCCGAACCAGTACACACTTGTACAAAAACCCGCATAAAACCTAGCTTTTTCGACTCTCCCGGCACGGGCGGGAATGGGGTATTTTCAACCGCTGGGTAGTCAAAAAGTAGTCAGATGCAGGAACACACCAAGTACCATTTTGCCGATCGCGGAAAAATGGTACTTGACTTTCTGATTCCCAAAATGTATAATGGGAATCAAAAAGTGAGGTGAGTCGGTGCCCACCAAAATGGGAAGGCCAAAAAGTGACCACCCTAAAGCCACACAAATCGGCGTAAGACTCGATGCAGATACGCTCAAAAAGTTAGACGAAAATGCAGAGCATTTTCATGAAACACGAGTTGCTTCGTTGCGCCGTGGTATAGAGTTAGTCAATCAGGCCATCAAGAAAAAGTAGGATACTGGTCGCCCTTCCAAGACACCCAGTACCCTCACACACCAATCCCCGAAAGGCTTGGTAAATCTATTCTACCAAACCTCTGGGGAAAATACAAGGAGGTAAATTAAAAATGTGTATTGAAAACACAACCGAGGCCGCAATGGCCACTAAAGACCAGGAGCGGGGAGTCCTGCAGCAGATCAAAGCTATGGTGGCCGACCTGGGGCCGGACAGCTACATCGCCATCGCTTTCCGCGGCGTGTTCGATATCGCGGAAGAGAACATCGAGAACGACTTCTCCGGGAACCCGGTCGACCACGCCCAGGAGCTGGGGGAGCAGTTGGCCCAGCGCACCGTTCAGGTGGGCCAGCTGGCCGAGGAGCGGGACAAGTACAAGGCTCTGGCCGAGGCGGCTGAAGCACAGCTGGTTGTCCTTAAGGCCAAGCTGTACGACTATATGACGGCCTAAAGGAACATAGGGACTGCTGGAAAACCCGGTAGTCCCTATTATTATCCCGCCGAAAGGCAGGTTTGTCAAACTGGCAGGACGGCCAGAGTTTCCCTCGAAAATTTGTGCGTCTTAGGCGCTTGTTTTTTCCTGTCCGGCGGGGTAATATAAAAGCACCGCAAAATCGGCCGGGAAGCGAATATAGTACATGGAGGCGTTATGGAATGGGCGTACAAAAGGGATATTCTTTCTGCAAAGCATATGAAAGTTATCTGGCCTGGTTTCACGATAAGGCCACAGACACGGCGAAACCGAAGGATGAAGAAGAAATTTTAGGCTGTCAGCTATGCAATGAAGATGTGTTCGAGGGAGAAGGCTTCCTTCTGAGCCGGGTGTTCTTTGTTGTGCCGCTGCTGCCGTCAGAGAGCAGGAACGGGCGGCTGGAGGTTTTCGTAATCACAGAATTGAACCTGATGAAGAAAGCGGAGGACAGCGACGAAATAGAGGACGTTATACCTGTAGAATATACAGCGCCGCCGTTTCAGGCGTAAAAATAAAAAGCCCCAGCCCTCCTTCATTTGAGAATGCTGAGACTTCCGCAATTTATTTACAAGGCTTTCAAAATTGTAATATTATTTCCTTATTTGCAATTTCCAATCTGGCGGAAAAGCCATATGGAATAGGTGGTCGGCTTTTTCAATTCATCCATCTTCTAATATCCCCAAATAAAGAAATGTCCCCCCCTGGGCAATGCCATTAAGTTAAGCGCCCCCAAAGAGCCCCGCTATCGTGCCGGAAGATAAAACCAAGAAATCCGATTACCCGAGGAAACAGGTCTCTGGAAAGCCCGTCCCCGCCTTACCGGAAAGCGTTTCCTGTAAAGCAACCCTTCCAGTTCTCGAAAAGGTTTCCGTAAGAAAGCACAGCAGGCAAAGACAGCGTCGGAAAAATTGAGGCGCTGTTTTTGTTTTGTGTTGTGGCAGGAAAGCTTCACGTTCCAGGCTGCTGCCTGTGCAAAGTTAAAAATCAGGAAAGCAGCAAAAACCTCCTGTAAAATAAGTTCTGGAATTTTGGAGTGGAGATGAATGAGCGCCACTGAATATTTCAGGCTGCGGAAAGATGTTTCGATGCCCCAGCGTTTGGCGTAAAGAGCTTTCAAAGTTTCGGGCGGAAATTGATTTTTATTCAGATTTGTCAGGAAGGTTTCCGTTTTTCCATTGCAGAAATTTACGCGTACGATACGGAAAGAAAGCCGGTAAAAGCCAACGCTTTCTACAGGCAGGAAATCGAAAACACGCTGACTTGTAAGCTTATAATAATCTGCCGGAACAGGGATATTTCTTGTTTCCAGTTTTCGTTTTGTGAGGCGCCCCAAAGTGAGGCTTGCGGGTATATCAAATTCGGGAAAACAAGGAAGTTTTACACCAAAAACCGAATCCCTTTCCTTCAGGCGGATGACATATTTCCATCCCCGGTTTTCCAGATGCGCCAAGTTGTTCAGGGACGCATAGTTCCGGTCAGCTAAAAGGATAACCGGCTCTGAAATCCGCGAACGGTCTGTCATTTCACACAGAGCTTTGCCTTCATTTTTCTCGTGTTCCTTTTGGACAATTAAGTCTGTATAAATGCCGTTTTCCAAGTCAAAAAGAGCGTTTATCAGGTGCTTGTTCCAACCGTGCTGGCGGTCTGTTCCGGGCAGATAAGAAAGCAAATCTGCAGGGTATGCTGATGATTTCAAGGACGTTCCATCCACTGCCAGCAGCCGATATCCCCGGTACTTCTTTTCGGGGGTAAGTGAATTTGAAAAGCTGTGAAATAAGTCCTCCAAGGCTTTAGGCAAAAGCTTTTTCCGCTGCTGCACAAAGGCGGAGGCAGAAGGTGTTTTTTCTTGAAAACGGAAAGCTTTCATGAGATTTTTGCCCACGCTTTCACAGCTCATGGTGAGCAAGAAGAAAATGATATTTTCAAAATCCAGCGCCCTGCGGCGGGTGAAATCCCGTCCCGGCCGGCTGGCGTAAATTTGGGGATTCTTTCCCATTTTCCTTACCTGAGACAGCAGCTTTTTTCGTAAGTTTTTTGCGGTTTGTTTCATTTTATAAGCCCCTTGAAGTTTTTATTTTTCAAGGGGCTTCGCCGCATATTTTTCTCATTTTGTCAAGGGCTTTTTGCCGGTTTCTTTATCTTTTTACAAAATGCTTAACTTAATGGCATTGACCCACTTGATCCCTCGATAGATATTGCTTTCCGCTATCCCATAACTGGCCGCTATATGGGCATAGGTACGGTATTCCCACAGATATTCCAGGGTGGCCAGCAGCAGATCCTCTATGCTCAGCTTTGGCGTCCTCCCACGGCGCCGGTGCTTTTCCGCATATCCTTTTTGCAGAATTTCTACCATCTTGTCAAATGTTACTCGCTTTACCCCGGTAATTCTCCCAAATTTTGTGTTTGAATATTCCGCTAGCTTTTCGTATTTCATGCTTCTATTTTATCGCTCTATTTTTATTTTCGCAAGAGGTGTAATGAATCCTTTCTTGTTATAAATTTTCATATTTCCTATCCTCCAATTCTTTGTTTTCTTTTCGGGAAAAAAGGAATGAAGGTGCTTGATTCTTTCGGTGGAGTAGGCTCGACTGCAAAAGCGTTTGGACCTCTTTGACATGATGCGTGCGCATATTATCCATGATGACAATATCCCCTTCGTGCAGCGTGGGAATGAGCGTGTTTTTGAGATAGTCCAGAAATTTTTCACGGGTCGTTCCACCCCTGTAAATCGTATAAGCAGTCTCACCATTGCGTCTTACGGAGGAAAGAATCGTGGTATTGGCAGGTGTATTCAGGGGAGTCTTGTCTACTGACCGCTCCCCTCCAATGGCCCGCCCATAGCGGCGGCTCAAGTCTGTATTTACACCGCTTTCATCCAGGAATACCAGTTTGTCCGCTTCGCACTGCGTTATCATTTCACTCCAGGCCTCTCTCGCTGCCACAACATCGAACACGCTCCCGCTCTGCCGCGTAAAAGGACTTCTTTTTGTAAACATAACCCAGCCCTATCACGGCCTTTCGCACCGTTTCGTTGCTGACAGACAGTCCCTGTTTTTCGATGATCTCGTCGATCGTGATATCCGGCTGGGCTGTGATCAGCTGGTCAATATCCTGCAAATCTTCTTCTGTCAGTGCTGGTTTCCTTCCTCGCTGACTGGTTTGAAGTTCTACACTGCCAGTTTTCTTCATTTGTCCGCTTAAACGATACACTGTGCTTGTACTCACCTGGAAATACTTTGCCACTGTCTGCGCGTCGTGGGTCTTTTCGTATGCCTGCACCAGTAGTCTTCTCGCCTCGTTGTGTAACATTGCTATCACCTTCTGATATCATTCTACACCTAATGTCAATACACTGTTATTTTATTGGGGTGGTATAGTTATATTTTGTTGCGCAAAGGTTTTGGGGATTACTAGGTCTTGTTTGAAAAATCGAAAACGCTGTCTTTTTGCCCATAAGCGGCCATATTCTGCGTCAAAAATCCTCGCCAACCGGCAGGTTGGCTTGCGTTTTTTTCCTGGAATCTGACCACTTCTGAATCAAAAATTCGTCATTTCCTCTATTTTCAAACAAGCCCTAAGGGTTTTTCCTCAAAAAACCCCTTAAGCCGCCGGAGGCACCGGAAGCCGCCAGGGCGCACCAGCAGGCGTGTCTGGGCAAACAGGCTGGGCGGCTTGCAAAAAAATCCCGTAGGGAGGAGAATTTGGCGGAAATCCTCTTGCTTTTTGCAGGATAAAGCCTTAGAATGAAGCATGAAGAGGAAATTTTCTTTTTTGCAAAATGGGAGGGACTATGAACAGTCAGCTTTCTGAAAGGATCCGCAGCAAGAGTGCGGTTTTTTCCAAAGGCCAGCGGGCCATTGCTCGGTATATCCAGGAGCACCCGGACAAGGTGGCGTTTATGACGGCGTCCCGCTTGGGGGCCACAGTGGGGGTAAGCGAGTCCACTGTGGTGCGCTTTGCCACAGAAATAGGCTATGCCGGATACCCGGCCCTGCAGCAGGCCATGCAGGAGATGATACGCAGCAAGCTCACCAGCGTCCAACGCCTGGAAATGACCAGCCAGAACATAGGGCCTGACAAGCTTCTGGACGCGGTGCTGGAACAGGATATTGACATTTTAAAGCGCACCCGGGAGAATATTGACCGGGAAGCCTTTAACCGGGCCGCAGACGCCCTGGCAAAGGCCAGGAAAGTTTATGTGCTGGGGGCGGGCAGTTCCTTTGCCCTGGCTTCCTTCCTGGCCCACTATCTGCGGCTGATTTTCGACACAGTGCATCTGGTAGAGGCCACCAGCGAGGCCACTATTTTACAGCAGATTATCCGGGCCGGGGAGGGGGACGCGGTGATTGCCATCAGCTTCCCCCGGTATTCAAAAAAGGCGGCAAAAACCCTGCGCTATGCCTCTGACCGGCACATGGTCACTGTGGCTATTACGGACAGCCCCCTGTCCCCCTTAGCGGAACATGCTGCCCACCTGCTGCTGGCAAGGAGCGATATGGTTTCCTTCGTGGACTCCCTTGTAGGCCCCCAAAGCATTATCAACGCCCTGATTGTGGCAGTGGCCATCCGCAGGCACCAGGAGGTGGCGGATACGCTGCGGAGCATTGAATCTATTTGGGACGAGTATGGAGTTTATGAAAAGGTGGATGAGAAAAACACGTGAGCAAAGGCATAAAGGGAGAGTTTGACGCAATTGTGGTAGGCGGCGGGCCTGCGGGAATGATGGCCGCCGGGATGTGCGGCGGCCAGGGAAAGCGGGTGGCGCTGTTTGAAAAAAACAGGCAGGTGGGACGCAAGCTGCGCATTACCGGCAAGGGCCGCTGCAACGTGACAAATAACTGCGCCCCGGAGGAAGCCGCTGCCGCCGCTGTGCGGGGGGCAAAGTTTCTGCGGGGGGCCATGGCCCAGTTCGGCCCCCAGGATGTAATGGCTTTTTTTGAGGGCCTAGGCGTGCCCTTGAAAACAGAGCGGGGCCGCAGGGTGTTCCCCCAGTCGGACAGCGCCCACGACATTGCGGAGGCCCTGGCCCGCTTCTGCGAAAGCCAGGGGGTGCAGGTGCTCCAGGAGGAGGCTATAGGGCTGGCGCTGTCTGAGGGCCGCGCCGCAGGCGTGGAAACAGGGCAGGGCAGGCGGTATGCCTGCAACAGCCTGGTGCTGGCCTGCGGCGGCGCTTCCTATCCCGGCACAGGCTCTGACGGCACAGGCTATAAGCTGGCAGAAGCTGCCGGGCACACCATTATGCCCATAGGGCCTTCCCTGGTGCCTTTGGTGGAAAAAGGGCAGTGGTGCAGCCGCCTGATGGGCCTTTCCCTGCGAAACTGCGGCCTGCGGGTGACGGAAAAAGGGAAAAAGAAGCCGGTATATGAGGATTTTGGCGAGCTGCTGTTCACCCACTTCGGCCTTTCCGGGCCGACTGTCCTAAGCGCCTCTGCCTATATGCGGCCCATGGAGCCGGGGAAATATACGGTACACATCGACTTAAAGCCAGCCCTGGACGAGGCCCAGTTGGATGCCCGGCTGCTCCGGGAGCTGGAGGGGCAGAAAAACCGCATATACGCAAACGCTTTAGACAGCCTCCTGCCCCAAAAGCTTATTCCCGTTGTCATAGAGCGCAGCGGCATTGGGCCTGACACCCGCTGCCATTCTGTTACGAAAGAGCAGCGCCGGGGATTAGGCAGGCTTTTGAAGGATTTCACCCTGGAGATACAAGGTACCCGGCCCCTTGCCGAGGCCATTGTAACAGCGGGAGGCGTAAACCTTAAGGAGATCGATCCCCGCTCCATGGAGTCAAAGCTGTGCAGGGGGCTGTTTATTGCCGGGGAAATGCTGGACTGCGACGCCCCCACCGGGGGCTTCAACCTCCAGATAGCCTTTGCCACCGGGCGGCTGGCAGGGCTGCACGCTTAGGCGGGGGGCGCGGAAGAAACCCAAGGAGGGAGAACGTATGGAAAAAGGCATGCTGGGCAGGGAAGATATCCTGGAAATTTTAAAGGGCGCGCCCTTTCTGGGGGAGGATTGCTGGCTTGCCTCTGGGGCGGCGCTGGTGCTGTACGGCATAAAGGAGCAGACGCGGGATATCGACCTTGTCTGCACAACAGAACTGGCTGATCGCTTGGAGGCAAAGGGCGTGGCTTTCCGCCGCAGCCCCTTAGGGAATACTAGGATATTTGCCTACAGCGGGCAGATAGAGGTGCTGGAAAACTGGGAGACAGACGAAGTGATACAGGTTGAAGGCCTGCCGGCGGCAAGCCTTCTGAGCATCCGGAAACAGAAAGAAGCTTTGGGCCGGGAGAAAGACTGGGCAGACATCAGGCGGATAGATACTTTTCTGGAAGGGAGGAAGCGCACATGATACGCTTGGAAACAAAGCGGCTGGTTTTGCGGGATTACACCCCGGCTGACGGGGAAGCTTATTTCTTTTTAAAAACCCACAGCAGAACCATGTATTATCTGCAGGACATCATGGTTCACAGCCGGGAGGAAGCCTGTGAAGATTTTGCCCGGGTGCTGGCGGACGCGGCCTCTCCGGAGCGCAGGTTCTATTTCCTGCGGGTGGAGCTAAAGGACGGCGCCCAGATTGGCAGCGCGGGCTACACGGTGATAGCGCGCACGCCTGTGGGGAAAATATGCCATGCGGGATATTTTTACCTGCCGGAATTCTGGGGGCAGGGCTACGGCAGCGAGGCATTTGGGGCTGTGCTGGACTTCGCGTTCCAGAAGGACGGCGTTTACCGCATGAACACAGGGTGCCTGGCGGAGAACTGCGGATCAGAGCGCATTATGCAGAAATGCGGCATGATACAGGAGGCCTGCAGGCCCGATTGGGAGTGGCACGACGGGAAAATGAAGTCTCGGGTGGAATACCGCCTGCTGCGGGAGGAATATGAAGCCGGGCGGGATAAACAGGCATCGCGGAAGAAGGAGGGTTTCAGCCTATGTTTGCAGTTGCGATAGATGGCCCTGCCGGGGCTGGGAAGTCCAGTGTGGCGAAAGCGGCGGCAAAGGAGCTGGGCTTTGTTTATGTGGACACAGGGGCGCTGTACCGCACCATCGCCCTGCACCTGCTGGAAAAAGGCCAAAATCCCGGCGATTCAGCGGCGGCAGAGGCCGCCCTGCCGGGGCTGGACATCCGGCTGGCCTATGCCCCGGAGGGACAGAAGGTATTTTGTAACGGGGAGGACGTGACCGGGCGCATCCGCACGCCGGAGGTTTCCATGGGAGCCTCTGCTGTGGCGGCTGTCCCGGCGGTGCGGGTTTTTTTGCTGGGGCTGCAGCGCGGCCTTGCAAAAGAGCACAACGTGCTTATGGACGGCAGGGACATCGGCACTGTGGTGCTGCCCCATGCACCCCTGAAAGTATTCCTCACCGCTTCCCCAGAGGAGCGGGCCAGGCGGCGGGTACGGCAGATGGAGGAAGGCGGGCAGGCGGCAGACTTTGCGGCAATCCTCCAGGACATACGCCAGCGGGACTTTCAGGATTCCACCCGGGAAACGGCGCCCTTAAAGCCTGCGGCGGATTCTGTGCTGCTGGATACCAGCGGCATAAGCTTCCAGGAATCTGTAGAGAAGCTTGTCTCCCTAGTGCGGGCGCGCATGGGGCAGGAACAGGAAAACGGATAAAAGGAGGGTCAGCGTGATGGGGGCAGACATAAGCAGGGAAATCAGCAGGCTGATAGGGTATGGGCTTCAAAAGGGCCTGCTGCAAAAAGAGGATATGTTTTATTGCGCAAACAGGATACTGGCTTTGCTGGGGGCAGGGGAATTTGCCTTTTGCGAAGTGAAAGAGGAGCTGGAAAGCCCGGCAGAGCCTTTAAAGGCATTGTGTGATTGGGCGGCGGGGGAGGGGAAAATCCAGCCGGACACCCAGGACGGGCGGGACTTGTTCGATACGGAAATCATGGCCTGCCTCACCCCCCGGCCCTCGGAAATCATGAAAGAGTTTTACAGTCTTTATGAAAAAGACAAAAAGGCCGCCACAGACTACTATTACGGGCTGAGCCGGGCCACCAATTACATCCGCACCGACCGGGTGAAAAAGGATAAAAGCTGGCGCGCCCCCACCCCATATGGGGATATGGTCATCACCATCAACCTGTCGAAGCCGGAGAAGGATCCCAAGGCCATTGCGGCGGCGAAAAACGCCCCCCAGTCCGGCTATCCCAAGTGCGCCCTGTGCCGGGAGAACGAGGGCTATAGGGGCAGCCTCAACCAGGCCGCCCGGGGCAGCCACCGGCTTATCCCCCTGTCCCTGTGCGGGGAGGAGTGGTTTTTGCAGTATTCCCCCTATGTATACTACAACGAGCACTGCATTGTGTTCAGCGGGGAGCACCGCCCTATGAAAATCCATAAGGACACCTTCCGGCGGCTGTTGGGCTTTGTGGAGTTTCTGCCCCACTACTTTTTGGGATCCAATGCCGACCTGCCCATTGTAGGCGGCTCCATCCTGTCCCACGACCATTTCCAGGGGGGCAATTTCCAGTTCCCCATGGCAAAGGCTCCCTTGCGGGAAACAGTTTCCATCCCAGGATTTCCCCAGGTGGAGGCAGGCATTGTCCATTGGCCCATGTCCGTCCTGCGGCTGAAAGCAGGGGACAAGGAAGCGCTTGTGGAGCTGGCAGACAGGGTGCTGGCAAAGTGGCGTGGATATTCTGACGAAAGCGTGGGAATTCTGGCCTTTTCCGGGGACACCCCCCACAACACCATCACCCCCATTGCAAGGCGCAGGGGGGAAGCTTTCGAACTGGACTTAGTCCTGCGCAACAACCGCACCACAGAGGAGCACCCCCTGGGGCTGTTCCATCCCCACAGCCAGTACCATCACGTGAAGAAGGAGAATATCGGGCTGATCGAGGTGATGGGCCTTGCCATCCTGCCCCCCCGGCTGCTTCTGGAGACAGAATTATTAAAGGAAGCCTTGGAAAGCTCGGAAAAGGCGCCGGAAATACTGGCCCGGCCGGAAATGGAAAAGCACAGGGCCTGGTTTGAGGATCTGCGCAGCCAGGGCGCAGGCAGGGAGAATGCCCGGGAAGCAGTGGAGCACAGCGTGGGGGATATTTTCCAGAAGATTTTGGGCAACGCCGGGGTGTTTAAGGACACAGAGGAGGGCCATGAAGCCTTCCGCCGGTTCCTCACGGCCCTGTGAGGCAGGCTTTTCCCCCGTCCTTGGGAGAGCGGCTTTTGGCGCTGTTTTTCCCGGCCCGGTGCCTTTGCTGCGGCAGGGTGCTGCCGCCTAAGGGACTGCTGTGCAAGGACTGCGCGCCTTTGGCGGAAGCGCCGCCCCTGCGGCAGTTCCCCCTGGAAGGGGTCAGGAAAACCCTGACGGCTGCCGCGCCCCTCTACTACCGGGGCGGCTTCCGGGAAACCCTGCACCGATATAAGTTCCGAGGGGAGCGGGGGCTTGCCGGACAGCTAGGGAGGCTTATGGCAGGCAGGGCGCTGGAATTCCCCGTTTCCTTCGATGGGGTTTCCTTTGCGCCCCTTTCCAGGGAAAGGCGGAAGGAGCGGGGGTATGACCAAAGCAGGCTGCTGGCCAAAAGCCTGGCAAGGGCCTTGGGGCTGCCTTTGCTCCCCTTGCTGGAAAAAACTCAGGATACCCGCCGCCAGCACCAGTTGGGCCGGGCGCAGCGGCTGGAAAACGCCAAAGCGGGCGGATACCGGGCAAAGCCCCAGGCAGCGGGGAAAGCTTTGCTGCTGGTGGATGATATCGTCACCACAGGGTCCACTCTGTGCCAGTGCGCCCAGGCGCTTTATGCCGCTGGAGCCAGGGAGGTGTATGGCTTGTGCGCTGCCAGCGCCCAGAAAAAGGAGGGAGAATCCCATGGACAGGTTTAGCCGGGAAGAACAGCTTATAGGCCGGGAGGGCCTGGAAAAACTGGAACAGGCCCATGTGGCAGTGTTCGGGGCCGGAGGCGTGGGGGGCTATGTGATAGAGGCCCTGGCCCGGGCCGGAGTGGGGGCCTTGGATATCATCGACAACGATGACGTAAGCCTGACAAACTGCAACCGGCAGATACTGGCCCTGGAAAGCACCCTGGGAAAACCCAAGGCCCAGGCGGCAAAAGAGAGGGTGCTGGACATCAACCCCCAATGCCGGGCAGAGGCTATCCCCCTATTTTTTTCAGAGGATACAGCGGCGCAGTTTGACTTTTCCCAGTACAGCTATGTGTGCGACGCCATCGATACTGTGTCCGCCAAGGTAGCCCTCATCCGCTGCTGC
The DNA here is from genome assembly GCF_036941085.1 of Acutalibacter sp. JLR.KK004. Classification (NCBI taxonomy): domain Bacteria; kingdom Bacillati; phylum Bacillota; class Clostridia; order Eubacteriales; family Acutalibacteraceae; genus Acutalibacter; species Acutalibacter sp. JLR.KK004. The sequence goes on from NZ_JAYMNQ010000002.1 coordinate 558,602, forward strand.
AAGCAGGCGGGGGTGCCGGTCATCTCCTGCATGGGCGCGGGCAACAAGCTGGACGCTTCAGCCTTCCAGGTGGCGGATATGGAGAAAACCTCTGTGTGCCCCCTGGCCCGGGTAATGCGCCGGGAACTAAAAAAGCTGGGCATCCAAAAAGTAAAAGTGGTGTATTCCACAGAGCCGCCCCTTCCTTCCTTAGCCCCCTGTGAGGCAAAGGGCACAGCCGCCCGCCCTGCCCCTGGCAGTATCTCCTATGCCCCCGCTATGGCGGGGCTGCTGCTGGCGGCAGAGGTAATACGGGATTTGCTCAAATAAAAGAAAGCCTGGGGTGATTTATAATGCCCAAAGGGGTTCCAAATAAGAAATACACACCGGGATTCAAAAAACTGGTGGTGGAAACGATGCAAAAAGAAAAGCCCAGTTATTGGGAAACGGCAGAGAGATTTGGGATCCGCCATAAGCGGGTGCAAGACTGGGAACGGATTTATCTAACAGAAGGGCCGGAAGGGTTTGCTATTGGGCGTCGAGGCCACGGCGTCAGCCGGCCCAGGGTGAGTTTGAGGGGAATGCCGAACTCCGGCTGGTCAGGCAGAGGCATACCGTATGCAATGCCCCGAGCCTTGTCCCGAATACGGATCAGGTAATTCCAGTTTCATTTCTCCAGGTCAAAGAGCGCGTTCATGTGCCAGAGGTTCCAGCCGTGCTGCCTGACGTATTGTTCTGGGAGCTCCCCCATTTTCCGGATCATAGAAAGCGGCATTCCACTCAGAGTTTCGCCGCACTTTTTTGTCAACCCCTTGTTTGTAATAGGCGGATGGGACTGGCTCCAAAGAGCAGGGGAGACAAGGCTTCTGCTTACAGGCACTGGGCAAGCTGCCCTAAATCGGCAAACACAAAGTCAGGCTGCACTTCGCTTTGGGAGAGCATTTCCGGGGTGGTTTCCCCGCTCATCACCAGAATGGAGGAAACCGCTGTCCCTGCTGCCACAGCAATGTCTGTGTACAGCCTGTCGCCCACTACGGCCATTTCCTCTGGCTTGCAGCCTGTTTGGGAGAGCATATAGTCCAGGGTGTGGGGGGAGGGCTTTCCGAAAAACTCGCACTGCACCCCGGTGGAGGCCTTGATAAGCGCTGCCATAGAACCGCAGTCTGGGATAAAGCCCCCTTCCACTGGGCAGTTTAAATCTGGATTCACCCCATATATAGGTTTGCCTGCCCGCACCAAATCGCAGGCAATGCACAGCTTTTCATAGGTCAGCGTGGTGTCAAAGCCCAGCACCACATACTCTGCCTCCTTCTGCTGGGGAATGCCTGCCTGGGCAAAATCCTCCCGCAAAGCCGGCGTACCTACTACATAGCAGCTTTCCCCAGGGTGATGCTTTTGCAGCCAGCGGAGGATTACATCATTGGAAATGAGCATTTTTTCCGGGGGGATATGGATGCCCATGCTGGAAAGCTTTTGCAAATAGGCCTCCCGGTTTTTGGAGCTGTTGTTGGTGAAAAAGCAGAAATCCCCGCCTTTTTGCCGCACTCTTTCTAAAAAGCCTTTTGTAAAGGGGAAGAGCCTGTCTCCCAGATAGATGGTGCCGTCCATATCCAGCACAAACATTTTTATCTTGTGCAGCCTTGCGAGAGCGGCGGCGTCTGTAGTATACTGAGTGGAATTTTTTTCCATAGGTTTGTCTCCTGTGGGGGAGGCCCGCATGCTTTGAAGCCGGGCAGGTCCCTCCTGTTTTCATTGCAGGCGAAAGCAGGGCTGGATGGAAAACCTGCCAGCAAGCGCCTGTCTATGGATCATTTTATCATGGAAGCTTCTGTTTTTCAACCAGGAGGGAAGGAGGGGAGTGTCCAAGCGAACACTTAAAAGAAATCGAGAAGAGAAAAAAGGAGGTTCGGAGAGCGGGTAGAGAATCCGAAAGCGGGCCTTGGCCGCTCCGAACCGGTTGTAAGCACACACAAAAAGACGCAGAGCAGCCCTGAGGTTCTCCAGCTTTCTGGGAAAGCACCTGCTGCGCCGTGCCAGAGTGGGGATATAATGCCGCAGGTCAGCAGTGGCACCTTCCACGGTGAAGGTGTCACTTTTGTTATGGACATTGAAGATGTGCTTTCCAGGGAAGATCACGTCCAGATAGCCGCTAGACCCATCCGTGCAGTATCTCTTCGCTTCAAGGGCTGCGTCCACCATCCGCTGGATTGTTCGGGAAGATTTGTCCGTACTCACCATATGACCTACAATTTGTCGCGGCTCCCTGCTCACCATCGTCATGATATAGATGTTTTCCCGCGTTTCCGTGCGGGGCTTGCGTTCCAGAAACCAGTACAGCTCATCCAGCTCCACCGTCTCAGACGGGCAGGGAGTTTTGTGCTTTTCTACATCATTTTTCGCGCTCTTTTTATCTAATTTGCTACATTGGGCTTGTTCATTTCCAGTATTTTTCCCACGCTGCGGCCGCTGGCCCCACCGTAGTACATTTTGATCGCCAGTTTTCTGATATCTTCCGGATACGCGTGACGCTTCGGGTCTATCGTGTAATATATGCCGCACTCCTTACACTTGCAGCGCCTCGTCCCCGATCTGTTGTACCCGGCCTTGACCTGATTTTCTGTCTTTCCACATTTTGGGCATTTTTCCATGCCTCTTCTGTTCTCTTTCTCATATTTCCTCATTATTCATATTATCTTTATTTTGGGCACTCCCTACTCGCAACGCACATTACGATAATAAATATGTCCGCCAGCGTATATTTTATATAACTTGGATGCCGCTTGTATTCTATTTCTGACATCCTGGTATCCTGGCCCGGATTTCTTCCATTTTTATCACCCTGCATTATTATGCCACTTTTTATGAGACGGGCGTGAGTAAGGGGAGTGTCCCGCCCCTGGGCTGTGCAAAGTTTGCCAAAACCAGGCGCGGGTATCTCCTCTGCATAGGACATACATCACTTTGTTTCATTCGTAACTTTTTTGCTTTCAGATATTGCCTTTTTCCAAAAGCTGTGGTAAGCTGAAAAAAGAGAATACGGCCCAACAGGCAAAAAGCAGGAAGAAACAGCCTGTGGCAGGAGGAAACACATGGAAGCCAACATCTGCAACATACAAAAGTTCAGCCTGCACGATGGCCCAGGCATCCGCACCGTAGTCTTTTTCAAGGGATGCCCTTTGCGCTGCCGCTGGTGCGCCAATCCCGAAAGTCAGGAACGGGCGCTGGGGACAGGCCAGGATCTGGGTGGGCGGCGCGCCTGCCTAAAGGAGGTGCTGGAAGCCTGCCTGCAGGACAAGCCCTTCTATGAGGAAAGCGGCGGGGGCGTCACCCTGTCCGGCGGGGAAGCTTTATTGTGGCCTGATTTCGCCCTGGCCCTGCTGCAGGCCCTCCGACAGAAGGGCATCCATACGGCCCTGGAAACCACCGGCTTTGCAGATCCCAAGGCGTTCCAGTCCGTAGCAGGAGAGACAGACTATTTCCTTTACGACATGAAACATTGGGACAGCCCCCGGCACCGGGAGGGTACAGGGGTGGACAACCGCCTGATTCTGGAAAACCTCCGATGGGCCATTGCCGCCGGGAAAGAGGTGCTGCCCCGCATCCCCGTTATCCCTGGCTATAATGACAGCCTTTCTGATGCGGCTGGCTTCTGCCGCCGTCTGTTGGAAGCGGGGGCCAAAAGGGTACAGCTTCTGCCTTTCCATCAGTTGGGGGAGCAGAAATATGTCCTTCTGGGCCGGGACTATGCCTATAAGGACGTGCCTGCCCTGCACCCGGAGGAATTGGAAACATACCGGCAGGCTTTCCAGCAGCAGGGCATAGACGCATTTTTTTGAAAACCGCCCCAAACTTCTGCCCAAAAAGAAAAATATTTCAAAATCTTCCCAATTTATACTGGCAATTTCAGCGATTGTTTGGTATAATTCTGATAGCAGCCCGTAAGGACAGGCTTTGTTGTCCTGCCCAAACGGTTAGCATTGCTGTCACCCGGAGGTTTACGTCCGGTTGAACATTATTATGGAGGTTGATACCAATGAGCCACAAGTATGTGTATCTGTTCAGCGAAGGCGACGGCTCCATGAGGGAGCTCCTTGGCGGCAAGGGCGCAAACCTGGCGGAAATGACCAAGCTGGGCCTGCCTGTGCCCCAGGGCTTCACCATCAGCACCGAAGCCTGCACTCAGTATTACGAGGACGGCAGGAAGATTAATGACGATATCCAGGCCGAAATCATGGAGTATGTGGGCAAGATGGAGGAAATCACCGGCAAGAAGTTCGGTGATAAGGAGAACCCCCTGCTGGTTTCCGTCCGTTCCGGCGCCCGCGCTTCCATGCCCGGCATGATGGACACCATTTTGAACCTGGGCCTTAACGAGGAAGTTGTGGAGTATATGGCCAAGGCTTCCGGCAATCCCCGGTGGGCCTATGACTGCTACCGCCGCTTTATCCAGATGTATTCCGACGTGGTTATGGAAGTGGGCAAGAAGTACTTCGAGGAACTCATCGACGAGATGAAGGAAAAGAAGGGCGTCACCCAGGATACCGAGCTGACCGCTGAGGATCTGAAGGAGCTGGCAAACCAGTTTAAGGCTGAGTATAAGGCGAAGATTGGCGCCGACTTCCCCGCCGACCCCAAAGAGCAGCTTATGGGCGCTGTGAAGGCTGTGTTCCGCTCCTGGGACAACCCCCGCGCCAACTACTACCGTATGCAGAACGAAATCCCCTATTCCTGGGGCACTGCCGTTAACGTCCAGATGATGGCCTTTGGCAACATGGGCGACGACTGCGGCACAGGCGTGGCCTTTACCCGCGACCCCGCCACCGGCGAGAAGAAGCTCATGGGCGAGTTCCTCACCAATGCCCAGGGCGAAGACGTGGTGGCTGGCGTGCGTACCCCCATGCCCATTGCCCAGATGGAAGAGAAGTTCCCCGCTGCCTTCAAGCAGTTCCAGGAGGTTTGCAAGACCCTGGAGAACCACTACCATGACATGCAGGACATGGAGTTCACCGTAGAGCACGAGAAGCTCTTTATGCTCCAGACCCGTAACGGCAAGCGCACCGCAGCCGCCGCTATCAAGATTGCCTGCGACCTCATTGACGAAGGCATGAAGACAGAGGAAGAGGCCCTGCTGATGCTGGAAGCCAAGGCGCTGGACGCTTTGCTCCATCCCCAGTTTGACCCCAAGGCCCTGAAGGCCGCCACACCTGTGGCCACTGCTCTGGCTGCCTCTCCTGGCGCTGCCTGCGGCAAGATCGTCTTTACCGCTGAGGACGCTGTGGAACAGGGCAAAGCCGGCGAGAAGGTTGTGCTGGTGCGCCTGGAGACTTCCCCCGAGGACATTGAGGGCATGCATTACTCCCAGGGCATCCTCACTGTGCGCGGCGGTATGACCAGCCACGCTGCTGTTGTGGCCCGCGGCATGGGCACCTGCTGCGTTTCCGGATGCGGCGCTATCAAGATGGATGAAGCCAATAAGAAGTTCGAGCTGAATGGCCGCACCTATGTAGAGGGCGACTATATCTCCCTGGACGGCACCACCGGCAACATCTATGGCGAAGCCATTCCCACTGTGCCCGCCTCCACTGAGGGCGGCTACTTTGGCCGTATCATGGAGCTGTCCGACAAGTACCGCACCCTCCAGGTGCGCACCAATGCGGACACCCCCACCGATGCCAAGCAGGCTGTGGCCTTTGGCGCTGAGGGCATCGGCCTGTGCCGTACCGAGCACATGTTCTTTGAGCCTGACCGCATCGCTGCTATCCGCGAGATGATCTGCTCTGACACGGTAGAGCAGCGCAAGGCCGCTCTGGCTAAGCTGGAGCCTATGCAGCAGGGCGACTTCGAGAAGCTGTATGAGGCTCTCGAGGGCAAGCACGTGAACATCCGCTTCCTGGATCCCCCTCTGCACGAGTTCGTTCCCACTGAGGAGAAGGACATCGAGTTGCTGGCCCAGACCCAGGGCAAGAGCGTTGAGGATATCAAGGCCATTATCTCCGGCCTCCACGAGTTCAACCCCATGATGGGCCATCGCGGCTGCCGTCTGGCTGTCACCTATCCCGAAATCGCGGAAATGCAGACCGAAGCCGTTATCAAGGCTGCCATCAACGTGAACAAGGCCCATCCCGACTGGAACGTGGTGCCTGAAATCATGATCCCGCTGGTAGGCGAGGTGAAGGAGCTTAAGTTTGTTAAAAAGACTGTGGTGGAGACTGCGGACAAGATCATTGCTGAGGCTGGCGTTGACATGAAGTACAAGGTTGGCACCATGATCGAGATCCCCCGCGCCGCCCTCACAGCCGATAAGATCGCAGAGGAGGCTGAGTTCTTCAGCTTCGGCACCAATGACCTGACCCAGATGACTTTCGGCTTCAGCCGTGACGACGCTGGCAAGTTCCTGACCTCTTACTATGAGAACAAGATCTATGAGAACGATCCCTTTGCCCGCCTCGACCAGGAGGGTGTGGGGCAGTTGGTGAAGCTGGCTGCTGAAAAGGGCAAGGCTGTGCGCAAGGATATCATCCTGGGCATCTGCGGCGAGCATGGCGGCGATCCCACCACTATTGAGTTCTGCCACAACGTAGGCCTTACCTATGTTTCCTGCTCTCCCTACCGTGTGCCCATTGCCCGTCTGGCAGCAGCACAGGCGGCTATCAAGAGTAAGTAAAAAAGAGTCCTCTTTCCTTTGAATTACCGCTATCTTTCGAGCAGGCGGCAGCTTACCGAAAGGCTAACGGACAGTATGTAAGGAAAAATCAATGGAGATAAACTACCGTAACGGTATATATCGACCTTGATTAAGAACTGAATTAGGATAAGCGTATCATTAGAAATAGTGGTACGCTTATTTTTTCGCTTATTTACACCTTTGAATATCAATATGTACTCGTCAACCGACACATCGAACATCGTAATAAGCTGGATAAACAGCTTGATGCTCGGATAGTGCCCCACATTTTCGATAGAGTGAATGTGTCTGGGAGCATATCCGATTATCCCAGAAAGCTCCTCTCTTGTCATTCCTCTGGCTTCACGGGCTTTCTTGATAGCCTGTCCCATCGGCGTGAAATCTCTCATAATAAGGATACGAAATATCCTGCTGCAAGAGATGAAAGTTTATATTTGCACACTTGATATAGTTCGTTTAAACGTTCTATAATAAATACAGTACGATTTTAGGAGGTCAGTTATGTTTGAATATATGACGGCACAGGAAGTCGCTGAAAAGTGGAATGTATCACTTAGATGGGTGCAACGGTTATGCAAAGAAAATCGTATTGAGGGTGTTTTGAATATTAATCGAGTATGGCTGATTCCTAAAGATGCCAAAAAGCCTGCTGATAAGCGAAGAAAATCAGAAAAACTAATCAAAAACTAACCAAGCCTTAGTATAATCAGATTGGAGGTTTAAGATATGCCAAAGACAATACTGATTATTGAAGATGAAATCGCAATACAAAACATCTTAGCCGAGCCGCTTAGAACCTGCGGTTATGAAGTTGTAACCGCTTCGGATGGTCTGGAGGGTATCAATGCTTTTCATTCCCACCACATAGATCTTGTCCTTTTGGATATTATGCTGCCGAAAATCAATGGATATGCTGTTTGCGAAATGATACGACAAGAAGCCCAGACTCCTATTATCCTTTTGACTGCCCTTGATACAGAGGACGACCAGATAAAGGGGTTTGATTTGTTGGCAGATGACTATATTACGAAGCCATTTTCGATTAAATTGGTACTAAAGCGTGTGGAAGCATTATTTAGAAGAACGGAAACAGCGGATATGGATACAGACACCATTCGATACAAAGAACTTCAGATAAGTGCAAAGCAAAGACAAGTCCTTGTATCAGGTGCGGAGGTCATTCTCACGCAATCCGAGTTTGATATTTTACTGTTGTTCCTTAAAAATCAAGGGCGAGTATTCACAAGAGATGAGCTGCTCAATCTTGTCTGGGGATATGAGTTTATCGGCGAGGAAAAAAGTGTCAACTTCCACATTATGAATCTGAGGAAAAAGTTAGGTGTAGATTATATTGAAACGGTCAGAGGGGTGGGATATAAAGTTGCGAAAGAAAATTAGTAACTCTCTAAGTACAAAAGTGTTCCTTTGGGTCTTTACCGCATTGACTTTGTGCAGCGTTTTGATATACGGCATCGTCCTTGTATTTGTGCCACAAAGTTATCAACTCACAGGCAGCAAACAGTTTGAGAACAATGCAGGAGCGTTATTCTCTGCTCTGGAAAACAAAAGCTATGAGGAAGGGACGACGCTGATTACAAATTTCTGCATTGAGAACAACGCCGTGGCGATGTTAGGAAACGAAAAGAACAGCGTTACTTTCGGGGACTTTGAAACCATTGCTGATGACCTGTCAACGGCACAGACCTATACAACTGATGTGACCTTTGCAGAAGATAAAGCAAGCTATACGCTTTCTGTTATTTCTCTTTCCAAAACGGCAAGTGAACTGTTCAGTCTGCTGCTCCGCTTTATTCCGTTAGTATTGACGGTCATTCTGCTTCTATCTGCCCTAAGTGCTTTGATTTGCAGCCGAGTGATTGTTGTACCGATTGCAAAAATCAGTCAGATTTCCAAGCGAATGACCAAGCTTGATATGACTTGGAGATGTGATACAGACAGAGGGGACGAAATCGGCGTACTTTCTTCCAGTCTGAATACAATGGCGGCAAGGCTGCAAAGTACAATGGAAGAATTGGAAACGGCAAATCAGCAGCTAACCAAAGATGTTAAGAAATTTCAAAGGTTGGAGGAACAGCATAGGAATTTCTTTGCTGCTGTTTCCCACGAGCTGAAAACACCGTTGACTATTTTGAAAGGTCAGCTTGAGAATATGATATTAGGTTTTGGAGATTACCAGAACCACGACAAATATCTGCCGCAGGCACTAAAATCCGCCGAGGACATTGAATACTTAGTTAAAGAGATACTATCTATTACCAAAATGGAAACAATGAACATCGGCAGCTCTTTGGAAACACTTTCTTTAGCTGATATGGTAAGTAAAGTAGTTATAGAGTTGCAGCCTTTGGCGACTGAAAAAGACATTGCTATTTTTCAGAATATCTCCGAAGATATAAGTGTGTCAGTCAACCGCAACCTGTTCGGTAAGGCGTTATCCAACATCATTGGCAACGCCATCCGTCACTCTAAAGCAGATGCTAAGGTTTATGCAGATTATGACACGGATACGCACATTTTGGTTGTAGAAAATACAGGCGTATTTTTAGACAAGGATAATTTGGAAAATATGTTTACGCCGTTTTATAGGGCGGACAAATCCCGCAGCAAAGCCACAGGCGGAAGCGGTCTGGGTTTATACATTGTAAAAACTATTCTTGACCTACACGGAATGGAATACAAAATTTCGAATACCGACAAGGGTGTTGCGTTCTATCTGAAATTAAATTAAGCCATCTTCTAAAGAAGCCGTCAGTTATCTGGCGGTTTCTTTGCGTTTGGAAAAACGAACGAAACGCATATCAAATGCTAACTAAAAACTAATCAAAAAAAGATATGATTGTCAGCAGAAAGGAGATGAAGCCTAAATGGATTATAAAAAGCGGGCAGGTCTGTATCTGCTCCGTAAAAAAGGAAAAGCCATCAGTATCTTTCTGCTCATTATGGTCGTGTCGACCTTTCTCATTGCCTGTTTTTCACTCCTTGCCGCCTCCGAGAAGTTAGCGAGTGACATCCGAGGAGCTTTAGGAGCAGCCTTTTATCTAAGGGCGAGTACAGGCGTTGTATCAGACGAGAATGGCGAAATGACTGTTACGGAAAATCATATCCGTATTACTGACAATGAGATAAAGCGGATACAAAATTGCGGCAATATTGCGTACTACAATCCTATCAATTATGGATATGCCAAAGGCGAACTGCTTCCCTGCTTGGTGGATTAGACAGTCCGCTTGAGGGGCAAATCCTTTTTGAAGGGCAAGACATTGATACCGTAGGTCTTGCCACGCACCGCAAAAACAATGTAGCCTTTATCTTCCAGAGCTACAATCTGATTGATTATCTTACACCAAAAGAGAATGTGGCTCTGACTTCTAAACTGCCGCCACAGCCTATTTTAGAGCGGGTGGGACTGACCGAAGAAGAAAGCAAACGAAATGTTCTGAAACTTTCTGGCGGTCAGCAACAGCGTGTAGCGATTGCCCGTGCGTTAGCTTCTGATGCAAAGGTCATCCTTGCCGATGAGCCGACAGGCAACCTTGATGAAGATACAGCAGCAGAAATCACGGCAATTTTGAAAGAATGTGCCCATCAGATGAATAAATGCGTGGTTATCGTCACGCACTCCAATGAGCTTGCAAAGCAAGCTGATGTGATTTTAAAATTGCGAAAAGGAGAACTGCAAATTGCAGATACTCCCGATACAGATACGAGAAAAGGACGGAAAAACTAAATGCAGCATTTATCACATACCATTAAGGGGAAAAAGAACCCCAATTTACACAAACAGAAACTGTTATGACAAAAAATGGTGGAAAGCAGCGGGGATTCGGGCCGTTAAGACGGTGGCCCAGACAGCGGTGGCGACAATCGGCGCCACCGCTATGGTATCAGAGGTCAACTGGCTGGTGGTGGGCAGCACGGCCCTGCTGTCAGGAGTGCCCGATTTTTCTGGCGGACTTAAAAGCTTCACGCCCCAGCTGCTCACAGAGCAATATTAGACCTCTTGCGAAATTAGGCAAAACGGTCAAAATTACAGATACCAGCAATCAAAGAAAAGCGAAGTGCGAAACGATGCCTACGGTTGCGATAGCGTTCAGAGAAAATGCGAAACCTTTTGACAAAGCGGATAGCGTGTTCAACAAAGATACGCTCCCTTGAAATCTTGCGGTTATCTTTGCGTTCTTGTTTGGACAACGGATGATTCTTGGAACGCTTCTTCTTTTAATCCGCGTACGCCTGATACAAGTTTCCGTCTTTCCAAAGCCACGTCATGTGGGCGCAGTCAAAGCGGATAAACTGCCAATCGGTCGCGTCATAGTACGGGGTTCCGATGATACGCACCCGGCTGGCTTCAAAACCCCATTCCTCGCAAACCTCGACACGCGCCCGCTCTTCCGAAATTTCCGTGTCGCAGTTGTTCACCAGCCACTTATCGCGGCTTTCCTGATATGCAACGATTGCGGCAGGATTGCGCAAGCACCATGTATAAACTGCGTATTGGAAAACGTCGCCGGGTTTCAGTTTCTTTTCTTTAACGAACCGGGAAAGAACGTCATACAAAGGCAACACATCAAGTTCCTTGTCCCACTTGACCCGTCTTTTGATCTCCGCCGCGAACTCTTCCGCCGTCACCATGATTCCGTGACTTGCTTTCCATGCCCGATCATATCCGGCTTTCAATTCCTCTTCCGTGTCGTACAGATACCCGCGGTTTAGAATGAACTTTTCAAACTCATTCAGGGCGTTAAAATCCTTTGTTTCCGTCCTGATCTTTTCTTGCAACAGTTCACCGTAACCGGGGACCCGTTCCGGGGTGGCAGCTTCCGCCGCGGCGGTTTCAGCGACAGGGGACGCGGCCCGCTCGTTTTCATCGTAAATCCGGCTTTCCGGGTGTTTGTCGCTCCAAAACTCAATGCGCCCACCGTCGTTCACTTCATAGAACACGCCGTTTTCCTTTGTGGCATAGGTCTTGCGAATGACGTTGCCTTCCAGCGTGGAATCTTCTTTATACTGTACGCCTAACAGAATTTCGGCTTTCGCGGCTTCGTACTCTTGAAATGTAACGTGTTTCATTTTGGTGTCCTCCTTTGATTTCCCGGCCCGGATATACAAAAAAATTAGGGTACACAGGTCGTTTGACCTTGTGTAACCTAATTGTAATGCTTGCCGTCTTTCTTTTTTTCAAAAAGCTCTTGCTTTTTCCTGTCTTATCGTGTAAAATAATAAAGCAATTTGATTTTGTTTCCGGGCGCTTAGCTCAGCTGGCTAGAGCACCTGCTTGACGTGCAGGGGGTCAGCGGTTCAAGTCCGTTAGCGCCCACCATGAAAACCCTAGAAACCATGCGGTTTCCGGGGTTTTTGCTTTGTGTGGTCGGGTCTGGTCTTTTACGGATTGACTACCTTTTGACTACTTTTTGAAAAATCACCCCCGGCCTGACTACCGCCGGAAAGATACCGCTCCAACTGGATCAGGGAGGCGGAGGCGTCCTCCTTCTCCATGTGGGTGTAGATGTTGGCGGTCATCTGGATGGTTGCGTGGCCCATCAGGTACTGGGCTGTTTTCAGGTCGATGCCCGCCCGGTAGAGGTTACTGCAATAGCTGTGTCTGAGCTGATGGGGCCTCACCTCACAGGGAGAAGCCCGCTTGACCTTGTCCCACATCCGGCGGAACCCGATGCGGGTCATTACTTCCCCATCGGCACAGGTGACAACGTAGAGGCTTGTCCGGGGCACCGCCGCCAGCAAGTCCAGCAGGCGCTGGGGGACAGGGAGAGTGCGGTGGGCGGATTTGCTTTTCAGTTCCTGAATGGGATCCGGCTGGTTATTCAGGAACGTGACCGCCCGGTTCACCGTCAGCTTATCCCCCTGGATGTCACCCCATTGGAGCCCCAGGGCCTCCTCCCGGCGCAGGCCACAGTAAAGGCATAGCCCCACGAAACACCGGGCGCGGGGGTCGGCGCTTTCCAGAGCGGCCATAAGAGCCTCCTGCTCATCCAGGGCGAGGTACTCCTTTTTCTTGGGGCGGGCGTGGGGCGTGATCTTGATTCCCTCGGTGGGGTCGCCCTGCATTAAGCCGTTTTGCCTGGCAGTCGTGAATAGCTGCCGCATGGTGACAAGCACCTTCCCCTGGAGGGATTCTGATTGGTCTGCCACGGCCTGCATCACCTGCCGAACATGGACGGGCCTCACCTCCTGCAACTTGCGGGTAGCGATGAAGGGCAGGATATGGTTGTTATAGGCGTTGCGGTATGCGTTCTGTGTGTTATTCCGCAGGCCGCTCTTGTATGTAACAAACCACGTCTTAGCCCATTCATCCACGGTGGTGGTGTCCCCCACCACAAGGCCCTGCCGGTCTTGGCCCCGGAGAGCGTCAGCGGCCTGGTTCACCTCGGCGATGGTGCGGCCATAGACAAGCCGCGATCTGCCGTCTGACAGCATGACTTTTTTCTGATAGCGTCCATCCTTTCTTTTTTTCATAAAATAAAAACCGTCCTTTCCGCAAAGGGAAAATACGTTCCCTCTTGCTTTTAAGGGCGGGATGGGGTACAATATCGTTGTCGAGGCGATGTGTGCCCTACCCGGCCCATTGTCTGCCGCTTTTGGTGTTCCAGCACCGGGGGCGGCTTTTTTATTTTCCCTCGCCTATTTGGCGGGGGATTATTTTTTTCGCGTGTTTACGTGTTTCTAGAACGGTTTTTCTATTTGTCTTCATTCCTACAGTAGAACACAAAAATCAGTGGTGCTTGGAAACGATAACCGACTTTATCGTTTTGGCCTCTTCTTTTTCGATAGCCTCCAAGCGAGTTTGTAGTTCTTCGTTTTCTTTCTCTAATTTGTCAATTCTTTTTTCTTGGATGGCTTGGAGAGCCCTATTATGCTCTGCTGCTTTATCCGCTTGAGCTTTGGCATGGATAAGTTCATTGTCAAGTGTAAGATCATAGTATTCAGCAAAAGGATTTTTTCCATTCAAATTTTTTGCGAATGGGGTGATGAGCCGATACATTGCCTGAACAAATTGTTCTCTTTCAGTCCTGTCCATTTGAAAGTACGATTTCAGAAATTCACCTTCAAAATTTGAACATTTGAGTTCAGAAATCAAACGAGTTATTGCATCTTGCCCTTTGGTTTTATATGGTTCACCAACGCCGTTACGCATCCATAGTTCATTCACGTTGAATTCTCTACAGATAGCGAGGATAGATTGTTCACTTACCGGTCGTGTGCCGTTTTCGTAGTTGCAAATAGCAGACCGGCTCACACCAATGGCGCGGCCAAAATCATCTTGGCTTAGCCTCTGATCCTTTCGTATTGCGTAAACTCTACCTGCAAGGCAGTTTCCTAGTTTTCCTAAGTCCAATGTGATGCCTCCTCTCTAAAAGATAATAGCACAAAAAATTCACGGTGTCAACAAGAAATGCAAAAAACGCCTTGACTTATGACACATAGTGTATTATAATGTTCACAGTGAAACCAAAAGGAAGGGGGTGAATCGCATGGATGAAACTGCTATCCGCAAGGAAGGGAACGCCATACTGTTTGGTCTTCGGCTAATGTCAGAAGAAGAACAGAAAATCGCTTACGCAATGTTGGAAGGTATGCGGCTCCAGCAGACGTTGGATGCACAGCGAAAAGCTGATGAGAGGGACAGCGCCTAGCGCTTTCCCTCACAAAGAAAGGAGACAACCACATGGAAAACCAAAGAACTACAACGGCCTTTGAGGAACAGCGCCTGACCATTGACGAGGCCATCCGTATCTCAAAAATCATCGCTACCGCCCCGGCGGCGCGTATGCCGATGATCGCCCAGGTATTCAGCATGGCCAGGGTCGACCTGGATGGCCTGGAAGAATTGTTGGAAAACGAGAACCCGCACTCCCGTAGCGCCCTGATAGACACAGAGCAGTTCTTGTCAGAGCTGACCCAGGGCCGGGAGCATACCGAGCGCGGCTACCTGTTCACCTCGGAGGAATTCAATCTGTTCTGCCTGGCCCGTGACCTTCAGCCGCTCTTGGTGAAAAAGCATCTTTATCAGAAAGGAGTTTTGGAGGGCGTTACGGAATGTGGCAAGCTGCGGTATTCCGTTTCTATGCGGATGGGCAGTGAACACCAGCGACGGATTGTCATTGCACCGCCCAGCACATGAAAAACCCGCCCAAAGCGGCGGCTGCCAAACAGGACGTATGTCCCCGGAGGTGTCACCCCAGGGTTTGGCGAAGCTGATCAACATCACCCGCCGGGTCATGCTGGACATGGGCAGTACGCCTGTCGAGGTGGCTGCGATGGTTCAGAGCGTGTTCATCACCTATAATGTGCCGGTACCCTACGCGCTGGCAAAAAACATTCCCGAACAGCTGAGCATTTATGACCTGCCCGCTTTACAGCCGGGCGTATAAGCAAGAGCGCCTCGGCAGGTGTTAACGGCACCCGCCGAGGCTTGCAGACCTACCTACATTAAACACAACTAGGCCCGCAGGACTATTTTAACATACCTCCTGCTGGCTGGCAAGGAGGAAAATCAAATGTGTACTAACAACGTAGAAATTACCAAAGACCAGGAGCGTGAGGCCCTGGAGCAGATCAAGGCCCTGGTGGCCGGCCTGGGGCCGAACAGCTACATTGCCACCGCTTTCCGCGGCGTGTTCGATATCGCCGAAGAGAACATCGACAACGACTTCTCCGGGAACCCGGTCGACCACGCCCAGGAGCTGGGGGAGCAGTTGGCCCAGCGCACCGTTCAGGTGGGCCAGCTGGCCGAGGAACGTGACGAATACAAGGCCAGGGCCGAAGCCGCAGAGGCTCAGCTGATCGTCCTTAAGGCCAAACTCTACGACTACATGGCTGCTCAGGCAGAAAGGAGGGATCAGTCATGAAACCCAAAACGCTGGAAGAAGCTTGCACGGCCCTGACGGCGGCTCTTGTGGACTGCTTGGAAATGCTGGGCCACGCTCGGGACGAGCCCCAGCCCGCCACCCGCCTGTACACCTACGACGACCTGGCGCAGATGCTGGGCAAGTCCAAGAGCACGGTGCGGGAGTGGGTACGCGCCGGGGAGTTCGGGGAGTCGGTGACGGTAGGCAGCTCCACCAGGGTGACCCAGGCCGGCGTGGACAAGTTCATCGCCGACCACAGCGGCCCCGTGAAGAAGCAGCCCAGCAAGGCCCGGACACGTGCAAACCGAACGGTAGCTGCCCACAAAGGCCAGCCGCTGGGAATTTGAAAGGAGCAAAACCATGCCAAAATTCTACTTTACCTACGGTACCGACCCGTCCTACCCCTTCCAGGGCGGATGGACGGAGATAGAGGCGCCGGACCCAGACAAAGCTGGGGAGATTTTCTCTGCGGTCCACCCTGACCGCCATGCGGGAATCCTTAACTGCGCGTTCACGTACACGGAGGAAAGGTTTAAAGCAACAGAAATGTACAAGTCCGGCGGCAACTTTGGCTGCTATTGTCACGAGCGGCTCGTTTTTGATGGCTACCGCAATAAGCGGATCGCTTTCCATCAGGAGGCTTTGACGCCAGAAAGTGGGACCTCTGATGAAGATTGAACGCCGTGAGCCGGTAAATATCTTCCGCAAGCAAAGGAAGTGGCGGCTGCGGGAGCATATCCGAATCGCGGTCGTAGCCAAATACACCGCCCTGACAGTGGCCGGAATCCTGCTGTTCCGGGCCGGACAGACTCGGGCCCTTGCCGAACGTGGCTATGAGGCGCTGGGCGGGGAAGTTTTCGCATTATTCCTCCCCGTATTCTACTGGACGGTGTCGCGAATTATCCGGGACACCCTGGGGATGAGGGGGAAAAAGTCTTGGTGGCAGGAATGATACGGTCAATGATTACCATGCTCTGCGGCATCGCGTCCCTGGCCTGCATCCTCTGGCAGCAGCATTACATCCAGCTTCAGAACGAGGAAATACAGCGGATCCGGGAAGTCCTGTCGCTGAGGGACGAGCAGCTGGGACTTTATGAGAATATCAACCTGGAGCAGGCCAGACAGATCGGCTTGCTGAAAGAATATGCCGCTTTGCTTCGGCAGGAGGCAGGGCGTGAATAAGAAAAGCCGCTCCCCGGCTGGCACCGGAAAAGCGGCAAGCTAAAAAAACCAATATCATTATATCGGGAAAGGATACGTTTGTCAATGAAAATGGCATTGCAAGGCGCCACCCTCATTTTGATTGAGGTGGACACCGCCCAATTTACCATTATCAAAAGCTGGAACAAAATGCGCTGGGACAAGACCACAAAGCAGCTGCGTGGTACCGCTGACCTGGAACTGCTGGACAAGCTGGCTGGATTGGTACGGCTGACTCCCAGTGTAGAGACCCGCCGTCGGGAGTTGCGCTGGGTGCTGGACGCAGTGGATCAGGAGCGCACAAACCCTGAACCCAGGCCCTTTTACAAGTACCCGGTGAAACTACCGCTGTACGCTCATCAGGTGAGAGGGGCAAATATGGCCCTGCTGGAGTTTGGATGGGTACCGCCGGAGGGGAATATTATCCGGCTGAAGGACTGGAAAGGGTGATTTCAATGAAAGAGCCGTGGATTGTATTTTACTTGCAGGACAAAGAACTATGCGCAATTACAGTTCGTGGGAGCTTTCCAGGTGAAATTGCAGCCACAAAAGAACAATTAGCTGCGGAGCATGGCTGTAGCAAGAAAGAAATCCATACAGAAATTATCGTTAGATAAAAGGGGGTATCCGATGAAATTACCCATGAGCGATGCCGAAATCGCAAGGCGTTACCGCAACGGCCTTGACCCGAAAAAGGCGGTCAAGATTCTGGCTCAGCTGAACGGCGCCGGTCCCTCGGACATTACTGCTGCGCTGATCCGAGAGGGGGTAGTGCTGGACACGCCCCCGCCGACCCGCAAGAAACGAAAGCAGCTGGATCAGCAGGAAGCCCGGCGGCTCTATGACCAGGGCCTCAATGACGGCCAAATTGCTGACAAGCTGGGAGTGTCCCCTGGCGGGGTATATGCTTGGCGATACCGCAATGGGCTCCCGGCCAGAACGACCACAGGTTACCACAAACGGCGGAAAAAGGAGGGGTGTGCATGAGCGGTAAAGGCTTCGGTTTCTTATTTGAAATGGGTTGTGGCAAGACCTTAACAGCCATCGCCGTGGCCGGGACCGGCTACAAGCTGGGGCACCTCCGGCGAGTGCTAATCGTGGCCCCCACCAGTGTGTGCGCCGTGTGGCCCAAAGAGTTCCAGGAGTATGCTGACTTCCCCTACACCGTGCGCACCCTGCTGGGTACCAAAACGCAGCGCCTCAAGGAACTGGATGACCTGGAAAAGTGGCCGTTCCCGGCGCTGCTGGTGGCGGTGATAAATTATGAGAGTACATGGAGAGAGGGTATATTTGAGCGCCTGCAAGCCTTTGACGCCGACCTCATCATATGCGACGAGAGCCAGCGCATCAAGACTCACGACGCCGCCCAGAGCAAGGCCATGCACCGGCTGGGCGACCAGTCCCGGTACAAGCTGATTCTCTCCGGCACCCCGGTGCAGAATGACGCGATGGACATTTTCAGCCAGTACAGATTCTTAGACCCAACCATCTTCGGACAGAATTACTATACTTTCCGCAACCGCTATGCCGTGATGGGAGGCTTCAACAAAAAGCAGGTGGTGGGTTACCGGGACATGGACGAACTGATCCGCAAGGAACACAGCATCGCCTACCGGGTCACCAAAGAGGAAGCGGTGGACCTGCCCGAGCAGACCTTTGAAAACCGCATCGTCGCCCTGGGCAAGAAAGAGCGGGGCATCTACAACCAGCTGAAGCGGGACAGCGTGGCCCAGCTGGAGGGCGGCGGTCAGGTGACGGCCACCACGGTGCTGACCCGGCTTTTGCGGCTGCAGCAGTTCACCGGGGGCTTTCTGGTAGAGGACGAGGCCACAAGGCCCCAGCTTGTGAGCCGGGGAAAGCTGGACGCTCTCGCGGATATCCTCCACGACTATGTTCTGGAGGGCCGCAAGAAGCTGGTCATCTTCGCCCGGTTCATCCCGGAGGTGATGGAAATTATCAAGCTGACCGGGGATATGCTGGGCAAGGCCGGAAAGCGGTGTGTGGCCATCTACGGCGACATACCAAAGGAGCAGCGGAGCGATATCGTCCGGCAGTTCCAGATCGACCCGGACACGATGGTGATTGTGGGGCAGATTGACACGCTTGGGGTAGGGGTGACGTTGACGGCTGCGGACACTTGTGTTTATTACTCCGTCAACTGGAATTATGCTACTTATGAACAAAGCCTGTCCCGTATCCACCGTTTAGGGCAAAAGCATCCATGTCTGTACATCCATCTCATAACTGAAAAAACAGTGGATGAAACCGTGATGAAAGCCCTCGCGAGGAAAGAGGACTTAGCAAAAACCATAGTAGATAATTGGCGAGAATATTTCTAGGAGATAAATTATATGAGAGCGAATTTAAAAGAGGCAAGAAAAGCTGCTAGATTAACTCAACAGCAAATGGCGGATAGATTGGAAATTAGTTTGCGATATTATCAGCAGATAGAAGCTGGGGATCGTACCGGGGATTTTATCATCTGGGACACACTGGAAGATATCACTGGAATCCATCAAAGGTTTTTAAGGGAGATAAGTCCCGGCAGAGCAGATAGTCAGTAGGAACATCCAAAACATCGGCTAGCTTCACAAGCATATCAAGGGATGGTTCCCTGACGCCCTGCTCATAACACTGATAGCTGCGCAAAGCAATACCCACGGCATCAGCAAGCCTCTGTTGTGTAAACTTCCTAGCCAACCGAACTTCTCTCAATTTTTTTCCAAACATTTTGCGTTCCTCCAAAAATAGTATTGACTACGCGCAAATTGTACGCTATAATGTGAGCAAATACAACGTGCATTTTGCGCGTAAAACGGAGGGACAATTATGCCAGTTATTAATGAACAAACTCTGTACCATGAAATTTTTGACATACTGGACGGTATCGCTAGCGCCCAGTATAGGCTTGAATGTGCGTTGAGAGTATTCCAGATGGTAGCGGATGTCATGCCGATGGACACCCCCGACGATTGGGAGAAAGGGCTGGCCGGTGCGGAAATTCTTCTGCATGACGCTACGGTGGAACTGCGGCAGGGAGTAGATGAAGCGACGACCTTTTGGAAAAAACTGAATAACGTAAGGAGTGGAGAAGGTGCCAAAGTTCATTGATTTGACTGGTCAGCGCTTTGGGAAACTGATTGTTCTGGAACGTGCGGAAAATGCAGATGATGGGGCGACAAGGTTTTTGTGTCTCTGCGACTGTGGAAACACAAAAGTTATACGGTCAAAACATCTAAAGTCTGGCGCTACTCTACGCCCATATTTGTATTTCAAGTTCGCATGTCTCTCAAATATCATCAGGGTACTCTTCCCTTTCAGATATCCCATAAATTCTCCCACGCTCAACTTTGGCGGTATAGAAAGCAGCATGTGGATATGATCGAGCATTGCATGGGCTTCTATGATTTCCACATGCTTGTATTCACATAGCTTCCTCAGGATTTTCCCTATATCTGCCCGCAGTTTCCCATATACTACTTTCCTGCGATACTTTGGTACGATCACAATGTGGTATTGACATTTCCATTTTGTATGTGATAAACTTTGCTCGTCCATTTGGACTGACCTCCTTTGATTTTTGTGCGGTTGGCGTTACCCGCTTCCATTATATCAAAGGAGGTCTTTTTTTATAATCAACGCTATCGCTTTCTTCGGTCTCCGCCGGCATAGCCGGTGGTTGCTCTTATAATTTAAAAATCCCGCCCCTGCGCTCTTGCAGGCGGCGGGATTTTCCCTTTTCGTTTCAAAACAGTCTGGGAAGCTTTACTTCTCCGGCTCTACCAGGTGGCAGGCTACGAAATGCCCGGGCACAATCTCCTGCAGCACAGGCTTAGATTCCCGGCACTTGTCGCAGGCCCGGGGGCAGCGCCCGGCAAAGTTGCAGCCCTTCGGGGTGTTGATGGGACTGGGCACGTCGCCTGAAATGATAATCCGCTGCTTTTGCGCCTCTGCACTGGGGTCTGGAATGGGAACAGCGGACAGCAGGGCCTGGGAGTAAGGATGCAGGGTATTCTGGTACAGCTCGTCAGAGCTTGCCAGCTCCACCACATTGCCCAGATACATTACAGCGATACGGTCGCTGATATACTTCACAATGTTCAGATCGTGGGCAATGAACAGATAAGTCAGCCCCAGCTTCTCCTGCAAGTCATGGAGCAGATTGATAACCTGAGACTGGATGGACACGTCCAGGGCGGAAATCGGCTCGTCACAGACGATAAACTCCGGCTCAATAGCCAATGCCCTGGCAATGCCGATGCGCTGGCGCTGGCCTCCGGAAAACTCATGGGGGAAGCGGTTGGCATGCTCCCGGTTCAGGCCCACCATTTCCAGCAGCTCATACACCCGCTCCTTGCGGCGCTTTTCATCATACATTTTGTGGATAACCATGCCTTCCTCAATGATGGAGGACACGGTCATGCGGGGATCCAGGGATGCATACGGATCCTGGAAGATAATCTGGGCCTTTTTGGCATAGCGGAACCGGTTTGCCCCTTTAGAAAGGTTTAAAACCTCTCCTTTATAGGAAAGCTTGCCGGAGGTGGGGCTGTAAATACCCATAGCCACCCGGCCCAGGGTGGACTTGCCGCAGCCGGACTCTCCCACCAGGCCCATAGTCTCCCCTTTGTGGATATCAAAGGTTACGTGATCCACAGCTTTCAGGGTGCCGCCGGAAACCTTGAAATATTTGCAAATGTCCTCCAGAGAAAGAAGCACTTCCTTTTTGTTCTCAGACATCCTTTTCACCTCTTTCTTCCGCGCTGGGGCAGTCGGGGTGCAGCAGCCAGCAAGAGGCCGTATGGCCCTCGCCTATGGTAAACTCCGGGGGCTGCTCCTCCCGGCAGATATGCATGCAGTGGGTACACCTGGCCCCAAAGGCGCAGCCTTTGGGCGGGTCAAGCAGGTCGGGGGGAGATCCGGCAATGGACACCAGCCGGTCTTTCTTGTCCGCATCCACAGAGGGCAGGCTCTTTAAAAGCGCCTGGGTGTAAGGGTGTGCGTTGCGGTAGAAAATATCCTCGCAGGTGCCGGTTTCCACAATCTTCCCGGCATACATCACTGCCACCCGGTCTGCCATGCTGGCCACTACGCCCAGGTCATGGGTGATTAAGATGATGGCTGTGTTCACCTGCTCTTTGATTTCCGCCAGCAGATCCATAATCTGGGCCTGGATGGTTACGTCCAGGGCCGTGGTAGGTTCGTCGGCAATGAGTACCTTGGGGTTGCAGGACAGGGCCATAGCGATCATGGCCCGCTGGCGCATACCGCCGGAAAACTCATGGGGATACTGCTGGGCGCGCTCCTCGGGATTGGGGATGTTCACCTGGGAAAGGCACTTGATGGCCTCGGCCTTGGCGTCCTCCCGGTTCATATGGGTGTGGTGGACAATGGCCTCCACAATCTGCTTGCCCACCCTTTTAGTGGGGTTCAGGCAGGTCATAGGATCCTGGAAAATCATGGAAACTTCCTTGCCCCGCAGCTTCTGCATCTCTTTTTCAGAGGCGTTTACAATGTCCACATCCCCCAGGGTTACCGCCCCTTCGGGAATGCGGGCGGGGGGCATGGGGTTCAGCTTCATAATGGTCTGGGCTGTCACGCTTTTCCCGCAGCCAGACTCTCCCACAATCGCCAGCACCTCGCCCTGGTGCAGGTCAAAGGTGACGCCCCGTACAGCCTGCACCTCCCCAGCGTAGGTGTCAAAGGACACATGGAGGTTATCCACGCTGAGGACCTTATTGTTCATGTCTTTAGCCATATTCGATTCAATCCTTTCTCCCAGCGGGTCAGCGTCTCAGGCGGGGGTCAAAGGCGTCCCGCAGGCCGTCGCCCAGCAGGTTAAACGAAAGCATGGTCAGGCTGATGGCGATGGCAGGAATCCACAGCTTGCTGGGATACACCTGGAACACCGACGCACCTTCCTGGGCCAGCACGCCCCAGGAAGGCTGGGGCACCGGCACGCCTAAGCCGATGTAGGAAAGGAAAGCCTCTGTAAAGATGGCGCTGGGCACTGCCAGGGTGACGTTGATGATAATGACGGAAAGGGCATTGGGAAGCAAGTGCTTGGCGATAATCCTGGAAGCCTTGGCGCCCATGGCCTCTGCGGCCACCACGAATTCCTGGTTTTTCAGGCTCAAAGCCTGGCCGCGCACCAGGCGGGCCATGCCCGTCCAGCCCACAGTGGCGTAAGCCACCACCATGCTGAAGGTGCCCTTGGGCAGCACCATCATCAAAAGCAGCACCACAATCAGATAGGGGATGCCGTTTACAAT
Source organism: Acutalibacter sp. JLR.KK004 (assembly GCF_036941085.1). NCBI lineage: Bacteria > Bacillati > Bacillota > Clostridia > Eubacteriales > Acutalibacteraceae > Acutalibacter > Acutalibacter sp. JLR.KK004. Next base: position 581,626 of record NZ_JAYMNQ010000002.1, read on the forward strand.
TTCCACAATGCGCATCATCACGTTGTCAACAACCCCGCCAAAATAGCCGGAAACGCCGCCGTAAATCATGCCGATAATCAGGTTTACAAACACTGCGGCAAAGGCAATCATCAGGGACACCCTGCCCCCTTCAAAGGTGCGGGTCCACATGTCGCGGCCCAGCTTGTCGGTGCCGAAAATATGCACAGCGTTCTGCCCCTCAAAGCGCTCGTCCACGCAGGCAGAGAACAGGCCCTGGTTGGTTTCCGCCAAATGCTGCTCCCGGCTGGAGAACGGGGAGAAGAAGGGTAGCAGGATACAGGACAGCAGCAAAATGATAATAAACACCAGGCATACCAGCGCCACCCTGTTTTTCACCAGGCGGCCCATGGCGTCCCGCCAGTAGGTCAGGCTTGGGCGGGAAATGCCTTCCCGGTGCTCCGGGTCTGCACCCACCCAGCCAAAACGGCTCTTGTCAATTTTTTCCATCTGCTCAGCCCTCCTCCAGCTTCACTCTCGGGTCGATAAAGCCATATGTCAAGTCCACCACAAGGTTTGCCAGAATCAGGAAAGCCCCGTAGAAAATGGTGGTACCGGAAATCATGGTGTAGTCCAGCACCTGGATGCTCTCCACAAAATAGCGTCCCAGGCCCGGCACAGCGAACACGCTTTCCACCACGAAAGCGCCTGTCAGCACGCTGGCGGTGATTGGCCCCAGCACTGTAACCACAGGCATAATGGCATTGCGGATGGCATGCTTCCAGATAATGGCCCCCTGGGAGAGGCCCTTTGCCTTGGCTGTCTTAATGTAGTCCTGGCCTAAAACGTCCAGCATGCTGGTGCGCATCAGACGGGAAATCTGTGCCAGGGAACCAAAGGCCAGGGCAAACACCGGCAGGATTTTCGAGTTGAAAGCGTCCCAGCCGGTAACGGCGAAAATGCGCACAGGCTTTGTTTGCAGGAAGAGCTGCAGGCCCAAAAAGTATTGCAGCACAGCCGCCACAATAAAGCTGGGCACAGAAACGCCTATCAGCGCGATAAGCATACAGATGGTGTCTGTGGGCCTGCCCCGCTTGATGGCGGCAATGGTGCCCAGCAGCACGCCCAGCACAAAGGCAATCAGAACGGCGCGGATGCCCAGGTCAAAGGAACAGACAAAAGATTCTCCAATGATGGTGGTCACAGGGCGGTCGTTGTTCAGAGAAAGCCCCAGATCCCCGTGCAGGCAATTGCCAAGGTATATGATATACTGGGTAGCCACAGGCTTGTCCAGGCCATACTTGGCGTTAAGGGCTTCCATGGTCTTTTCCGGAAGCTGCTTGTCGCCTGTAAACGGGTCGCCGGGCAGCAGGCGCATCATGAAGAACGTCAGCGTAACCAGCACAAACAGCGTTACAATGGTATAGCCTACCCGCTTCAGTATATACTTAGCCATAGGGCAATTTCCCCCTTTCCTCTTTTTTAGTTGATTTTTCGTGCTTCCTGCCAAACAGGCAGGCTATATAAAAAGGGCCAAAGGGGGGACTTTCCATCTGCCGCCTTTGGCACAATTGAACGTTCCATATAATCCGCGCAGTGCCCATACCCTTTCCATTCAGCTTTTCTTGCTTTTAGAAAAGCTGCCGGGAAAACCGGTACCGGTTTCGCGCTTCTTTCATCTGCCCATCCCTTATTATACTGCCTTTGGAACGGGTTTTCAACAGGAAATTTTTCTGCTTTACAACTTTTTCACGATAAACCACATAAATACCGCAGGGCGAGAGCACCTATAGTTCAGATGCCCTCGCTGTGCTTCCGGTATTTATTTACAGCTTGCCGCTGCTTCTTACTTCATCTTCGCAAACACCACGTTGATGTCCTGGAAGGTGGAGCGGTGGATGCCGCTTTCCACACGGTCAGTGTTGATGGCGTAGCAGGCGCCTCTCCAGTAGGAGGGGGCAACGGGAAGATCCTCTACGATGAGCTTCTCGCACTCGTAGAACTTCTCCTGACGCTCTTCGCCAACTTCCATCATGGTGGCCTCAGAAATCAGCTTGTCATAGGCTTCGCTCTTATAGCCAGTCTGGTTGTTGCCGCCAGTGGACACCCACAGATCCAGGAAGGTCATGGGGTCGTTGTAGTCGGGGCCCCAGCCGGTCATGGACATGACATAGTTGCCGTCCTTCCGGTTAGCGGAGCCGTTCTTGGTGGGCATGGGGTTCACAGTCACTTCGATGCCCAGGTTCTGCCTCCACTGCTCCTGATAGTAAGCAGCGATGGAAGCGGAGAAGTCATCGTCGCCGCAGTCGATAGACAGGCTGGCGGACAGATCCTCCACGGTGCAGCCCAGCTCGGAAAGGGCAGTCTCCAGATAGCCCTTGGCAGCTTCAGGGTCGCCCTTGGCAGGGGTCATTTCCGCGCCGCCGTTCCAGGCAGTCAGGCCCTCGGCAAAAGACTTGCCGTCAAAGCCCTTAACATCGGGGCAGGTGAAGCTGGTCATGGGCACGTTGCCGTTCTTCATAACGGTATCGCACAGGCCCTGCTTGTCAAAGCCCAGAGCCAGAGCCTTGCGCAGGTTAGCGTTCTTCAGATATTCGTTGTTATGGTTGAAGTAGATATAGAAAGCGGAACCATCGGTGTAGTTGATAACATCATAGCCGTTGGCTTTTGCCTGGTCGATAAGCTCGCCGGTGGAAAGGCCAACCATATCCACGCCGCCGGACAGGAACTCGTTGAGGGCGGCCTGGGGCTGCTTGATGTAAGTCCAGTTGATGGTGTTCAGGGACACTTCGTCCGCACGCCACCAGTCGGTGTTCTTTTCGAACACGATGCGGGTGTTGTGGGTCCACTCCTTCATCTTGAAAGCGCCGTTGGTGCAGAAGTACTCAGTCTCCTTGCTGTAGTTGTCAGCGCCCACTTCATTGTAAAACTTCTCGTTGATGGGGCACAGGGTGCCGAAGGAGAACAGGAAGGGAGCATAGGGTACAGCGTGATCCAAGGTAACCTCCAGGTTATAGTCGCCGTCCACCTTAATGCCTACCTCTTCCCACTCGCACTCGCCCTTGAAGTACGCGGCAGCGTTCTTCACAGCCAGGGTATCATAAATGAAGTAAGCGTAGTCAGCGGCTACCTCGGGGTTCAGAACCTGCTTCCAGGCAAAGGCAAAGTCGTTGGCGGTAACGGGGTCGCCGTTAGACCATTTCTGTCCCTCGCGGATGTGGAATTTGTAGACAGTGCCGTCCTCGGAAATCTCCACGTCGTCGGCAGCGGAGAGCTGAGGCTCGTCGTTGTCGTCCAGCATGTACAGGTTGTCATACAGATGCTTGAGCATGGAGAACTCAATGCTGTAGGTAGTCAGCAGGGAGTTCAGCCCTGTAGGCTCCATGGTCAGCACCAGGTTCAGGGTGTCGTCGCCTGCGGGCGCGTCATTGTTGGTGTCGCTGGTGGCAGGCTCGCTGGCGTCGCTGGCGGGCTTGCTGGTATCGGTGCCGGCGCTGCTGGCGCCGCCCTGGCTTGCGGTGCTGCTGTTGCTGCCGTCGCCGCAGGCCGCAAAGGTGCCGACTACCAGAAGAACTGCCAGAACCAGCGCTAAAATCTTGCTGCGTTTCATTCTCAAATTCCCCCTGATAAGGTTTGATTTTGGAATCACACGCTGTTCACGTATCATTCACAATAGGGTCATTTTACACGATGAATGGTTTTTTGACAACTGGCAAACCCGAAAAAATCCCTTTGTCCCGCTTCTGCTTTTTGTGTCATTTGCCTATTTTAATGCGAAAAGTTGCATGAAACCCAGAGTTGTTTCAGTTTTGTAACCACTGCAAACCCCCGTTTTTCAGGCAAAATCCGGGAATCCGCCTCTCCCCCGCAGGCTTTCCAGCCTCGTTTTTTGCAACTTCCCCGCCCTGCCCCTGCAATTTTATCCCCGCCTGCAAAAACCGTCCCGGAAACAGTGGTAAAAACACGTTTTCCATGGTATAATAGCCGCGTATGGTATAATCCCCGTATAACAAACTAAAAGTCCGGTTTTAGAATCAAATCCTTTTCCAAAAGGATTTGCGGGGGCTTGGGGGCAGCGCCCCCAAGGTCTTCTTCGCGGGGCTTTAAGAGCGGCTCCCTGCCGCTGGAAAAAAGGAGGAACGCCATGAAGCTTCTAAAAAAGCATATCGGCTGGTTTATGGATCGCGTTGTCCAGGACCGCCTGGATTCCTCTGCGGCCCACGCCGCCTACTTCCTGATTATCTCCTTCCTGCCCTTTGTGGCTTTCCTGCTTACGCTCATGCAGCGCATCCATTTCAGCTCCGGCCTCACCCTGATAGAAACCGCCCTGGAATTCCTGCCCGGCGCTGTGGCGGAATACGTGCAGGGGCTTATGCCCTCTGCCATCACAGCGGAGGGCATCCTGCCCGTGGCCCTTATCACGGCGGTGTGGTCCTCCTCAGCGGGCATGGTGGCGGTTATCAAGGGGCTGGATAAAATTTTTGAGGTGAAGAAAATCCGGAATCTGGTGCATATGCGCGTTGTGGCGGCGGTGTATGTGATCCTTTTCGCTGTGGTGCTGCTGCTGGCCGCTGTGCTGCTGGTGTTCGGCTCCACCATCTACAATTTTCTGCTGGCAAAGTCTCCCCGTTTTTTCGCCACCCTGCTGATGAACTTCAAATCCCTTCTGGGCTTTGTGCTGCTGCTGGCCTTCTTTACCCTCATGTACACCTTCCTGCCCAGGCGGCGGGTGCGCCTGCTCCACAACCTGGCAGGGGCGGCTTTCAGCGCGGCGGGCTGGGTGCTGTTTTCCTTCTTCTTCTCCCTGTTCGTGGAAAACTTCTCCAACTTCTCTATTTACGGCGGCCTTGCCACTTTGGTTATTCTCATGTTCTGGCTTTTCTTCTGCATGTATATTTTGTTTTTAGGGGCGGAGGTCAGCATGTGGCTGGAGTGCAGCGGCATCGGGCAGGATCTCCAAAACCTGCGGAGGAAATGGAAAAAGCGCCGCGCCCGGAAAAAAAGAGGGCGCACCCCGCAAAAAAATGAAAACACCTCTCCCTGAAAGGAGCGCTATTTATGGCAGAATCCCCGGAGCTGCGGCAGGTGGAGCAGCTTTATTTCTCCCAGGCCCCCCGGCTCTTTGCCCTGTTCTACCTGCACACCGGCGGGCCTAAGGGCGCCGCCGTCCTGCTGCACACCCTTTTATGCGATCTGCTCCTAAGCCCCCGGTGCTGGAAACAGGCTTCCGCCCATGACGCCGGGCTGTTCCGCTGTGCCCACGCCCTTTGCATGGACAGATATTGGAACCGCCCCCGGCGGAAAAAGAAAAAAGGGAGCGTTCCCGCTTCCCCTGGCTCCAGCCTGCCCTTTACCATGACAGACGCCCTCCGGGCGCTGCTGGATCTGCCTCCCCAGTACAAAACCGCGCTGTACCTCCGCCTGGCTCTGGGCTGGAGCCTGGAGGATACGGCCCAGGCTGCGGGCTGTTCCCCTAAAAAGGCAGGTAAACTGGTGGAAAAGGGACTGAAACGGACAATCCTTACCCCAGAGCGGGCAGGGGCCGTCCTCTCCGCCATCGCCCCTACGGAGTCCGGGCCGCAGGAGGTGTGGGACAGCTTCCTCATCAGCCGGGAGGACAAGGGCTTTACAGGCAGCCAGCGCCTCCGCCGCTTCAAGCGCTGGCTGGACAGCGCCATCCCCTTTATCGCCCTGGGAGTAGTATCCCTGTGCGCGCTGGCCTATTGCAGCGTGGAATACGGCTGGCTTGGGGCAGAGGCTTACACCCCCACCCCCTCCAGCGGCTATGGGGCAGATTCCGCCACGATTTACAGCGTCAAAAAAACGGCCTCCATATACAGCGTGGATAAGGGGGAAATTGTGCTGTACAGCGTGACAAACTGCCCCCTGTCCCACCAGGCCCTCCTGCAGCAGATGGTGGCCCTGGGCGGCGCGCCGGAGGGCGCTTCCCTGCTCTCTGTAGAGCAGGAGGAGGGCCTTATTGCCTGGGAGCTTTCGGAGGAAGCCGTCCAGTGGTTCCGTTCCGTTTCCGAAACGGAGGGGGAACAGATGCTCTCCGCCATGGCCGCCACCATTTCCGCGTCCTGGCCGGACGTGGAGGAACTGCACCTGGTAAGCGCCGGGGAAGAACTGGCTGTTTCCGGCAAAACAGCCCAGGACATGCTGGGACAGAAGCTTACTCCCGTCCGCACTGTCACCACGCCTTACCGCGAATAGTACGAAGGAGTGCCTGAAGCGACGGGCCTATGCCTCCGGCGGTTTAGGGGCTTTGCCCCTAAATACCCCACCACCTTTGTAAAGGTGGACGAAACTTTTATGTTATCCAAATTTCATGATTCTCTTGCATACACTCCCCTTCCCGCCGCTTGCGCTTTGGGGCAATTTGTGCTTTAATTATTCCAGCAGCGGAAAAGGAACCCTGCGTGAAAAACACAAAGGAGAGCATGATACCGGGCACAAAAGGCTGTTTGTATGGGCCTTTGCAGGAACCCTGTATCGCGTGACAGTTTTTATGGAACTTTGGGATATATATGATGAAAAGGGCAGGCCCACAGGCCACACACATCCCCGCGGCGCAGCCCAGCAGCCAGGGGAATACCACCTGGTGTGTACAGTGGTGTTTGCCAACAGCAAAGGGGAACTGCTCTGCACCCACCGTTCTCCGGAAAAGGAGCTGTGCCCCAACATGTGGGAAAGTCCCGGAGGCGGCGTGCGGGCCGGGGAAACAAGCCTTTTTGCCGCCATCCGGGAAATCCGGGAGGAAATCGGCCTAACCCTTGCGCCCTCCCAGCTTACCCTGCTGTACCGGGATAAGCGGAAAGATTTCTTCATGGATACATACGGCGTAAAGATGGACTTCCCTGCGGATTCCCTGCGCTTCCAGCCCGGGGAGACAGACGGGGCCAAATGGATCTCCCTGGAGGAGTGGGAGCGCCTTGCTGCCGCCGGGGAAATCCTTACCCCGGCAAAAGGGGATTTTTTCCCCATCCTGCGGGCTTTCGTCAGGGAAGCGGACAGCAGCCTGCACATTTGGATAAGGGAGAACGGGGATGAGGCGCTCCGGGAGAAAATTCTGGCCCTGGAGGCCATCCCTTGGCCGGAGCTTTCTGCAGATCCCTGGCCCGAGCGGGAGCACCTTGCCTCCTTCTGCCGTATGGAGGGGGAGCGCCTTGCCGCCCATGGGGCGGTGGCGGGCACTTCTTTTACCCACAAAGGGGAACGTTATTTTGCCTGCGGCGTAGCGGAAGTGGCAACCCACCCGGATTTCCAGGGCAGGGGCTATGCCCTAAGCCTTCTGCGCAGGATGAATACCGACATCCAGCGGCGGCAGGCTGATCTCTGTGTTTTCACCTGCCAGCCCTCCCTTGTCCCTTTGTATGAAAAGGCAGGCTGGACGCCATGCCCTGACCTGTGCCTGACAGGCGGCTCGGCAGAAAAGCCCTTTCCCAGCAGCAGCCTGGGCCTTACGGTAATGCTGTCCCTGCTCTCCCCCAAAGCCATTGCCCATGGGGCGGATTTTCGGAACACCGCCATCACCCTTCCCCTGGGGGAAAACAAGCTCTGGTAGGCCCTAAACGCTGCACACATTTCCGGAAAGTTTCAAACACATTTTGGCAGCCGCCAAGGAGGAACACATATGGCACAAACAGTAGGAATTATCAGCCTGGGATGCGCCAAAAACCAGGTGGACGGGGAAATGCTGCTTGCGGCGCTGGAAGCCGGCGGGTTCACGCCAGCGGAGCCGGAAGAGGCGGACATCGTGCTCATTAACACCTGCGGCTTTATTGAAAGCGCCAAAAAGGAATCCATTGAAACCATATTGGAGCTGGCCCGGCTAAAAGCGGAGGGGGCCATCGGGAAGCTGGTGGTCACCGGCTGCCTTGCCGAGCGGTATCAGGAGGAAATCCACCGGGAGCTGCCGGAGGTGGACGGGGTGTTCGGCATCGGCGCAAACGGCGACATTGCCTCCTGCGTAAAGGAAATGCTGGAAAAGGGCTTTTTAGAGCGTTTCCCGGAAAAGTCCGCCATGCCCCTGTGCGGGGCCCGCAGGCTTTCCGCGCCGGGCTTTACCGCCTATCTGAAAATTGCCGAGGGCTGCGACAACCGCTGCACCTACTGCGCCATCCCCCTCATCCGGGGCGGTTACCGCAGCAGGCCCATGGAAAGCATTGAGGAGGAAGCCAGGGCGCTTGTTGCCGGCGGCGTGAAGGAACTGGTGCTCATCGCCCAGGACACCACCCGGTACGGCCTGGATCTGTACGGGGAATATTCCCTCTCAAAGCTTCTCGCCCGGCTGTGCCCCATAGAGGGCCTTCGCTGGCTGCGGGTGCTGTACTGCTATCCCGACTCCATCACCGACGGGCTTTTGGAAACCATGGCCCGGGAGGAGAAAATTGTGCCCTATATGGATATTCCCCTCCAGCACGCCTCCGGGAAAGTCCTCTCGGCTATGAACCGCCGGGGGGACAGGGAAAGCTTGACAGCCCTGATGAAAAGAATCCGGGAAAAGGTGCCGGGGGTTGTCCTGCGCACCACCCTTATCACCGGATTCCCCGGGGAAACGGAAGAGGATTTCGAGGAGCTTGCAGGGTTTGTAAAGGACGTGGGCTTCGAGCGCCTGGGCTGCTTCCCCTATTCCCAGGAGGAAGGCACCCCCGCGGCAAGCCTGCCAGGGCAACTTGAGGAAGAGGTCAAGGAACGCCGGGCAGCGCTTATCACCGAAAGCCAGCTTACCATTATGGAGGAAAAAGGCCGCGCCCTCATAGGGAAAACCCTCACTGTGCTTACAGAGGGCTTTGAGGAGGAAAGCGGGTATTGGTTCGGGCGCTCCTACATGGACGCCCCGGACGTAGACGGCCGGGTATACTTCACAGCAGAGGAAGATCCCCTGCCCGGAGATTTTGTGGAAGTCCGCATTCAAGACTGCATGGATGGGGAGCCTGTAGGCTGTTCCCTGCCAAAAAACACGGGGGAGGAATCACACCTATGAAGCTGAACCTGCCGAACAAGCTGACTTTGGCCCGGGCGCTTTTGGTGCCGGTGTTCATGGTATTTGCCGCCCTGTCCCATTACGGGCAGGCAGACTTTCATCCCGCGTACAGCCTGCTTGCCGGGCTGGTGTTTGCGGCCGCCAGCCTTACGGACTATCTGGACGGAAACCTGGCCCGCAAGCGGAACCTGGTAACAGACTTCGGGAAATTTGCCGATCCCCTGGCAGACAAAATGCTCACCACCGCCGCCCTTATTTACATGGTGGTAGACGGGGTGTGCCATCCTGTGGTGCTGGCCCTGGTGCTGTTCCGGGAATTTGCGGTAGCCGGGGTGCGGATGATAGCCGCAGCGAAAGACAGGGTTATCGCCGCCAACATGTGGGGCAAGGTAAAAACCGTGCTGCAAATGCTCACCATCATTTTTTATTACTTTGCCTGCTTCTTCGCCCCGGCGGACAGCGCGGGCCTTGTCTCCCTCCTTACCCAGATCCTTTGCTGGGCCGTTGCCGCCGCCACCCTGCTTTCCGGGTTTATCTATATCAAGGACAACCGGCAGGTGCTGCTGGACTGAAAATGTCAATTCCCAGGACTGTTCTGTTGCATTGCCAGGCCCTGTGTGCTATAATATCCCAGAGTCAGACAATGGCCTATAATAAACGCGCTTTAAAATCGGTACATACCGATTTTAAAGCTGGGCGGCTTTGCCGTCTGGTTTAAAGGGGCATTTGCCTCTTTTAAACCGCGTTAACTATACCATGATTTTTTAAGAAAAGGCAGGGTTGAAAAATGGTTCCTGTGGCAATGAAGCAAAACAAAAAAAAACGCGGTAAAAGAATCCGGGTTTTGGCGGCTGTGCTGTTAAGCCTTTTTTTAGCGCTGGCAGCCCTTCCCTCCCTGGCTTTTGCAGACGAGGAAACCCTTCCCCCGATGGCTGCGGATGAGCCGATCTCCGGCGGGGAGGACATCACGCCGGATCCCCCTCCTGTCAGCGATCCCCCGGTGGATCCGCCTGTATCCTCTGATCCGCCCGACGTGTCCAGCGAACCGCCCTTCTCTTCCGATCCCGTAGGCGGGGAGCTTTCCAGCCCGCCGCCGGTCGATTTTTCTTCCGCCCCTCCCGACGAGGAGCCTTCCAGCCAGCCGCCTCCTGTGTATGACGAGCCTGCGGCCCCTGTCCAGACTCCCCAGCCCACGCCCCGGCGTTCCGCCAGCAGCCCCAGCACCTCCCGCCCCCAGGTGGGCAGGCCCAAGCTCTCCCTGAACAGTTCCGGCTCCAGCAGCGCCTCTGCGCCGGCGGGGGCATCCGATTCCCTGGAACCTAACTATTTCACCTTTGCCCGCTTAAACCAGAAGGCAAACTCCATGTCCATCACCCTCTTTTACGGCGGGGCCGCCAGCGCCCTTTTCGGGGTTATCGGCCTTATCATGCTGCTGGCCTTGTTTCTCCACAACAGGCGGCTGGACGAGCGGGACGGCATTTTTGAAGAGATAGCCGTGGCCGAGCAGCGCCAGCCAGAGGCATATCCCCCTCACCAGCCCCATGCGCCTGCGCCGCCTGTGCCGCCAGAGCCTTATTACGACGACGCACCCCAGCAGGACAGCCTCTATACCGAGGAGTTCGACGCGCCCCAGCAGGAGCCTGTATATTATGACGGCTATGAAGCCGCGCCCCTCCAGGACAGCCTGTACACCGAGGAATTTGAAATCCCGGCAAAGCGGCCCCCAGAGCCTTATGACGGCTATGAGGCCCCTGCCCAGGACAGCCTCTACACTGAGGAATTCGATCTCCCCCAGGGAAGCTACACCGCCCCGGTTCAGGACAGCCTGTATACGGAGGAGTTCCAGCTTCCCCAGAAGTCCCAGCAGCCCGCCCCTCAAAAGCCGCCTGCCCACAGCGCGCCTCCCGCGGATCACAACCCCTATGACACGGATGAAATCCTCCGGGAGCTGCTGGGCAAGGATTCCAAATAGGCATAGAAAAAAGACGCTTTGGCAAAAGCCAAAACGTCTTTTCTTTTGGGCTTTATAGTAAACGCACCTGAAAAGAGGTATTCTGCCTCTTTTGAAATGCGTTTACTATAAGTCCCCGCCAGCCCGGTGGTAAACGTTTATGCTTGAACCCCCAAAACCTCTCCCTGGCTTACAAAGCGGATTCCGCCTGGAGATCCAGCTCCATCTCGCCATCCAGCAGTTGGAAGCCCAGCTTTTCATAAAGGGGCCTGCCCGCCGCGGTGGCCCCCAAATGCACCAGGCCCGCGCCCCATTCTTTAGCCGACTGCAGGCAGCCCTTCACAACCTTCTCCGCCAGCCCCTGCCTGCGGTATGCCGGCAGGGTAAACACATTGTGAAGATACCCCTTCCTGCCCCCGGGGTTTGCCAGGGTGGGCAGCTCCTCTACACAGGAAAGCATGGCGCAGCAGGCCACCTCTTCCCCTTCCTCTGCCAGCCACACAATACAGGTGCCTGCGGGGATATGCTTTTCCATGTACGCTTTCACTGACCGGGCAAAAGCCTCGCTGCCCGGGTTCCCCTTTGCCTCCTGCTGGAAAGTCCGGCGCATTTCCACTAGCCTGTCCGCATCCTCTAAAACTGCCCTGCGAATTATCACAGCGCTCCCTCCTTTATAAGTAAACAAACTGCCTGCCTTTTACAGCACCACCTGGTTCCCGTCCTGGAACAGCCTGCGGATTTCCCCACGCAGGGGGCGGTATTCCGGCTCGGAAAGCCGGGGGAAAATTTCCTGGGCGCAGCGCTGGGCCTGCAGAAGCGTCTCCATATCATTTGCCATGTCCGCAATTTTCAGTTGGGGCAGGCCATGCTGGCGCGCCCCGAAAAAATCGCCAGGGCCGCGAAGCTTCAAGTCTGCGTCCGCAATTTTAAAGCCGTCCCGGGTGTCCCGGAACAGCCGCAGGCGGGAAAGGGTGTCCTCGTTCTGGGCGTCTGTCACCAGAATGCAGGCAGACTTGTGCTTCCCCCTGCCCACCCGGCCCCGAAGCTGGTGAAGCTGGGACAGGCCGTAGCGTTCCGCGTTTTCAATCAGCATAATGGCGGCATTGGGCACGTCCACCCCCACCTCCACTACCGTAGTGGCAAGAAGCAGGCGGATATCCCCCTTTACAAAGGCCTCCATCACCTGTTCCTTTTCGCTGTTTTTCATCTTTCCATGGAGCACCCCCACAGGCGCCCCGGGAAAGGCCCGGGAAACAATATCCCGGTATTTTTCCAGGCTCATCAGGGAGAGGCCATCCTCCTCTGTAATAAGAGGGCACACCAGATATGCCTGCCGCCCGGCCTCCAGGTGCTTTTGGATATAGGAAAAGGCCCTCTGCCGCTTGGGCGGGTCAATGAGATAGGTGCTGACCGCCTGCCGCCCGGGGGGCAGCTCGTCTAAAATGGAGATGTCCAGATCCCCATACATCAGCAGGGCCAGGGTGCGGGGGATGGGGGTGGCGCTCATCACCAGCAGATGGGGGGCCGCGCCCTTGCCTGCCAGGGCGGAGCGCTGGTTCACCCCGAAGCGGTGCTGCTCGTCTGTGATGACAAGGCCCAAGTCGCGGAAAGCCACCTTCTCGCTTAACAGGGCATGGGTGCCAATGGCAAGCTGGATTTCCCCCGCCGCCAGCCGGGCCTGCTGCTCCCGGCGCTGGGCCAAAGGCATAGAGCCTGTAAACAGGGCGCAGCGCACGCCCCCAGGGCCTAAAAGGGCCGACAGGGAGGCAAAGTGCTGCTGTGCCAGAATTTCCGTGGGGGCCATCAGCGCCGCCTGGTATCCCTGCTGTGCCGCCGCCCAGCAGAGGGCCGCCGCCACAGCGGTTTTGCCGCTGCCCACGTCTCCCTGGATAAGGCGGTTCATGGGGGCGGGGCCTGCCATGTCCCCTATGGCCTGGGTGATGGCCCGGCGCTGTGCCCCTGTTAAGGCAAAGGGCAGAAGCTGTGCAAAGGCTTCCGGGAAGCCTTCAGGCACTGGGTGGAGGTTTTCCGCGCTCCTGCCGCTTTTCATGTGCAGCAGCCCCAGTTGCAAAACCAGGAATTCTTCAAAAACAAGCCGCCTTTTTGCCAGCGCCAGCTCCTCTTTGGACTGGGGAAAGTGTATCCCCTGCAGGGCCTCCCCCAGCCCGGCAAGCCCCAGTTCCTCCCGCAGGCTTTCCGGCAGGGGATCCTGCACCTGTTCCGGCAAAAGCCGGAGAGCCTGCTCCATGGCAGAGCAAATCATCCGGGAGGTCAGCCCCTGGGTGGCCGGATATACGGGCACAATGGCCTTCGCCTTCCCCTCTGCTATAAATTCCGGGGAGGACATCTCCCTGCGCAGCAGGCTGCCTGTCACCCGCCCCCGGAACAGGTAGGTTTCCCCCTCCCGCAGCAGCATGGGGATATAGCGGTTATTAAAAAAGGTAAGCTGCAAATCCTCCGCCCCATCTGTCACCAGGGTTTTGTACAGGGTCATCCCGCCCCGTATCCTGGTTTCCCGAGGCTTTCGCAGCACAGTGCCCCGCACCACCCCGGTTTCATTCAGAAGGGTCTCCCCAATGGGCTGGGGGCTTCCCCAGTCCTCATAGGCCCGGGGGTACATCCGCAGCAGATCCCCCGCTGTGGGCGCGCCCAGCTTCCGGTAAAGCCTGCCCCGCTTTTCCCCCACGCCTTTCAGCTTTTCAATTTCCATCCCATACAGCGACGGCACGCAGCCACCTCCTTTTTGCGCCCTTCCCTTGAAGGTTTTGGGGGGCCGGGGGCCTTTTCCTTAAAAAGGCCCCCGGAAAAAGCCCCGCAAAGCAAAGGAACCCCCCACAGGAGGGTTCCTCGTTTCCGGTTTCAGGAAAGCTTACTCTACAGAGATGATGAAGTAGTACACAGGCTGTCCGCCGTCTACCAGCGTAATCTCCACATCGCTGCTGACCTTTGCTGCCAACAGGCGTTTTGCTTCCTCCGCCTGCTGGGCTGTAATGCCCTCGCCGTAAATCAAGGTGATAAAGGAGGTGTCCTCGTGCCTTCTGGCAAGGGAGCGGGCCACCCGCACACAGGCGGATACAGGATCTTTCTCAATATAATCCAGCTTGCCGTTCTTCAGGCCCAAAATATCCCCTTGCCGGATGGTGGAACTGCCAAACTCCGAATCCCGGGCGGCAAAGGTGACAAGGCCTGTATCCACGTTCCCGGCGGCCTCCATCATGTGCTGGCGGTTTTCCTCCCCGTCCCCGTCCGGGTCAAAGGCCAGCATGGCGGAAACGCCCTGGGGGATGGTGCGGGTAGGCAGCACTACAACCTCCCTGTCCGTCACCAGGGGAACTACCTGCTCGGCAGCCATGATAATGTTTTTGTTGTTGGGCAGGATGAACACGGTTTTTGCCGGGGTGGCCAGCACAGCCTGGAGCAAATCCTCTGTGCTGGGGTTCATGGTCTGCCCGCCGCTTACCACCACAGCGCAGCCCAGCTCCATAAACAGGCCGCGAAGCCCTTCTCCTGCCGCCACGGAGACAAAGCCCAGCTCCTCCACAGGAGCCTGCTGTTCCAAAGCGGGCTTGGGCTGCGCCTGGGCGCCGGAAACAGTCTTGCGGGCCTGGTTTTCCTCCGCAGCCTTCCGGTGCTGCTCTTTCATGTTTTCTATTTTCACTGTCAAAAGCTGGCCATACTGCAAAGCCGCCTGCAGGGCGTTGCCAGGATTCTCTGTGTGCACGTGGGTTTTGATAATCTCCTCATCGTCCACCACAACCACGCAGTCGCCGATAGTCTCCAGGAACAGACGGAGATCCAAAGGATCCTTCTTAATTTCCGGATCCCGCCCTACAATGAACTCTGTGCAGTAGGTAAAGTTTATCTCGCTGTCAAACTCTGCCGCCACATTGCGGAAAAACGCTTCCGTCTCCTGGGCCTTTTCCTCTTCGCTTAACCCGGATTCAATGATAATGCCGCTGCGGAACACGCTGCGCATCCCCTCAAAAATCAGGCACACGCCCTGTCCGCCTGCGTCCACCACGCCAGCCCTTTTCAGCACCGGCAGCAGCTCCGGGGTTTCCTCCAAAGCGTCCCCGGCACCCGCGCACACAGCATCCCACACCTGCACCGGATCCTCTGTGCCGTTTTCCAAGGCCTCCCGGCCCCGCTCCGCCGCCACCCGGGCCACTGTGAGCATGGTGCCCTCCGTGGGCTTCATCACAGCCTTATAGGCTTCCTCCACGCCCAGCTCCAAAGCTTTCACCAAATCCCCGGCCCCAGCCTCGTGAAGGCCCTCCAGGCCCTTTGCAAGGCCCCGGAACAAAAGGGAAAGGATAACGCCGGAGTTGCCCCGGGCATTGCGCAGCATGGTGGAGGAAACCTTTTTGGCGGCCTCCCCTATGCCTATATCCTCGGAAAGGGCGGATACGCCATCGGCGGCGGCCCCGGCGGTCATAGACATGTTGGTGCCTGTGTCGCCGTCAGGCACAGGGAAAATGTTCAGCTCGTTTACCTGCTTTTTGTATTTTGCGATATGGTTGGAACCTGAAATAACCGCGTTTTTAAACTGATAGCCTTGTATCACAAGAAACACATCCTTACTCTCTAATTCCATCGTTGCTTCCGTTTTTAAACCATACTTTTTCCTATTGTACCACACCCACCTGTAAAATACAATGCGCCAGCAGCACTTTTTCCCTGGCGGTTTGGAAAAACATAAAAGAACAGGCTCGGAAAATATCCGCGCCTGCCCTGCAATTTATTTGTTTTGCTGACCCTTCTGCTTACCCCTGCACCCCACGCAACAGTTCGCCCTCTACAAACAAGGTGCATTTTACTCTAAAAATAAAAGTGGAGCTACTGGTCGGATTTGAACCGACGACCTGCTCATTACGAGTGAGCTGCTCTACCCCTGAGCCACAGTAGCGCATGTTTTTTTTATTATATCCGACTCCCTTCAGATTGTCAAGATATCCGGAAAATTTTTGTGAGGAATTTGCGATATGTGAAAAGGCGCGAAAGAACGGAAGCCAGATACCGATTATTTTCTGACAGCTTCCGATGAAGAAGTCAGCATTATCCGTGGTCTGGATTGCGGCGGTGACGACTACATAACAAAACCGTTTAAGTTGGGCGAGCTATGTTCACGCATCCGAGCGTTGCTGCGGTGGACAGGATTGTTAAATCAAGGAACAGGTATGGAATGTAGCGATATCAAGATAGACTTTTAGGCAGCTTTGTCTTGTTAAAGGGAAAGATATTAAAGCTTACAGCCGCAGAACATTGTCAAAAACACACTTGACCATACAGATGCGGGAGGGAAAATCACAATATCGTGGGAACGGGACTCCTGCTATGATTCAGATATCCATTACAGATAACGGACACGGTATTGCTCAGGTGGATATACACCACATATTTAAGGGGTTTTACCGATGCAAAACTTTTTTAGAGAACATAAACAGGAAACAGGCGCTTGCCTTTGGCCTTTGGGCCAAGGGCAGGCGCTTTTTTATTTCCTCTGGAAATTTTGCGGAGTAGACTTTCAAAAGCGGCTATTCGTGAGTAAACAGATGGAACGACATTCCTCTTTTGAAAACTGAATAGCAGCCGTCAGAGAGATACCTGCCGCAGTAGATAGTGTGCCATGACATGAGCGTACCTGCTGCTTAATTCGCGCATAGCGCCGGCAGAGAAAACCCGGCCAGAGTTGGGCGGGGAACCGTATGGCGGTCTGCGTTACATATCCCGCAAACGCGGGGTGTGAATTTTCAAAGGAGGAAACGCCTATGTTTCATATCAGGAAAAAACGCCGGGGGAGGTGCCGCCGTGAAGAAGCTGAAAACTGTGGACGCGGACACGCTGCTGTATCAGCCGCTTGACAAGCCCAGCTTCGTGGTGGACGGCCTGATCCCCACCGGCCTGTCGCTGTTCTGCGGGGCACAGAAGATCGGGAAAAGCTGGCTCATGCTGAAGCTGTGCCTGTGCGTGTCGGAGGGCAGGCCCCTGTGGGAGCTGCCTTCCGCGCCGGGGGACGTGCTGTACCTGTGTTTGGAGGACACCTTTTATCGCATCCAGGACAGGTTATTCCGGCTGACCGATGAAGCCAGCGAGCGCCTGCGCTTTGCCGTGGCAAGCTGCAAGCTGACGGACGGGCTGGTGGGCCAGTTGGAGGACTATCTCAAGGAGCGCCCCGGCACCCGGCTCATCGTCATCGACACGCTGCAAAAGGTACGAACCGCGTCCAAGGACAACGCCTATGCCAACGACTACGGGGACATATCGCTGCTCAAGGATTTTGCGGACAGGCACGCCCTGGCCGTGGTGGTCGTCCACCACATCCGCAAGCAGGGGGACAGCGACGTGTTCAACCGGGTATCGGGGACAACGGGGCTGACCGGCAGCGCGGACGCCACCTTTGTGCTGGAAAAGGAACACCGGGCGTCCGACACCGCCGCCCTCTACGCCATCGGCAGGGACATTGAATACCAGGAGTTCACCCTGCGTTTCCGTGAGTGCAGTTGGGAGCTGGTGGAGCGGAAATCCCAGGAACAGCTTGCGGCGGAGGTGCCGCCTATCCTTTTTCGGCTGGTGGCCTTTATGGAGGGGCGGTGGGAGTGGTCGGGGACGGCCACCGAGCTTTTGACGCAGATGGGGGAAACGGACACCGCGCCCAACGTCATCACAAAGCTGCTGAACGAGTACCACGCCACCATCCTGCGCCAGAACAACGTCCGCTATGTGTACCGCCGCACCAAGACGGGGCGGCGCATCGTTCTTTCGCGGGGTGACGGTGTTGACAGCGGTGACGGCTTATCCGGGATGCCGTCAAAGGTGGAAGCAGCCGTCACCCCTGTCCTGTGACCCGGAGGGTCATGCGAGGCGCAGCCCCGCAAAAAGGGAGTCCAGAGGGAACGTCTGGCACACGGCCTTGCTTGCAAGGTGTAGTGTGTTACACCCTGGAAACGCAGCCGGAAAAATCGGAGATTTTTTCGGCCGCAGGGGTGGCACTTTCCGAGCCGTGGCGCGAGGAAAGCCCTGTCCCTGCACCATGCGTTTCCGGGGTGTTCTCCCGTCAGGGTGACAGCGGCGGGGGGGCATCCCAAAATAAGCGTCACCGCCGTCACCGCTGTCAACCTGACGGGCGGACGCTCCCCCGGTCTGCCCGCACATTTCGATTGGAGGGATGACCATGCCCTATGCGATACTGCGCTTCCAGAAGCGCAAGGCCGGTTCTGTCGCAGCCTGTGAGCGCCACAACGAGCGGAAAAAAGAAGCCTACAAAAGCAACCCGGATATTGACATGGAGCGTTCCAGGGAGAATTATCATCTTGTGGCCCCGCCCCGGTACACCTACAAAAAGGAGATCAACCGCAAGACAGGGGCGGCGGGGTGCCGGGTGCGCCGGGACAGCGTGATGCTGGTGGAAACGCTCATCCCGTTTACCTCGGCCATACAGTGATGTGCAAAACAGAAGTCGTGTTTAAGGTCGGAAAATACAAAAAGGTTCCCGAAGCCGAGCGGATACGGGTGGACAACACCCATGAGCCGCTGGTATCACAGGAGGTTTTTGACGGGGCAAACGCCAAAATTTTGAGCCGACGGCGTGACACTACGGACAATTTTGTATCTATCTTTTCCGGGCTGGTGAAGTGCGGGACGTGCGGGAAGGCGCTGGGTCTGCGCTACTGGACGGGAAAGCGGCACAGGGTTTACGTCTGTACCACCTATGCCCATAACACGAAAGCGTGTACCGACCACCGCATTTTTTACGACGACCTATACGACGCGGTTTTAGCCGATATTCAGTATCATGCCCAGCTTGCATTTGAGGACAGGGACAAGGCCGTTGCCCTGGCTGTCAGGATGAACGACAAAGCGGAGGGCAGCAAGGCGAAAAGCAGCGAGGGCAAGCTGAAACAGGCTCGGAAACGCTATGACGAAGTGACCAGGATGTTTGACCGGCTGTATGAGGATTCCCTGTCCGGGCGTATCTCCAACGACAATTTCACCCGGCTGGTGGACAAGTATCAGGCGGAGCAGGCCCAGCTTCTGGAGCAGATCGACGCGCTGGAACGGGCTATGCAGGAGGTCAGGGACACCCGGCAGAATGCCGTACAGTGGGCCGACCTGATGGCGGAGTACGCCGGTATCCAGGAATTGACCGCCGAAAATCTCAATCTCCTTGTGGAGCGCATTGAGGTTTTTGACCGGGCGGCGACAGATGACGGAGTGGAGCAGACCATCCGTATCTGTTACCGCTTCGGCGGTTACATAGGGGAGCGGTGTTTCAGGGCAAGGGTGCTGAAACATCCCTCCCGAAAGAAAGGGGCGGACAATGAAAAAGCGTTACTTGTATCTTGATGAAGCGGAGTGGCGGCGGCTGGTGTTCTATCTGAACGAATTCCGCAACAAGCTGATCGCCCAGGGCCGCTACACCGATTGCGTGGATGAACTGCTGGTAAAGACAGTCAGTGCAAAGACAGTAAAAATATGATGATGGAGGTATTACAATGGAAAAATCTCTTTTTGAGCGGATGGGCGGTACATATGAGATGCGGGGCGATTACCGGCTCCCCTGCCTTGCTCTACCGGCTGAAGAAAAGCCGGTAGGGGTGTGGGGCCAGCGGCACCTACGGTATATCAGGCAGCACCGCAAGACCCTTTACACGGCCCTCTGGATGGGCGGCGGGCTGCATGATTACCTTGCCGATATTGACCGGCAGGCCGAGGAAATGTTCTTTCAGTTGGTAAAAAATTACGCACAGAGGCAGGGCATAACGGAACAGTTAAAGACTGAAAATCAAATGGAATGGGTAGGCCGGATGAATAATTGCAAGGCCCAGGCGGAGGAAGTCATTCTGGCGGAATTGATTTATGTTTAGGGGGATTATCTATGTTGACATTTGAAAAGGTATTAGAGGTTTTCGGAGATTATCTGCAACAAGACCCGCTCTATGAGGTCATCACCACCAGCCACGGCTATACGCTGATGGCCTGGGAACCGAAAAGGAACGACTGGTACAAGGCCAGATATATGGAAACCCCGGAAATTTTGATGGATAGTCTGTTAGATACCTACGCAAATTTCATGGAAGATCAGATAACCGACAATGAGCGGGATTTGACCGAACAGGAAACCGCCGAGATAAAAAGGCAGTGTGATTTGCTCCGGGCCAAGTGCATGGGGCAATAGCGACAGAGCGGGACAGGAGGGTGCGGTCAAGCGTCCTCCTGTCCGTTTGGTTGGGCCTGTTCAATCTGCACGATTTCTTTTGCTGTTGCGGTCATGATCCGCAGCCCATCATCACCCATACCATCCAGCAGAACATCAAGCTGGCGGCGCTGGGTGTTCTTCCCTGTGGGCCGTTCCAAAAGGAATTGGTCAACCGATATGTTGTAGCGCAGCATTAACTCGAAAAAGATTTGCAGACTTGGGTGCTGGCCTTTGTTCTCAATGTTGGCAAGATAGCGCGGGGATAAGTACATCTCGTCACATACCTTTTTCCGGCTCTCTTTACGTTCCAGCCGCGCCGCTTTGATTGCTGCCCCAAAAGCCTTAAAGTCATATCGTGGTACTGGCCTTTTTGCCATATTCATATCACCCTGTTACATTCTACCGTTCCTCTTTTGCTTTGAATATGTCTATACAGTTCTATTGAGTGGCTAAAATAATTCATATTATTTGTGTAAGTAAAAAAGAACTTGACAAAATCTTCACTCCTGATTATAATTGAACATAAATTCAATATTGGAGGTCGCTATGGCACAAGTATTGAAAGATGAAATACGAGAGAAAATTCTTGCTGCGGCTTTAGATGAATTTTTTGATAGAGGTTACAAACTGGCTGCTATGCGTAGTATCGCGGCCAAAGCGCAGATCCCTACCGGCCTTATCTATTCTTACTACAAAAACAAGGCCGACTTATTTGATGCCATTCTCCGCCCTGTGCTGTATGATTGGGAGCGGGTGTTGACTGCCGGTGAGAAAAACGAAAGCAGACACTTAGGCACAGAAATCTATGGGTTGAGCAAGGCTGAAACGGAATGTCTGCTAAACTTATTTGACCATCGAAAAGAATTTATCATCTTGATTGACAAGAGCGGCGGCACAAAGTATGAATGTGAGAAAGAGCGTTTTGTCAAAGACATAGAAGCTCACTTGCTGGAGCATCGGGACGATACCACCGCAGACGCAGTTTTCATCCACATTATCGCAAACAATTTTGTGGACGGCCTCATGCAGATTATGTACCACTACAAGGGAAAGGAATGGGCAATTATGATTTTACATAAGTTATCCAAAATGTATTTGTCTGGAATCGGCCTTTAGGCCGGTTCCTTTTTTTATTGAACAATATTGAATTTGCGTTCAATATAAAGGAGGAACAGTCTATGATGGCTCAACTAATCAAGCTGTATTTTAGAAACAAAACGAACACATCTGACGCCGCCGCAAAACGGGCCTATGCGTCTTTGTCAAGCATCGCGGGTATCATCCTGAACTTGCTCCTGTGTACGGCCAAAATTGTGACCGGGCTTTTCAGTCACTCGGTTGCCATATCAGCGGACGGATTTAACAACCTGTCAGACGCAGGAATTTCACTGATGACGCTTTTAGGGTTCCAGATCGCGCGGTATGGCCGGGGAAGCACTCACCCGTTCGGCCACGGGCGGTTTGAGTGAATTATGGGGATTTTCGCTTCCCTTGCTGTGGTGCTGATGGGAGGCCAGCTAATCCATACTTCTCTCCAATCCATCCTCCACCCTCAAACGCCGTTATTCAGCGTAGCAACCGTAATCATCCTGGCGCTGTCCATCCTGGTAAAAGGCTATATGTATTTTTACAACCAGCAGTTTGCAAAAGTTACAAATTCTGAAACGCTGAAAGCAACTGCCACGGACTGTATCAGCGATGCCGCCGCTACGGGAGCGGTTTTGCTCTCAACGGTAATCAGCCATATGATAGGCTGGCAGATTGACGGCTACTGTGGCGTATTGGTATCTGCCTTTATTGTGATTGCGGGGACAAAAAGCCTTTGGGAAGTGCTGGGGCGGGTCATGGGCCAAGCCACCGACCAGAGTATCATTGACGATGTTCTGCGGGCTGTTGAAGCATACCCGGAAATTGCGGCGGTACAGAATCTGATGGTGCATGATTATGGGTTCGGCTATTTCGTGATCTCTCTGCGAATTGAGGGGTACAGAAAAGACGGCGAACAGCTTTACAACGCAATTCACGAAATATCCTGCGCCTTATACCAGCAGTTTCATTGTGACTGTTTCATCCAAGTGGACTATCTCATAGATGACGATGGGGTGACGGCATATTTGCGGGATAAAGTCAAATTTGTTCTACAAAAGTACAGCGGCAAGGTCAGCATAGACCATTTCCGGCTGATTGAAAGCGGCGGCTATACCACAATTTCACTCGATCTTCTCTATCCTGTTGAGCTGCAAAAAAGCGAGGAAGTCATTTGTCGGGAGATTGAAATGGAATTAGAGAGCGAAAATCCTCAATACCGTACAATCATCAAAAGTATTCTTCGGCGGGAGCGATATGGTTCCCACCGTCGAAATAAATCCAAAAATCAGGAGGACAACAAATGAACCAGCAAAGCAACAACCGAATCAGCATCATGCGGGACGAGCCGGTAGCGGCCTCGTTGATGAAGTTAGGCATACCGACCATGATCGGTATGCTGATCTCCGCACTCTACAACGCCATCGACGCCTATTTTGTGAGCGGCCTGGGCATGAGCCAGATGGGGGCGGTGTCTGTTGTATTTCCCATCGTACAGATCGTTATTGGCTTGGGGATGATGTTTGGGGCCGGAGCATCGTCCTATATCTCCCGGTTACTTGGAAAGGGAGATAACGCAGAAGCCAATCGAACCGCCTCCACCGCTCTTTTTGCCAGCATTTTTGTAGGAGCGGTCATTATCGCAGGGATTATGGTATTCCTCGACCCTGTGCTGATGTCGCTGGGGGCAACTGATACGATTTTGCCTTATGCGAGAGCCTACGCCCAAATCTATGTGACTGGCTCCATCATCAATGTGTTTACCGTCACAATGAACAACCTTCTGACGGCGCAGGGTGCTACCCGGTTCACCATGATCTCTATGCTCACCGGCATTATCATCAACATCATTTTAGATCCGATTATGATTTACGCCCTGGATTGGGGCATTGAGGGCGCGGCTATCGCCACGGTGATTTCGCTGGGCGTCAACATGGCCCTTTATATTGGGTACATAGCAACAAAGCAAGGGGTTCTACGGCTGTCGCTTCGGAATATCCGTCTTTCACCCCAGCTTTTGGGCGAGATTTTGAAAATCGGTATTCCTGTGCTTCTGTTCCAGCTTCTTGCCAGCGCGTCTATGGGACTTACCAACAGCGCGGCAAAGCCTTATGGGGACTACGCCGTGGCGGCAATGGGGGCTGTGATCCGTATTATGACCGTCGGGACTTACATTGTCTTTGGTTTCTTGAAAGGGTTCCAGCCGTTTGCCGGATATAACTACGGTGCCAAGCAATTTGACCGGCTGAAAAAGGCCATCCGCCTTTGTCTGATTTGGTCTACAACATTCGGCATGATCGCGGCTATCGTACTCTTTGCCTTTGCAGAACCAATCGTATCCATTTTTGGAACCGATGCAGAAATGGTAAATCTGGCAGGCAAGGCCCTCCGGCTGAACGCAGTTCTGTTTATCACCTTTGGTTTTCAGATGGTATATGCAAGCCTTTATCTCTCCATCGGAAAAAGTCTGGTGGGTGGACTGTTGAGTTTGAGCCGACAGGGAATTTTCTTCCTGCCGCTGATCTACATACTGCCTCGGCTGTTCCAGTTGTCCGGGGTCATTTGGGTTCAGCCAGCAGCCGACTTGCTGACAACCGCAGTTACTTTCATTTTTGCAATCAAAATCAATCGTGCTTTAACCGTAGAAACATCTGCATATCCACAAGGGGGTGAACCAACCTGACATTAGGTAAATCCCCGGAGGACTACTTGGAGGCCATTTTGATACTCCACCAGAAAGGGGGAAGTGTCAGATCGGTTGACCTTGCCGGACATATGGGATATTCAAAACCAAGTGTCAGCCATGCGGTAAAGAACCTGCAGACTGGCGGATTTCTGGTCATAGATGAAAACGGCTGTCTTTGTCTAACCGAGAAAGGGCAAACAGTCGCTGAAAAGATTTATGAACGCCGCCAATTTTTCATGGAGCAGCTAATCGCTGCTGGTGTCGATCAGGAAACAGCAGAGCAAGACGCCCACCAGATAGAACACGCAATCAGCGACCTGTCATTTCAAAAGCTGAAAGAAAAAGCACAGCAGACCGATTAGCGAACATCGGTTTCGCTGTTACGCAAATTGACTGCCCCCAACGGGAAAGAAAAAAACCGTTGGTCGAGGCAGCTAATTTCCTGCGCCCAATTTACATGATGCCAAATCGGACGGCGGTTTTCGGAGATGAAAGCCGCCGTCCGATTGTTTGTGGAACTGGCGGCTGATAGGAGGTAGCCGCTGTGGAGCATAGAGCGTTTCCAGCATATCCAGTGAGGATTGATTTGTCAAAAAAATCCTGACAGCCACAAGAGGTTATTCCGCCTATAACTATGAACTCTCAAATCATATCAATATATCTAACAAAGCAACTGCACTTGTCTGTTTCTTACAGATAGATGCAGTTGCTTGTTCTTTAGTAGGGTGCCGCTCCCCGCCCCTCCTATCTGGACTTTCAAAATTCAGATAGGAGGAAACAGCCGTGTCATACAATCATGGCAAGGAAGAACGAAAATGGCAGCGTTGGAAACTGGCTGAAGAAAAGGTACTCCGGGCCTGCGGCATGGATGAACGCACAATCGAACAGCTTCGCCTTTGGGACAGGGCTATGTTCAATTCGGACAGGTGCTTTTATGAGAAATTGCAGGATACAGGTACATACTTGGATTGCGCTGCCACCAACGAAGCACCAACCGAGATTTATACAGTGGAAAATCTGCTGAACGATATTGAAAATGCGGAACTGCTCAAAACCCTGCTGACAGTGGACAAGCTCACCCTACAAATTGCTTTGCTGAAAATGAATGGGTATTCCACCAATGAAATCGCTGTACTCGTCCACCTGTCTACGGATGCTATCTATAAGCGTATAGCGACACTAAAAAAGAAATTGAAAAAATTCCAAGAGTAACTCCAAAATTGCACGTCCCCACGGGCTGCTGGGTGAGAGGTCAAGTCCTCTCACCCAGCTTTTTCGTAGGAGGACGGGCGAATGACATTCATGGATAAGGTCTATACGCTTCGGACAGAGGTGCGTAGCGATGGCGAAACGTTGTACTTTATCAGCTTTACAGATGGTCAAGGTGAATTTTATGATTTGGAGGTATCCGAGCCGTTCTTTGTAGAATTTCGGCAGATGGAGCGCAAAAACCGTAACCTCCAACAATCCAATTGGCGGCACCAAGAAGCGTCAGACTTGTGGGACGAAACACTCTATAACCGGGCGTTCAGAGTGCCCAAAAGTGTTGAGGAATTGATCTTTGACGCAGAACAACGGGAGCTAATCAACAAGGCCATTGCCGCCCTCCCTGAAATCCAGCGGCGGCGGCTCCTGCTCTACCATGAGTATGACTTCAACTATCGCCAAATTGGTGAAATGGAGCATTGTAGGCCGCAGTCAATAAGGCATTCTGTTCTTCGGGCAAGGGAGAAAATAAGGGCAGAGATAGTGAAGTATCGAATTGGATAATAGGGACATTATTTAGGAAAATATCACAGAATAGTCATTTTTGTTCTACACATGGTTTAGGGTATAGGACGCTAAATTGCAAAGGCACCCATCTACCAAATAGTGCGCGGTAGATAGGTGCTTTATGCTTAATCGAAAAGTGACACTACTTATGGTTTTGACAAATAATCACCGTTCCTTATTTGATTGAGAAAGAACACTGGCGGCAAAACTTTTTGTTTGAGCAGAATATTTATCACTTTGTAATATACGCGAAGCTTTCTTCTCCATTACAGCACCAGTCTGATTACGACGATTCCTTTGCGACAAAACGCTTGCAGCCAATGATTTTTGTGTTGCTGATGCATTTTTGTTATGCAGTACCTTTGATGCTTGTGATGCGAGTATGGAGCTACTCATTTTTGTATTCACTAAAATTCCCCTTTCATAAGCAACGTGTTCCAGATAAAAGAACTAATCGCTGATCCTCAAATGGATTAAAAACTTCTTGATGTACTGTGCCTTCATACAATGTATCCCAAACCCCGCCAATATCAACTTCTAAGGGGGCTCTTGTTAAATCGACAGGACATTTTTGAGGGAGCATTTTATAGCAAAGGCCTGTATCTCCGCTCGAGAACCATTTCAACTGTTGACCTTTATAGCAAAGAAGTATTTCGTCTTCCGCATTTGAAAGACGTGTGGCTTTCATTGCTGCCATAGTTACAGATACATCAAAGTGTGCAGCAATCTTAAAAATGTCAGAAAATCTAATTGATTCGTGTGGTAGCATCCTTAATAATTGTTCCTGCGGCAAAAGATATTCCGAGGCGAAGTAATTGGCTTCGTTTTCCTGACAATTACTATTAATTTGTGATATCCCGATCTCAGAAATATCTGTACAACAGTAAAGCTTTTCACGATGTAATAAAAAGTGCCCTAATTCATGCGAAATAATAAACTTTTTACGATGCCTATTTGTAATATTTGAACTGATAAAAATTAATTTACATCCTCGGTCACAAACCAAATATCCATCTTTATTTATTGGTTCATTATCGATAACTTCAATTCCAAAAGTATTACAAAGATTATAAGGATTGCTGGGAGACGTTGAAAGGAGACCGATAAATTCCAATGCTTGCCGAATGGTAACACTATTCATCATTTGTTTTCCTTTTTGCAATTTCTTTGTTAATGATATCTAAATCATGTTTATCGATGCTGCCTCCTTTAGCTGCCATAGAAAGTACACTTTCATTGGCGGTAGAATCTAAATAAGCCATTATGTCCGCTCGCAAAAAGCGCCACTCCCGGCCAACCTTATATGCTCTAATTCTTCCATCGCGAATCATATTATAAACTGTTTGATTGCTTACACGAAGATATTCTGCAGTTTCATCTAAATTTAATATGTCCAAAACTGGTCGATCATCTATAGCGCGAATTAATCTGTCAATCATACGAATTTCTTTTGCTGTAAAAACCTCCTCCCCACAATCTTTACACTGATATCCTTCAATCCCTTTGATTTCAATTTCTTTTCCGTTTACTTGAAATATTTTGGACATAGTATGTGGCAACATTTTGCCCCCGCATTCACTGCAAATTTTGTAATTAAGTTCCTTCACGGTTGTCCTCCTCCTGTTGCCGTATGAAAATGTTATTGAAAAAACTTGTTCAGAAAAATGTTAGTAATTTAATATAAATTGTTTGAAACAGGATTGACACTTTCTGTTCTGATTATGCTTAATCTACCACAGTAAAATATGATATGTAATGTGACCGTCCCTTTTACTCAGAAGAAAGGCGTGGTAATATATGGATATTTCACTCTGTGAAGGGCGATATTTTTATCGCCCTTCATTATATGGATATGGGCAATACCCGTTCCAGGTGTAGGCCGATGAGGGCACTAAGTTCCAGTAAGGATTGGCCAACATTAATCGAAACCATCGGCCCACAAACCTGTACAGATTTATGAATACTGTGAAAAGGATTAACTACGAATATGTATTCATGGATTTCTTTACCTATCTCCGTATAAGACAAGGGATTTGCCCGTCTCGACGAATCCATATGGCAGCATCGACCATTTCCACCGTTATAATTCGAATCTCTGGGGTGGGCAGAAATAATAGGCAAAAAACCACAATTGCATCAACGCGGCTTTTCGGATCATAAAGAAGAATTCGTTCATTTGTGTGCGCCTTCCCAGGCATACAAGATGGAGATTGACATTCAATAATCTGGTTTGTTTGACTCGTCAAGATATCTTCCACATCATCATAGGGAATACCTCGACTAATGATTTGCTGAGAAGCGTGCCCTGTAAAAGAAAACGCTCCATTCGAAGCCAACCGGCGAATATCAGGCAGATCGGCTTGTGTCATTGGCATAAGTACCATCCCTTTCTTATAATAATTTATAATACTTTATAACATACGGTGAAATAAAAGTCAAGTGCCTTGACTAAATTTGTTGTGCCTTTGAGATACAAGGTTTGTCTCCTCTAAATGAGGGAGTAAAAATAACCAGGGACAAGAAAAAGTATCTTGTTCCTGGTCGTTATCCCATTTACACTATCCCACATTATATCCAATACTTTGTGGAGTATACTGCAGGGCAAAAGGCATTAATTAAATGTTCTCTAATGGAATTTTACTGATGTAAAAACACTTCAGACAGTCAAGGGATTGGACTTGGACTGCCATTAGCAAAGGCGATTGTTGAGGGGCAAGTTGATGCCTTAAAAGATGTGTCCTTTTCTCTGGAAAAAGCACGCTGCTAAACTGCATTCCCACACTCTGGCTCGGTGAGCCTGCAAAGGTGGAAAGCGGAACGGACGCAATGGCGGTGTATAGGCAGAGCTTGAAAAACCTGCCGTACGCCAACATAATCAGAATGAATGACAGCACCGTGATAAAAAGCCCGCCAATAAGCGTCACCGCCCCATAGGGGGATGCTCTCGAAAAAGCCGCAGTCCTCCACCGCCGTCACGATTTCCGAGGGCAGTACCGTCTGCTGTGCCGAACCGAAGCCGGCGGCGTTCATAATGGTGGAGATTAGGACTTGCTTGAAAAACCGAAAACGTTGTCTTTTGCCCA
The DNA here is from genome assembly GCF_036941085.1 of Acutalibacter sp. JLR.KK004. Taxonomy (NCBI): domain Bacteria; kingdom Bacillati; phylum Bacillota; class Clostridia; order Eubacteriales; family Acutalibacteraceae; genus Acutalibacter; species Acutalibacter sp. JLR.KK004. Next base: position 610,348 of record NZ_JAYMNQ010000002.1, read on the forward strand.
GAAGCGGCCATCTTCCGCGTCAAAAATCTTCGTCAACCGCCAGGTTGGCTTGCGGTTTTTTCCTGGAATCTGACCGCTTCTAACCGAAAATTCGTCATTGCCTCTATTTTCAAACAAGCCCTTTAAGCGGCGTTTGTATGCGTTTGCTTAATGGGCTTGTTATTTTCTTAAAAGCCGCTTAAAACGCGCCAATTCTCGATTTATTCGGTTTCTTAAAGGTTGCGGGCGCATATTTAAACGGTTTGATGGGGTTCTTTTTTACGGTTTGCGGGTTGAGGCTGCACAGGCCGTTTCGGGGCCAAAATGGGAAAAAAATTTTGCAATCCCATTTTGCAAGATTGCAAAATTTCCATCCATACGCATACGTTTTCCGCGAAAAACCTAGTATTTATGCAGATTCTCGAGTTTTTCCATATTCTTGCACATCGAAAAGCAGGCCCGCCCTGAATTTCTCACTCTTCATAAAAACTTACATCTGTGATGCCCTCTCTTTTTTTCTATCCCCCTGCCGGCCGCACAGGCACGCCCCGGCCTGCCAGATACCGTTTTACCTCCGGTATGGTCATCTCCTTGTAGTGGAACAGGGAAGCTGCCAGCACCGCGTCTGCTTGGGCCTTAACAAAGGCATCATAAAAGTGCTCCATGGCCCCCGCGCCGCCGGAGGCTATCACTGGGATAGAAACCGCCTGGGACACAGCCCGGGTCAGTTCCAAGTCATACCCGGTTTTCACCCCGTCCTGATCCATACTGGTCAGCAGGATTTCCCCGGCCCCCAGGGCCTGTACCTTTGCGGCCCACTCCACAGCATCCACGCCTGTGTCCACCCGGCCTCCGTTTAAATACAGCGTCCAACCGCCATCAGGCCGACGCTTGGCGTCCATGGCCACCACCACGCACTGGCTGCCAAATTTCTTCGCCGCCTGGGTGATAAGCTCCGGGTTTTTCAGCGCCGCTGAATTCACCGCCACCTTATCGGCCCCAGCCCGCAAAATGGCAGTAAAATCCTCCACTGTGCGGATGCCGCCCCCCACAGTAAAGGGAATAAACACGCTGTCCGCTACCTTTGACACCACGTCCGCCATAATGTTCCGGGCATCGGAGGAGGCCGTGATGTCTAAAAGCACCAGTTCGTCCGCACCCTGCCTGTCATAGGCGATGGCACATTCCACCGGATCTCCCGCGTCCCGGATATTCACAAAGCCAGTGCCTTTTACCACCCGCCCGTCTTTTACGTCCAGGCAGGGTATAATCCGCTTGGCATACATATAGCCTTACCCCCTTTGAATTTTAACCTCCTGCTCCACCTTGCCGCAAAAGCTGCGCAGCATTTGCAGCCCAGCCTCGCCGCTCTTTTCCGGGTGGAACTGGCAGGCCCACAGATTCCCCTTCTCCACAGCGGCATGGATGGTAACACCGTATTCCGCTGTGGCGGTAACTACATCCTCCTCTGCCTGTAAGTAGTAAGAGTGGACGAAATACACAAAAGGATCCGCCCCCTGGCCTGCAAACAGTCCCCCGGGCCTCCGGATATCCAGGCTGTTCCAGCCGATGTGGGGGATTTTTAAGCCCGGTCCCTCCGGCAGGCGCACAATCTTCCCCTTAAGAACCCCCAGCCCCGGCACCCCGGGGGATTCCTCGCTGCTTTCAAAGAGAACCTGCAGGCCCAGACAGATGCCCAAAAAGGGCCTGCCGCTCTGAATGTATGCTTTAATAGGCTCCTCCAGTCCCTGGGCGCGAAGATTTTCCATGGTGTCTCCAAAAGCCCCCACGCCGGGGAGGATGGCGGCTTTGGCAGCTAGAAGCACAGCGGGGTCAGATGTAGTCTGGCAGTCGCAGCCGATATAGCGCAGGGCCTTTTCCACGCTTTGCAGGTTCCCCGCGCCGTAGTCGATGATGGCGATCATAAACTTCACCTCTCTGCTTTAGTAAAGGAATTATACCATTTTTCCTGGCGTTTGGCAAGCGGGCTTTACTTCGGGACAGGGGTGTGGTAAAATTTTCTACAAAGGAGGTGCTTCCATGAAAAATACTGTGAAAGAAGACTGGAAACGGCGGATTTACGTAGCTTTTACTCTTCTCCTTGCTATGCTGGTAATCATGGCCCTGTGGCGTTATGGACGCTCTTTTGCCAAGGTTTTGCAGATTGGCAGTGAAGATGTGGGTCGTATCGTAGTAGTCCGCAGAGGCACTTCGGATTTGGAAATCACTGACCGGGAAACGATCGACACGCTCATGTCCATCATCAACTATTTCCGCTACCAGGCATATTATGACCGCAGCAACATATCCGGATGCCTTAGCGAACGCTACATGATGCTATATAGCCAGGAAGGCCGGGAACTTTCCCGCCTAACCTTTACAGATCAGAGTGTTATGATCTATTCAAATGATATTTATTTGAGCAGCACTCCCTATTTTGAACCTTTTTGCCGGGAGCTTCACCTAAAAACAGTCTAAAACAAAAAGCGCGACCCTTACGGGCCGCGCTCGTTTTGCTTTAGAAAGATTTGAACCCCCAGATTAGGAATTGATAGCGGTAACAACGCCGGAGCCAACAGTACGGCCACCCTCACGGATAGCGAAACGCAGGCCCTCTTCAATGGCGATGGGAGTAATCAGCTCAACGTCCATCACAACGTTGTCACCGGGCATGCACATCTCGGTGCCTTCGGGCAGGGAGATAACGCCGGTAACGTCAGTGGTACGGAAATAGAACTGAGGACGATAGTTGTTGAAGAAGGGGGTATGACGGCCACCTTCATCCTTGGTCAGCACGTACACCTGGCCCTTGAACTTGGTGTGGGGGTTGATAGAGCCGGGCTTAGCCAGAACCTGACCGCGCTCGATGTCAGTGCGCTGAATGCCGCGCAGCAGAACGCCGATGTTGTCGCCAGCCTCAGCGTAATCCAGCAGCTTGCGGAACATTTCAATGCCGGTAACAACGGACTTGCGGGTCTCGTCGTTGAGGCCAACGATTTCAACTTCCTCAGACATCTTGAGCTGGCCACGCTCCACACGGCCAGTAGCCACAGTGCCGCGTCCGGTGATGGTGAACACGTCCTCAACAGGCATCAGGAAAGGCAGGTCAGCCTTGCGCTCGGGAGTGGGGATATAGCTGTCAACAGCCTTCATCAACTCCAGGATGGGAGCATAGGTCTCGTCAGAGGGATCCTTGCTGTCGCACTCCAGAGCTTTCAGGGCAGAACCCTTGATGATGGGGGTGTCGTCGCCAGGGAACTCGTACTCGCTGAGCAGGTCGCGGATTTCCATCTCAACCAGCTCCAGCAACTCCTCGTCGTCTACCTGATCGCACTTGTTCATGAACACAACAATGCTGGGTACGCCCACCTGACGGGCCAGCAGAATGTGCTCACGGGTCTGGGGCATGGGGCCGTCAGCAGCGGAAACCACCAGGATGCCGCCGTCCATCTGGGCAGCGCCAGTGATCATGTTCTTCACATAGTCGGCGTGGCCGGGGCAGTCCACATGGGCATAGTGACGTGCGTCAGTCTGATACTCCACGTGGGCGGTATTGATGGTGATGCCGCGCTCCCGCTCTTCGGGGGCCTTGTCGATATTGGCGTAATCCATGAAGTCAGCGTCGCCCTTCATAGCCAGCACCTTGGTGATAGCAGCGGTCAAAGTGGTCTTGCCGTGGTCAACATGGCCGATGGTGCCAATGTTGACATGGGGTTTATTTCTTTCAAATTTTGCCTTTGCCATTGGGATTTGCCTCCTTTTATTGAAACAAAATGCTTTTCTTGCTCTTATGGTTCATTGTACCAACAATGAACGGAAAAATCAAGAGATATTTTCCTTTATTCAGACTTTTTGCCCCGCTCCGTCATGATCTTCTCAGAAATGTTCTTGGGCACCTCCGCATAGTGGGCAGGCTCCATGGTATACTGGCCGCGGCCCTGGGTCTTGGACCGCATGTCTGTGGCATAACCGAACATCTCAGAAAGGGGCACTTCGCTGTTCACCTGCTGTGCGCCGGGCAGGGCGTCCATGCCCAGAATCATGCCGCGGCGGGAGTTCAGGTCGCCGATAACGTCGCCCATATACTCCTCAGGAGTGATAACAGTTACCTTCATAATAGGCTCCATCAGTACAGGGTCAGCCTTGCGCATAGCCTCTTTGAAGGCCATGGAACCGGCAATCTTAAAGGCCATTTCAGAGGAGTCCACTTCATGGTAGGAACCGTCATACAGGCTTACCTTTACATCCACTACGTTGTAGCCAGCCAGAACGCCAGCCAGCATAGCGCCTTGGATGCCCTGGTCAACAGCGGGGATATACTCCTTCGGGATCGAGCCGCCCACAATGTCATTGCTGAACACATAGCCTTCGCCGGGGTTCGGCTCAATGCGGATCTTAACGTGGCCATACTGGCCCTTACCGCCGGACTGCCGGGCATACTTGGTGTCTGCCGAAGCTTCCTTGCGGATGGTTTCCTTATAAGCAACCTGGGGCTTGCCCACATTTGCCTCCACCTTGAACTCGCGCAGAAGGCGGTCTACGATGATTTCCAGGTGCAGCTCGCCCATGCCGGCGATAATAGTCTGCCCAGTTTCCTCATCGGTGTAGGCCTTGAAGGTGGGGTCTTCCTCGGCAAGTTTAGAGAGGGCAATGCCCATCTTTTCCTGGCCAGCCTTGGTTTTCGGCTCAATAGCCACGCGGATAACGGGATCCGGGAACTCCATGGATTCCAGAATAACCGGGTGCTTTTCGTCGCACAGGGTGTCGCCGGTGGTGGTGTTCTTCAAACCCACAGCGGCGGCAATGTCGCCTGCGTACACACGATCAATGTCCTTGCGGTCATTGGCGTGCATCTGCACAATGCGGCCCATGCGCTCGTTGTTGTCTTTCACAGAGTTATACACTGTAGAGCCTGCTTCAATAGAACCGGAATACACCCTAAAGAAGCACAGCTTGCCCACATAGGGGTCTGAGGCAATCTTGAAAGCCAGAGCGGAGAAAGGCTCTTCGTCAGAAGAATTGCGCACCACTTCTTCTTCTGTGTCCGGATTCACGCCCTTAATAGCGGGCACGTCTGTGGGGGCGGGCATATAATCCACAATAGCGTCCAGAAGCTTCTGCACGCCCTTATTCTTATAGGAAGTGCCGCAGACAACGGGCACCATGTGGTTGGCAATGGTAGACTTGCGGATGCAGGTCTTGATCTCCTCAATGGTGATCTCCTCTTCCGCCAAATACTTTTCCATCAGGATGTCGTCCAGCTCTGCCACATGCTCCACCATTTCGGCCCGGTACTGCTGGGCTTTCTCCAGCATGTCCGCAGGGATGTCCTCGCAGCGGATGTCCTTGCCCAAATCGTCATAATAGACATAGGCCTTCATTTCCACCAGGTCAATGATGCCCTTGAAGGTTTCCTCAGCCCCAATGGGAAGCTGGATGGGCACCGCGTTGCACTTTAAGCGATCCTTCATCATCTGCACAACCCGGTAGAAGTCCGCGCCCATAATGTCCATTTTGTTGACATAGGCCATGCGGGGCACCTGGTATTCGTCAGCCTGCCGCCAAACGGTTTCAGACTGAGGCTCCACACCGCCCTTGGCGCAGAATACGGTAACAGAGCCGTCCAGCACGCGCAGGGAGCGCTGCACCTCCACGGTAAAGTCCACGTGGCCGGGGGTGTCGATAATGTTGATGCGGTTCTGCTTGCCGTTGCGGTCCGGCCAGAAGCAGGTGGTGGCGGCGGAAGTGATGGTAATGCCGCGCTCCTGTTCCTGGGCCATCCAGTCCATGGTGGCGGCGCCTTCATGGGTTTCGCCTATCTTGTAGTTGACGCCTGTGTAAAACAGGATGCGTTCTGTAGTAGTGGTTTTACCGGCATCAATGTGAGCCATGATGCCGATATTTCTGGTCAATTCAAGTGGTACCTGTCTGGCCATAATTTCCTCCTTCTCGTTACCATCTGTAATGGGCGAAGGCGCGGTTGGCCTCTGCCATCCTGTGGGTATCGTCACGCTTCTTGGCGGCGCCGCCGGCGCCGTTCAACGCGTCGAGGATTTCTCCAGCCAGCCGCTCCCGCATCGTGCGCTCGCTGCGGGTGCGGGAATAGGTGGTGAGCCACCGAAGCCCCAGGGTCTGGCGGCGCTCAGGCCGCACCTCCATGGGCACCTGGTAGGTAGAGCCGCCTACGCGGCGGGACTTACACTCCAGGCTGGGCATTACGTTTTCCATCGCCTGCTCGAAAACCTCCAAAGGCTCCTTGCCGGTCTTTTCCTGCACGATTTCAAACGCGCCGTACACGATCTTCTGGGCAACGCCCTTCTTGCCGTCCAGCATCACGCTGTTGATAAGGCGGGTTACGAGCTTGGAATTATACATAGGATCGGGCAAAACATCGCGCTTTGCCACATTGCCTCTTCTTGGCATGATCTTCCCTCCTTCATAAAATGAATTCATCGGTACTCGAAAGCAAATACTCCCGTTCGGCCATGAGGCATATATATCATAAATGCCATTCCCCGTGTTAGTTTGCACGCGGCAGCCGTTAGGTATTCTTTGTCTTACGAAAAAATGGGCAAATCAGTAAGGGGAAGCTTACTTCTTCGCACCGGCCTTGGGCCGCTTGGCGCCATACTTGGAGCGGGCCTGCATACGCTTTGCCACGCCCTGGGCGTCCAGGGTGCCGCGGATAATGTGGTAACGCACGCCAGGCAGGTCGCGCACGCGGCCGCCGCGAATCATCACCACGCTGTGCTCCTGCAGGTTGTGGCCCACACCGGGAATATAAGCGGTCACTTCAATGCCGTTGGAAAGACGCACACGGGCAATCTTCCGCAGGGCAGAGTTGGGCTTCTTCGGGGTCTGGGTTTTCACCGTGGTACACACACCGCGCTTCTGGGGGGAATCCTGATCGATAGCGCTGCGCTTCTTGGAGTTCCACCCTTTCAGCAGGGCAGGGGCCTTGCTCTTCTTTTCCGCAATGGAACGGCCGTTGTGGATAAGCTGGTTAAAGGTTGGCATATTTGCACCTCCTTGGTATAAAGTATAATAAGTTATATGCACAGGCGGGGAAGCCCCGCCATGCAAACAAAGGAAAAATAGGGAATGCCGTCTGGCAGGCATTTTTTCGAGGTTCTTAAGCCGCCGGAGGCAAAGGGCCTTTTGGGCATACATCTCCCCAAAAGGCCCTCAGCTTTGCATTATAACATCACCGTCTTGCCTGTGTCAAGCTTTTTCCCGCTTTTTTTACAGTAAACCGCTGACGCTCGGGGCCGGATCCTCCTGGGGCAGGCTGGAAAGGGCTTCATCCTCCTCCAGATCCCCCTCTTCGCCCTCCAGTTCCAAATCCATGTCAAAATCGTCATCCTCATCCTCCATGGAAAGATCTGCCTCCGGGACGGGAAGCTCCTGGGGTTCCGGCTCCGGCTCGGGGATGAAGTCGGGCTGGATTTCCACCTCGCTATAGCACTTCATGCCTGTGCCCGCAGGCACCAGCTTGCCGATAATCACGTTTTCCTTCAGGCCAATGAGGCTGTCCACCTTGCCCTTGATGGCGGCGTCGGTGAGCACCCTTGTGGTTTCCTGGAAAGAGGCGGCGGATAGGAAAGAGTCCGTAGCCAGGGAGGCCTTGGTAATGCCCAGCAGCAGGGGGGTGAATACAGCTTCCCGGAGGCCTGTCTCGCCGTTTTCAATGCGGCGGCGGATTTCCTCGTTGGCAAGGAGCACTTCGTTCTTGTCTGCCAGATTGCTTACCAGCAGGCCTGTGTCTCCCGCGTCGTCCACCCGTACCTTCCGAAGCATCTGCCGCACGATAATTTCAATGTGCTTATCGTTGATGTCCACGCCCTGCATCCGGTATACCCGCTGCACTTCCTGGATAAGGTAGTCCTGCACCTCCTGGGTGCCGCTGATAGCCAGCACGTCGTGGGGGTTTACAGAGCCTTCGGTGATGCGCCTGCCCCGCTTGATATATTCCCCTTCCTTTACCGTCAGGCGGCTGCCGAAGGGAATGAGGTAGGAGCGGCTGTCCCCGGTTTCATCGTCCGTCACCACTACATGGCGGTTCTTCTTAATCTCTTCAAAGGTTACCTTGCCGTCAATCTCGTTGATAATGGCCACGTGCTTGGGCTTGCGGCCCTCAAACAATTCGTCGATACGGGGAAGACCCTGGGTGATGTCCTCGGCGCTGGCCACGCCGCCGGTGTGGAAGGTGCGCATGGTAAGCTGGGTGCCCGGCTCGCCAATGGACTGGGCCGCAATAATGCCCACGGCCTCGCCCACCTGCACAGGCTTGCCGTTTGCCAAAGACGCGCCATAGCACTTCTTGCACACGCCGTTTCTGGCCCGGCAGTTTAACACCGAGCGGATTTTAATGCGCTCTACCCCATGGCCGGTGATAATATCTGCGTCGTTATCGTCCATAAGCTTATCTTTGGAAACCAGCACGTTCCCTTCCCCGTCGCAGAAGTCCTCCACCAGATAGCGGCCGATAAGGCGCTCGTGCAGCGGCTCAATAGACTCGGGGCCTGCGGTGATTTCAAAGACCTCAATGCCGTCGTGGGTGCCGCAGTCATCTTCCCGGATGATAACCTCCTGGGAAACGTCCACCAGGCGGCGGGTCAGGTATCCAGAGTCGGCGGTGCGCAGGGCAGTGTCTGCCAGGCCCTTCCGGGCGCCGCGGGAGGAAATGAAGTATTCTAAAATGGTCAGGCCTTCGCGGTAGTTGGCCTTAATGGGAATTTCAATGGTTTTGCCGGAAGTGTTGGAAATGTTGCCCCGCATGCCCGCAAGCTGGTTCAGGTTCGAGATGCTGCCGCGGGCGCCGGAGTCCGCCATCATGAAGATGGGGTTATAGGGGTCAAGGCCCTTCTGCAGGGCAGTGGCCACGTCCCGGGTACACTTATCCCACACCTTCAGCACGCTCTGGTAGCGCTCGTTTTCAGAGAGCAGGCCCTCGTTGTATTCATCGCGGATTTCGTCCACCTCAGCCTCGGCCTCAGCCAGCAGGCGCTTCTTGTCTGCCGGGATGGTGGCGTCGTTTACCGCCACAGTAATGCCGCTGATGGTGGAATATTTATAGCCCTGGGCCTTCATCTCGTCCAGCACCTCGGCAGTGCGCTCTGTGCCATGCACCCGGATGCACCGGTCGATAATCTGCCCAAGCTGCTTCTTGCCCACCAGGAAATCTACCTCAAACTTCAAGGCGTTTTCCGGCAGGCTGCGGTCTACATAGCCCAGGTCCTGGGGGATGGACTGGTTGAAGATCATGCGGCCCATGGTGGTTTCCACCATGCCGGTAACAGCTTCGCCGTTATATTCTACTGTGCGGCGCACCTGGATTTTGGCGTGAAGGCTGATAGCCTTGGCATCATAGGCCATCATGGCCTCGTCCATATTGCGGAACATCTTGCCCTCGCCCGGCTCCCCGTCCTTGTCCAGGGTCAGGTAATAGGAACCCAGCACCATGTCCTGAGAAGGCACAGCCACAGGCCGCCCGTCAGAGGGCTTCAAAAGGTTGTTTGCCGCCAGCATCAGGAACCGGGCTTCTGCCTGGGCCTCAGCGGAGAGGGGCACATGCACAGCCATCTGGTCGCCGTCAAAGTCGGCGTTGTAGGCGGTACATACCAGGGGGTGAAGCTTTAAAGCGCGGCCTTCCACCAGCACAGGCTCAAAGGCCTGGATACCCAGCCTGTGCAGGGTGGGGGCGCGGTTTAACAGCACAGGGTGGTTCTTAATCACCACTTCCAGTGCGTCCCACACCTCGGAACGGGCGCGCTCCACAGACTTCCTTGCTGCCTTGATGTTGCCCACAGCCCCGGTTTCCACCAGCCGCTTCATGACAAAGGGCTTGAAAAGCTCCAGAGCCATTTCCTTGGGCAGGCCGCACTGATACATTTTCAGCTCTGGGCCTACCACGATAACAGAACGGCCGGAATAGTCCACGCGCTTGCCCAGAAGGTTCTGGCGGAAGCGCCCCTGCTTGCCCTTAAGCATGTCGGACAGGGACTTTAAGGGGCGGTTGTTGGGGCCTGTAACAGGCCGGCCCCGCCTGCCGTTGTCGATAAGCGCGTCCACAGCCTCCTGGAGCATCCGCTTCTCGTTGCGCACGATAATGTCAGGCGCGCCCAGCTCCAGAAGCCTTTTCAGGCGGTTGTTGCGGTTTATCACCCGGCGGTACAAATCATTTAAGTCGCTGGTGGCAAAGCGCCCGCCGTCTAGCTGCACCATGGGCCGGATATCCGGCGGGATTACCGGCACAGCGTTTAAAATCATCCACTCAGGCTTGTTCCCGGAAAGCCGGAAGGATTCCACCACCTCCAGCCGCTTTAAAAGCCGTACCCGCTTCTGGCCGTTGGCTGTTTCCAGCTCTTCCTTGAGATCCTTGGCAACCTGCTCCACGTCTATCTCGGAAAGCAGCCGCTGTACTGCCTCCGCGCCCATGGACGCCTCAAAATCGTCCTCATATTTTTCCCGCAGATCCCGGTATTCTTTTTCAGTCAGGGTCTGGTTTTTAGAAAGCTCCCGCACGCTTCCCGGATCGGTTACAATATACATGGCAAAGTACAGCACCTTCTCCAGCACCCGGGGGGAGATGTCCAGAATCAGCCCCATGCGGGAGGGGATACCCTTAAAATACCAGATGTGGGACACAGGGGCCGCCAGCTCAATGTGGCCCATGCGCTCCCTTCTTACCTTGGCCCGGGTGACTTCCACGCCGCAGCGGTCGCAGATCTTCCCCTTATAGCGGATGCGCTTATACTTGCCGCAGTGGCACTCCCAGTCCTTGGTAGGCCCGAAAATGCGTTCGCAGAACAGGCCGTCCCGCTCGGGCTTTAAGGTGCGGTAGTTAATGGTTTCCGGCTTTTTCACCTCGCCGTGGGACCATTCCCGTATCTGATCTGGAGAAGCAAGGCCGATTTTAATAGACTCAAAAGTATTATACTCCATAGCTTATGCCCTCATCCTTTCTGCTTGCTGACTACAATAAATCGTCGTCGTCCAGATTAAAATCGTCCTCCGTAAAGCCCATGTCCTCTTCTTCCTCTTCCTCGTCAAACAAAGGCTCTCCGTTCTCGTCCTCCATGGAATACCCGTCCAGGTCATCTGCCACGTTCTCCTCGTCGAACATGGGATCGCCCCGGTTCAGGCCCATATCATCGTCCTCGTCGAAGTTCTGCTTCAGGTCGATTTCCTCGTTGTCCTTATCCAGCACCTTGATGTCAAGGCCCAAAGACTGCAGCTCCTTAATCAGCACCTTGAAGGATTCCGGGATGCCCGGGGTGGGGATGTTCTGGCCCTTCACAATGGCCTCGTAGGTTTTCACGCGGCCTACCGTGTCGTCAGACTTCACCGTTAGGATTTCCTGCAGGGTGTATGCCGCGCCGTAGGCCTCCAAGGCCCACACTTCCATCTCGCCGAAGCGCTGGCCGCCAAACTGGGCCTTGCCGCCCAGGGGCTGCTGGGTAACCAGGGAGTAAGGCCCGGTGGAACGGGCATGGATCTTATCGTCTACCAGGTGATGGAGCTTCAGGTAATACATATATCCCACTGTAACAGGGTTGTCGAAATATTCGCCGGTGCGCCCGTCCCGCAGCAGGAACTTGCCGTTCTCCTGCAGGCCGCCCATGCGGAAGGCTTCCCGGATGTCGGCCTCGTGGGCGCCGTCGAACACAGGGGTCATAATCTTCCAGCCCAGGGTTTTGGCTGCCATGCCCAGATGGACCTCCAGCACCTGGCCGATGTTCATGCGGCTGGGCACGCCCAGGGGGTTCAGCACAATGTCCAGGGGAGTGCCGTCAGGCAGGAAGGGCATTTCCTCCTCCGGCAGGATACGGGACACAACGCCCTTGTTGCCGTGGCGGCCTGCCATCTTGTCGCCCACGGAAATTTTCCGCTTCTGGGCAATGTAGCAGCGCACCACTTTGTTTACGCCAGGGGACAGCTCGTCGTGGCTGTTCTCCCGGGTGAACACTTTCACGTCCACCACCACGCCATATTCGCCATGAGGCACACGCAAAGAGGTGTCCCGCACTTCCCGGGCTTTTTCGCCGAAAATGGCCCGCAGCAGGCGCTCCTCAGCGGTAAGCTCTGTCTCGCCCTTAGGCGTGACCTTGCCCACCAGGATGTCCCCGGCCCGCACGTCCGCGCCCACCCGGATAATGCCCCGGTCGTCCAAATCCCGCAGCAGTTCTTCGTTGACGTTGGGGATGTCCCGGGTAATTTCCTCCGGGCCAAGCTTTGTGTCCCGGGCCTCCATCTCATATTCCTCAATGTGGATGGAGGTGTATACGTCATTGCGCACAATCTTTTCATTTAAGAGGACAGCGTCCTCGTAGTTGTAGCCTTCCCAGGTCATAAAGCCGATGAGGGCGTTTTTGCCCAGGGCAATTTCCCCGTTCTTAATGGCGGGGCCGTCGGCAATCACGTCGTCCTTCTCCACCCGGTCGCCTACAGACACCACGGGCACCTGGTTAATGCAGGTGCTCTGGTTGGAGCGCATGAACTTGATAATCTCGTAATCGTCGGTGTCGCCGTTGTCCGCCGTCACCCGCACCAGGCTGGCGCTGACAGACTTCACCACGCCGCCCCGTCTTGCCAGCACGCACACGCCGGAGTCCACCCCGGCCTTATATTCCATGCCTGTGCCTACAATGGGGCTTTCTGTCTTAATCAGGGGCACAGCCTGCTTCTGCATGTTGGAACCCATCAGGGCGCGGTTTGCGTCATCGTTTTCCAGGAAGGGGATCATGGCTGTAGCCACAGAAACCACCATCCGGGGGGAGATGTCCATATAGTCGGCCTGCCGGGCGTCCACCTCCACGAACTCGCTGCGGTGGCGGCCCACCACCTTGCTGTTGATAAAATGGCCCTCGCTGTCCAAAGGCTCGTTGGCCTGGGCCACAATGAAATCATCCTCCACGTCGGCGGTCATATAGTCCACGTCCTCTGTAACCCGCCCTGTTTCCTTGTCCACTCGGCGGAAAGGCGCCTCAATAAACCCGTATTCGTTAATGCGGGCAAAGGTGGCAAGATAAGAGATAAGGCCGATGTTGGGGCCTTCAGGGGTTTCAATGGGGCACATGCGGCCATAGTGGGTGTAGTGTACGTCCCGCACCTCAAAACTGGCGCGGTCACGGGAGAGGCCGCCGGGGCCAAGGGCAGACAGGCGGCGCTTGTGGGTCAGCTCAGAGAGGGGGTTTGTCTGATCCATGAACTGGGAGAGGGGAGAGGAACCGAAAAACTCCTTGATAGCCGCCACCACAGGCCGGATGTTAATCAGGGAGTGGGGGGTAAGGGTTTCCAAATCCTGGGCCTGCAAAGTCATGCGCTCCCGGATAACCCGCTCCAAGCGGGAGAAGCCAATGCGGAACTGGTTCTGCAGAAGCTCGCCCACAGAGCGGATCCGCCGGTTGCCCAGATGGTCGATGTCATCGGTAACGCCCAGGCCCACAGCCAGGCAGTTCATATAGTTAATGGAAGCAAAAATATCGTCAATGGTGATGAAGTTGGGGATAAGCTCGCTGTGCCGGGCGCGCAGGGCAGCTTTCAAAGCCCTCTCGTCCTCCCCGGCGCTGTCCAGGATTTCCGCAAGCACCTTAAAGCATACGCGCTCGTTAATGCCGCAGGCTTCTTTGGCGTCAAAATCCACATACTTCTGGATGTCCACCATGCCGTTGGAGAGGATTTTAACCTCCTTGCCCTCCAGCAGCACCACAGCCTCCATAACGCCGGCATCGTCCAGCTTCTCCGCCAGCTCCCGGCTGACGGTTTCCCCGGCCTCTGCCAGCAGCTCCCCGGTAGAGGGATCGGCAATGGGCTGGGAAAGGGTCTGCCCGGTCAGGCGGCCCTCCAGGCGCAGCTTCTTATTATATTTATAGCGGCCCACCCGGGACAAATCATACCGCCGGGGGTCAAAGAACAGGCCGTTGATGTGGGCCTGGGCGCTTTCAATGGTGGGCGGTTCGCTGGGGCGCAGCTTGCGGTAGATCTCAAACAGGGCCTCCTCCATGGTCTTGCAGGTGTCCTTCTCCATGGTGGCCCGGATACGGTCGTCATCCCCGAACACATTGTAAATCTCCTGGTCAGTGCCCAGCCCTAAGCAGCGGATGAACACAGTGATGGGGATTTTCCGGTTCTTGTCAATGCGCACATAGAACACGTCGTTTACGTCGTTTTCATACTCCAGCCACGCGCCCCGGTTCGGGATGATGGTGGAGGAGAACAGCTCCTTGCCGGAGCGGTCGTAGTCCATCTTGAAATACACGCCGGGGGAGCGCACAAGCTGGGAGACGATAACCCGCTCCGCGCCGTTTATCACAAAGGTGCCGCTCTGGGTCATCAGGGGGAAGTCTCCCATGAACACCTCAGACTCTTTGATTTCCCCGGTTTCCTTGTTGAGAAGCCGCGCCGTCACCCGCAGGGCCGCCGCATAGGTGGCGTCCCGCTCCTTGCATTCCGTGACGCTGTAGTTGGGCTTGTCGTCCAGCTTGTAGTCCACAAAGTCCAGCACCAGATTGTTGTTGAAATCCGTTATGCCGGAAACATCGTCGAAAACCTCCTTGAGGCCCTGCTTCAAAAACCACTCGTAAGAGTTTTTCTGAATCTCAATGAGGTTCGGCATTTTGAGAACCTCTTCGATTTTGGAAAAGCTCATGCGGGTGTTCTTGCCCAATTGTACCGGTTTCACATTCACCATTGGCGCAGCCACTCTCCATTCTTTACATATTCTGAAAGCCTTTACACCGGACTTTGTGGGGAAAATCCGGCCCGTATACCGCATTTAGTCTGGAAGCACCCGGCACAGTTTGCAAGTTTTCTCAAAACACTTGATTATTTTTGCATGATGTGCTATACTGGCATTGTGCCATAGGACAAGGCGCTCTTATTGATATTGATACATTATCTAAGTGTATATCATACAGAGGGGCTTGTCAAGCTTTTTTTGCAATTTTTTCCGCCGCTTGGCAGCTTTTTTTGTTTTCAGTTTTTCTCTTGACAAATGCTTACTATTCTTGTATTGTTTAAAAAAAGGAGACAGCGCCTATGAAAAAAATGTTCGCGCTCGTTCTGTCCGCCCTGCTCCTGTTTTCCATAGCGGCCCCGGCCTATGCCTCGGAAACAGGGGATGGCGTAATTGCCCACAGGGTATGGGCCGGAAACCCTGATGCCGCCGATTATTCCCTGCCGGACTGGGCCGTGGAATGCCTCCCTGTACAGGATCCTTCCTATGTGCCCACAGGCAAAACCCACCACCAAAAAGGCGATCACAGCAATGGCTGGTATGTCCAGGCAGAAGGCGTTCTGAGGGCCGCTGTGATAGACAGGAGTGGCAACGTCATAGAGGAACTGCCTGAGGTAAACGACGTTTGCCCCGACTGCCGCAAGGGCATCTGCTCCTCTGCGAATCTGGCGCTTTTGCGGGATGATACAGCCTCATCCCCTTTGGTCAGCGCCATTGTGTCCCCCATCTCCTCCCGCCTCTGCTTCATTCGCTGAAACCACGTAAAAAAGCCGTGCCCACATGGGCACGGCTTTTTTAGTTCCATTTTTTCCCCAGGTAAAACCGGTTCCCTGCTTCCTCTGCCGCCAGAAGATCTCCCTCCCGCAGCATCATCGCCACAAGGCCCGGATAATTCCGGTCGCCCTTTGCCACGCCGGCCTGCTCCAGGGTCACTGCCGCCTGGGGGCTTACGGACCCGGCCTTTTTCAGCTTAGCCAGTATCCTGTTCCGCTTTATCAAAACCAGCGGCACCATCGCAGCAGCCCTCCTTTTCTTCCGCGCAAATCACGTCAAAGGTGTAGCTGTCAAGCTCCCGCCGCACATCTTCGGAAATCTTCTCATAAATTTTATGCAGCCTGCAGTGGGCGCGCCCGCAGCTATACTCCTCCTTCTGGCACCGGCTGAGCATATATTCCCCTTCCACCGATTCGATCACCTGCCGCAGGGTTATCTCCTCCGGACCCATTGCCAGGGTGTACCCGCCCTTTGCCCCTTTATAGGAGCACACCATGCCTTTTGCCACCAGCTCCCGCAGGATTTTTAGGGAAAACCGCTGGGGGATCTGCATTTGCTCGGAAATGGTTCTGGCGTCGCACCGGCAGGGGTGCTTTGTCAGATATTCTACGATTCGTACGGCGTAGTCCGCTTCCAGTGTCATGAACATACGCTACTCCATCATCTTTCCTCAGAGTGTCTGTTTCCAGCCAGCCTTTGTGAATCAGGCGGGGCATTGTGCCGCTCAGTCCAGGAAATCCTTCAGCTTTTTGCTGCGGCTGGGGTGCCGGAGCTTCCGCAGGGCCTTGGCCTCAATCTGCCGGATCCGCTCTCGCGTCACGTTGAATTCCTTGCCAACTTCCTCCAGCGTCCGGCTTCTCCCGTCCTCCAGGCCAAACCGCAGGCACAGCACCTTGGCTTCCCGGGTGGTGAGGCTGTCCAGCACATTGCCCAGGGTTTCCTTCAAAAGGGTGTGGGAGGCCGCGTCTGCCGGGGCGGGGGCCTCGTCGTCAGGGATAAAGTCCCCTAGATGGCTGTCCTCCTCCTCGCCTATAGGCGTTTCCAAGGATACAGGCTCCTGGGCCACCCGCATAATCTCCCGCACCTTGTCCACCGGCATCTCCAGCTCCTCGGCAACCTCCTCGGCGCTGGGTTCCCGGCCGTTCTGGTGCAGAAGCTGGCTGGAAACCTTCTTTACCTTGTTGATGGTTTCCACCATATGCACCGGGATGCGGATGGTGCGGGCCTGGTCGGCAATGGCCCTGGTGATGGCCTGGCGGATCCACCAGGTGGCATAGGTGGAAAACTTAAAGCCCTTGGTGTAGTCGAATTTTTCTACAGCCTTGATAAGCCCCAGGTTGCCTTCCTGGATTAAATCCAGGAACTGCATCCCTCTTCCCAGATACCGCTTGGCAATGCTCACCACCAGGCGGAGGTTAGCCTCTGAAAGCCGCTTCTTGGCGCTTTCGTCCCCTGCGGAAATCCGCACCGCCAAATCCTTTTCCTCTTCCGGGGTCAGAAGGGGCACCCGGCCAATTTCCTTTAAATACACTTTCACCGGGTCGTCAATGGACACCCCGTCCGCGCCAATGCCCGGCTCCATGGGATCCCCGCCGCTCACCTTGGCAAGCTCTGCGTCGTCCAGTTGGATATCGTCAAAGTCCTCCACGATTTCCACGCCGTGGCTCTCCAGCGTATCATAGAATTTTTCTATGTGCTCCGGGTCAAAGTCCAGCTCCCCCAGCGCGTCCAGGATTTCCTTTGTGCTCAGTTGGCCCTTGCCTTTTCCCAGCTCCACCAGGTCTTTAATAATCGTTTTCTTGTCCGGCTGTGCGCCCATGCGTATACCCATCCCTTTCTTTATGCCTGTCCTGTGCCCTTGCTGCTATGCCTTCCTGTCCCGCAGCGCCTGTATCCTCCGCTGTATGTCCTCTTTAGAGGCTTCCCGCACCCACGCGGGGTCTGAAAAGCCCCCGTCTGTTTTGATAATCCTGGCGTATGCCTCCATGTCCTTCCACTGGGAAGGTACCTCCGCCGTCTCCGCCAGGATGCGGGTGAACTCCGCCGCTTCCTCTCCGGTAAGCTCCTGGGAAAAATCTGCCAATGATACTTCTGCATACCGTATTTTACCCAGCAAAAGCTTATATACTCTCCTGTTATATGCTGTCACGAATTTTTCCGGCGGCAGCAGCGCTTCCAGGGCCTTTGCCCTGTCCTGGTTCCGGTAGAGGAACGCCAGCACCCGCTCTTCCGCCAGGGCTGCCCGCAGGTGCTTCTCCTTCTCCGGGTTGGCCCCTGCTTTCACAGCCTTGATTTCCTGCTGCTCCTGTATAAGCTTCTTTTCTTTCTTTTTCGATTCCCGGGCTGCCTGCCTTCCGGCTGTAGCCAGAATCCCGGCTGTATCCACCCCGGTTTCCCGGGAAAGCTTCTGGGCATAGACCTCCCGCTCTGTCGGCTCCCCGATGCGGGAAATTACCTGCTCCACCGCCTCCCGCAGGTAAGCCACCTTGCCCTCATTTGTCTCCAGATCATACTTTTCCCGGATTGCGTCCATGCGGTATTCCACATCAGTGCCCCCGCTCTTTAAAAGCTGCTTAAAGCGCAAAGGCCCGTTTTCCCCATGAAGCTTCATAAATTCGTCCGGATCTTTGCCCCCCGGCACTGTCACCACCCGCACCCGCAGCCCTGTCCCCCGCAGGATGGGAATGGCCCGCTGGGTAGCCCTGCGCCCGGCCTCATCGGAATCATAGCAGAGTATTGCCTCGTCGGCATAGCGCTTTATCACCCGGGCCTGCTCCTCGGTAAGGGAGGTGCCCAAAGACGCAATGGCGTTTGTAAACCCTGCCCTGTGCAGGGCTATCACGTCCATATATCCTTCCGCCAGTATCAAGGTGCGGCTGCCCTGGTTTTTCGCAAAGTTCATGGCGAAAAGCCCGCTGCTTTTGTGATAAACCGGGGTGTCCATGGTGTTGATATACTTGGGCTTCTCGTCTGTGAGAATCCGCCCTCCAAAGGCCACCACGTTCCCCCGCAAATCGAAAATAGGGAACATCACCCGGCCCCGGTAGCGGTCGTAGGGGTTGTTGTTCCTGGACATGCGGGCCACGTCCGCCTGCACCAGCTCTTCCGGTGCATACCCCTTGCCGCGCAGGTGGTTTACCAGGGCAAACCCTGAGTCTGGGGCATATCCCAGCCCAAAGTGCCGGATGGTCTGCCCGTCCAGCCCCCGCCGCCGGAAATAGTCCAGCCCCGGCCTGCCCTCCGGGGTGCCCAGGGTTTTAAAGAAAAACCGCCCGGCCTCCCGGTTTATTTCCAGAATGCGCATACGCAGCCGAGTCATGCTGTCGTCCCCGCCCTCCTCCGGCAGGGCCATGCCTGCCCGCTGGGCAAGCCATCGGACAGCCTCGGGGAAGTCCAGCCGCTCAATATTCATGACAAACTGGATAACCCCGCCCCCGTTGGAGCACCCAAAGCAGTAGTAGGAGTTGTTGTCCGGGTACAGGTTAAAGGAGGGTGTCTTTTCATTGTGGAAGGGGCACAGCCCCACCAGGTTTTTTCCCCGGCGCTTAAGCTGCACATATCCCGCCGCAATGTCCTCAATAGGGCTGCGGGCTTCCAGCTCCCGCAGAAATTCCGGCGAAAACGCCATTTGCCCACCCCTCCTTTCAAGCCTTTTTGAAAAAAGGCTTGACCCAAAAACCAACCGCCCCATCCGCTGTGAGAGTCACAGCCTCTCCGGCCCGGTGCCCAAACGTGCAGGGTTCAGCCAGGTCAAGGCCCTAAAGTCAACCGCCCCGCCCGCTGTGAAAGCCACAACCTCTCTGGCCCGGTATCCGGGTATGCAAGCCGCGCTGCTCAAACACTTTTAGACGCCCAGATGCCATGCCTTGGGGATAAACAGATCCTGATAGCTGGTGATAGCAAAATGATCCGTCATGCCCGCCACATAGTCGCAGGCCGCCCGCTGAGGGCCTTCTTCTTTGGCAATTTCCTGCATATAATCCGGCAGCCTTTCCGGGTGCTGAAGAAAATACAGGTACAGGCTCTTGATAATGTGGGGCACCTTTGTCTCTTCTTTTTTGGCATACTCGTTAAGATATACCGCCTCATGCATAAAGCCTTGCAGCTTCTCGTAGGCGTCCCGCACGTTCTCATCCATGCCGATAAGGCCTTCAAAGCTGTTTGCCACCACAGAGCTTATCAGGGTGGTAAGCCTTTGGGTTTTGGTGTGCCCCAGCTTGTCCGTTATTTCCGACGGGATATCCTCCTCCCGGAGCACCCCCGCCCGGATGGCGTCGTCAATATCGTGGTTTATGTAGGCAATGCGGTCTGCCCACCGCACAATCCGCCCTTCGGCGGTTTCCGCCTCCAGTCCGTCTGTGTGGCACAAAACCCCGTTTGCCACCTCGTAGGTCAGGTTCAGCCCCCTGCCGTCCTTTTCCAGTCTTTCAATCACCCGCACGCTCTGCTCGTAGTGCCGGAAGCCTCCCGGCATCAAGGCGTTCAAGGCCCGCTCCCCGGCGTGGCCAAAGGGGGTGTGCCCCAAATCATGGGCCAGGGCCACTGCCTCCGTCAAATCCTCGTTCAGCCGCAAAGCTCTCGCAATGGTGCGGGCAATCTGGGAAACCTCCAGCGTGTGGGTAAGCCGGGTGCGGTAGTGATCCCCCTCTGGGGAGAGGAACACCTGGGTCTTGTGCTTTAAGCGCCGGAAGGACTTGCAATGTATCACCCTGTCCCTGTCCCTCTGGTAAGGGGTGCGCAGGAGGCATTCCTCCTCCGGGCGCCTGCGGCCCTTCGTATCTGCGGACTGGGCCGCCCAGGGGGCCAGCCCTTCCTTTTCCCGCCGCTGTATCTCGTCTCGTACCGTCACAGCCTGTCCACTCCCTTCTCCCGCGCGCTTTAAAGCGCATGTCCGGTTTTGCCTAATATATACGCAAAAAACAGGCCGATTACTTTTTTCTAAGCGAGAATTTTTGGGTTTTTTTCAAAAGAAGCGCCGGAGAAAATGTACTTTTAGTATATTTTATAGAGCGGGGCAGCCTTTGGGGTCAGGGAAGGGGGAAGGGAAAAAACTGTTCCCCTTCTTCCGCTATAGCCGCCTTGCCGCCAGTGGCATCTGCCAGGCGCTTTTCCAGGGCTGGGAGGCTTTCAGGAGGAAGGTGGAAGCGCAGGGTAACATCCTCCAGGAAATCTGTGCTGTCCACCACGCCGCCGCAGTCCGGGATAACAGCGGCAGCCCTGCCGTAAAGGGAATAGCCACAGGAGGCGGAGAGCAGCAGGCAGCGGCGCATCAGCACCTTCCTTGCCGCCTGCAGCCCGATGGAGGCTGTGTGGGAATAAGCCCGCACCAAGCCCCCGCCCCCCAGCAGGATGCCGCCGAAATACCGGGTGGCAACCACCACCGCGTCCGTCACCCCGGACTTCTTCATGGCCTCCAGCACCGGGATCCCCGCCGTGCCCTGGGGTTCCCCGTCGTCGGAAAACCGCTGCACGCCTCCCTGCCGGAGGATATAGGCATATACATTGTGGTTAGCGTCCCAAAATTGCTTTTTCTTCCCGTTTATAAAGGCCAGGGCCTCCTCCTCTGTCTGCACCGGGCGGCAGGCGCCGATAAAGCGGGACTTTTTTTCCACAAACTCCGCCTCTCCCTCGCCCATCACAGTGATATATTCCATCATGCCCTCCCCGCTTCCGCAAAAGGATAAAGACGGCGCAAAAATACGCCGTCTTTCAGTTTCGCAAACTTATGGTGTTTCTTCCGGGGCCAGCTCGTAAGCTGTGCCGTAAGCGTCCCGGTTGAGAAAACGGTGGTCGTAAAGCTCCCGGCGCAGTGTGGCAGGATCGTGAAAGACGTGCCACTGGTTCAGAAGATCGTTTACCTCCCGTTCCGTATAGGCCCTGCCCTGCTGGAATTTCCCCGCTAAATACCGGAGAGCCTCCTGCTTCATGGCCTGCTTTGCCGGGAAACGCAGCAGCCTGCCGCTTTCATCCAAAAAATTTTCCAGCGATTTCATAAAACTCTCGCTTACTTCAGGCCATAGCGCTTCTTGAACATATCCACGCGCCCGCTGGTGTCAACCAGCTTCTGCTTGCCCGTGAAAAACGGATGGCACTTTGAACATATTTCGACCTTGATATCCTTCTTGGTAGACCGGGTCTTAATCACGTTGCCGCAGGCGCAGGTGATAGTAGTCTCCTGGTAGTCGGGATGTATATTCTGCTTCATTCTCGTTTCACCTCTTTATCCCTGTTCGTTGTTTGTGTCCGCAAGCCTTCTGGGAGGCGGTTTCTGCACGCCGCCGTAAAAGCATACTGAATCGTCCGTTAGTATACCACGTTTTCAGAAAAAAAGCAAGAATTTTTTTGCAAGCATTACAATTAGCGTAGGTTGCAAGTTTTTAATCGGCGGTTCACCGCGTACCCATTGGAGCATAGCGCAAAGAAAGACCCGCGAAAGTATATAGGCAATTTATACAACGAGATTGCCGGGCGTATCCGTTTTGACCATCTGGACAGAATCTGTGAGGCTTTTTAGATTGCGACCTGTCGGAGCTGCTGGAATATATACCGAACCGGCAAACCTTATCCTGGAGGAGCATGGAAACCGCAGGAAAAAGCCAAGCTGCTTTCTAAAAAAATGAGGACGTTTAAACGGTTTATTTTACCGCTTAAACGTCCTTCTTTATTTTCTCAAATCATCTGAAAACATTTTTCAGTTTTTTCGCAAAGCCACAACCAGCCCAGCCCTCTCTTCTCCTTTTCAACAAGAGATTACTCGTTTACCTCCCAGTACATTTTTGTCTTGGTGCTCACCTCGCCCTCCTGCAGGGTAAAGGAAATAGTTTCCATCAAAGGCTCGCCCAGGCCGCCGATTTCGGGGATAGTGGAGTCTGCCGTAATATACAGCTTGTCTCCGGCAAACTGGAGCACAAACCGCTTGCCAGCCACAGTCCGGGTGTTGCGCAGCTCCATTTCCAGCTTGTCTTTGGCACGCCAGCGGCCGTTTCCGCCATAGAGCACGCCGTTTACCCGGCTCTGGGTAAAATGCCCCTGCATCCCCACGTCTAAGGCGAACTCACCGTTGTCCTGCTGGGCTATAAGACGCAGGCCCGCAGGGCCAAAGTGGAAGGAAAGGGTTCGCAAAGCGCTCCCTTCCGGTACAAAACGGCCTACCCCGCCCAGGATGTCCGCAAAGCCGGGTACAGGCTTGTCAGGAACGTACACCGCGCCACGGAGGGACTCCTCTGCCCCAGGGCTGCGCATACCCAGCATGGGGTTCAGCTCCAGGTTTTTCAGACGGTTCTGCAAAACATGCAGGCTCTTGGGATCCTCAGGCAGCACGCCTTCTGCCATCTGGGGAAGAAGTTTCTCCCACACAGCAGTGAGCACCGCCTGCAGCTTCATGGAAGCAGACTGGATAACCAGCACTGCATCCTGCTTTGTCATCACCACGCCATACTGCCCAAAAGCCCCGTCGCCCCGGAACACGCCCTCCGGCGCGCACCGCCAGAACTGGAAGCAGTAGCCCGCCTGCCAGTCCGGGTCGCCGCCCCAGCCGGCCCCGGCATTGTCAATCTGCTTTGTTGTGGCCAGGCCAAACCAGCCCTCATTTAAAAGCTGTTTTCCGTCCCACTGGCCCCTGTTCGCCACAAACTGCATGAACCGGGCCATGTCCTCTACGGTAAGGCAGCACCCAGCCCCGCCCATGGAAACGCCATTGGGGAGGGTGTGGCACTGGATATCTGTCATGCCCAAAGGCCCAAACAGCCGGGGCTTCAAGAACTCTGTCAGAGACAGGCCCGTTTTTTTCTGCAGGATGGCACAGAGCATGTTGGTGCCTGCTGTATTATAGAGGAAATGGGTGCCTGGCTCGTACACAAAGGGGTGGGAGAGGAAATCCGCTATCCAGTCATTTTCCTGATTCGGCCCCCAGGCTATCTCTGTCTCATGGCCGCAGCCCATCATCAAAAGATGCTTCACACAGCATTTTTGCAGATTTTCGCTGGGGTTTTCCGGAATTTTGTCTGGGAACAGCTCCACCAGCCTGTCATCCAGGGAGAGGATGCCCTCCTGGACGGCAAAGCCGATGGCAGTGGAGGTCAGGCTTTTGCTGAAGGAGAACATGATGTGAGGCTCATCCATAGCATAGGGCTTCCAGGCGCCCTCTGCGCAGACCTTCCCGTGGCGCAGCAGCATAAAGCTGTGCATTTCAATGCCCTGGGCATAAAGCTCCTCCAGCATGGCGGTGACGGCTCCGGAGGGGATACCCACGCTTTCGGGTGTGACGTGCTGCAAACTCATACAAACACAACCTTTCTGAAAAATAATAAAATCTATTCCCCTAATAAAACGACAAGCAAGCCAAAAGGCAGCAGCTTCCCCTGCCCGCAAACGGGGGCCTTCCAGGCCCCTCCGGCGGAACCCGCCGCAGCGGTTTCTCAGAAACCGCTGGTTTGCGGGCGGGAGGCTGCCTCACACCCGCAGGCTGTGCCCGGTATAAATGCGTTTTGCCCGCAGGCCCCGGATTTTTTCCAGGCTCGCTTCCATTAGGGCCTTATCCTCCCAGCACCAGGTCGGGCCAGGCCCCCAAAGGCCGGACATAGCGTCTCCTGCCAGCAGTTCCCGACTGTCTAAAAATACGCCCATAGAACCGGCGGTGTGCCCTGGCAGGGCCACCACCTTCCCGTCAATGCCATAGGGCGCAAGGGACATGCCGTCCTCTAAAAACACCGTGGGAACCGCTTCTGGGATAGGCTGCTTTTGGATATTCCGGTTAGAGGCCCAGGCAAAAGCCTTTCCCCACAGGCCCTCCCCCGACACTGTGCGCTTCTCCCCTTTCAGCAGGGGCGCGTCCAGGGGGCTGATGGCAACAGGGCAGTGCAACTCCTGTGCGAAATAGGCAGCATTCTGACAATGGTCGAAATGGCCATGGGTCAGCAGAATCAGCTTTAGGCCCATGTGATGGCAGGCAGCCAGGGTGTGCTCGGCAAGCTTCTGGGTCCCGGTGTCCACCAAAACGCTGCCGCCCTCTCCCCGCAGCAGGTAGGCATGGCCCCCGCTTGCAGGCAGGGGCACTACTTGTGTGGGCATGGCGCGCCTCCTTCCGATAGGAAACTTCTTTTAAATTTAGTATAGCACAGATTAAAACGGCCTGCAATTCCTAATACTAGACATGAAAAAGTATTTTTGGAAAGGCGGAAAAGCTATGGTACGGATTCAGAAGGTTATGGGCAGCGAGATTTTAGATTCCCGGGGGAACCCCACAGTTAGCGCCACAGTGCAGCTTACAGACGGCACTGTGGGCACGGCGGCAGCCCCCTCCGGGGCTTCCACAGGCAAGTTTGAGGCAGTGGAGCTGCGGGATGGGGATCAGCGCCGCTATGGGGGCAAGGGTGTTTTAAAGGCTGTGCGCAATATCAACGAAATCATCTCCCCGGCCCTGGAAAAGGCCCACAGCCTTACCGTCCGCCAGGTGGACGATATCCTGAAAAAACTGGACGGCACCCCTAACAAGGCCCATCTGGGGGCAAACGCCACCCTGGCGGTATCCCTGGCCTGCGCCCGGGCCATGGCGGCCCACTACCGGATGCCCCTGTACAGGTTTTTAGGAGGAGCGGCAGCTTCCCGCCTGCCAGTGCCCATGATGAATATTTTAAACGGTGGAGCCCATGCCGCCAACAATATCGACATCCAGGAGTTTATGATCATCCCCGCCCAGGCGGAAAATTTCCGGGAGGGCCTGCGGTGGTGTGCCGAGATATACCACACCCTGGGCGCCCAGCTTCGGCAAAAAGGGCTGTCCACCGGGGTGGGGGACGAGGGCGGCTTTGCCCCGGACTTAAGCTCCGACGAAGAGGCCATTGAGGAAATCCTGGCCGCAGTGGAGAAGGCGGGGTATGGCGGGAAAGTTACTTTGGCCCTGGACGCGGCAGGCAGCGAATGGGCGCAGGAGGGCGCGTACCGCCTGCCAAAGCGGGGCAAAACCTATGTGACAGAGGACTTAATCAGCTATTGGGAGGGGCTTTTGGACAAGTATCCCATTGTGTCCATTGAGGATCCCCTGGGAGAGGAGGACTTTTCCGGCTGGGCAGAGATGACGGCCCGGCTGGGGAACCGGGTGCAGCTTGTAGGGGATGATCTCTTTGTCACCAACCTGGAGCGCCTGCAGCAGGGAATCGATCAGGGGGCGGCAAACGCCATTCTCATCAAACCCAACCAGATAGGCACCCTGACGGAAACCCTGGAAGCCATCGACCTTGCCAAGCGCAGCGGGTATAAGACCATTATCTCCCACCGCTCCGGGGAAACGGAGGACACCTTTATCGCGGACTTGGCGGTGGCGGTAAACGCCGGGCAGATAAAAACCGGAGCGCCCTGCCGCACAGAGCGGGTGGCAAAGTATAACCGCCTGCTGCGCATAGAAGAATGTTGACAATCCCCCTAAAATGCCTTATGATGGTGGTAGAATTCGGCAGAGGAGGATGCGCCATGGGTAAGGTATTGGACAGGATAGAGCAATGCGTGCAGGCTGTCCGGGAGAAAACAGATTTTGTGCCCCAGGCCGCGCTGGTGCTCGGTTCCGGCCTGGGAGGCTTCGCAGACAGGATACAGGTTTCGGCACAGGTAAGCTACAGGGACATTCCAGACTTCCCGGTGTCCACAGTGCCGGGACACGCAGGCCGGTTCCTTTTCGGCTATGTGGGGAAAACCCCGGTGGCTGTGATGCAGGGCCGGGTACACTACTATGAGGGCTATTCCATGGAGGACGTGGTGCTGCCCATCCGGGTGCTGGGCAGGCTGGGGGCTAAGGAGCTGTTCCTGACAAACGCCGCCGGGGGCATCAGCCCGGAACTGGCTTCCGGCAGCCTGATGTTATTGACGGATCATATCACCACCTTTGTGCCCTCCCCCCTCATCGGGCCAAATGAAGAGGCTTTAGGCCCCCGGTTCCCGGACATGACGGAGGTGTATTCCAGGCGCCTGCAAGAGCTGGCCCGCAAGGCGGCAAAGGCGAAAGGGGTTGCTTTGCAGGAAGGGGTTTACGTCCAGTGTACCGGGCCGAACTATGAAACCCCGGCGGAAATCCGTATGTTTAAGGCCCTGGGGGCCGGGGCTGTGGGCATGAGCACCGCCTGCGAGGCCATGGCGGCCCGGCACATGGGCCTGGAGGTCTGCGGCATTAGCTGCGTGACAAACCTGGCAGCAGGCCTGGGGGGTAAAGCCCTGTCCCATGAAGAAGTGCAGGAGATTGCGACCCGGGTGTCCGGGGACTTCCAAGGGCTTCTGTGGGAGCTGCTGGAGGGGTTGGAAGAATAAGCCGCAGGGCAGGGGAAAGGTTCGCCTTTCCCCTGCTTTTTTGCTGCCATTGGGAATGTGAATTTTTAAAATAAGGTTTGTACTTGGGCCGGGATTCTGCTATAATGAATTTTATATGACTGAAAAGAAAGAGGGAATGGAGTTTATGAAGCTTCCGTTTAAAGGCAGGCGGGGTTCCTATGAAATTGACATGACAAACGGGCCTCTGCTTGGGAAAATCGTCCGGTTTGCCATCCCCCTGGCCCTGGCGGGGATTTTGCAGCTCCTGTTCAATGCTGCCGACATTGTGGTGGCGGGGCGCTTTGCAGGCAGCCAGGCCCTGGCGGCGGTAGGCTCCACCGGGGCGCTGAACATGCTGATTGTAAACCTCTTTATGGGCCTTTCCGTAGGGGTGAACGTGCTGGTGGCCCGGTTTTACGGAGGGCAGAGCTTCCGGGATTTGAAAGAGACTGTACATACCGCCATCCTTACAGCTTTAGTGTGCGGCGTGCTGCTGGTGTTTGTCGGGGCGGGGCTTTCCAGGCCCCTGCTCACCCTCATGGGCACCCCGGCAGACGTTATCGACCAGTCGGTGCTGTACATGCGCATCGTGTTCGCGGGCATGCCTGCCATGATGCTGTATAACTTCGGCGCCGCCATCCTCCGGGCTGTGGGGGACACCCAGCGCCCCCTGTACTTCCTGCTGATTTCCGGCGTGATAAACGTTATCCTTAATCTGTTCTGTGTCATCGCCCTGCGCATGGGTGTGGCAGGCGTGGCTGTAGCCACCGTGGTGTCCCAGTGCATTTCCGCCGTGCTGGTAATCCTGTGCCTCATCCGCAGCAACGCGCCTTACCAGTTGGATCTCAAGGCCCTGCGCATCCACAAGGGCAAGCTTCTGCAAATGACAAAAATCGGGGTGCCTGCCGGGATACAGGGGGCCATGTTCTCCTTGTCCAATGTGGTTATCCAGTCTACTGTAAACTCCTTTGGATCCATTGCCATGGCTGGAGGCACAGCGGCAGGGAACATCGAAGGCTTTGTGTTCACTGCCGAGGACGCTTTTGCCCAGGCAGCCCTGAGTTTTACCGGGCAGAACTATGGCGCCAAAAAGTTTTCCCGCATTAACAAGGTGCTCTTGGACTGCATTTTGCTGGTGTCCTCTGTGGGCATTGTGCTGGGCGGGACGGTCTACCTGCTCTCAAAGCCCCTGCTGGGCATCTATTCCACAGATCCCCAGGTGGTTGAATACGGCACCCAGCGCATGTTTATGGTGGCCCTGCCCCATTTTATCTGCGGGGCCATGGGGGTTTTCACAGGTGTGCTCCGGGGCCTTGGATCCTCTGTCACCCCCATGCTTATCACAGTGTTTGGCACCTGCGTGCTGCGGGTGGCTTGGGTGTACACCATCTTCCCCCTGAACCCCACCTGGCAAATGCTGTTCCTGTCCTATCCCATTAGCTGGCTTGTAACAGGCCTGATACAGTTTGCCGCCTTCCTCTTTGTGAAAAAGCGGGCCACAGCCCGGGCGGCAGAATGAGTCCAGCCACCAGAAAGCCCTTTGCCGGAATATTCCGGCAGGGGGCTTTTTTATTCCGCCTCTATGCTTCGCTTTGTTATATACCTTGACACACGAGGTATATAACATGTATAATTGCATCAGGACGCAGCCGTACTGAAAATTTTTTGGCACATAAATTCCCAAAGGGAAAAGTATCTTTTGGTAAGGATTGTCTGGGCGCGGAATATTGATTTTCCCGTTGGAAAATGCTATACTTAGAGGTAAATTGGTCTATTTTAGAGAGGGGCGCGGCCCCGGATACAACAAGGAAAGGGCCGATACCGGGCGCGCCCGTATCGCGAGGCGAGATGTATGAAAATCGGATTGGACGTAGGATCTACCACCCTGAAATGCCTGGTGTACGGGGATGACGGCATGCCGGCCTTTCAGGAATATGAACGGCATTTTTCCCAAATTCCGGAAAAGGCTTCCGGAATGCTCCAGCGCATACAAGAACGTTTCCCCCAGGCGAAAAGGGCAGAGCTGTACATTTCAGGCTCCGCGGGCATGGGGCTTTCAGAAGATTTAGGCATTCCCTTTGTCCAGGAGGTGTACGCCACCCGGACGGCGGTGAAGAAATACCTGCCGGAGGCGGACGTGGTAATCGAACTGGGAGGCGAGGACGCGAAAATCCTGTTCCTCTCCGGCTCCATGGAGGTGCGCATGAACGGCTCCTGCGCCGGAGGCACCGGGGCTTTCATCGACCAGATGGCAACCCTTTTGAACATGACCCCCGGGGAGTTAAACGAAGCGGCGGAGAGAAGCGCCAGAACCTACAGCATTGCCTCCCGCTGCGGGGTGTTCGCAAAATCTGATATACAGGCCCTGTTAAACCAGGGGGCGCAAAAGGATGACATTGCCCAAAGCATTTTAAACGCGGTGGTAAACCAGACCATCGCGGGCCTGGCCCAGGGCCGGGAGATTGAAGGCCGGGTGGTGTACCTGGGCGGGCCGCTGACCTTCTTTTCCCGCTTGCGCCAAGCTTTCGACAGCATCCTGAGGGTGGAGGGCGTGTGTCCGGAAAACTCCCTGTACTATGTGGCGGCAGGAGCAGCCCTGTCCTCCCAGACAGCGGAATTCAGCCTTCCAGAGATTACGGAGAAAATAGCCCGTTACAGTTCCAGCCGCCACTATCAAAGCGGCATGGCCCTGTTTCATGACCAGGAGGAGTATGACGAGTTTGCCAGCCGCCATGAAAGGGACAGGGTGGAGACAGACGCCTCCCTGCCGGAAGACGGCACAGCCTTTGTGGGCATAGACGCAGGCTCCACCACCGTAAAAGCTGTAGCCATAAACCAGCAGCAGGAGATTATCTTCTCCCGCTACCTACCCAATTCCGGCAACCCTGTGCCTTTGGTAAAGGAGTTCCTGCTGGATTTATACAGGAAGTTCCCCCATATCAAAATCAAGGCGGCAGCCTCCACTGGCTATGGGGAGGAGATTATCAAAAACGCCTTTTCCCTGGATCTGGGTGTGGTGGAAACCATCGCCCACTTTACAGCCGCCCGGAAGTTTGAGCCAGAGGTTGACTTCATCATCGACATCGGCGGCCAGGACATCAAATGCTTTAAGATTAAAAACGGGGCCATCGACAACATTTTCTTAAACGAAGCCTGCTCCTCCGGCTGCGGATCCTTCCTGCAAACCTTTGCCGGGGCCTTGGGCTATGAGATGGCAGATTTTGCAAAATGCGGGCTTTTTGCTGAAAACCCAGTGGATTTAGGCTCCCGCTGCACGGTATTTATGAATTCCTCTGTGAAACAGGCCCAGAAGGATGGGGCCAGCATAGAGAACATCTCGGCGGGGCTTTCCGTCAGCGTGGTGAAAAACGCCCTCTATAAGGTTATCCGGGTTACAGACGCCAAAAGCCTGGGCAGGCACATTGTGGTGCAGGGCGGCACCTTCTTAAACGACGCGGTGCTCAGGGCTTTTGAAAAAGAGATCGGCCAGTATGTCACCCGGCCCTCTGTTTCCGGGCTGATGGGGGCATATGGCGCGGCGCTGTATGCCCAGGAAAAGGGCAAAGGCGAAAGCGCCATCCTGGGGCCGGAAGAGCTGGAAAAATTCACCCACGAGGTGAAGGCCGCCGCCTGCAACGGCTGCCAGAACCACTGCCGCCTCACCATCAACACCTTTGCAAACGGCAAGAAATACATAGCGGGCAACCGCTGCGACAGGCCCCTGAAACGGGAAAACCCTGCCGCCCGGTATAATCTGTACGAGTATAAAAAGGAGCTGCTGGCTTCCTATAAACCTGTTCCCGGCAGCCGGGGGCGCATCGGCATTCCTATGGGCCTGAATATGTTCGAGCTTTTCCCCTTCTGGCACACCTTCTTTACAAAGCTGGGCTTTACGGTGGAGGCAAGCCCTGAATCCACCCGGCAGCTATACTTCAAAGGCCAGCACACCATTCCCTCTGATACGGTGTGCTATCCGGCAAAGCTGCTTCACGGGCACATGGAAGCCCTTTTGGAGCAGAAGCCAGACGCCATTTTCTACCCCTGCATGAGCTACAACGTAAACGAGCACAAGGGCGACAACCACTACAACTGCCCTGTGGTGGCCTATTATCCCGAGGTGCTGGATGCAAATGTTACAGCCCTCTCCAAAACCAGGTTTATATACGATTATGTGGGCATCCACCGCCCCAAGGATTTCCCCAAAAAGATGCAGGCCATCCTGGCAAAGTATTTCCCCAAAATTCCGGATCGGGAGATTAAGGCGGCGGCAAAGGCTGCCTACGGGGAATATGCGTCGTACATGAAGCGCATCCAGGAAAAGGGCCAGGAATTTTTGCGGAAAGCGGAGGAGGAAAACCTGCCGGTGGTCATCCTTTCCGGCAGGCCCTATCATCTGGATCCGGAGATAAACCATGGCATAGACAAGCTCATCTGCGAGTGCGGCGCTGTGGTGGTGACGGAGGACGCAGTGAGCGAAGAGGTGGAAAAGTTCCGCACCGGGGTTTTAAACCAGTGGACATACCATGCCCGGCTGTATGCCGCCGCCAGATACGTGGTAGATTCCCAGGACAAGCGCGTAAACCTTGTGCAGCTTGTGTCTTTCGGCTGCGGCGTAGA
This sequence comes from Acutalibacter sp. JLR.KK004, assembly GCF_036941085.1. Classification (NCBI taxonomy): domain Bacteria; kingdom Bacillati; phylum Bacillota; class Clostridia; order Eubacteriales; family Acutalibacteraceae; genus Acutalibacter; species Acutalibacter sp. JLR.KK004. Next base: position 641,750 of record NZ_JAYMNQ010000002.1, read on the forward strand.
CGCTATCACCGGAGACGAGGTGCGGGCCATCCTAGAAGAGGGCGGGCGTATCTACACCCAGATTAAGATTGATGAGATCACCAACTTGGGGGCCGTGCGCATACGCCTGCGCAGTTTGTTCGCCGCCCTGGGGCTGGGGGAATAAGGCCGCGGGACGCTGTCCCGCACCCTGCAAGCCTTTTAAAAAAGGCTTGAGCCAAAACTCAATGACAATATTTACGTTTACACGCGGGAGACTGCGTAAGCGCGGAATCTCATTCCGCGGCGGAAGCTTTTGCTTGACTAGCGAACGCAGTGAGCGTTCCCGCGTCCTGGGTGCAGCGTCACGCTGCAAAAGGAGTGAAATCATATGGAGACAGTCAGCCGGGTGGAATTTACCCGGGAAATGAAAAAGGAATACACCATTTTAACGCCTAACATGGCCCCCATCCATTTTGAGCTGATTAAAAATGTGCTGGAGAGCTTTGGCTACAAAATAGAGCTGCTGCGCACCACCGGGCGGGAAATTGTGGACGAGGGACTGAAGTATGTCCATAATGACACCTGCTATCCGGCGCTGCTGTCTATCGGGCAGTTGATGCATGCCCTGCACAGCGGCAAATACGATCTGCATAAGGTGGCCCTCATTATGACCCAGACAGGCGGCGGGTGCCGGGCCTCCAACTATATTCACTTATTGCGCAAGGCCCTGCACAAGGACGGCCTGGATTTTATCCCCGTCATTTCCCTGAATATCTCCGGTCTGGAGTCGAACAGCGGCTTTAAGGTGACCCTGCCCCTTCTGCGCCGGGGCATTGCGGCCCTTACCTATGGGGATCTGCTGATGCTTTTAAAGAATCAGACAAAGCCTTATGAAGCAGAGCCAGGGGTCAGCGACGCGCTGGTGCAGCAGTGGATTTTAAAGCTGACAAGGCTCTTTGAACAGAACAAGGCCTTTACACAGCGGGAGGTTCACGCCTATTTTGATGAGATCGCCCGCTCCTTTGCGGAAATCCCCCGGCAGCAGCGGCAAAAAACCAAGGTTGGCGTGGTGGGGGAAATCTATGTGAAATATTCCCCCCTGGCCAATAACGATCTGGAAGAATTCCTGTTCCAGCAGGGCTGCGAGGTGATGACTCCCGGCATTGTGGGCTTCATGATTTTCAAGGTGGACAACCGCCTGGAGGACATCCGCCTGTATGGGGGCAGCGCCGCAAAAAAGCAGGTGTGTACCCTGCTGAAATGGTATTTCACCAAGTTTGAGGCAGACCTGATTGCCGCCGTAAAGAAATATCCCCAGTTTACCGCCCCTTCACCTTATTCCCACCTGAAAAAGCTGGCGGGGCAGGTAATCGGCTTTGGCTGCAAAATGGGGGAAGGGTGGCTGCTCACCGCTGAAATGATGGAGCTGATTGAAAACGGCTATGAAAATGTGGTGTGTACCCAGCCCTTTGGCTGCCTGCCCAACCACATTGTGGGCAAGGGCATGATACGCAAGGTGAAAAGCATTTATCCCCGGGCCAATATTGTGCCTATCGATTATGACCCCAGCGCCACAAAGGTAAACCAGGAAAACCGTATTAAATTAATGCTGGCTGTGGCAAATGAGGAGGCCCCTGTAAGGGCCGTTCCTGCCCCCGTAGGGGTTCAGGGTTAAGAAAAGCTAAAAAGGAAGCTGCCTGTTCATTCCAGGCGGCTTCCTTTTTTATTGTATCACAGTATAAGCGGCTTCAGATTTTCCCGCTGCTTCTTTTTAGAAATAATGCATTCCCGGCAGAACGGAAAAAGGCCATACAGTAAAAGCCCCCCTTTGCGGGGATCCGCCTGCACTATACGTTAAACCGGAACAGCACAATGTCTCCGTCCTGCATCACATACTCCTTGCCTTCTGAGCGCACCAGCCCCTTTTCCTTGGCGGCAGCCATGGTGCCGCAGGCCATGAGATCATCAAAGCTGATAACCTCTGCGCGGATAAAGCCGCGCTCAAAATCCGTGTGGATTTTCCCTGCCGCCTGGGGCGCCCGGGTGCCTTTCTGGATAGTCCAGGCCCGCACCTCCGGCTTTCCGGCAGTCAGATAGGAGATAAGCCCCAAAAGGGAATAGCAGGCGGTGATGAGGCGGTCAAGGCCCGATTCCTCCAATCCCATGTCGCTTAAAAACAGCAGCTTCTCCTCCAGGGAAAGCCCGGAAATTTCCGCTTCAATCTCCGCGCAGATAGGCAGCACAGCGGCGTGCTCCTGCTCCGCCAGCGCCTGCACTGCCTGGAAGCGAGTGTTTTGCCCCACTCCCTGCTGGAAATCCGACTCGCTCATGTTGGCGGCAAAAATGATAGGTTTGTTGGTCAGCAGGGAAACAGAGGACAGCAACTCCCGCTCCTCCTCGTCGCAGTCCACGCTGCGGGCAGATTTCCCCTCCTCCAGGGCCTCCCGCACCCGGAGGAAAAAATCCAGCTCCCCTTGATATTTCTTGTCAGCTTTTAAAAGCTTCCTGGTCTTGTCAATGCGCCTGTCCAGCACCTCCATATCGGAAAGCACCAGTTCCAGATCAATGGTTTCAATATCACGCCGGGGATCAATGCTGCCCTCCACGTGGATGATATCGTCATTTTCAAAGCAGCGCACCACATGCACCACCGCGTCCACTTCCCGAATGTTGGAAAGGAACTTATTGCCTAGGCCCTCCCCTTTGGAAGCGCCCTTGACCAAGCCCGCTATGTCTACAAACTCAATGGTAGCAGGGGTGAATTTTTCCGGTTCATACATTTCTGCCAGCTTGTCCAGCCGCTTGTCCGGCACTGCCACCACGCCCACGTTAGGCTCAATGGTGCAGAAGGGGTAGTTTGCCGACTGCGCCCCCGCGTTGGTGATAGCGTTAAACAGTGTGCTCTTGCCCACATTGGGCAGGCCAACGATGCCTAATTTCATATTCTTTCACGACTCCTTGCTATGACTGGATTTTCGACGTTCTACTTTTATTTCCACACCAATCCCGCACCAATTTGTCATGGAGATATGGTGTTTGCTTCAAATTGCCGTACTGCACTGACCAGTGAATCGTCCGTGACATGGACGTAGCGATCCATAGTCGTTTTGATGCTGGCATGGCCCAACAGCTTCTGTAATACCTTGGGCGGCATCCCACTTTCGATGGCCCGGGTTGCATAAGTATGCCTTAAAGCATGCATACAAAACGACCGGAAACCCGCCTCATCGCACAGCTTATACAGGTGGGTATCGTATGAGCTGTTTTTCGCTGGTTCTCCCGTCCGCCAGTTGACAAATACCAGGTCACGCATCGTCAGATACATTTTCTGCCCTGTCCGCCTGTCCAGATACTCAAGTGTTTGTGTGAGCACCTCAGATGCCTTTCGGACATCCCGTTCCTCATAACACTCTCTTAAAATACTATAGGCTCGGTCGGTCAAAGGAATCGTGCGGTAACTTTTTTGGGTCTTAGGAGGGCCGGCACGCCAGCAGCCTTGTTTGTGCCGGTATTCCAGCGTTTTGTTTACTGTCAGCGTCCGTTTTTCCCAGCTGATGGAATCCCATGTCAGGCCAATCAATTCGGATGTCCGCAGGCCAGTCTCCAAGAGCAAGGCATACTGCCTATAGTTATGGGATCGCTTAGCAGCCTCTAGGAATTTCGCCTGCTCCTCCAAGCTGAGGAATTTGATGTCATCAACAGCACGCAATGGCTTCGTATAGCGGACTCCGTCCATAGGGTGTTTGCCAATGATTCCATTCATAAGAGCAGACTTGAATAAAGTCCCCATTGTGATGTACACCTGCCGTATGGTTGACCCAGCATATTCAGCCTCCATACGGTTTAAGACAGCTTTGCAGTGCATCGGCCTTACATCGGACATAAACATAGTGCCAATAACTGGCTGGATATTGCTTTTGTATCTCTCCCTATAGTTCCTCCTTGTATTGGAAGCGAGATCGCAAATCAGGTTCTCAATCCAATATGCAAACCACATATCCACCGTCAAAATCGAATGGTCTGTTACAAGCTCATGGCTTTCCTTGTACTGCGCCTCTGCAAGCCAATTTCTAGCCTCCGGAAGTGTATCAAAATGCCTTTCATGCCGTTTGCCATTTTTGGCACTGTATCTTGCAGTATACTTCCCATCCTTTCTTTGGCAGATGCCTTTCCCACATTCTCTGCCTTTTAAGTTTTTTCCCATGATTTGAACTCCTTTCCTAAACACATCGGACGTGCGTAAGAAGAGTCCTTCGCGACATATTATTATAGCATAGGACTCGAACACATTTCAAGGTTTTCGGCCAATTTTGGTGCGCACCAGAGGATTTTTCCTCCATGCATTCAGATAATCAGTTTGGCACTGATAAACTCCTCAAATGCCCGGCGCTTGACCAGCTTTTTGTTTCCCACAAAGAGCACAAAGGGGCAGTTTGGCTGTTTCAATAATGCATCGATCTTGTTGATACCAATATTGCTGTACTCTGCGGCCTCCTTAATGGTAAGCGTCATCTTCAAGTGGATAGGTACCGCCTCTTTAACATTGGTTGTTTTATCGGAAGACAGTCCACTGTATTCTTTCATATTCATGTTTTTCACCTTATGCCTTTCCATATATTTATTTCTCTCCTCCAGGGACTTTCATACAAAAAACTACACGTATCAAAGTTATGCTTTACAACTCCAAATATAAAAATCTTCCCCGGCGCCCGCAGCGGACGGGCCATAGGTAATTTCAACCCCCCCGCCTTCATCATGGCCGGGCCGCGAATTACGGAAGTATCATTGTCCCGCTGCAGGGTCATCGCGTTATGCTGGTGCCGCCAGCATAGGAGTGCTCTTGTTCTATTTGCCAGATAGACAGATAGCCGCTCGCCCACAGGGAATGTACCGGGTCAGACTGTGAAATTTTCAAGGTGCAGGGCATGGGGATTGCCTTTCAATCTATAAGAACAACCGGAAATCGGGAAATCTACCCTTTTAAGGCAAAATTTTGAAAGATTTTTGAAAATGTGCAGAAATATGTATTGCCGCAGGTCTTCGTCCAACTCTCCATCCACATAGCTGTACCGGTTTATCAGAGGCATATACATTTCAATTATATCGGCCAGGGCCTCATTGCTGCCCCCGATAGCTTCTATGAGGGTTTTGCGGAATGTGTCAGCCGTCACAGGGCATCACCGCCTTTCAGCGCTTCACGTAGTTTTTTCAACGCTAGTGACCTCTGCTTATAGACGTACTGTACAGTGCAGAATAACTCACCTGCGATTTCCTGTGGGGTCATGTCTAGCAGGAACAGCATGGTGAGCACTTCCTTTTTCAAAGCGGAGAGTTGAGAAAATGCGGCAGCAAGAGCCTCTTCTTCAAAATCCAAGGAATCTGCCCTTCTCATTTTCTGGATCCACTGTTCCTCGCCTTCCTGGCTGCACAGCTTCTCTATAGAGGCATCCTCCAATGGGATGGTATCTATGCGGCGTCTTTGCGCTTTTAAGTAGTTGAGCCTGGCCCTATAAACTGTCACCTCCATCCATTTGGTAAACCTCCCCCGCAGTTCATCCCGTTCCGTGCTTTTTCCGTACATGGTATGCTCCTTTCCGCCAAAGCACACCATCAGAGCGCGGGAAACGAAAAAGCCCAGACATACCTTGATGGTATGCTTGGGCTCAAAAATGGTTGACGTTCGGTCTTGTTTTTCTACCCTATTGCCTCTTAAAAGGCGCAAAGGGGCAGCCCACCTTGTTCAGTGGAGCCACCCCTTTGTCATGCGGTAAACTGGTTTCAAAACCACATTTACCACAACAAATCTTAAAATTAGAGAATCTACTTATTTCCCCTTCATTCATATATTATATAGCATAACTTATAGATAGAAAAGAAAAGAAAACACGTTCTCTAATTGTAAAACTTTTATTTGTGTAAATTCTGTACCCTTTCACAGGAATATTTCTAAATTTTCCAGCATCTCGGCCACATCCGAGCCGGTCTGTGGGACATTGGGCGGCTCTTGCGCCCCTATACCGGTTGCCTGGGCCAACTGCTCCCCCACCATCTCCCGCACCAGCTCCGCAAGGGCCTCCGGTGGGTAGCGGTGGGTCGCCCTGAGTTCTATTTTGCACTCCGGGTTTTGCAGCGCCGGGTGGGCCTGCAAATACTCGCACAGTGCCGCCACCAGGACGGCGCTTTTCTTATTGCCCAGCCGTTCCAGCAGCTCGCCGGCCTGGATCTGCTCCTCTGTGTCAGCGGGGAATTGCAGGGTGAAGCGGTATTTTCCTTTTTTCCGCATAGGCTACCCCCTCGACCGGGCCAGTTGGCTTTCCCCCAGCATCTCGTAGCCCAGGGCGTTGGCGTTGGGGGAGTCGATAAACTCGGCCTTGCCCACCAGGGGGGATTCGCTCAGATAGGGCTGCAAAAGGATGCTGCCCCCGCCGATGAAGATGGCTGGGTTGGCCCGCAAGTCAACTTGCAGCTCCCGGAGCTGGTGGAGGATATCGTTGGCGTGGAGTTGGGCCGCTTTGAAGATTTCTTCCTTGACTTCATCTGGGAGACAGATTTCCCGGTTTTGTAGGACAGCCGAAATATGGTCGTCTTCAATCCGCATATCGAATTTGGTGCTGACCTTGCGGATGACCTCGTTGTTCATGGTGATGACGCCGGTTTCCAGGGAACGGCAGAATTGCAGGTCGGGCTTGCCGTTTTGCAGGAGAAGTACATCCGTGGTGTAGCCGCCGATGTCGATGATGAACAGCCGCAGGGTCTTGACCACCATGCTGCTGCGGGGCACCACCGCAGCAAAAGCTTGGGGGAATACCATCACCTGGTCGATGAAGATAGTGTAGGCCCGGTCTTTGTAGGTGAATTTCACGGGGCCTCCCCGCTTGAAATAGGCGGCAAATTTCTCCTTCAGGCTGCCGTAATGCTCCGGGGGCAGGCCCACGGCCAGTTGGATGCGCTCGGTGGGGGAATACTGGCCTTTGCGCTCCAGCTCCCGGGCGATGGCGAACAGGGTCAGAATGAAATAGCGGTCGTCCTGGGTCTTGTCCCGCATGTAGGGCAGGCGGCGAGTGGTGAGCGTCCAAAATTTGCCTCCATACTCCAAAATTTCTTCGGACATGGGCGGCCTCACCGTGTGCTCGGCCAGGCCGGAGACGAAGGAGAACCGGGGTGTTTTTATGGCGTAGTTGCCGTGGTCGATGGCAATTAACATAATAGAAAACCTCCAACGGATTATTTGTTGGGATTACACGTTTTATCGTGCGCATTTGCAATGGGAATACGCAAAATTTGCAAAAGAAAAAGAGCGGCATGGCCGCTCTCATCCTTTGCTTTGTATCATGTTGTCTTCACGAGCCTATATTTTTCAGGGCGCTTTGGGTTCTGCTAAGAAGCTCAGCTTGACTTTTCTTTTCTAAAATCAGCCATAGTAGTCGTATCTGGCTTGTTGTTCCACGTCCCAGGGATTACTGACAAACTCCTGGAGACCCATCTCGTCAATACAGTCTTGGCACAGGTGGTAGCTGATGACTCCTTTGCTGACCTTATCCCAAACTTTCCGCATCACATAATAACTCCCCAACTCGAACATAGGCAGCCCTTTCCGCAGACACCGCCCACAACGGTCGTACATACAGGCTGTAGCTTCATAATCATTCCCGTCACACCAATTTACGCTTTTTACACACTGCTGCAGGATACGGAAGGCAGACTCGTAGGGAATCAGCCCGGCATCATATTCTACAAGAACCTTGCGAACCACCTCGTTCAAACCGTGGCCTATATTGTGGCAGCTCATGTGGGGCACCTCCTATTCCAATTTTCCGCTCTCATCGCTTTTTCGTCATAGTCGTTTTTCAGCACGCCCAGCAGGGAATCGCTCAAAAAGGGGACGCTTTTCTCTTTGGAGATAAGGCGGGCCACCTCCTTGCCGTTTTTGAGCACGCATACCTCCTCGCCTCCCTGCACCAGCTGTAAATACTTTCCAAAGTTGTTCTGGAGTTCAGTTGCCGTAACAATGTGCATTTTGGGCTGCTCCTTCCTGTTTAGCCAGACGCACCAACTGCCCTACCATTTCTCTCTCCAAACACGTCACTATGCGTCGTATTATAAACGAACGTCAGTACCAGCAAATTATCGTTAATACCACATCATGACTTTAGCTCCGCAAACAGTTCGGCCAAATCATCATACCCTTTTACAGAGGGATCATGGACAATCCGCTCGGCCTCCAGCATGGCTGCAATCGTCTCCTTGTTGGGCCGCTCCTTCCGAAGTTCAAAGGGCAGGCCGCCCACCCGCAGAGACTGACGCAAGAACACATTGATGGCGGTGGTAAGCGTCATGCCCAAATCATTGTAAAGGGCCTCGCACTGTTTTTTTACCTCGCTGTCCATACGGACACTGAAATTCGTGGTGTTTGCCATAACACAAGCTCCTCTTGCTCTTTCTACATCTATTGTACTCCTGCTGCAATATAAAATCAACTCAACAGAGGGATTTCTTGAATGGTAAAGGGGCAATGCAGTGCATCACCCCTCAGCATTCAACTCACTCTATCCAGATTATTCCTCAGTTTTGCCCAGACAAAATCATCCAGCCCCTTATACCGGGGGGCCCCACACATAGGTGCCATACCGAAAGCCTATGCGGGCCAGCAGGCGAAGAAGCTCTTCATAGCCTTTCTGGACATACCAATTCGTGCAGTAGTCCATGTCAAAGGCTGTCTTGATTTCCCGCAAGCCTGCCTGCCGCAGATGCGACAGAGCTTCTTCCAGCTTGGTCAGGGCATTTACGCCGGGCACGGCTAAAACCGTCAGGCCGGTCAAGGCGTTTATCACATCAGCCTTCATTGGGCCCTCTGTGAGCAGCATCTTGCTTTTAGGTTCCCCCGCCAGATGCACCCATCCCTGGGCCTTGCAGCCGCAGGAGAAGGTGCCGCTGGATATCCAACGGAATTTGCGCCGGTCTGTGTTGTCCAGGCGCACCTGCAGCCCTTGGATCAATCCCTGGGTATCCCGCACGGGGATCAAGATCCCCTCCCGCTGGTGGACGAAAGACCACTCGCCGGAGCGTGTGCGGAAAAAGCCGGGTACGCCAGAGATCTGCAAGCCTCGTTCTTCCAGCCGTCGAGCCAGCGCCGTGCCGCTGCCCATGGGCATAGATTTGTACCCCAAGCGGGCAATGGCGCTGTCGGTCAGGCCGCGACCCCGCAGGTTCTCCCGGTGCTCATCTGTTAAAGACAACACGGACAAAAACTCCATGTAGGTCTTGTGGCGGACGGCAACGGGGGCCAGAGGTTTTTCTATAGGATGCACCTCGGGTTCATGCCGCCTGATTTGAGGCTGATACACCCCGATGCGCTCAATGATGGCCCTGCGTGCCTGCTCCCTGGGCGTGCCCGTAAACAGGGCGTACAGGTCGAAGATGCCGCCTGCCTCGCCGCAGCGGGCGCACCGGAACACCTCTTTTAATGTTTTTTTCGGCGGATCCCTCGATAGAGGGCGATTCCACAAAGGCGAAATCCTCTCCCCACTCCAGGGTCTTGTAGCCGTTCCGGATGAGCTTGGCGTTGGCGGCGATGCGGCTGCCCGCCTCCTGGCGGAAAACCTTGTCCAGCCGGACAACCGGCACGCAGCCGCTGGTGATCATCTCGCTGAGCACCGCCCCGGTCCCCACAGAAGGGAGCTGGTCGGCGTCGCCGATAAGCACCAAACGAGAGCCCAGCATCACGGCGTCCAGCAGCTTGTTTGCCAGGTAGATGTCCAGCATGGACACCTCGTCTACCAACACCAGCTTGGCGTCAATGGGTTCCGGGCTGTTCTGCCCACCTTCTTCGCCGGGCATCAGGTTCAGCGCCCGGTGGATGGTGGAGGCCGGGAAGCCCGTGGAATCCTCCATGCGCCGGGCGGCGCGGCCCGTGGGGGCGCAGTAGCAGATTTTTTCTTCCGGGTCGTGGCGCTTATAAATATCCAGAATGGCCCGTTGGATCATGGTCTTGCCCGTGCCCGGCCCGCCGGTGATGATGGACAGGCTGTGGGACAGAGCCATTTTGATGGCCTCCCGCTGTTCCGGGGCAAACTGCACCCCCAGTCGGGCCTCTTCCTGGGAAAGCTCGTTGTCCAGGGTCTTGATGCCCTGCACCTGCACCCGCACAAACTGCCGGATACGCTGTGCCAAATGGCTTTCCGCATGGGCGGTTTTGGTGCGGTAGACGTACTTGCCGAAGCTCACCAATTGCCCGTTTTCCACCAGCTTGGCGGCACGGTTTGCCGCTGCCATCATGGTCAGGCCCTCTGTGTCCAGCAGCTTCAGGCAGGCATTGATAAAGGCGTGCTTTTCCATGCACAGGTGGCCGTTTTCCTCGGCTTCCGTCAAAGTATACAGCAGCGCCGCGTCCACCCGCTCGGCAGAGAGGCGGTCAAAGCCCATGCTGTAGGCGATGGTGTCCGCTGTTTTGAAGCCTATCCCCGCCAGCTCGCAGAGCCGGTAGGGGTGGTTCTTCACGATGTCCATGGTCTGTCCTTTATACTCTTGGTATAATTTCACAGCCCGGTTGGGGGATACCCCGTGGGGGGCCAGGAACGCTATCACGTCCCTGGCGCCACGGTTCATCAGGTAAGAGCTCTTTATCTTTTCCAGCTTGCTTTCCGTGATACCCTTGACTTCCAGGAGCCTCTCGGGCTCCTTGTCCAGCACCTCCAGGGCCTGCAGGCCAAAGGCATCGTAGAGCCGTTCGGCCATTTTGGGGCCGATGCCCTTGATCTGCCCGGAGGACAGGTAGCCGTTTTCAAACTTGCTGCCGGGGAAGCGTTTGTCCAGCTTGTTTTGCAGGGCCCGGAGCAGCTCGTTTACGGGCAGGACAGAGTAGTCTGCCGCATCGTCCGCATGGACGGCGGTGACCTTTTCGTCCCGGATGAGCAGCAGGGCCTCCGCGCCGTACAGGCCCAGGCGGGCGTTGAGGACGCTGGCCAGCGTGTCCCTTTTCAGCTTTGGCAGGGCCGAGCCGCTGATCTTCGCCCGGCCCAGGAGGCTCTTGTAAGCCGTATCCCGGATGGGGTAGCAGCCCTCTGCCATGCGCATGGCAAGGCCCAGGTTTTTGGCCGTGTCCTCCACTGCGTCGCGGCTAACGCCGGAGGCAAAGGAGGACAGGTCGCTGTAAAGGGGCGCGGCTTTGTCCAGGGGCTCCACCCGCAGGTCTTTGACCCGGTGGCGCTCCCACTGGCTGCGGGTGGCCTGCTCCTCTTGATACAGGAGCAGGGAGGGATAGTTTCGGAAAGTGGCGCAGTAGTTGTCTTGGCAGTTTGACATTTTGTAGGACTCCCTTCGTTTTGTAAAATAGAAAAAGGCAGCGGTCAAATAGTTAACACAGAACAAAAGAATAAATTTCTTTTGTTCTGGCGGCTATGCCGCCTGTTATAAATCCTGTATTACAGGATTTATAACGCGTTTACTATTACAGACTGCTGCCTTTTTTGCCGCACCCGGCCCGGAAACATTTTACACAGAAACAAAAAAAGTGCCACTTGCACCAAAAGGCACAACATGACACTTTGTAACTCGGAGACTGTGTTCGTTTTACGAACCGGATACTGTGGTTCTATTTTAGCAGGTTTTGAGGGGGGTGTCAATCTGAATACCTGGATAAATTGCCCCAATCGACATCTTCTTCGTCCACAAAACCGCTTGCTTCCGCTTCTTCCAGTTCCTTGGCTTCCTGCGGCGTGGCCTTTGTAAAATCCGGGTCCCAGGCACGCACCAGTTTTTTAATAAACTCATAGGCAAAGTTCTGATCCGCCTCCGGGAGCATATCCATCAGCCTGGCTGCTTCCACAACTTTTTCTGACATACGATCACACCCCTCTCACTTGTAAATATCGCCACGGTTTCCTATCTCCATAATCAGGAGGACTTCTACTCTTCCATCTTGCTCCAGCCGGTATACCACACGCCAGCCGCCTACCCTCAGCCGCATCCGGCCATCACTATATTCTTGCATGGGTTTGATATCACCCTTCGGAGGCTTTTCTGTCAGCCCGGCTATAGCAGCCCGGATCCTCTCTACAGACCTCAAATCCAACTTGCTCAGGAATTTCAGCGACTTTCTGGAATACCGAACTTTCACGCCGCACACCCTTTCAAGGGGATACTATCTATTTTATACTATTTTACCAGACTGCGCCCAGATATGCAAATAGAATTTCTTCAGACATCCGCAGAAGGCTCACTTCCCTTTTCTCTCACCTCCGCCTGTCTCACCAGCAATTCCACAACCTCAAATATCTCACGTTTGTCACGGGCAGACAGCGCCGCCACCATCTCGGAAAGTTCAGAAGCCCGCTGCTCGGCAGCGTAGTCGAGCACGTCACGGAGCACCGCGTCGGCGGAAACGTCCAGGATGTTGAGGATACGGACAAGCCGGTTATAAGCTGGGAAGTTGATGCCGCGTTCTATCACGGAGATGTACTGCTCCGTGCAGCCAACTTTTCCGGCCAGTTCTGCCTGGGTGGGTTCGGCCTTCTCCCTGCACTCCTTGAACCTGCGCCCTACCATTTTATTGCCCATGGCCGTACCCGCTCCCTGTTTCTAAAAGTTGTGCTATTAGTATACAGGCTTTGCTTTGAGTTAAACAGCGAGTAAAACTTTTCTTATAATTGTATTACTGTGTGTGGGAAGAAAATTTCAAAAGGGAAGGACACCAGCGAACTGGTGCCCTTCCTGCAAGACTTTTCTTTACATTGTGTAACTGCACAACGATCTGATTTACTATCGTCAGAACAAATCGCTATGCGTTCCTGTCCGGATCAGTTTTAGGATGAGTATATCTTTCACTACCTTATAGACTAACAGCCAATCCGGCTCAATGTGGCACTCTCGCATGTCCATGTAATTTCTGGAATTTGCCAAAGCATGATCCCGGTATGAGGCCGGCAGCGGCTCTTCACTGCAAAGCAAGGAAATGACCTTCTCTAACTTTTTGGGGTCACATCCGCGCTTTACAGCCAGCTTGTAGTCTTTCTTAAACTGCCCTGTAAACTCCGGTTTAAGCATCAAGGGCCTCCATCAAGCTTTTCACACTGTCAAAGGGCCCATACAGGTCTTCCTCTTTTTCCGCACTTTCCATGGCCGCATAGGTGGTCTCATTGGGCTCATCCAGTCTCACCTCAAAAGGCAGGCCATGGTGACGCAGTGCCTGCCGATAAAAAATCCCCGTTGCTGTGCTCAGATCCATACCAAGCGATTTGAAAAGCGCGGCTGCCTGTTCTTTCAGTTCCGGCTCAATCCGAAGCGTCATATTTTGTTTGTTTGCCATGTTGAGCCTCCCCTTTCTCCATTGTTCATTTTCATTATACGCAATATTCATTTGCTTTGCAAGTGTATTGCACGCTTTTTTGTAAATTAGGCTTATCCACATGGAGAGAGGGCACCAGCGAACCGGTGCCCCAAAATAAGATAAACTGTAGATAGCTGACTTATCATTCTACCCAATTTTCAACCTTCAGCCCTGGAACCCGCTCAAATTCCCGGACATTGTTCGTAACGAGAACCAGACCCTCTGCCCTGGCATGGCTGGCTATGAGAGCATCCAAGGGGCCGATGGGCGTTCCCCGCTTCTCCAGGTAAGCCCGGACTCCTCCGTACTCCATGGAGGCCCGGTCATCAAAAGGCAAGACTTCCAGAACCAGGAGCATCTGCATGATAGCGGCTTGGTTTTTCGGTGGGTTGGAGCTTTTTGCCGCGCCATATTCCAGCTCTGACAAAGTTATGGTGGAAATACACAAGCCATTTTGCTGGTTTTCCTTGAGCCTTTGCAGTACCTGTTCCGGCTTGTTCTTGATGGCATAGATGCAGATATTGGTGTCCAGCATATACTTCATAAGGATTCGCGCTCCTGCTGTACCGTCTGTTCCCTGCCGCCTTCGTAAAAATCGTCGGTAAAACTGTTCAAGCCTTCCAGGAACACATTCCATGCCGCCTCTTTCGGCGCCAGCAGCACCACGTCACCCAGGCGCTGGATCAAGACCTCACTATCGTTAAACCGGAACTTTTTCGGCAGCCGTACAGCCTGGCTCCTGCCTGTTTCAAAAATTTTTGCGACTTCCATGGCGCTCACCTCCTACAAATAGGATATATCATGATATGTATTTTGTCAACCTAAAAGGAAGGACATCGGCGAACCGATGCCCTTCCACAGAACAGAACAAATAGGTTTATTGTTTGTTGTGGACAAGCGCCTCCAGCCCATCCATGCCTGTGCCGCCGTCACGGGTTCGCCGCTTACGGCAGCGTGCCAGCGCCATATCGTAGTCGTAGCCCATGGCTCTCGCGTATTTCCGGCTGATTTTCCGGCATCTTTCCGCATGAATTTGGTAAGTGGCCTCATGATATCCGGTCAGCCCCCAGGCGGAAACAGCGCTTTCCAGAAGGTTTGCGTAGTCCCGCAGGGCATTCACGATCACATAAAGGTCGCCCATCGTGGTCTTGACCTCCCTCGTGGAACACGGTTTGCTAGGCCCGCCTAAATCCATATATCGGAGGACGGCTCCGTGCTCCATGCCGTCAAGTTCGGTCATTTCTACAGTCTCTGTTGTGCTCTCTGTATAAGGGATATTTTTCACACTCATAATTTTCCCCCTATATCCGTATATGCTTTTTCACCACCGCTGTCAGTTTGGCGGGCAGCTTCTCCAGATCGGTGATATCCAGGAAAGAGTCCCCGTATATCCGCTGGATGTTGGGCTTGTCGTCGCCGATGGCAGCGGCCACAAAAGCTATTCCTTTGCGCTGGTACTCCTGTTTGATGCCCCGCAGGTCTTCCTCGGCGGCAGTACCGCTGTAGCCCAGGTCGGCGGGCTGGCCGTCGGACACCAGGATCAGCAGCTTCACGGCCTCGGGACGCCGGGACAGCCGCTCGGCCACATAGCGCAGGGCCGCGCCGTCCCGGTTGCTGCTGCGGGCAGAGATGTCCATCAGGCGGTATTTGTCATCCCGGTCAAAGCCGTCAAATTCGGCATAAGAGTACATTTCCACTGTGTTTCCCTGGTTGCCGCTGCCCGTTGAATGACCGTAGACCATCACGGGGATCTCCAGGCCCTCGCAGAAGTCATAGAGAATAATAGCGGCGGCCCGGGCGTAAGTGGCTCGGTCAGCATCACTCATGGAGCCGGATTCGTCCACCAGCAAGCCCACGGCCAGTTCGGGGATCTCGTTGGGCAGGGCAGTCTTGTAGAACACCTTGCCGTCGCCCCTGCACAGGGCGTGGGAATCCAGCCTGCGGCCCATGATAAGGCCGGTCTGCTTGCCGCCGCGCTGGTGCTCCTTCAGTTCCTTTTGGATGCTCCGCTGAAGTTGCCGGGAGATAGTGAGAAGCTGGGACGCGATGGAATCATACTGCTCCACCAGATTTTCGTCCACGCTGGCCATGCGGTTGATGCGCATATGGACGCCTTTGTGGATGTCCCCATAGGAGATATTGTTGGCCATTTCGTTAAGCTCCGCAAGCCGCTCATTTTCCAGCTGCTCACAGGCGGCGCGTTCCGCCATCTTGTCCAGTACCCGCTCGATATCAGAGGCAGCTTTTTCATACTGCTCCCGTTCATAATCGGCGTTGTACTCGGTGGTGCCGCCTACAGGTTCGTATACGGAATCTGTCTGGTGGTAAGGGATGCGCCCCCCTTCTTCAGTGGACACATCCTGTTTGCCGGCGTCCATGGAGCCGCCCATCAGCATTGCAGGATGCTGTCCAGGATATGGCAGCGGCCATCCTCCTCGGCCTCCTTCATCTGGGTGACGGTGGGCATCTCATTCTGCTGCCTTGCCCGCACGGCCTCCAGCGCAAAGCCCAGGGTGCCGGGGAAATGGAGCAGCATACGGTTCTCCACATAGCCGTCCTCCAGCACGTTCAGGATAGTATGGGCCACGGTTTGCACGGCCTCTTGGTTTTTCTCATCTGCCTTGACGTAGGCCCACAGAGCCTTTTCGTTCCCAAACTCTGCGAATGTGCGCAGGGCGGGCGGCTCCGGGTACCAAAGGCCCCGGCCCAAGAAATTTAACTGGGTCTGGGGCGCGAGGAAATCCGTATAGAGCACATGGCCCAGCTCGTGGGCGTACAGGCCGCAGACGGCCTGATAACGGTTTTGCCGGCCTTTCTCTCGGGTCACCATGGGATGGCCCGCATAAGGTCTCGCCCCTTTCATCATCCTGTGTACTGGCCCCCGGCGATCAGCGGCTGTAAATACGCCACAATGAACCCCAATGAATTTAGCGTGATCCACGTCACTACAATGCGCTTGAGCCAGCTTGTGGCCTCATCCACCGCACGCTGGTTCCGGGAGATCATCCGCACCAGCAGGGCGATGGCGGCGGCCGTCACTGCCACGATGGTGCTGATAGCCACCAGCTGCCCGTACACGTCCTTCATGATGGTAGAAAACCGGTTCCAGATGGTGTCCGCGTACACCTGCTGCAGCGATACCAGCACCGCCGCCCCAGCTCCCACCAGCGACCAGTAGGCCGTGACCAGCTTCCGGCCCTTTTTCTTTGGCTTTGTCATAAATAACCTCCTGTAGATGAATTTAGGGTAACAAAAAAGCCGCTTCAAGCTGCTGCTCGAAACGGCTTTCAACGTTTGTTTTACAAACGTTTTGTCTGGCCCCAATTTGGTACGATATCATTATAGCACTTTTCTTTTTTCGTGTCATCGGCTATGGAGCGCAAATTTTGTGCAAATTTTGTGCCACGCATTTTAGAGCGTCTTGTACTTTTTCTCAAGAAACAGTTTTACCTCTCGCAAAAAGCATTCTGCTCCTGCCAGAAGCTCTTCCGTATCAGAAACAGAGCAGATATAAAAATCTTCATAATCACTTCGGTTGCGGATGAGTGAAGCATTTGTGATAAGTTTCCCAAACTCCTTAGAGAAGATTTCTGTTTTGAGATACCGCAGGGTAAACTGTGATATGACTGCGGAGTGTTTCTTGAAATCCAGGCCATCCAAGGCCAGTACCGCACGCATTGCGTGAAATATGCAATAATAAGCCCGGTTGTTTGCAGAGGCGTAGTCTCCCGCTTCTATGTCGCGTCTGGCGGATACCAGCATTTCCCCGGCTTTGTGCAGCCGGTATTGGGAAAGGTCTGCAATGGTTATATCAGGCACTGAGCGGCACCCCCTCAGCAGAGATATTTCGGAACAAAGGAAGCAGTTGGGAATTGGATTGGAAATACTGGCGGTTTTCCACAATGGGAGACAGCAAAACACCATAATTCAAAAGCAATTCCGCAGCCGCCCCGCCTATCTGCCAGCTTTTCTCCGAGATCGTTTCCCTGGAGGAATCCACAAGCAGGAGAAGGTCTATGTCTGAGCCCTCCTCCGCATCGCCGCGCGCGTAAGACCCAAATAAAACCGCGTCTATACGTTCCTGCGGGAAAATTTTGGAAACCAGTCGGCACATCTCCCCGGCTATCCTTTTCACTTCCTGCATGGCAAGCATACGATCCCTCCTTTCTTCTCGATTCTATTATACCTGAAATATTGTATCTTTGCAACCGGAGCCGACCACAGAAAAAGTTACTCCATTTTCTCCAAGAACTCCAACATTTCCAGCCAAAAGTCCACATCTGTCGAAGGGGCTGACCACAGCCGAATAGAAAGAATGGTAATGGCCTGCTGACGAAGCCGGTAGTAATTGCGGGAGGACATCTCCAGCCGGTAAAGTATCTCCGCATGGCTCAGGGGCTCAGGCATTATGTATGTCAGGTAGAGGATCTGGTACAAGCGCTTCCCATCTCCCGGTTTCTTTTTCAGCACGGTCAGAGCCTCGTTGATCCGATCCAGCAGGATGCGGGTCTTTTTAGTGCCCTCCAGCCGGTTTTCCATCCTGCGATTTCCCATGGCCAAAGTCAAGTCCATCTGCTCCAGCAGCTCGTCAATGCCTTGAAACGGCTGATCCAGCTCCTCCGCCACGGTTTCCGGGAAACACTCCATGAGCCAGACCAACGTCCGGTACTGCTGCAAAAGCAGCAGCGTGTTATGATAGCTGTTACGGGCCTTTTCCTGCTTTTGAACGCGCATATCTTCATTTTTTATCTTTTTATCGCCTAAAATGCCTCGAATGGTGAGCAAATCAATAAATTCTCTGGCTTTTTCGTCGTGGTTCTTCATAATCAAACCAATCCTTTCCAATTTCCGTGAAGCCAAGGGGCACACTTCCCCCAGGGCTCCCGTAGCTCCTGATTTTCGCAAGGGCAGGGATATAACCACCACCCTTGCAGTCCTCATTAAAGTTCTTCCAATTCTTGGGTGAAGAAATATACGCGCGTATTATAGAAGCCGAAACTGCAACGCGGCTGATTTTCCTGCTGAACCATGCAACCAGCTTTCCAAACCGCGTTTGTCCTTTGTTCCCGTTAGGCGTATTTTCCCCCATTGTGCGTATTTCCTTAAAAATGCGCACAACTTCCCTCTGGTCGGGCAATGAAACCTCCGTACCGATTGGGTACGCTTTATTAAAAATGAGGCAGCCATACGAGCCGGGCAAGCGGTACAGAGCGAAGGCATCCCCGTGCTTTTTCAGAAATCTCCATACCTTGGTCTTTTCCCAGCCCCATCGCTGCCCTAGGGTTTCCAAAGTCAAGTTAGCGCCATACTTTCCATACTGGATAACAGGCGCAAAAAAAGAGAACCCGTTGTCCGGATCCTCCCATACTGTGTGACACCATAGGTCTAACCAGGCGTCTGTTTCTTCAAATTTGTAGTGCTGCCTGGCCAGGCGTTCTGTTATGTTCCGGGGTACGCACAGAAAGCCTTACCCGTCGGTCGTGTATACGACGCCTTTCATGCAGGCCGTGCCAGAGCATTTTACCACCCAGTCCGTGATTTGGTAGGTAAGTTTCTTGGTTTCTTTGTCCAGGCCATAGGTCAGGTAGCCGAGCTGAGCCAGCTTATCAAGCGTTTCCAGAGCTTTGGAGCGGCTTCTTACGCCCAGGATACTCTTTAGCCCAACAACGCCCCCGGCCCACATACCGGGCTCTACGGGGTTATTATGGCCGCAATAGGAGGCTACTCCTTTACGGAAAGCCGCACGGGAAGCAAGCTTCGCCCAGGCGGACAGGATGCCTTTGCCCTGTGGCAGGGACTTGCGGGGCAATTTGACCCAGTGATATTTTTGCAGGCATTTCACGACGGGAACCTCCTATCATAACAAAAAGGACAGCTTCTCTTTTGAAACTACCCCTAAAAACTTATAAACAATTGAATCGGCACGTAAAAAATGGCTCTCCCATTTCCATGTCGTACCTCTGTATATTTATTCAAGGGCAATCAATACCACGCCCAAAGGACGTGGTATGAATGATAAGCCCTAAAAGGGCATGATGCCAGCAGCGCCTAAAGGCGCAGAATGAGAAACGCCAACCGCACTTTGGGTTTGGCGTTTCTTTTTTACACTTCTTCTAAATCTTTAAAGGGATCTTCGTACTCTTTAAAGCTCATCTGATCCATGATCTGGTCTTCTCTTTCCTGATCCTGGATATACTTCTGAATGGCTTTTTTGTTTCCTCCTACGGTGCTTACATAATATCCTTTGGCCCAGAATACTCTACGCCCATATTTGTATTTCAAGTTCGCATGTCTCTCAAATATCATCAGGGTACTCTTCCCTTTCAGATATCCCATAAATTCTCCCACGCTCAACTTTGGCGGTATAGAAAGCAGCATGTGGATATGATCGAGCATTGCATGGGCTTCTATGATTTCCACATGCTTGTATTCACATAGCTTCCTCAGGATTTTCCCTATATCTGCCCGCAGTTTCCCATATACTACTTTCCTGCGATACTTTGGTACGATCACAATGTGGTATTGACATTTCCATTTTGTATGTGATAAACTTTGCTCGTCCATTTGGACTGACCTCCTTTGATTTTTGTGCGGTTGGCGTTACCCGCTTCCATTATATCAAAGGAGGTCTTTTTTTATAATCAACGCTATCGCTTTCTTCGGTCTCCGCCGGCATAGCCGGTGGTTGCTCTTATAAACCAGAAGGGGCGGTTTCCTTTTGAAACCGCCCCTTACAAACAGAATCTATGTGTCGTTG
This sequence comes from Acutalibacter sp. JLR.KK004, assembly GCF_036941085.1. Classification (NCBI taxonomy): domain Bacteria; kingdom Bacillati; phylum Bacillota; class Clostridia; order Eubacteriales; family Acutalibacteraceae; genus Acutalibacter; species Acutalibacter sp. JLR.KK004. Next base: position 661,792 of record NZ_JAYMNQ010000002.1, read on the forward strand.
AGATAAAAACCAGTGTCGCGAAAGTCTCTATCTTTGTACGGTGGCCGCACCAATTCCGCACCAAATTCTTCTAAAGATATATCAGGTTTTATAGGTTTATATGTACCACGACTTCCAATAAATCCAGTACCCATGCGGGTTTACGAAATCATATGGAGTTACATTAACATACGGAATCAAGCCAATATATTACGATGCCTAATTTCATATGTGTTCACGACTCCTTATTATGACTGGATTTTTGACGTTTTCTTTTTGTCTCCGCATCTATTTGTCATGGGGATATGGTGTTTGCCTCAAATTGCCGTACTGCACTGACCAGTGAATCGTCCGTGACATGGACGTAGCGATCCATAGTCGTTTTGATGCTAGCATGGCCCAACAGCTTCTGTAACACTCTGGGCGGCATCCCGCTTTCAATAGCTCGGGTTGCATAAGTATGCATACAAACCGCCGGAAACCCGCCTCATCGCACAGCTTATACAGGTGAGTATCGTATGAGCTGTTTTTCGCTGGTTCTCCCGTCCGCCAGTTGACAAATACCAGGTCACGCATCGTCAGATACATTTTCTGCCCTGTCCGCCTGTCCAGATACTCAAGTGTTTGTGTAAGCACCTCAGATGCCTTTCGGACATCCCGTTCCTCATAACATTCTCTTAAAATATTATTAAGCGCAGGCTTGAATAAAGTCCCCGTTGTGATGTACGCCTGCCGTATGGTTGACCCGGCCTTCCTCCATGCTTTGGCTTTTCTGGCGGCAACAGGACTTTCACTTTTTTCCACAATGCGAAACATTTTGCGTAAAGCTAACGTTTTACGTCAGCTTTTGCCCACCAACTTTGAAAAGGTGGACGAAACTTTCGTATTTCTCCATTTTTAAACACGTTATTCACACGCTCTCTCACACCCGCTCTGCCATGGAAAGGAGCAGGCGCTCTGTGTCCTGCCAGCCCAGGCAGGGATCGGTGATGGACTTGCCAAAGGTGCGCTCTGCCTCAATGGGCTGAGTGCCCTCCTCCAGGTAGCTTTCCACCATCACGCCTTTGATCAGCTTTTTCAAGGCCGGGTTATACTGGCGGCTGTGGAGCACCTCGCTGACAATGCGGATCTGCTCCTTATACTGCTTGTTGGAATTGGAATGGTTGGCGTCCACGATAACCGCTGGGTTTTGCAGCTCCCGCTCCTCATACAGCTCCCACAGCCGCCGGAGATCTTCATAGTGATAGTTGGGTACGCAGGTGCCGTATTTGTCCACGCCGCCCCGGAGGATGGCGTGAGCCAGGGGGTTGCCGGTGGTGGTGGCATCGTTGCCCCGGTAGATAAAGGTGTGGCCGGACTGCGCTGCCTGGATGGAGTTGAGCATCACAGACAAATCCCCACTGGTGGGGTTTTTCATGCCTACCGGGATATCCATGCCGCTGGCAGTCAGACGGTGCTGCTGGTTTTCCACAGATCTGGCCCCCACAGCCTCATAGGAGAGCACATCGTCCAGATAACTGCGGTTTTCCGGATACAGCATTTCATCGGCAGCGGTGAGGCCGCATTCCTCCATCACCTGGATGTGCAGGCGGCGGATGGCGATAATGCCTCCCAGCAAGTCCGGGGCCTTGTCCGGGGAGGGCTGGTGAAGCATTCCCTTATACCCCGCCCCTGTGGTGCGGGGCTTGTTGGTGTACACCCGGGGGATGAGCAGCAGCCTGTCTCCCACCCGCTCGTTGATTCTAGCAAGCCTGTGGACATACTCCAGCACAGAGTCCTCCTGATCCGCCGAGCAAGGCCCTACGATTACCAGGAATTTATCTGATTCCCCGGTAAACACCGCCCGGATTTCCCTGTCCCTCTGGGCCTTCCTTTCCCGCAGGGACGCTGACAGGGGATACTCCCCTTTCAGGTCTGCCGGGAGGGGCAGCTCCCGGTTCAGCTTCATAGACATTTTCTTCATCCCTTTCTGTTTTGCCTCCGACCTATCCTAGCTCCAGCGGCCCCGGCAGGCATTCTATCCGCTGGCCCTCCTTGAAAAGATAGTAGGGCCGCGTGCCTATAACCTCCGCCTTCTCGCCGTTTAGCACCACTGTGTCCTCCTCCGGCAGGGCCAGTATCCTGCGCCCGGATTGGGAAAGCCCCAGCAGATGGGTTGTGTGCCTTTGGGTAATTTCCTCGTCCTCATTGCCATAATGGCACAAAAGGGAAATGCCGGAGAGCACGTCAATGCCTGCCGTGTCCGAAAGGCCGGCCAGGTTCTCGTCGGCATACCGGCAGGTATCAATGTCCGCCCCCAAGATAATGGCCCCAGCGCTGCCGCCGAATACCGGGCCGCCAGCCTTCAGATATTCTGTAAGCTTTAAAAGGGCGCCGCTTTCCTTTAACTCGTGCAGCAGCTTGTAGGTGTTGCCCCCGCCGATGAAAATCCCGCCGAAATGGGATAAATCCAGCCCCGCCAGTTCTTCCCCGGAGCGGGCCATGAAAATTTCTATGCCCAGCAGGGAAAGCTCCCCGGTTATCCAGCCAAGACAGCCGGAATATTCCTCCTTCTCCATTGCCATAGGGATATAAAGCAGTGGTTTTGTCTTATCTATCGCCGCGCCAAAGCGCTGGTAGGCTTCTTGGGCGTTGGCCCCATCGCCCCCGCCGTTTAAAAACACGCGCATATTCACGTCTCCCTTTCCTGGTTGTTTTTTAGCAGCCGCTCTATGCCCTCGTCCGTATAGGACAGCAGCTTCCCATACCGCCAAGCAATGTCCCGCCGCTTTTCCGGGGTATATGCGCCCCCGGCTTGGGCCTGCCGCTTTTCCTCCTTTAAGTCCAGATAGGCCTGAAGCACAGCCTCATCCTGATAAAAGATAGCGTTAAAGCGGTTTTTGTTCATGGAGACGGGGAACAGGTCTGTAATGAAGGCGTCGTCCTCCGGATACAGCTTCACCCCGTATTCGGCACAAAGCTTCTGGAATTCCGGCAGGAAGCTGTCCCGTTCCTCCCGGCTGTCGCAGGGGTGGGCCAGCGCCAGCTTTTTCACCCCAGCCCGCACCATTTCGCAGAAGCAGTCTGCGGCCCCCAGTTTGTAAGAAAATCTGTCAATATTCATAATGGCCATGGGATACCGAATGTACACAAAAAGAGCTGAAACGTCAGTCTTTTGTGCCCGGTATCATTCCTTTCTCTATATTTTTCACACGCCTGCCCCTTCCAGGATTTCCCCATACCGGCCCCGCCAGATATTTTCATAGTAAAACCGGTTTATCTGGGCGGCGGAGAAGCCGCCGTTATCAAAGGTGGTGATGCCGCCCTTTGGCAGCAAAACTTTAAAGCCCCTTTCAAAGGCAGATTTCACTGTGGCGTCTATGCAGTATTCTGTCTGCAGCCCTGCCACCACCAGGGTTTTTATGCCCGCCTCCCCCAGATACTCCTCCAGCCCTGTTTCCAGGAAGGCGCTGTTAAAGCGCTTGTCAAAAATTTTTTCTCCTTTCAGAGGGCTTACCTCCCGGGCAATTTCCCAGCCCGGCGCGCCTGCGGTAAGCTCTGTGCCGGGACCGTCGTCGTGGCGGACAAAGAGAACGGGCTTTTGTTCCCTGCGAAACTCTCCCAGCAGCCTGCCGATAGTCTCCGCCAGCCGCTCCTTTTCAAAGGGGCCTTTGTCCAAAAGCCCCTGCTGCACGTCTACCACCAGCAGGGCGGCGTTTTGTATTTCATCCATGGCGTTTCCTCCTACACGATTTGAAGCAGGTAGAATTTCAGGTAGTCCGTCTCCGGCACGTTCCATAACACCGGGTGATCCGGCCCCTGGGTCCGGGCCTCAATCAGCCGCAGCTCCACCCCCGCGTCCCTGGCGGCGCTTTGAAGCATAGCCCGAAAGCGGGCGTCTCCCATAAAGTGGGAGCAGGAGCAGGTGGCTAAAAACCCGCCCCGGGGCAGGGCCTTCATGGCCCGGAAATTTATCTCCTTATAGCCACGCTCCGCGCTGTCCACAGTTTTGCCGGACTTGGTAAAGGCGGGCGGGTCTAAGATGATATAGTCATATTCCCCTGGCCTCAGGGAAGGCAGCAGATCAAACACATTGGCGGTTTCATATTCCACTATGCGGGAAAGGCCGTTGCGGGCGCAGTTTTCCCTTGCGCAGGCAATGGCGGTTTCAGACACATCCACAGAGCGTACGTAAGCCGCCCCGGCTTTAGCGCAGTTGAGGCCAAAGGATCCTGTGTGGGTGAAGCAGTCCAGCACACGCCTGCCGGCAGCCAGCCGGGCGGCAGCGGCCCGGTTATACTTCTGGTCTAAAAAGAACCCGGTTTTCTGGCCGTTTGCAAAATCCACCAGGTAGCGGACGCCGTTTTCCTCTATCTCCACAGTGGTCTCCTCCGGCGCTTCCCGGCCCGGCAGGGGGAACCAGCCTGTGTTCTGGGCCAGGCCCTCCAACTCCCGCACCCGTACGTCGTTGCGCTCATAGATGCCGCAGACCGATATGCCGTCCCGCTCCAGGGCTTCCACAAGGAGGGGAAAGAGGAGGGGCTTGATTTTTTCCACCCCCAGGGAAAGGGTCTGGGTCACCAGAACGCCCCCGAACTTATCCACGGTCAGGCCGGGGAAGCGGTCGGCCTCCCCGAACACCAGCCGGAAGCAGTTGAAGTCCCCTGCCATAACGGTTTTCCGGTATTCCCAGGCGTGACGTACCCGGCGGCGGTAAAAATCCTCGTCAAACCTGTCGTTGGCGTTGCGGGAAATGATGCGCACCCGGATTTTTGAATGGCTGTTATAGAAGCCTGTACCCAGGTAGCGGCCTTTAGGGCTGAGAACGTCACAGAGGGCGCCGTCCTGCAGCTCCCCTTCCATATCCGTAATTTCGTTATCAAACACCCAGGGATGGCCTTCCCTGGCGCGGGCCGCACCGCGTTTGTCTATTTCCACATAGGGATAGGGACGTTCTGTTTTCATTCCGTTTTCTCCCTTCCAGCTTTTTTACGCTATCACGCCTCCGCCGATTACGATGTCGCCGTCATAGGCTACCATCGCCTGGCCTGGGGTGGCGGCCCGCTGGGGCTGGTCAAAGGTGGCCTGGAGCGTGTCTTCCCCGGTCTGCTCCAGAAGGGCTGGCTGGGGGGCATGGCGGTAGCGCAGCTTCACCTGCGCCCGGACAGGGCCGGGCAGCCTTTCACAGGCAATGAGGTTGATGCCATGGGCTGTAACAGTCCGGGAAAACAAGGCTTCATGGGGGGCCAGGGTAACCTGGTTTTTCTCCGGGTCAATGCCGCACACATACATGGGCTGGGGAAAGGAAAGCCCCAGGCCTTTGCGCTGGCCAATGGTGTAGTGGATAATCCCCTTATGCCTGCCATACACCTCCCCAGCCGTTCCCACAAAGTCCCCGCTGGGGAAGGATGTTTTCGCATAGCCTTCGATAAAGGCGGCATAGTCCCCGTCCGGCACAAAGCAGATGTCCTGGCTGTCCCGCTTGCGTGCGTTTAAAAGGCCGTTTTCCTCTGCCAGCGCCCGCACCTGGGCTTTTGTCAGTTCCCCTAAGGGGAACATGGTGTGGGCAAGCTGCTCCTGGGTCAGGGAATAGAGCATGTAGCTCTGATCTTTGTCCTTGTCCAGCCCGGTTTTCAAAAGAACCCGCCCAGAAGCCTCGTCCCTCTCCACCCGGGCATAGTGGCCTGTAGCCACCTTGTCAAAGCCCGTTTCCGCCGCCCGCCGGAGCAGCTTCCCAAACTTAATGTGCCGGTTGCAGTCGATGCAGGGGTTTGGGGTTTTCCCCTGGCAGTAGGCGTTTACAAAGCGGTCTATTACCTGTTCCTGGAAATCCTCCTGGAAGTTGAACACATAAAAGGGAATCCCCAGACGGGCGCACACCATGCGTGCGTCATTTATGTCATCTGCTGAGCAGCAGGTTTTTTCCCCGGGAAATACCTCTTCCCGCTCCTCCCGGCGGAGGCTCAAGGTAACGCCCACAGCCTCCAGGCCTGCCTGTTTCACTAGCAGGGCCGCCGCGCTGGAGTCCACCCCGCCGCTCATGGCCACCATGATTTTTTCCATTGTGCCCTCCTTCCCGCAAACCCTTAAAATAGTTTGGTTCTAAAATTCTCCGTTTTCCCGAAAAAACCAGCAGAGCGCGGCTGCCTGCGGGGGAGCCGCACTCTGCGTAAGCCTGGCAAAGGTTTCCGGGATACTTATCAGGGCAAAAAGCACCTTCTATCGTGTTTTCTCCAGCACAATCTGGGAGTCTGGCCCGTTTTTGCGCACCTCATCCAGGGTAAGCCCCAGCTCCCGGCAGAGCAGCTCCATCACCCGGGGAGAGCAGAAGCCGCTTTGGCAGCGGCCCATGCCGGCCCGGGTGCGGCGCTTCACGCCGTCCAGGGTGCGGGCGCCTAGTATGCCATGGATGGCGTCTACAATTTCCCCTTCGGAAACCTCCTCACAGCGGCAGATAATATTGCCATAGGCAGGGTTTTCCTGTATTTTCGCGGCTCGCTGTTCCGCGTTCATCTCGTGAAGCCGGGGCACGCCTTTGCGTACCGGGTCAAAGCCTGCCTTCTCTTTCAAGGAAAGCTTGTCCGCCACCAGCCCGGCAATATACACGCCGATGGCCGGAGCGCTGGAAAGGCCAGGAGACTCGATGCCCGCCGCGTCGAAAAAGCCCTCCGCTGTCTCGCCCAAAGTGAAATCGTCCCCGTCCTCATGGGCGCGCAGGCCCATGAAGGAAGTGATCACCTGCCGCAGGGGCACGTTCTTTACACCCAGGGCAGACTTTTCCTGTAGCTCCGCCAGGCCCTCCGGCGTGGTGGCGGTGTCTTCCTTGTCCTCAATGTCTGTGGCAGTGGGGCCTACCAGCAGGTTGCCATGTACAGTGGGGGACACCAGCACCCCCTTGCCATACTGGCCCGGAAGCTGGAAAATGGTGCTTTTCACATGGCTGCCAGCTGTTTTGTCCAGCAGGCAGTATTCCCCTTTTCTGGCCGTGATGTGCAGTTTCTTTTCGCACACCTGGTTGTGGAAGATATCGGCATATATCCCAGCGGCATTTATTACTGTCTGGGCTTCCACTTCTCCCTGGGAGGTGGTCACGTACCAGCCCTCCGCTGTTCTCTCTATCTTCTGTACCTCTGTGCCAAAGCGGAACTCCACACCATTTTTCGCCGCCGACTCCGCCAGGCCCAAAGTCAGCTCAAACGGGCAGATAATCCCGGAGGTTTCCGCCAGCAGGGCTGCGCACACCTTGTCACTGAGATTAGACTCCCGCTTCCGGGCTTCCTCCCCGGTTAAAATGCTAAGGCCCGGCACGCCGTTCGCCACGCCCCGGTCATACAGTTCCCGCAGCTTGGGCATGTCCCCCTCGTCCAGGCACACCACGAAAGCGCCCACCCGCTTAAAGGGGATGTCCAGCTCCTCGCTGAGCTTTGTCATCATCTCGTTGCCCTGCACATTCATCCTGGCTTTCATGGTGCCCGGCTCCGCGTCAAACCCTGCGTGGACAATGGCAGAATTTGCCTTGCTGGTGCCCTCGCACACGTCCCCGGCACGTTCCAGCACCAGGAACCGCCCTTCCCGCCGGGAAAGCTCCCGGGCAATGGCGCTGCCTGTCACGCCCGCACCTATAATAACCGCGTCATATCTCATATAGTATCCTCTCTCTCATTTTCCCGTCAGGGCTGTCAGGCCCTATTGCGGCGCCTGCTGTTTTGTGAAAAACCAAGCGCTTTTTCCTTTCTATAGCATAGCACAAAAGCCCTTTTCCTGCAAGGCAAAACTTCTTGGGAAGAATTTGCCCCATCCCGCCCACACACCCCTTCTCATTTTGCCCTCCATTCAACCCTCTCCCCACCGTTTTCCCCCTTAACCTCCCCATTTCCCGCCAAAATCCCTGCAAGTGTGAGTTTATAGATAACTTCCACTCGCCGGCGGAGCGGGGAGGAGGGGGAAGGCCTTGCGAAATCCCCCTTGCGCGCTGCTCTAATGGCCAGGCGAGAATCTAAAATTTAAGAGGGTTGAAATTTATGAACAAAAGCAAGTTTCTGAAGAAATCACTTGCGGCTGTCTTGGCTGTTCTTATGATTGCCGCAATGATTCCGCTCAGCGCTGCTGCTGCCTATGAACCCACGGGGGTTAAGCCTGTTCCTGCGGGAGGGTTCTCCGGCGAGGTTACGGGCAGCGGGTATAATTGGAACATAGCTTTCAATTATAATGCAGGCAATCTGCCGAAAATTAAAGTTGAGACAGGCCATGCCGATGATCAGGTGTCCCAGGTTAAGAAGGACGGCACACAGACTACCTTTGCACTTGCTTCTATACCTACCGAGCTTACGGCAGAGCGCGATGATGATGGCAACCCGCTGCCTATCATCTTTGAAATTCGCAAGGGTACAGATGACACCAATATCAGCGAGCGCTATACTGTTACCTGGTCAATGAAGGCCGCTTCTGGCAGCGCTTCTGTTAAGTCTGCCAAAATGGACAACACCTACGATGGCGTTGTGGACGAGACCGCAAAGACCATCACCTTTACCGTGCCTTTTGGCTATAATGGTGCTAAATCCTACACCATTGGGATGAATGGATGCACGGGTTCTTCTGTCACTTCAATGTTTGGTACTTCTAACACCAGCGGCGCTGTTAAAACCGACGGCAACGGCGTTATTGGAACGGACAGATCCAAAGCGGTCGCTGAAAAGCTGACTGCCATAACTGAGGACGCTTTAACGGATGTTGCTTATGACATTTTTATTGTGGAAGAAGAGGCCCTCAAGTCCATCAAAATTGGCAACTATGAAGGTGTTTTCAAAAAGCAGTCCAGCCCCAACCAGGATCTGAATGATGCTAACGGCGAAATCGATTTTGCTGTTCCGGCTGACTTGGCAGTGGACGCCAACGGCGCTCTGAAGCTGGTTCCCACCTTTGAAGTTGGTTCCCATTTTGCTGCTGCTACACTGGAGACAGTTGCTGGCACAGACACCCCGATCGAATCTGGCAAAGAGTTTGATTTTGCCTACATGCTGACCAGTGGAACCACAGGCGCTACCCTTAAACTTACAAGTCTTACTACTGGCGCGACTGCGAAAACTTATAAACTCGTTTTCGAAAAGAACGATAAGGACACCACCCTGACAAGCGTAGTGGCTGAAGCAGGAAGGAATGCTTCTGCTTCAAGCACTAAGCCCTTTAAGGTTGAAGGCACTATCGAAGGCGAAAACATTAACATCACTGTCCCCAAGGGCGCGGATTTGTCCAAGGTGAAGTTGACCTTCAAGGGGCCGAAGACTGTTTCTACTAACGATCCCGCTATCTCAATTGCGAACGGTACCGCAGGAACTTCTCCCAAAGTTGCAATTTGGGCCAGTAATGTTGGAACGGCTGACGATGTTGACGTAACCGCAACCCGCCGCGTTACGGTGACTGCTGCCGACCAGAAGACCCAGGGCTGGTACAACCTGATTGTCACAGAGGCTGATGCCACTGAACTGCAGCCCACCATCACCGCTGCCAAGCTGGTGCTAAACAAGGGCAAGGACAATGAGCATACCAGCAACGGCGTGGTGGACACTGCGGCCCGCACTATCACTTTCACAGTACCCCATTCCACTTTTGACACAGCCGTACAACCCAGCACGACTGATCCCATCGTAGAGTACACCTTTGCCAAGAGCCAAAGCTCTTTTATTAACACTACTGCACTGTCTAGCGCTACAATCAGCGGCGGCAGTAAGGTGTCTGTAAGCGCCGGGGGCGGCGATGAACTGGTTTATGCTGTCAAGTACGTCCGTGCCAACCCCGAAACCGGCAAGTCCATCACGAACTTTGTGCTGACCGAAGCAGGAAACAAAAACTTGATGAACTACAATGCTTATAAAAATTATAAGGTTGAGGTTTCCGGCAAGGATTTCAAAGTAAATGTTCCCTCCAGCGTTACTCCATTGAACGCCAGCTTTGAACTTTCCAAGGGCGCAAAGCTGTTTGCAGTTCCTGCAAATGCTGGCAATGCCATGGGAGCGGCAATAGAGCCTGCTGATGAACATGGCGTTCTGCAGGCTACAAACTTCACTTTTGCAAAGGGCAGCAAATATATTGTAGCAGATGAGGCTTTGGCTACCCGCATTGCAAATAGTGCGACAGACACTACCGTTGCATCGTATACCCAGATCCGCAACAATTATCCCAATAACTTCGTTGAGTATACCTTTGTGAACGATCCTGCCACTGCCAGTACTGCCGCTCGTTTTACCGGCAATTTGTCCGCTGTTGACGGCAACATCACTGGCATTATCGGCGGCGCAAACGGCAATGAAATTACCCTGACTGTGCCTTACAGCTACAGGAACGGGAAGGAATTCTTCCTGAACTTCACAACCTCCCCCAATGCAATAGCTGGTGTTTTGCCCGCAACTGTGACGGCAAATGCTGCTGGAATTTACCGTATGTATTCTGACGGTAAAAAGACGTATGCGGACGATAAAGTTAAGGCGGAGGCTGCTGCATACTCTGGCGGCAATGCTGCAACTGCTAATGTGCAGTTCAAAGTAAAAGAGACTGTTGGAACTCCCAATACCTATAGCTTGCAGTTTGGCGCTGGCACCACATGGTATGACTTGACTGCTGGCGATACAACAAATGATAACCGTCTGGCAGTGCTTGCTGAAGATGGGACAACCAACAAGACATATTTCATCAAGGAAGTCAAAATTGCCGATGCCAACACTGGCGCTGAGATCACTGCGGCCAAGGTGAACGGCGTGACTGCTTCCATTAACCAGACTGCCGAAACGATCACTGCCAGCGTACCCTTTGGCACCAACCTGGGCCAAATTAAGCTGGAGCTGACTGCCTCCAAGATGGCTTCTGTGAAAATCAACAACGCTGCTTTTAACGCTGACACCACCTATGATCTCCGCAAGCCTGTGAAGATTGAGGTTCAGTCCGAAAAGGGTGACAAGACCACTGTTTACACCCTCACCGTCAAGACCGGCGAGCAGTTCAGCGATGTGCCTGCAAACGCCTGGTTCGCTCCCTACGTGAAGGAAGCCTTTGAGAAGGGCATTGTGCAGGGCATTGGGGAAGGGCTGTTTGGGCCTTACACCCACATCACCCGCGAGGACTTCGCTGTGATGACCGGCCGCATGCTGGGCATTAAAGTGGACGAGAACGCCACTGTGCCCTTCAAGGACGCTTCCAGCGTAAGCGGCTATGCCAAGGGCTATGTAGCTTACTTTGCCGAGGAAGGCATTATCGGCGGCTATGAGGACAGCACCTTCAAGCCGAAGAACAACATCACCCGTGAGGAGGCCGCCAAGATTCTGGCAGTTGCCCTTGACCTGGAGGTTACCGGCACTCCCACCTTTGCGGATACCAACAAGATTTCCGGCTGGGCGCGGCCCTATGTTGCCGCTGTGCAGACTGCCAAGGTCTTTAACGGCGACGAGGCCAACCGCTTCAACGGCACCACCAGAATCACCCGCGCTGAGACAGCGAAGGTCATGGTGGATTCCCTGAAAATCAAGTAAGGTTTCAACTCACCTAAATTTTACAGTTCCCAAAGCAGAAGGGAGTGCGGAAACGCACTCCCTTCTGCTTTTCTGCCTCCGGCGGCCAAAGGGGATTTTTGTAAAAAGTCCCTTACGAATCCCCAGAAACTTTTGAGACGCACCAAATGGCAGAGAATCGCGGCGCAATCCACCCGGTTCCCTATATTATCACAGAGGTTTTTGAAGATTGATAAGAAAGTTGCCGAAGGCAATCTTTTGAACTTCTTTTCCTCAAAAAAGTTTCTTATCCCGCCGGAGGCAGCGAAAGCAAAAGAGGACGGATTGCTCCGTCCCCTTTCGCTTCGGGCTTTGTAAAATTTAGGTGAGTTGAAATACCTTATTTCGCGTCGTCAACCCGGACAGCAGCAGTAGCGGCTGCGGCGCGGGTGGTGCTGCCCAGAGGATTGAAGGTGTTATCGCCTTCGCCCATGAGCATCTTGGCATTCACGCAGGCGTAAACGTAGTTCTTTGCCCAGCCTGCAATCTTCGCGTCGTCCGCAAAGCGAATGCCAATTTCCACGTTCTCAACATCCAGCTTCATCACGCGGGAGATGATAACTGCCATCTCCTGACGGCTGATGGTATCGTTGGGCCGGAAGGTGGTGGAGCCGCCGTCGCCGGTGATATAGCCCTTGTCAGCGCAGTAAGCCACTGCTGCGGCCGCTTCGCCGGTGATGCCGTTCATATCGCTGAACTGGCTGGGCTTATCCTCCCATGCGGAGGCATCGAACCCGTCCACGCGGGCCATCATGGTGGCAAACTGCACGCGGGTCACGTTGGTGTGAGGCCCGAAGGTGCCGTCGCCGTTGCCGATGATAATGCCGCGCTTGGAAGCGTCCATTACGTAGCTGTAGAACCAGTCGCCGGGCTTCACATCGCTGAAGCCATCATCAATCTTCACTTCGATGGTGTACTTCTGCGTGTTCGCGCCGTTCTCAGACAGAACCCAAACGCTCTTGGGCTGGGTGAAGTTCATAATAGAGCCGGAGGTGATAAGGTTTGCGTTGTTTGCGCCCAGATTCTTCTGAGAAGAAACATTTGCACCCTCAGATACATTGAAAGTGGGCTTCAGGCCGGTCAGCTCGGTGGCCTTGGGCAGGGTGACGGTCACTTTGCCGTTGGCGTCGGGCTTAGCGGTTACGCCGTTGATGGTCACACTGTTCAAGGTGCAGCCCAGCTTAACAGCCTCATACTTTACCACCAGGTCATATTCCTGGTAGCCGCCCTCATCGGGGGTACCTGCATTGTATGCTTCGCTCTCGACCCGGATCTTGGCAATCGCTGTGTTTGTGGTGGCGTCAGCCATTTTCAACTCGCCTACGCCGCTATTGTTAGTGGCCACCATAAGGTCGGTGCTGTCAGCAGTTACTACAGCACCATCTTTGATGGTAAGCTTTTTCACGCCAGCTGTACCAATGGCAGTATCCGTATTGTCCAAAGCGCTTACACTCTCGTAATGGCTAGTGCCATAGTTGAACCACAGGTTGCGCTCCATACCGCCGGTAAGATCGGAAGCGTTAGCGCCGCCAGCAGCGGCCTTTGTTCCCACAAAGGAAGCGGGCAGGGTCAGGGTGATCTTGTGGTTGCGAGAGTCCACGTTTGCCGGAATTTCAGTCTTTGTAACAGAATCGTACACGCTGAAGGAATCCAGAACATGCTGCTTCTGGGCAGCAGCCTGCTTCACAGTGAGAACATACTTCCTGAAAGTGCCAACCTCAAGGGCAGCGGACAGAGTTGTACCAGCAGTAATCTTAGCAGTGCCATCAGCGTTAACTGCGCCCTTCTCATTGACTACAACCAGGGTAAGTTTACCCTTTGTGCCAGCAGGCTTTTCTTTCACGCCGTCATAGGGCAAATCGGCACTGTCAGTTGCAGGCAGATTGTGTGTAGCAGTTGTAGCCCCATCTTTCACGATATCAACAGCCTGAAGCTTGTCATCTTTGTCAACATAGTATACAACTGCGCCATCAGACACATCCGCGTTGACAAACGGCCCGGTCTTGAAATCATTATACTTGGAATAGGGGACAGTAACGAGCAGGTCGCTGGAGCCAGTAGCGGCAAAAGCGTTCTCGTTGTCTATTATGTCCGCAAAGTCATCTTTGGTAGTAGCCTTGAAGTTTGTCATGCTGTTGGCAGTCCGCGCAGGGGCCAGCTTCACAGCAATATTATAGTTAGTGGTGCTTTTGCCATTGGTCACAACAATCGGTGTGCCCTTGACGCTGTTATCGTTAAATGTAGCAGGCAGGTAAGCTTCAGTGCCATCAAGTGTCAGGCCAGAAGCCTCATCAATAGTGCCGGCTTCGATAGTTGTACCATTGCTCAGGCCATAGTACAGTTTCCAGTCAACCACGCCAGCGCCAATCTTATCGGGATCATTGGTGGTAGCGAAGGGCAGGGTAAAGGTAATGATATTGTCCTTAATCTCTGCTTTATACTGATTTTTGGCGTCGCTGTTATCCTCCAGGATCATTTCGGTGATTTCAGCAGTGCCTACGGAATCCACTGTATTGATGGTCAGCTTGTAGTCCTGAACGGCACCCTTATGGGCGGCATCCACTGCTACGCCATTTTCATCGCCAGCAGCGGTCACGCGGATGATGAAGTTGTTCTTGGTGGCAATGCCAAAGTCTACAGCAGTAGTGCCGCCATCGGTAGCGGTATTAAGAAGCTTCGCTACAGGAGTGGCAGCAATTTTCTGTGCAACCACAGTATCAACATCGGTAAGAAGAATCGTTGCACCAGGAGAGGCAAGGCCCATAAGTTTAGCGGTGGAAACGCGCAGAGTCTTGGGCACATTCAGAACAGCAGTGTGCTTGGCCTCGTCGATTTCCGCCTTGAAGGTGCCAATGTACAGATCCTTCAGAACAGGAGCGGGGTCGTTGGCGGGGACATCAAACTCAACAGTCCAAGGCTCTGCAGTCCCAACGTCGCTGTAGCTGATCTTCAGACTTAAATCTGAATTGCCAGTGTTATTAAGCGGCTTGCTGGCTGCTAAAGTAGCAAGATAATCTTTCAGGTTAATCTCCTTACCACTTTCCAATGCAACCTTGCTGCTATCGGTCTTTACAGCCTTGATATCTACAGAAGCATAACCAGGTGTAAAGGTGGGAGTAATTTTGAAATTACCATTTGCATCAGTATTGCTGCCATAGGGCATGTAAACAGTAACGGTTTTGTGCTCTGTGTCAATTTTCGCTTCCTTGCGCTCGCCAGCTACAGAGAACGCAGCAAAAGCAGCAGCGTTTACGGTCTTAACGGTATAGACATGGGCAGTCGCGCCGTTTTTAATAGTGATCGTGGTAGTGCTTGCGCCATCAGTAATGGCACCGGAGGTCACTTCATAGATACCTGTAGTATTGGGAGTTTGCCCATCAACATAAGCATTCTTGTGGTTCACTTCGACCTTCAGTGTCTGGGGGCCGCTGGTGTTATAGGGCAGAGTGATGGTGTAGGTGTCGCCGTCTACAACGGTTTCGCCATACTGGGTGTCCACAGTGATGGACTTAATGCTCACATCGTCAGAGCCGTCGTTCACATCAAACTTCACTGTGTATTCCTTGCCGCTCTCTGCGCCGTTTTCGTCCCACACCAGGAATTTGGCTTCCTTAACAGCCTTCTCCTCGTCGGACATGTTAAAAGTCCACACGCCCTGAGCGTTAGGTGCTGTAGATGCCGCAGTACCATGGGTTCCAGCTTCATGGGTAACAACAGCGGTAGCGTTGTCATTAGCCAGCGTCACGTTTACGGTGACAGCGTTTGAACCGGGATCAGGAATCTTCGCGGTCCAAACGTCTCCCTCCTCCGTTGCGTCCACAGTGTTAACAGAAACCCTGGAAACAACGGCGGGGTCAGCC
>NZ_JAYMNQ010000003.1:0-32500 GCF_036941085.1 Acutalibacter sp. JLR.KK004
CGCTTTTTCATTCCGATTCACTGTCCTCTGTCAGAGCATACAAACGGTGGACCGCCCCCATAACGGTGTTCCATTCCAGATCAGCCGCATAGGAAAATTTCCTGCGGTAAGCGGACCAAAGCGCCTGCATCGCATGGCTGTTTTCTACTTCGGAAAACACTTCCTTCGCCTCTTTCAAATGCCCCTCCGTCCCACGCTTGCGGGCAGTAGCAAGGAGCGCGTGGCGGAGAATATCGGAATCCAGCGTTTTTCTGTGAAGCTGTTCCAAAATGTAGAGGTCATAAAAATCCCTCATGCGGGTGTTTGTTATGGTCCGGGCAATCATTGTTTCCAGCTTTTCCGCAAGTACGGTTTCCAGATTGTACGCCCAAATATCAATGGAGCGTTCCTCCAGCATAAGCCGGAAGCTGTACCGGACTGCCCTTGGCGTAATCACATCCCCGGTAGAAATATCAATTTTCAGCGGCGTCACCACTCCGTCAAAAACAGTGGCCATGCTGACCCGAATCCCCGGATACTCGGCCTCGTCCATGATTTCCGAAATGCTTTTCACCTGGAACTCCACTCCGTCCTCAATGGGGACTGCTATGATGGAGGACATCAGATTTTCAATGTCCTCCACATTCACGCTGGCCCCTCTGACGGTTGCGTCTAAATCCATTGTAGACCGGGCATCCAACCCTACCATTGCGGCAACCAGCATCCCGCCTTTCAAAATAAAGTTATCCCGATATTCAGAAAGGGAAATACGTTCCAGGAAACGCTCCATCATATAGTTCCGCATCAAAATCTGTGCGTCCGCCGATTTCTCCTTTGCGAGATTGCGGATCAAATCTTTCAGCTGCCTTGCTGTCTTTATCATAATAGCACCTCCAAATACTGCCGCAAAATTTTTTCAACCCGGAACAGCCCTGCATACTGCATCAGCCTCCGCAGGTTTTTCTCTTTCCTGCGGGCGTACATTTTGAGCGCCCCTTGAAATGTCTGCATCTCAATGCTGCTCCGGCAGCGAAGCAGGTCGCAGATGGTCCGCTCCATATCATAAGCCGGAACCGTATGCCCGAAAGGGGTTCGAGCCGTACTCTTTCCGACGTCATGCAGCTCCGGTTTTATGGTGTAGACCAAAATCCCGTCCGCTTTCAATCTGGTCGTGCTGTATCCCCGTCTGACGGTAATGGAATAGGGGGAAGGCTCCCGGTCGGTCAGATCATGGAAAAACAGCGCCGTTTCATGAGAAAAAATCCCCTGGCTGCATCGTAAATGGAGCAGGTACATCCCATCGACCCAGGCATCCGGCGATACATAAACCCCATGTGCCGCCTGTTCCAATTCTTTTTCCTTCACATAGCTGTAAAAAACGGATTTTGGAATCCCCCGTTTCACCGCCTCTGATGTTTGGAGCATACCGCGCTGTCCCTCTAAAATCGTGTCCAGCTGTTCAAACTGTGTCATGCTGTCACTTCCTTTCGTGCTACCATTATACACGGTTGTAGCACGAAAGTAAATAGCGGCAAAAAGAAAAAACGGAGGAAGGCGCGGCGAAGAACGCCGTTCCTCCCTCCGCAGATGGGGCAGATTGCCCGGTCAGGAGAGCTTGGAAAGCTGGGCCAGTATCTTCTGCACACCGTCCCAAAGCTGTTCCTGCCGCTGGGATATATCTTCCAAATCAGCGTCATAAACCCGCCCGGTTTCATGCACTTTACGGGTCAGCTGGTTTAAGTTGTTGCTGGAATAGCGCATCAGGGACACCAGCTCCTTCAGCTCCGGCAAATCCAGCTTTACCACATACCCGTCCAGCGCCATTTTCCGCAGATAGGCTTCCCGGTTGACGATAAAGGGCCGTATTCTTTTCGTTGCTGTTCATATTATCTTGCCTCCTGTTCCTGTTGTCTGGGTTTCTTTTCCATGCTGCGGGGCGGGATGGGGCGTTTCAGCCCTTCCAGCACCGAGGGTCTTTCGCGCTTGGCAATCGCCGCTTCTGGACGGGACTGCCCCTTGCTGTCCATGTTCAGCTCCATATCCAGCTCCACCAGACGGGCGTTCTTGACCCGCAATTCCTCCTCATAGGGGAAGGCTTTGCCCACTTCCTCCTTCGCGGCGGCCTGCTGCTGGTAAAGGTTATCCAGCTGGATTTTGACGCTTTCCAACCGCTGGGGCATCTGGGAAAGCGCGTTGTCAATCCGGGTCAGGTTGCCGCGCGGGTCCGCACCCAGGGCGGTACGGTGGGTCATCCTGCCTTTCAGTTGGAGCATATATTCCTTCTGAAAAGCGTCAAAGGTTACAAACATAGCAAATCCCCGGTAGCTGCCGACCTGCACCGGCTCGGAGCCTTTAACCTCCTTGCAGGCATCCAAAAGGGCGGCTCCGGCGTTCTCTTTGTCGGTGAGCGTATCGCCCCGGACTTCCATGCCGGTAAATCCATCTATTGGGTGGGGGTGTGCCGCCAGGGTTTCCATATCCGTTTCCAAGCCCTGGATAAAGCCTTTGTGTTTCTCGATTTCCTCCGGGAAGTGCTTTAACAGCTGATCTTCCAGCCGGTACTGCTTCCCCTTTGCCATGTAGACGGCTTTCCCGTCCGCAGACTACTATGGGAACTCTGTTGCCATGGTGAATATTCAGAACCCCGCATTTCAGCGTTTTCATAGCCTTTCGGCATTTCACTTTAGGCAATCCCCGTTTAGTACGGTATAAACAAGCGTTCCACGTTGTCGGTATGTGACGTTCGCCTTTTTCCACTTTCCCGTGGCTGAACCTGCTCCGAGTATCAGCAGCCGCATAGCCAAACAATGCGACTGTCAGGAACACTGACGAGTACAACCTCTCTACGTCAGGGGTACGCTCTTGGTCCCGATTTCAGGCTGTCATTCAAGCAGTCTAGCTTGTAAGATAGAGATTCACAATGGCCAGTTCATTTCCCTGCACAGGGACGCCCTGCTCAAGCTGCCGGGAGATATTTTGATGGCAGGCCACCAGAGAGACAAAGGCTGTAATCAGCAGCACCGCCGCAAGAGCATAAAAAACTGCGGAAAGGATCGTTCCCTTTTTCGAGGGTTTCGTGATCGGATTGCTGTCTATCTCCATCAATGCGCCCTCCTTTCACTGCGGGGAGCGTTGTTTCTGCGGGATTGGGGCTGGGTGGCTCCATCTTGAACGCGCTCCAGCACCTGCAGCTCACCCTTTTTCAGCCGAAATACCACATCAGCCTGCTTCGCCAGCTCATTAGAGTGAGTAACGACCACCACACACTTGTTCATCTTGTGGGCGCTCTCTTTAAGAATTTCCGTGATGTCCTGGGCGGTGTCCTCGTCCAGATTGCCCGTAGGCTCGTCCGCCAGGATCACAGGAGCCTCGCTTGCCAGGGCACGGGCGATGGCCACCCGCTGCTGCTGGCCGCCGGAGAGCTTCAGCACATTGCGCTTGGCTTCTTCTTTCGTCAGCCCCAGACGCTCCAGAATTGGCAGCGGCGGCAGTTTGGAAGTCAGCGACACATTCTCTGCGGGGGTCAAGTAGTCGATCAGGTTGTACGCCTGGAAAATAAACGCCACATGGTTTTTCCGGTGGTCGGAAAGGCCAGTCTTGGCAATGTCCTGCCCATCGAAGTAAATCTGGCCGCTGCCGGGGCTGTCCAGGCCGCCGATCAGGGAGAGCAGGGTGGTTTTGCCGCAGCCGGAAGGACCCAGGATGGCGTAGAGCTTGCCCTGTTCCATTTCGGCGTTGACGCCTTTTAAGACTTTCTTTTTATTATCGTAGGAATATCCCACTTGTTTGATTTCCATGATACTCATAGTGATTACCTCATTTCGTTATTTTAGGGAGTGGATGGTCTTATTCCATCTGCGACAAAATCTGCTTAGGTTTCAACCGCATAGTCGAGATACTGGACACCAGCACCGCCGCCACCAGCAGGATACCTCCCACGATAGCCACCAGCATGAAATGCTCCGGTGTGACGATGACATTCTCCGCCGCCTTGCCGAACAGCGTACCCAGGGTGCCGGCCACTTGCTTACTGGAGAGGTAGGCCAGCGGGAAGGCCACCACCGCAATCAGCAGGGTTTCCAACACATATTGGAGAATCACCGCAGGCTTGGCAATTCCAACGGCCAGCAAAATCCCAGTTTCTCTTTTCCGGCTGCGGATGGACATGGATAGAATCAGGATAATCAGCACCATACTCACAGCAGTAATGACAACAATGAGGGTGGTAATCAGGGTGCCGGTGTCGGAAAGAGCGCTGGAAATATTTTGATATACCTCGTCATTGGCGGTGATGATAAAGTTATCCCAGTTAATCGAGGATATGTTCTGTACCTCGGCTATCACGTTATCCAACTGTGCTGCATCCTCTACGAAAAAGTGGGCCTCTTGGAGTTTGCTCCCATCTTCATAATTAACAGCCATTTCTTTCATTGCATTGTAGCTGCAAAAAGCATAATCGGTGTAATCCCATAGTGTAGCAGCATCATACATGGTTGCCTCATCATCTTTATCTGCCAGAACGTCAAAGATACCCACAAGTTCCATCTCCACTTCGGGATCATCTGCATAGGGATTGTTGATACCGGATACTTTATCCCCTAACTTTAGCCCATTCTTTTCGGCACGATCCCTGCTGAGAATAAGTCCATTCGGCATATCTTCCGTAATATGAGTTCCCTCTACCAATTCAAACCGCCCAGATACGAACAACTCGTTATATTCTGAATTGAGAGAACCATAAGTATAAAAGCTGTTGTTAACATCTTCTGTAACGATACTTTCACCTGATTGGGTATAGTAATAAGGCATAGAGACAACCGCTGCATCATAACCAGCGATCCCGTCTACTGAGCCAATTTCTTGAAGCATTTCCTCGGTTATAAATTCCTGCGTGCTATAAGAACCGCCATTGCCGCTGGCCCAGCCTCCTGTGGACAGGTTTCGTTCCACGGTAAAGCTGGCCCCGGTGGTCCCCCGGACTTCCTCGGCCTGTTCTTCCTGAGCGTCAGCTATGGCAAGGCCGGACAGCACCAAAGTGGTAATGGCCAGGAGCAGACAGAACACCAGCAGCGTCTTTTTCCACTTTCGTGCGCTATATAAAATCGCCCGTATTCCTAAATTCATATCGCCTGCACCTCCTTAACTCATCTGCGACAAGATACTCTTGGGCTTCATCTTCATAATCGGGTAGGCCGCCAGTGCGGTAGAGGCCACACACAGCACCATGCCGAAAGCCCACACCAGTGCGTAATCCTCGGCGGAAACAGCCACCTCGATCTCGGCAAGACCCAAATCCTCGGTGGGTTCTTGGGCAGCTTCGTTTTCCCCGGTCAAGTCCACCGTCTCATAGGTTTCGCTTGTCACCTGGGAGAGCAGACTGCTCCCGATCTGATGGGAAATGGCTGTGCTGGTGCCGAAGGAAATGAACAGGGCGATGGCCGCCACGAGGATCACTTCCAGCAGGTATTGCAGCAGCACCGAGCCTTTGGAAATGCCCATGGCCAGATAGACGCCGGTTTCATGGATTCGCCCACGGAGCCGCAGCGTCAGGAACAGGGCCAGCACCAGGAAACAAATCACCGATACCACCGCAATGGCGATAAAGACGATGTTCTGTAAGCCCTCCAAGGATTCCTTGGCATTCTGATAGTCGTTGTCGTAGCGGGTCAGGGTGCAGTTCTCCCAATCCACGCCATCCAGTTCCTGCACATCGGTCATAATGCGCTCCAGCTCGTCCGGGTCGTTCACATAAAAATCCCCGTATTGGACATTGGTGGTTCCCTCGGTGCCGTAGAGCAGGAAAGAGGCGGTGGAGAGATCGGTAAACACGATATTGTCGTAAAGGTCATAGGACGGGGCCATGCCGATGGAATCCTGTTCCTCGGTATTTGTGAAGATCCCGGCCACCGTCACAGGGATGGTCTTATCTTTGTCCTCCACATTCCCCAGCAGCATGGTGTCGCCCACAGACAGGCCGTTGCGCTGGGCGAATTTCTCATGGATCAGCACCTGGCTGCCGGCCTCGGTGGTGATGGGATTTCCCTCCACCATCTCAAAGCCGCCATCGGTGAAATAGCTATCCTCCTGGGAATTGGAGTTTGCCACCACCCGTCCGGCGTTCTCGTAGCCCTCAGGCACCTGGGCAGCGCCTTCGGTGTTGATCTCCAGAAGGTTCCCGTCTGCGTCAAAATAAGCAGCGTAGGTGTAGGAGCGCAGGGTGTATCTGCCGCTCAAACCATCCACATCAAGAATCTGGCTCACCGTATCCTCCGGGATACCGCTCTCCAAGGTCTTGGCGTTGATGGTGAAATAGCCCAGCAGGGCTTTTTTGATGTTGGCGTTGGCTGTTTCTGTGGCCGATTGGATGGAAAGGCAGGTCAGCATCAGCGTGGCCATGACCAGCAGAAACGCCAGCAGTGTGAGGGTCTTGCCCTTTTTGCGGATGGAATACAGGCAGGCCCGTTTGCACAGGTTCATGTCTGAGCCACCTCATTTCCTTTTCGTAAAACCAGTTGGTTCACTTGTGTACCTCCTAACGTAGTTTTTCGCCGGGGCTGTTTCCCGCTCCGGTGGGTGTCCCGTCTGCCGGGAACACCCTTATAGTACACTACGAAGGTGGAGTTGAGGTGGAGTTGAGATATTTTTTAGGTGGAGTTGGCGATAGAGCGCGAAAAAGCCGAGGAGCTTTCACATGGAAAACCTCTCGGCTGTGTAGAATAAATTTATTCGATTATCTATCCCGAAAACTTAGGATTTATTTTTGTTCTATTATTTCTAATAGTCTTCTTACATAATCATCTGCATGGTTTATTGAAAACTCTCCATGATACATATTAGGAAGAACTTGTATAGAACTATTCTGTAGTTTTTTATGAATTAGTTCTGCTGATTTTTTCATTGAGTGATTTTCTTTTTCTCCGACAAAAATATGAACTATTGCTTCGCTCTCTTCAATCCCATCTTTTAAGGAATATAATGAGTTTTCCTGTAAAAAAGCAATCATATCGCCCTTTGTTATTGCACAAGTATCTTTGTAATAATTATCAAACAAATGCTGCTTTATTCGTAATGATTTGAATTGTAATTTTGAAAACCATTTATACTTTATCAAACCATAACAACTCCCAAACGCAGGCTTAATCATAAAATATGTGAATTTTGAAGGTATTACAAGTGCGCTTTCCACTATTGCATACTTACATATATCCTTACGATGAGATAAAATTTCAAGTAAAATCTGTCCTCCAAGTGATAGTCCTCCAATCAATAAAACGGAACCATCCAGTTTATCATTTATAAATTCTATAATCTCTAAAGCGTTATTTTCTATCGTCGTAAATCGTTTATCACTTCCTGCATGACCGTCTAATATGGGTATAATTATATGATAATTCGTTTGTAGCATTTCAGCAATTTCTTTGTAATTCCACCATGACAAACCACCTCCATGTAGGAGGATAATTACATTACTATTTCCTTTCCCATATTCAGCATAGTTCAACCTTTTTCACCTCGCTGTAAAATTCCAATTTGTCTCTTTGATTATACCAAATTAAAGTTCCCAATTCTACCAGAGAGGTTTAAAATCTCTAAGAGCAGGCCATGAAATTTCTCGCTCTATATCAAATATGTTAATACCAAACCAAAGCTGTTTTTCGAACAGTCTGAGGCTAAGATTTCCCTACCGCCAGATAGCGCACAAACAGAGGGTTGCTCCTACATTGCTGCCTTCGGGAAGATAACAGTAAACCGCACACCATTTTCCGTATTCACCATCTTGTAGACGATTTCGTGGTGATCCAGGATGGTCTTGGTGATATACAGCCCCAGGCCGCTGCCGCCGCTGTTCCGGTTCCGGGATTTGTCCACCCGGTAGAAGGGCGTGAAGATACGCTCCAAATCTTCCTCGGCAATGTGGACGCCGGTATTCTCCACGGAAAACACCTCGTCCTTTTGGGTGACAGTAATCACCGCGCCCACCGGCGAATAAGCCACGGCGTTTCCGATCACATTGGTGAACACCTTCTCCATGAGCCGCCGGTCCCCCTGATAGTGGTATTCCGGCCGGATATCCATGCGAAGCTCCATCTGCTTGTCCTCCATCCGGCCACGGAACTGCTGACAGACCTTTCGCAGCATTTGGCTGATGTCCAGGTCGGTACGCTCCAGGTGGAAGTCGCTGCCGCCCATCCGGGCCGCCGATAAAATCTCCTTGACCAGCGCCTCCATGTCATTGGTGGTTTTCATGCACCGGCGCAGGTAGGTATCCCGGTCTTTGTATTCGCCCACCTGATAGATCATACCCTCCAGTTGCCCCTTGATGATGGCGATGGGGGTTTTCAGCTCATGGGAGACAGCGGTGAAAAATTCCACGCGCTGCTTTTCCTGTTCCCGTTCCCGCTCAATATCTTTCTTTAACTGCCAGTTTGCCGCCTTCAAGCTGTCCATCGTATCGCTCAAACGCTGAGACATCTCATTTAAGCTGGCAGCCAGCACACCGATCTCGTCTTTTCGGTTGACTTCACACTTCCAGGTCATATCCAGGGTGGTCATCCGCTTTGCCACATTGCTGATGCTGACCAGCGGCTTGGAATAGTACCGGGAGCAAATCATCGCCCCAAGGACGGACACCACCAGAATGATTCCCACAATGAGGGGGAGGAGCTGCAAAAGAATACCATAGGACTGCGATACTGCTATCAAAGCGATATTGGCATACAGTTGATAAGATTGCCCGTTATCCTGGAAAGTAGAAGAGCAGCTCATAGAGGGAGTAGAATCAGTTGCCGGCACGACATTTTCGGTACTTGCCAAATTGACTGAATTCACTGAAAATACAGATTCCCCAGCTCCATCAGTAACCGTGACAGAAGCATTGTTTTTTAAGGCAAATTCCAGGATTGAATTTGTACTTGACTCCCAGCCATTTTGCTCGATGATGTCGACCAGTTCGTAGAAATCTGCTGTGACCTGGCTTTGCAGTTCGGCATGGTAATTTCTCGGCAAAAAGAACATGACCAACCCATAAATAAGGACGCAGCTCACGATTAGCAGCGCAAGCATACTGAGAAAAGTCTGAATTTGAATACTTTCACTGATTTTCTTTTTCAATCTTATATCCCACCCCTCTGATGGTTTCAATATAGTCAACACCCAGTTTTTTACGGATGTTCTTGATATGTGTGTTAATTATTTTTTCATCGCCCACATAATCGTAGTCCCATATCCTGTCCAGGAGGTTATCGCGTGTAAAGACCCGCCCCTGATTTTCCAGTAAAAATTTCAGTATTTCAAATTCCCGGGTCGTGAGGGACACAGGCGACCCATTTACCTGGACAGAAAAACTATCTGCATCCAAAACAAGTGCTTTATAGCGGATGACCGAAGGTTCCGACGCGGCCGGTTCTGTGCGGCGTAATACCGCTTCAATGTGTTTCATTACCACCGGCATAGAAAAAGGCTTGGTAATATAGTCATCGGCCAGGGTATCAAAACCCTTCAACTGGCTGTCATCATCATCCAGGGCGGTGAGCATGATGATGGGAGTTCGGCTTTCTTTCCGCAAAATATCGCATACGGTAAAGCCATTCATCTTAGGAAGCATCAGATCCAGCAGAACCAGGTCGGGACTTTTTTCGTGAAATTTGTTGACTCCTTCCAGACCGTCCCCGGCTACAAATACGGTATAGCCGGCATCTTCCAAAAAGACCCGGATTATATTGCGAATGGATTCTTCATCCTCGATTACTAAAATCTTTTTTGGCATTATGACACCTCCAAGAGTAGTGTAACATAGAAAGATGGAGTTGAGATGGAGAGAAGTTATTTTTTACAAAACCACACAACAGACTTCAAATTTCCGTTGCGCGGTCCTAATATCATTCGGCTGTAATCTTGATACATAGTCCATATCAATATCTCCGCACAACTTTCACCGATTATATTTCTTCCTCTCGAATGATGCAAGAATACGGTACTTATGGATTAAGATGAAATTAATTGTCAGATATTTCTGATAAGACTGGCAAGCAATGCCCCAGGATAGCCATCCGGCTCCTGGCGCTGCTTGTTGGGGATTCCCCAAGCCCCTTTTGAACACAGAATTTCATTCTGTGGCTGCGCGTTCCTGCGGAACGCTTTTCACCTGCCTGCGGCGGTGAGAAAATGCGAAAAAACAGGCGCGTCAGCGGTCCTGCCCCTGTTCCTTTTCCCGGTCATTCTGGCGTTCCTCCCCGTATCCCATTAGCCGGTCTACGTTGGCTTTTGCGGCCAGCAGTTCCTGCATTTCCTCGCGGGAGCGCCGGTACTCGGCATAGTCTTTTTTCTTTCCTTCCAATAGCTGGGCATACTCGGCCTGCAAGCTCTTGACGGTGGGCAGCTTCTTGATACCCAAATCGTCAAATGCCTGCTTTGCCGCCTTGTGGAGCAGAATATCCGCTTCATGTTCCGCTAAAAATTTCTTGGAATATCCCGCCTTGCGGTAGGCCGCATAGACCTCGCGGGTTTTCACATAATTGATGATGTGGGTCCGCAGTACGGCTATCTCCGCCATGCGGGTTTCCGCCGCCTTGATCTGCGCCGACAGCTCATTGTGGCGGGTAGTAGCAGCCGCCGCTTTTTCTTCCAAGACTGCGTATTCCAGCAGGCCATGCTCAGTGAGATAGTTCATTGTCTGCGCCATCTGTTTGAGGTTAAATACCTTTGCCCAGCGCGCGTAGCCAGCGCCTTTTCCGGCCTGCAATTTTGCCTGAATATCCACCAGAAGATTGACCTTGGGAGTGGGAGTTGAAACCGCGTCTTTTCTGCGGGGCGTATGCTGCTTTTCTCCGGCAAGGACCGCCCGTATTTCATCTTCACTATATCCCTCGCCCAGTTTTTCATCCATGCGGGCAACATTCTTCCAGCCGGGGGCTTTGAGCCGGATTGCCTGTCCCCGGCGCGACACTTCACAGCCCATTTCTGTAAGCAGTTTTAACAGCCCGTCAAAGTCTGCCGGTTTCTGTTCTAATGCCTGGTCAATCATCACGCGGAGCTGTTCCCGGTGGGAGGGCTTCGCCTGATCCCCCAGCCATTTGTTGTAGCTTTTTCCATGCGGTTTTGGGTCCTCTACAATGGAATAGCCATTCTCAAGCTGGGAGCCGCTTGCCGCTGCCCTGCGCGCCCTCTACCAGCAGGAGCTGGACGGATTCTCCCACGAACCGGCACAGCCAGAAGAACAGCTGGCAGAGGAACAGCCGGATTTTGGGAATCCCCCTGCACCAGAGCCGGAGCCGCAGATCACCATTACCCCCGTCACCCGTTATCCGGGCGAACAGAACCATCTGCCCTACGATATAGAGATTCATACGCTGCGCTTTGATGAACCGGAACCCACCCCTCCCCAGCCGACTGCCGGGAACTTCCGTATCACCGACATTCACCTGGGCGAAGGAGGACCAAAAGCAAAGTTTCGGGCCAACATGGACGCAATCAATCTCCTGAAAGAATTGGAGTTTGAAAACCGGCAGGCCACGCCGGAGGAACAGGAAACCCTTTCCCGGTATGTGGGCTGGGGCGGTCTGGCAGACGCTTTTGACGAGAGCAAGCCCGCCTGGGCCAAGGAGTTTGCGGAACTCTACGCAACGCTGTCCCCGGAGGAATATGAAGCCGCCAAAGGGACCACCTTAAACGCCCATTACACCAGCCCTACCGTTATCCAGGCCATTTATGAAGCGGTGGGGAAAATGGGATTCCAGACCGGCAACATCCTGGAACCCTCCTGCGGCGTGGGCAATTTCTTCGGTATGCTTCCTGACAGCATGGCGGGCAGCCACCTCTTTGGTGTGGAACTGGATTCCATCACCGGACGCATCGCAAAACAGCTCTATCCAAAAGCAGACATCACCATCGCGGGCTTTCAAACCACCGACCGGCGGGATTTTTATGATTTAGCCGTAGGAAACGTGCCGTTTGGCCAGTATTCCGTCAATGACCGGGCCTATAACAAGCTGAACTTCAACATCCACAACTACTTTTTTGCAAAATCGCTGGACCAGGTGCGTCCGGGCGGTGTGGTGGCCTTCGTCACCAGCCGCTACACGATGGATTCCAAGGATTCTACGGTGCGCCGGTATCTGGCGCAGCGGGCGGAGCTGTTGGGCGCGATCCGTCTGCCCAACAATGCGTTTAAGGCCAATGCCGGGACAGAGGTGGTATCCGACATCATTTTCCTGCAAAAACGTGACCGCCCGATTGACATTGCCCCGGACTGGACGCAGACCGGACAGACCGAAGATGATTTTACCATCAACCGCTATTTCCTGGACCACCCGGAAATGGTGCTGGGCCGCACTGTTTCAGAAAGCACCCAATACGGAAAACAGGATTACACAGTGGCCCCCATTGAGGGATTGGAACTTTCCGACCAGCTGCACGATGCCATAAAATATATTCGCGGGACCTATCAGGAGGCCGAACTGCCGGAGCTGGGCGAGGGGGAAGAAATTGACACTTCTATCCCCGCTGACCCTGATGTAAAAAACTATTCCTACACCGTTGTGGACGGTGCGGTGTACTATCGGGAAAACAGCCGCATGGTGCGCCCTGACCTAAACGCCACCGCCGAGGCCCGTATCAAGGGTCTGGTGGAACTGCGGGAGTGTGTGCAGAAGCTCATCGCACAGCAGATGGACAGCTTTGTTTCGGATGCGGCAATCCGTGAAACCCAGGCCGAATTGAACCGGCTCTATGACGCATTTTCCGCAAAGTACGGGCTTATCAATGACCGGGGGAACCGGCTGGCCTTTGCCGATGATTCCAGCTATTATCTGCTCTGCGCGCTGGAAGTCATTGACGATGACGGGCAGCTGAAGCAAAAAGCGGATATGTTCACCAAGCGCACCATCAAGCCCCATCAGGCTGTTACTTCGGTAGACACCGCCAGTGAAGCCCTGGCTGTTTCCATCGCGGAAAAGGCCGAGGTGGATATGGCGTACATGGCCGAACTGAGCGGCAAAACCCAGGAGGAATTGGCGCAGGAGCTGCGGGGCGTGATCTTCCGTCTGCCCGGACTATTGGCGGAGGGGGAAACGCCCCGTTATGTGACAGCGGATGAATACCTCTCCGGCAACGTGCGCCGGAAACTGCGGCAGGCACA
Source organism: Acutalibacter sp. JLR.KK004 (assembly GCF_036941085.1). Taxonomy (NCBI): domain Bacteria; kingdom Bacillati; phylum Bacillota; class Clostridia; order Eubacteriales; family Acutalibacteraceae; genus Acutalibacter; species Acutalibacter sp. JLR.KK004. The sequence goes on from NZ_JAYMNQ010000003.1 coordinate 13,115, forward strand.
GCGGGCGGTGGACAAAGACCCCGCCTTTTCTGTCAATGTGGAGGCGCTGACCGCCGCCCAGCCCAAGGATTTGGACGCATCGGAAATCGAGGTGCGCCTGGGTGCTACCTGGATTGACAAAGACTACATCCAGCAATTCATGTACGAAACCTTCCACACCCCGTACTATCTGCAAGGGAAGATTGAGGTCAAGTATGTCCCCTACACCGCCGAGTGGCAGATCACCGGCAAAAACGCTGTTGGGTACGGCGATGTAGCCGCCAACACCACCTACGGAACCGACCGGGCCAACGCCTACAAGATTCTGGAGGACAGCTTAAACCTGCGGGACGTCCGCATCTATGACACCGTTGAGGACGCCGAGGGGCGGGAGCGCCGGGTACTCAACGCCAAAGAAACTACCCTTGCCGCCCAGAAGCAGATGGCGATCCGGGAAGCCTTCCGGGACTGGATTTGGAAGGACCCCCAGCGGCGGCAGACGCTGGTGCGCCAGTACAACGAGGAAATGAACAGCATCCGCCCCCGCGAGTATGACGGGCAGCATATCCGGTTTGCGGGCATGAACCCGGAAATCACCCTGCGGGAACACCAGAAAAACGCCATCGCCCATGTGCTGTACGGCGGGAATACCCTGCTGGCCCATGAGGTGGGCGCGGGCAAGACCTTTGAAATGGTAGCCGCCGCAATGGAATCCAAGCGGCTGGGCCTGTGCCAGAAATCCCTCTTTGTGGTGCCGAACCACCTGACCGAGCAGTGGGCCTCCGAGTTTTTACGGCTCTACCCTTGGATGCCCGGTCTACAATGGATTTAGACGCAACCGTCAGAGGGGCCAGCGTGAATGTGGAGGACATTGAAAATCTGATGTCCTCTATCATAGCAGTCCCCATTGAGGACGGTGTGGAGTTCCAGGTGAAAAGCATTTCGGAAATCATGGACGAGGCCGAGTATCCGGGGATTCGGGTCAGCATGGCCACTGTCTTTGACGGGGTGGTGACGCCGCTGAAAATTGATATTTCTACCGGGGATGTGATTACGCCGAGGGCAGTCCGGTACAGGTTCCGGCTTATGCTGGAGGAACGCTCCATTGATATTTGGGCGTACAATCTGGAAACCGTACTTGCGGAAAAGCTGGAAACAATGATTGCCCGGACCATAACAAACACCCGTATGAGGGATTTTTATGACCTCTACATTCTGGAACAGCTTCATGGAAGATCGCTGGATTCCGATATTCTCCGCCACGCGCTCCTTGCTACCGCCCGCAAGCGCGGGACCGAGAGGCGTTTGAAAGAAGCGAAGGAAGTGTTTTCCGAAGTAGAAAACAGCCATGCGATGCAGGCGCTTTGGTCCGCTTACCGCAGGAAATTTTCCTATGCGGCTGATCTGGAATGGAACACCGTTATGGGGGCGGTCCACCGTTTGTATGCTCTGACAGAGGACAGTGAATCGGAATGAAAAAGCGTGGGCATTACTGCAAAATCTGCGGTGAGTATAAATCAAACGAAAAGTTTTCGGGTAAAGGCCATGCGGCGCATATCTGCAAAACCTGCGCCTCCCTGCCGCCGGAAAAGAAATCTGAAATGGCGGCAATGAACCGCCTGCTGAATCTCCCCTGGCGGCTTTCAAAGGAGCAGATTTCTTGGCTGAAAAAGAGGATGCACGATAAACGCCCGGACATTCGGGCGCTCGCAAAGGAACAATATGAAATGCGCTTTTCGCCAGCCCGGTTCGAGGAGGATGAACCAAACGGAGATTTCACAGATTTTCCCTATGACATACTTTGAATAACCAGCAACGGCCTGTTCATCAGGCCGTTATTTTTTTGAGAGGAGGATTCCATCATGGCAACCACACGCATCATGCCGCTGCACATTGGCAAAGGCCGCACCGAAAGTCAGGCAGTCAGTGACATCATCGACTATGTATCCAACCCACAAAAGACAGACAACGGCAGGCTCGTCACCGGCTTTGCGTGTGACAGCCGGGTAGCCGACGCCGAGTTTCTGCTGGCGAAACGGGAGTACATTTCCACCACTGGCCGGGTACGGGGCGCGGACGATGTACTTGCCTACCATGTCCGGCAGTCCTTTGTCCCCGGCGAGATTACCCCGGAAGAAGCCAACCGGCTGGGCGTGGAGTTTGCAAAGCGGTTCACCAAGGGCAATCATGCCTTTGTGGTCTGCACCCATATCGACAAATCCCATATCCATAACCACATCATCTGGAACGCGGTCAATCTGAACTGTGACCGGAAATTCCGAAACTTTTGGGGCAGTACCCGCGCGGTCCGGCGGCTCAACGATACCATCTGCGTTTCATACATCGCTGCCAGCACCGTTTCATCTTCCCGCAGAATCTCCACTTCCATGCCGTTTGCGGAGGCCCGGTAATCCGCCGTATCTCCGGTTTCCAGCTGCATGGTTTCCACTGTACCGGAAAACCGCTGGGAAAGATGCTGGGCGACAGCCGGATTACCTGCGCCGCTTCGGAGCAGCGCCGCTATATCCTCCTTTGCAGCCGTATCCAGCAAACCGCCCTCCCCGGTCAGGACTTCCCGCAAATCCGGGGAAAACTGGTCCAGATCGGCGGGGAGATAGTCGGTGATGGCGCTGTTGCGCGGGTCCTGCCGGATGGCGCGTTCAAACTGTTCTTTGCTTTCCGTCCGGTAAATGGGGTAGGCCAGCGCGGGGTCATTCAGCTGGACATAGCCCCGCTGCAAATCGGTGATACGGTACTCGGTATCTTCCAGAAAAACAAAATCCCCTACGCCATAGGCCGATGCCAGCGGGTCGCGGCGTTCTTCCACGATGGATGCGGTTTCTGTGGCTGGCGTTTCCTGTACTGGTTCTTCCTGCCGGTCTGCCTCTGTGAGCCGTTCCACATCAGCCATGACCTGCTGGATAAAGGGGGCATTGTCCAGCTTCTCCGGTTCTGTTACCTGCCCGTTTACAATGCCGCGCTGGGCCAGATTTTCCCGGATTGCGATAGGGTCTATATCGTCCAGATTGTCCCGTTCAGCCTCTGTAAAAAAGCGGTCCTCTTTTCATGGATGGATTTTTTCAAGCGGCGCAAGCCGCAAAAAGGCGGGCTTGGGGTGGCAACCCCAACAAGATTCCCGCAGGACAAAATTGAGCGATTAGCGAAATTTGGTACTGTGGTAGAATCTTGCTCTAAGAAAGTGACGGCTTCCGCTGTGTGGGCTTCCCTCAATACCTTTAGTGCCGCAAGCGGGGATTTTGCCAAAACAACAGCGATATTTCTCTCGCTAATACCTACAAACCAGCAAAAAGGAAAATGGACGTTGATTTGCAGAAATTCCCCCTCACTCCTTACAACACCACGCAAGCCCGAATAGGCGGGAATTTTTGAAAATTTCTTCTCGCTCGCCCTCCACGGACAGCTTGCGGATTTGCCAAACGTGAGAGGGAATTTCTTTCTATCCCCTTTGCACGGCATAATACCGACGATTTTTGAAAATGCCAAAAATGGGCGCAAAAAAACAGGAAACCTTTTCTTGATTTCCTGTCTTGGTGTGCTGTTATATAGCGGCGATTATTTAGTTTTATATCCACTGTTCTACAAACTGGTACTGTTTAAAGTTTCGATAATTCTAAAATATGCTGATATGCAAATTCGATTGCTCTGCAAGTTAAATTTTCACACATATGCGGTGGATTGTTTTCTGAAAAACCTGCTGGACGTAATTCTAAACATCTTAGCGAACCAAATGCTTTATCAAAAGCAGATGCAAAATCATAACACGCAGATACGATTTCGGATTCTGTTTTTCCCAATATATGAAAATAAATCCCTACAAACATAAGCGTACCTTCGACTAGACCACATTGCGCTCTGTACCCGCCTGCACCATGTAGTCCAACGGCAGAACAAATTACCTGCGGTTCAATAGCAATTTCAAATAATTCGCTTAGACAGATAAGCGTTGTCTTTGCACAATTTATATCTTCTTCCCAGTACAATTCATGTACCCGATTTGTTATATAGTCTTTCATCTGCACACCTCTTAAAAAGTCATAATTTGCCGTTGCTTTATTATATATCCGTTTTTTCAAAAATGAAAGCAATTTCTTATACTTCCTGTTCATCAAAACGGAACTTAAACAATGCCGCAACAAGCCGTGCTTTTATACTGTCCTCGGTATCCCTGTCGATATGCCCGTTTTCAATGGCGGCGATTCGGATTCGCTTGCTATAATGCCGTAAAACCTCGTCCACGGCTTCCGGCTCTCCGCTGGTCGCCCGGACAATCGTTTCATAGGGTAAAAGGTTCGGATTCCCCATGTGAAAGCACCTCCATTTCTTTGTGCAGGAGCTGTAAAGTCCTGCGAATTTGATACCCGGTTGTACTCCGGCAGCGTCCGTACATTTCCCCGATTTCCTGCTGTGTGTAATGCCCGAAAAAGTAAAGGAAAATGATTTCCCGGTTCTTCTCCGGCAGAGATAACAGGGCGGCGGCAAGCTCCCCATTGGTGAGGATAACTGTCTGACCGCATATCGTAACGGGGTATTCTTCATAAGGTGCTTCAAAATATTCGTCTGTTGTGCCTAAAGGGTAAAACTTTTCTTCTGTGAGGTATTCAAGGGATATTTCTTTTTGCCGCCGCCTGCTCCTGTCACGCCATGCGTTGATAGCCGCAAAGCGTATGACGGTCTTGCAATAGCCATTGAAAGTATACATGATGTGTTCTCTGTATGCTTCTGTGTAAGGCATAGATGATTCCCCCTTTCTCCCACATGGGAAACAATGTTGATAGGTTCCTTTATTTTGCAAGAGGCAGCTTTGTTATAGGCGGCTGCCCCTCGTTAAACCGTAATAGTTTTTTAATCAAGCAATTCATTAGATAAGACAGCGACAAAGTTAGTTTTCCTATCTGTCTGCGCTCTTTTCAGCCATTCCTGTTTTTCTTCCTTTGTCATGCAATCAAGCAAAATTGTAAAGCGGGCAATATTATTATTTTCATAGTATTTTTCGACATAGCGTTTTAAGTCACTTAATGGCATATAATTTGAAAGCACGGCAAAGAAGTTTGTTTTGTTATCCTGTTCTGATTTATCTACATACTGTAAAACCAAATTTGTGTCCATATCTTGTATAATGGTTGAAAACAGTGCAATTTTATCAGCGTCATATGCTTTCTTGTAATAATCTTTTTGAGCTGTTTCGTCTAATACTGAAAAGAGTGCGGAAAATCTAATTAAGTCCTCATTTTGAAAATATTGTTCCGTCAAAACTGGTATATCATCAGCTGCAACAGGCGTTATACTTATAATCAAAGGCATTTCTATTGCCGGACTAATATCTGTGTTTTTCAGAGAATAAATCAATTCTTTTATTGCCGAAATAGCTTCTCTGTCATTCAGATAATCTTTTACCGAATCAGAAAAATATACTGTCATTTTTGATTCGTCCTCAAAGACAATTTCTGTTGCACCATAATAATCTTGATTTTTAGCGTATAAGTTCCAACCCATTTCAATAATATAAGAATTGCAATAATATCCATTTTGCGTATAAGAATATTGGTAGGAATTAGCATTTTCCAAATCATTATTATCTAAATTTTCATCGTCTAAATACCAGCCATACCCTAAATTTTCATCATAAATATACGTGCTTTTCCCATTGCCTTTTTTTTCTGGTATTGACGATTTACTTGTTTCTTTAGAATCGGTAGCAGCAGAAACGGAATAACCACCGATAAAAACCGCACCAGATAAAATAAAAAGAGTTAATATAACAGTCAAAACCCGAATTGTTTTCGTCTTACTCTTGAAATTCATAATAGCACCTAACCTTTCTTTTAACTGTTCTGCTCCCTCTGTCAAAGTGACGGAAGCTAAAGAACTTTTGTAGAGATTGTTTGACTTCAAAAAGGAAATTAGTGTATCTCCATACTCACGTCTTGCGGTATCGTCAAGTACAGATATAACTTTTTCATCACATGACAATTCACAGGATTTATTCACTTCTTTTTCCAGTAGATATACAAAAGGATTGAACCAATGGACGCACACAACAATCTGTATCAGCCATTTATAAAACATATCCCTCTGCTTGTAGTGAATCAGCTCATGCACAAAGATATAAGACAACTCTCTATCTTCCAATTCGCTAATCGGCAAAATGATTCTTGGTCGAAAGAAACCAATCAGCATAGGAGAAGCAATTAGAGAATTACGGGATAATTCAACCCTTGTCTTGATATTCAGTTTTTCTTCACAATCAGATAGCAGATTCAAGATTTTTATATCCGATACCTCTTTATTTCCCGCTTTGATGTATTGGATAAATCCTTGATAAACTGTTATCTTACGGACAAATAAAATCAGTGCCAATGCTGACCAGATAAAAAACAGGCAGACATATTTGTTAATTGGTTCACGCATGGCAGCGGCGTTTATTTCCCGGTTTGTCTGTATCGGCTCTGCATTGTTGTTACCCGTATCTGCGGGAACGGGTATATTGGGGCTTGTAGGAATTTCATTCGTTATTGCTACTGTGTCGATTTTTTCAAACAGGCTTCCAACAATCGCATTATCGGGAGTAAAGGGAAGCAAAAACCGCAAAGCAACGACGATCCAGATATAATACTGCCAACGCTTGCTGAACCTGTTTTTATACAGCGGCTTCAATCCCAAAATAAGAAGCAGTAACAGTGCGCCGGAAACAGACAGCGACAATAATATTTTCATAAATTCATTCATTTTCTTTTCTCCAAAATGTTTCAATCTCTTTCAATTCGTCTGCCGAAAGAATATCCTGCCGCAACAAGGTTGATACTAAGTTTTTCACATTCCCGCCGTAGACTTTATCAAGAAAGCTGTGGGTCTGCATGGTCTGGTATTCTGCTTCTGTTACCGTAGCCACATACTCATTTTTTCTGCCGATTTTTTTGACTTTCAAGAACTTTTTTTCTCCTAAACGGGAAAGCAGCGTGAGTACGGTGTTGTTCTTCCATTCATTTTTATCTTTTTCCAATTCCTCCATGATGAGGGAATATAAAGCTGCCCCTCCATTCTTCCAAATGATTTTCATTAGTACCAATTCGGATTCAGAAATTTGCTGTGCCATTTTGTCCTCCTTTTATATTAACATTTTGTAGGTGTATAAACATCTTAACACTTTGTGGGTGATAATGCAATACCCTAATGAAAATTTAAGAATTTATAAAAAGATATGAAAGATAGGGGGAATTTCGTAGTAGTCGGCATTGTGGGAATGTGTATAACTGGCTATCTCATGGAATTGTGGGTAACTCTGTTTGCAGGACGTGGGAAAGCTGCACTTTAGCTTTTCCATGTGCTGTGAATAGAGTTATCCATGATTCCATAGCCTGTTATGCACATTTCCACAATGCTTGTCTTTTGGTCTTTGGTTCGGAATAGTGTGGTGCTGGCGGTCTATCTCTTGTTTTCGGTTGCTTGCTTCTTTACCGTACATGAGCATTGGCCCCAGGGTTGTCATTGCCATAACCTTCCAGCAGGTTGATGACGCCCCAGATACCGAGGCCGGCTCCCAGTGCGATCACGAGGGTCTGCAAAACGTCGATTGCGCTGTTGAAAAATTCCATACTTTAATTTAGCCGGAATCGCTTTGTGGTTAGTGTTGGTTCATAGGCATACAAAAGCCGGACAACAAAACCGCCCTGAATTTTGGGCGGCTCGATTCCGGCTATCCTCCTTCTTCATTTTTTTGTTGAGCTGTCCGCTTTGTACGCCAATGGCCTCAACCGAGGCAGGTTTCAGGGACCCTGGCGGGTAGATAAGATCACTCCTTTCTCGCGGAACAGGATTATTCGCCCTCGGTGTCTACGTCAACTTCAAACACATCGTAGACCTCGTTGGGTTTTGGTTTGAGCCGGGTGGACAGGAACGCTTCAATGTCAAAGGCGTTCTTATCGTCCGCGTCGGCGGTGTACTGGAAATTGGGGTGCCTGGTGATGTCATACTTGTCCGACAAAAACGGGCGGACGCCCCGCAGCTGGAGGATACATTTTCCCCCATCCATCACCGCAAGCTCATCCTGGCTCATCAGCTCTTTCCCCAATTTCTGATAGTTGAGAGAGTGGGAGGTTTCCCGCCCCCGGCTCTCCCCGGTGTTGTAAGTGTCATGAGGTAAGCGCCTCGTGGACGCTCCCTCCCGAACCGTGCGGGCACCTCTCGATGCACACGGCTCTCCATATGCCGTCAACTAACAAAATCAGTCTTTTCCGTGTATCTCACGGTGGCACGCCGGACATACTGCCAGCGTTTTCCTGCGATTCTTTAGCATGACTTTTTCCCACTCATATTCACCGCTAAGGCTTTTCAGCCGTTTTACCTGATGAATCTCCACGTCATTTGTGTACTGTCCGCAGAGTTCACAAGTTTTTGAGCGCAGTTTTGCCGCTATGCGGTTTGGTCTGTCATACCGTTTGTAGGCCGGAAGAATATCTGCCTGCGGCACATTGGGCTTATCCTTGCGGATAAAAGGCCCTCTGTAAAATACGCTCTCCTTCATACCGCTTTTTGTCTTATAAATGACTGTAAACCGTCCATCCCTAAAATATTTCTTCTTAATCTTTCTGGTCTTTGTGCGGTATTTATTTGCGAATGTTTTCAGCATACTGTAATGCATCAGACTCGCAAACTTACTCATTGCGCATACATTACATGCCAGTGAGTAGTAGTTGTACAGACCTCTGATTTCAGAGTTGTACTTTGACAGGATTTCAATGTCTTTGCGGTTAATGAGCTGTGGTCTGTGGATGGCTTTCCAATGCTCTTTTCCCGCCTTGCATCGGCGCGGCTTTCCTCGGTGGAAAACAGATCATCGACCGATGCCAGCTCTACTTTTTTCGCGCTGCTTTTCAAGTTTCAACACCTCCTTAGTCAGATTTGCGTAACCCTCCGCTACTTTGCCGCCTGGGTCATGGGAGAAAATGCTCTTGCCCTCTGCGCTGATTTCCTTTGCCCGGACAGAATGGGGAATCTCGGTTCCGAACACCTTGATTTTACTGCCGTAGGTTTCCCGCAGCAGGGCGGCAATCTCTTTGGCGAAGTTGGTGCGGTTGTCCACCATTGTCAGCAGAATACCGTCTATTTGCAGTTTCGGGTTGATCTGCCGCTTGACCTTGTTCACCGTAGAGAGCAGCTGTTCCAGCCCTTTGGCGGGCAGGTACTCCGCCTGGACGGGGATTATGATCCGGTTAGCGGCAGCCAGCGCGTTGACGGTGAGCATACCCAGGGAGGGCTGGCAGTCTATGAGGATATGGGAATACTGCCCCTTTACACTGTCCATATATTGCCGCAGAATCGTTTCCCGGCTCATAGCGTTTACCAGCGACACCTCCATGCCGGACAGCTGAATATCCGCCGGCATCAGGTCCACGCCCTCCGGGTGGCGCAGAATCCCCTCGCCGGGGCGGACCGGCTGATCGGTCAGGATGCGGCCCATTGCGTCAGAGAGGGTAAAGGGCAGCTTATCCGGCTGGGGATTGCCCAGGCTGATGGTCAGGCTCCCTTGCGGGTCCCCGTCAATGAGAAGCACTTTCTTTCCGGCCTGTGCCAGCCCAATCCCTAAGTTGGCACAGGTTGTGGTTTTGCCCACACCTCCCTTTTGATTGGCGATGGCGATGATTTGCGTGTTCAAGATAATCACCTCATTTCTAATTCGTTGTGGTTGCTTCTGGAAATAGAAAAAGCCGCCACTTCAAAAATTGAAAAGTGACGGCTTTTTCTGATCCCGGAATACAGTTCCCCGGAAACGCAAAAAGCACCCAGTAAAAAATACTGAGTGCCTGCATTAAAATCATATTCAATTATTCAAATTCAGTCAAACTACGCCAAACTGTTCTCGTATAAATTGAGGGGAGAGAGAGAGTAAAAATCGCCTCTGAAATACCCCGAAATCAGGGCTGTGGTTGTCCTATTTTTTAACCACTAAGCCCGTTTTTTGCCCTCATTTTTGCCGGTTGTCCTATATTTAACCACTAAAAATTGGGTGAAAATGGCTCTCGTTGTGTCAAATCAGGTCAAACTATATCAGCTTGTTTGGGTATAAGAAAAACCCGGAAAACCTTGATTTTCCGGGGTTTTTGAGCAATTTTGATACGGTTTGAACAGCCGATTATCGCTTGCTGAACTGCGGAGCGCGACGGGCCGCTTTGAGGCCGTACTTCTTGCGTTCCTTCATTCTGGGGTCGCGGGTGAGGAACCCGGCCTTTTTCAGGGCAGGACGCAGGTTCTCGCTGTCATACTGGAGCAGTGCCCGGGCCACGCCATGGCGGATGGCGCCAGCCTGCCCGGTTACGCCGCCGCCAGAAACCCGGCACACGATGTCAAACTTGCCCTCTGTGCCAGTCAGGGTCAGGGGCTGGCGGACAATATACTTCAGGGTTTCCAGGCCGAAATAGTCGTCAATGTCACGATCGTTAATGGTGACCTTGCCTGTGCCCTGATATACGCGGACTCTGGCTACAGAGCTTTTCCTTCTGCCAGTGCCGTAGAAATAAGGTGCAGTCTCATACATAGGTTATGTCCTCCTCTCACATATTCCAGGCGTCGGGCTTCTGGGCGGCGTGCTTGTGCTCGCTTCCGGCATAGGCCCGCAGCCTGCCCATAGCGTTGCGCCCAATGGAGTTGGAGGGGATCATGCCCTTCACAGCAAGCTCCATAGCCATCTCGGGCTTTGTCTTCATCAAAGTGTCATAGCGCACCGCCTTTAAATGGCCGATGTAGCCAGTATGGCGGTAATAGAACTTCTTCTCTGCTTTGCCGCCGGTGAGTACGGCATCCTTGCAGTTGATAACAATTACATGGTCGCCGCAGTCCACATGGGGTGCGAAGGTGGGCTTGTGCTTGCCCCGCAGCAGCACTGCAGCCTGGGCAGCTACCCGGCCCAGGGGCTTGCCGGCAGCGTCAATGACATACCACTTGCGCTCGACCTGCCCAGCTTTTGGCATCGTAGTTGACATAGCTTTTTCTACCTCCATTTGTCTTGCTCCGCCTTTGGTAAGCAAGCTTGGTTTCGTCTTTGTGATACGGTCTACATCATACCACAGCCCTGCTTTAAAGTCAACACCTCTTCCGCTATTTTTTGATTGGCGCGTTATCTGCTCCTTTTTGCTCGGTTTTTCATCCTATTTCCTCCTCCATACTCTCTTCCCATTTTCAATTTGCATATAAAAGAATTTGTGCTAAAATGGAGAGGGCAACTTAAATCAAGCATTTCCGGCCTTCATGCCGTATCCTTATATGCATAGCGGTCAGGGGGGTGTACCATGTATCAGTGGCATAAGAACATTCAGGGCGCTATAAACGACATAGACAGCTATATCAAAAACCAAAAGGATGATGCCCTGGCCCTGAAATGCCTCGCGGAAAAGCAGGGATATTCCGAATTCTATTTTTCCAGGAAATTCCGGGAAATTTCCGGTATGCAGTTCCGGGAATACCTGCGTTCCAGAAGGCTGGCCTTCGCGTTAAAGGATCTCCGGGACACAGAAACCGGCATTCTGGACATTTCCTTGAAATATGGTTTTTCCTCCCATGAGGCCTTTTCCCGCGCCTTCAAGAAAGCCTATGGTATTACGCCCAGCGCCTACCGGCGGCATCCTGTCCCCGTTGTACTGCGCACCATCCTCAGGCCCTTTGACTGTTACATATCTGAAATAGGAGGAACCACGATGGCAAATACAAAAGGAACTATAAAAACGTATCTGGTTACAATTCCCGCCCACAAGTTTCTGCACATCCGGAATTATGAAAGCATTGGCTACTGGGATTTCTGGCAGAAGCAGAGCCAGATCCCTGGCCAGGACTGCGAAACAATCTGCGGGCTTCTGGAAAGCATCAAAGGGAAGCTGGACGATTTGGGCGGGAAGGAGGCAAACAGCGGCAGCGGCCAGGTGATGGCATTCATAAACGCACCGGAGGGAAGGATATGCAGTTGGGGCATACCCCTTGCCGAAGCCTATGGCGTCCGCCTGCCTGCGGATTACCAGGGGGAGATTCCCCCGCAAATGCAGCTTATGGATGTGCCGGAAGGGGAATACATCGTTTTTGAGCATGGGCCTTTTGACTATGAAACAGAAAACCAAGCTGTGGAGGAAAAAATCGAAGCGGCTATGAAATCTTTCGATTTTTCTGCCGCGGGCTATTGCCTGGATACTACAGCAGGCAGGGTGTTCTATTTCTATCACGATTGCACGCGGTATTGGAAATATGTGCGTCCTGTAAAAAAAATATAGGAAAGCAGGCGGCTGTATAACAGCCGCCTGCTTTTTGGAAACCTTTATTGCAAAAAAACAGCCACCCTACTGGGTGACTGCTTTCAGTGTTGGCGAACACCTATCTTCCCGGGCCGTCGCCAGCCAAGTATTGTCGGCACGAACGAGCTTAACTTCCGTGTTCGGGATGGGAACGGGTGGACCCTCGCCGTAATCAACACCAACTTGTTTTTTGCCGTACTCTCTCGACGGCTTCATTATAATACCACAGCCCGCCGCAAAATGCAAGCTTTTTTTCAATTTTTTTTTAGATTTCCTCTTTATTGCAAAATATAGATTGTAAAGTACATTTTAACTCTATATATTGTGTTTTCTTCATGCGTGCGGTTCCCATATCTCCAGCACTGTACGCCTATTGGCTTAGGAAACGCCTAATAAAGGGCGCTGAAGGCTTTGGAAAACCGTCAAAGGGGCTTCTGTTTTGCGGCGTATGCTTCCTTCTGGGCTGTTTCTAGCCTATTTCTTAAGGAAAGAGGAAGCTGCTATATACTGATCTTGCTTTTTCCCCGGTTTTCCAGTATGATGGTAAGCGGAAAGGGGGCAGGCCCATGGATAAGCTTATTGGGAAGGTACGGGCGGCAGTGGAAAAATATCGGATGATTGAGGCAGGAGATAAGATTGCGGTAGGCGTCTCCGGCGGGAAGGATTCCCTTTTCCTGCTGTGTGCCTTAGCTGCCCTGTCCCGCTATTACCCCAAGCCCTTTTCCCTGATAGCCCTTACAGCGGATCCCTGTTTCGGCGGTCGGGAAATGGATCTTGCCCCTGTATCCCAGTTGTGCGAGTCCCTGGGCATCCCTTACATAATAGAAAAGACAAACCTGGGCCGCGTGATTTTTGAAGATCGCAAGGAGCCGAACCCCTGCAGCCTCTGCGCCCGGATGCGGCGGGGAATCCTGCACAACCTTTGCCTGCGGGAAGGGGCGGGCAAGCTGGCCCTGGGGCACCATCAGGATGACGCGGTGCAAACTCTGCTGATGAACCTTTTTTATGGCGGCAAGCTGGGCTGTTTCTCTCCAAAAACCTACCTCAGCCGGAAAAATATCACCCTTCTGCGGCCTCTGGTTTTCTGCCAGGAGCGGGAAATCCGCAACGCCTGCAGCCGTATGTCCCTGCCTGTTGTAAAAAGCGGGTGCCCTGCAGACGGCCTTACAGCCCGCAAGGATACGGAACAGCTTTTAGAATCCCTTTCCCGCCAGTTCCCCGATCTGCGGGCAAAGCTGCTGGGCGCTATGCAGCGGGCCGGGCTGGATGGCTGGTAATTCTGCCAGGGGCATCTTTCCTTTGCCTAACCGCAGAAAATCTGCGCTTGGAACCCTCCCGGAGCAGGGCGGCGGCTCCCATGGAAAATTTTTTCAAATTTTTTTAAAAAAGGGGTTGCAATTTCCTTCCGGCTGTGGTATTATAATGAAGCCGTCGAGAGAGACGGCAAAAAACAAGTTGGTGTTGATTACGGCGAGGGTCCACCCGTTCCCATCCCGAACACGGAAGTTAAGCTCGTTCGTGCCGACAATACTTGGCTGGCGACGGCCCGGGAAGATAGGTGTTCGCCAACATTGAAAGCAGCTACTCAAAAGAGTAGTTGCTTTTTTCTTTTCCTGCGGCACTTATGTTTTATGCCCTACCTGGAATTTCCCGCCGTTTCCAACTTCTTTTCCACAAATTCCTTTCAATTTTCTGAAACCCCTTGACTTGGCTCTGGGAATCGCTTACACTTAGAGCAGAATTGATTCTGTAAACCATTACAAGGGAGGAAATTACATTTTGAAACAAGGAAAATTTGGCCTATGCCTGGCCTTTTATGCTGTCCTGGCCTTTGTGCTGGCCCTGCTCAAGCAGCCTCTGCTGTGCGGGCTGCTGCTGGGGTTCGTCCTTTTGGCAGAAGGGGACAAGTGGACTGTGCGCCAGGTGCTGCAGGGCTTTATCCTGTCGCTGGCATCTACCTTCTTTTTGGAAACCGCCTACACGCTTGTTTCCTTTATGGTCCCTCATTCCATCGGCTTCTTCTATGACTTTATCTATGGCGTGTTCCGCATCGTCTCTGTGCTGGCATACGTTGGCCTGCTGGTGCTGTGCGTGATAGCCATCCTGCGGGTCTGCCGGGATCAGGATGCCAATATCCCGTTGCTGTCTGGCCTCGCTTACCGCATTTTAGGTGAACAGAAGCCCCGGCCTGTGAAGCAGCAGCCAGTTTTCCCTCAGGCCCCCTATGGGCAGCCTGTACAGTATCCTCCCCAGCAGCAGGCTCCTGTACAGAACGGGTTTCCCGTACAGCAGGGCCAGCAGGGAATGCCTCCCATGCAGCAGTTGCAGGGATACCCCATGCCCCCTCAGCAGGGTATGCAGGCCGCCCCTCCGGCAGTTGTGCCTGATGTACAGGGCGGCTCCATGCCTCAGCCTCCTGCTGTTGAACCGCCCCAGCCTCCTCAGCAATAAATACAATATTTTTACCCGCAGCCTTTTGAGCAGAAAGGCTGCGGGCTTTTTTTCGTTTTCTACTCTTTATATTTCTCTATAGCCTGGTTGACTTCCCCTTTCCCCAGTGCTATACTGAAGTGGTAAAACTGCCACCGGGTAGGGAACTGCAATAGCGTCCATGCACATCGTTAGGTCATATAGTTTGCGCGGATAAAAAATCTCTGTTTTTCATCTGGCTGTGCGCTTACTATAGAAGATGTGTGCATGGGCCTTTTTCTTTATCCGCGCAAAAAACTTGTTTGGAGGAAAAAGAATGGAATTTCGGAAAATGCGCCGGGAGCGCCAGGAGCTTGCAAGGGAAGCGTGCGAGGAAATTTTGTCCCGGAATACAGCGGGTGTGCTGGCTGTGCTGGGAGATGGAGGCTATCCCTATGCCGTTCCCCTGAGCTATATATACCAGGACGGCGCTCTTTATTTCCACTGCGCCAAGGAAGGGCATAAACTGGAGGCCCTGCAAAACTGCTCCAAAGCCTCTTTTTGCGTAGTGGATCAGGATGAAATTGTACCCGAGAAATATACCACCTATTTCCGCAGCGTTATTGCCTTTGGGCAGGCCACCCTTCTGGAAGAAGCCGGAGAAGTACGCAATGCCCTGCGGGCCCTGGGGATAAAATATGCGCCCATGGAAAGCGCCCAGCGGCTGGAGAGTGAAATTGAACAATCTGGGGCACGCGTAAACATTATCAAGCTGGAGATTGAGCACATGACAGGCAAGGAGGCTATAGAACTGGTAAAAAGGCGGAACCCATGAGCACCATAGACAAGGTGCGTGCTTTTTACCAGCAGGGCGGTGAGGAAAACCGTCTGGAGCAGGGGCTGGGAGTTGTGGAGGGCTTCCGTACCAAAGAGCTTATCAGCCGCTATCTACGGCCTGCTATGGACATCTATGACATAGGGGGCGGCGCAGGCTATTATGCAGACTGGCTGGCCGCCGGAGGGCACAGGGTCACTATGATAGAGTTGGCCCCGGCTGCCGTAGAAAAGGCAAAGGCCTGTCAAAGCGCCCCCTATACAGCGATGACAGGGGACGCGCGCTGCCTGCCCTTTCCAGACACCTCTGCCGACGTCTGCCTGCTACTGGGGCCGTTATACCATCTGCAGGAAAAAGAGGACAGGATGCAGGCTTTGCAGGAAGCCCTCCGGGTGTTGCGGCCGGGCGGACTTCTGTTTGCGGTAGGCATATCCAAATACAGCTCTATGACCTGGGCGCTGTCTGTATATGGCCTTAAGAATGACTACATAGACGATCCCGTTTACAGGGAGATGCTGCGGGAGGAACTGCTGACAGGCAGGCATTGCAAGCCTGCCCAGTATAACTGCCTGTGCGACGCCTATTTCCATACACCGGAAGGGTTCCAGGAAGAACTTGCAGAAGCGGGCTTTTCTGTAAATGCCCTCTATGCTGTGGAAGGCTGCGCATGGCTTGCCCCCAGCCTTTTTGAAAAGTGGGAAGATCCTGCCTGCCGGGAAAATCTGCTGTCCCTGGTTCGCATGACAGAGCAGGAGCCGTCCCTTTTAGGCCTAAGCCCTCATTTTCTTGCTGTGGCAAGAGCGGCAAACTAAAAATCCCCCAGCCGTCTACTGGCTGGGGGATTTTTAAATTAAGGCAGCTTAGAAGAGGTAAAAGGGCAGATTTAGAAAACAGTGGACAAATCAGAAATCAAATCCTCATCAGAGGTCATAGTAACGCTGTTGAGAAGGATAACGTCCTCAGCGCCTGTTTCCTCCACCAAGTCTGGCACGCTACCGCTGTAGGTACGGTAGTCTATCATATAGATGTACTGATAATGGTCTACCAGGAAAGGCGTAAAGGTGCTGCCCATGGAATCCGCCACGACCAAGCAGGTGGAGCCGTCATCTAAATCATGGTTGACAATTTCCGAATAGGCCTGCCCTCCTGCCATAAAAATCAGGTTCAGCATACTGGAGCTGTAGGAATCCCCGCTTTGGATAACAGGCCAGTTCTCTCCTCTTTCCCCGTCCTGGCTGATATAAGAGAATGAAGCGTCAGCAGAGGAATGGTAAGCTGTAATGGTATCTGGGTTTGACCCCATTGCATCGCTTGCAGTCATATTGTAAAAGCCGCCCAGGTATCCCTCATAGTTTCTTTCCTCAAAGTTCTCCAAATCTGTGGGGGTAAGGCCAGCAGCTTTGCAAAACTCCACATAGGCATAATAAGCGCCTAACTGCGTCCAGCAGCGGTCGCTGCGCAGATATATGTATTCATTGCAATGCATGCGTAAAGGGTCAAAAAGAGAGACGGTTTTCACTTCTTCATTCAGGTTCTGAATGGATGGATAGATATATTCCTCAATAGCTTTACGCTGGTCGGAACTGTCAATTTCATACTCTGTGATATAGCTTTCCGGCAGCAAAACATCCAGGCTGGTAGGCACTATCATATCATAGAGGGTAACAGATTCCGGCAGGATGCTTGCCCCATAGCTTACCAGCTCAATATAGGCAATGGCCTGTTCCTGAGAAAACTTATAACAGGCATATCCGGTATCACCCACCACTACCATAGAGTCAAAATCCTCTGGTTCACCATCCGGGGCTTCTTGTTCCGGCATGGAAGACTCCGGCTCTGGCTGGCTTTCAGGGACAGAATCAACCTCCACAGGCTGGGAAAAAACGCTGGCCTGAGAGGGCAGGGAGGAAAGCTCATCAGGCTTTTCCTCCTTCCCCTTTTTCGAAGTAAGGACTAAGACCAATACCACAACCAGCACAACTAAAGCAGCCGCTCCCGCCAGCAAGCCCAGCGGAAGCCTGCCTCTGGGCCGCCGCCGGCGCGGAGGCCGCCTGAGAAGCCGGCGGGGTGTATTAGGGTCTATTCTACGTACAATATAATCCTTTTCCAAAATCATCACCATGCAGCACAGGGCCTGCCCATATAATTTTCCAAGCAGACCCTGTGCCGCTCCCTTCTCAATGTTTTACGGTATGTACATTCAGAAAAAACGGGGATACAAAATCCGCGCTTTTTCGGCTTCTACAAGATAACAAAAAAACGCCCTCGACACATCTTCCCAATACCACGCGATGTGCTTGGACGCTGCCATGTTGCCTTGCCCAGTACAATTCTATATTTCATAGTATAACACGGGGCAGGAAAGAAGTCAATGTAAAATACTGTTCACAAAACGGGGACACCCTAGTATATCCATAAACATGCCGCCCAGTTTAAAAACCACCGCTTGCATCATCGACCCATTTTCCTTCCCGAAAACCAAAAAACCCATCCAAATGGATGAGTTTTTATTGGGTTTGTACCCTAAAAACTGAATAAAGCTGGAAGCGGAGGCACCAAAGCAGGTGCTCAAGAAAAAGACTATGGTCAAGCCCTCGGCCTATTAGTACTGCCAAGCTGAACATGTTGCCATGCTTACACACGCAGCCTATCAACCTTGTAGTCTACAAGGGGCCTTACTAGCTTACGCTATGGGATATCTAATCTTGGAGGCGGCTTCACGCTTAGATGCTTTCAGCGTTTATCCGTTCCACACATAGCTGCCCAGCCGTGCTCCTGGCGGAACAACTGGTGCGCCAGAGGTGTGTCCATCCCGGTCCTCTCGTACTAAGGACAGCTCTCCTCAAATATCCTGCGCCCACGACAGATAGGGACCGAACTGTCTCACGACGTTCTGAACCCAGCTCGCGTACCACTTTAATCGGCGAACAGCCGAACCCTTGGGACCGAATACAGCCCCAGGATGTGATGAGCCGACATCGAGGTGCCAAACCTCCCCGTCGATGTGAACTCTTGGGGGAGATCAGCCTGTTATCCCCAGGGTAGCTTTTATCCGTTGAGCGACGGCAATTCCACTCTCTACCGCCGGATCACTAACTCCAACTTTCGTTACTGCTCGGACCGTCATCCTCGCAGTTAGGCCAGCTTATGCGTTTACACTCAAAGGCACGGTTTCCATCCGTGCTGAGCTGACCTTTGAGCGCCTCCGTTACCTTTTTGGAGGCGACCGCCCCAGTCAAACTGCCCGCCTAACAATGTCCCCCGGCCAGATTCATGGCCGCAGGTTAGAATTCCAACAACCTAAGGGTGGTATCCCAAGGTTGGCTCCCTGCAAGCTGGCGCCCGCAGTTCGCTGCCTCCCACCTATCCTGTACATAAATTATCGAAACCCAATATTAAGCTGCAGTAAAGCTCCATGGGGTCTTTCCGTCTTGTCGCAGGTAACCGGCATCTTCACCGGTACTACAATTTCGCCGGGCGGGTAATTGAGACAGTGCCCAGATCGTTACACCATTCGTGCGGGTCGGAACTTACCCGACAAGGAATTTCGCTACCTTAGGACCGTTATAGTTACGGCCGCCGTTTACTGGGGCTTCAATTCAATGCTTGCACATCTCCTCTTAACCTTCCAGCACCGGGCAGGTGTCAGCCCCTATACTTCATCTTTCGATTTAGCAGAGACCTGTGTTTTTGATAAACAGTCGCCTGGGCCTATTCTCTGCGGCCACATTGCTGTGGCATCCCTTCTTCCGAAGTTACGGGATCAATTTGCCGAGTTCCTTAACTACCCTTCTCCCGTTGGCCTTAGAATCCTCTTCCTGTCTACCTGTGTCGGTTTGCGGTACGGGCGCCGAAGATATACACAAGACT
>NZ_JAYMNQ010000003.1:37500-340000 GCF_036941085.1 Acutalibacter sp. JLR.KK004
TCTTTAAAGAGCTTGACCCTAAAACCTTCAGCACCCGCCTGCGATACACTTGCAGGCGGGTGCTTGTTTTATTTTGCGTTCAGGTTTTCCTCTATGAAAGCCAGCAAGGGCTTTGCGCGCACTTCCTCTTTGTGTTCTTTATACCAACTATACGCTTCCTCCAGGCCCGTCCTCAGATCTCTGAGGGCAGGCATCAGCATTTGCTGGGCGCTCACCTCCAGGCTGTACGCATAGTTTAAGAAGGGAAAATAGCTGCGTTGGGGCACATCCCCCGGCACGGATATAGATGCAGGCTCCTTTCCCAGCGCTCCATAGCAAAGCTTAACCCATTCCGCAACCGTTACGGCCTTCGGATTGCCCACATTGTAAACCCGCTTCCGAGGCCGCTTTTCCAATAGCAGTTCCATAAAACGGCACAAATCCTCTATATGGAAAAACTGCAGGGGCAGCTTCCCCTCTCCAGGCAGGTAAAAAGGCCTGTCTTGCTCCGCGCAGTCAAAAACAAAAGCCTCCCGGTATACATTGTTCATGGGGCCGTAGAGATAAGGCGGCCGCAGGATATATGTCCCTGGGACTTTTCCTGCCAAAACCTTCTCCGCCTCTATCTTCCCCATGCCATAGCCGCCCCAGTGGATGTTCTCCCCTAAGGGCATATCCTCCTGGAAAGGCTGGGGCAGGGTTTGGGGATATACAGCGCTGGAGCTGACGAGGATATACTGATCAAATTCCCCCAAGCCTGCAAGGAGGTTCTCCACGTCTGCTCCGCTGTAGGCAGTGATGTCCAGCACTGCGTCAAATCGGTGGGGTTTAAGAATATCCCCCAAACTGTGCCGGTCAGCCTTCAGCAGGGTAACTCCCGGAACCTGAGGCCGGGTGCCACGGTTGAGGACAAACACCTCATGGCCCTTTTGGGCAAAATATTGGGCCGCATATTTGCTTACGAACACAGTGCCCCCTGTTACCAGAATTTTCATATCCTGCTCCTTTCCCTAACAGCATTATGTTCCAAACATAAAAAGCTTGGGCTACTTGGGATATATGCTTTCCATTGTCTCCAGGAATACTATTACAGCAAAAAATGCCTGCTTCGTTTCAAAAGCGTCACCGGGGCAAGCTGGGAAAGGTAAACCCGCTGCACCCCTTCTTCCGCGCACAGGATAAAAGATTTTGGCAGCTCTGCCGACACGTTTACCACCCGGCCCTCCTGCTGGGCCTTGGCCAGAAAAGACCGGGTGTGCTTGGACACTGTAGTGTTGTCCAGATCAAACACCCCGATAATGCTGCTGGTGCGCACTACTGTATCCTGTCCCAGATGCAGATACACAGCTTATACCTCCTCTGTTTCCACACAGCCCCCTTCCACCCGGAAGCGCCTGCCTGTTTCCATCAGGCTGACAGTTTCCGGGCTGCAGCAGGTGATGAAAACCTGCCTGCCATGCAGATGGTTTAAAAGATAATCCTGGCGGCTCCCGTCCAGCTCGCTCATCACGTCATCCAAAAGCACCACTGGCGTTTCCCCGGTCAGTTGGGAAAGGGCCTCTGCCTCTGCCAGCTTTAGGGCTAAAACCGCGCTGCGCTGCTGCCCCTGGGATCCAAAGGATCGGGCTGAAACCCCATTTAAGCGCACCTCCAAATCGTCCCGATGCGGCCCAGCGGTGGTGAAGCCTGCCCGGATGTCTGCCCGCCGGGTGCGGGAGAGTTCTGTGAGAAGGGCCTGCTCTGCCTGCTGGCGGGTGATATCCCCTTCCATTTTCACAGAAGGGGCATAAAAAACCTCCAGTTCCTCCCGGCCCTTGGAAATGCCGCTGTAAATTTCCGCAAGCTTCGGGGAAAGCCGCTGAACATAGGCCCAGCGCTCTGCCGTCACCTCGCCCCCCAGCTTTGCAAAGCGGGCGTCCCACACATCCAGGGTATCCGCAAGCTCTGGAAAGCGCACCAAATCTTTCAAAAGGGCATTGCGCTGGAGCAGCGCCCGCTGGAAAACGCTTAAAAGCCCTGCATAGCCGGGCTTTAACTGGCACAATGCCCCGTCTATGAAATTCCGGCGGCGGGAAGGCCCTTCCTTAACCAGCAGCAGGTGCTCCGGGGAAAAGATAACCCCCCGCACCTTCCCCACCAGGGCGGATCCCGTCTTTTTCTTCACCCCGTTTATCACAGAACTGCGCCGCCCGTTCTCAATGTGCAAAGAAGCCGCCTGCATACGGCCCTCGCTGTAAAATTCCAAGGAGAGGGAAGCCCGGGGGCTGTTCCCCTCTCCTGTTTCCATGAGCCGGGGCAGCTCCCCGTCTTTGGAACCCCGAAAGGAATGTCCCCCTGTAAATAGCCATAAGGCCTCTAAAAGGTTTGTCTTGCCCTGGGCGTTGCCGCCGTAAATCACGTTGACTCCCTGGCAGGGAAGCAGTTCTGTGTCAGACAGGTTCCGGAAATTTTCTGTTGTAAGGCGTGTAATATACATAACGCATCCCTTTCCTGCCGGAGGGCGGCCCTGAGGGCTTTGCCCTCAAACTCCCACAACCCCTTTTTAAAAGAAGGGGATCCATCCCCTGTGGGAATGGTTGACCCGAAAACAAATTTTATCCTTTTCATTTTCCCACGCAGAACGTGGAAAAAACCTCATCCACAATTTCTTCTGCCGCGTTCTCCCCGGTAAGGGCATAGAGGGCGGAAAGGGCCTCTTCCACGCACACTGTAACCGCGTCTAAAGTCATGCCCATTTTCAAAGCGCTGGCTCCTTCCTCCAAAGCTGCCTTGGCCCGGGCCGCGTCTGCCCGCTGGCGCTCTGTGGAAAGGATGCCTGCCGCAGGATTAAAATCCGCTGTGCCCAGCACCTGCCCAATTGCCTTTTCCAGTTCGGAAAGGCCCTGGCCCGTTGCCGCTGAAATGCAGGCTGTGTGTGCAAAGCTTTCCTCAATTTTCTGCTGTATGCCGGAAGAAGGCAGGTCTGTTTTATTGATAACGGCAATAGAGCGCGTTTTTTCCAAAGTTTCAATAAGGGCAGCGTCCTCCTCTGCAAGGGGCTGGGAGGAATCGAACACTGCCAGCACAAGCTGGGCTGTACCCATGCGCTCCCGGGCGGCCTGCACGCCGATTTGCTCCACTGGATCCTCTGTTTCCCGCAGTCCGGCTGTGTCTGCAAGGCGCAGGGGCACGCCGCCTACCAGCACGGTTTCCTCAATAATGTCCCGGGTAGTGCCGGGATATTCTGTGACAATCGAGCGGCTGCACCCGGCAAGCAGATTCATCAGGGTAGACTTCCCTGCGTTGGGCCTGCCGCAGATCACTGTGTCCACCCCTTCCCGGAAGGCCTTCCCCTGCTCAAAGCCCCGCAGCAAAGCGGAAAGCGCCTGGATATATCCCTCCAGGGCCTCCAGCAAAGGCTTGTTTTCCACCTCCGGCACATCCTCATCGGGGAAATCCGCCCAGGCGGCAAGCTGTGCCGCCGTCCCCTTCAGGCTTTCCCGCATCCCCCTCATTTTCCGGGACAGCGCCCCGCCGCTGGCGGCCTGGGCCGCCCGGGCAGCCTGCTCGCCGCTGGCGCCGATAAGCTGCATAACAGCTTCCGCCTGGGCCAAATCCATCTTCCCGTTGAGATAGGCCCGCCGGGTAAATTCCCCCGGCCCCGCCGGCACAGCCCCAGAAGCAAGCACCTCCCGCAGCAGCCGGCGGGTAACATACAGCCCGCCATGGCAGGAAAGCTCCGCCACATCCTCCCCTGTATAGCTTTTGGGAGCGCGGAACACCAAAGCCACCACGTCATCCAATTTTTCCCCGTCCTGCGTAAAAGCCCCGCCAAGCCTGGCGGTATATCCCCTGGCCTCAGAAAGGGATCCGCCGTTTTTGGCCTTAAAAACTCTGTCCGCTATTAAAAGCGCTTCCGGGCCAGAGACGCGCACAATGCCGATTCCCCCGGGAGCTTCCGCCGTAGAAATGGCGGCAATGGTTTTTTCCAGGTGCATCAGGTTTTCCTTCCTTTCATGCCCTCATAAATTCATGGAAAAGGGGCTTGCCCATAGGCCGCCCCTTGTAAACTCTATTTTTTAACCTCAATTTTCCCGTAGATAGGCGCGCCGGGATCGTCAGACTTAGGCCCCTCCGCCCGGGGGGCAGGGCTTTGCTGGGGAGATCTGCCGGGACGAGGCCCCCTGCGATCCCGGTCAAAGTTCCTGCGACCGCCGTTCTGGCCCCTGCGGCTGTCCCTGCGCTGGGGGCGCTCGCCGCCCTCAGGCCCTATCACCACATGCCGGCCCAAATCCTCTCCTTCGCTCCAGGACTTAGCGCCCTCCACAGACTGGACAGCCGTATGGATAATGCGCCGCTCGTAGGGGTTCATAGGCTCCAAAGAGGAATTGCGCCCGGATTTCACAGCGCGGTATGCCATTTTGCGGCCCAGGGCCTCCAGGGTTTCTTTGCGCTTTTCCCGGTAATTCCCTACGTCCAGGGTCAGGCGGAAATAAGCCCCTTCCACATGGTTTGCCACCAGGGAGGAAAGATACTGCAAAGCGTCCAGGGTTTCCCCCCGGTGCCCGATAATAAAGCCTAAATCCTCGCCGCTCAAGGTAAGGGCCGCGCCGCTTTCCTCCTCGCGCACCTCAATGCCCACATCCGGCAGGCCCATGGCTGCCAGCACGCTTTGCAGGTACTGGGTGGCTTCTGTTACAGGATCATGCACATCCGGCTCCTCAATATAGGCCCGCACCTTAGCAGGACTGCCGCCAAAAAGGCCCAGGGTTTTCTTGGTGGGCATTTCCAGGATATCGCATTCCGCCTCGGTGGTGTCCACACCCAGCTCCCGGCAGGCGTTAGCAAAAGCTATTTCTACAGTCTCGCCCTTTGCGATTGCTTCTCTTGTCATGTCAAGCACTCCTTTTACTGGATAACGGCTCAAATCCCGCTTACTTTTTACTTCCCATATAGGAGGTGGTATCTCCTGAGGAAGAGCTTTTTTTCTTCTTTTTCCCTTTATTCTGCTGCCTTGCCCCTTCTTTGGCCTCTGCCTGCTGGGGGGACTGCGCCAGCTTATCCGCTATCTGCTTCTGGGCAGAGGCGGAAAGGGGACGCACCGCAGCCTCCGCCTCATAGAGGGATGCCGCGCGGCGGGCCTCCGCCATAGCGGTCATATGGTTGACGCTGAAGAACTTGTTTGTAATAAGGGTCTGCAAAAAGCCTGCCAGAGAGGAAATAACCCAGTAAAGGCCTACAGCCGCCGGGAAAATGTACGACCAGTATACGCTCATCAAAGGCAGCGCATACATCATCACCTTCATGCAGCCCTGCTGCTGGCCCTGGGGCGCGCCGGTTGCGCGCATGGTATAAAACTGGAAGGCAAAGCTTGTCACCAGGGAGAGTACCGGGATTATCCACAAAAGGGAAGCAAAGCCGCTGCCCTGGGGGGTGGAGAGCAAATCCAGGCCGCAGAAGCGGAAGCCCTGGGAGAAAAACTCAATTTTCGCCACATCCGCCTGGGTAAACATGGTCAGGTTATCCCGGAGCACGTCAAAATTCCGGATGATTTCCAACTCCGTATAGCCTCCCAGAGAGACAACCCCAGGGATTTTCGAGATATAATCCGTTGCGAGGGCCACCGTCTCACTGGCAATGTGCAGGGTATTGGAGAGGGGATACGCTACAGAGTAGAATATACCCAGCATGATGGGGAAGGGGAGCAGGGTAGTAAGGCACCCGCTGCTGGGGTTTACTCCCTCCTTCTCATAGATCTTCATCAGCTCATCATTATATTTCTGCTTATTGTTGGCATACTTTTTCTGCAGTTCCCGCTGCTTTTCCGCAAGCTTTGCCTGGGAAGCCATGCTTCTCTGCTGCTTCAGGCTCATGGGGAACATGACGATCTTTAAGATAACGGTAAACAGGATAATAGCTATGCCATAGTTTTTAAAGATGGTGTATAGAAACCAGAGCAGGTAGCCAAGGATGCTTCCAAAAAAATTAAATATTCCCATGTGCTTTTAAAGATCCCTTCTTTATCTTCCTTTTTGGCGGGCTTTCTTCCCTTGTCCATTATAAAGGAAACCGCGCGTACTGTAAACATCAAAATTGAGATTATTTCTGCCTTTTTTGCTTTTCCTTCTTTTCCGGCACCGGATCATACCCGCCCCGGCCCCAGGGGTTGCACCGCAGAACCCGCCACAGCGTAAGCGCCCCGCCTTTTAAAGCGCCGAAGCGTTCCACCGCCTCCAGGCCATACTGGGAGCAGGTGGGGATAAACTTGCAGGTAGGCCCGGCCTTATGGGAGGAGATATAGGCCCTGTAAAAGCGGATAAGCCCTAAGAGGGCTGCTTTCAGCATGGCTTTTCCCCTTCCTCCAGGATACCGGCAGCCATAAGCTGCCTTTCCATATGCCTCTGCACCTGGGTGCTTTTGGCGGCAGGCGTGCGGCCCCGGGCCACAAACACCAGATCATACCCCGGCTTTACCCGGCCAATAAGCCCCCGGTATGCCTCCCGCAGTACCCGGCGGGCGCGGCTGCGCACCACAGCGTTCCCGATTTTTTTGCTGGTGGTAATGCCCACCCGGGTACAGCCTAGGCGGTTCTTCAGCACATAAGCCACCAAAAGGGGGGACACATGGCTTTTTCCCCTTTTATAAGCCCTGCGGAAATCATTGTTGCGCGTGATGGGGAGTATCTTTTCCATAAAAACCGCCATGACATAACAAGAATAGGTAAAGAGAGTGCCGGCTTCCCTGCCGGCAGGAAAAAAGCATAAACAAAGAAAGGCCACACCAGGGTGACCTTTAAGGGCATAAGGCTCAGGCGGCAGGAACTTAAAACCCCACATCCGCCAAAATACTCTGTCTCTGGAACTTGCCGGAAAGGGGCAGAAATCCCCTGCTCAGGCCGCCCTGCTGGGTTAATAAGAAAGACGTGCTCTGCCTTTTGCCCTGCGGCGTGCAAGCACCTTGCGCCCGTTCCTGTCGGACATTCTTTTCCGGAAGCCATGCTCCTTCTTCCTGTGAAGCTTCTTGGGCTGATAGGTTCTCAGCATAGGTAAACCCCTCCTTTCGGGCTGCTTTCCCTTGCAATTTAGCATTATACCTTACATCCGCCCTTTATGTCAACACAATTTTTTCCCTTACCCAGGAGAAAAAAGGTTTTTTTGCGGGGGTTTCCCGCTTTTCCCCTGTTCCTCTTCAAAATCTGCCCGCCATTCGCGGCTTTTCTCCTTTTCCACACAGGATATTGTGTATGTGGAAAAAACAAGGAAGCGCGCAAAAAAATTTGAAAAAGAAACTGCCGTATGGTATACTGGTATATATTTCGGGAAATTACATCCCCAGCGCCGGGAGAAGCCCTGCAAAGGCTTTTCCCTGGGTGAAGGCGCTTTTTCGGGGGATAGCTTTGGAGGGTATGACTTTTGGATTCTTTTGAGCAAGCTTGGGAGCTGATTTGCGAATACTGCAAGTCCCAGATAACGGGCGTGGCCTATAAAACCTGGTTCAGCAGTTTAAAGCCCGTATCCCTTGATTTTGAAAACAATGTGGCCACCATTGAGGCTCCCAACGAGTTTCACATGCAGACCCTGCTGCGGGGCTATGCGGATGTGCTGAACAGGGCCTTTGAGTCCGTTTTCGGCGCGCCTATCCAGCTTTCCCTGGTGGTGCCCCAGGCAGACGCTCCTGCAAAACAGGAAACCCCGGCGCCGGATGACGACAGCTATGAGCTGACCTTCGACACTTTTGTGGTAGGCCCGTCCAACCGTTTTGCCCACGCGGCCTGTCAGGCTGTGGCGGCAAAGCCTGCCCTCCTGTACAATCCCCTCTTTATTTACGGGAACTCCGGCCTGGGGAAAACCCACCTGCTTTCCGCTGTCTCCAAGGAGTTTATGCGGAACTTCCCGGATCGCAGCGTGGTGTATGTCAAAAGCGAGGACTTCACGAATGAAATTATAGACGCCATTGCCCGGGGCACCACTGCTGCCCTGCGGGCCAAATACCGCAGTGCGGATCTGCTGCTGATAGACGACGTGCAGTTCATCGCCGGGAAAAACTCCACCCAGGAGGAATTCTTCCACACCTTCAACACCCTGCACGAGGCGAAAAAGCAGATTATCCTCACCTCGGACAGGCCTCCTAAAGACATTGCCACCCTGGAGGACAGGCTGAAAACCCGCTTTGAGTGGGGCCTGACGGCAGATATCCAGCCGCCGGACTATGAGACAAGGATCAGCATTATCAACAGGAAAGCCGCTTCCATGGATTTCACCATTCCGGAAAATGTCAGCGAATATATTGCCAACCGCCTGAAAAGCAATGTGCGACAATTAGAAGGGGCGGTTAAGAAGCTGCGGGCCTTCCACCTGCTGGAAAACAAGCCCATCAATGTGGCTACAGCCCAGTCAGCCATCAGCGACATTATGAACAACAGCCAGCCCACCCCTGTCACAGTGGACAAGATTATTGAAGAGGTAGCCCGCACTTATCTGGTGGCCCCGGAGGACATCCGCTCCCAAAAGCGCAATTCTGTGATTTCCACTGCCCGGCAGGTTTCCATTTATATTGTGCGGGAAATTACCCAGATGTCCATGGTGGAAATCGGCCAGACCTTTGGCGGGCGGGATCACTCTACTATTGTATATGCCCTGCGCCAGATGGAGTCAAAGCTGGAGCGGGATCCCCGCACCCGGGACACAGTAGACGATATCATTAAAAACATCCGCAGCCGCTAGGAGGCCTCCGGTGACCAAAGGCCCCCCTTGGAACCCGCTTATAGAGAATCATTTTCTTAAGAATCCCATCCGGATAAGGCTTCCTGCCCCCTGGAAAACTTTCCACAATCCCAAAAAGCCGGGACAAGCTTTTCCACAGTTTCCACCACATTCCACTAACAGCGTATAAACAGGCCGTGGAAAATAACTTTCCCTTTCCACAAGCCGCAAAATCATTCCACATGGGCTTTTGGAAAATCTTGAGAGAGCAAACCGCGCTGTCATGCCAAATTTTCCCTTTTTCCACTTTTCCACAGCCCCTACTATTACTTCTAAATCTACACATATAAAGAAAGAATAGGAGAAGGGATTTCCTTCTTACAGCGGGAAAAGGACTTCAAGTGGAAAACTGCCGGGTAGGCGTATACGAAAAGGCGGAATGCTGTTCCTGGATAAAAGCAGGCAATGAAATTTTATTATAGAGAGAAGGGCTATGCGTTTATGAAATTTACCGTACAGAAAAGCCACATCACAGAAGCTGTGTCCAACATTCAGCGGGCAGTCTCCACGAAAACCTCCATTCCCGCCTTAGAGGGCATCCTGCTCTCTGCCGGGGAAGGGGAGCTGGAGCTTTGCGCTTATGATTTAGAGCTGGGCATCACCACTACTATTCCCGCCCAGGTAGAGGAACCGGGAAAGTCTGTGCTCAGTGCCAAGATATTTTCCGATATTGTGCGCCGCACCCCAGATGATTCTATTACAGTAGCCGTAGACGAGAAAAACATGGCTTCCATTGAAAGCGGTTACAGCTTGTTTTCCATTATCGGCATCCCTGCTGTGGAGTTCCCAGAGCTTCCCAAGCTGACAGACGCCACTGCCATTCAGCTTCCCGCTCATGTGCTGAAAAGCATGATCCGGCAAACTGTGTTTGCCGTAGCAGAAAGCGATGCTAAACCTATCCACCAGGGAAGCCTGTTCAGCCTGGAGGGCGGCAGGCTGGACGTAGTGTCTGTAGACGGCTACCGCTTAGCCAAGCGCACAGAGCAGGTGGATTTTGACGCGGATCTTTCCTTTGTGGTGCCAGGGAAAACCCTTTCCGAGCTTTTGCGGCTTTTAAAGGACGCGGAGGAATCTGTCTCCATATCTGTAGGCAGCAGGCATATTTTATTCAATGCCGATCACTATACCGTTATTTCCAGCCTGCTGGAAGGGGAATTTTTAAATTACAAGGCGGCTATTCCCGCGGATGGCAAAACCGAGGTGGTCATGCGCACCCGGGAGGCCATTGAGAGCGTGGAGCGTGTTTCCCTCTTGATTACAGACAGGCTGAAAAGCCCAATCCGTTGTATGTTCTCCCAGAATGAAATCAAGCTGTTGTGTACAACCTCCATGGGCCGGGCAAGCGACCAGTTGGAGGTAAACCTGACCGGAGACGATGTGGAAATCGGCTTTAATAACCGTTATCTGCTGGACGCACTGCGCAATACAGAGTGCGACGAGGTCCGGGTGCAGTTAAGCGGGCCTTTAAGCCCTATGAAAGTTATGCCCAAGGAAGGGGAAAGCTTCTTGTTTCTGGTGCTGCCAGTGCGCTTGAAGAACGATTGATTGTAAAAAGGCGGCTCCTTTGGGGCCGCTTTTTTTGCAGTGGGTTTTAGAATCAACTTTTTTGAAAAAGCATTTGCGGAGTGCGGGGCGGTTGCCATGAGCCGTCAGGGCGGCAGGTGAGAAGCGTCTCGCGGCTTTCAAAGAAAGGAAAGATACATTTGGAAACTATTCAGATAACAACAGAATTTATCCGCCTGGATTCCTTTTTAAAGCTGACAGGCATGGTAGACACAGGCGGCCAGGCTAAATTTGTAATACAAGGCGGCGAAGTGGAGGTAAATGGAGATATCTGCACTATGCGGGGCAAAAAGCTGCGTCCTGGTGACGCGGTTTCTTATGGGGGAAAAAGTTTTGCAGTGGCAGCGGAATAGCAGTGCTGGAACTGCCTTTGAAAGGAGGCGCAGCTATGACTTATGAGGCGGGGACTATAGATGTGGCAGTTGTGGGTGCAGGCCACGCGGGAATCGAAGCGGGCCTTGCCGCCGCCCGGCTGGGGGCACATACAGTAGTATTCACCATCAACCTGGACGCTGTGGGAAACTGCCCCTGCAACCCCAGCATTGGCGGTACGGCAAAGGGGCACTTGGTGCGGGAAATAGACGCTCTGGGTGGGGAGATGGGCCGGACGGCAGACGCCTGCACTTTACAGAGCCGAATGCTGAACCTGGGTAAAGGTCCGGCTGTCCATTCGCTCCGTGCCCAGATAGACCGGAACCAGTATGCCCAAATTATGAAGCATAAACTGGAGCAGTGCCCAAACCTGGAGTTGAAGCAGGGAGAAGTGGTGGATTTGCGCCGGGAAGGGGAGGTCTGGCTGCTGACCACCCGGCTGGGGGCCGTATACCGTGCTGGAGCTGTCATCCTCTGCACAGGCACCTTTTTAGGCGGTAAAATCTTTGTGGGAGAGGTGTCCTATGAAAGCGGCCCCGACGGCATGTTCCCCTCTGCCTTTCTGCCCGATTCCCTGCGCAGGCTGGGGATTTCCCTGCGCAGGTTTAAAACGGGCACTCCTGCCCGGGTGCTGAAATCTTCCATCGACTTCAGCGGCCTGGAGGTGCAGCTTGGAGACGAGCCAGTGGTGCCCTTCTCCTATGATACGGAAGAGCCGCTTCAGAATAAGACAGTCTGCCACATCAGTTGGACAAATGACAAGACAAAGCAGGTTATTCTGGAAAATATCCGGCGTTCCCCTCTCTACGGGGGCATGATAGAAGGCATTGGCCCCCGGTATTGCCCCAGCATTGAGGATAAAATCATGCGCTTCCCGGATAAACCCCGCCATCAGCTTTTTATTGAGCCTTGCGGCCTGCACACAGAGGAAATGTATTTGCAGGGCATGAGTTCTTCCCTGCCTGAGGAAGTCCAGCAGGCTTTTTATCAGACTATCCCTGGTTTGGAGCGGGTGCAGATTATGCGCACAGCCTATGCTATTGAGTATGACTGCTGCGATCCCTTAGAGTTAGATGCGTCTTTGGAGTTCCGGGCATTTCCCGGCCTTTATGGAGCAGGGCAGTTTAATGGCAGTTCCGGCTATGAGGAAGCTGCCGCCCAAGGCTTAGTAGCAGGAATTAACGCGGCTCGGAAACTCCAGGGGAAGGATCGGCTAGTACTGGACAGGGCCGGATCCTATATTGGCACGCTGATTGACGATTTAATCACCAAAGGGGCAAGCGATCCCTACCGGATGATGACCTCCCGTTCGGAATACCGTCTGGTGCTGCGCCAGGACAATGCTGACGAGCGGCTAACCCCTATAGGCCGGGAAATCGGCCTGATATCCGACAGCCGCTGGGAACGCTTTACCAGAAAGCAGGAACAGAAAAAGGCTGAGTTGAAGCGTGCCCTTTCCACCACCCTGCCGCCCAGCGAAGCCCTGAACAGCATACTTGTTTCACGTGAAACATCCCCTGTCGCCACAGGGGTGCGCCTGGCGGATTTGCTGCGCAGGCCTCAAATCACCTATGCGGATTTAGAGCCGGTAGATCCAACCCGTCCCAGCCTGCCTTATGCTGTGCTGGAAAATGTGGAGATTGAGTTGAAATACGAGGGGTATATCCGCAGGCAAAAGGCTTCCATTGAAGAAATGCGGCGGCTGGAGAAAAAAGCTCTGCCCAGGAATATGGATTACGCCGGCTTAAAGGGCCTGCGCCTGGAAGCGGTAGAAAAGCTGAATCAGGTGCAGCCTGAGAACATTGGGCAGGCAGGTCGGATTTCTGGCGTAAGCCCGGCAGATATTTCTGTGCTGCTCATCTGGCTGGCATCTGAAAATGGAAAGGCAAGGGAGGAATGAAGCATGGCGGAAGACATCCGCGGCCTGCTGCGGCAGCGGGCAAAGGACATGGGCATAAAGCTGGGAGAAAGGCAGGCTGAAGCTTTCCAGCGTTATATGGAACTTTTGTTGGAATGGAATGAAAAAGTAAACCTGACCGCTATTACAGAACCAAAAGAAATTGTGGAAAAGCATTTTCTGGACAGCTTAAGCCTGCTGCCGGCATGTTCTATAAAGCAAGGGGCAAAGGTGATAGACGTAGGCACTGGGGCGGGATTTCCCGGCATTCCTCTGAAAATTATGCGGCCTGACATTCATCTTACCTTGCTGGACAGCTTAAATAAGCGTTTGATTTTTCTGGAAGAAGTTTGCAAAGCTTTAGGCCTTTCCAGCACCCGTATTCATAAACGGGCGGAGGAAGCGGGCCTGGATAAAAAGCTGCGGGAAAGCTTTGATATGGCAACAGCCCGGGCTGTTGCCCCTCTGCCTGTGCTTTGTGAATACTGCCTGCCTTTGGTAAAGATGAAAGGCTTCTTTATAGCCATGAAAGGCCCTGGAGCAGGGGAGGAGCTGGCAGCGGCTGGAAACGCCCTGCATATTCTGGGAGGTGATGAAGTGAGGCTGGCGCCAGTAACAGAATTTGATGCCGGGGAGCGGAATTTGATTGTAGTGCAGAAAAAAAGCTTTACTCCCAAAGGGTATCCCCGTCATGGCGGCACCATCACCAAACATCCCTTGTAAAGGGGAATATCAGGCAAGCTAGATTCATATTTTTTGACAGTGATAAAAATACAGGGAAAGGATTGATACCGGACGCAGAAAGGCCCTTCCTTTTTCTTTATGCGTATCCTGTATCATAATGGCAAATAGCATGAAGTATAGTATGCGGGAAGCCATTGCTTCCGATGTAGAGGCAATGGATAAAGTTATGCAGGTTATCAGCGAGAAAAGCACGAATCTGGAAAAAATGGCAAGCTTAATAGAAAAGCTGCGGCAGGATCCCCAGAAATACCTGCTGGCAGCCTTTGACCCCGAAACAGGCACTCTCTGCGGCAGTCTGCTGGGAGTAGTTTTTGAAGATATCTGCGATGACGGCAGGCCCATCCTGCTGATAGAGAATGTGGCGGTGCTGGAAGCTTATCAGGGAAAAGGCGTGGGCAGGCAGATGTTTGCAGAAATTGAACGCTGGGGCAGGGAAATGGACTGCCACTATGAAATCCTTGTCTCCGGCCTGGAACGGGCAGGCGCCCACAAGTTTTATCATGCCCTGGGCTTTATAGAGGCAAAAGGCTTTAAAAAATACCTGTAATTTTTTTCCAGCCGACATTTTTCAGCAAACCATGCATGTCTTTCGTGATAGAATAAAGACACGAAAGGGGGGCGGCAGATGTTTTTTAAGGACAAGCTTAAGCTGATGAAACTGCCTACAGCCAAAATCCAGCCAAACCCCTCCCAGCCCAGAAAGGTGTTCCAGGAAGAAGAACTGAAAGGCCTGGCCCAGAGCATTATAGAAAACGGCCTTTTGCAGCCGGTGACAGTGCGCCGGGAAAACGGCACGTATTATCTGGTGGCAGGGGAAAGGCGGCTGCGCGCCTGCAAGCTGGCCGGGATAAAAGAAATCCCTGCTATCCTGGCGGACTGCGAGCCAGAGGACAGCGCGGTTTTGGCCCTGCTGGAAAATGTCCAGCGCCGGGACTTGCAAATGTTCGAGCAGGCCGCTGCCATTGCAAGCCTCTTGCGGGAGTGGAACATAACCCAGGAGGAGGCCGCAAGGCGCCTGGGTATGAGCCAGTCATATCTGGCAAATAAGGTGCGGCTTTTAAAGCTGAGCGCTGAGGAACAGCATGACATACTTGCAAACAACCTGACAGAGCGCCACGCAAGGGCGCTGCTGCGTATAGACGATATAGAGATAAGGCGGAAAATCCTGCATACGGTTATTGCCCGGGGACTGAACGTTTCCCAAACAGAAGCCCTTGTGGCGGAATCTATGAAGCCAAAAGAGCAAAAGGGTAAAGCAAGGCGAACCTTTGTGGCAAAAGATATCCGGCTCTTTATCAACACCATCGACCACGCGGTGGACGCTATGAAAACCGCGGGCATCCAGGCGCACACAGAAAAGAAGGAAACCGAGGAGTACATCGAGTGTACAGTGCGCATTCCTAAATTAACCAGAGTACAAGTTTAACCCATTCCCTTATTCATTTCCCACAGAGAAGGCCGGGGCAGCAATGCCGCGGCTTTCTTGCTTTTTTATCGTAAACGCACTTAAAAATCGGTACATCCCAATTTTTAAGTTGAACGGCTGAGCCGCCTGGTTCAAAAGAGGTATTCTGCCTCTTTTGAACTGCGTGAACTATAAACTCCTTATGCGCTCCTCCGCAAACAACAGGAAATTTCTCCTGCCGCCAGCATGTTTCACATGAAACATTTTTGAAAAAATAAGGGAGAAAGCCAGTTTCGGGCTTTCAAAATGGCAGAAATTGTGGTATCATAAGAGAACGGGAAAATTCCCGCCACAAAAAGAAAGGGGCATTTCATGGGGAAGATTATTTGCGCGGCAAACCAGAAGGGCGGCGTGGGGAAAACCACCACAGCCGTAAATCTGGCGGCGGCGCTGGGAAGTATGAAGAAAAAGGTTCTGCTGGCAGATACAGACCCCCAGGGCAATTCCACCAGCGGCGTAGGCGTGGATAAACGGAACTGCACTGCAAGCATATATGACGTGATGATAAACGGCGCAAAGGCTAAAGACGCCATTGTGCAGACGGAATTCGAGGGCCTGTGGCTTCTGCCCTCCACCATGGATCTGGCTGCGGCGGAACTGGAGCTTGCAAACATGGAAAACCGGGCGGTCAAATTAAAGGAAGCCCTGGACAGCGTGCGGGGGGAATATGATTATGTGATTATCGACTGCCCTCCTTCTTTAGGCCTTATCACTATCAACGACTTAAGCTGTGCAGACACAGTGCTCATTCCTATCCAGTGTGAGTTTTACGCTCTGGAAGGGCTTTCCCAGCTTATAAACACAGTGCGCCGGGTAAAGCGGCAGTATAACGAGCGCCTGGAGCTGGAAGGCGTGCTGCTCACCATGTATGACGGGCGCTTAAACCTCACCCAGCAGGTGGTGGAGGAAGTGAAGAAATTCTTCCCCCGCAAGGTTTTCAAAACTGTCATACCCAGGGCTGTCCGTCTGTCCGAGGCCCCGGGCTTTGGGCAGCCAGTGCTGTACTATGATAAAAATTCCCGGGGCGCCAAAGCTTACGGGGAGTTGGCCCAGGAAATCATAAAGAGCAAGGTGTAAGAATGCTGGCCCGGATGCCAAGAGAAAAGGAGATGGTTCGCCATATGAAAAAAAGGGGACTGGGAAAGGGCTTTGAGACAATCTTTGCGGAAAATACAGCGGAGAGCGCCGAGGGCACTGTCGCCGTAAAACTCAGCGAGATAGAGCCAAACCGGGACCAGCCCAGAAAAGAGTTTGACAGTGAAGCCCTTTCCGAGCTGGCAGATTCCATTGCCCAGCATGGGGTGCTGCAGCCCCTGCTGCTGCGGCCCATGGTCACA
This sequence comes from Acutalibacter sp. JLR.KK004, assembly GCF_036941085.1. Taxonomy (NCBI): domain Bacteria; kingdom Bacillati; phylum Bacillota; class Clostridia; order Eubacteriales; family Acutalibacteraceae; genus Acutalibacter; species Acutalibacter sp. JLR.KK004. The sequence goes on from NZ_JAYMNQ010000003.1 coordinate 53,599, forward strand.
GGGGGATACCGCATCGTGGCAGGCGAGCGCCGCTGGCGGGCAGCGCGGATGGCAGGTATCAGCGAGGTGCCGGCAGTTATCCGGGAGATGACAGACGCGGAGGAAATGCTCTTTGCCCTGATTGAAAATCTGCAGCGGGAGGATTTAAGCCCCCTGGAAGAAGCCAGAGGGTATCAAACCCTGATAGATGTGCAGGGTTTCACCCAGGAGGAAGTCTCCCAGACCGTAGGCAAATCCCGCCCTGCCGTAACAAATTCCCTGCGGCTTTTAAACCTTCCGGAGGATGTGCAGGAGATGCTGGAAAGAGGGGAGATTACAGCAGGCCACGCCCGCACGCTGTTAAGCTTTAAAACCCCGGAGGCCATGCGGCTAGGGGCGGAAAAAGCAAAGGAGGGCGCTTCTGTGCGGGAGCTGGAAAACCTTTCCAAGCGCCTGCAGGAACAGCCTGCCAGCAAAAAAACGCCTGCTGTGAAGAAAAATCAGTATTATGAAGAAGCCCAGTTAGCAGTAGGCCAGTGCCTGAACCGAAAGGTAAAGGTGGCGGGCAATAAGAAAAAAGGAATGCTGACCATTGAATTTTACGGGGAAGAGGATTTAAAGAACCTCCTGTCAGATTTAAAGCTGCAAGAATCCCAGGAATAACCAAATATAAATAAAGCTCAAATCTCAGTTTTTTGGTCAAGCTTTTTTTCAAAAAAGCTTGCAGGGTTTGGGACGGAGTCCCAAGGTCTTAAAAGAGGAAAGGAGAAAAGAAAATGCTGGATATAAAACTGGTACGCACCAGCCCGGAGCTGGTAAAGGAAAACATGCGAAAGAAATTCCAGGAGGACAAGCTGCCCTTAGTAGACGAGGTGCTGGAACTGGACGCAGCCTTCCGGGCTTCCAAGGCCCGGGGCGATGAACTTCGCCAGCAGCGCAACCTTATCAGCAAGGAAATCGGCAAGCTGATGGGCCAGGGCAAAAAAGAGGAGGCCGAAGAAACCAAGAAAAAGGTGCAGGCCATTGCTGGGGAACTGCAGGAAATGGAAGAAAAGGAAGCCCAGATGAGCGAGGAAATCCGCAAGCGCATGCTGGTAATCCCCAACATCATTGACAGCTCCGTTCCCATCGGCCGGGATGACAGCGAAAACGTAGAGCTGGAAAAATTTGGCGATCCAGTGGTGCCGGACTATGAAATCCCCTACCATACCGATATTATGGAAAAATTCAGCGGCATCGACCTGGACAGCGCCCGGAAAACCAGCGGCAACGGTTTTTATTACCTGATGGGAGATATTGCCAGGCTTCATTCCGCTGTGCTGTCCTATGCCCGGGATTTCATGATCAGCAAGGGCTTCACCTACTGCATCCCTCCCTTTATGATCCGCAGCGACGTAGTAACAGGGGTCATGAGCTTTGCGGAAATGGAAAATATGATGTATAAGATAGAAGGGGAGGATCTCTACCTCATCGGCACCAGCGAACACTCCATGATAGGCAAATTCATCGACACCATCCTGCCAGAGGATGCCCTGCCCCAAACCCTCACCAGCTATTCCCCCTGCTTCCGCAAGGAGGTAGGCGCTCATGGTATTGAGGAACGGGGTGTATACCGGGTACATCAGTTTGAAAAGCAGGAAATGATCGTGGTGTGCAAGCCCGAAGACAGCATGGCATGGTATGAAAAAATGTGGAACTATACGGTAGAGCTGTTCCGCTCTATGGATATTCCTGTCCGCACCCTGGAGTGCTGCTCCGGTGATCTGGCAGACCTAAAGGTGAAGAGCGTGGACATTGAAGCCTGGTCCCCCCGGCAGAAGAAATATTTTGAGGTGGGAAGCTGTTCCAACCTGGGAGACGCCCAGGCCCGACGGCTGGGCATCCGCATCAAGGGAAAAGACGGCAATTATTTTGCCCATACCCTGAATAACACCGTAGTTACGCCTCCCCGTATGCTCATTGCTTTCCTGGAAAATAATCTCCAGGCCGACGGCTCCGTCAAAATCCCCCAGCCCCTCCAGATGTATATGGGCGGCCAGTCCCAGATTAAGTGACCAGCTTTGCCGGGATGTCTAAGATCGTGGGACTTCGTCCCACACCCTACAAGCCTTTTTGAGAAAAAGGCTTGACCTAAAAACCTTTATAAAAATCCCCCTTGGGACCTTTAGGCCCTGAGGGGGATTTTTATGGAAGTTCTTAATCAACTTTCTTTCAAGAAAGTTGCAGAGTGCGAGACAGAGTCTCGCGGCCTTAAGCACCCCCAGCAGGGCTGATCACTTAGCCCGGACAGGCAGCCAAACGCCGCTTTCGTAGTCGTTGGGAGAAGAATCAGGGCAGCAATCCATGGAATACCACTCCAGGTTGATGGGCATAGAGGGTTCATAGTCCGGGTTCCCGGGAAGCCACTCGGAAAATACCTTGGTGTTCACAGCCTGCAAAGCCCCGGGCAGCGGCCCCACGCAGCGGAACTTTGCCCAGTCCGCGGCAGGCACATGGATGGTAGCCATCCCCAGGGGCACAGGCCCGCCCTTATATATCCCTCCAATCATGTAGAAGAACCTTCCCTCGGCAAAACCCTGAAAGCAGGCGCCAAATTCCCCTATTTTGTGGTCGAATATAGCTTTCTCTACCTCATTCTGTGTTTCATGCCGAGAAGAGCTGGATGCCAGCGCCATCACCTCGTCCCAGAACTTAGGGATTTTCCCATAAGAAGTTTCGTGCTGGAACTCCCGGATAAAGCCAATCAGCTCAAATCCGTCCATCTTTTCAATCTTGTAATCCATTTCGTTTCCTCCTTGTATTTCAATTTTTACCGTAAGAGGCAGGAAAGGCTTGATTGCCCTGGAATTCTTCCGCACCTGGGTAGGCGGCAGGCCGTGGAAACGGGTGAAAGCCTTTGTAAAGCTTTCAGGGGTGTCGTAGCCATATTTATAAGCCGTCTCCAAAACCGTGCCGCTGCCAGAGAGCACGTCCAGCGCCGCCAGGTACAGCCTGCGGCAGCGCAAGTATTCCCCCAGGGTGTATCCTGTTACCATGCGGAACCCGTGCTGTAAATAGAAAGGGGAGATGTGTACCGCCTGTGCCACGTCTGCCGGCCCGATATCCTCCATCAAATTTTTTTCCATATAGGCGATAGCGCCCCGCAGGCATTCTGTCCATTCCATAGGCTCGCTCCTTCCCGCAACGCGGTATGCTTCAATTTTGCACCAGCGGGCTGTTTAAAATCCGGAATTTCCTCTCCCCGTCCCAAATCTTGCAAAGAGCCTGGAAATTCCCGTCCGGGTCGGTAAGCAGCTCCGCCAGGGCATCCAGTTCCCGAAGCTCCCCTTCTGTCAATTTATCCAGCCTGCCGTCCAGATAGGCGGGCAGAAAGGTATAAGGTATCTCGTGGTTCATCAGGGCGTGGAAGTCATATACCAGATAGCGCACCAGTGCCGGGATCCCGCAGGTCCCCAGCCCATCCGCATAGAGATACCGCCTGCCATCCGCTTCCCCCCGCCGTACAGCCAGATAAGCCGCAGCGGCCCAGTCAAAGCTGTCCCCTGGCATGTCGTATTGGCAGAGGGGCATGCCGCACTCCTCGTAGAAGCCGTCCGCGTCAAAGGTGACCCAGCGCCCTTCTTTTTCTCTGTAAACCTGGTTGATCCAGTGGTCCATGCTCGCGCCCTCCTGGAAATAGGGCGCGAACCCTGCCCGGCTCCTGGCAGGGATGCCTTTGGCTTTCAGGATGGCGCTCATGAGCACAGAGACATAGCGGCAGGTCACCACCAGCTTGTGCTCCACCTGCCTGCCCCCTATAAAGCCCCGCCCATCCAGCCGAAACAGCTCCGCCGCCATTGCCGCGGCCGTGGGGAACAGGTCGTCCTCACAGCGCATCCGGTGCCAAGGGTAGCGCTCCATATCGCCGTACAGGAGGGTGGCATTGGCGTTCCGGTTTCCCTGCGCCAGCGTCACCCGGTGTATCACCTGTCCGCACACCAGCCTGCCAAGGGCAGGTATGTCATCAGGCAGGGAGCGGAAGCATTCCCCATAGGCCCCGGCATAGGTAAAAGGCCCGGTTTCCCGGTAGTGTTCCAAAATTCGTCTGTCCATACGCATCGTCCTTCCTGTATGAGAGTATGGCACTATTATAACAAAAAGACAGGCCCCGCCGCCTGTCTTTTTGTGCCCGGTTTTGTCAATTTGCCACAGCCGCGTTTTTTTCTTTTTTGTGCCGGAAGGACAACAAGAAAATAAGGGAGCTTACAAGGTATGCACAGCCCACAGCTATATAGAAGGGCTTTGCGCCAATAGCGTCAAACACCACGCCGCCCAGAAGATTCCCCAAAATCCCGGCCACAGAGGAAACAGAGGCGAAAAAGGCCTGGGCGCTGGCTTTCAGGTGATCCGGGGCCAGCTCATACACATAGTTTAAAGAGGAGCCGATAAACAGGCCGTTGCCCAGCCCGAAGAAAGTGCAGCAAAGCAGCATCCCTGGCAGGGAACCTGCAAAGGTGCCAAAGCCCAAGCATTCCAAAGCCATCAGCACCGGCGCTCCCAGCACCAGCACACGCAGTGGGAACCGCTGGCGCAGGCGCACCATAAATAAGAGGAAGGGGATCTCCATAAAAGCCCGGAGCGCCAGGATAATGCCATACTGTTCGGTGGAAACATGAATTTCGCCCATAAAATAGGGGATGAAATTTCCTTCACAGCTTGCAGCTATGTAAAAGATAAGCGCAAAGAAAAGAAAAGAGACATAAGCCTTGTTCTTAAAGAGTTCCCCCAGGTTCATGCCGCCCTTTTCCGATTTCCCGGCTTTGTCCCGGCGGGGCCTGGAATTTGGCTCCCGGGCAAGAATCACGCAAATAATAGCCGGTATCATCAAAAGCCCGCTTATCCAAAAGGTGTTAGGCACCCCAACCTTAGGCAGGACAGCGGCAATCCATATGCTTCCTACTGTGAACAGCAAAGAGCCAAGCCCCCGCAGCACGCCGAAATTCAGGCGCAGCTCATTGCAGTTTCGCACCAGCAGGTTTTCATCAAAGGTGGCAACAGAGCCGCGGAAAAAGTTCAGGGCAGGAATGAAGCAGGTAAAAAGCAGGGGGGAATAGGGCAGGCCTGTAGGAATAAGGGGCACCAGGGCATACAGGGTGGAGCCTACCCCCAGGACAAGGATAAGAACCTTGCGGATAGAACCAAACTTATCGCTTACCATGCCCCAGAAGGATACGGAAGCAATGGTGACCGCAGAGGAGATGGCATTGAGCACGCCTAAATTTGACGCGGAGAAACCCACGCTCTGCAGGTAAACGCTCTGATAACAGCCAAAGGCCCAGGCGAACCAGAAAAGCCCGGTAACGCCCAGCAGGATAAGGGAATGGCGGCCGGCCGGCCCTAAACGGGAAAAGATACGGTTCATGAGGAATAGACCTCCTTTTAGTCCTGTAAAAAATAAAATAATACACCTCAGTCTTTGCACAGATTATAGCAAAGCGCGTGTTCTGTCAATGGGTTTTTGAAAAATAATAGGGGAAAAGGGAAAGTATTTTTCAGGCGGGTGAAAAGCCCCAATAAAGCGGAAAAAAGGGCAGAATTTTTTGGCAGGGGAAAAAGAAAATACAGCTTGCAAAGCGGCAGAGCAAATGCTATAATCATAAATTAAATACAAGCCCGAGAGGAAGAAAAAAACCAGGAAATTCATGAGAAAGAGAGAGGTGTGCAAATGCTGAACATGGAGTATCAGGAAAAGTTCACAAAAGAGGGCCTGACCTTTGACGATGTTCTGCTTATCCCGGCAGAATCCCATGTATTGCCCAGCGAGGTGGATTTTTCTACACAACTGACCCGCACAATCAAGCTCAACGCCCCCATCCTGACGGCGGCGATGGACACAGTGACGGAGTCGGATATGGCTATTGCCATCGCCCGGGAGGGCGGCGTGGGCGTCATCCACAAGAACATGCCCATTGACCGGCAGGCTGACCAGGTGGACAGGGTGAAGCGCTCGGAAAACGGCGTAATCGCGAACCCCTTCTTCCTCTCTCCCGACAACCTGGTGCGGGAAGCCGATGAGATTATGGGGAACTTCCGCATTTCCGGCGTGCCCATCTGCGAGGACGGCAAGCTTGTGGGCATTATCACCAACCGGGACATGCGCTTTATGGAGGACAGCGACTTTGACCAGCCCGTAAAGAATGTGATGACAAAGGGCAAGCTGGTCACCGCCCCGGTGGGCACCACCTTAAAGCAGGCCCAGGAAATCCTCCGGGAGCACCGCATTGAAAAGCTGCCCCTGGTGGACGAGAACATGCGCCTGAAGGGCCTTATCACCATTAAAGACATTGAAAAGGCTGTGCGCTATCCCAATTCCGCCAGGGACGCAAGCGGCAGGCTGCTGTGCGGCGCGGCCATTGGAGCCACAGCCGACGTGCTGGACAGGGTGGCAGCCCTGATAGAAGCCCAGGTGGATCTGGTGGTGCTGGATTCCGCCCATGGGCACAACAGCGGGGTTATCCAGGCTGTAAGCAAGGTGAAAAAAGCGTATCCCAATTTGCAGGTGGTGGCAGGAAACATCGCAACGGCAGAGGGTGCCAAAGCCCTTATCGACGCCGGCGCGGACTGCGTGAAGGTAGGCATTGGCCCCGGATCCATCTGTACCACCCGGGTGGTGGCAGGCATTGGCGTGCCCCAGGTTACCGCCGTATATGACGCGGCGATGGAAGCCAGCAGGCAGGGCATTCCGGTCATTGCGGACGGCGGCATCAAGTACAGCGGCGATCTGGTGAAGGCCCTGGCAGCGGGAGCCGCGGCGGTTATGCTGGGATCCATGGTGGCTGGCTGCAAAGAAGCCCCTGGCGAGTATGAGCTGTATCAGGGCAGGCAGTTCAAGGTGTACCGCGGTATGGGCAGCCTGGGGGCTATGGGCAAGGGCAGCAGCGATCGGTACTTCCAGGGCGAGCAGAAGAAGTTTGTGCCTGAAGGCGTGGAAGGCCGGGTGCCCTACAAGGGGCCGCTGGCGGATACCGTGTTCCAGCTTCTGGGGGGCCTGCGCTCCGGCATGGGCTATACAGGCTGCGCCAATATCCAGGAGCTGCACGATAAGGCCCAGTTTGTGCGCATCACCGGGGCGGGCCTGAAAGAAAGCCATCCCCACGATATCCAGATTACAAAGGAAGCCCCCAACTATTCCTTTAACCCGTAAAAGCAAGCCCTTAAAATTGGTTTTCCGGTCAAACGCTTTTTCAAAAGGGTTTGCGGGATTCCAAAGGGCAAAGCCCTTTGGGCGCAGCCCGCAGGCTGCGAAACCTCCCCTGCCTCAGAAATTTTGCCAAATAAACGCAAAAACCTCTTGACAAGCATCGAATCTTGTATTATAATAAATAGCGCCTTAGACTTATAAAAGTTAAGGCGCATATGTGGCGGCATAGCTCAGCTGGCTAGAGCATTCGGTTCATACCCGAAGTGTCGATGGTTCAAGTCCATTTGCCGCTACCATATGGCCCGGTGGTCAAGCGGTTAAGACACCGCCCTTTCACGGCGGTAACACGAGTTCGATTCTCGTCCGGGTCACCAAACAAAAAGACAAACACCGGGCCTGTACAAGCGGGTACCGGGTTTTCTTTTTCCGTTATCATACAGGAAAATTTGGAAGGGGACGTGTGCAATGTGTAAAAAGATTTTCGGGCTTCTGTTTTCCGTGGCGGTTTTGCTGGGACTTACAGCCTGCGGCGGGACAGGCCAGAGCCTGCCCAAGCTGGAGCTTCCTGAGGACGGGCAGATCCAGATGAGCAAAATCGGCAGGCCGGACACCCTGGAAGGCCTGTGCGAGTATATGGCAGAGGGACTGGCCTTTGCCGGGGATCCGGTGGAGATGTCCTATAAGGAGATCGGGGCCATCGCCGGCGTGCGGTACAGGTTCACCTATAACGGCAGCACTGTGCAGGTGGAGTTCTATGAATTCGATCTCGACAACCTGGATGAAAAGGGCAAGGCCTGCTTGGACAGCGTTCAGGAAAAGGGTGTAATCACAGTGCTGGACAACGAGGTGCCTGCCGTGCTCAATGGAAAATACCTGATGATTTATACAGACACCAGCAAAAAGGAAGAAAACACAGCCCAGAAGGAGCGGGTAGAGCAGTTGTTCCTGGATTTTGCCGGGTTTAAAGCCAATTAAAATTTGTATGCACAGCCAAAAGCGCTGCCTGAGCGGGCCTGCGGAAAAGCAGGCCCGCTTTTTTGCGCCAAAAAGGGGAAAGGTAACAAAATTGATATAAGCAATTCCCGGCATAAACCCTGTAAAGCCTTGATTTCCCGGGAAAATAGGAATAAAATAGAACATAGCTGTATATGCAGCCATTCAGGAATGAAAGGAAGAACTGGAATGGATAAAAACAAGCAGGCCATGGTGCAGATGAAAATCCAGCGCACAATGCAGGCTTTGGCAAAAAACAGGATCCCCGCCTTTTACGCCCCCACAAAGGAGGATGCGGTAAAGCTGGTGGAAAGCATGATGGAGCCTGGAAACGTAATCTCCTGCGGCGGCACCGTAACCCTGCGGGAAACAGGCATCCGGGATTTAATGCTCAGCGGCAAATATACGTTTTTAGACCGGGAAGCCATGAACCCAGAGGAAGTTTACCAGAAAACCTTCAGCGCCGATGTGTTCCTTACCAGCGCCAACGCCATCACCGAGGAGGGCCAGCTTTACAATGTGGACGGCCGGGGCAATCGGGTTGCCGCCATGATATACGGCCCTAAAAAGGTGATTGTGGTGGCAGGGGTCAACAAGATTGTCCGCAATGTGGACGAAGCCATTATGCGGGTGAAAACCACCGCCGCCCCTCCCAACGCCCTGCGCCAGAACATGGGCACCCCCTGCCAGCAGTTGGGAACCTGCGTGGGCTGCAAGGGGGATATGGCAGAGGGCTGCGCCGCCGAAACCCGCATGTGCTGCCATTATGTGGTGACGGGCTGGCAGAAAACAGAGCGGATCCATGTCGTGCTGGTGGGGGAGGATCTGGGATACTAGGCCGGTTTTTTTGAGGATAAAGGATGAAAAAGATAAAAAATATAAAGGAGGAGTCAAAAAGTGTCTTTAAAAGTTGGTATTCAGCTTTATTCCGTGAAAAATGCTATCGCCCAAAAGCCCTATGAGGTGCTGCGCCAGGTGGCGGAAACAGGCTACCGCTACATCGAGGCCGCCAACCATAACGCCATGCGGGATCCCGGGGTGGGCTTTGGCGTAACGGCCCGGGAGCTGAAACGTTCCCTGGACGAGCTGGGCCTGCAGATTGTGGGCTGCCATGTAAATCCCCTGCGGGAGGAGTACCTCCAGGAAGTGCTGGATTATCACGCGGAGCTTGGCAGCACCCAAATCGGCTGTGATATAGAGTTTTTCCCCTATGGGGATATGGACTACCTGAAGCGCCGCTGTGAAACCTTTAACCGCATTGGCGAGCTGTGCCAGGAGCGGGGCATGCGGTATTATTACCATAACCATTATCAGGAGTTCCAGCGCTTTGGGGATAAGCTGGTGTACGATATTATCATGGAGAACACAGATCCCGGCCTGGTTTACGCGGAGATGGATACTTACTGGATAGCCAGAGGCGGGCAGGACCCTGTCTCCTTCATGCGCAAGTATAACGACCGCCTCATCCTCCTGCACCAGAAGGATTTCCCCAAAAATGCCGGGGAGCCTCTGTGCATGTATGACGGCCTGGTGAGCCGGGATAAAGAGATAGACGGGGAGGTTTTCCAGCGCACCAAAAACCCCCTGAGCTTTACGGAAATCGGCACAGGCGTCCTGCCCATTCAGGATTATATCAGCGCGGCCCGTTCCTGCCCAAACCTGGACTATATTATTTTAGAGCAGGACGCCACCCAGCTTGACGAGTTGGAATCTATTTCTGTTTCCATGAAGGCATTTCAAAAATTCAAGGGAGTGGAACTGTAACCATGCGACTAAACCTGATGCCTGGGCATCGCCGGCGTTCCTATGAAATCGACATGACAAACGGCCCCATCCTGGGAAAGCTCATCCGCTTTTCCCTGCCCCTTGCCGCCTCCGGCATTTTGCAGCTTCTGTTCAACGCCGCAGACATTGTGGTGGTGGGGCGCTTTGCGGGCAGCCAGGCCCTGGCGGCAGTGGGATCCACCGGCGCTTTAATCAACCTGATTGTCACCCTGTTTATGGGCATTTCCGTAGGGGCAAACGTGCTTGTCTCTCAGTATTACGGAGCGGGGGACAAAAAGGGCCTCCACGAAACGGTACATACAGCCGTCTTTTCCAGCCTGCTGTTCGGCGTGGGGCTGATTGCCGTAGGCATTGCCTTGGCCCGCCCCATGCTGGAAATGATGGAGACTCCGGCAGACGTGCTGGATCAAGCTGTGCTTTACATGCGGATCTATTTCGTAGGTATGCCTGTCTTAATGCTCTATAACTTCGGCGCGGCCATCCTCCGGGCTGTAGGGGATACCCAGCGCCCCCTGTACTTCCTGATGCTGGCTGGGGTGGTCAATGTGTTGCTGAACCTGTTTTTTGTCATCGTCCTGCACATGGGGGTGGCAGGCGTGGCGGCAGCCACCTCCATTTCCCAGGCTGTGTCTGCCGGGCTGGTGTTCTGGTGCCTTGTAAAGGTAGACGGGGACTACAAGCTCTTCCCAAAAGAAATGCGCATTTATAAAGACAAGCTCTGGAAGATGATGAAAATCGGCCTGCCCGCCGGCATACAAGGGGCCTCCTTCTCCATCTCCAACGTGCTCATCCAGTCCTCCATCAACTCCTTCGGGGCCGTTGCCATGGCAGGGAACACCGCCGGGGCCAATATCGAAGGCTTTGTCAGCATGGGCATGGATTCCTTCTCCCAGGCAGCCCTGTCTTTCACAGGCCAGAACCTGGGGGCGAATAAGCCTAAGCGCGTAAACCGGGTGCTGGTTTTGTGCCTGCTGATGGCCTCCGCCACAGGCCTTGTCTTAGGGCTTACGGCGAACCTGTTCGGCCCACAGCTTCTGGGTGTCTATTCCTCCGATCCCGCTGTAATCGAATACGGCCTTATCCGCCTGCGCATCACCTGCATGTTCCAGTTTATCGGCGGCCTGATGGGGACTATGGTAGGCGTGCTCCGGGGCCTGGGCGCTTCCCTCATTCCCATGGTTATCACCATCTCCTTTGTGTGCGGCTTCCGGGTGGTGTGGATTTTCACAGTCTTTGCCGCTGCCCCCACCCTCCAAAACCTCTATGTCTCCTACCCCGTCACCTGGGGCCTTGCCGCCCTCTTCGACTTCATCTGCTTCTTCTTTGTCAAGCGGAATATTGAGAAAAAACGAAGCGCTGCCCAGGGCACATAGCCCCTGCCTTTTTGCAAATGCTTTCCCGCATAGCCGCCATTCCTGTGGGCAAGAATACTGACTATACTATATCTTGCATATTTTAAAATTGTAAGGAACCCAAAGGCCACGGAACATTTGACGGCACAGGGGACATTTGCTATAATATAGACAGTATAAGCTGATTTTGGCGGCTTTTGCGCAAAAATGGCGGGAGGAAGTCCTGCCGGGAGAAAGGAAGTCGGGTCTATGCAGTATTTCGGTGTACCCACCTGCCCTTATTGCAAGAAGCGGGTGAACCTTATCAGGACATGGTCCTTGAAGCGCCAGGGAGAATACCAGTGCCCCCGCTGCGGCGGCATCTCCAATATCTATCTGTCCCCCCTGATTTACGTGGTGGCCCTGCTGGCCCTTTTTGCCGGAGGCGCGGTATATTTTTTCCACAAATTCGTGCTGAATGATATCACCCTGGATACAGCCTTGCAAGTGTTCATCCCCTTTGCCCTTTTCTTCCTGTTCAGCGTTTTCTTCGTATACCTGGCAAAGCCGGTGATTAAAAAGGTTTCCCGGGATGAGCTGGAGAAGAAAAAGCGGGGCAGATCCAAAGAGCCAGCCTCCAGTACGGGCGCGCTGCCCCAAACAGGCCGGGCATATTATGACGGGGCAGACTATCCTCCCCAGCAGGTGCAGCCCGCCCCGCCTCCTGTGCAGCTTTCTCCCCGTCCCCGCCCTGAAAGCAGGCAAAGGCCCGCCCCTGTGCCGGAAGCCCAGCAGCCCCTTTCCCGCCAGTTAGAGGGTACCGCACCCCAGAGTCCTGCGCGTCCCCAGACAGCGCCGCCCCGCCCCCAGGCCACCGCCGCCCCGGCCTATCCCCAGCCCGGCTCTTCCCAGCAGGCGGCGCGCAGGCAGGCCCCTGCCCCCCGGCAGCAGGCGGCTGCGGCAATCCGGCCTCCCGTGCCTGTAAGCCGCCCGCCCCGGCAGGCACAGCCCGTTTCCCGGCCTGTGCAGTCCTCCGTCCAGGAGCCGCCCAGGGCTGCCGATGACTTTTTCGCCAAGTATGACGATCCGGCCTATGTCCAGCGCCGCCTTCAGGAGATAAAGCGCAAGGACGGCTGATTCTTCTCCCCTGCAGAAGTGGATTTGCCGCCTGCTTGGGGGATGCATTTACAATGCATCAAAAAGAAGGCCTGCTCTGGCTTCTTGCCGGGGTCAGGCTTTTTTATGTGATTTACCTCTGCCATCCCGGGAAAAGCCCCCTATAGGGGAAATTTGCGGCCTGCAGAGGCATTTTTTTGCCAACATTTGTTTACAAACAGGTGAAAACCTGCTATACTAATATATATGTAAATCACCATGCGATACAGGGTTCGCACAAAAAGAAATGAAACAGCAGCCTTTTGTGCCCGGTATTGTTCCTTTCCCCGCATTTTTCACAGGAATCTATAACAAGCCCTGGGGGAAAAGGAACTGGCGCAAGTGTTTGAGATTGGGAGGGCCTCTTTTGGATATCAATGAAATGACGGACATGACGAAAACCGATAAAGCCTATGACGGCGACCAGATACAGGTGCTGGAAGGCCTGGAGGCTGTGCGCAAGCGGCCGGGCATGTATATCGGCTCCACCGGTCCCAGGGGCCTGCACCATCTGGTGTATGAAATTGTAGACAACGCCATAGACGAGGCCCTGGCAGGCTTTTGCGACAAAATCGTGGTGCGCATCCTGCCGGGAAACGTCATCTATGTTTCCGACAACGGCCGGGGCATCCCAGTAGGCGTGCAGCATAAAACGGGCCTGCCCGCCGTCACTGTGGTGTTCACCATCCTTCACGCAGGCGGCAAGTTCGGCGGAGGAAGCTATAAGGTTTCCGGCGGCCTTCATGGGGTGGGCGCTTCTGTGGTAAACGCCTTGTCCCAGTGGCTGGAGGTAGAGGTTGTCCATGAGGGCAATGTGTATTACCAGCGGTTCGAACGGGGCGCGGCTGTTACGGAGCTTATCAATAAAGGCCCCGCGCCGGAGGGGCGCAAAAGCGGCTCCATTATCTGCTTCCAGGCTGACCCGGAAATTTTCAAGGAAACCACCACCTACAGCTACGACACCCTCCAGACCCGCCTGCGGGAGCAGGCTTTCCTGAACGCCGGCATCAATATTGAACTGCGGGACGAGCGCAATCCGGAGGAGCGCATGCCGGAAGAGCAGTCTCTGGAATATCCCCTGGTGCACAGCTATTTCTATGAGGGGGGCATCAGTTCCTTTGTGGAATACCTCAATAAGAAAAAGGCTGTGGAAACCATCCATCCGGATGTCATCCGTTTCAGCGCTGTGGCCCAGGACAATAATTCCACAGCGGAAATCGCCATGCAGTATACAGACAGCTTCAACGAGTTCATCCTTTCCTTTGCCAATAATATCCGCACCACCGACGGCGGCACCCACGAGGATGGCTTCAAGCGGGCTTTCACCCGGGTGATGAACGATTACGCCCGGAAGTACAACATCCTCAAAGAGGCGGATAAGAACCTTTCCGGCGAGGACGTGCGGGAGGGCCTCACCTGCGTTATCAGCGTGAAGCTGAAGGAAGCCCAGTTTGAGGGCCAGACAAAGGGCAAGCTGGGCAACACGGAAATCAGCGGGCTGGTCAGCTCCATGGTCTATGAAAAAATGATGACCTATATGGAGGAAAACCCCGCCACAGCCCGGGCCATTTTTGATAAAGCCCTCACAGCCTCCCGGGCCAGGGAAGCGGCCCGCAAGGCCCGGGACTTAGCCCGGCGCAAAACAGCACTGGAAAACAATTCCCTTCCCGGCAAGCTTGCGGACTGCCAGTCCCGCAACCCGGAGGAAACAGAAATCTATATCGTGGAGGGCGACTCCGCAGGAGGCTCCGCCAAAGGCGGGCGGGACAGGAAGTTCCAGGCCATCCTGCCCCTGTGGGGAAAAATGCTCAACGTGGAAAAGGCCCGCCTGGACAAGGTGTATGGCAACGAAAAGCTGATGCCTGTGGTCACAGCCCTGGGCACAGGCATTGGGGAAGACTTTGACCTTGCAAAGCTGCGGTATGGGAAAATCATCATCATGGCCGATGCCGACGTGGACGGCTCCCATATCCGCACCCTGCTGCTCACCTTCTTCTTCCGCTTTATGCGCCCCTTAGTGGAGCAGGGCCATGTGTACCTGGCACAGCCCCCCCTGTTCCGCATTACCAAGGGCAAGCGGCATTATTATGCCTTCTCCGATCCCCAGCGGGATCAGATTATGGAGGAGCTGGGGGGCAATTACGAAATCCAGCGTTACAAGGGCCTGGGCGAAATGGACTCCGACCAGCTTTGGGAAACCACTATGGATCCCGCAAACCGCACCATGCGCCGGGTAGAGGTGGAGGACGCCGCTCAGGCAGATGAAATCTTCACCATCCTCATGGGCGACAAGGTAGAGCCGCGCCGGGATTTCATCATCGAAAACGCCCAAAAAGCTAATTGGGATGTTTAAGACGCGGACTGGTGGGCTGTATCCCCCGCTGCGGGAAGAGTTCCCGCAGCTCACGTGCGCCATCGCGTTCTCCGGGCTGCTCCCGTTGACACGATTTCAGTCAGAGTGGAATATACAGATAAAGTTTTTGAAGAGTCCAGGGAAAGCTTTTTTCAAAAAGTTTCCCTGACGGAGTTTGAGGCGGAGCCTCAACCAGGAGAGGAAGGAATAAATGGATCAGGAAAACAACCCCATGTCCCCGGAACAGGAGCAGGAAAGCGGGCGGATTATACCTGTCAACCTGACAAAAGAGATGGAGCAGTCCTTTTTGGATTATTCCATGTCCGTCATTGTACAGCGCGCCCTGCCCGACGTGCGGGACGGCTTAAAGCCCGTACACAGGCGCATCCTCTACACCATGTTTGAAAATACCCTGTGGCCCGAAAAGCCCTACCGCAAGTGCGCCGACACCGTAGGCGCTGTGCTGGGGCGGTATCACCCCCATGGCGACGCTTCCGTATACGATGCCATGGTGCGCCTGGCCCAGGATTTCTCCATGCGGTATATGCTGGTGGACGGCCATGGTAACTTCGGTTCCGTAGACGGCGACCCCCCCGCAGCCTACCGTTATACGGAAGCCAAGATGAACAAGCTTTCCGTTGCCATGCTGGACGATATCGACAAAGATACCGTAGACTTTAATCCCAACTATGACGACCGCCTGAAAGAGCCGGCTGTGCTGCCCAGCCATTTCCCCAATATCCTGGTAAACGGTTCCACCGGCATTGCGGTGGGCATGGCCACCAATATCCCGCCTCACAACATGGGCGAGGTGATAGATGGGGTATGCTGTCTCATCGACAACCCCGAGGCCACCTTGGAGGATTTGATGGAGCACATCAAAGGGCCGGACTTCCCCACAGGAGGCATTGTCATGGGGCGCTCCGGCATCCGGGCGGCCTATGCCACAGGCCGGGGCAAAATCGCTGTGCGGGCCAGGGCGGAAATTGAGGAAAACGAAAAGACCGGGCGCTCGAAAATCATTGTCACAGAGCTGCCCTATCAGGTGAACAAGGCCCGGCTCATTGAAAGCATTGCGGACTTGGTAAAGGAAAAGCGCATCGACGGCATTTCCAATGTGGACGATCATTCCGACCGCAACGGCATGCACATTGTCATTGACGTGAAGCGGGACGCTTCCCCCCAGATTGTCTTAAACCATCTGTACACCCTCACCCAGCTCCAGATCACCTTTGGCGTGATTATGCTTGCCATTGTAAACGGCAGGCCGGAGGTTTTGAACCTGCGGAAAATCCTGGAGGAATATATCTCCTTCCAGATGGAGGTTATCACCCGGCGCACCCGGTATGACCTGAAAAAAGCCCAGGACAGGGCACACATCCTGGAGGGCCTGATGGTAGCCCTGGACTTTATCGACGAGGTAGTCAGCATCCTGCGCCATTCCAAGTCCATCCCCGAGGGCAAGGCCGCCCTGATGGAGCGGTTCGATTTAGACGATCCCCAAACACAGGCCATTGTGCAGATGCCCTTAGGCAGGCTCACCGGCCTGGAGCGGGAGAAAATTGAGGAAGAGCTGAAGGCTTTGAAGGAGAAAATCGCAGACTTTTTAGAGATCCTCCAAAGCGAGGCCCGCCGCCTTGCCATCGTGAAGGACGAAGCCCAGAGCATGAAAAAGCGCTTTGGGGACGAGCGCCGCACAGAGATTGCCGCCATCAGCGGCGAGGTGGACATCGAGGATCTCATCCCCGTAGAGGAATGCGTCCTCACCATGACCAATTACGGCTATGTGAAGCGCCAGAAAATGGATACCTACCGCACCCAGAAGCGGGGGGGCCGGGGTGTTGCCGGCATGAACCGCCGGGATGAGGACGTGGCCACAGAGCTGTTCGTCACCGGCAGCCATGACTATGTGCTCTTCTTCTCCAGCCTGGGCCGGGTATACAGGCTGAAATGCTATGAGATCCCCGAAGGCTCCCGCGTAAGCCGGGGCATGAATATCAAAAACCTGCTGCCCCTGCAGGGAGATGAAAAAATCACCTCCATGATACGGGTGGAAAGCTTTGACGAGGACAAGTACCTGGTGATGGTGACCAGGTGCGGCGTGGTCAAGCGCACAAAGCTTTCCGCTTACGACACAGCCCGGAAAGCCGGACTTATCGCCATCGATCTGGACGAAGGGGATTCTTTAAGCTGGGTGCGGGTAACCAGCGGCACAGACCAGCTTCTGGTAGCCACGAAAAAGGGCATGGCCCTGCGCTTCGCGGAAACGGACGTGCGGGAATTAAGCCGTCTGGCACGGGGCGTGCGGGTGATGCAGCTTAAGGAAGGGGACTGCATTGTGGGCATGGCTGTGCTGCGGGAGGGCGCCTATGTGCTCACCGTGACGGAAACAGGCTTTGGCAGGCTCTCCAGCCCTGATAACTACCGCATCCAGAAGCGGGGCGGCAAGGGCCTGCTGAATTACCACGTAGACCGCTTCGGGGACGTGGCCTCTATCCGGGTGGTAGACCTGGAGGACGATGTCATCCTCATCTCCGAGGACGGGGTCATTATCCGCATTATGGCCTCCTCCATCCGGGTATGCGCCCGGCCCAGCAAGGGCGTGCGGGTGATGAAGCTCCAGGAGGGCAGCCGGGTGGCAACCCTGGCCCGGGCGCCTCACGAGGAAGGCGAAGCCACAGATGAAGTCGAGGATGACGGCAGCGCCGAGGAAGGAGCCGAAGAGGCCGGACAGCAGGAAGAATGAGGAATTCCCGGAAAGCCTTCCTTTTTGAAAATACGCCATAAACGAGCCTGGCGCCCGCTGAGAAAGCCGTTGCTTTTCAGCGGGCGCTGTTCTATTGAAAGAAGAAAAGATGTTTTGTCTGGCAATGCTTTCCCTCAAATCACCAGATATAGGGGAAGAAACAGGATTTTTCCCTTCCATATGCAAGATAAGCCTTTTTTCCACGAACGTGGAGAAAGGTGTTGAAAAACCCGGCAGATTTATGCTATACTAAAAACAACAGCGCACAATTTATGGACTGCTGTCTCAAGCAGCGGTAAGCCCCGTCTGTAAATTTCCGGCCCGGCATGCTGCGGAAGAATGAGTCAGTATTGCCCGAACATATATTGTGTAATGTGCAAACAGTTTTTTGGACAGCCAGAAAGCTGTTTTAAGAAGCCGTACCCATAGGAGCCGCGGGAAATTTGTACCGCACCCAGCTGGCATGGTTTCTACAAGCGTCTCTTGCCTTTAGGGAGGCGCAGGCATTATCCAAGAGAGGAAGGAAGCACATGGGAAAGAGCATTAAGAGGACTGTTATTTTGCAGGCGTCTGCCACGTTGCTGGCAGTGCTGCTGTTTAGCGTGGTCATTGTAGTCAACCTGGCGGGCATACAGGATGCCCAGCAGGGAAGCATACAGGCAAATGATCTAATGAACCAGGTGCAGAAAGCCGAGGTGGCCCATTACAAATGGTCTGCAAACCTGAGCAACGCCCTGTATGCGGGCACAGAGTTTACGGGCAGCATGGATCCCACCACCTGTGTGTTGGGCCAGTGGCTGTATGGGGATCTGGGAACGGACGATCCCACCATCCTGGAATTACATAAAAAGATAGAGCCTTTGCATAAGGAACTGCATGCCTCCGCCAGCGTGGTGCTGGATATGCTGGCTAAAAACCCAGAAGAGGCCCAGGCCTATTATCAGGAAACCATCCAGAGCAACCTTACCAGCCTGGTGGGGTATTTGGATCAGATAGTGGAGCGCACCACTGAAATAGACGAGGAAACCCTGGAAGATGTAAAGCATGCCATCCTGATGCTGTTTGTGCTTTCCTGCGTCTGCGTAGTGCTGGCTTTGGCCTGCCTTATCAGCCTGGTGCTGTATGTGTTCAAGCATGTAGTAAAGCCCATCCTGAAAATCAGCGAAAAGACCAAGCCCCTGCAGGAAGGCCGTTTGGATATCAACCTGGAATATAAATCCCAAAACGAGCTGGGCGCTATGGCGGACACCTTGGAAAAATCCATGACTCGCATACAGGAGTATGTAGAGGATATTAACCGCATTATGGGGGAACTGTCCGACGGCAACTTCAATGTGGGCACAGCTATGCCCTATATGGGTGATTTCAGCACCATTGAAAATTCTATCGACAGCTTCACCACCAAGCTTTCCAGCGCCATGTCCAATATTAACAACGCTGAAGGCAAGGTTTCCCAGAACGCAGAGCATCTCTCCAGCGGGGCGCAGGCCCTGGCTCAGGGCGCCACAGAGCAGGCAAGCGCTGTGCAGGAGCTTTACGCCACCCTGGACGAACTCTCCAAGGGCGCGGCCCAGAACGTGGAAGCAGCCTCCACTGCCATGGAAAATGCCCGCAAGACTGGCGAGCAGGTAAACGTGAGCAGCGAGCAGATCCGCCAGATGGTGGCGGCTATGCAGGATATCACCACCGCTTCCCAGGAAATCGGCAAGATTATCTCCACCATTGAGAATATCGCCTTCCAGACCAATATCCTGGCCCTGAACGCCGCTGTGGAAGCTGCCCGGGCCGGATCTGCGGGCAAAGGCTTTGCGGTGGTGTCTAGCGAGGTGCGTACCCTGGCAGGCCAGTCGGATCAAGCCGCAAAGGCCACCCGGGAGCTTATTGAGAATTCCATTAAGGCCGCCCAGCGAGGCAGCCAGATTGTGGAAGAGGTGTCCGAAACCCTGCAGACCACCCTGGAACTGGTACGGGATTCCAACAGTTCCATCAGCGTGATAGCCGAAGCGGTGCAGGGCGAGGCCGAGTCCATTGCCCAGGTCACAGAGGGTATCAGCCAGATTTCCCAGGTTGTGCAGAACAACTCCGCCTCCAGCGAGGAGTCTGCCGCCGTCAGCGCCGAGCTGTTCCAGCAGGTAAATATCCTCCGCGAGCAGACCAAACGCTTCAATTTGAAGTAGGCTTTTGCCTCTGGCGGCTTAAGGGATGTTTTTAAGGAAAACAGGGAGTGCACCAAAGTACAATACTATAGACCCGAAGCAGAGAGCGTAAAAAATGATGTAGAAAAGTGCAAAACTCTCTGCCCGTCTGAGACGGTAGAACTGGATGAGCTGTACTGGTTTCTGGAACGCAAGCCCCGCATGGAAACGCGGGAAAATATCTATATCATGACAATAGTGAGCAGGAAGCCACGACAAATCTTCCCGAACAATCCAGCGGATGGCGGACGCAGCCCCAGAGGCTCGGAAGTACTGCACAGATGGGCATAGCGGCCATCTGGACGTGATCTTCCCTGGAAAGCACATCTTCAATGTCCAAAACAACCGTGACACCTTCACAGTGGAAGGTGTCACGGTTGTTTTGCGCCATTATATCCCGACTTTGGCATGGCGCAGCAGGCGCTTTCCATCAAGCTAGAGAACCTTCAGGCCGTTCTTACTGTTTTCGTTCGCGCTTATAACCGCTTTGGAGCACAGAAAAGCCGTTATCTCTTTCGTCATTCTGGCACTGCTGTTCCTTTTTCTCTCTTTGACTTCCTTTAACTCTGCTTTTGGACACTTCCCTTTGCAGGGGGAGTGTCCAAAACAAGTATTTTGAAAAGCGGAGAACCACAAAAGTTTCGTCCACCTTTTCAAAGGTGGTGGGGTTTTTTAGGGGCAAAGCCCCTAAACTGCCGGAGGCATAAAACGCGCGAAAGGACACTTCCTTTGCAGGCGGCGCATTGACACAGCCTGTCTCTGGTGCTATAATGGCAAAAAGCGAAAGGAGGAAAAGAAAGATGGTTTGTAAGCTTTATGGGAAGCCTGGGGAATTTTTGGAGGAAAACCGGGACTTCCTGCTGGAAAACGAAGCCCTGGTGCATCTCAATCTTGGTAACGCCCAGGCCCACCGGGAAGAAGCCTGCCACCCTAGCCTGCTCTTTGGCCGGTATGAGGAAAACGGGGAAATGTGCCTGCTGTTCGGCAACACCGCGCCCTGGAATATCTGCCTGAACGCGCCCCAAGAGACGGCAGCTTCTATGCAGGCTGTAAAGGAGCTGGCCCGGTACCTGCGGGAAGAGAACATAGAAATCGCGGGCGTTACCGCCCGGAAAGACCTGGCAAAGGCTTTCATGGAAGCTTACGGCGGCACTTTCAGCCTGTGGACTGCCATGGACATCATGGTGCTGAAAAAGGTTATCCAGCCGGAAAAGCTGCCTGGGGCTGTCCGGAAAACCACCGGGGATGATATGGGCCTTGTGGCGCAGTGGTGCCATGGCTTCTATCTGGACATCCACGGGGAAGACCACAGCCTGGAGGACATCCGCAAAGAACAGGGCGGACGGGTGGAAAACGGCCTCTATTATCTTTTTGAAGCGCCCGGGGAGGGGGCCGTCTCCATGGCGGCTGTGTTCCGCGACCTGCCCCACGGGACATGTATCAGCGCGGTATACACCCCGCCCCAGCACCGGGGCAAGGGCTACTGCCAGAACACAGTCGCCGCCATCTGCCAGGAAAAGCTTAGGGAGGGCAAAGACTACTGCACCCTTTTCGTGGACAAGAAAAACCCCATCTCCAACCGGGTATACCAGAAAATCGGCTTTGAAATCATAGAAAACTGCTATGAATACAAGCTTGTGAAATAGGAACGGAAAAAACAAAAAAACCCTGGGAAACCCCAGGGCCTTTCCTATGCATTTTAGATCCAGCGTTACGCTGCTTACTTCAGCTCGACCTCAGCGCCAGCCTCAGTCAGCTTGGCCTTCAGGGCCTCGGCGTCATCCTTGGAAGCGCCTTCCTTCACGGTCTTGGGAGCCTCGTCAACCAGAGCCTTGGCTTCCTTCAGGCCCAGGCCGGTGACTTCCTTCACAACCTTGATAACGTTGATCTTGTTGGCGCCGGCAGACTTCAGCACAACGTCAAACTCGGTCTTTTCCTCAGCAGCAGGAGCGGCAGCAGCAGGAGCGGCCACAGCAACAGCAGCGGGGGCAGCGGCGGATACGCCGAACTCCTCTTCCAGAGCCTTAACCAGCTCGGAAAGCTCCAGGACGGTAAGGGCCTTTACTTCTTCAATCAGGTTGGTTACTTTCTCAGACATGGGTAAATACCTCCATTTAAAATTCTCTTTTCAGCTTAACTTAATCCGGGGACTTATGCCCCCTGCTTCTCCGCAATGGCGTTAAGCGCGATTACCAGGCCGCGCATAGTGCCATTGAGCACATTGGCAAAGCCCTGGATAGGCCCGTTCAGGCCGCCCAGAACCTGGGCCAGCAGCACTTCCTTAGAGGGCAGCTTCGCCAGGGCGTCGATGCTCTTGGCGTCTACCGCGCCGCCGTCAATAAAGCCGGCCTTCACCTGGAAGTTCTCATTATCCTTGGCGTAATCGGAAAGGATCTTCGGGGCCTCGGTGTAGCCGTTCTCGCTGTAGGCAATGGCGGTGGTGCCGTTGAGGCACTCGTCCAGGCCCTCGATTCCCGCATCCTTAAAGGCGCGGGACAGCAGAGTGTTCTTCACAACCTTATACACACAGCCGGCTTCCCGCAGCTGCTTGCGCAGCTTTGTGTCCTTCTCCACGGTGATGCCGTTGTAGTTTACCAGCACGCCTACGTTGGCCTTTTCAAAGGCTTCCTTTAAAGCCGCCACCTGCTGCTGCTTCTGCTCCAAAATTTTCTCACTAGGCAATTCGTTTCACCTCCGGTTGCCGTTCCATTTGAAAAGGGATAAAGCCAAAAGCTTTCGTCCTTTTCAAAGGGGACGTGTTTCAAAACAACATAAAAAGCGCCTTTCCCGGCAAAACCGCAGGAAGGCGCACAAACGCTGCAAAAAACCTAAGCACAACGCTTGTCTTTCCCTCGGCAGGCCGGTCAACCCGTTTACACAGCGCTTATGGCTGTTACCTGCTGTCTCTGGTTCTGGACAGCTTCTACAATATACCACACCTCCCTGGCTTTGTCAAGCACTTTTTCCGCAAGGGAAGTATCCAAAAGCAGAGCTAAAGGAAGCCAAAGAGTGAAAAAGGGACAGCAGCCCCAGGATGGCGGGAGAGATAACGGCTTTTCTGTGCGCCAAAGCGGTTATAAGCACGAACGAAAACAGTAAGTACGGCCTGAAGGTTCTCCATCTTTCTGAGAAAGCAGCTGCTGCGCCGGACCAGAGTGGGGATATAATGCCGCAGGTCAAAAGTGACACCTTCCACGGTGAAGGTGTCGCTTTTGTTATGGACATTGAAGATGTGCTTTCCAGGGAAGATCACGTCCAGATAGCCGCTATACCCATCTGTGCAGTATCTCTTCGCTTCAGGGGCTGCGTCCACCATCCGCTGGATTGTTCGGAAAGATTTGTCCGCACTCACCACATGACCTGCAATTTGTGGTGGCTTTCTTCTCACCCCGCCGCTTCCGGTTCCTTCATGGCCCCCTCAAAAGAGGGCATCACCCCGTCGGAGCAGAATTTCCGCTTGCACAGGCTGTAGGCCCGCTCTTCATACAGCTCGCAGGCCTCCCGCGCTGCAGCCTCATTTCCCTCAACCATTTTATCCAGGTTGTCTTCCAGATATTGCAGCTTCTCGTCCAAATCTTCTTTCCATTTTTCCTGATCCGCCTGGAACGCCTCCTGATCCTCCGGGGAAAGCAGGCTGAGGCAGTCCTCAAAAGCAATGGGAATCAGCCGCGCCCATTTTTCCGTAGCATGGATATAGGCCCAGGTAATGTCATCAAAGTTGTTCGCTGAATCCAACTCCTCCTGGAGCGCCGCTTCAATGGGGTTCTCCGCCCACACCTCGTCAAAGTTTGACGGCAGGGAGGAAGCGGAACCAGGCCAGGAAGAGGGCGCGGAGGTAACATTCGGCGTAGGCGTTTGCGACAGGGAGGCCTCCGACGAAGACGGCACAACAGAAGGGGAAGAGGATGCGGGCGGCTGCTCTGTCCCCTGGCAGGCAGCTAAAAGCAGGCAAAGCCCCCAGGCCGCGAAAAAGGTACGCATCAGTCTATTCTTCATAAACGCCTCCTACAAAAGCCCCTGCTCTACCAGCCGGGCCGTTTTCAAAATGCCAATTTGGGTTTTCGCGTCAGGGATCTCATTCCTGCACACCATCTCCACCGCCTTTTCCAGGGGTACCCGCTCTGTGCAGAGGAATTCGTCCTCATCCAAAGAAAGTTCCTCCGCGTCCCCCTGGGTGCGGCAGGCCCACAGGCGGATAATCTCCCCGCAGTAGCCCGGGGTGGGATACACCTGCCCCAAAGAGATGTAGTTTTTGCTGGCAGTGCCGGTTTCCTCCCGCTGCTCCCGCTTCACAGCCTCAAAGGGATCCTCTCCCGGCTCCAGCTTCCCAGCAGGCAGTTCCAGCAGCACTTGCTTATAGGGATAGCGGAACTGCCGGACAAAAATCACCTCGTTTTGCTCAGTCAGAATGCACACGCTCACCCCGCCGGGATGATCCACCACCTCCCGCAGGGCGGGCTGGCCGTTTTCCAGTTCCACATCATCCACATGGACGCGGATAATCCGCCCCCGGAACATTTCCTTTTCCGATAGTGTCTTTTCATACAGCTTCATAGGCTTTCTCCCGTATCTGTAACATAAAATTTTTTGAAGATTCCTAAGAAACTTTTTGTAAAAAGTTTCTTAGGCCTCCGGAGGCATTTACGCGAACTTGTTCATCACCAGCCCGGTAATCAGCTTGGGATAGAAATAGGTAGACTTCTGGGGCATCTTCTCCCCCTTTGCCGCCACCTGGCCGATTTCCTCCACCCGGGTAGGATTCAAAAGGAAGCAGCAGTTGCTCTCACCAGCGTCCACAGAAGCCACCGCTTCCCCGGCAGACCGGGTGTAGGTAAGGTTTTTCTGGCTTGCCATGTTCTCCTTGTCAATGCCCAAAAGCCGCTCCAGCACCAGGGTGTGGAGGATAGTCACATCCAGCCGGCGGGAGGCGGTGCTCAAATGGGGCAGGATTTCGTCCAGCAGGGCCTCGTCCTTTAACGTGATGGTCAGCCACTTCTGCCCGTCATAGAAGGCAAAGGCGTGCTTCCCCTCCTCATATGCTTTGGAAAGCTGTTCTTCCGCGGCCTGCTGCCCCTCCTGCATCTCCACCAGGAAGTGCTCTTCGCAGGAAACCATCAGGTCGTGGCCGGAAAATCCCTCCAGCCCCCGCACAAGCCTGTGGGTGGGGAACACCACCAGCCCCGGATCCCCCATATCCACCAGCATCATCATCACATAGTCCGCTCCCGGGCAATAGGCGTCCTGTTCCCGCAGCCAGTTCCGGTAGTTGAGGGCAGTCTCATAGCGGTGGTGCCCGTCGGCAATATACAGCTTCCGGGAGGCAAAGTCCTCCTGCAAGGCCCGGATGGCCACTGGATCATTTACCACCCACAGGCGGTGGGTCACTAGGCCGTCGGAAAAGCTGTACCGGGGGGCTGTGCCCGCCGCCAGATTGTCCAGGCGCTGACGGGTGGTATGGCCTTCGTCCTGATAGAGGGAGTAAATCTGGCTGAAATTACAGCCTGTTGCCTGCATCAGTTGAAAACGGTCCTGCTTTGCCTTGCTGAGGGTTTCCTCGTGGGGCAGCACCACCCCGGCGGAAAACTCTTCCAGCCGCACCAGGCAGATAAGCCCCCGCAAAGCCTTCCTTTCTCCCTTATCCACCTGGGAAAGGAACTCCTCTTCATAGATATACACGCCCTCCTCCATGTCCTGCCGGAGAACGCCCTCCTCCAGCCACTGGGCCAGGGTGCGCCCGGCAGAAGCATATGGCCCGTCAGGGCTTTCGCTGTCCCGGGGCAGCTCCAGCCGGATAACGTTTTGCGGGTTGCGCCCTAAAAAGGCCTGCCGCTGTTCCTCGCTGATAATATCATAGGGGGGGCAGGTCAGCTCCTCAATTTTCCCCGCCTTTTCCAAGTCGTACCGCAAAGCCTTAAAGGCCTGAATGTCTGCCATACAGGTATCCCCTTTCCATGGTTAACTGCTATTTCTGCAAGAAATAATAGAAAAATGTCATCGTATATTCCCCCGCCCTATGGGCGGGGGAATATACCCCTGTTTCCTACTATTGTGTGCAGAGGTAATATATCCATATTGTAAGCGCTGGGGGCCGTCCCGTCAAGGGAAAGCCGCAAATCTTTCCCTGCGCCGCACTGGAAAGAATCACCAGGATTTCACGTAATATTCACATTATCCGGGTAAAATAACAACTGGCGCGGCCTGGGGCTTGCAAACCCGCCCGGTTTGCGTTATTATGTAAACGCTGTATCTCAAAATACAGAAATTAGTTTTTTCGATCAACCCTTTTTTCAAAAAAGGGTTGCAGGGTTTGGGGCGAGGGTTGCCAGTGGCAACCGCTCCGAGCCGACCGAGTCGGCAGGCGAGAAGAGTCCCAAGGTCTTAAGAGCCGGCAGGCGAGAAGAGTCCCACGGCCTTAGAGCCGGCAGGACAATATCAAGACAGGAGGAATCAGGACATATGGTAGAGGTAAAAAACCTCACAAAGCGGTACGGGGGGAACCTGGCCCTGGACAATGTAAGCTTTACCATTGAGGAAGGCTCCATCGTGGGCTTCCTGGGGCCAAACGGCGCGGGAAAGTCCACCACCATGAACATCATCACCGGGTATCTTTCCGCCACAGCGGGAGAAGTGACGGTGTTCGGCAAAAGCATTCTGGACGAGCCGGGCGAGGTGAAAAAGCTTATTGGCTATCTGCCGGAGCAGCCCCCCCTTTACCAGGATATGACGGTAAAGGAATACCTGGAGTTTATGTACGAGCTGAAAAAGGTAAAGCTGCCAAAGGAGCAGCACCTGCGGGAAATATGCGGCCTGGTGCGCATTGAGGAGGTGTACGGGCGGCTTATCGGCAACCTTTCCAAAGGCTATAAGCAGCGGGTTGGCATTGCCCAGGCCCTCATCGGCAACCCCCCTGTGCTGATACTGGATGAGCCTACTGTGGGCCTTGACCCCAAGCAGATTATCGAAATCCGCACCCTGATAAAGGCCTTAGGGCAGAACCACACGGTTATTTTAAGCTCCCACATCCTGCCGGAGGTGCAGGCTGTGTGCCAGCGCATTATCGTTGTCAACAACGGCCGCCTGGTGGCCGACGGCGCCACAGACACCCTGGCCCACGATCTCTCCCAGGATCACCGCCTGATCCTGCGGGCAGAAGGCCCGGAGCAGGAACTGCTGGCGGAAATCGGCAGGCTGGAGCATGTGCAGGAGGCAGTCTCCCTGGGAGAAAAAGAGCCTGGGGTGTTTGAGATTAGCGTGGAGGCCCGGCAGGATTATGACCTGCGCCGGGATCTCTTCAGCCTTT
This sequence comes from Acutalibacter sp. JLR.KK004, assembly GCF_036941085.1. Lineage (NCBI taxonomy): Bacteria > Bacillati > Bacillota > Clostridia > Eubacteriales > Acutalibacteraceae > Acutalibacter > Acutalibacter sp. JLR.KK004. The sequence continues at coordinate 80,616 of NZ_JAYMNQ010000003.1, forward strand.
TGGCTGGGAAAAACTGGCCCCTGCTGGCCCTGAAAAATTCCGACTTGACGCTGGAGGATCTGTTCTTGCAGCTTACCAGCTCTGACGAGGCACATGCCGCGGAGGACGGGGAAGCGGTTTCGGAAGAGCCTGCCTTGGAGGAGGCTGGAGAGGAGCCGGAGGAAGGGGAAGAAACCCCGGAGGAGGACGCCCCGGCAGAGTAAGGGAACGGCCCCTTCCCAAAAATGACATATATGTAATTAGATTACAAACAGGTTACAAAACAGCAGGTTTTTCCCTGTTTTTTACCCAGAATTACCATTATTAACAGTTTATTCACAATTGATTTTCCGGCGGGCGCAGGTTTTCCCCGGAAATTCCTGAAAGGAAGCGAGAAAGTGAAAGCCATATGCAAACGGGAGATACGCTCCTACTTCAGTTCCCCTATAGGATATGTGTGCGTGGCGGCGCTGCTGGCGCTGTACGGATACTATTATTATCTGGTGATGATGATGGGATCCTCCAGCTACATTTCCTCCGTATACGGGGTGATGTTCTCTTTTTCCATGATGGTCATTCCCATCATCACCATGCGCAGCATGTCTGACGACCAGAAAAACAAAACCGACCAGGCCCTGCTCACCGCCCCTGTAGGGGTGACAGCCATTGCCCTGGGAAAGTTTTTAGCCTGCTTCTTTGTGTTCTTCACAGCCTCCACCCTGGGCCTGCTGCCCGCCGCTGTGATGAACTTCTTCGCAAGCCCTGCCTGGGGGGAAATCCTAGGCAATTATCTGGGCACCCTGCTGTACGGCGGGGCCATGATAGCCATTGGCGTGTTCATCTCCAGCTTGACGGTAAGCCAGATTATCGCGGCCATCGGCACCTTCGCGGTGTCTGTGTTCCTGATGTATATCGACATGCTGGCCTCCTCCGTATCGAACGCGGCGGTGAGCGCCATTATCCAGTGGATATCCTTTAACACCCGGTATGAAACCTTTACCCAGGGCATGTTCAGCATTTCCGCCGCGGTGTTTTTCCTCAGCGTTATGGCAGTGTTTGTCTTTTTAACCGCCCGCCGTTTGGAGAGCCGCCGCTGGGCGTCATAAGGCCAGACAGGCATTAAGCTACAGAAAGGAAGATGGGAACATCGTGAACAATACAGATCAGAATAAGGATTTGCTGGGCGCCCCAGAGGCAGAAGTACAGCCGGAAGCCGCCCAGCCAGAGAATACAGCCCCAGTGGAAGCCGCTGTGACAGAGAATATTGCCCCGGCGGAAAAGAAGCCGGACAGGAAGCTTCGCGGCAATGGCTGGAAGCGGGGGGGCATGGCCACCCTTCTAAGCGTGGTGTTTATCGCCATCATTGTGGCGGTAAATATTATCGTGACGGCCCTGACCCAGCGCTTCCCTTCCATGGATATTGATCTGACCGCCCAGAAGCTGCACTCCCTGTCAGATCAGGCACAGGAAATCGCCAAGGGCATTACAGTGGACACAGAGATCTATCTGGTGGGCAAGGAGGACGCCTACCGCAAGGATCTGCTTTACGCCAACTATGGCTTTCAATACAGCCAGGTGGCAAACCTTGCCGAAAGGCTCCAGGAGGCAAACTCCCATATCAAAGTGGAGTTTGTAGATCCGGACACCAGCCCCACGCTGATGGCGGAATATGCCGACGAAAGCCTGACAAACGGCATGGTGCTGGTGCGGACAGAGAAGCGCCACAAGATTCTTTCGGTGTACGATCTCTTTGACATGCAGCAAGATCAGATGACCGGCGGCGCTCAGACCTATACCAAGGCCGACAGCGCCCTGGCAGGGGCTTTAGAGCTGGTAAATCTGGAGAAGGTGCCGGTGCTTACAGTCTGCACAGGCCATGGGGAACTGCTTTACAGCGAGAACCTGGGGGTGTTTACCGATCTGATGGAAAGCCAGAACTTCTCTGTGCAGGAGGTGGACATCCTGACGGAGGACATCCCGGCAGACACCCAGGTGCTGATGATCCCCACCCCCAGCAACGACTATACCCAGGAGGAAATCCAGAAGGTGCAGGATTTCCTGAACAACACAGAACGGGAAGAGCCTGTGGCTGTGCTTGCCACCTGCCATCCCACCCAGCGGGAGCTGCCCCGGCTTACCGGGTTTTTAGAAGAGTGGGGCATTGAGGTGCATCAGGGGGTTGTGGCGGAAAGCGACGCGGGCCGCATGGCAGCGGCAAACGCCAGCTATGTGCTGGTGGATCCTGCCGGAGGCACTGCCCTGGACGGCAATTCTTACAACCGTTTGCTGGCTCCCAGCAGCGCGCCCCTGTCCTTTGCCTTTGATTCCAACGGGGACATTACCACCCGGGCCTTGTGGGAGACAGGCAGCAGCGCCTATATCATTACGGAAAGCACCACCCAGGCAGAGGCGGAGAATCCGGAAACCGCCCAGTGGGCAGTGGCGGCTATGGCCACGAAAACCCTGGAGGTAAACGGAAAAGAGAGCCTGCGCCATGTGATTGTGTTCGGCTCCTCCTATGTGTTTACCGACAGCTTCCTGGAGGCCACTGCCTTTGGAAACCGGGACTATATCACCGACCTTTTGCAGTATGCGGCAGGCGCGGATGACAGCGCCGTTACCGTACAGGCAAGCGCTGTCCAGACCAATGTGATGGACGTGACCTGCTCCCGCAGCACTGCCACCCTGCTGGGGCTGGGTGTGTTTACAGTGGGCCTGCCCCTGCTTATCCTCATCGCGGGGCTGGCGATCTTCTTAAAGAGGAGGCATCTGTAAGCCCATGAAAAAATCGGTGAAAAGCCTTCTGATTATGCTGGCTGTGCTGGTGGTGCTGGGAGGGGCGGCGGCCTGCCTGCTGCTGTTCCCGGCAGAAAGCGGCGGGGAAGGAGAAGGTTCTTCCCCGGCAGCCTCGGAGGAGCCAAAGGAAACCCTGGTTCAGATAGAGGAGGAAGATCTTGCCTCCATTCTGGTGGAGAACAGCCAGGGCAGCTTTGAAATTGCGCCTGTCCCCCCGGAAGAAACAGGGGAGGCGGAGAGCGGCATGGCGGAAGCAGCCTATACCTACACCATAAAGGGCCTGGAAAGCTACAGCCTGGACAAGGCCCGGCTGCAGAACGCCGCCGGGGAGGTGCTTTCCCTGACAGCCAACCGCTCTCTGGGAGAGCAGGAAGACTTGGCCCAGTATGGCCTGGAGGACGGTCAGGCCGGGAAGGTGACAGTGAACCGGAAAAATGGGGAGCCGCTGGTGCTGTCCCTGGGCATCACCTCCCAAAGCGGCACCACCGGGCAGTACATCTTGCAGGACGGCAAGGTGTATATGGTGCCCGCCCTGTCTGACGTGTTTGCGGGCACTGCCCTGGACTGCGTAAGCCGGGAGGTTTACAGCATAGCGGACTGGACTATGGACGGCATAGATGAAAACGGGGAAGCCACAGTGGACACCATGCCTGACACCCTTTTCAGCATGGAAATCACTGGGGGGAGTTTTTCCCAGCCCATTTCCCTGGAATATGTGGAGAAAAGCCGCCTAAACGGCTATCTGCTCACTTCCCCTGTGGTGGCGGAATCGGGCACAGCGGCCTGCGATAATTTGGTGAGCGCCCTGAAAAGCCTCAGCGCGGACACAGTGGAGGCTGTGGACGTGCAGGAGGGGGACTTAGCTGCCTTTGGCCTGAATAAGCCTGCCGCCCGGGTGTCCTTTAATATGAATAACCAGGAAATGGCTCTGGCGGCAAGCGGGAAGGATGGGGACGGAAACCGCTTTGTTATGCTGGAGGGCCAGAGCATTGTATACAAGGTTGGGAACGCCAAGGTGAGCGCCTGGGCGGAAGCAGACCCCATGGATCTGCGCAAAGGCACCATTTGCCTGGCAAATATTGCAGATGTGGAAGAAATGTCCTTGACCGTAGACGGGGATATGGTGTATCATTTTACCATAGACTCCCAGGACGGGGAAAGCACCGTGAAAATTCCCGGCGGGCGGGAAACCAGCTATGAGGACTATGCTGCCTTTTTCCAGAAGCTTACGGCTTTGGCAGTGTTCTCCCTGGAGGAGGCTCCCTGCGAGGGAACGCCTGCTTTCCAGGTGGAGTACCAGTATAAAAACGGAAGCGGGGACACCGTGTGTTTTTATGCTGTGGAAGGGCAGGACAGGTATGCCTGCACCCTGAACGGGGAATTTAACGGCCTTGTGCGGGGCAGCGAGTTTCCGCCCCTGCTGGAAAGCCTGCGGTTTTACGGGGCAATAGTTGACTAAACGGCCCGGTTTGAGGGAAGCTATAGGAAAGGGCGGGTTTGAAAGAAGCGGGCCGCTTTTTTGAAACCTCGCCACACTGAAAAAGGGAGAAGCAGGAAGCTGCGCCAATAGGATTGTGCTATAGCCTGTTGGCGCGGCTTCTGCGGGTTGAGAAAGGAGAGCGCAGATGAAAAAAGCGGTATGCCTGCTGCTGGGCGCCCTGCTGCTGGCGGGGATGCTCTTTGGATGCAGCAAAAAGGAGGAGGCGCCGCCCAAGGAGGAAGCTTCCGCTGTAGAAACAGGGGAAGAGGCGGGGCCTTATAAAATCGGGCTGGTGCAGTGCGGCAGCTATGCCCCTTTGGACACCATGCGGGAATCCTTTATGAGCCGCCTGGACGAGTGGGGCTATGACGAGGTGAAAGTGGAGCTGGATTATCAGAACGCCGGAGAGGACGAGGGAAAAGCGGCGGATATCTGCAAGCAGTTTGCCCGGGATAAGGTGGACATGATTGTGGCGGTGGGCGCTCCTGCTGCTAAGGCGGCCACCGAGGCGGTAGGCAGCAGCGGCGTGAAGGTGCTGTTTGCCGGGGTGAACGATCCGTCCCCCACCCTGGGCATTAAAAACATCAGCAAGCCGGAACGGGGCGTGACCGGCGTATCCGACCGGGTGTCCGGGCAGCAGTCTGTAGAGTTTATGCAGAAGATAAAGCCGGGCCTTAAAAGCATTGGCCTTCTGTACAGCTCGGAGGATAAAAACGCGGAGGCCGCAGCCAAGGCCATTCAGGATTACTGCCGGCAGGTGGGGATTGACACCCATGTGGCCACTGCTGTCAGCGCGGAGGGGGCGGCGTCTGCCGCCCAGGAGCTGTGCGGGCAGGCAGACGTGCTTTTTACCCCTGGGGACGGGGTGACAGCCGCCGCCGCCGGAAAGATACAGGAAGCCGCCGCCCAGGCGAAAAAGCCCTGGCTTGCAGGCAGCGATATCCTGGTGCAAAACGGGGCATTGGCCTCTTTGGGAGCGGACTATGAGGAAGTGGGCAACAAGGCCGCGGACATGGCGGTGCAAATCATGGTGGGCACCCAGGTTTCCCAAATGCCCGTACACTTCTTTGACTCTTGGCAGGCCTGGATAAACCAGGCTGCCCTGGAAAGCTTTGAAGGGGAACTGCCGGAAGACCTTTTAAGCACCGCAAACTATGTGGTGCGAAAGGGCGAAGCGGCCTAAAGCGGAAAGCAGCGCAAAACACAATATGGAAACCACTGTCTGGGGGATACCCAGGCGGTGGTTTTTCTTTTTCAGTGATATGCCTTTGGCCAGATGGGCCGTTTATTTTTCGTATGCGGAAACTGCATATTGTGTGCTGAAAAGCAAGGGCTACCATATTTCCACAAATCCTGCTATCCTATAGTATATAGCAAACGTACCTGGAGGCAAGCCGCCTGCTTGCGGGAGGGGGCTTCCTAAAGGGATGAGGGAAATTTCATGTGGAAAGGGGAGCAAAGCGCATGGCAAACGTGCAGGCAAGAAGGAACAAAGAGGGTCGGGTTATATCTTACAGCATCCGGGTTTACCGGGGACGGGATCCAGGCACCGGGAAGCAGCTTACACCCTATGCCAGCACCTGGAAGGTGCCGGAGGGCTGGGGGGAAAAGCGCGCCCGCCGGGAGGCCCAGCGGCAGGCAGTTTTATTTGAGCAGCGGTGCAGGCAGGGGGCTGTGGCTGACGGCAGGGAAACCTTTGGGGACTATGCCGAGTATGTGCTGAACTGGAAGGCCAGCATGGGTATGAAGCACCTGACCGAAGTGCATTACAGGCAGAACCTAGAGCGGGTGCTGCCCACCTTAGGCCCCATGCGCCTGCGGGACATCCGGCCCCAGCACCTGAATAAATTATATCAGGCCCTGTCCGGCCCCCAGGCCCGGGCAGACAACGAGCGCGCCCAGGCAAAGCCCCAGCTTTGGAAGGTTTTGGAGGAACGGGGCCTTTACGGGGACGTGCCGGATGGGGAAGGGAAGCGAATCAGCCTGACGCGGCTGCGCAGGGGGGAAACCGTAAAGCCCAGCACAGCCCAGCGCATTGCCGAAGCCCTGGGACTGCCGATACAGAACCTTTTCGATATCCTGCGGGAGGAGCGCACCTTGAGCAGCCGCACCGTGATGAACTGCCACCTGCTGGTGTCCACTGTGCTGGGACAGGCGGAAAAAGAAATGCTGATTCCCTTTAATCCAGCCCGGCGGGCCACCCCGCCCCGCCGGGAGGCAGGGGATCCCAACTATTTCCAGGAGGACGAGGTGGGGCAGATTTTGCAGGCCCTGGAAAGCGAGCCTTTAAAGTGGCGGGCTGCCGTATACCTGCTGCTGGTGTCTGGATGCAGGCGGGGGGAGCTTCTGGGGCTGAAATGGGAGAAGATCGACTGGGAGCGGGGCACCATCCGCATAGACTGCGCCATGCAGTACGCCGTTGACCGGGGGGTATACGAAAGCACCCCCAAGACAAAGGACTCGGTGCGCACCCTGCGCCTGCCGGAGGAGGCTTTCGCCCTGCTGGAGGAGTACCGCCAGTGGCAGGAGGCATATAGGAAAGAGCTGGGGGAGAGGTGGAAGGAAGCGCCCTATGTGTTTACCGGGGAGCATGGCGGCCCTATGAACCCTTCCCAGCTTGGCAACTGGCTTACCCGCTTTGAAAAGCGCCACAACCTGCCCCACTTAAACCCCCACGCCTTCCGCCACACCATGACGAGCCTCCTGCTTTTCAGCGGCGTGGACAGCATCAGCGTCAGCCACCGGCTGGGCCATTCCAGCGTTGCCACCACCACCAGCATTTACGGCCATCTTATGAAGCAGGCCGAGGACAAGATTAGCGGGAAAATGGAGGAATTGCTGGATTCCGCCCGCCGCAGCGCCCAAAGCACCAACCAAGTGCCTCTGGAGGAAAATTCAACAGAAAATGGAAAAAAAGACCCGGTTGAATAAAAGTTGAACGCGGCAGAAGGCATAGTTCCTAAAAAAGGAAAAATATGGAAGGTAAAAAGCCGGTTTTTAGCCTAAAATCTCGAAAAGCTGGTTGAATGAAAATTGAATTTCCCGGGGAAACAGGAGGTGCGGCTCCTCTGGAAAGCCCAGATTTTCAGCGGCTTTTCGGGCATTTGCCCTCCTGCAAGTGTGAGTTTATAGATAACTTCCACTCGCAGGCGGAGCGGGGAGGAGGGGGGAGGCCTTGCGAAATCCCCCTTGCGCGCCGCTCTAATGGCCAGGCGAGAATCTAAAATTTAAGAGGGTTGAAATTTATGAACAAAAGCAAGTTTCTGAAGAAATCACTTGCGGCTGTCTTAGCTGTTCTTTTGATTGCCGCAATGATTCCGCTCAGCGCTGCTGCTGTTGAGGCTCCTCCTGTATCAAAAATTACAGTGGGCGGCGTTGAAGCCACTGGTACGGGGACAGCCCGTGAGGTGAACCTTGTGGAAGGCACAAGCCTGCCCAAGGTAGTCGTGCAGTTGGACGCAAACAATGGCGGCAACGACGGTTCTGTTTGGCATGATGACGGCACTGGCACCAACACAAGCGACGCTGTCAATACAGGTGCTGGTTCCCTTGCAGCGCAGTGGACTTTCACGCTGAGCGAGGATGAGTACAAGGACGGCGGCGAAGTGAAATTCCGCGTGTTCCACGAGAACAACGTGGATTTTGCCGACTATGTGATCACCCTGCACTTTGTGAGCGGCAGCGCTGACAACAGCATCAAGTCTATTGGCTTTACAAATGGTGACTTCCAATATGGCAGCACTACCCAGGACGAAAATGGCGTGTACATCATCACTGCTAAATACGGCACAATTACACCCGGTACTGATTCCCTAACAGTGGAGCTGGGTTCTGCTGACGCAACACTGACTGGCGAAGCTGGCCTGACGATCACACAGGGTACTGGCGCGAAGTGGACTATCGCAAGCTATGTTGTGGGCACTCCTTTCAATCTCCAGGTGAAGTCCCAGAACGGCGAGCTGGCAAATTACCAGGCCAAGGTTGTGGCTCCCACCTTCTTTAAGTCCATTTCCACTCCCAATGAGTATAAGGCAGCAGAAGTGGATCTGTCTGCTTCTCCTAAAACCATTGACCTGTATATTCCTTTTGGTACAAAGCAGGTAAAGAATAAGGCTGGGAGTAAAACTTTTTATGAGATCCCTGTTAATTTTGAAACAGGCTATCCCTCTGCTGTTATTAAAACACTGGCTTATGATGTAGAGACGCAAACTGAGAAGAAAGAACTCAAGAGCGGAGACAAAATTTACATTGACGTAACAGCAGGCACAAAAATCGACCTTGACTACATTTATAATGGCACAACAGAAACTTTTAAGGTTGAAGCCAACATAACCAACGATGACCCCGCCGCCACCATTTCTGCCGTGAAAGTTGGCAACTATATGGCGAAGCTGGAGGGCACTACCTTTACACTGGAACTGCCCGCTTCCTTTATGGACCTTGCCGGAAGCAATGCAACGGCTTTGAATGTAAAGGCTGCTAAGGGTTCTACAGTTACTCTGGCTGGCAGCGATGGCCAGACTCCGATCAAGGCAACTATTACCGATCCCACTGCTTGGGAAGAACTGGGCAGTAACGCTTTTGATGCCAGCAAGGAAGGCACCTACACTCTGCGCGTTGTGTCCGCCCAGGACGTTGACAGCAATGGTGTATTTGACGCCAAAGACTACACTCTGGTTGTGAAGAAGGTTGCCATTGCTGAAGAAGCGGCCATGAAGGCTATGGTTCTTGAGAATTCCGATGGCAAACAGTTCCCTGCCGAGATCAGCGGGAACACCATTAAGTTCAAACTGCCCTATTCTACTCAAGTCAACGATGTCAAGGCGCCTGCCGCAGGTAAGGAATGGAAGCTTTACTATGATGTTTCCAGCGGTGCATACATTTCTGCTCCTGCCTTGGTTGTGAGCGGGAGCACATTTGACAGCGGTGATGGTACTACTATTGGCATTTTCCCCAGCGCTTTTGACGGTAAGACAAGTGATGGGACCGACATTGAGGTGGTGGCTTCCGATAACAGCAGCAAGAAATACAAAGTTGTTGTGGAAAAGCTGCCTGCTGCAACCGGACACAGCATTGTGAAGTTCGGCGTTACCCATGATGATGCAAACAAACTGGATGATGTCGATAAGAATGATATTTTTGAAGCGACTCCTTCCGGTACAAATGTTATCATCAACGTACCTTTCAGCAAGTATGGCGATTTCGATAAGGGCAGCAAGGTGGTTCCCATTTTTGAACTCTCTGAGGGTGCAAAAATTTATCGCGTTGCAAAGGCTGCAAATAATATTGATAATGATTTAGAAAAAGTGGCCCCTTTGACTGGTGTCACTGCAGACGCTCCGGGCGCAGCTATTAAAACAGATGGCGTTCATTTTGATGGCACTGCTGTCAGCTCTTCAGACAGCACTCCCAAGTCCCTGTGCCTGTTTGTTATCAGCGAAGGCGCTACCGATCCTGTAAGTGGATTCACTCCTACCTGGAAGCAGGCCAATGCTGGCAAGTACACCGAGTACAAGCTTCAGGTGAAGAAGGCCGCTGCCAACAAGACCGTTAAGCTGGATCAGGTGAAGCTGTTCAACAACCTCACCAAGGAAGAAGTTATCGGCACTGTGAACAACGCTGCTGAAACTATCACCTTCAACAACATTCCCAACCATTTCATGGCCAACGCTACTGCGAACCACGTCTACCTTGATTACAAGGTGAGCAAGGGCGAAGGAGTGGTTATTGATACCACAAATGCTGACAATACAGGGACTTTTATTAACCCGATTGTTTACGGCGATAACGGAAAAATTAAGACTGTAGCTAATGAAAGTGACAAGCAGGTTGCTGCAATTACCACTACTCCTGCCAACACCAGCGGCGAAGCCACTGGCACTTACAACAGCCTGTACATTGAAAGCGAGGATGGCGAGGTAGGCAATGGAACCGCTACGCAGTCCCGCGTTTATACAATCAAGTATAACGTTGCTCCTGCCGAGACTGGCGCTACGCTGAACAGCGTGACCATCAATGGCGTGACGGCACGGCCCGACGCCAACAAAAAGGTGACCATCACCCTGCCCATGGCTGCGGAGGTTACTTCCCTCAAGCCCGCTTTTGATGTTTCCAAGTATGCAAGCGTTCTGAACGGCGGTGTGAGCGGTGCTGTTATTACCAACGGTGAGGACAGCTTCAACTTCTCCTCTGCCCGCACCTTCACCGTGAGGTCTGAGGACAAGAAGAACACTACTACCTATACGGTTGAAGTGAAGGTTTCCAAAGACTTCAGCGACGTGAAGCCCGGCGACTGGTTCTACAGCTACGTGATGGATGCTGTGGACCGCGGCATTATCATTGGCAACGGCGACGGCACCTTCGGGCCTCACACCAATGTGACCCGGGCACAGTTCGCCACCATGATGGCCCGCGTAGACGGCTTTGACAAGAACGCCGAATACACCAACCCCTTCAGCGATATGCAGGGCATCACAGGCGAAACCCTGAAAGCCATTGCCTACTGCGCTGACAAGGGTTACATCACCGGAGACGGCGACACCACCTTCCGGCCCAACGATACCATCAGCCGCCAGGAGATGGCAGTTATCATCTCCCGCGTGATGAAGCTGGATGTTGAGAATGTGGAGATTGGCACCCGCTTTGCGGACGACGCGAAGATTGCAGGCTGGGCCAAGAATTACGTTTACGCCTGCGTGAACGCCAAGATGCTCATGGGCGAAGGCAATAACACCTTCAATCCTCTGGGCAGCACCATCCGCGCTGCAGCCGCAACTGCTGCTGTCCGGGTTGACAACGCGAAATAAGGTATTTCAACTCACCTAAATTTTACAAAGCCCGAAGCGAAAGGGGACGGAGCAATCCGTCCTCTTTTGCTTTGCTGCCTCCGGCGGGATAAGAAACTTTTTTGAGGAAAAGAAGTTCAAAAGATTGCCTTCGGCAACTTTCTTATCAATCTTCAAAAACCTCTGTGAAAGTATAGGGAACCGGGTGGATTGCGCTGTGATTCCCTGCCATTTGGTGCGTCTCAAAAGTTTTTGGGTTTCCAAAGGGGATTTTTTCAAAAATCCCCTTTGGCCCCCGGAGGCAAAGAGGCCAAAAAGAAAGGACGCAGGTTGCCCTGCGCCCTCTCTTTTTGAGAACTGTAAAATTTAGGTGAGTTGAAACCTTACTTGATTTTCAGGGAATCCACCATGACCTTCGCTGTCTCAGCGCGGGTGATTCTGGTGGTGCCGTTGAAGCGGTTGGCCTCGTCGCCGTTAAAGACCTTGGCAGTCTGCACAGCGGCAACATAGGGCCGCGCCCAGCCGGAAATCTTGTTGGTATCCGCAAAGGTGGGAGTGCCGGTAACCTCCAGGTCAAGGGCAACTGCCAGAATCTTGGCGGCCTCCTCACGGGTGATGTTGTTCTTCGGCTTGAAGGTGCTGTCCTCATAGCCGCCGATAATGCCTTCCTCGGCAAAGTAAGCTACATAGCCCTTGGCATAGCCGCTTACGCTGGAAGCGTCCTTGAAGGGCACAGTGGCGTTCTCGTCCACTTTAATGCCCAGCATACGACCGGTCATCACAGCGAAGTCCTCACGGCTGATGTGGGTGTAAGGCCCAAACAGCCCTTCCCCAATGCCCTGCACAATGTTCTTCTCAAAGGCTTCCTTCACATAGGGAGCGAACCAGGCGTTTGCAGGCACATCGCTGAACTGCTCGCCGGTCTTGACGGTCAGAGTGTAAACGGTAGTCTTGTCGCCCTTTTCGGACTGAACCGCAACCTTTGCAGGCTTGCGGAGATCATAAGTTTTGTCAGCGTCAAAGACAACTCTGTCAATGGTCACAGAAGCCATCTTGGAAGCGGTAAGCTCCAGCTTAATCTGGCCCAGGTTGGTGCCAAAGGGTACGCTGGCAGTGATCGTCTCGGCAGTCTGGTTAATGGAAGCAGACACGCCGTTCACCTTGGCTGCAGTGATTTCCGCGCCAGTGTTGGCATCGGCAACCTTCACTTCTTTAATTTTATAGGGTTTTGCCACGCCGCTCTCAGAAGTAACAGTCAGCGTAAGAGTCTTTGGTGCTGCTGCAGTAGTCACGTCCTCCCAATAAGCTTCGCCGCCAGCCTTTAAAATATAATTATCGCCACTTTTTTCAACCTTAAAGGCAACATTCTCGCCCCATGTTGATATAGAAGAAACAGGTACGATTTTTCCGTCTACATAGTCAACCTTGCCACCAGAGTATACAGCACCATGTGCGGGTTTAGAACCAGACCTTTCTGCGGTCACAGCAGCGCCCGCGTCAGTTTCAAAATCCAGGAAGAACTCTTTCCCGTTCCTGTAGCTGTAAGGCACAGTCAGGGTAATTTCATCGCCGTTTGCGCCGCCGATAGTGCCAGTGATGTTGCCATCAAGGCCGGAGATAGTCTTCAGGCGGTTGCCTGTCCGGGCTTCCTCTTTAGTTTCAAAGGTGTACTCTACCATGTTGGCAGCATACTTATTCTTAATTTGCACATAGGTAGCCACACTGGAATCATTGAGGGCAATCAAGGTAGCCAGCTTTTCGTCAGCCACGAAATACTTCGCTGTGCCGTCTGCATAGGCAGTTGCTGTCCACTGGGTCAGGACGCCGTCCTCGTCAGGGCCTGTAACCGGAGTCTTAGCGTCGTTAGCGGTATACATTTTTGCGCCCTTGGAAAGCTCAAAGCTGGGGTACAAAGCAACGCTGTCATCTGCCACCGTCACCTTGAACTTCCCGTCCGCAGGAGTCACAGTGAAAGCCTTATTGTTGTTATAGTTGATAAGGTTCTTGTTGTCAGCAGTGGTCAGCACAAAGTTTGTGATGGACTTGCCGGTTTCGGGGGTGGCGCGGACGTACTTGACGGCATAGGTCAGGCCATCGCCGCCGCCAGCGCTCACGGTCACCAGGCCGCCATCCTTAACGGTAGCACTATCCAAGGTGCCTTTGCCAGTAACGCCAGTCATTTCAATAAAGGAACTCTGGCTCTTGGCAAAGGTGTACTCCACAGTCGCGCTAGGCCGCACATCATTTTCAAGGGTGGAATGGGGCACGGTGAAAGTGATAGTGCGGTTGGGAGTGTCCACCACGCCGTTGCTGGTATATTCATCGTCCTTGCCCTTGTTCAGCACCAGCTTGGCAGCGGTGATGGTGGGCTGCAGTTCAGTCGCGTCAGCCTTGGTGACGGTCAGGGTGTAATACTTCTGGGTCTTGTCGTCAGCGGCGGTGACAAGCACTTTAACGGGATCGGTGCAGTTTACATTATTGAGATTTGTGCCGCTAGCCACGCCAGCGGCGTCAAAATCTACAGCAGTTCCAGTGGAAGGGGCTTTCACGCTCGGCTTTTTGCTGGAGCTAGTAATAGCTTTGGGGCCGTTGAAAGCCAAATTCACCTTGGAAAGATCGGCTTCCTTAGGAACCACAACATTGATGTTTTCGCCCTCGATAGTGCCTTCTACCTTATAGGTGGCACCCGTAGCGCCGGCGTTATTGCTGACGGTAACGCCTGTCAGGGTGGTGTCCTTATCATTGGGGACAAATTTCAGGGTGTAAGTTCTGGTGCTGCCTGTAATGCTGGTGAGTGTCAAGGTCGCACCAGTAGCAGCCTGGTCGAACATGTAGGCAAAATCAAACTCTGTTCCGCTAGTAATTTTCGCAGTCGCAGCAGCGGCTGTTGCCAAAACAGCATTGCTATAATGAGAACCAACCTCAAAGGTGGGAACCAGCTTCAGAGCGCCGTTAGCGTCCTTTGCCAAATCAGCAGGTACAGCAAACTCAATGTTGCCATCCTGATAATCCTGATCGGGGCTGGCTTTCATTTTGAAAACACCTTCATAGTCACCGATCTTAATAGACTTCAGGCCTTCCTCCTCAACCACAAAAATGTCATAAGCGACATCACTTAAAGCGTCCTCCGTTGTAGTAGTTAGCTTTTGCGCAACCGCCTTAGTTGTATTCGTCCCCACAATACCACTGGAAGTCAGCGCGATGGAATTTGTAGGAGTTGCGGTTCCAGTACTTCCAAATGCAGTGGTGGAAACGCTGGAGCCTTTGCATCCATTCAGCTCAACAGTATATGCTTTGCTACCTGCATAACCAAAAGGCACGGTAAAGGTGATGGTCTTTGCGGTTTCGTCCACAACGCCATCGTAGGTGTTGTCCATTTTGGCAGACTTAACAGAAGCGCTGCCAGCAGGTGCGCCCATGATCCAGTTGACGGTGTAGCGTGCGCTGATATTGGTGTCATCTGTACCCTTGCGAATTTCAAAGATGATAGGCAGCGGGTTGCCATCATCATCGCGCTCTGCCGTAAGCTCGGTAGGTATAGAAGCAAGTGCAAAGGTAATCTGTGTGCCGTCCTTCTTAACCTGGGACACCTGATCATCGGCATGGCCTGTCTCAACTTTAATTTTCGGCAGATTGCCTGCATTATAATTGAAAGCTATGTTCCAATTATACCCGCTGCCCGTAACCTCGCCGGAGAACCCTCCCGCAGGAACAGGCTTAACCCCCGTGGGTTCATAGGCAGCAGCAGCGCTGAGCGGAATCATTGCGGCAATCATAAGAACAGCCAAGACAGCCGCAAGTGATTTCTTCAGAAACTTGCTTTTGTTCATAAATTTCAACCCTCTTAAATTTTAGATTCTCGCCTGGCCATTAGAGCAGCGCGCAAGGGGGATTTCGCAAGGCCTTCCCCCTCCTCCCCGCTCCGCCGGCGAGTGGAAGTTATCTATAAACTCACACTTGCGGGGGTTTTGGCGGGAAAGGGGGAGGTTAAGGGGGAAAACGGCGGGGAGCGGGTTGAACGGGGGGCAGGATAAGGAGTGCGCAGGCGGGGCATTGGATGGAAAAGGAAAAGCCTGGATATGCCTGCAAAAGCTTTCAGGGCGAAATATTCAGGGGAAGCGGCGGGAGGAGGGAAAGAAAACAAGAGAGCCGCTGCGGGAGATGGGGACCAAACGCAGTTTCCCTTACGCTCTGTGCGACAACGCTGCGACCGGCTTGAAAAAAATTCCACAGAGGGCTTGACAAGCGGAGGAGAAGATGGTAATATGGTATCGTCACCACATGGTAACGATACCATATAGAAAAATAAAAGGAGGAGGGTGTATGGCGGCAGCAGGCGGGAATCCTAAAATGGCAGATGTGGCGCGGCTTGCCGGGGTTTCGCTGACCACAGTGGGCCGGGTGCTGCACAACAATGGGTACGTTTCTGGGGAAAACCGGAAGCGGGTGGAAGCGGCTGTGAAAAAGCTGGGCTATGTACCCAATACCCTGGCCCAAGGCCTAAAAAGCGGGGTGCAGATGATAGGGCATATTTTGCAGTTCAGCCCCAACATGCTTTTTGCCCAAATCAGCCGGGCCGTGGACGAGGCCTGCACCCGGCAGGGGTACAGTGTTTTAAGCTTTACGAAATACGGCCTGCCGGGAGAGGATGAGCGAATTGTCACCGAGTTTATCGGCAGGCGCATGAGCGGGGTCATCCTTACGTCTATCGGGCAGTTTGACCCTGGGCTGGTGAAAAAGCTGGAGCGGGCGGGCATTCCCCTGGTGTGGATAGAGCGGGCGCCGGAGCGCAGCGATAGGGTGCTGCTGGACGACCAGGCCGGCACCTACAGCGCCACCCAGACCATGCTGCGGGCCGGGCACAAAAAAATCGCCTATATTGGGCTGGAGAACGGCCAAGCTGTGGAAGCCCTGCGGCTGGAAGGCTACAGGCAGGCACTGGCAGAAGCGGGCCTGCCTTTGGAGAAGGATTTTATAAAAATTGTTCCGGATTATCACCCTGCCAGCGGCTGCAAGGCTATGCAGGCATTGTGGGAGCAAGGCAGGCGGCCCACTGCTGTGTTTGGCGCGGCAGATACCCTTATTGCCGGGGCCATGCAGTATCTCTATCAGGCAGAGGTGAAAATCCCCACAGACATTTCCCTGATGGGCTATGACAACACCATTTCCGCCATGCTGTCCCCGCCTGTAGATTCGGTGGGCATATATGCCGGAGAAATGGGCCAAAAGGCGGTGGAGCTGCTTTTGAAGCGCCGGCAGGAGCTGGAAGGCCCGCCGGAGACAGTGTGGGTAGGTACAGAGCTGGTAGACAGAGGGACAGTAGTTCCCCCGATGGAATAAAACTTTTCAGGTAAAGGATGGTATGCAGTATGAAAAAAGTGAAGGTCGGCATTATCGGATGCGGCATGATTACAGCCCGCCGCCACGCGCCAGAGTACACAGACAACCCCAATTCGGAAGTGATAGCCCTTTATGACTTTGACCAGGAGCGGGCAAAAGAACTGGCGGTGGGCTATGGGGCAAAGGTGTATGCCACAGTAGAGGAACTCATTGCAGATCCGGAGATAGACGCTGTAAGCATCTGCTCCCCCAACAACACCCACGCACCGTATTCCATTATGGCCCTGGAAGCAGGCAAGCATGTGCTGTGCGAGAAACCCATGGCCCTGGAACTGGAAGATACACGGCGCATGATGGAAGCTGCAGAGAAGTCTGGGAAAATCCTGATGATCGGTCACAACCAGCGCTTGCTGCCCACCCACCGGAAGGCCCGGGAACTGCTCCAGTCTGGCATGATAGGCAACATTCTTTCCATCCAGAGCAACTTCCGCCACCGCGGCCCGGAATACTGGAGTGTGAACCGTTCCAACTCTACCTGGTTCTTTGACAAAAACAAGGCGCATTTTGGCGCCTTGGGAGATTTAGGCGCCCACAAGCTGGATATCATCCGCTTCCTCACAAATGACGAGGTGGAGGACATCTGCTGTGAAACTGTCACCCGGGACAAGCGGTATCCGGACGGCAGGCTGATTGATCTGGAGGACAACGCCTCCGCCATCTTCCACATGAAAAACGGCACCTTCGGCACCATGAACGTTTCCTGGACCAACTATGGCGAAGAGGACAACAGCACCATTATCTATGGGGATAAGGGCGTTATGAAGATATTCGGGGACTTTGCCGATGACATCGTGGTGGAGCTGCGGGACGATACCCGGGTAAAATACCAGGTGGGGGCCATTTCCACCAACAAGAAGCAGCTAAAAAGCGGCATTATAGACGACTTTGTGGATTCCATTATCAACAACCGCCAGCCCACCGTTACAGGCAAGGACGGCCACAATACCCTGGCTGTCATTGTGGCGGGGAAGAAGTCCGCCGCTGAGAGGCGCTGGCTGAAGGTGGAGTATTAGAGCGTGTACACACAAAGCAATCACACGCATCTTTTCGGGATATTTCATGGGCTTCTGTGTTAGGAATCCTCGAGGATGCGAAAACGTTTTTCAAACGTTCGCCTTTCTTGCGGTTCCTGCCTTGAACCCCACTAAATCCCCTCGAAAATCTGCATATTCAACTTATGTGAACACGCTCTAAAAGGGGCGTTCCCTTGGGGGAGGCTTAGAACGAAAAAACCGCACCCGAGGATCTTTCTATGGGTGCGGTTTTATGCGTATATATCAAAATACAAAAAAGGCTTGCATCCTTTTGGATGCAAGCCTTTTTTGCGGCGTGCTAAAGAAATTGGATGGAATCACGTAGCTGAGGCTTTGATGGCTTCCGCAATGAAAGCGCCCAGCCCCGGCGAGGTCTTATCAAAGGTGGCCTGGAAGCGGGGATCCGCCTCATACATCTGTCCCAGCCCCTGCAGGATTTCATCTGAACAGGGATAGAAATTTTTTGCGATAAAGTCCCGCCATTCCCGCACCATGGCTTGCGCCTCCGGGGAATCCGGGCCTTTTTCCATGCAGGCGGCAAAGCGGCGGAAAATACCGCCCATGCCCGCGTATATTTTATCCCACTCCTTTTTGCCATAGGAAGCCATGCGGCGCTGGGATTCCTCATAGGCCAGGGTTTCTCCCCAGCGCTCCTTTACCTCCTGGGCGTACTGTTCCATCTGCTGGTCGATCTCTTTTGTGTCAAATGCGGCAAAATCCATTATACATTCTCCTTTCAACAGGTTTTGTGTCAGTTCAATCAGCTTGTCCAGGCGCTTGCGTTTTAACATGAGAAGCCGCGTCTGCTTCTCTAACGCGTCCTGCAAGAAAATATGGTCAGCGCTTAACAAGGGGCGTATTTCCTCCAGGGAAAAACCAAGCTCCTTGTACAGCAGAATTTGCTGGAGCCGGGCAAGTTCCGCCTGTCCATACAGCCTGTATCCCGCTTCCGTTACCTGCGCCGGGACAAGCAGCCCGAGCTTGTGATAGTGGTGTAGCGTGCGCACGCTTACACCGCTGATAACGGCGGCTTCCTTTACAGTCAATAAGCTGTCCATCTTCATTGCCATGGGATACAAGGCTCACACAAAAAGCCATAAAAAACGCAGCCTTTTGTGCCCCGTATCATTCCTTCCTTCATATTTTTCACATGGAAAGCCTCCTTTCCGGTACCGTGTTCACAGTATAGACTATAACGCAGGGGGAGAGTCAAGAGGAAAAGAAAATTTTCTTTTTGAAAATATGGGCGGGCCTGCCGCTTCCCCTGAATATTTCGCCCTGAAAGCTTTTGCAGGCACATCCAGACGCTTCTTTTTCCATCCAATGCCCCGCCTGCGCACTCCCTGTCCCTGCCCCCCGTTCAACCCTCTCCCCGCCATTCCCCCCCCCCCCCCCTTAACCTCCCCCTTTCCCGCCAAAACCCCTGCAAGTGTGAGTTTATAGATAACTTCCACTCGCCGGCGGAGCGGGGAGGAGGGGGAAGGCTTTGTGAGCCTCCCCTTGCGCGCTGCTCTAATGGCCAGGCGAGAATCTAAAATTTAAGAGGGTTGAAATTTATGAACAAAAGCAAGTTTCTGAAGAAATCACTTGCGGCTGTCTTGGCTGTTCTTATGATTGCCGCAATGATTCCGCTCAGCGCTGCTGCGGCTGACCCCGCCGTTGTTTCCAGGGTTTCAGTTTATAATGGTACTGATGCTCCTGTAGATGCAACGGAGGATGGGACGGTTTGGACCGCGAAAATTAACGATCCCGGTTCAAACGAAGTCACCGTAAATGTGACGCTGGCTAATGACAACGCAACTGCTGTTGTTTCCCATGAGGACGAAACTGGTACTGAGGATGCCGCGCCTACCAACGCGCAGGGCGTGTGGAGTTTTGACATGACTCCTGACGAAAAAGCCGCCAAGGAAGCCAAGTTTACCGTGTGGGACGAGCGCGGCGCGGAAAGCGGCAAGGAGTACACAGTGAAATTTGAGCTGAACGAAGGCTCTAATGATGTCAGCATCAAGTCTGTCACTGTGGACACCCAGTATGGCGAAACCGCTGTGGACGGCGATACTTACACCATCACCCTGCCCTATAACACCAGCGGCAGCCCGACACTGAAAATCGAACTGAATAACACAAGTGCATCTGTTACTGGCGGCACACCTGCTGGCGCAGGCGTATACACAATTACTACCACTGAAGAAATTGGTGCTACAACGGCTGGCCAGTCTACCAGTAAAATTACTGTTGTGAACGGCGAAACTACCCATATCTACACTGTTAAGACTGTGAACGCCACTGCTTTCGCTAGTTTCTCCGTAGCTGGCGAGCGCAAGGAAGCGAAGATTGACTCTGTTGCCAAGAAGGTTACCGTTTACATGCCCTATGGAAGCAATGCCAGCAATGGCAAGTTTAAAGTTACTCCTACTTTTACTCCCGGCTATGCTTCTGTAGATGTTAAAGCAACACGTGAGACGGCTCCCATTGGCAATGTTGCCTTTGAGAGCGGAAAAGAAATTGAGCTAGATGATTATGACAATAACAAGGTTGATGCAGCTAAGCCTATCCATGGTGCAGTTATTGCCTTGAAAGTTAGCTACAGTGACGTTGGGACTGCGGAACCTTGGACTGTTGAGTTTGATGTTCCTGTCAACGACCCCGCCCCTGTTCTGAAGGATCTGTACATTGGCACCTTCAAGGCGGAAATCGACGAGGCCAAGCACACTGCTGTTCTGAATGTGCCCAAGACTCTGCGCGATGATACAACTGCTAACCTGATGGGCCTTGCTTCTAAAGGCGCAAAAATTCATCTGACCGATGTGACCAATGTTACTGCACAGACAATCGTGACTGAGGGCACCGCTGTGCTGGTTAATGCAGATAGCACCGCCACCCCTGTTCGTCAGAACTTCCCCATTTCCACCAAGAACAACTTCATCATCCGTGTGACTTCCGCTGGTGATGAGGAAGGCAGAACAACTGGCGATGCTGGGTTTACTAAATGTGCCGTTCAGGACTACAAGCTGACCATCAACACAGTGGACACTGTAGGCAAGGCTGAAATCACCGAAATGGTTCTTGAGGATAACAGCGATGACAAGAACCAGTATAAAGCCGAAATTAAGGATAATGTCATTACCTTCACCCTGCCTTTTGCTACTACCAATGTAAAAGCCAATCTTGCAAACTGGAAGCTGTATTATGGCCTGAGCAACGGCACTGTCTTTACATCCGATGCAGGCAACATCACCAAGACCTCTGGTTTTGCACTGAGCAATAATGAACCTTTTATGCCTGCAGACGGCTATACCGCTAAGGGCGACGCTATTGTTGTAACTAACGGCGAGAGTTCCACTACTTACAATATCGCCATAAAGCTGGCTGCTGCACGCACTGCCAGGACCATGACAGGCTTTAAGGCAACCTCTGTAACAGATTTTGATGATATAGAGGACAATGAGAACACTTTTGCGGCCACTGGTTCCAGTGACTTGACCGTCTCTGTACCCTATTCTAAGTACAGTGGTGGTATCGTTGACAACCCCGTTGTAAGCGCTGTTGTGTCTGAGGGTGCGAAGGTTTACTATGTGAAGCCTGACGATGGTGTGTTGAAACCTGTTGATATTCTTGCCAAGAGCGGCGATACCGCAAATAATACACTGCCGGATGTCCAGGACAGTGGCAACAAGTATGACGGTGTTGAAAAGGACAGTGCTGGGAACCTCAAGAAGCTGACTCTCGTTGTTGTCAACGAGAAAGGCGCGGTTGACGCTACTGGTGATGATTTGATTGACGGCACCGCCGACACAGAAGCCGACCTTGCTGTTGGCACCTTCACCAAATACACCCTTATCATCAAGCGGGCCGATCCCCAGAAACTTCATACACTGGATTCCTTCAGCGTGTATGATTCCGTGACCAAGACGGAAATTAAGGCAAATGTCGATTCCCGCAACCACAAGATTAACTTGACTCTGCCTGCCTCTTTTGTGGGCGGAAAAACCGCTAGCACTCCTAACTCTGCTAACGCTTCCGGTGCTCTTGCCAGCGGCATTGAGCGCAACCTGTGGTTTAATTACGGCACCAGCCATTACGAAAATGTGATTGCTTTGGACGATCAGAATACACCTACAGCGATTGGCACAGACGGCCTTAAGAAGCTCACCATCAAGAATGGCGCTGTAGTAGATACTGACAGCACTGCTGTCATGACAGCAACAAACACAAATGGTGTAGGCGAACTTGAAATGTACGATGGCACAACTGGAAATGAAACAATCACGAAGATTCGTGTGGAAAGCGAAGCTTACACAGTGAATGACAAGGGCGGCTTCCAGGAATACGATTTGGTTGTGAAGTATGCCGATGTAAAGCTGGGCAGCGCGCTGAACAGCGTGACCATCAACGGCGTAACCGCTAAGCCCGACGCCAACGGCAAAGTGACCGTCACCCTGCCCAAGGCTACGGAAGTTACCGGCCTGAAGCCCACTTTCAGCGTGTCTGACGGCGCCTTTGTGATTACCACTGCCAACGGCACTTTCAGCCCCAACACCGGCCTTGTGCAGTCTGGAGCTATCATGAACTTTACCCAGCCCAAGACCGTTTGGGTTCTGTCTGAGGACGGCGCGAACAAGCAGAAGTACACCATTGAAGTGAAGATTGACGATGGGTTCAGCGATGTGAAGCCCAGCGACTGGTTCTACAGCTACGTAATGGACGCTTCCAAGCGCGGCATTATCATCGGCAACGGCGACGGCACCTTCGGGCCTTACACCAACGTGACCCGTGTGCAGTTTGCCACCATGATGGCCCGTGTGGACGATTTCAAGCCCGCTGAGTGGGAAGGCAAAGCCAGCCAGTTCAGTGACATGAACGGCATTACCGGCGAAGCCGCCGCGGCTGTTGCTTACTGCGCTGACAAGGGCTACATCACCGGTGACGGCGGTGCAACCACCTTCCGGCCCAACGCTACCATCACCCGCCAGGAGATGGCTGTTATCATCTCCCGCGTGATGAAGCTTAACACCGAGGATGTGAACATCGGCACTCCCTTTGCCGATGACGCGAAGATTGCAGGCTGGGCAAAGAACTACGTTTACGCCTGCGTGAACGCCAACATGCTCATGGGCGAGGGCAACAACACCTTCAACCCCCTGGGCAACACCATCCGCGCTGCAGCCGCTACCGCCGCTGTCCGGATTGACAACGCGAAATAAGGTATTTCAACTCACCTAAATTTTACAAAGCCCGAAGCGAAAGGGGACGGAGCAATCCGTCCTCTTTTGCTTTGCTGCCTCCGGGGGCCAAAGGGGATTTTTTCAAAAATCCCCTTTGGAAACCCAAAAACTTTTGAGACGCACCACATGGCAGAGAATCACAGCGCAATCCACCCGGTTCCCTGCCGTTTTTATTTTTCTCTTTTGGGGGAAATAGGACGGGAGCACCCTCAGCACGCGGGCACTCCCGTAAGCGCATGGCAAAACGCAAATTTAATATTTGCGTTTTCATGCGGCGAAAAAACAGCACTCTGTCCCTCGCGTCTTAGGTGCAAACGCTATCGCATCGCGATTGCGTTTCGTCACGTTGCAAAGAAAGGACGCAGGTTGCCCTGCGCCCTCTCTTTTTAGGAACTGTAAAATTTAGGTGAGTTGAAACCTTACTTGATTTTCAGGGAATCCACCATGACCTTCGCTGTCTCAGCGCGGGTGATTCTGGTGGTGCCGTTGAAGCGGTTGGCCTCGTCGCCGTTAAAGACCTTGGCAGTCTGCACAGCGGCAACATAGGGCCGCGCCCAGCCGGAAATCTTGTTGGTATCCGCAAAGGTGGGAGTGCCGGTAACCTCCAGGTCAAGGGCAACTGCCAGAATCTTGGCGGCCTCCTCACGGGTGATGTTGTTCTTCGGCTTGAAGGTGCTGTCCTCATAGCCGCCGATAATGCCTTCCTCGGCAAAGTAAGCTACATAGCCCTTGGCATAGCCGCTTACGCTGGAAGCGTCCTTGAAGGGCACAGTGGCGTTCTCGTCCACTTTAATGCCCAGCATGCGGCCGGTCATCACAGCGAAGTCCTCGCGGGTGATATTCTTGTAAGGCCCAAACGTCCCGTCTCCAAGGCCCTGCACAATATCTTTCTCGACGGCTTCCTTCACGTAGGGAGCGAACCAGGCGTTTGCAGGCACATCGCTGAACTGCTCGCCGGTCTTGACGGTGAGGGTGTAGGTGTTGGTTACACGGGGTGTGGTGGACTCAGATTTAACGGTAATCTTAATGGGATACCGCAGGTCATAAGTCCCGGCAACCTCGGTGTCATAAACACCATTGGGATAGGTAATAGTATTTACATTCGGAGTGGTAACCAGAGCCATCTTGGAAGCGGTGAGGGCAATCTTCACCTGGCCCAGGTTGGTGCCATAGGGCACGTTGGCAGTGATGGTTTTATTGGTGTCGTTGATGGAGGCATTCACGCCGTTTACGGTCAGGTTGGTAATCTGCGCGCCCTGCTCGGCATCTTTTACCGTAATTTTATCAATAGCATATTGCTCAGTACTCCCATCCTCCGCTGTTACTGTTACTTTATAGTTGCCATTAGTACCATTGTAAACTGCAGCAGCAAAACCATGCATACCAACCTTAGCACGATAGTTCCCATTGGAGTCTTTCACAATGTAGAAATAGGCATCCTTCACCCAGTCAGTATCGGCAACTGTTTTGTGCGTGAGCTTGCCATCCGTATATTCCATTAGTCCCGAAGGATTGAATACACCAGTCGTAGAGCCATTGTTCACTGTAAGTTTTGCATTGTTGGGCATCTTGAAATCGAGATAGATCTTTCTGGAGTTTGCACTTAAGGAATTATAAGCAAAGCTGGCAGGCACTTCCAAGGTGATCTTCCTGCTGCCTTTCAAGCCGCTTACGGTACCCTTCACATTGCCGGTCGTGTCTGTGAAATCGGGTAAACGAGTATCATCGCTGGCTGCTTCCTTCACATCGAAAATATAGTCAGCTTTGTGGCTGCCATATTCTCTGTTGATGATGGGGTAGTTGATATTTGTGCCGCCAGCAGTGCAAATCAACTTGTCCTTGTTGGCGATCATTGTGGCCAGCATTTCATCTGCTACGAAATAGCCAGTATTGGCGGCTCCAGTCTGAAGCTGGGTCATGTTCGCGCCATCATTGTCAGCGTTGGCAATGGGGATCTGTGTAACGTCATCAGTGCTGGTATTGTAAGCAAACAGCTTCGCGCCCTTGGAAAGTTCAAAGTCAACATAATATTTCTTTGATTTTTCAGAGGGGGGCATGGTCACAGTGAATTTACCATTGCTGATAGTTACATTGTAAGTTTTATTGTTGTTGTAGCCAATCAGATGGGTATTGTCGGCTTCGGTCAGTTTCATGTTGCTGATAGACTTGCCAGTTTCAGCGGCGGCGCGGGCAAACTTGATCTCATACTTCACAGCGTTGCCGCTGGCGGAGACAATACCCACGGAACCGCCGTCTGCAATTTTAGTGGGCTTCGCTGTAGTCGTTCCGTCAGGCATGGCAGTGCCAAAATACAAGGTGGTAGCCTTGCTGTTGCGTGCCCAGGTGTAGTTACCAGCCGCGATAACGGAGTCCTTTGTGGAATGAGGCACTGTGAAAGTGATGGTGGTGCCGCTGATGCTGGCTGTGTAGGTAGCCTCATCAGAGGTGCCCTTGTTCAGAACCAGCACGCCGGAGGTGATGGCCGGAGCCACGCTGTCCTCGTCGATGGCTTTAATAGTTAGGGTGTATACTTTCTGGTGTTTTCTATTGTCAGACTTGACAACTACAGACAGGGGCTTGCTGTAATTTACAGCGTTAACGGTGTTGGCAGCAGCGCCCGTGTTAGCAAACGTAACCGCAGTCTTGCCGCTTACAGTGACAGAAGCATTGCCTGCAAAACCCCGGGGGCCAGTGAATGTCAGGTTAACGTTGTTCAGAGCGGCATTCCTCGGCACAACAATTTCAATATCGCTGCCGTCAATGGTGCCGTCAACAGAAGTCCAGTTTCCACCGCCATCCACAGCCTTCACGCTGGTCAGTTCCACGTCCTCGTTGCGGACAAAGATCAGCTTGTAGGTTCTGGTGGCACCATTGGTGCTGGTCAGTTTCAGGTCTACACCTGTAGTGTTCTGTGATGTAGCAACAGCAGTGGCAACACCGCAATATGCGTAAGAAAAATCAAATTCTTTGCCGCTTTCAGCCTTCACATCGGTAGTGCCGTCATTGATCGTCACATTAGTGTTGGGATCGGAAATCGCAAAGGTGGGGATCAGCTTTACCTTGCTGTCAACAGGCTCCAGTGTGGAAGGCACATAAACCTTGATGTTTCCGGTTTCCATGCCAGCGTCATAGTCCTTGCTTAAAGCAGAGTTTGTACCGTCTGCTGTGGCAATCTCAATTTCAGTTCGCAGATCGCCAACCTTGAACTCGGTCAGGCCGGTTTCTTCCTTCACAATCACATCATACTGCACAGTGGTTTTGCCGTCCTGGGTTTCGGTGGAAACCTTTGCAGGAACAGGCTTTTTCATGTTTGTGCCAACATTTGTTGCAGTGTAGTTGCCGGACAGAGAAGCGTCTGCACAGCCTTCAAAGTTGATAACATAGGTGTTTGCGCCTGTGGGAGTCGTCATATCATATCCAAAAGGCACAGTGAAGGTGATAGTTTTAGCAGAATCGTTGATTTCGCCGTCAAACTTGCCTGCCAGCTTTGCGCTGGTGGCCTTGCCGCTGGTAGAAGCGGATGCCTTTGTCCATGTAACGGTGATATCGTCAGACTGCTCACTGCCATTCTTCACAAAGAAGCGGAAGGGGATGGGGTTGCCATCGTCATCCATTTCCAGAAAAATGTCATCCGTGGTGGGGTTCCCAGTTACCGCTGTGGATTCGTCACCCACTTGGTTGCCACTAGCGTCAACCTTGCTCTTGATAGCATAAATCACGTCAGCGGCAGTCTCTGTGCTGATGACGATTTTGGGGTCGTTCTTGTCCCAGTTCAAGTTCAGCGTATAGCTGTTGCCCGAACCAGTGGCCACTTCGCCATTGGGGCCGGTAATTTTCAACCCCGTGGGTTTATAGCCAGTGGAGGCAGCAGCAGCGCTGAGCGGAATCATTGCGGCAATCATAAGAACAGCCAAGACAGCCGCAAGTGATTTCTTCAGAAACTTGCTTTTGTTCATAAATTTCAACCCTCTTAAATTTTAGATTCTCGCCTGGCCATTAGAGCAGCGCGCAAGGGGGATTTCGCAAGGCCTTCCCCCTCCTCCCCGCTCCGCCGGCGAGTGGAAGTTATCTATAAACTCACACTTGCGGGGGTTTTGGCGGGAAAGGGGGAGGTTAAGGGGGAAAACGGCGGGGAGCGGGTTGAACGGGGGGCAGGATAAGGAGTGCGCAGGCGGGGCATTGGATGGAAAAAGAAGCGTCTGGATGTGTCCAAAAGCTTTCGTGGGAAACGTTTTGAAAGGGGAAGCGGCGGGAGTTTTCTTTTATGCAGATGGTAAGGCGGTAAATATAGAAAGAAGCTTCCGGCCCGTTTTATCGTAAACGCGCCGGAGGCTTCTCTCTGGAACCGTTGTGCTTTATTCTTGGGTTTCCCCCTTGTCCTCCAGCAGGGTAATAGTAACCGTAAACTCGCTGGAGGTGCCGCCATTTTCTGGGGCGGGCCTGTAGAGGGTGACTGTGACCTCATCGCCGGGGACGTACCGCAGCAGCAGGTTGGAAACGTCCCGCAGGGAGGAAACAGGCTCGTCATCCAGGGCGGTGATAATGTCCCCTGCCTGGGCTTTTGTGCCGGTAAAGGCGCTGTCCTCGTTTATCTCTGTGATGGCCAGGCCGGCAGGCACGCCCAGCATGGCGGAGGTGCCGCTGTCTATCTCCCGTATCATAATGCCCAGCCGGGTGCGGCCCTTGATATAGCCGCCGGAAAGCAGTTCGTTGATAATGGGTCGGGCTTCGCTTATAGGGATGGCAAACCCCATGCCCTCATAATTCTCTGTAACAATTTTAGAAGAATTGATGCCTACCACCTGGCCGTACATGTTCACCAGCGGCCCGCCGGAGTTGCCGGGGTTAATGGCGGCGTCGGTCTGGATATAGGTCATGCCATTTGCGCTGTACTGCCCCGCTTCCCGGTGCAGGCCGGAGACAATGCCCCGGGTAAGGGAATTGGCGTACTTTGTGCCGCCAGGGTTGCCCAGGGCCATAACCCACTCGCCCATGGAAAGCTCTTCTGTGTCCCCAAAGACAGCGGGGGTAAAATTGTGATCATTTGTCTTGATAACCGCCAGATCCGTGGTGCGATCCACTCCCACCACCACAGCGTCATATTCCTGTCCGTCATAGGTTTGCACAGTCACCCTGGCGCTTTTGGAGTTTAACACCACATGGGCATTGGTAATCATATAGCCGTCTGCCGTAGCGATAATGCCTGTGCCCTTGCTTTCAGAAGTCTGGCCCTGGCGGGTGAGGGTGGCGGAAATGGCTACGGTGGATTTCACCATCTTGTCATAAACTGCCTCTGGCTCCAGCGTCTCCCCCTGGGGCTTTGGCTCCAGGCTGATGCCTTCCCGGTTGGGGGTCACGTCCACGTCAGGCAGATCCTCTATCTCCTCGTCCTCTGCTGGAGGCAGGCTCTCCTCCGGCTGGCTTTCCGGCGGGAGGGGATCAGGCTCCATATACTCCTCCGGCAGTAGGGGCGCGCGGTCAGGAGACTGCAGCTCTGCTACAAGGTAAATCCCGAAACCCACCAGGGCGCCTGCCACCAGGATGGAAAGAATCCATAAAAACACCTTTAAAGCCAGGGGCTTTTTCTTTTTAGGCGGCGGGGACTGCTGCTCTGGGGCGGGATAAGGGGCATAGGGCGCGGTAGCCGGATACCCGCCATAATAGGGGGGCGCTGCTGCCCCGGCTTGAGGAGGGATTCCACCGTAATACCCGGCATAGCCCCCGTAATAGGGCTGCTGGGCATTTGCCCCCTGCTGGTTCATATAGCCGGGCTGGCCCTGCCATGGGGCCTGGGGCGGCACAGGCTGAGACGGGTAGGGCGGCGCGTATCCCGGCTGGCCCGGCCATACAGGAGGGGGCATAGCGCCTTCCTGCTGCAAAGGCGTGCTTCCAGGCTGGGGGTATCCCTGCCAGGGCGGGGGAGGCAGGGGCTGCTGCACAGGGGCTTCCCCGCCCTGCACTCCTGCCGGCGCGCCGCTGGAAACATCCTGCCATAAGGGCGGCGTTTCCTCTGCCGGGGCCTGCTCCCCTCCCTGCGGAGGCGGGGCTTCCGGGTACACTGGCTCTGCCGTTTCCAGCGGCACAGGTTCGCTTTCCTCCGGGGATTCCGGCGCGGGGGGCTGGCTGAAGCCGTCCTCCACAGGCTCCCGGGGCTGTTCTGCCTGCTCCTCCTGGGGGAGATCTTTATTTTCCATGTCCGTCATCTTCCTTACTCCTTTCAGGGGCCTGCCCCTCTGTATCCTGCTTGTCGTTTTTATCGCGCTTGTCGTGCTTGTCAGGCCTGCGCCTGCCCTCCCGGGATTTTTGCTCCTTGCGGGGGGGAGGGTCTTTCAGCTTCGGCGGTTCCGGAGGTTTGGGGATGGTAAACTCAAAGCGGCAGTATTCCCCCTGCACAGAGCTAACATGGATGTCCCCGCCATGGAGCTTCAAAATGGTGCGCACCAGGTACAGCCCCAGGCCCATGCCGTTTTTATCCCGGCTGCGGGATTTGTCCCCTTTGTAGAACCTGTCGAACACCATGGGCAGATCCTCCGGGGCAATGCCCGGCCCGGTGTTTTCAATGACCACGGTGGTGCGGTCAATGCCGTCTATAACGCTGGGAGTGATGGAACCCCCTGCATTGGTAAATTTTACCGCATTTTCTACCAGGTTATACACCACCTGGTGCAGTAAATCCGGATCCCCGTATACAGTTTGGGGGGAAGCCTCCTCCAGCCCCCGGATTTCTATCTGTTTTTCGTCTATGCTCTTTTCAAAGGTGAGCAGGGTGGTGACGATGGTGCTGGTAATGTCGAACCGGGCGGGATGGATTTCCATTTCCCCGCTGTCAATGCGGGACAAGTCCAGCATGGATTTCACCAGCCGGGAAAGGCGCTTCACCTCGTCTGAAACGATGTGCAGGTATTTGCCCTGCTCCTCCTCGGGAATAGTGCCGTCCAGGATGCCGTCGATGAACCCGGCGATGGTGGTCATGGGGGTTTTCAGCTCGTGGGAAACGTTTGCGATAAAGCTGCGGCGCATACCCTCGGAATTTGTCAGGGAGTCTGCCATGTTGTTGAAGGAGACGGCAAGCTGGCCCAGCTCGTCGGCGCTTGTCACCGGCACCCGCATAGAAAAGTCCCCGTCCCCAAAGCTTCTTGCCGCCGCGGACATCTGCCGCAGGGGCTTTACCAGCCGGAAGGAGAAGGCCCCGGCCATGCAGAAGGTGACGCAGATGGCCGCCAGGGAGGAAATGAGAAAGATTTTAAAGGCCTCCCCCTGCACCGCGTTCATGGAGGCGGCGCTGGTGGCGGCAAACACCGCCCCCACTGTGGGGCCGCCGTCCTGTACGGACATGGGCACGCCGATAATGTAATACCGGCTTTTATACAGGCCTCCAAAGCTGTCCCGGCCCTCATACATGCCCTTTGCCGCCTGAGACACAAACTGCCCGGGCACCGATTCCGGGGATTCCAGCTTGCTGTTGGGATAGTTTCCCAACAGAATGCGTCCCTCCAGGTCTGTGATGAAGATGTCCGCGTCAATGCTCAGGGAAAACCCGGAGATAAAAGTTTTCAGCAGCTCGGTCTGCAATTCATACTGGCCCGGGGATTTCTCCGATAAAAACCGCCTTGCCACCCCGGCGATAGAGCCGGCGTTCTGGGTAAGCAGATCCTTTTTCTCCGCCCGCCAATACTGCCCGAAAAACACCATCAGCACGCTGCCCGTCATCACAAAGCTTAGGAGGACGATGCTCATGGTGATGCCCAGATATCTTTTAAAAATGCTTTTCTGCACCTTGCCCTCCCTTTTGCCGCCGGCAGCCAAAGGGGCAAAGCCCCTTTGGAATCCCGCGATTCGCTTTCCGCATGCGGCAGGTTTCCTACCCGCGTCTCGGACGCGGCGTTACGTTGCGTCTTTTACTTCAAATTTATAGCCCACGCCCCAGACGGTTTTCAAAGCCCACTTGTCAGAAACGCCTTCCAGCTTTTCCCGCAGGCGCTTCACATGCACGTCCACTGTGCGGCTGTCTCCGTAATAGTCAAAGCCCCACACCTCGTCTAAAAGCTGGTCCCGGGTGAAAACCCGGTTGGGGTTGGAGGCCAGGTGGTAAATCAGCTCCATCTCCTTGGGAGGCGTGTCCACCTGCTGGCCCTTTACCCGCAGCTCGTAATTTGTCAGGTTGATGGTAAGGTTTTCATAGGAGACTTCCTTGCTGTCATCCTGCCTGCCGCTGTTCCTGCCGCTGCGGCGCAGCACCGCGTTTATCCGGGCCACAACCTCCTTGGTTTCAAAGGGCTTCACCACATAATCGTCCGCCCCCAGCTCCAGGCCCAGCACCTTGTCGAACACCTCGCCTTTAGCTGTGAGCATGATAATGGGCACAGAGGATTTCTTCCGCAGCTCCCGGCACACCTGCCAGCCGTCCAGGCCCGGCAGCATAATGTCCAGCAGAATCAGGTCTGGGGAAACGCTGTCAAACATTTTCAGGGCCGTTTCCCCATCGTTTGCAATGGAGGCCTCAAAGCCTTCTTTCGCAATATACAGCCGCAAAAGCTCGCAGATATTGGTATCGTCGTCCACTATCAGGATTTTTCCAGTCGCCATGGTTCTTCTCCCTCTTCTTTTGCCTTTATATTTCCTTATATAATTATAGTTCCCCGGGCTTTGCGCCCGATTGCACGCCAGGGTGATTTTCGTCCAAGCTTATTCTACCGTGTAACTATGGCAAAATCAAGAAGTTCCGGTGAATTTTATGTGAAGACGGGCCATGGGGGCGGGCTTTGAAAAAGTGGAAATTTTTTTAAAAAACCACTTGCAATGGGGCTTTAGCTGTGGTATTATAATGGAGCGTGACTGCACAGGCATGGGAAAACTATGCCAGATATGCGATGAAGCGGGAGGTTGCGGCTGTACCAGCCGGTTTTTCCGTGGAGTATGTCCGATTTTAAACCGGGCGAAAGAATTTATGCGGCTGGAACCATCGGGAGTTTCCCGGCAGGCCGGCAAGCGCCGCATGAAGGATTTTTATGGGTTTCGGCTCTTCCCGGGGGTCCGCTTGGCGGATTTCCGGTTTTTCTATGCCGCAGGTGGAAACACCCGGCTAAGTGTTAAAAACCCACAGCGCCCGCCGCGAAGAATTTTTTCAAGGAGGCGATCTACAAGTGGCAGTCAAAGAAAAGATCAGAATCAGGATAAAAGGGTACGACCATCAGTTGGTGGACCAGTCATCTGAAAAGATTGTGGCAACCGCCAAGCGCACAGGCGCCCGGGTTTCCGGCCCTGTGCCCCTGCCCACCGAAAAGCAGATTATCACCATCCTGCGCGCTGTCCATAAGTATAAGGACAGCCGGGAGCAGTTTGAAATGCGCACCCACAAGAGGCTGATCGACATTCTCAGGCCCAGCAACAAGACTGTGGAAGCCCTTATGGGCCTGGAACTCCCCGCCGGCGTTGAAATCGAAATCAAGCTGTAATTAAAGATTTTGGCTTCAACCTACCGGGACGGAGGGTCATGTCGGGGAAACCCGACCAATAACCTGATGGGGCGCGGGACGCCCCCGGAGTAGAAAGGAAAGGCAAGACATGAAAAAAGGCATCATCGGCAAGAAGATCGGCATGACGCAGATTTTCGATGAAAAGGGCAAGGTTATCCCTGTAACAGTGGTAGAGGCCGGCCCTTGCGTGGTAACGCAGAAAAAGACCCTGGAGAACGACGGCTATGAGGCCGTGCAGGTGGGCTTTGGCGACCAGAAGCCCCAGCGCGTGAGCAAGCCTCTCATGGGGCACTTCAAGAAGGGCGACGTGGCCCCCAAGAAAACCCTCAAAGAGCTTCGGCTGGAGGACATCAGCGGCCTGAACGTTGGCGACCTGATTAAGGCCGACGTGTTCGAGGCAGGGGAAAAGGTGGACGTAACCGGCACCAGCAAGGGCAAGGGCTACGCAGGCGTTATCAAGCGCTGGAACTTCCACCGCCTGAAGGAATCCCATGGTTCCGGCCCTGTGGTGCGCCACGGCGGATCCAGCGGCGCGTGCTCTTCTCCCTCCCGCGTATGGAAGGGCCTGAAGATGGCCGGCCATCTGGGCGCTGAGACTGTTACCGTGCAGAACCTGACAGTAGCAAAAGTGGACGCGGAAAACAACCTCATTGCCATCAAGGGCGCCATCCCCGGCCCCAACGGCGGCATCGTAGTTGTCCGCGACACTGTGAAAGCATAAGGGAAGGAGGAAATGAGAATGCCTACTATCGCAGTTTTGAATATGCAGGGGCAGGAAGTGGGCCAGCAGGAGCTGAGCGAAGCAGTGTTTGGCATCACCCCCAACGTGTCCGTTATGAACGACATGGTAAAATGCTATCTTGCAAACCAAAGGCAGGGCACTCAGTCCGCCCTGACCCGTTCCGAGGTTTCCGGCGGCGGCCGCAAGCCCTGGCGCCAGAAGGGCACAGGCCATGCCCGGCAGGGCAGCACCCGGGCGCCCCAGTGGACCCATGGCGGCGTCGTGTTCGCCCCCAAGCCCCGGAGCTACCGTTACACGCTGAATAAGAAAGTAAAGAGGCTGGCTATGCAGTCCGCCCTTTCCTCTAAGGTGCAGGACGGCGAGATGATCGTGCTCGACCAGATCAGCACCAGCGAGTTTAAGACCAAGACCATCGCAGCCATGCTCAAGGCAGTGGGCAGCGAGAAGAAGGCGCTGATTGTGCTGGATACCGTGGACGAGAAGGTTATCGCTTCCGCCCGGAACATCCCCGGCGTCAAGACCGCCCAGGTGAACACCCTGAACGTGTACGACATCCTGGGCGCAGACAAGTTCATCGTGGTCAAAGACGCGGTGGCGAAAATTGAGGAGGTGTATGCGTAATGGCGGCACAGGACATCATTATCCGCCCCATCATTACAGAAAAGACGATGGATGGCACCACCCAGAAGAAGTACACCTTTGAGGTTGACAAGAAGTCTACCAAGATAGATGTAAAGAGAGCTGTAGAAGAGCTGTTCGGCGTAAAGGTGCAGAAAGTGAACACCCTGCATGTGCGGGGCCGGATGCGCCGGCAGGGCCGTTTCGAGGGATACACCCGCTGCTGGAAAAAGGCTGTGGTCACCCTCACCGAGGACAGCAAGACCATCGAGTTCTTCGAGAGCATGGTCTAGCAGCGTGACGCTGCACCCGGGACGCGGGCGGCAGAAGCGGAAAGCTTCCGCCGCGCAATAGGGATTGCGCGGCTCAGGCGAGCCATCGCGTACCCGGGGTGCTCCCGGCAAGCGTAACGCTTGACCTAAGACGCGGGGGACATGAGAGGGAAGCTTCCGCCGCGCAATAGGGATTGCGCGGCTCAGGCGAGCCATCGCGTGACCGGGGTGCTCCCGAATGTCCTTTATACAGTTGCATTTTTTAATATCGGAAGCCACGCGGAGAACGCGTGGTGCAGCGTGAGCGCGGAATCCTGATTACGCGCGGACTGTTCCCTCACAGGCAGTGAGCAGAGCGAACGGACCCGTGTCTTGGATATGCACAAATGCAAATGCTTCGCATTAGCATTGCGTCGCGTTGCACGCTGCGGCAAGAATGGGGGAGAATGCCGCCCCCGCAAAGCCAAATAGTAGGAGAGTGAAACAAAAAATGGCAATTAAGAATTACAAGCCGACCACGGCGGCAAGGCGCAACATGTCCGTAACGGACTACACGGGCCTTTCCAAAAACGGGCCGGAGAAAAGCCTTCTGGCCCCCCTGGACAAGAAGGCGGGCCGCAACAGCTACGGCCGCATTACCGTCCGCCATCGCGGCGGCGGCAACCGCAAGAAGTACCGCATTATCGACTTCAAGCGCCAGAAGCACGACATGGACGCTACCGTGCTTTCTATTGAATACGATCCCAACCGCTCCGCTTTCATCGCCCTGGTGGAATATGAGGACGGCGAAAAGCGGTATATCCTGGCCCCCCATGGCCTGAAGGCCGGGGACAAGGTGGTGTCCGGGGCCGACGCCGACATCAAGCCCGGCAACGCGCTGCCCCTGAAGAACATCCCTGTGGGTACTTTCATCCACAATGTAGAGCTGTATCCCGGCAAGGGCGCCCAGCTTGCAAGAGCCGCGGGCATCATGGCCCAGCTTATGGCAAAGGAGAACGGCATGGCCCTGCTGCGTCTGCCCTCTGGCGAACTTCGGAACGTGCCTGAGTCCTGCATGGCCTCCATCGGCCAGGTTTCCAACATCGACCATGAGAACGTGAAGCTGGGCAAGGCCGGGCGCAAGCGCCACATGGGCTGGCGTCCCACGGTGCGCGGCTCTGTTATGAACCCCAACGACCACCCCCACGGCGGCGGCGAGGGCAAAAGCCCTGTGGGCCGTCCTGGGCCTGTCACTCCCTGGGGCAAGCCTGCTCTGGGTTACAAGACCCGCAAGCATCACAACCGCAGCGACAAGTTCATTGTGCGCAGAAGAAACGGCAAGTAAGCACGGGAAAGGAGCGAACAGAATATGAGCAGAAGTCTGAAAAAAGGACCTTTCGTACAGCCCGTGCTGCTGAAAAGGGTACAGGCCATGAACGAGGCCGGGGAGAAGAAGATTGTGAAAACATGGAGCCGCGCCTCTATGATTTTCCCCGATTTCGTGGGCCACACCATTGCGGTACACGACGGGCGCAAGCACGTCCCCGTATATATCACCGAGGACATGGTGGGACACAAGCTGGGAGAGTTTGCCCCCACCCGTACCTTTAAAGGGCACGCCGGCTCGAAGACGACCAAGTAAGGAAGGAGCAGAGAGTAAATGGAAGCGAAAGCAGTTTTGAACTATACCCGTATCTCTCCCCGCAAGGTCTCTATCGTGCTGGATCTCATCCGCAACAAGCCGGTTGACCTTGCCGCCGCTATCTTGAAGCACACACCCAAGGCAGCCTGTGAGGACCTGCAGAAGCTCTTGAAGTCTGCCGTGGCAAACGCGGAGAACAACTTCAACATGGATAAGGGGAGCCTCTATGTTTCCCAGTGCTATGTGACGCCCGGCCCCATCCTCAAGCGGATCCGGCCCAGCGCCCACGGCAGGGCTTTTCGGGTGCTGAAGAGAACCTCTCACATCACCATCGTGGTGAAGGAAAAAGAGTAAGCGGTAAGGAGGCAAAGTTATGGGACAAAAAGTTAATCCCCACGGTTTGCGTGTGGGCGTTATTAAAGACTGGGATTCCCGGTGGTTCGCCAAGGACAACGTGTTCGGCGACACCCTGGTAGAGGACTACAACCTGCGCAAGGCCCTGAAAAAGCAGCTCTACTCCGCAGGCATCCCGAAAATAGAGATTGAGCGCGATGCGTCCAAGGTGCGCATCCACATCCACTGCGCCAAGCCCGGCATGGTTATCGGCAAGGGCGGCGCGGAGATTGAGAAGCTGCGGCAGCAGTGCGAGAAGATGCTGGGGAAACCCGTTGTCATCAATATCGTAGAGGTGCGTCAGCCTGACCTGGACGCCCAGCTGGTGGCAGAGAACATCGCCTCCCAGCTCGAGCGCCGCATCTCTTTCCGCCGGGCCATGAAGGGCTGCATCGGCCGCAGCATGCGCCTGGGCGCCAAGGGCATCAAGACAAAGGTTTCCGGCCGTTTGAACGGCGCGGACATTGCTCGCAGCGAAGAGTATCACGACGGCACCATTCCCCTGCAGACCCTGCGGGCCGACATTGATTACGGCTTTGCAGAGGCTGCCACCACCTATGGCCGGGTAGGCGTAAAGGTGTGGCTGTATAAGGGCGAGGTTTTGAATGACAACCGGGGCGAGCGGCCCGAGCGTCCCCGCCGGGAGGACCGCCGCGACCGCCGGGATCGCCGTGACGGCGACCGCCGCCGTACAGACAAAAGGGAAGGAGGGCGCAGGTAAATGCTACTGCCAAAGCGCGTTAAATACCGCCGCGTCCAGCGCGGCCGCATGAAGGGCAAGGCCCTTCGGGGCAACACTGTCACCTACGGTGATTTTGGCCTGCAGGCTTTGGAGCCTGCCTGGATCACATCTAACCAGATCGAGGCCGCCCGTGTTGCCATGACACGTTACTGCAAACGTTTCGGCAAAGTCTGGATTAAGATTTTCCCCGATAAGCCCGTAACCCAGAAGCCCGCCGAAACCCGCATGGGTTCCGGTAAAGGTTCCCCCGAATACTGGGTAGCCGTGGTAAAGCCAGGCCGCGTTATGTTTGAGCTGGGCGGCGTGCCCGAAGCCACCGCCAGGGAGGCCCTCCGCCTTGCGGCAAACAAACTGCCGGTCAAGTGCAAATTCGTAGCTAAAGAAACGGAGGCGTAGAAAATGAAAGCTTCAGAGATCAGAGAATTGACCGCTGACGAGCTGAACAGCAAGCTTCAGGACCTGAAGGCCGAGCTTTTCAACCTGCGCTTCCAGCTCGCTATCAATCAGCTCGACAACCCCATGCGTATCTCCGCTGTCAAGCGGGACATTGCCCGGGTGAAAACCGTCATCCGCGAGAATGAACTTAGCGCCGGGAACGCATAAGGGAAGGGAGGATAAAATACGTGAGCGAAGCTAGAAATATGAGAAAAACCGCTGTCGGCCGGGTAGTCAGCAACAAGATGGACAAGACCGTGGTGGTCGCCATTCAGGACAGCGTGAAGCACCCCATTTACAACAAGGTCATCAAGCGCACTGTGAAGCGCAAGGCCCACGACGAGGAGAACACATGCAGCGTGGGAGATCGGGTACGCATTATGGAGACCCGCCCCCTTTCCAAGGACAAGAGATGGCGCCTGGTCGAGATCATCGAGAAGGCCAAGTAAGGCTTTTGCAGGCTTGTTACGAAATTATTTGGCTTTGTAAGCAAAGGAGGAACGTACTGTGATTCAACAGCAGTCTTACCTCAAGGTGGCCGACAACACGGGCGCAAAGGAGCTTATGTGCATCCGTGTCTTGGGCGGCACCGGCAGGAGGTATGCCAATATAGGCGACGTGGTGGTGGCTTCCGTGAAGAAGGCGGCCCCCGGCGGCGTAGTGAAAAAGGGCGACGTGGTAAAGGCGGTTATCGTCAGATCCGCTTCCGGCGTGCGCCGCGAGGACGGCACGTATATCCGCTTTGACGAGAACGCGGCCGTTATCATCCGTGACGACAAGAACCCCAGGGGCACCCGCATCTTTGGGCCGGTGGCCCGCGAGCTGCGCGACAGGGAATATCTGAAGATCCTGTCCCTGGCACCGGAAGTGCTTTGATGGAGGTGCGCGTAAGATGAATAATAAGGTTCATGTGAAAACCGGCGATACCGTTGTGATCTTAAGCGGCAAAGACCGCGGCAAGAAAGGTAAGGTCATGCAGGTAAGCCCCAAAGAGGGCAAGGTCATCGTAGAGAACGCAAACTTTGTGCAGAAGCATGTGAAGCCCCGCAGAATGGGCGAGCCTGGCGGCATCATCAAGGCCGAGAGCGCCATTTACGCCTGCAAGGTGCAGGTAGTATGCCCCCGCTGCGGAAAGCCCACCCGCGTAGGCCACAAAGTCCTGCAGGACGGCACCAAAGAGCGCATTTGCAGGAAATGCGGCGAGTCGCTGTAAGGGAGGGAGAAGAACACATGGCAAGAATGAAGGATTTCTACAAGGCTGAGGTTGCCCCCGCTCTTATGAAGAAGTTCGGCTACAAGAGCGTTATGCAGATTCCGAAGCTGGAGAAAATAGTCATCAACGTAGGCGCGGGCGAAGCCAAAGACAACCTGAAGGTTATCGACGCTATCAGCGGCGACCTGATGAAGATAACGGGCCAGAAGCCCGTGGTGTGCAAAGCAAAGAAGTCCGTTGCGAACTTCAAGCTGCGTGAAGGCATGCCCATTGGCGTGAAGGTGACGCTCAGAGGCGAACGGATGTATGAGTTTTTAGACAGGCTCTTTAACGCGGCCCTGCCCCGTGTCCGCGACTTCCGGGGCATCAACCCCAATTCCTTTGACGGCAGGGGCAATTACAACATGGGTATCAAAGAGCAGCTCATCTTCCCGGAAATCGACTATGATAAGGTGGATAAGGTGCGCGGCATGGATATCTGCTTTGTTACCACCGCCCATACAGACGAAGAAGCCCGTGAGTTTTTGACGCTGATGGGCGCGCCGTTTACAAGATAAGGAGGGTTTACTGTGGCCAAGACTTCTATGAAAATCAAGCAGCAGCGCGGGCAGAAGTTCTCCACGCGGGAATACAACCGCTGCAAGATCTGCGGAAGGCCCCATGCCTACCTTCGGAAATTCGGTATTTGCCGCATCTGCTTCAGGGAGCTTGCCTATAAGGGCGAAATCCCCGGGGTAAAGAAGGCAAGCTGGTAAACATTAGGAGGTAAAGCTATGCAAGTTACAGATACAATCGCCGATCTGCTCACCCGTATCCGCAACGCCCAGTCCGCGAAGCACGATACCGTGGAGGTGCCTGCCTCTAACATGAAGAAGTCCATCTGCCAGATTCTGCTGGACGAGGGCTATATTAAAAACTTCACCGTGGCAGAGGACGGCAAGCAGGGCGTTATCACCATCACCCTGAAGTATGCTGCCGGCCGCACGCCGGTTATCAAAGGCCTCAAGCGCGTTTCAAAGCCTGGCCTGCGGATTTACAGCGGCGTGGAGGAACTGCCCAAGGTTATGAAGGGCCTGGGCGTGGCCATTGTTTCCACCAGCCATGGCATCATGACAGACAGGGCCGCCAGGAAGGCAAATGTCGGCGGCGAAGTGCTGGCATTCATTTGGTAAAAAGAGGGGGTGCGCGAATATGTCGAGAATTGGAAGAAAACCCATAAATATTCCCGTCGGCGTCGATGTTGCAATTGACGGCAGCGTTGTTACAGTGAAGGGGCCTAAGGGCACCCTGACCCAGAGCTTCAACCCGGTTATCACCATCCAGAAGGAAGGGGAGGAAATCTTAGTCACCCGCCCGGATGACCAGAAGGAATCCCGCTCCCTGCACGGCCTGACCCGGACCCTGGTGCAGAACATGGTGCTGGGCGTAACGGAAGGCTTCTCCAAAACCCTGGATGTGCAGGGCGTTGGCTACCGTGTGCAGAAGCAGGGAAAAGACCTGGTGATGAACCTGGGCTATTCCCATCAGGTGATCGTTTCGGAAAACGAGGACATCAAGATCGAGGCCCCGAACCAGAACACCATTGTCATTTCCGGCATTGATAAGCAGAAGGTCGGGCAGTTTGCGGCGGAAGTCCGCGAGAAACGGCCCCCCGAGCCTTATAAGGGCAAGGGCATCCGCTATCAGGGCGAGTATGTGCGCCATAAGGAAGGCAAGGCCGGCAAGGGCGCTAAAGGCTAATGGTTAAGGAGTTGAGAAGAAATGGTCAATAAGGCAGATACAAATAAAGCGCGCCTGCGCCGCCACAAGAGGGTGCGGGGCAAAATAGCCGGCACCGCGGAGCGGCCCCGGCTGAATGTGTTCCGCTCCTCTACAAACATTTACGCCCAGATTATCGACGATACAGCCGGACGCACCCTGTGCGCGGCCTCCAGCCTGGACAAGAGCTTTGAAGGCAAGGGCGGCAACAAGGAAGCGGCCCGCAAGGTGGGCAAGATGATTGCGGAAAAGGCAGCAGAAAAAGGCATTACCAATGTGGTCTTTGACCGCGGCGGTTATATCTTCCACGGCCGCGTCAAAGAGCTGGCCGAAGGCGCCCGCGAGGGCGGCCTCAACTTCTAAGAAGGAGGAATACCATTTTGGCTAGTAATATCGACGCAACGACACTGGATATGCAGGAGCGCGTGGTTTCCATCAACCGCGTAGCCAAAACTGTAAAGGGCGGCCGCGTAATGAAGTTTTCCGCCCTTGTTGTAGTAGGCGACGGCCAGGGCACCGTGGGCTTTGGCATCGGGAAGGCCGCCGAAGTGCCCGACGCTATCCGCAAGGGCATTGAGGACGCCAAGAAGAACCTGACAAAGATTGCCCTCAGAGGCAGCACCATCCCCCACGAGATTGTGGGCGAGTTTGGCGCTGGAAAGGTGATTTTGAAGCCCGCCGCCCCCGGTACCGGCGTTATCGCCGGCGGCCCTGTGCGTGCTGTGGTGGAAAGCGCGGGCATTAAGGACATCCGCACCAAGGCCCTGCGTTCCAACAACCCCTGCAACGTGGTGCGCGCCACCATGGCTGGCCTTACCCAGCTTCGCACTGCAGAAGAGGTGGCCGCCATCCGCGGGAAGACCGTGAAGGAAATTCTGTAAAAAGGAGGGCTTGAAGGTGAAAATCACTTTGGTAAAGAGCCTGATTGGCTGCAAGAAGGATCAAATAGCCACAGCCCTCTCTTTGGGGCTTAAAAAGGTGGGGGACTGCGTGGAGCAGCCCGACAACCCCCAGACCCAGGGCAAGATTAAGAAAATAGGCCATCTGGTCACAGTCAGTAAGTAAGCTTTAAGGAGGTGCGTGACAATGAAGCTCAATCAGCTAACAGCTACGCCCGGCGCTACAAAAGAGCGTAAGCGCATTGGCAGAGGCTATGGCGCTGGCACCGGCAAGACCGCCGGCAAGGGCCACAAGGGCCAGAAGGCCCGGGCAGGCCATGGTATGCGGCCCGGCTTTGAAGGCGGCCAGATGCCCCTGCAGCGGCGTATCCCCAAGCGCGGCTTTAACAATATTTTCGCAAAGGACATCGTTTCCGTAAACGTGGGAAGCCTGAACGGCTTTGAGGACGGCGCCGCGGTAGACGCTGCCGCTCTCATGGAAGCAGGCATTATCAAGAAGTGCGGCGACGGCGTGAAGATCCTTGCAAACGGGGAGCTGACAAAAAAGCTTACCGTAAAGGCCAGTGCTTTCTCTGAGGCGGCGAAAGCCAAGATCGAAGCCGCTGGCGGGAAGGCCGAGGTGATCTGAGTTGCTGAACACGATAAAAAACGCGTGGCGGATACCGGATCTGCGGAAAAAGATGCTGTTTACCCTGTTTATCATCATCGCGTTCCGCTTTGGCTCTGTGATTCCCATTCCGTTTTTAGACATGAATAGCTTACAGGCCCTGATGGAGAGCGCAAGCGCCAACACGGCCCTGGGCTATATCAACATGCTGACAGGCGGCGCGTTCCAGTATGCCTCCCTGTTCGCCATGGGCATTACCCCCTATATCAACAGCTCCATCATTATGCAGCTTTTGACCATCGCCATCCCTGCTTTAGAGCGTTTGCAGAAGGAAGGCGAGGAGGGGCGCAAGAAGATTGCCACCATCACCCGGTTTGTCACTGTGGGCCTGGGGCTTATCCAGGGCGTGGCCTATTATATCTACCTGCGCAGTTCCGGCATTGTGAAGTACACTGCCGGGGCGGGCGGCGTGTTTGTAGGCTTTGTCATTGTGCTGGCCTTTACGGCAGGCACGGCCCTCATTATGTGGATGGGCGAGCAGATTAACGAGAAGGGCATTGGCAACGGCATTTCCATGATCCTGTTTGCAGGCATTGTGGCAAGGCTTCCCGTCACCTTCGGATCTGTCTGGCAGTATTTCAAGCTGGGCCTGGACAGCCCCTCTACAGCCGGGCACTTCCTGGTGCTGGCCCCCCTGTTCATCGTGCTGTTCCTGATGGTCATCTGGGTTATCGTCTTTATGAACGAAGCCGAGCGGCGCATCCCGGTGCAGTATGCCAAAAAGGTGGTAGGCCGCAAGATGTACGGCGGGCAGAGCACGTTCCTGCCCATCAAGGTGGCTATGAGCGGTGTTATGCCCGTTATCTTCGCCAGTGCCATCCTGTCCATTCCCCAGTTCGTCCAGTTCTTCGCACATCCCGCTGAAGGCACCTTCTGGGCTTCTGTCCTGAATGCCTTCCAGCAGACCGGATGGGTTTATATCATCCTGTATTTCCTGCTGATCGTGATGTTCGCGTATTTCTATATGTCCGTCCAGTATAACCCACTGGAAATGGCCAATAATCTCCGCCAGAGCAACGGCACCATCCCGGGCCTCCGTCCCGGCAAGCCTACGGCGGATTTCATCGCCAAAATCCTCTCCAAAGTAACCCTGATTGGCGCGCTGTTCCTGGCCTTCGTGGCCCTCATCCCCATCATCTTCACCAATATCACCGGCATGGGCGGCCTGTCCTTAGGCGGCACCTCCGTCATCATTATTGTTGGCGTGGCGCTGGAGACTGTGAAGCAGTTGGAGTCCCAGATGATGATGCGCCATTACAAGGGCTTCCTGGATTAAGGCAGTACCCCGCAGACTGGTAGAAACGGGGGCTGCTTACCGGCTGGGAATCCGCCCAGCCAAAAGAGCGCTCCCCGGATAACGCAGGAGACCCCCAAAGGGCAGGCGTGCAAAACGCCGCCGGGGGCGGCTCCGGCGGGTATTTGAGAAAGGGAGTTTTGCTATGAAGCTGATTCTTTTAGGTGCCCCGGGCGCCGGCAAAGGCACCCAGGCGGAAATTATTTGCCAGAAGAAAAATATACCCACAATCTCCACGGGGAATATCCTCCGTGAAGCGCTGAAAAGCGGCACAGAGATGGGGCTGAAAGCCAAGAGCTATATGGAAAGCGGCCAGCTTGTGCCTGATGAAATCCTCATCGGCATCATCAAAGACCGCCTCTCTGAGGAGGACTGCCAGAACGGGTTCATCCTGGACGGCTTCCCCCGCACCATCCCTCAGGCCGAGGCTCTGGACGCCATGGGGGTGGAGATCGACGCGGTACTGGATATTGAAGTACCCGACGAAGAGATCGTCTCCCGCATGTCCGGACGCCGTGTCTGCGAAGCCTGCGGCTCTTCCTACCATGTGCAGTACAAACAGCCCAAGGAGGAGGGCAAATGCGATAGCTGCGGCGGCACCCTTGTTCAGCGCAAGGACGACCACCCGGATACAGTGAAGGAACGCCTGGAGGTGTACCACACCCAGACAGAGCCTTTGAAGGAGTATTACTCCAACCAGGGCAAGCTGCTGGTGGTCCATGGCCAGGATGAGGTGGAGAAAACCACCAAGCTGGTATTGGAGGCTTTGGAGGATCTTTCATGATCGTGCTGAAAACGAGCCGGGAGCTTTCCATTATGCGGAAAGCCGGGAAAATCTCGCAGACAGCACTACGCCTTGCCGGTGAGGCTGTACAGCCCGGCACCTCCACATGGGAGCTGGACAAAATAGTGCACAGCTATATTACGAAGATGGGGGCTACCCCCAGCTTCCTGCACTATAACGGCTTTCCGGCCAGCGCATGTATATCTGTAAACGACGTGGTGATCCATGGCATACCCAAAAAGGAAACCATCTTGAAGCGGGGCGACATCGTCAGCATAGACGTGGGGGCCTGCTATAAGGGGTTTCACGGCGACAACGCCTGGACCTTCCCCTGCGGAGAAATAAGCGGGGAAGCGCAGGCGCTGCTGGACGCTACCGAGCAGGCGCTGTTTAAAGCCATTGAGCAGGCCCGCCCCGGCAACCGCCTGGGGGATATCGGCAGCACAGTGCAGGGGTATGTCGAAGCTCGCAATTACTCGGTGGTACGAGAATTTGTCGGCCACGGAGTAGGTGCGAAGCTGCACGAAGACCCAAGCGTCCCCAATTACGGCACCTCCGGCAGGGGGGTGCGGCTGCAGGCCGGGATGACCATAGCCATAGAGCCTATGATAAATCTTGGCCGCAAAGAAATAGAGGTATTAAAGGACGGCTGGACCACTGTGACAAGGGATCATTCCCTGTCAGCCCATTTTGAGCACACAGTGGCTATCACCCCTGACGGCCCCGTTATCCTCACCCGGCTGGACTGAGGGGTGCGGGATGGAAATAAAACGGGGGCAGGTGGTCAGGTCTATAGCAGGCCGTGACAAAGGGGATTTCCTGGCAGTGCTGGGAACGGAGGGGCCATGCCTCTGGGTGTGCGACGGCAAGCGCCGCCCCCTGGAGAGGCCCAAGCGCAAGAAGCCGTTCCATGTGGCGGCTACCGCCACGGTGCTTCCCGAGGAAGCCCTGAGAACCAATCGACAAATACGTTCCGCCCTCCGGCCTTTCCGGGACAGGGCGGGGAAATCGTAAGTACGGAGGTTTTTGCCTAATGTCAAAGCAGGACGTAATTGAAGTGCAGGGCGTTGTGAAAGAAGCCCTGCCCAACGCGACGTTTCAGGTTGAGCTGCAAAACGGCCACACGGTGCTGGCCCACATTTCCGGCAAGCTGCGCATGAACTTCATCCGCATCCT
The DNA here is from genome assembly GCF_036941085.1 of Acutalibacter sp. JLR.KK004. NCBI lineage: Bacteria > Bacillati > Bacillota > Clostridia > Eubacteriales > Acutalibacteraceae > Acutalibacter > Acutalibacter sp. JLR.KK004. The sequence continues at coordinate 125,405 of NZ_JAYMNQ010000003.1, forward strand.
GCCGGGGGATAAGGTCACCATGGAGATGTCTCCTTACGACCTTACCAAAGGGCGCATCACCTGGCGTTCTAAGTAAGCGATAGTGAGAAACAACCCGTACCAAGGAGGGTAAAGTTATGAAAGTAAGGCCTTCTGTGAAGAAGATGTGCGAAAAATGCAAGATCATCAAGCGCAAGGGCAAGGTCATGGTCATCTGTGACAACCCCAAGCACAAGCAGCGCCAGGGCTAATTTTTTGGAGGTGTAACAATGGCTCGAATTTCCGGTATCGACCTGCCCAGAGACAAGCGCATTGAAATCGCGCTGACCTATATCTATGGCATCGGCCGTAAGACCGCTTCTAACATTTGCGCCAATACCGGCGTGAACCCCGACATCCGCGTGCGCGATCTTTCTGAGGACGACACTGCGAAGCTCAGGGACTATATCGACAAGAACTGCCATGTGGAAGGCGATCTGCGCCGCGACGTGGCCTTCGATATCAAGCGCCTTATTGAAATCGGCTGCTACCGGGGCGTGCGCCACCGCAAGGGCCTGCCCGTAAGGGGCCAGCGCACCAAGACAAACGCCCGGACCCGCAAGGGCCCCCGCAAGACAATGGCTAACAAGAAGAAGTAAGGAGGGGTTTATCACATGGCAGCACAAAAGGGCGTAAAGGGTACGGTGCGCCGCCGCCGCGAGCGTAAGAATATCGAGCGCGGGGCAGCCCATATCCAGTCCACATTCAACAACACCATCGTCACCATCACCGACACCCAGGGCAACGCAATCTCCTGGGCAAGCTCCGGCGAGCTGGGCTTCCGCGGTTCCCGCAAGTCCACCCCCTTCGCCGCGCAGACTGCCGCTGAGACTGCCGCCCGCCTGGCTATGGAACACGGCATGAAGTCTGTAGAGGTCTATGTAAAGGGGCCTGGCGCCGGGCGTGAAGCCGCTATCCGCGCCCTGCAGGCAGCGGGCCTGGACGTCTCCATGATCAAAGACGTTACGCCCATCCCCCACAATGGATGCCGTCCTCCCAAGAGAAGACGCGTGTAAATGCAGCAATAATTAGGAGGTTACTCAGAATATGGCAAGATATACAGAAGCCGTGTGCAAGCTGTGCCGCCGCGAGGGCCAGAAGCTGTTCCTCAAGGGCGAGCGGTGCTACACAGACAAGTGTGCCATCAGCCGCCGGGCATATGCCCCCGGCCAGCATGGCCAGGGCCGCAAAAAGACATCCGAATATGGCCTGCAGCTTCGCGCCAAGCAGATGACCCGCCGTTTCTATGGCGTGCTGGAAGGCCAGTTCCACCACTACTACGAAATGGCCACCAAGATGCCCGGCAAGGCTGGCGACAACCTGCTGATTTTACTGGAGTCCCGCCTGGATAACGTGGTGTACCGCTGCGGCTGGGCAAACTCCCGTGCCGAGGCCCGCCAGCTTGTGGTTCATGGGCACTACACGGTAAACGGCAAGAAAGTGGATATCCCTTCTTATCTCTGTAAGCCCGGCGAGACTGTTGCCATTAAGGACGGCAGCCGCCAGAGCGATAAATTCAAGGCTGTGCTGGAAGCTAACTCCGCCCGGCCCACTCCCAAGTGGCTGGACGTAGACGCCCCCAACGCGCAGGCGAAGATTGCCGAGATGCCCACCCGTGAGGACATCGATCTGGAAGTGGACGAGACGCTCATCGTCGAGTTGTACTCCAAGTAAGAGTAGGCTGTGGCAATTTTTAGCGCTGTGTAAAAGGAGGATCGCGGATGATTGAGATAGAAAGACCCAAAATTGAAATAGCGGAAATTCTCGAAAACGGCACCTATGGCAAGTTTGTCATAGAACCCCTGGAGAGGGGATTCGGCACCACCCTGGGCAACTCCCTGCGCCGCGTGCTGCTCTCCAGCCTGCCGGGCGTCGCCGTGAAATCTATCAAGATTGACGGCGTGCTGCACGAATTTTCCACCATCCCGGGAGTAAAGGAAGATGTCACCGAGATCGTGCTGAACATCAAAGGGCTTGTGGCAAAGCTTCACTGCGACGGCCCCAAGACCATTGAGATTTCCGCTGAAGGGCCTTGCGTAGTTACAGCGGATTCGATTAAAAGTGACAGCGAGGTGGAGATCCTCAATCCGGATCTGCACATCTGCACACTGGGAGACGGGGCCAAGCTCTATATGGAGCTGACCCTTGATAAGGGAAGGGGTTATGTCTCGAACGAGCGCAACAAGCAGAACCTGCCGGAAGGCGTTATAGGGGAGATTGCGGTCGATTCTATTTACACACCTGTGCTCAAGGTTAATTTCAACGTGGAAAGCACCCGCGTGGGCCAAAGCATCGACTATGACAAGCTGACGCTGGAGGTCTGGACAAACGGTGTTATCAACGCGCAGGAGGCAGTGTCTCTTGCGGCCAAAGTCCTCACCGACCACCTGAACCTGTTTGTGGACTTGTCCGACAAGGGCAAGAGCACAGAGATCATGGTGGAAAAGGATGAGGGCGGCAAAGAAAAGGTTCTTGAAATGACCATCGAGGAGCTGGATCTATCGGTCCGTTCCTTCAACTGCCTCAAGCGCGCTGGCATCAACACTGTGGAGGATCTCATCAGCAAGTCTGAGGAGGACATGATGAAGGTGCGCAACCTGGGGCGGAAATCGCTGGAAGAGGTCATATGGAAGCTGGCTTCTCTGGGCTTCAGCCTGCGTAAGGATGACGAATAAGTTTTTTGACCATAGATAGGAGGGAATATCATGCCGGGAACCAGAAAACTGGGCAGGGCCACTGCCCACCGGACGGCTATGCTGCGCGGCCTGGTAACGTTCTTCTTTGAGAACGGCAAGATCGAAACCACCGTAACCCGCGCCAAGGAGGTGCAGTCCTTGGCGGAAAAGATGATTACCATTGCCAAGGATAACAGCCTGCACAACAAGCGGCTGGTTATGGGCTTTATCACCAAGGAGGGCGTGACTAACAAGCTCTTCACAGAGATTGCTCCCAAATACGCGGAGCGCAACGGCGGCTACACCCGCGTTACAAAGCTTGGCCCCCGCCGGGGCGACGCTGCCGAAATGGCAGTTCTGGAGCTGCTGTAAGGGAAAGGCCTTGGGGGCTTCCCGCCCTCAAACCCCGCGCCAAAGGGGCATCGGTCTCACCTGCCGGTTCGGTCAGCGCTGAACAATCGCCACTGGCGATTAGCGCCCCTCTGGACTCCCATCTGCCCAGCGGGCTGGGGAAATTAAATATATGAAAAAAGGGGGGCTGTGTGCTGCACACAGCCCCCCTTGCCATAGGCGGAAAGGAGGGATTGGATTTTGGAGAAAAGGAAAGCCTTCCGCATAGTCCTGGTGGCGGCAATCCTGCTGTGGCTGCTGCCTGTAGGGGCCGCCGCCAACGGGGCCATGGGGCCGGATATGACGATTATCGTAATCGGTGGGCCGGAGGATTTAACCATTGACATTGTGAAAACAGACGGCATAAACGAAGGCCGCATACACTTGGAAGGAGCGGTGCAAATTGGCTTTGAAAGGCGCTATAGGGTGGACTACCTTCAGGAGTGGACCGCACACCCCAAAGAAGAGCTTCTCTGGAACGCCACAAAAACCACCCTGGAGGTGCGGGGCACAGGGCTTAGCTGGGACATCCCCGCAGACGGGATCGAGTATAAAGGCTACAGCCACCTGGTAACCCTGGATGTGAGCAGCAGGGAGGTAATACCCGGCCAGCCCCCCTGGCGCCAGCCGCTGCTGGTAGGCATACGGGTCGTGTTCACGCTGCTGGTGGAGGGCATAGCCTTTTACTGCTTCGGGTACCGCCGAAAAGGAAGCTGGGCTGTGTTTATCCTCATAAACATCCTCACCCAGACGGGCCTTTCATTCCTCATGGCCCAGGCTGAATTCGGGATATACCTGCTGAGCCTGCTGGTGTATTTTGTGGCAGAGCCGCTGGTCTTTATCGTGGAAGCCCTGGCTTATGTGTTCCTGCTGCGGGAAAAGAGCTGGAAGCGCGGCATGGCCTGTGCTCTTTCCGCCAATGCCGCCAGCCTGTTTTTGGGGCTGCTGCTATACGCCTTTGTCCCCATATGATGAAAAAACCGTACCCGGTGAAAAAGCCGGATACGGTTTTTGAGTTACAGGGTAATTATTTTCGCAGCTTGGGCAGGACCAGCAGGATAAGCAGGCCAATGCCCTGAAAGACAAAGAGGGTAAAGGAAGAAAGCTGGCGCATACCTCCAAAGCAGGCCATAAAGGCCACCAGGATAAAGCCGCACACCACCACCGCGCACTGGATTGCCACCAGCAGGCCTGTCATGCGCTTTTGCTCCACACAGGCGGAAATAACGCTGAGCATAGACTCCATGCGGCCTTTCGTGGCCACCATCGCGTCTGCCCGGGAGATTTTCTCCTCCATCAGCTTCTGGGCCTCCTGGCCAAGCTGGCCGTCCAGAATCCCCACAGAGGCAGTGTCAATGCCAAACAGCCGGGCCACCAGCGCTGGGGTAACATTGGGATCCGTAGTGCGCACAAGCACCGTAACGCCGCTGTCCTCCATGCGCTGCAGCTCGTTTTTCTTCCGGCGGTCTGCGCCATAGGTGAGCACCAGCATGGCGGCAACTGCCGCGTCCACCGCAATATAAATGATAGACTTGTTCCCTGTGGCATACTGCGTCTCTTCCTCCCGGGCAGGCACCTCGATGCGGTTGTTGATAAGCAGGCCGCGGTTGCCAATATAGATTTTCCTGCCATCCACCCAGCCTACAATGCCGCCTCCCGGCTCATAGTGGAACTTTTCCACCTCTGGCAGGGCGTCCTCGTTTTCGCTGATAACCTGGTCAAACACGCTGGAAAGGGGGCCGCCGATTTCCTTCATCAAGGCGGAAGCGGACATAATGGCTTCCTCAGCCCCAATGCGGTTGCCAAAGGTCTTGATGCCCCCCAGCACCACTGTGCCGGGAGGGAACAGCTCGGAAGCGTCGCACACAACAGCGTTTACGTCTCCCAGCTTTTCAATGGCTTCATAGCTTACCACCATGGCACCGGCCCGGCGTGCCGTCTTGCACAAGCGGCTTAAAGGAAGGTTTACCGCCAGCATATTTCCTGCCGCCACACAGGCACAGCAGGCCGCCGCCAGGGCGCTGAGGGCAGAGGACACGCTTTTCGTCACCAGCAGGCTGCAAATGCACAGCACCAGGGAGGACAAAAGCCCAATAGGCGCAATAAGCTGGGAGGAGGATTCCGTGGGATCCGGGCTGTAGGAAAGCTCCAAAAAGCGCTTTAAAAAACCGGCCCTGCACTGGTAGGCTACCAATGGTTTTTCCGCCACCACATCCTTGGTCATCTTCAAAGAGGTGTTATAGTCGTCAAAGGTGCGCACCGCGTATTTCTGCTCCCGGGAAGTGACAAACCGGAAATTGCTGTGGATGCGCCGGAGCATGGTCAGCTTTCCGGCCGCGTTTAAGAACAGCAGGGCAGTGAGCACAACAGCGTACAAGTGCAGCTTGCCGTCTGCCAAATCGCTTTGGAAGAAAACCGCTCCCAGGGTCTGCACCGCCACCGCCACCGCGGCCACTGCGCAGGCGCTGTCAGAGTTGGCGCTGAGGGAGAACAGGGCCTTTAAGCCGTTGCCCACTGTGCGGTAGCAAATACCCATGGACACACCGGCAAGCACCACAGTCAGGATAATAAAGATAATGGGCATAGAACCCACATCACCGCCGGCAGAGAAGCGCCCGCCGAAAATCAGGTTCACAACAGTCAGGATAAGGGTACACACCCCGGTTATCATCATGCGCATGGAAAGCTCGTGCATGTCCCCCCGCAGTTCGTGGGCAATGGACTTTGCATCCTCCGGGCCAGTATAGTCCTCGATGGATTCTCCGGTGTCCACATCCGGGGCGGGCATTTCCTCCTCAGGGAGATTTATCTCCAGCTTTTTGTTCTTCACCCTGCGGCGGGGCGCAGCCTCCTCCATCTCTGCCTGCAAGGCCTGCTGCAACCCTTCAGATTCAGACAGCAGGGCGCTTTGCAGCACATCCGCATGGATGATATGGGTGGCAATGCGCCGGGAGCGGTATTCGTATATGCTCTGCACCCGGGGGATTTCCGCCATGGGCCTGGGGGGCGGCGCTTTCTGCCTTGGAGGGGCCGCGGGCATTTCGATAGTGGCCTGGGGTTCCGCTTCCGGGGCTGGCTGTGCCAAGGACTCTCCAGCTTCCGCAGCTTGTCCCTCTTGGGAAAGGGGTTCCTGATCTGAAAGGAGAGGCGCTGGCTGTGCTTCTTCCGCGTAGGCAGGTTCCTGCCCCACAGGGGCTTCCTGTGCCAGCCCGTCCTCCATGAGGGCTTCCTCCGGCTCCAGCATCACTTCCCCAGTCATGTGCTCTTCCAAAGCAGGCTCTGGCACTTCCTCCGGGGCTGGGGCGAATTCCAATATTTTGTGGACAGTTTCCTCGCTGACTGTGGCCCCTTCCATCCCGCCGCCTTCCTGCACCTGCTGCAGTTCCACGGTGTTGTTCAGCACATTCAGCTTGATTTCCATAGTCTGGTCGGAGGAGGTTTCCAGCATGGCCCGCTGGATGTCCGGCAGTTCCTCCTGGCTTCTCTTCCCGCCCTCCACATCGATCCCGTGCTGGCGGGCATAGGGGTCTGCCGCAAAGGCCGTAACAGGCATGGGGGCCACCACGCCGAATTCATCGGCTATCTGCTCCTCGTCCACCCCGGCAGTCTGGACGGCCTCTGCCACCCGGCGGCGGCGCTCCTTCTGCAGGCGCTGGAAATTCTCCTCCACCTCCTGATCAATGGCAGTGGTGGAGTCGTCAAACAGCGCCTTAAAGCTGTCCCCTCCCGGGGCCATGTCCTCGGGCACGTCGTTGTCCAGGCGGTATTCATCCAGAGGCTTTAGCTGGATGCCATAGTACATGTCCTCGCCCTCGTCAAAGTCCGGCATCTTTTTCCGCCTGCCGAAAAGCCCCCACTTTTTCTTCTTCTTTTTCGGCTTCTCCTGGGGCAGTTCTTCCTCAGGGGAAATTTCCTCCTCCTGGAAAGGCGGCTCCGCAGAGGGAGCGGGTTGGGGCGCTTTTACAGGGACAGGCCGGGGCTGGGCAGGGGCCTTTGCGGGGGTCTCCTGCCTTGGGGGCGCAGGTTTGTCGGGGACAGGATCTGGCGGCTGGGGGGCAGGCAGATCCATCTCCCCTGCGCCCTCCCGGCGCGCCCGTTCTTCCGCCAGAATATCTTCCAAAGTAAAATCCGGTTTCTCTGCCATGGTGTTAGAGATCCCTCCTTTTGGGATTGAACGCCTGCAGCCCGCTTCTCTGGCGGGCCGCCTCGCAGCACAGCACACCTGCCGCAACTGAGGCGTTCAGCGAATTGATTTTGCCCATCTGGGGCAGGGACAGCACAAAGTCGGCCTTTTCTTTCACCAAGCGGCTTACCCCCCGGCCCTCAGAGCCTATCACCAGGGCGCAAGGCCCGGTCAAATCCGCCTGCACCCAGGGCTGCCCGTCCATATCGGCAGCGTATATCCACACGCCCTGTTTTTGTAAGTCCTCCAGCAGCCGGGGCAGGTTCTGCACCCGGGCCACAGGCAGATGCTCCACAGCCCCTGCCGAGGCCCTGCCCACAGCATAAGTAAGCCCCACGCTGCGCCGCTTGGGGATAATTACCCCATGGGCGCCCGCGCATTCCGCAGAGCGTATCACAGCCCCCAGGTTGTGGGGATCCTCCAGCCCGTCGCATATCACCAGGAAAGGAGGCTCGCCCCGCTTCCGGGCCAGGGCCAGCAGATCCTCCACCCGGGCATATTCCTTCACAGCCGCCACCGCCACCACGCCCTGGTGATGCTCTCCGGGGCACAGGTGGTTCAGCTTCTGTATGTCCACTTCCTTCACAGCGGCCCCGGCCTCCTTGGCCTTTGCCACAAGGGCCAACACCGGGCCGCTTGCCTCTCCCCGGGAAATATACAGGCTGTCAATGGTGCGGCCCGCCCGCAGGGCTTCGCTTACAGCGTTGCGCCCGGCTATGATGTTTTCATCTGTCCGGCTTCCTCTTTGTTTTTCCAACTTCCGGCGCACATCCTTTACAAAAGGGGATTTCTTCATGCAATACAGTTTTTCAGGGGTTATCATGGGAAACAGGGAAAATCATGTCCCTTATATTGTACCGTATTCTGCCGCAAATTTCAAATAAAAATGCGCAATCCAGCCGACAAAAGCCCGGTTTCTTTGACTTTCCCCATAAAATTGATACAGGGAAGGCGGATTTATCCCTTTTTTTGCAAAAAAATTCTTTTTGCAAGGGGAAAACAGGCTCAAACATCAGTTTCCATAAAACACTTTCCCTCTTTGTGAACCAATGTGGAAAACTCTGTGGAAAATGTGGATAACTCCTTGTCCGCCAAGGGTTTTCCCGGTGGAAAAGGGAAAGAAAGGGGTTTTTCCACACTTATGGCAGGGAATTCCCCCTCTCAACATCCACCCCGGGGAATATATTTTCCCACAAATTCTTGTGTCAAGCCCCCTGCCCGGCAGGAAACGCATAGAGTATACAGCCGGGAAATAGGGAAATTTTGCCTGCCTGCCCTGTTTTGGGGCTGTTCATTTCCCCTTTTTTGTGCTATACTGCAAGAAACAGGGCGAAATGCCGGGAAATCCTCCCTTGCGCCCTGCTTTTTCATGATGCATATTTATACTTTTTGTGAATTTAACAAAAAAAGAAAGGCGGCGAACATATGACAGAACCCCTCTGCTCCATCCCCGCCTCCTTCAGCCTGGCCCAAACCCTGGACTGCGGCCAGGCCTTCCGCTGGCAGCCCCTGCCGGGAGAGCCGGGGGCCTGGCAGGGCGTGGCACAGGATAAAGCGCTGGTTGTGCGGGAAGCCCAGGGCAGGCTGCATTTCTCCTGCTCCCAGGCGGAATTTGACTCCTTCTGGCGGGGATACTTTGATCTGGACGAAGACTATGAGGCAAAGCGCGCGGCCCTCAGCGCCCTAAGCCCGGTGCTGGCAGAGGCAGCCGCCTTTGCCCCAGGCATCCGGCTGCTGCGGCAGGATCCTTGGGAAGCCCTGTGCTCCTTCATCATTTCCCAGAACAACAACATCCCCCGGATAAAGGGCATCCTCCAGCGGATGTGCCAGGGTTGGGGCAGGCCCATTCCTGGCACAGGGCTTTCCAGCTTCCCCGCCCCCCAGGCCCTTATGGGGGAGACGCCGGAAAGCCTTGCCCCCCTGCGGGCAGGCTTCCGGGCAAAATACCTCATAGACGCGGCCCAAAAGATATCGTCGGGAGAGGTAAGCCTGGAAGCCGTGGACAAGGCCCCTCTGGAGGAGGCCCGCCGGGAGCTGCAAAAAATCAGGGGCGTCGGCCCCAAGGTGGCGGAATGCGCCTTGCTGTACGGCTTCCATAAAACCCGGTGCTTCCCCATGGACGTGTGGATGAAGCGGGCCATGCACACCCTTCTTCCCGGCTTTTCCCCAGAGGATTTTGGGGAAAACGCGGGCCTTGCCCAGCAATACATTTTTCATTACAGCCGGATGCATCCCGCCCTTTTTGCCAAAGCGGCAGGAGAAAATCCATAAAGAGGAGGCCGCTGTATGGCAGGCTTATATATCCATATCCCTTTCTGCCGGGGCAAATGCCCTTACTGCGATTTTTATTCCCTGCCCTGTGAGGAGGGCGCCATGGATGCCTATGTCCGCCGGACAGAGGCAGTGCTGGCCCAGTGGGGGGGTATGCCTATAACTACAATCTATTTTGGGGGCGGCACCCCCAGCCTGCTGGGGCCAGAGCGGCTTTCCCGTTTGCTCCGGCAGGCCAGAAAATCCTTCCCCCTTGCCCCTCCGGGGGAAGTCACCCTGGAGGCAAATCCCACCCATGTGAACGAGGCCTTTTTTGCCGCCCTGGCCGAAGCCGGGTTCACCCGCCTTTCCATGGGGATGCAGTCGGCAGACCGGGAAGAACTAAAGCTCTTGGGCCGCGCCCACAGCCCGGAGAACGTAGAGGAAGCTGTGAAAGCGGCTCAAAGGGCTGGGTTCCGGAATATTTCCCTGGACATAATGCTGGGCCTGCCCGGCGGGAGCAGGGAAAAGCTGGGCCGAACCATCGCGTTTGCCTCTGGCTTGGGAGTGCAGCATATCTCTGCCTACATCCTGAAGGTGGAGCCGGGCACTCCCTTTGCCTCGGCGGGCCTTGTCCTGCCAGACGGGGACGAAACCGCCGAAGAGTATCTTTTCTGCGTGGAAGAGCTTGCCCGCCAAGGTTTCTTCCAGTATGAAATCAGCAATTTCTCCCGCCCCGGCTTTGAAAGCCGCCATAACCTTATTTACTGGCAGGGGGAGGAGTATCTGGGCATAGGCCCCGGGGCGCATTCCTTCCAAAACGGCAGGCGGTTTTACTTTCCCCGGGATCTGGAGGGCTTCCTGGCGGGATCCGCACCCGCGGACGACGGGCCGGGCGGATCTTTTCCGGAATACGCCATGCTCCGCCTGCGCCTAACAGAGGGGCTAAGCGAGGCAGGCTGTGGGGAAAGGTTTGGCCCTGCCGGAGAGCGGGCCTTCCGCCGCCTGCTGGAAAACGCCAAAACCTGCCCGCCCCATCTTATCCGGATATCCCCCCAGTCCCTCCGGTTCACCCCGGAAGGCTTCCTGGTGTCAAATGCCCTGCTGCTGCGCCTGCTGGAGGACGCGGGGACATAAGGCGTATGCCTTGGGCAGGCCTCCCGCCCAGGGAGTGTCCAAAGCGGGTATTTTAAAAAATGAAGAAACACAAAAGTTTCGTCCACCTTTTCAAAGGTGGTGGGGTATTTAGGGGCGAAGCCCCTAAACCGCCGGAGGCATAAGGCACATGCTTTGGACACTCCCCCTCCCAGGCCGCATTGACAATCTGCTCAAAAGCAGGTATGATATAAGCAGGATTCTCATACAATACAGATCAGAATACCGGAAGGAAGTGCTGGCATGAAGGTATCGCGGCTGGTAAAGGCCCTGGGGCTTCAGGGCTTTGAGGACGTGGAGGTTACAGATATTGTGTACGATTCCCGGAAGGCCCTGCCGGGCTGCGCGTTTGTGTGCCTGCGAGGGGCAAGCGCTGACGGGCACCAATATGCCGCCAAGGCCTGCGCCGCCGGGGCAAAGGTGGTTGTGGCGGAAGAGCCTGTGGAGGCCCCGGGCGCCCAGGTGCTGCTGGTGCCGGACACCAAAAAAGCCCTGGCCCTGATGAGCGCCGCTTTTTTCGGGAACCCGGCGGAGGGGGACATCCAGGTTATCGGCATCACAGGCACAAAGGGGAAAACCAGCACCGCTTATATGATACAGGCCATTTTGCAGGCTGCGGGGCATAAAACCGGCATTATCGGCACGGTGGGGGTGCTTATCGGCCATAAGCTGACCCAGATTGAAAACACCACCCCCCAAAGCTACGAGGTGCAGAGATATCTGCGGGAAATGGCAGACGCCGGGTGCGAATACTGCGTAATGGAGGCCTCCTCCATCGGCCTGCGGGACTTCCGGGTATACGGATTCCCCTTTAAAGCCGGGGTGTTCACAAATTTTTCCGAGGATCACATTGGGGGGGTAGAGCACAAGGACATGCAGGAGTATCTGGAAAGCAAGGCCCTGCTGTTCCCCATGTGCGAAACCGCTGTAGGCAATTTTGACGATGAGGCCGTCATGGGCGTGCTGGAAAAGGCCCCCTGCCCTGTTAAGACCTTTGGCTTCGGCACGGGGGCAGATTATCAGGGAAGCGGCTGCGCCCACCTAAACCGGCCCGGCTTTCTGGGCGTCACCTTCCAGGTATCCGGCGCGCTCCGGTTTGCCGCCCAGGTGGGCCTGCCCGGGCGCTTTAACGCCAGCAATGCCCTGGCAGCCATTGCCTGCTGCCACCAGCTGGGCATCCCCCAGGCCGCTATGGAGGAGGGCCTGGGGCAGGTGCGGGTAAAGGGGCGGGTAGAGCCTGTGGAGGTGCCAGGTCCCTTCACCCTGCTGCTGGACTATGCCCACAATGCCGTTGCCATGGAAAACCTGCTTATCACCCTGCGGGAATATAACCCCGCAAGGCTTATCTGCCTGTTTGGCGCAGGAGGAAACCGATCCCGGGTGCGGCGGTATGAGATGGGGGAGGTAAGCGGCAGGCTGGCCGATCTCTCCGTAATAACAGAGGACAATTCCCGGGACGAGGACGTGATGGATATCATCGCGGACATTAAAACCGGAATGGCAAAAACCAGCGGGAAATATATTGAGATCCCCAACCGGCGGGCGGCAATCAAATGGTGCCTGGAGAACGCGGGGGAAGGGGACATTGTGGTGCTGGCAGGCAAGGGCCACGAGGATTACCAGGAGATTAAGGGAAAAAAATATCCCTTTGACGAGCGTGTGGTGGTCAAAGAGCTGCTGGAAGAACTGGAGCAGGAAAGCGCCAACTGCGTGAGCGCGCCCTGATTTTAGGGTCAGTCCCTTTTTTAAAAGCTTTGCCGGCAGCCTCTCTATAGGCTGTTCTCCGCAATCAAAAAAGCGCCGGGGGAAAATTCTCCCTCCGGCGCTTTTCCGCGCTTATTTTGATTTGCTGTTGATAATCTTGCTCAGCTCTTCCATGAAGCTGTTGATATCCTTAAACTGCCGGTATACCGAAGCAAAACGCACATAGGCCACCTCGTCCACAGACTTCAGCTTTTCCATGGCATAGGTGCCAATGCGCTGGGAAGAAATCTCCCTGTCCAGGGAGTTCTGGAGCAAAGCCTCAATCTCGTCCACAATCCGCTCCAGGGTGTCCACAGAGACAGGCCGCTTCTCGCAGGCGCGCAGAAGGCCGTTTAACAGCTTGCTGCGGTCGAAAGTTTCCCGGGACTTGTCCTTTTTAATCACGACAATAGGCACGTTTTCAATGATCTCATAGGTTGTAAAGCGCTTGCCGCATTTCAGGCATTCCCGGCGGCGGCGGATGCGCTCGCCTTCGTCGGTGGGGCGGGAATCCACCACCCTGCTTTCACTGTAGCCGCAATAGGGACACTTCATAGCCGATACCTCCCAAAAAGTATTCTATAAGTAAACACATTGCCCATGAGGGCAAAACAGAATGTTTCTGTCAACCACAATATATGGGACACAAAGGCCCTGTGTGAAAAGTATACACGAAATATAGGGAAAATGCAAGAAGATCCGCGAAAAAAAGAAAGCGCAGCCCAAAAAAATTTGTGTATTCCCCCGGACAGCCGCCCTTAACAGCCAAAAGCCTTTTCCAGAACCGCCCGGGATTTTTCCAGCTCGCCCGGCTCGCCAAAGCCGCTGCGGTACACCTCTGTCACCACTGCGCCCTGATAGCCTGCCCTCTCCAGCAGGCGGCGGAACCCGGCCAAATCAAAATCCCCTGCCCCGGGCAGCAGGCAGGCCTCCCCCTCCCGGCAGCCGCTGAGATGTACATGGCAAAGCCTGTCCCCCATAGCCCCTGCCACATCCTCTATGGAAAACCCGGAAAGCCTGCACTGCTTTACGTCCAGCACAAAGGCGCAGTCCTCCCCCAAATAGGAGCGCATCCCCTGCAGGAAAGCCGGGCGGGCGCTTTTCAGCCTGCGCACATTTTCCTGGGCAGGGCGGGCGCCTGTCCCTGCCGCCCTGCGGTATAAGTTCCCAAAGCGCTCCCAGTATTCCGGATCGCTCAGCTTCCCGTGGCCCTCCATCTGCCCATGCACCACGAAATATCCGGCCCCCAGATAGGCGGCGGCTTCTGCATACCGCAGGTAAAAGTCCATCCCCTCCTCTGTGCGCCGGGGATAGTCCCCAAAAAGCAGCATGGATTCCATGGCAGCGGTGAAGGGATGGACAGACACAAAGCTTGCCCCATAGCAGGATCCCATGGCCTTCAGTTCCCGCAGAAAGGGCTTTTCCATTTCCCGGGCAGAGTTGAGGAATACTTCAAAACACCGGTATCCCTGCTTCAAGAGGATTTCCAGGGACTTCTCCGTTTCCATAGGGTACAGGCATGCGGTGCTGATACCGGTCTGCAAGGCAAATGCCCCCTTTCCTGTGTTTCATCAAAAAAGCCTTATCAACGATATAGCAAAAAGGCCGGAGCCTGCTTTTGCAGGCCCGGCCTTTAGCGCCTGGGCGGTAAACTTACAGCTTAACCACGTTCACAGCGCGCAGCTTCTCGCTGTTCTTGGGATCCGGCTCGGTTTCAAAAGTGACCTTCTGGCCTTCTTCCAGAGTCTTGAAGCCCTCGGACTGGATAGCGGAGAAATGTACGAACACGTCCTCGCCGCCCTCGTCGTTGGAAATGAAGCCATAGCCCTTTTCTGCGTTGAACCATTTAACTGTACCGTTCATGATCGGCACCTCCATAGAAAGTATTGCGTATCCGGCTAGCCGAGCCGGATAACGGGAATTTCCTTGAGGGGAGAAGCCCGTGCTCCGTGCCTGACAAAAAACTCACAGCTTGTGTAAATCATCAGACGCTCCAATGACTTACAGAAACTGCGAGTTCATCTTTCGTGCTATCAGAATACAATGGTATTATACCATGGGATATAGACTTTGTCAACCCCCCAACCGCCGCAAATCCGGGAAAGAAAGGAAGAAAAAGCAAAACCGGCGGGGCTTTTGCCCGCCGGCCCTTTGTCAATCCGTTTCCTCTTTCATAGCGGCGAAACACTCGCTGCAATAGACAGGGCGATCCTCCCGGGGCTGGAAGGGCACATGAGCCTCTTTCCCGCAGGAAGCGCACACAGCCGTAAACATCTCCCGCTGGGAACGGCCTGGATTTTTGCGGGCTTGGCGGCATTCCCTGCAGCGCTGGGGCTGGTTAGCAAAGCCTTTTTCGGCATAGAATTCCTGTTCCCCGGCTGTGAACACGAACTCCCTGCCGCACTCTTTGCAGGTAAGGGTCTTGTCCTCATACATGATTTGAAACCTCGCTTTACCGTAATACTTGTTGCCCGCAACGGAGTTGCACCGTTTTCTCTCATACCTGGGCATATATAGGGGACAAGCCCGGCTTACTCCATAGCCCGCAGCTTGCTGCGCACCCTGTGCAGGGCATTGTCGCAGGACTTCTGGGACACCCCCAGCTTTTCCGGCAGCTCCCGCCTGGGGCAGCCGCTGAGGTACAGCGCCAGCACCCGTCGTTCTAAAGGGGAAAGGGACGCTTCCAGCCTTTGGCGAAGCTGGTGAAGCCATTCCCGCAGCTCCAGCGCGGCCCCGGGATCTTCCCCTGCCACGGTGAAAGCCATATCGCCGCTGTCCAGGGAAACCGATTCGTTCAAAGTCCTGTTGCCGCTGCTGCCATAGCGCCGCACAGCGCTTGCCATACGGTTATAGATGCACACCCCCGCATAGGTGGAAAAGGAAGCCCCGGCCCTTTCGTCAAAGGATACTGCCGCTGTGTACAGCCCCCAAAGGCCCTCCTGGGTCAGATCCTCCACCTCCGGCGCATGGGCGCCGGAAAACCTGTGGGCCTTTGCCCGCACCAGCCACAGATACCGGGCGCTAAGCGCCGTAAAGGCATCCGCGTCCCCCTGACGCACCCGGCGCGCCAACTGCGCGCTGCTCCATTCTTCAAAATCCCCGGACATCCTGACACCTCGCGGCAGGGCGTTTACTGTATCGCCCCTTCTGCTGTATTTTCTCTCTAATCATATCCTAAACCTCCCGCTCCGTCAAGAAGTTTTTCCCATAAGTCTTAAAAAATATGGTTTTTCTCTAAGTTTCCCTTTTTGCGCCTTTATGGTATAATAACCGCAAGACGGTTATTATACTTGATTTCAAACTGCCCCGCCCAGTTCTTCCCTTTGGTCAGACGGACGATGGGCAGATACTAACGCGCTTTGCGCTAATGGTATAATACCCGCAGAGCAGCTATTATAGAGTTTGCAAATCCAAAAATAATCCATACTTGAGTTTAGGATCACCCCCTTTTTAAAGGGGGTGTGGGGTGCGGGGCAAAGCCCCGCGGCCTTAGGCTGGAGCGTGGAGGGAATCCGCGGTCTTAAAACGCTGAAAGGGGGAAGAGGGATATGGTAGCAAAAATTCACAGCATGGGGCTTTATGGCATGAACGCGTTCCCGGTGGAGGTGGAAACAGATCTTTCCGGGGGCCTGCCGGCTTTTGAGGTGGTAGGCCTGCCCGACGCGGCGGTAAAGGAGTCCCGGGACAGGGTGCGGGCGGCGCTGAAAAACTGCGGGTTCGATTTCCCCGTCAGCCGCATCACCATGAACCTGGCCCCGGCGGACAAGCGCAAGGAAGGGCCTATGTATGATCTGCCCCTGCTGCTGTCCCTTTTGCAGGCCTCCCGCCAGCTTCTGTGCGATTTGGAGGACGCCGTATTTTTAGGGGAGCTTTCCCTTTCCGGGCAGGTGCGGCGGGTGCGGGGCGTGCTGCCCATGGCGGCCCGGGCACAGGAGGCGGGGTATAAGCGGCTGTTCGTCCCGGAGGACAACGCCCGGGAAGGGGCTGTGATGCAGGGCCTGCAGGTGTACCCCGTAAAGAACGTACCCCAGCTTATAGCCCACCTGCGGGGAGACTCCCTCATCCCTGCCGCCCAGCCCGCCGAGCCTGCGGAAAGCCTTCTGCCCTTGCCGGATTTTGCCGATGTAAAGGGCCAGAATGTTGCCAAACGGGCCTTGGAGATAGCTGCCAGCGGCAGCCACAGCATCCTGCTGCTAGGCTCCCCCGGCTCTGGCAAGAGCATGATGGCAAAGCGGCTGCCCTCCATCCTGCCGGACATGGCCTTCCAGGAGGCCCTGGAGGCCACCATGATCCACTCCATTGCCGGGCAGTTGGAGGCAGGGGGATCCCTGCTGCAAAGCAGGCCCTTCCGCTCCCCCCACCACACCATTTCCACAGCCGGATTGTCTGGGGGCGGGGCCATCCCCCGGCCCGGGGAAATCTCCCTGGCCCACAGCGGGGTCTGACCCTCAAGATAATCGCTCTGCCTCGGTGCTACCGGGGCTTTAATTGTGCCGAAAACCCCGGTATAACGGGCTTTTCTGGCCTTTTTGCCCCTACTCCTCGCAAGGGTCGCACATTCGCTTGGTGTATTTCTTTGGCATAAAAGGCAACCAGAAAATGAATTTACCCCCCTCTGGCTGGGATTGGTATGTACCCCATACATTTTGGCAAAAGTATCTTGGCCCATGATGGAATGAAGCCTCACGGACCAAGATACTTTTTTCTGCCTACAAATGCTATATGCTGATCTGGCTCCTCAGCTATTCCTCAAAGCCGAAGTCATCCACATGGAGCGTCCGGCAATTCTCCGAAACGGTACGGACTATTTGCTGTGAAAGCCCATCTGGGGCTTGAACATTAACCTCAAGGGAAACCTCCACCTGGGTTCCTTCCGCAGATGTCAGGTGGGTAATGATTTCTTCGACAAGCCGCTGAACATCACGTCCAATGCGAGTGGTATCCAGAGAAGCACTCATATAAAACCGCTTGTTCTTTGGCTGGGCAGGCACAGGGGGAGCCTCAACCGGACCAGGTGAATGGGTCGTTATCGCTGTTCCGCGAGATACCTCATGCGATACGACCGAGGAGTTTGTGTTATCAGTCTGAATGCCCCGTTGCTCGGCTCTCGCCCTCGCCTCTTCCTCTGTTGCCCTTCGTCTTGCTTCGTCTTCATCAAGCTGCCGTTGGGCGGCTGAAATCTTCACGAGATAGGCAGAAGGTTCTATCATCCCAACGGTCTGCCCAACACGCAAGTCGAGATACCGTGTGCCATCGTACCCAGCAGCATAGGCAAAGTATTCAGTGGAAGTGAGGCCGTTGCGGATTGCATCTATCAGCACATTCATATCAGCCAGCCGAGGCAGGTAGCAGTATGTACAGAGGTAGTCCCACAGCGTTTTGATTGCGATATGGTCAGATGCGCTCCACAGAACACCATCCAGCTCCATCTTCAGCAGCGCCGGAGCCCATCTCGTAATGATCTGCTCGTTCTGGCGCATTTTGTTTGCGGCCCGACCAATAATCGTTTCAGTGCCACCACTGATGCGAATTGTGTCCCAGACAATAGTTTTTAGGTCTGTCGCCTTGTCAATGTAGGGGATGAGCAACCAGCAGTATGCCTCCTTGATTTGGTCATCGACAGCCCTATTGAAGCGATTCAAATTGTTATCTGTTTCCCTGTTCTGAGCAGCGTCCAGGTTGAGGTCCTCGCTGTCCTCCTTGATAGACTTCCATGCGAGATAACGGCGGACTGTTTGTTGGAGCGAAAACATCAAATCCTGCTCTGGTGCGATAAATGCAACCATGTTGCGGTAGATTCGAGGCGTAGTGCCACGGTTATTCAGAATGTCCGTCACCGCAGTCATCGCAGCATTGCTCTGATTGGAGGCCCTATACACATCAGTGGGGCGCAAAATGACGAGGCGGGCCGTTTGGTCATCCGGCACGTCAAGTGAGGAGGACGGACAGACGTGAATTCCCGTAAAGGGCTGTTCTTTTTTCACGCTCCGCAGCCGGGACTCAATCTCGTATTCCACATCAGAGGCAGCAACTTGGGTGGCCCGGTCCTCCACTGTTTTGCGAAGGGTGGGCCGCGTGTCATACCAGAAACGGTCTCCAGAAGGGTTGGTGTAAAGGTACGCCAGAGAGGTGGTCAGCGTGTTCAGCGCATCATTGAAAACGGAGATGTTCTCCCCAGGCTGAACCACACCCAAGCGAATGCGGGAGGCTTCAATGCCACGAACATTCTGGTCACGCACAGTGGGAGCGGACCCCAACATAACGGTCCTTGCCACACGCCGCGAGGCCAGTTTGCCACCATACCGCTGGTTGGCCTGGTCCTTCTGATAGGGGATAGAATTCCGGCCATCCACCTCTCGGTCAACGAGCGCATTCCAGCCCTCGGACAGATGGCGGGTCAGTTCATCACGCACCGTTGGTACATCTAATGGAATCGACCCAGGCATGATCAGAAGTCCGGCATCGCTGCCCATCCACAATTCATGGATGACAGCAGCCATCAAACGCAGGACTCCACGGGTTCGCTGGAACCGCTCCAGAGTGCCCCAATCCTCGTACAACCGATCAAAGACCTCCGGGTGAATCGGATAGCAGGATATCATACGCTCTCGGTACTCTACCTCACGAGCCTCCGTTGGGAAGTCACCCTGGTTCTCGTGGTACATTTGGCTGAACCGAGAGCAGACTGCATCGCGGGCTTCTGGGTCTTTGCAATCCAGGAAGAGTCTCCGGCGCACAACTTCAAAGCCCTCATTCGCCGCTACTGGTTTCCAGATGGACTCCATGCGACCAAAGGTATGCTCAATGGCCTCCAGTGCGGTCTGTCCTGCGTCTCCGCCGATTTCAATATCGGATTCCGGGATGGAAGCCACTACCAGACTATTCTGGCTGGCCCGCGCTGCCTCCGTGACCTCTTGGATGAAGGAAATAAAATTATCAAAGGTTCCGGCAGGCAGACCATTAGCGCCGTACAGTTTCTTGGCGTAGGCCACCAGCTCGTCCATCAGCACCAAACAGGGACCGCAGGCGTCAAACAGATTCTTCAATGCCTCGGAGCCAGGGGAAACTCCCTTTTTATCTGCCTCCTTCACATAGTCATAGAGTTTAGGGTCGCCCGCTGACTCCGCAAGCTGCGCCGCCATTTCTCCCCACAGTGTGCTGATTGTGATACCGGGGAAATTCTGAGGCCGTTTCGTTTTCGTGGGGTCAAGAGCTGTGCCTACCAGGACGGCAACGTTGGTCTTGGGAATGGAGTCCACTTCAGCTCTCTCTAAGACGGGCATGATGTTCTGGATTTTACCGATAGGCGTCCTACCCCGAAGCATATGGTAGAGTGCCAGCATACTGTGGGTTTTTCCGCCGCCAAACGCTGTCTTTAACTGGATGACCGGCTCTCCGTCCTTGCCGGATACACGGCGGAGGGCCTGCTCCAAAAGGCCGGTCATGCCCTCGGTCACATAGGTGCGTGCAAAAAACTCTACCGGGTCCCGGTATTCGTAGGCACCCTCTCCACGTGCGACTTGTGCGAGGTCGGCAGCAAACTCCGCATTCTTATACCGCCCCTGGGCCACGTCCGGGTGGGGCTGGATGACATCCCGCCAGCAAGGGAGACCTTTGACGGGAGTGGCATCCAGAATGCCGGAGTTTTTCTTTGCCGGGGGAGGAACGGCGGCAGGGGCCTCGGTTACTGAGGTGGAGCCACTCTCGCTGCCGTAGCGGAAGGAGCGGATCAGCTTGCGGATTTCCTCCGCCCCCTCCGAGTCAAGCTGGTCACAGACACGCGACATGGTATCGAGCGCCCTCCAAGTGTCATCATCTGAGAAGTCGTTTCCCCCCAAATGAGCCAGCTTGTTCCGCACTCCCACCAGTTCCTTGGCCCAGGTGCGGCAGTCAATGGGTAGTTTCTTCCGAAATACCCTTTGCCAATGAAGGTCAAACAACAAAAGGCAGCGGGCAATATCCAGAGAATCCACCAACTCAGGCCAATTCCCGGTCAGCGGCAGGTCCCTCTTCTGGTCATCATAGAGGACGCTGATTACACCATCCTCCCACCAGTCATCGCCATATTCGTTCCCCAGCTCCCGCGCCAAATAGGGAGCCATCGACTCCAGCAGAACACGAAAACCTTGTGAAATCAGTACATGATTATTCTCCATTGTTACCCTCCGGATCATCTAATTTGGGCAGTACAGTTGTGGTTATGCTTTCTACAATTCCAACAACACGAACACCGACTTGTACTGGTGGAACCGTTATCTCCATCTGTTCTGCATTGTTCCAAGCCGCCGACAAATCAGCCGCTCTGCTCTGCACGTCCGGCCAGGCAACAATGAGCGAGTTATATGCAAACGCCTCATTCGCCCACCCCCTGCGCTCGGCCAGCGTAAACAGGCGGTACGCCAGAGCCTTTGCCCTCTCCGGCTCAGATGTGAAGAATTCCTTCACGATGTTAGCCGCTCCCTCTATGCCTTCTTTTTCCATTGCGTGGGTGAGTTGCTGGGTCAGGAGCCAAATGCCCTTGTTCTTATCCACGGATGTCGGAAGCTCCTCGCGGGTTAGCAGGCGCACGACTCCCTTTTCCGAATACAGCATTCCGTCTGAGCGCAGTTTGTCCACGCTGGTGTTCTTTGCCCGCGCCAGCACGTCCGCCTCGCCGAATTTGATGTCATTGAACGCACACTGTGTATACAGCTCCACACAGAAGCGGCTCTCCTTGTCCAGCTCGCCGTCCTGCTCGTTGAAATAGAGGTCCAGCTCCTGGTTGATGATCTGTAGGGCCGAGCGGACGCTCATGGGGGTGCCGTCTGCCTCCAGGACCGTGGAGTAGCGGGAGTAGACCCCCATGCCAGGGCCGATGGCAGACTGTGCCAAATCCACCGGGGCGATATTGCTGGCCTGGAGTTTTTGCAGAGCGGGCTTCAGCTCCCGCTTCAGAGTGTTGATGAAGTCCCGGCGGGTACACATGGGGGCGTCCGTGGGGCGCTTCCGGCACACCAGGACGATGGAGGAGGCCAGGGCGTTGGTGCCGCTGGCAATAGAACGGTTTGCCATTTCCGTCCGCATGGGCCAAGTTCCAGTGATAGCAAAACCGGCTTGAATGATTGCTGAAAGCATAGTCTCCCAACCGGAAGATGTTGTCTGATCGTCACTCGTTTCACTTTGCTTATAGGCATAGTATATTGTCACCGGCACATCTTCACGCGAGTATCGAAAAATACGCTTGCAGGTTTCCAGCATACCATTTTCAAAGAAATCTCTCGCACGGTCAACATTACCCTCAAAGCGGTGGGGCGCGGCAATCAGTTCCTCCGCCTTGGGTACAAGCATAGTTCGGAATAAATCAGGATAGACATTTTTCAGCGATTGCCGCATCCAGATATAAAAGTAGTCAGACAAAATCGCATAACTGATATTGTCATAGTACGGCGGGTCTGTTGACACAACGATCTCCTGCAAACCGCAGTCGCTTTGTGCGTCAAATTGTGAGGCTTCGCCAAGCTCCCCCGCTGGCAACTCAAGAAGGCACTTGTAAACCCATTCCAGCATATTGTCAAAGCTGCCGGAAGCACTACAAAACGGGTTGGACTCCGCAAAGTCCCATGTCATAGGGATTGCTTGACGACCGAAAGTATTACGCAAACCGTCTCTGGAAACATCCCAGCTACAAACAGATGAACCTCTGTCCGCCATTTTTGAAATGGTGAAACTAAGATAAGTACATACGGCATTTGCGTATTCAACTGACCCACCATCCGTAATAACCTTGTTTTTAGTTTCAGAAATGAAATCGCTAAATGTGATAAGGGCCGTAAGCTGACGGCCAGTGAATAGATGCCCCCACGTTCTCAATCCATAGGCGGAACAAACGCCGCCCGTTATCATGGCGCGGGTGGGCGTACTTCCACTTAAAAAGGTTTCCCGCGCCTCCTGCACTTCCGGCGCGTCATCCAATGATAAAGCAAGTGTCTCATGTTCCTGCGAAGGGGAGAGATAGACCCTTCCATTCTGCCCTTGGGCCACCACAGCCATGAGCCGCTTGGAGAGCTTGTCTGCCTTGCCCTGTTCTTGGACATAGCTGCGCTGAATGGGTGACTGCGTGAGACAGCAGATAAAATCCTTTGCCTTTCCTGCCTTCGTGCCGTTCTTTTTTGCGGTCTCCTCAGCGGCGGGAATCTCACCCATTTTGACCTCAAACCGCCAGCCGTCTTTGGCGCTTGCATCCTCCACGATATCCACCCAGGCTTTATTTCCCTTTTTCGTTGACAGCATCAGCGAGGACACCAGCGGCACATAGGCTCCCTTTGCCATTGGGTCAGGAGATACCACTGTCCGCGCCCAAATCCAAGCAATGACGGTATATTCCTTCCCCTTTTCATCCTTTACTTTCGGATACAAATGTCCGATACGTTTGAACGCCTCCTGTTTCATCCACTCCCCGTAGTAGCGTACATCCTCTGCCAGTCCTGCCGCGCCGCGCCTGCCGCGACCATCGTCAAGGCTCAATTTCCCCGGATGAATCGGAGGCTGTCCGGCGAATTTGGGCGGTATCTCAATCATGGCCTTGTTGATCATCACCGCCACCGGGTTCAGGTCGTGGGCGTGGGCCTCCAGCCCCAGCCGTTGGGCCTCCAGCGGGATGGCTCCACCCCCAGCGAAGGGGTCCAACAAGGCAGGCGGATTGCCGCCTGTTGACTTCATGATCTCGGCCTTGGCCCGATCCAGTACCTCCGGGTTATTGGAGTTCTCCCATACCACCAACTGTTCGAGGATGCGAAACAGCCGCTCCCGCTCGGTGGTCTGCTCATCCTCGGTGGGAAACTGCTCCGGGTGGCTGGAGGGGTCATCCACCAGGCTGGCCCAAATCACCGCCCGCGCTGCCGCCAGCGGACGCCGCGCCCACCACAGATGGAGGGTGGAGGGGTGGCCGTGGCGGATGGATTTCTCACGGGCCGACTCCTTGTTGATGGCCTCCAAGGGGAGAGCCACTTCGATCAGTTTCTTCACCATCCTCATCACCTCTCTAATATGATAGTCGCCCCGCTCACCAATTCTGTAATGTCGTAATTTACACTGGTGGCGGCGAAATCCGGCTGCTTGTGAAAGGGCTGCTTGAGGTAGAGCGTGTGTGTGCTGTCACCGTCCACCTCCACGATTGCCAATATAAATTGGTCATGCTCCTGACCATTCAGTGCTGTGAGTATCTCGTTCCTGGTAACAGTCACGCTGGTCGCGCCTTTGACCCGTCCTTTGACCTCGATGAAGCGGAGCGTGGTTCCGTCCTCATCCCGAAGTTCGGCAGGGATTTTCGACTCAATGTCATACCCCTTGTTCAGCGCACTCACATCAACAGGAGCAAAGCCGAGGGATGTTTCTATGCCCATGACCGCTTTCATGGCAGCAAGCTCAATCTTGCGCCGCGCCGCTGCATCCGCACCGAACAGGGCCGGACGGCCCATCAGCTTGTCCAATAGGCCACGCGGGATGACCACCGCACCGCCTACAATCACTGGCGGTAGAGCGGAGATGTGCTTCTCCTGCTCCAATTCGGCCAGCCGTTTCTGCATTCGGGCCTGGAGATCGTCGGCGCGGCGGGAGGCCATGTCCGAATTCAGCTTGGCGTTGACTTTGCCAGCCGCTTCCTTCGTCTTCAGCTCTCCGGCCCGGAAGTCCCAATACTGAATTTCAGCGGTCAGACGTTCTTTAACGGCTCTGGCAGTTTTGTCCACCCGTTTCGCGGTACGCTGACGCACCTCGGATACATGAGCTGGGACAATCTCTGAAATGGCATAGTTGGTGGCGGTGTCCTCCACGTTTACTGTAAGCCACCGCTGGCTCTCCAAGAAGGAACGGATTACCGGCTTTTCCTCATCTGTCGCTGCACGATAATCTAAGTAGGGCGCACAGCCAGCGTTGATAGCAGCACCACCTTCTTTCAGCTCCACAAAGTGAATGTTCTTAGAAATGACCCGTCTACCCCCGCTGGGGAGAACGATTCCGTCCTGAACCGAATCCTCTATGTAGAATAGGAGCCTGGCCTCAGTGTCAAAATCGTTGTCATCTACAAATACCGCGCCGCACTTTAGCACATCTGAGTTGCGCTCCCGTACAAGGTCTATTGTGGCTTCCAGGAGAGGATGTCCCGGAGCAATCAAGTCGGCCTGGGGCTTGCCCTGCACATTGCAAAAAGCTCTGTCAAAACAGATACGTTCATAACGGTCAAGCACTGGCGTCCCCGTACCAATCTGCATATCCCGATTTCGGACGGCAAACGGAACCGAGAGAACCTCATAGCGGCCCCGTTCCCTTTGGCGCACCCTGCCACCAACTCTTTGGAATGCCTCAAGGAAAAAGGATTCAATAAAGTGCGGCTGAAGCCGCTGTGCCTCCATACGCTCCATGTCCTCGCGGATGGTCATGACTTGGTGGACATCCATAGCGTCCGGCGTGAGAGCCTGCTCATCCAGAAGTTGTTTTAGAGCATCCCGATCCAGGGAATGATCCACCACCTCAAAGAGGCGTTGCCGCACATCCTCCTGGTTGTTGTAGCGAACAGCCTCAATCAGCAGCTCCCGGAGCGATTTGTTGTCAAAGGACAGTTTGCCGAGAACATCAAATACCTTCCCCTTCAGAGCCTCTCGCTCTTGCTCCAGCTTTTCCAACAAACGACCATACACCATACCCTCGCGGGTTTCCTTTGACACCAGATTCCACAGATGGCATACCTCGGTCTGGCCGATACGATGAATCCGCCCGAAACGCTGCTCCAGCCGATTGGGATTCCAGGGCAGGTCATAGTTGACCATCAAGTGCGCCCGCTGTAGGTTGATACCTTCGCCTGCGGCATCTGTGGCAATGAGGATACGCACCTCCTTGTCCTGCTTGAACCGTTCTTCCACCTTGCGCCGTTCATCCCGGAGCAGACCGCCGTGGATAGTGACAACAGCATCCTCACTGCCCAGGAGGGATGAGATTTTGCTCTGGAGGTAGCGGAGGGTATCTCTGTGTTCGGTAAAGATGATCAGCTTTTCCCGCTCACCCTCGGCTCCGAACATACTCCCATCATCCTGGAGCAACTTGGACAACTCGCTCCATTTTCGATCCTCGCCGCTTTGACGCACATCGTTCGCCATGCGCTCTAATCTTTTCAGAGTGGTGATTTCGGCCTCCAACTCCGTAATCGTTCGTGCTGCGGTGGCTTGGTCAACGACCTTCTCCTCCTCGTCCTCTAACTCAGCCGAGGGCAGATCGTCATCGTCAAAGTCATCGTAATATACGGAAGAATACTCCGCACCTCGGCGACCAAGCCGTTCTTCGGCAAGTCGGCCTTCCAGCCGCTCTCTGCGCCGCTTCAGCGATTGGTAAATAGCCTCCGGCGATGAGGCCAAGCGCCGTTGCAAAATGGTCAGTGCAAAGCCCACCGTGTTTTTGCGCTCTTTCTCCAGGTTGTCCGCCCGGTTAAACTCTTCCTGGACATAATCCGTCACAGCGTTATATAGAGCAGCCTCACGGTTGGACAGGTCATAGTTGACCGTGTAGGCCCTCCGCTCTGGAAACAGTGGTGTGCCATCGAATTTAAGAAGGTCCTCTTTAACAAGGCGGCGCATCACGTCTGTAACATCGACCGCCTGTGTTCCGCTACGGGCTACTCCCTCAAAACGGTCCTGATCAATCAGAGACATGAAAAGCTGGAAGTCCTCCTCCTTGCCATTGTGCGGTGTAGCAGTCAGGAGCAGGAAGTGGTTGGTTATGGATGACAGCAGGCGTCCAACTTGAAACCGTTTGGTGTACCTCACTTCGCCGCCCCATACAGTGGCGGACATTTTGTGGGCCTCATCGCAGACGATCAAGTCCCAGGATGAAATCTTCAACTTTGCCTGGATGTCCTCGTTCCGGGCCAGCTTATCCAGCCGGACTATGCACAGATTCCTTTCCAAGAATACATTGCCGGATACCGCCGACTCAAAATTGTCGTTGGTCAGAATATCAAAGCGCAGACCGAATTTGCGGAAAAGCTCATCCTGCCACTGCTCTGCCAAGTTTCCAGGTGATACGATCAGGCACCGTTTCAGCGCACCGCGTATCATCAACTCTTTAATAAACAGGCCAGTCATGATGGTTTTACCTGCGCCGGGGTCATCCGCCAAGATATAGCGTAGAGGGAGACGAGGTAGCATCTCCTGGTACACGGCGGAAATTTGATGCGGCAACGGTTCTACCGCTGAAGTATGTACGGCAAGATATGGGTCAAAAATGTGAGCGAGGTTGATCCTATATGCCTCGGAAGTAAGACGCAGCAGATTGGCGTCCGCATCGAAACTCCATGGGAGACTGCCATCTGCAACCGATAACGCACCCTCATCTTCTCGAAACAGGACCCGTTCCTCAACGCTACCATTTGGATTTCTGTATGTAACGGTCATGGCGTTAGAGCCATGCCATTTCACTGCTACAATCTGAACAATCGTACTGCTACCGGCGATTCCCGATACACTTGCTCCAACAGTCAAATTCTCAAGGCTTGCCATCTTTCCCACTCCATTTCCAGCCCGCGTATTATGCCCAAACGACCCATCACTGCAACATCATTTTTGATCTTCAAAAGAATACCCTCAATTGGAACTTTCTGCGCTTTTTTCTATATCGCTAATCCACAGTCTACACATTAGCGTATCTGTATCACTGTGCCGTATGCCATTATACTAAATCGAAACGATATAGTAAAGGGCTGGTGACCATGATTGATAAGCGCATAGGTAGGCGGATCAAGGAATGCCGTGAGAACATTGGATTGACCCAAGAGCAGTTCGCAGAGAAGATTGGGATGGCCAGCAACTATATCTCCACCGTAGAGAGAGGCGCGTCGTTCCCCAGATGTGAGAACTTAATTGCTATTATCAATGGTCTGGGTGTTTCCGCAGACGCCATTTTTTGCGATGTACTTGACCAGCCAACCGATTTCCAAAAATCACGCATTTTCAAGGACCTATCCAATCTACCACCTGCTGCTCAAAAACGTATCCTTCAAATGATGGAACTAATGATCCGCCAAGAAATGGAGAGCAGTGGAGGGTCAGGGAAGTGAAAGATTCGCTGGAGGCGGGGTAGACGCTCGTTCACCCCGAACCTATCTCGTTAGCTAATCTCGTACCAAAGAGGAATAGCTTCCGGGCTAAATGGCAAATCGGGCGGTGGCGCGCTAAATGCGAAGTCTTGTACGGCATCCTGGCCCAGCCCTTTCCTTGTATCACCTCAGTCCTCACTTAGAGGTCCCAATTCTTCTTGTAAATGTCAATCAGCTCATCTTGCCGGGTCTTCACGATGGCGGGGGTCCACTGGCTGTAGCTCAAAACCTGCGAGGCCAGCGCATACGAGGTCGTCCCGGCCTTGCCCTTGAAATATTTCTCCTTCTTCACATCAAACTCATAATTCTGGGCTTGGGAATTGTGCCGCTTGCTCAGAGGCAGTAAGTTACCAATCTTGTGTAGCCAAAAGGTGCGCTCGTCAACGTCAGGCCACATGGCCTCCCAGCCGCTCCCAGCCGCCACGGTCTGGGGCAGAACGTGTTCTATGGTCAACACCTTGGAATTGTACGCAGCGGCCCCATCGGACACGAAGGAGTCGAGCCGCAAGATCAAGTAATTGCGCTTGTTCGAAACCATCTTATACATATCGGAATTAAGGGTCGCCAAGAATTCACCCTTCTCCTCTTGCGTCAGCTCAATGGCCTGTCCGAAATCTTCTCCGCCGCCTTCAATCTCCGAAAGCACGTTGCAATACCGCTCGATACGATGGGTCACGTCCCATGAGGTCGCCCGCATAAATGCCGCCAGTCGCTCCAGCCGCCGCAAGAATCGGTCCATCAGCGTGGGGTCATCTTTATGGAGGGAGTAGAATAGCATGGCGACCGGCACCCAATCGGAGTTATCAATCCTGTTCAGCCAATGCAGAATATCGTTGACCCGGTCGGCCCCGCTGGTAGAAACGTACTCGCTGCCTCTGATGACTCGGTATGCCTCCGTGAAGGGGCTGAGTGTGTTTTCTATGAAGTCGATTGCCGTTGACTTGTTGATGTTCGGAAGCACCAGAGAATAAAACTCATCCTGGAGGGATTTCTTCGCCTTGATCTTTGTCTTAATGGTACGGATATGACCAAACAGGTCATTAAAGCCAGTTCGCCCGACCTCGACCTCCATCTCCTCCCATTTGTCATTATATTCCGCATGGAGGCTTTCTGGAATCGCTCCAATCACATCAGCCTTGATAATGTCGGTAGCCAAAAGGCTCATTCCACGGCTGTTCATGACCGAGAAGATACGGAATGCAGCTTGGCGTGTTGGTGTTGTCACTGCTACAAGGAAACATCTCTGAATCAAAAATGCTCCAAACTGAATGATTTCATCGGAAGAGTGTAATTCCGCTTCAATTCGGCTCAACAACAACCGCGCATTAAGAACGATGTTTTTCTTTGCCTCGGTATCTTGCGCATCTGCATCAAGGGCAAGGAGGCCATCGAAATCCATCTTTTGAATGTACTTTTTAAAGAAGTCATTATCCCGCTTGCGGATGCACAGTCTCGGTTTGGAAGACAATCCCTGAGAGGCAGCGCGCCCAGGCTCGATGATGTAGCTCTTAAAATCATCTCTGGCATCGCCAGTCAGCTTTGATGTTATAGCGGACAGCAGTATGGTGAGGGTCGTGAGGCGTTGCTGTCCATCTATCACTTCGGAATGGGGCTTGTCCTCCTCTTTAACCAACACAACGCTGCCGAGGAAATACTGTTCTTCGGCATCCTCGGTTTTGAAGAAGTCGTACAGATCATCAAACAGTGCCCCGGCCTCCTCCTCAGTCCAAGCGTAGGGCCGTTGGAATGAGGGGATTTCATAGTCAAAATCGGAACTGAAGATTTTTGCGAGGGGATATTCTGCACCCTTTATTTTTGTACTCATTGACTCGACCTCCGTCTAAATTATTGCCTCTCTATGGATGGCACCGTCCACATGGGTCATAGCCCATTGCGATGACTTCATCGCGGGTGCCAGTGAAACTCTGCTTGTTTTTTTCTGCCATTTGTTTTACGCTTGAACAGCCGGGATAATGGAATTTGTGAGTGTTGGTATTGAGGATGTAATCAGTGCCAACGGGGGCATTCGTGGGCTCCTCCTGGCTGGGAGTAACCGTCTGCTCCGGCTGCGTGGTCCCGGTATTACCACCGCTCTGGGTGCTGTTCGGCCCAACCGAGGCCAGAGTGTCTGCATCGGCATTCCGAGCCACTGAAAACGAGACCGTCTTGCCATCGCTGGTGCAGATCACATCTCCTTGCAAATCTGTTCGGTATACCTTGACATCAGCATCGCGGAGGCGGCTCAGAACGGCATCCGTTGGGTGGCCGTAGCTATTCCCGGTTCCCACGGAGATAACTGCATATTCTGGCATGATCTCACGCAAGAACACATAGGAGGTGGAGGTTTCGCTCCCGTGGTGGCCCACTTTCAAAACGGTGCTGTCAAGGGTGTATCCGGCATTTAGGATGTCTTGTTCTTCTTCGCGCTCTGCGTCCCCGGTAAAGAGGAAGGAGGTGTCGCCGTATACAATTCGCAAAACAATAGAGGTGTTATTCGGATCATCCGAGCTGTTGATGGGGCCAAGGATACTTACCGTGGCACTGCCCAGGGAAAAGGAATCACCCGCCTTGGGTATGGTTATGGACACACCCTGCTTATCCAAGTAGGTTACAAAGTTTCCAAACGCCCGAGAATCATAGCTCGTAACAGGCGAAAACGCCACATCCACTGTGGCGTAGTTAAGCGCACCCGCCAAGCCACCAACGTGGTCCTCATGCGCGTGTGTGCATACTATGTACTGCAAATGATCAAGAGACAGCTTTTTCAAATACGCATAGATCAGGTTAGAGTCCTCTGCGTTCCCGCCATCGATCAACATGGCCTGCCCGTCACAGAGAACCAAAGCTGCATCCGCCTGGCCCACATCTATGTAATGAATTTCAAAAGACGATCCTTCGGCGACTTCTGTTGGCACCGATGATGGTGCTTCTGATTGAGCAGGAGTTTCACCTGGGTCAGCCTCTGTATTTGTGCTGGAGGCTGGCTCAGTTTCACCGTCACTGTCAGAAGCAGAGGGAACCGCAGGGGATGGTGTGTTGACGTTGCTCGATATAGATGACAAGTCATCTGGGGGCGGGCTATTTGAATCACCGCACCCCGTGGCAAACAGCGTAAAGGTCAGAATGACCGTCAGTAATAGGAACAGCCGCTTTGTGATGCCCTTACCAATGCTCCTATTCATACAGACTCACTCCCTCAAAAGATATAGTCATCGGGGTCAAGGCCAACGTCCTCCAAAACCTCACGGCGCTCATCCTCATCCATAAGCAGAAGATCGTTGTAGGAAAGTCCCACAGCCGCCAGTTCATCCATTTCATCATCCGAGATACCACCTATCATTTCTTGGAGCGCCATAAACTCCATACCCTGCTCGAAGGCATCTAATTCGCCGTCACCATTGAAATCAAACAGGCTACCAAAGATTCCACCGCTCACGGTCATCCCTCCCACATTCAAAATTAACTATTCACGCAGCTAAAGACATTTTATAGAAAGAAAGCGGGTCTACAAGATGTTTTTAGAAAGCCTTTCCTGTTCTCTCCAACGCATCTGCGAAATTGAAAACCTTAGTTTTGAGCGTGCGGCGCATCTCTGCTCTTGCTCTCCAAGCCATTTTGGGCGAATCATTCAAAAGAAAACTTGCCCTTCGGTAATTATGCTCGAACACTTCTGCTACGGCTTCCATGCGTCCCCGGACGAGTTGCTGGTAAACACGGTCATGCAGAAATGGCACCAAGAGCAAATTGAATATCGAATTCCAATGCGGGTCAATGCGGTTCGGCTCCACCACTTCTGGACTGGTGATACTACCTTTCCCATCTGCCCTCGCTGCGGGATTACAATGGAGCGCGAATACCAAGCCTACTGTGATCGATGCGGACAAGCCCTTTCCTGGAAAGGGTTCAGGACGGCCACAATAATTCGGAGTGATTGACGTGCATACTTCTTTCGTTCTTCAAGCTATCCGCCTATAATTGTCATTCTCCCTGACCCTCTGGTGAATGCGAGTCGATCCAGGCTTGGAGCTTGCTCCGCATCGACTCATACCATTGAGAGGTCATCACATACTCCTGTCCTCGTATGACTAAATGCTCCGCATAATACCGCGTTCTTGCATAGCCCGAATCTATAGGAACAAGTAACGGGAATCCGAGGTTAAAGGCGGCTCGACTTCCTTCCAGTGTTTGGAGCGCAACCACCTCCTCTGGCGTTGCGGCTCCGCTTTCCAACAGGTGGCGCAGGGTAGTCTTTGCCATAGTACCAATCTTCACCTGAGTTTTCTTACCTGTCGCTTCGATTGTGGAGGCGACAGGTATTTTTTCTCTCTGGCCACCGTCAGTGCTTTTGAACAGCTTTGTCAACTGATAACTTCGGAGAAACAGTTCCGAGGTATCAGCAACATCATCGCTCAAATCGAGGACTGGCTGCAAAATCTCATTGTTGAAGTCATCATTCGCCATGAGTTGAAAATCAAAGTGTAAACCGAAAAACTGTAGCGCCGCATTTGCAAGTGAAAGTGCATATTCTAACTCTCCCGCAAGGGTCGCTCCGACCTTGGGAGACGCAAAGAGCACCTGCGCTTCGCTTACATTCAAATAGCCATAGATGCAAAGGGCGGTGCGGATACTCTTTTCAATAATTTTCCCTACGGTCTCGGTACGGCTCCCATAATTCAAGCCCTTCTCATGGAAGGCAACATCAACCGCAATGACCTTCACTTTTCCTTCTTCCATTCGCAGACCCAACAGATCGCATTCACCTTGCCGAATCACCTGGGCCAGCTTGGTGTTCTTCTTGAATGGGGTGTATTGCTGAAACCCTCCGATAATCGTTGATAAGATTTCTTGAAGTTCTTCTTCATACTCAAGAGGCCACTGAGGGGAGCATTTCCAGTTTGTCTGCACCACTTGGCAATGTTTCACATGGCGTAGCCAGGAATAAATCAAAGACTCACCCATCTCAATTTTCATAAGCCCATTCAATCCTCCATCCGATGATCCGGCCCTATGCTTTGTTAGAACGTAATTCCAGCCTCATCGAAGAACGGCTGGAACACAGCCCTCAACTGCTCCCAATATGGAGGGTAGGCATTACTCCCACTGTAGGTGCGTCTCCGGCCCCCTTCCAGCTCCAGGACAAGGTCCCACTGTTCCCCATCCATAATGTCCGGGTCGATGAACCGCTTTTTCCATTCATGGAGATACAGCTTGCAGAAAAGGGTGTCCACGACCGCCACCCACTCGTCCGCACTCATTTCCCTTTGCAGAAAGCAATCTGCCTGGGCATGACCGGGGCGAACGGAAAGCTCAATACCCTGTGCAGTCTTTCTCATCCACACCTCTGGGTACCCCGTATCATAACCGCCGACCGTAAAATGCACCTCGTTCACGGCCTCCCGGTAGTCCGCCACCCCCGACTTCGTGTTGAACCGTGGCAGTGAAGCGATCGACCTTCCGCAGTCATTACAGCGAAACCGCTCCCCGCCCCGAAGTGGGGATGTGTTGGTGCTGCCGCACCTGGGACATTTGATTCTCACGAGTTACCTCCGTTGTATGGTCACATCATTATAAATATCCAAGCCGAGGACGCTCTGCCAAGTGTTCTGGAACATCAAACCTCATCGGTTTTGCCCAATAGAGGACCTTCCAGAATTCATCATCCTGCTCCCAATGACCATCTTTCCAGCATTCGTCCTCGTCTATAGCGATGGCTCCCTTCGGGGCCGCAGGGGTATCGCACTGCAACTCAGAGAGAGTAAAGTAATCGCCCTCCGCTTCTGGGAGCCGCTCCTCCACACTGATCCATTGGGGCTGCGCGGAAATCCGACCAGCGGCATACCCCCTCTCATACTCCTCGCTGAAGCCCGCAGTATCCTTACCACCTACAGTTGCTTTATCGATTGCCATATTCGTGCCTCCTATGTTTTAGGCCAGCCGTCCTCTGACGTGGCCTTGGTTGATGCGCTCCCTTCGCTCTACGAACCACCGACCGATGTTGTTCCCGGTCAAGGCCGTACTGCGCTCGAAAAACAGGTAGCTCTGGCGACCGTTGACCCAGATGGTGTACCTGTCGCCCTGGCCCCCGGCCCTCATAGCCGCGGCCTGCCGAACGTCCGTCACCTTGTCGATGATGTATTCGTGACCGTCTTCCCAAATAACGCTGGTGGGGATCATCACGCCATCGGCATTGAATTTTGCCTTGGCCCCCACATAGACCTTAATGTCAACCATTTGTTTGCCTCCTGGCATATTGGCCCATGGTGTTCAACCCCAGAACACTACGAAATGACAGAATCAAGTGTGATTATCCCATTGACGCTTTTCAAGAGGTCGGTCTTGCCCTCTGCAAAGCACTTCTCCACAAACTTCGTATAATAGTTGTGGTCTTTCAGCAGGATTTCAATTTCCGACCATTCAAAGGAAAAGTCGCCCGGATACCGCCACTCGCGCTCGTGTGTCCAGTCTACAATTTCCTCTGGTTTGTCCAAATCCATACTGACTATTCGCCAATGCTCATACTGCGGTATCTGGGCCTTGAGCTTGTCCCGTTCACCATAAAGCACAGGGCGACCACCCTTCTTATACAGTTCCCCCCGATTCACCCTGAGTCCGAACGCTCGGTATTTGGGCGGTGTACCAAGCCGCTCCCCAAACCACAGGTTTTCCGCCATCGCCATCAAAGGCACCTCTTGAAAGCACACGGCCCTCTTATTCCCGATGATATAACCATCGTTCCCCGAACCGATCAGCTTTTTCTCGGTGAGGATTTTCCATAAGGCTTGGAAGGCCACGTCATCGTTCGCTGTGTGGCTACCTGTCAAATGGGTAACACGGGCGACCAGATCACTTCGGTATGTAAGTCTGTCCCGCCATTGATCTTGCTCCATTGATGTCAACACCCTCCATCGTACTGCTCCCCCACATCAATGCCCTTGAGAAAATTGCTCTGGCACATCAGAGGCGGATCGATTACTTTATAGCCCTTCCGTTTGAGCACCCGGAACTTGAAGTCCAGCAGCTCTGGCGGCACCCGGAGCCGGGAGGCCGCACCAAAGAAAGACACATCATCATTGAGCTGCTCCAAGACCTCATCGTCCGGGAGCAGAAACTCGGCAGCAAACACATTCGCCTCGTACTCCATAGTGGAAGTACCATCGAACAACTCGAAGTCGTGGAATGCGTTCACGCCCATTGCGTTGCGGTGAAGAACCGCATGGCCCAATTCGTGTGCGGCGATAAGCCTGTGCAGATGCTCCGGCAGATCGGCGTTAATGGTGATGATGCGCTTCCGGCTTTGAGCGAGGAAGAAGCCCTTGCAGGCTCCTTCATAAACACCCATCGGCTCAAAAGCCACCATAATACCCATATCGTCACACATCTTGAAAGGGTCGGTCTCGTGATACTTCCGCTGGAGGCGTTCAACCTCGCGGAAGATATAGTCCATTGTCATACCTGGCCTTCTCCCCCATGACGTGTACTATTTGATTGTACGATTTGCGCTTGGCTCCGCCCACACCCTTTCTCAAAGTCAATCTTAGCACATAAGGTGTCCTATAAAACGGACTTTCCAAGCAAATTCTTCAGAGCTGGCCTGTTTGGGTCAGCTCTTTTTACGTCCGTAGGTCTTTTTTGCGGCTTCTTTACAGGCCAGATAGGATTTCATCACTGCGGCAAAAAAGTCATCCTTTGCCTCCTGGGATAGTTCTCCACCGGCAAAGAGCGCAGCGTTCTGCTCCAGCAGCGCATTCATCTCCCTCGCGGCATGGGCACCATACAGCTCCCGCGCCTGGTCAACATACCCCTGTTTCTCCAAGCCGTACTCAGGGTCGGTCACCTCATCGATAGTGAGGTAGTCTACCGATACCTTCAGAGCCGCCGCCAACTTCCGCATGGTAGCAGGGCGCGGCTTCGCTCCTGTGGTCTCGTAGGCCGCTATGGTGCGCTTGGATACATTGATCTCGTCAGCCAGCGTCTGCTGGGTAAATCCGCGCAATTCTCTGCTCCGCTTAACCTTGTCGGAAAAATTCATCGTGACTCTTCCTTTCAAGAAATTTCACCTGTAACTTCATCAACTTCACTTTTTCTCTTGACAGAACTTCATCCATCTGCTACCATAGACGATGAAGTTACGGTGAAGTTTAAGTGAATTATACACATTGCGTTGCACGTTGTCAATAGGTTTTTTGAAAAAAAGTGCGAAAGGGGGAGAAAAATCATGGAATCGAGGACTATACTGCACAGCGACCTTAATTCGTTCTACGCTTCGGTGGAGATGATGCTCGACCCCAGCTTGCGGGGAAAGGCCGTGGCCGTGTGCGGCAGAACAGAGGACAGGCATGGCATCGTGCTGGCGAAGTCCGACCTGGCGAAGAAGGCCGGGGTCAAAACCGGGATGGTGAATTGGGAGGCTCGGCAGTGCTGCCCCAATCTGGTTGTGGTTCCTCCGCAGTATGACCAGTACCTCAAATACTCGGCTCTGGCCCGGAACATCTATCAGCGGTTCACCGATCTGGTGGAGCCGTATGGGATGGACGAGTGCTGGTTGGATGTAACTGGTTCGAGGGCCATCGCTGGGAGCGGCATGGAGATTGCCGAAACCATCCGGCGCACCATGCAGGCCGAGCTTGGTCTGACCGTCAGTATTGGTGTGTCCTACAATAAGATATTCGCCAAGTTGGGGAGCGACATGAAAAAGCCCAACGCCATCACCCAGATCACCAAGGAGGACTTCAAGGAGAAAGTCTGGCCCCTCCCGGCCTCCGACCTTCTCTATGTGGGGAGGGCCACCGAAGAGAAGCTGGGGCGGTACTGTATCCGCACCATTGGCGACATCGCCAAGACTGAGCCGGATTTCCTCAAGCGGCTCCTGGGGGTCAACGGCCTCGCTCTCAGCACCTATGCCAACGGTCTGGACACATCAATGGTTATGCACAAGGAGTTCGTTTCGCCAGTTAAATCCATTGGACACGGCATCACCTGCACAACAGACCTCGTCAACGAGGAGGAGGTGTGGAAGGTGATGCTGGAGCTTTCACAGGACATTGGGCACCGGCTCCGGCTCCACAAGCTGGCAGCGACAGGTGTTCAGCTTTCAGTTCGGAACAACGAGCTGGGATACCGTCAGTTCCAGGCGAAGCTGTCCATTTCCAGCCGCAGCCCCAGAGTGATTGCAGAGAAGGCGCGGGAGTTGCTCCGTCAGAAGTATGAGTGGCACACACCGATCCGGGCCGTGACCGTCCGGGCCATCGGCCTTATCCCGGAGCAGGAGCCGCAGCAGATCGACTTCTTCACCGATGTGGCAAAGCTGGATCGGCTGGACAAGCTGGAGGGGGTCGTGGAGGAGTTGCGGAGGCGGTTCGGCAAGAAGGCCATCTACCCCGCCGCTCTTATGGGGGATTTGAAGATGCCTGGGGATGGACGGGAGCGGGTTCGTATGCCAGGGATGATGTATAGGTGAACATCCAGTATCCCAAAAACCGATTCTGGATTTGGTATTCCAGGCACACATCGACTGTGCTATGATTGGCTCATCAAGAAAGGACAGGTGATTTTCCGATGAAAAAATTTACCTTTGAAGAACTGTACGCGCAACAAAAAATTGTAGGCGATGTTGCCAAGGACCGTGACAAGTTCGCCGACATCGTGGACGCGGTCGGTATTGACTCCAGCCTCCTCAAAGGTGGGAGCGAGGATGCGGACACGAATCTGCCGAGCAAACTCCCCTGGCGGCTCCCGGAGGAATGCGGCCCGTTCTTAGTTTGGGCGCTGGACAACTACACGTCCAGCGACTTCAAGGCCCTGCGGAAAGCCAACTTCTATGATGTCTCGCTGGAAACGACCAGGAAGCTCATCGATTGGTTTAGCTCCATCTTGACCGGGTTAGGGTTCAGCAGCTACACCGTGGAGAAGCAACGGCGGAAAATGTCAGCGCGGATGCACTACACTGTTCGGAGCAGCCGCAGTGAAGTGGAGAACGCTCTTGATGGCTTGTCCAAGCTCCTCGACAAGTATGATGCGGCCTGCTTGGGAATGAGGAAGGACGAGTTAGCCTACTTCCACGGCTTTATCAATGCGCGGGTCAAGGAGCTGACAAGCTACATCGATGAGGTCTATGAGAACTATGTTGACATCCGACAGGATGAACTGTCCGACTTGGCATGGGACGAAGCCGCAGCCATGGACGAGCGGGAGGCAATGGAACACATCAATGAAACACTGATCCTGGGTGATGCACTGGAGAAGGATGCTCAATACCAGAAGCTGAATGCCGAGCGGGAACGCCTGTTGAATGGCAACGACTTCGTAAAAAATGTGGAAAAACGGTTTGCCCGCATTGTGGAAAAGATGGATGCCATCCGCCGCCAGCACGAGATGCGGCTATTCGGTCATGAACTTCCCGAGGAGGACATAAGTTTGCCTGCTCTGAGGTCCCCCGCAGATATTCTCCGAGAGGCTATCCAGACGGTCGAAGAGAATAGGGCAAGCCGTGAACAGTGGGAGAAAGAGCGGGCTCAAATCACCCCAGAAGAGAAGGCCCAAATGAAGGAGTTCTATGAACGGTTTTGCCGGGAGCATGGATTCGACCCGAATCCGTTTGTAACAGGCGATGTGGACACTGATGATGAAGATTGATAAGGGGGTATCACCATAGCAATTTACAAAACGGCTGTCCCGTACTATAATTGGAGTCAGAGCAGGCTGCGGAGACGCATCCAAGTGGATGGGCCGCGCCGATACCGTATTCCGAAAATAGGGGGTGTGTCGATGGCTAATCTCACTTCGTTTCGTGACGTGGTGAACGACAGATTTTATGACCTGATCTATCAGGCCCTCTCCGCTCATGTGGAGGACGGGCCGGAGGGTCTGGAGTGCTACTCCAGCATGGTTCCAGACCCGACCGAGGCGCGGCTGGATGATATGCGCATCAAGTTTCTGGACATCACCGGGACGGTCAGCAACGAGCTACAGTTCGATGCAGTGGTGGAGGCGGACATTGAGATCACCGGGGGCGACCGCCATAATGTGGAGTCCGACCTTGCCGGTCAGTGGTTCCGGGTGGCCTGCTCCTGTGACATCGACAATGGGATCAAAAACCTCCGAATCCACGGTTTCACCATCTACCGGCGGAGCAGTAATAAAAAGCCAGGGCAGCTCTCAGATTATCTGGTGCCCATCATCTACAAAGACCAACTGGACGCAGTTGCCACAAACTTCCTTCAGCAGTATTATCCAGAGGCCCTCGCCGCGCCCACTTCCATTGATGTGGAAATTCTGACAGAGCGCATGGGCCTCACTGTCCGGCAGGAGCATCTGACCAAGAACAACTCCCTGTTTGGGCAGGTGTTCTTTGCGGACAGCATCGTGCCCTGCTATGACCCCCATGTAGGGAAGTACAAGGAGGTTCCCGTGGAGGAGGGCACGATCCTCGTTGACCCTAATGTGTTTTTCATGTACACCTACGGCACCTACCGCAGTACCGTTGTCCACGAGTGTGTCCACTGGTCCCTGCACCGCCGCTTTTTTGAGCTGGAAAAGCTGTATAACCCGGAGGCCAAGTCTATCCAGTGTCAGGTACAGGAAGGCAGCAGAGATGAGAAAAAGCGTACTCCTTTGGAGTGGATGGAGTGGCAGGCCAACTCGATCACCCCCCGCATCCTCATGCCAGCCGCACAGACCAGGGCGAAGATGGAGGAACTGCTCCCCTCGCTAATTTCCCAAAACAAGGGTGCCAGCAGCGCAGACATAATGGAGCGGCTCATCATCGCCCTTGCGGATTTCTTTGACGTGTCCAAGCAGATGGCGAAAATCCGCATGATCGACCTGGGCTACACAGAGGCCATCGGTGTCCTCAACTACAAGGGTAGGGGCTACATCCAGAGCTACGTCACCAGAGGCCCTGGCAAAGACCTGACCTATGATGTGGAGCCAGCGGACATCGCCATATCCTTTGCAGTCAACCAGGAATTCCGCAAAATGATGGAGTCGGGCCGGTATGTCTATGTGGACTCCCACCTCGTCCTCAACCACTCGAAGTACATAGACAACTCCTATGGCATCGCGTTTATGACCGAGTATGCCCGGAGCCATATGGACGAATGCTGTCTGACTTTCAAAATCACCCATCGAAAGCGAAAGGACTACGGCGCATCCTACTACACCGAGTGCGGCCTGTTCCGGCAGGCTCTTGAGGAGGATGTAGCCGAGGCCGCATATGAGCATAATGCGTTTAATCGGGCTGTCGATGATGCCGCCTCCCACACCCAGGAGTTCAAAACATATGTGGAGCAGACCTCCAGCATCATGGGCGAGTTGCCCAGCCGATTCTCGCCGACTCTGGCCTATCACATGAAGAAGCGGAATCTATCAAGCAGCAAGCTGGCAGAACGCAGCCTCATCAACGAGGATGTGATTCGCCGATACAAAAATGGCACTGCTAAAAACAACCCTGATATCCGCACCGTTCTTGCCATGTGTGTGGGCCTTCAACTTCCGCCGCCGCTTTGCTATGATATGGCGCGGAAGGCTAAGTACGACTTCTCCTCTGGGGAGATCGAGGACATTGCGTTTCAGACCATCATCTGCTCCATGACCCAGAACAGCATCTACGAGTGCAATGAGATGCTCACCAGCCTCGGATTCAAGCCGTTGTCCAAAATTACATGATTTTTTTCGAGCCATCCGACTTTCAAAGTCGGATGGCTCGTCCCTTGTACCAGGCCGTTTTCCAAGGTTCCGACCCTGTTCGGAGCCTTGGGAAACGGCCTTTTTTGCGTTAAATCCGACTTTGCGAGTCGGGACGCAGCCCCCTCTGGTGGGCTATCATTAAGCCATGAGGTGGCCACTCATACAGCCACCGCCCGCCCGACCGGGTGGCGGCGGCATCAACCATCAACCTAACGGGATGCACCCGAATGTATGAAAGGATATGTAAAATGCAGCAAGTTTTCATCTGTTCCCCGTACCGCGGGGACATCGAGCACAACGTCAAGGTCGCCAGGGATGCTGGGCGCATCGCAGCTAAGACCGGCTACGTCCCCGTCATTCCCCACCTGGTCTATCCGCAGTTCCTCAACGATGACCTGCCGGACGAGCGCATCCTCGGCATCAAGCTGGGGGCCGAGCTGCTGAAGTCCAGCGACATGATGTGGCTCATCGGCACCAAGGTCACCAAGGGCATGAAGTACGAGCTGGAGATCGCCAAGAAGATGCGCATCCCCATCCGCTGCTACGATGAGAGGCTGGACCGCATCACCCCGGACACGCTGTCCATCGATGACCGGGTGGATGCCGAGTTCCTCGCCGAGCTGAAGGGCGCGACCCTCGTCTAAAGAAAGGATATCACACATGGATAAGAAAGTCTACAGCCAATTGGCTGAAGGCTTCGAGCTGCTGGCGGCTGGCTACCGCTCCCTGGCTGAACAGGGAGCGGAGGCCACCCCCGAAGCGGCCCCGGAGCCGACCAAGAAGATCACCATCGAGCAGGTCCGCGCCGTCATGTCCGCCAAGAGCGATGAGGGCAAGACCGCCCAGGTCAAGGCCCTATTGATGAAGTATGACGCTGGCAAGCTGTCTGGCGTCAAGCCGGAGGACTACGCCGACCTCCTCCGAGAAGTGGAGGCGCTCTGATGCCTTCCACTCATGCGAGATTTTCCCCCTCGGCAGCAAACCGCCGCCTGCACTGCCCTCCCTCCCTGATGCTGGAGGAGCAGTTCCAGGATGAGGAGAGCGCCTATGCCGCCGAGGGCACCGCTGGCCACGCGATGGCCGAACATCTCATCAAGAAGTACCTCAAGCAGCGCACCCGCCGCCCCGTGTCCGACTACTACTCGGACGAGCTGCTGGAGGCCGTGGACGAGTACGTTTCCTTCGTCCAGGGCGAGATTGAGGAGGCGCGGCGGGTCTGCAAAGACCCCGTATTCACCGTGGAGCAGAGGGTCGATGCCTCCGAGTATGTGGAGGGCTGTTTCGGCACCGCCGACATGGTCATCGTGACTGACTCCTACATCCACATCATCGACCTTAAGCTGGGCAGGGGTGTGCAGGTGGATGCCGAGCGCAACCCCCAGCTTATGATCTACGGCCTGGGCGTTCTCAGCAAGGCCGAGCTGCTCTACGACCCCAAGGTGGTGCGGCTGACCATCTTCCAGCCCAGGCTCGACCATTGCTCCACCTGGGAGATTGACCCGGCAGAGCTGAAGCAGTGGGGCGAGGATGTCCTCCGCCCCACCGGGGCGATGGCCCTCATGGGAGCCGGGGAGTTCGCAGCCGGGAGCTGGTGCCGGTTCTGCAAGGCCCGAAACCAGTGCCGCGCCAGGGCCGAGGAGTTCCTCAAGCTGGCCCAGATGGAGTTCCGCCAGCCTGCCCTGCTGGACGATGAGGAGGTCGCCGAAGTCCTCCGCCGCTCGGACGAGCTGGCGAAGTGGGCGGCAGACGTGTATGCCTTCGCCCAGGACGAGGCCATCATCCACGGAAAGCAGTGGCCCGGCTTCAAGATCGTCGAGGGCCGCTCCGTTCGGAAGTACAGTTCCGAGGCGGAGGTCATCGCTGCGGCCCAGGCCAGCGGCTACACCGACATTTTCAAGAAAACGCTCATCGGCATTGGCGACATGGAGCGGCTCATGGGCAAGGAGGAGTTCCAGCGGGTCCTTGGCTCCCTGGTCTACAAGCCCCAGGGCAAGTTGACCCTCGTCCCCGATTCCGACAAGCGCAACGCCATCAACAATACGACCGCAACTGCGGAATTTCAGGAGGTTTAATCATGGCTGCTATCAATCCGACCAAGGTCATCATTCCCTGCCGCATCAGCTACGCCCACCTGTTCGAGCCGACCAGCGTGAACGGCTCCGACCCCAAGTATGGGGCCTCGCTGATTGTGTCCAAGAAGGACGCCAAGACCATCACCGCCATCCAGAAGGCCATCGAGCAGGCCAAGAAGGACTCCGTGGGCAAGTGGGGCGGCAAGATTCCCCCCAACCTCAAGACCCCGCTCCGGGACGGCGACACCGACCGGCCCGATGACGAGGCGTATGCCGGGTGCTACTTCCTCAACGCCAACAGCCGTCAGGCCCCCCAGGTGGTGGACCGCAAGGTCCAGCCCATCATCGACCAGAGCGAGGTGTACTCCGGCTGCTACTGCAACGTGAGCGTCACCTTCTACGGCTACAACTCCAACGGGAACCGCGGCATCGCCGCTGGCCTGGGCAATGTCCAGTTCGTGAAGGACGGCGAGGCCCTCGGCGGTCGCTCCAAGGCCAGCGATGACTTCGAGGCCATGGCGGACGAGGACGAGGATTTCCTCTCCTGACAAACACACGACACTCGGCGAGAGGGGTGGAGGGCCTCCACCCCTCCTTGCCATATCAGGAGGCAAGTATGAGCCTGTTAGCAATCGACATCGAAACCTTTTCTGATGTGGACCTTCCGAAGTGCGGAGTGTACGCCTATTCGGATTCCCCCAGATTTGAAATCCTCCTCTTTGCCTATGCCTTTGACGATGAGCCGACCCAGGTGGTCGATCTTGCCCGCGGGGAGCAGCTCCCCGACCGGGTGCTGGCGGCTCTGGAGGATGAGAGTGTCACCAAGACAGCCTTCAACGCCGCGTTCGAGCGGACGTGTATTTCCCGCTACTTAGGGCGGCAGCTCTCTCCGGCCTCTTGGCAGTGTACCGCCGTCCAATCGGCGATGCTGGCCCTCCCCCTCACCCTGGACGGGGTGGGCGAGGTGTTGAGCATCAAGCGGAAAAAGCTGAAGGAGGGTGTATCCCTTCTGCGCTACTTCTCTATGCCCTGCAAGCCCACCAAGGCCAATGGGGGCCGCACCCGGAACCGCCCGGAGGATGCCCCGGAGCTGTGGGAGCGGTTCAAAGCCTACTGCATCCGGGATGTGGATGCCGAGCGGGAGATTCGCCAGAAGATGCACAACTATCCCATCCCTGACAGCGAGATGGAACTGTACCGTTTAGACCAGGAGATCAACGACAGGGGCATCATGGTCGACCAGCGGCTTGCTGCCCAGGCTGTACGCTGTGACGCCGAGTTCAAGGCGAGGGCTACCACCCAGGCCCAGCAGCTCACCGGGCTTTCCAACCCCAACTCACTGGCCCAGGTGAAGGGCTGGCTGGCGGAGCGGGGGATTGAGGTGGACAGCCTCGACAAAAAGGCCATCAAGGGCCTTCTCCCCCAGGCCACTGGCGAGGTGCGGCAGATGCTGGAACTGCGGCTCCTGCTGGGAAAGACCTCTGTGAAGAAGTACGAGGCCATCCAGCGGTCAGTCTGCTCTGATGGCAGAGTTCACGGGCTGCTCCAGTTTTATGGTGCCAACCGCACAGGCCGCTGGGCCGGGCGGCTGGTGCAGGTGCAAAACCTCCCACAGAACCACATTCCTGACCTGGCCCTGGCCCGGAGCCTGGTCAAGCGGGGCGAGTTCGACCAGGTGGAGATGCTCTACGACTCCACCCCCGGAGTCCTCTCGGAGCTGATCCGCACCGCCTTCGTCCCCAAGCCTGGGTGCCGCTTCATCGTGGCGGACTTCGCCGCAATCGAGGCAAGGGTGCTGGCCTGGTTCTCTGGGGAGCAGTGGCGGCTGGACACCTTCCAGCAGGGTGGCGATATTTACTGCGCCTCGGCCAGCAAGATGTTCCACGTCCCTGTGGAAAAACATGGGCAGAACGCCCATCTCCGGCAGAAGGGCAAAATCGCGGAACTGGCCCTCGGCTACGGCGGCAGCGTAGGTGCGCTCACCTCCATGGGCGCTCTGGACATGGGGCTGGCCGAGGAGGAGCTTCAGCCACTGGTGGATCAGTGGCGGGGAGCCAACCCCCACATAGTGAAATTCTGGTGGGACGTGGATGCCTCGGCGATGAAGGCTTTCCGGGCCAAGACCGAGGTGCGCTTGGGCGCACTGTGCTTCTCCTGCCGTTCTGGGATGATGTTTATTACCCTCCCCTCCGGGCGGCGGCTCTCCTATGTCAAGCCCCGGCTGATGCCTAACCGCTTCAATCGGGAGAGCCTCACCTATGAGGGTGTGGGTGAGAACAAGAAGTGGTCGCGCATCGAGACCTACGGCCCCAAGCTGACCGAGAACATCGTACAGGCTACCTCGCGCGACCTGTTGGCCCTCGCCATGCTCCGCCTGCGGAACGCCGGATTCGAGATCGTCATGCACATCCATGACGAGGCCGTGGTGGAGGTGCCGGAGGGTGTGTCCTCCGTGGATGAGATTTGCCGCATCATGTCCGAGGCTCCGGCCTGGGCCACTGGCCTCCCGCTCCGGGCGGACGGATATGAGTGCGAGTTCTATAAGAAAGACTGAGGTGTTTTGATATGGATGAACTTGTGAAAATCAATTACAGCGGCGGCGACCGCCCCACCGTCAGTGGTCGGGAGCTGCACGATGCACTGCAAATTCGGACACCCTATAAAGACTGGTTTC
The DNA here is from genome assembly GCF_036941085.1 of Acutalibacter sp. JLR.KK004. Classification (NCBI taxonomy): domain Bacteria; kingdom Bacillati; phylum Bacillota; class Clostridia; order Eubacteriales; family Acutalibacteraceae; genus Acutalibacter; species Acutalibacter sp. JLR.KK004. Next base: position 170,370 of record NZ_JAYMNQ010000003.1, read on the forward strand.
CCCGGATGTGTGAGTACGGTTTTGTAGAAGGCACCGATTTCAACCCGCTCAATTTTGCGCAGGTTCGCACTGAGGGCGGGCGAACTGTGACTCGAACGATCCTTGACCACCAGCTCACCATCAATATGGCGAAGGAGCTGTGCATGATCCAGCGCAGCGACATCGGGAAGCGGGTGCGGCAGTATTTCCTCCAAGTGGAGGCCGCGTGGAACAGCCCGGACGCGATCATGGCGCGGGCTTTGCAGTTCGCCAATGACCGTCTGGCTCTGCTGACCCGGCAGAACACCGAGCTGACCGGCACCATCGCTGTCCAGAGCCAGCAGATTGCGGAGTTGCAGCCCAAGGCCAGCTACTACGACCTGGTACTGAACTGCAAGGACCTCATTTCAACCTCCGCCATCGCCAAAGACTACGGCAAGTCGGCGGTCTGGATGAACCGCTGGCTCCATGAGAAGGGTGTGCAGTTCAAGCAGGGTGACATCTGGCTCCTCTACCAGAGGTACGCCGAGAAGGGCTATACCAGCACCAAGACCCACAGCTATTTCGGCACCGATGGAGAGCCGCACACCAAGGTTCATACCTACTGGACGCAGAAGGGCCGTTTGTTCATCTACGGCCTGATGAAGGAGGACGGCATCCTGCCGCTGATCGAGAAAGGGGCTTGATTATGGGTATCAGCAGATACAACTCCGAGGGGTACGCAGACCCCACCGCATACGAGGCCATCCGCAACATTGAGTCCTTCCGAGTGGACCATCCCAATGGCTACATCGAGGTCAACGTGGAGACCTTCTTCCCCTGCACGAACACCAAGGCCAAGAAGCTGTTCCGGCTCGTCCGGGCCTACTGCTCCGAGGCCCAGCAGGAGGAGCTGCTGGCGGCTTTGGTCCGCAAGGCCAAGTCCTGCTTGGCGGAGGCCATGAGCATGGAGGGGTCCCTGGACGAGCTGCCGTGTGACCCGAAGGAGTACCAGGAGCGGCTTCGGCGGTTCAAGGCCCTGACCCGGCAGCACACACAGCTCACCCGGAACATCCGTGACCTGACAGCGGGGAGGTAGCTATGAAAATCAAGGTTTCTATCGGCAACAGCCGGATGGACAAAAAATGGAGGCTGTCGGAAATGGAGCTGGACGAGTTCCGCGACCGCATCTTCCAGACCAAGGTGACCGCCGAGACATTGGCGGAGTTCAAGAAGATGCCCAAGGCCCAGCAGGATGCCATCAAGGACATCGGCGGCTTTGTCCTCGGCACTCTGAAGGGGGGCCGCAGGAAGAAGGACTGTGTGTTGACCCGCTCGGCCCTGTCGCTGGACATGGACTACGCCTCCCCGGAGGTCATCGAGCAGGTGGAGATGTTCTTCTCCTTCCGCTGCTACTTCTACTCCACCCACAAGCACACCCCAGAGGCCCCCCGGCTCCGGCTCATCATCCCCTTGTCCCGCGAGGTCGGGCCGGACGAGTACATGGCGGTGGCCCGGAAGGTGGCGGAGGAGATCGGCATCGAGCAGTTCGATGACACCACCTACGAGCCGAGCCGCCTGATGTACTGGCCCTCCACCTCCTCGGACGGCGAGTTCGTGTGTAAGGAGATCGATGGCGACATCCTCGACCCGGACACCATTCTGGCGAAGTACACCGATTGGCGGAACACGGCGGAGTGGCCTGTCTCCCGCCGCCAGCAGGTCATCGTGCAGCGGGAAATCAAGAAGCAGGCCGACCCGCTGACCAAGGCAGGGATGGTCGGGGCCTTCTGCCGCGCCTACTCCATCACCGCAGCCATCGACACCTTCCTCCCGGACGTCTACAAGCACAGCTCCATGCCGGGGCGGTACGACTACATCCCCGCCGACTCCCATGCTGGCGTGGTCATTTACGATGACTGCTTTGCCTACAGCCACCATGCCACCGACCCGGCCTGTGGTCGATTGCTGAACGCCTTTGACGTGGTGCGGCTGCACAAGTTCGGCGCACTGGACGGCAAGGCCGACCCGGACGATCCCCCCTCCAAGCTGCCCTCCTTCCAGGCCATGCAGGACTTCGCCGTCCAGGACACCCAGGTGAAGCTCCAGCTTGCCAAGGAGCGGCAGGCTGTGGCGGAGTCCGAGTTCTCCGCCCAGACCGGGGACGATTGGCAGACCGAGCTGGAGCTGGACAAGCGGGGCCGGGTGAAGGATACCCTCACCAACATCGCCGCCATCGTCCGCAACGATCCCAACCTCCAGAATATCGTCTACAACGAGTTCAAGGGCATGGTTGATGTGATTGGGCCGCTGCCCTGGAAGCAGGTGCGTCCCGGATGGAATGACGCCGACCTTGCCAACGCCAAGCTGTACTTCGAGCGGGTCTATGGCGTGTGGTCGCCCTCCAAGTTCAAGGACGCTCTGCTGGCGGTGGTGTCCGCCGAGCGGCTCTACCACCCGGTAAAGGAATATCTGAACGGCCTGACCTGGGACGGCACCGAGCGGCTGGACACCCTGCTGGTAGAGTACATGGGTGCCGAGGACACGGCCTATGTCCGGGCCGTGACCAGGAAAACTCTGTGCGCGGCGGTAGCGAGGATTTATGAGCCGGGTATCAAGTTCGACTCCATGCTCGTCCTCAACGGCCCCCAGGGTATGGGCAAGTCCACCTTCTACGCCCTGCTGGGCCGGGAGTGGTTCTCCGACTCCCTCTCCATTGCTGATATGCGGGACAAGACCGCAGCCGAGAAGCTCCAGGGCTACTGGATTCTGGAGATTGCCGAGATGAACGGCATCAAGAAGGTGGATGTGGAAACGGTCAAGTCCTTTCTCAGCCGGTCGGATGATAAGTTCCGGCAGGCATATGGCACCGTGGTGGAGAGCCATCCGCGCACCAATATCATTGTAGGCTCCAGCAATGCTGACCGGGGCTTTCTCCGGGATGTGACCGGCAACCGGCGGTTCTGGCCCGTCAATGTCACTGGTCTGGGGGCCAAACATCCATGGGAGCTGACGGAGGTCGACCAAGTGTGGGCCGAGGCTCTGGAGCGGTACCGGGCCGGGGAGGAGCTGTACCTCAAGGGCGATGTGGCGGAGGAGGCTTACCAGGCCCAGCAGGATGCCATGGAGACCGATGACCGCGAGGGGTTGGTGGAGCAGTATCTGGAATGCCTTCTCCCGGAGAATTGGGCCAGCATGGACCTCTACCAGCGCAGGAGCTACCTGGGCGGAGGTGAGTTCTCCGGCTCCGCTGCCACCGGCACTGTGCGCCGGGAGCGGGTGTGCTGCATGGAGATTTGGTGTGAGTGTTTCGGCAAGGAGCGCGAGAACATCAAGCGGACGGACTCCTACGAGATCGAGGGCATCCTCCGTAAGCTGGGTGGCTGGACCGTCTCCACCGCAAACAAATACAGCAAGACCCGGTTCCCTCTGTATGGGCCTCAGAAAACGTTCGTGCGGGAGTAAAAAACGTTCTTAGCGAAATCAGCTTAACGGTAGTTACAAACGCAGAAACAGGGAGAAACCCTGTGTTCGCAAGAGGCATGGTGCTTTCTGTTTCTGTGTTTCTACCTTTTCCCTATTGGGTATTGGTAAATATAAAAGAATAGGCCAAAACACGCCTATATGCGCGTATAGGGGTTTTGAGGCCAAAAAACGCATTTTGGAACAGGAGGCCGGAAACAGTGAGGGAAAGTGCCATAGAGCGAAGGCTCGTCACCGAGGCAGTTAAGCGTGGGGGGCTGGCACCCAAATTCGTGTCACCCGGTTTGGATGGGGTGCCCGACCGCCTCCTGCTGTTCCCTGGTGGTAAATTAGCCTTCGTGGAGGTCAAGGCTCCTGGGGAAAAGCCCCGGCCCCTCCAGCGCAGACGCATCGAGCAGCTTACCGCTCTGGGCTTCCGGGTGTACGTCCTGGACAGCAAAGAGCAGATTGGAGAGATTATGGATGAAGTACAAGCCTTATGATTATCAGACCTTCGCCACGAACTTCGTGCTGGAGCATCCGGCCTGCGGCCTGATCCTCGATATGGGCCTGGGCAAGAGCGTCATCACGCTGACCGCCCTCTGGTCTCTGCTCCTGGACAGCTTCGATGTGGGCAAGGTACTGGTGGTGGCCCCCAAGCGAGTGGCGGAGAACACCTGGCCCACCGAGCTGAAAAAGTGGGAGCATCTGGACGGCCTCACCTGGTCGCTGGTGCTGGGCAGCGAGAAGGACCGCCGAGCCGCCCTCCAGTGCAGGGCGAAGATTTACATCATCAACCGGGAGAATGTCGCTTGGCTCGTTGACAACTATCGCTGGGATTTCGACACACTGGTCATTGATGAGCTGTCCTCCTTCAAGAGCAGCAAGGCACAGCGGTTCCGGGCTTTAAAAAGGGTGCGGCCCCGTATCAGCCGGGTCATCGGCCTGACCGGGACCCCGCAACCCAACGGCCTCCTCGACCTGTGGCCCCAGATGTACCTTTTGGACATGGGCCAGCGGCTTGGGCGGTTCGTGGGCGGATACCGGGAGCGGTTCTTCCTGCCGGATAAGCGCAACCGCGAGGTCATCTACAGCTATAAGCCCAAGGATGGCGCGGAGGAGAAGGTCTACGAGCTGATCTCCGACATCTGCATCTCCATGAAGGCCGCTGACTTCCTCGATATGCCGGACCTGGTCAGCAGCCAAGTCGAGGTAAAGATGAGCACCAAGGAGCGGAAGCTCTACGAGGATTTCGAGCGGGATATGGTTCTCCATCTGAAGGACGGCGATCTGGACGCTGTGAACGCCGCCGCCCTCTCCGGCAAGCTGGTGCAGATGGCGAATGGCGCGGTCTATGGTGAAAACCGCAAAGTCCACCATATCCACGACCGAAAGCTGGATGCCTTGGAGGACATCATCGAGGCGGCAAACGGCAAGCCGCTCCTGGTGGCATATTGGTACAAGCACGACTTGGAGCGCATCCGCCAGCGGTTCGAAGTCCGCACCATCGACACCCCGAAGGACATCGCCGATTGGAATGAGGGTAAAATCCCTGTCGCCCTCATCCATCCCGCCTCTGCCGGACACGGCCTCAACCTCCAGGACGGCGGTTCCACCATCGTATGGTTTGGCCTCACCTGGTCGCTGGAGCTCTATCAGCAGTTGAACGCTCGACTCTGGCGGCAGGGCCAGAAACACACTGTGGTCATCCAGCACATCGTGGCGGCGGGGACCCATGACGAGGACATCATGAATGCGCTGGAGAAAAAGGACATGAGCCAGACCGCTCTGATTGCTGCGGTCAAGGCCCGGATTGGAGGTGTCACATGAGTGAACGAGTGGAAAGGATGATCAAAGAGTACCCCAGTATGGTCATGGAGCGGGACTGCCTTCGGCACCAACTCGCCAACTTTCAAGGGATCACCGAGGAGGAGGTCATTGACTCCATGACCTTCTCCTCCCCGGAGGGGGAGCGCGTTCAGACCAGCAACATCACGGATAAAACGGCCTCCATCGCCATTTCCTTCCGTGACCGGGTCCACCGCATCAACCGGGATTGGATCGACCACCTGACCGTCAAGCTGCTGGCCTTGGAGGAGGAGATAGACTTTTTCCATTCGGCGATTCGGGCCATATCCCCGGAGCTGGCTCCGTTGATGTGGGATTTGACCGTGGAGCGGCTCACCTGGGATGTTGTGGAGGCAAAGCACCATGTGTGCCGGGCCACCATCGGAAAATATCGAAAAAAGGCCATCTGCGAGTTGGATGCACTCTACGCCGCCCATGACAAGGAGATGGCGGACTACATACTGCGATAGGAGGCAGCAGAAATGTGTAAAAGAGGGGACATTTACTTTGTGAACTGCGGATGCGACACCAGCAGCTCCTTGCAGTGCGGTGTGCGCCCGGTTTTGGTAGTGAGCAACGATGTGGCGAACGCCCACTCCCCCGTGGTGACTGTGGTGCCGCTGACTGGCCAGCTTCGGAAGAAGCGGTCGCTGCCGACCCATGTGCTGATCCCCTGCTCCAAGCGGCACGGCCTCACACAGCCCAGCGTGGCCCTGGCGGAGCAGGTGACCGCCATCGACAAAAGCAAGCTGGTGGAGCGCCGGGGCCACATCAAGGATCACGGCATCATGGCGAGGGTCACCAAGGCTCTCCAAATCCAGATCGGGGCTGTGGACAAAGTTTATTAACTTGCTGACAGGGCCAAGCCTATGGTATACTGGTTCCGGCGAAAGCCTCGCTGCTACGGGCTTTTGCAAATAAAGCAGGAGGTATCATCATGGAAGCAGCAGTATTTGAACAGACTCATCCACCTACTGGAAAAATTCAGTACAAAGACAGTACATACGAGATCGTGTCAAAAGTCGCATACCTAATAGGTGTTCCATTTCGGATATTTGAGAATGAACACGAGTCGCCGCAAATGGCTGTCTATCAAAAGCTGGCGCAGGATAAAAACGCCAGAATTATCAGAAATTTATGTATCGTCCGAACTGACATCGAGCGAAACTTTAAAAAAATAAATGACAAAATGCGGATGGATTTGAAATCGATTATTTCTCTGCCGGAATATGTGTCGGCCTCTGCCATAAACGAATTGACGGCAGACGGCATCAACTTCATTAAAAAATCAAGCACGATGCTCTCTGGCCATATTGTGGAGATCAACCGCATTATTTCAGACCGCATCAACAATTGCAAACATCTTTTCCCGCTTTGGCTGGATTGGCAGTATGTGCGTGATCTTTTCATCATGCCGAACGGTCTGAGCGAGAAGGATACCAAGGATGCCGCAGTGGTGTATTATGAGAGCCTCTCATTTTACCCATATCAGATGTATATCAACTGGATTCCCCAAGATGAAGGGAACATTCTGTATAATGACAAAAAGTTCGTGACCCTCCTCTATCAGTGGCATAATGATGAGTTTACCGAGTACAGCAAGGTGTCCGATGCCGGTAGCTACGTCAAGGGAAACATCTACGACTACATTGCCGATAGCGAACAGGTGGTCGTGGTGGTCGATTGCGAGAATTCCGACCCCTACAAACTGAGTGCCACCCTTCGGCGGCTGAACCGTGAATACCTGGATAAAATCAAGACCATCATCCTCTTTGATGATGTCCACACCGCATCAGCTTGGAGCATCCTGGAGAAGTTCACCAGTATTCCTGTGGAACACATCACTATCGAGCGGATCAAGCAGAATAAGTCGCTGGTGGACATCAGGCTGACGGCGAGGGCCTGTCAGGAGCACTACGAGAATAAAATCGACTCCTTCATTATCGTTTCCAGCGATTCCGACTATTGGGGCCTTATATCCTCGCTGCCGAGGGCGCGGTTCCTGGTTATGATCGAACGGGAAAAGTGTGGTCCCGACATGAAAGCGGCATTGACGGATTCCGGGATTTTCTACTGCTACCTGGATGACTTCTATTCCGGCGATTCGGAAGAACTGAAGATGAACGCCCTGTTCCGGGAGATGCGCATCTACATGGAACAAGCTGTGAAGTTGAATGTCAACGCCATGCTGGACGATGCGCTCCGGGTCACCCGGATCACGATGCCCTACTCGGAAAGAAAGCAATTCTATGACAAATACATCAAAACGCTCCAGCTTGTAATCAATGAAGCCGGGGATGTGTCCTTGGCAATCAAGGTCAAATGACAGAAAGAGAGGGTGCGCGACATGAGGATGTTATTCTGTAAAATTTCCTGCATGAAGTATTACAAGGGCCACTGCGATGCCGATGTCCCCCTAAATGGGGGAAAGTATGTCCAGGAGCATGGATATGGGCATGAGGAGTTCAATTTCCTGCCCAGGCTCATAGAGGGCGAAGCGGAAGAAGAATGTCTGGGCTTTGTGGAGCCGAAATCGAACCGAGGCCGGAGAAACACGTTCCATATCGAGAACATCGAGGGCTGTGCCGCTCTTGCAAACGAGCCTTTTGTGGAGGATGTGCTTGTGGTTTGGTGCGCTACCCGGCAGCAGAAGGATACCACCGTTGTGGGCTGGTATAAACACGCTATTGTCTGGCGCGACCTGCAACCTTTGATAGTCGAGTTTGAAGACGGAACGGAGGAGGATCGCGGTTTTAATATCCGGGCCAAAGCCTCAGACTGCGTCCTGCTCCCAGAGGGTGAGCGCAACCGGGCTAAATGGGCTATCCCTTCTGCAAAGTACACGCGCTCCTATGGATTTGGTCAGTCAATGGTGTGGTATCCCACTGAGGAGGAGGCCAAGCCGTATCTGGCTCGACTGATCGACAGCATCAACACCTACCAAGAGGAGAACTGGCTCCGCCGCTTTCCCCCAGAGGAGTGACCGCATACTAAGTGCATACTGACTTTTCATTTCTCCTGTGCTATGATTAAAATCGCAAAGACTGTAGGGACCCGGAGGCGACTGCCTCTTGGGTCCTTTTTCTTTGCCGGACGCGGCTTCCATCCTTTCCCCGCGTCCGTACATAGGAAAGGAGCGTGTGTTTCATGAACCGACAGAACACGGACGGTGGTGGCTGACCATGCCGCGCCGACCCAACACCCCGTGCAAGCACCCCGGCTGTGGTCGGCTGGTCCCCTACGGTGAGGCGTACTGCGAGGAGCATCGACCGCTCCACGCGCACGACACCAAGACCACCACCGAGAAGGGATACGGTCGCCGCTGGCAGAAGGCCCGCACAGCTTTCCTCCATGCGCACCCCTTGTGCGCTCGGTGTCAAACGAAGGGCCAACTGGTCAAGGCCACTGTGGTCGACCACATCATTCCCCACCGCGGTGACCCCGAACTGTTCTGGGACACTGACAACTGGCAGCCGCTGTGCAAGCGATGCCACGACCAAAAGACTATGACGGAAGATCGCTACCAGGAGTTTCGGTACTGAGCCGTGGCCCCCAGGGGCGGTCCAAATCTCTACGGCCCTCCCCCTGCTGACCGGGGCGCCCTCTTTTGTGTTTTTTCGCAAAATTCGCCAGGGGGGACACCCCCGGAGCCGGGGCCGGAGTGGGCCAATCCCCTCCGCACCATAGGTTTTCGCAAAATGAGCTGACCGCCGTTTTGCGAAAAAGTTCACCAATACTGCCGCTTGGGATGAAGTTTTACCTCTCCCCGGCGGCATTTTTCTTGCGCCAAGAAAGGATACCACAGCCATGACGGAATATCAGGAGAGTCAGATTCGCGGGCTGCGGATGCGGGGCGCGGGCTACAAGGCCATCGCCTCTGCTACCGGGCTTTCCCGCGACATCGTGCGCAACTACTGCAAGAGCCACGGCCTGGACGGGCTGGCTACTGTGTTCACCATGAACATGAAGGAACAGATCGAGAAGGGCCTCGCCTGCGCTGGGTGCGGCAGGCCGCTGGAGCAGCCGCGCACCGGCAGGCGGCGGCGGTTCTGCTCAGATCAATGCAGACGACACTGGTGGGCAGCTCACCCGGAGCAGAGCGTACACAGTGCCGAGGCCACCTACCACGGTACCTGCGCCTACTGCGGACAGCCCTTTCAGTCCTACGGAAACCAGACCAGAAAATATTGCAGCCATGAGTGCTACATCCACGACCGCTTCTGGAGAGCGGAGGAAGGTCGGGAGCCGTATGTCTCTCCCCGGCTGCGTCAGGAGGATTCGGCATGAGTGAAATGCAATGGCAAACGCTCCCGCTCGGTCAACTGCGCCCCGCGGCCTACAACCCCCGGAAGGCGCTCAAGCCCAGCGATAAGGAGTATCAGAAGATTAAAAACTCCATCCAGGAGTTCGGCTATGTGGAGCCAATCATCGTCAACTACGACATGACGGTCATCGGGGGCCACCAACGGCTGACCGTATTGAAGGACCTCGGCTATACCGAGGCGCAGTGCGTTGTCCTCCACATCGAGGACGAGGCCAAGGTGAAGGCACTGAACATCGCCCTCAACAAAATCTCCGGCGAGTGGAACGAGCAGCTCCTCGCCGACCTGCTGGTGGATTTGCAGGACGCACAGTTCAACCTCGACCTCACCGGCTTCGAGGCCCCGGAGATCGACCAGCTTTTCTCCAAGCTCCACAACAAGGACATCGAGGAGGACAACTTCGATGTGGAGGAGGAGCTGAAGAATCCGGCGTTCTCCCAGGCTGGGGACATCTGGACGCTGGGCCGTCACAGGGTCATCTGCGGCGACTCCACCCTCCCGGAGACCTTCAAGCTGCTCATGGAGGGCAAACGGGCTAACCTCGTTTTGACGGACCCGCCCTACAACGTGAATGTGGAGGAAACGGCTGGCAAGATCAAAAATGACAATATGCCGGATGCCGACTTCTATAACTTCCTGTTCTGCGCTTTCGTGAACATGGAGCAGAACATGGAGCAGGATGCCTCCATCTACGTGTTCCACGCCGACACCCAAGGGCTGACCTTCCGGCGGGCCTTCGCCGATGCCGGGTTCAACCTCTCCGGCTGCTGTATCTGGAAGAAGAACGCCCTGGTTCTGGGCCGCTCTCCCTACCAGTGGCAGCACGAGCCGTGTCTGTTCGGCTGGAAGAAGGGCGGCAAGCACCTGTGGTACTCTGACCGCAAGCAGACCACCATCTGGGAGTACGACAGGCCCAAGGCCAGCAAGGATCACCCCACCATGAAACCCATTGCTCTGATGGCCTACCCCATCAAAAACTCCACCATGACCAATTGCATCGTCCTCGATCCGTTCCTTGGCTCCGGCTCCACGCTGATCGCCTGCCAGGAAACCGGGCGCATCTGCTATGGGGTGGAATTGGACGAGAAGTTTATGGATGTTATCGTCAAGCGGTATATCGAGCAGGTCGGCTCCTCTGATGGGGTGTCGGTGCTGCGGAACGGTGCCACCTACACCTACGATGAGCTGGTGGGTGAAGAAATCCCGCTGTTCTGAGGAGGGCCGCATGGAGCAGAAAAACTCTCTGACCCTCGGTAGCCTGTTTGACGGCTCCGGGGGCTTTCCATTGGGTGGGCTGCTGGCTGGCATCACCCCGATCTGGGCCTCGGAAATCGAACCGTTCCCCATCCGGGTGACTACCCGCCGCTTTCCCGGCATGAAGCACTATGGGGATGTGTCCCAGATGGATGGTGGGAAGGTCGAGCCTGTGGACATCATCACCTTTGGCTCCCCCTGCACCGACATGAGCATAGCTGGCAAAAGGGCTGGGCTGGATGGCGCTCAGTCCTCGCTGTTTTACCAGGCCATCCGAATCGTCAAAGAAATGAGGTGTGCGACTAATGGACGATACCCCCGCTGGATATGCTGGGAGAATGTTGTCGGGGCCTTTAGCTCAAACCAGGGCCTCGACTTTAAAGCCGTCCTCGATGCGGTCATCGGGGTCATCGAACCGGGGGCCGAGGTGCCTATGCCTGAGAAAGACCGCTGGCCCTACGCCGACATTTACATGGGAGAGCGATGGAGCGTTGCGTACCGCACTTTCGATGCGCAACATTGGGGAGTCCCCCAGCGAAGACGCAGGGTCTACCTTGTCGCAGATTTTGCAGCCCGTGGTGCCGGAAGGGTACTATTTGAGTCCGAAGGCTTGTCGGGGTATTCTGCGGAGGGCTTCCGCTCGTGGCAAAGAGCTGCCAGAGGTTCTCCGGCTGGCTCTGGAGCGGCAGGCGGAATCTGCCTGAACGACCAAGGCGGCACCCGCATGGACATATCGGTCGATGTGGCTGGTACGCTTCGCGCTCAGATGGATGGGCACCCACCCTGCATCGTAGAGCAGAATGGTGTGGTCTTTGAAAACCACAGCCAGGACACCCGGTATGTGGGGCCTCTGGACACGGCACCGACTGTGTCCGCCACCTACGGCACCGGGGGCAACAACCAGCCCTTCGTGGTCGGCGAGGCACCCACCCCCAAGACGCTGAAGATTCGCTCCGGCTGCGAGGGCGGCGGCAAGGGCGCACTCATCCAGGAGGACAAATCCGCCACCATCTCCTGCAACAATGACCAGACTGTGTTTGTCCCCTGCCAGGACGCAGACGCGGCGGTTCGGGCTTTCAGCATCGGTGCCGCTTTCAGTGCCGGGATGCTTTCGGAAAACCCCCATGCCGGTATCTATGAGGCAGACACCTCCCGGACACTCGACCAGGGCGGCGGCAATCCGGCCTGTAACCAGGGTGGTATCGCCGTGGTGGGAGGGCCAACCTACGCCATGACTCCTTGCACCTTTACTCAGATAGACAAGGAGAAGGCCCCCACTCTGAACGCACGGGACTACAAAGACCCTACCTTTGTCAACAGCGGCTACTATGTGAGAAGGCTTACCCCGACCGAATGCGCCAGGTTGCAAGGGTTCCCGGATTGGTGGTGTGCTGGCTTGGAAACGCCGGAGCCGACCGAAGCCGACATCGAGTCCTGGTCTGCCATCTGGGAAACACACCGAAAGCTGGTCAGCGGCTCCCCACGGCCCAAGAGCCGGAACCAGATCGTCAAGTGGCTGAAGGCCCCCCACTCCGATTCCGCAGAATATAAAATGTGGGGGAACGGGGTCGCCTTGCCGAATGTGTTCTTTGTCCTGGCGGGCATTGTGTGGAGTACACAGTTTGGCACAGAGTAATTTGTCACAGTTATGGTGGGAAACAACTTGCTATTCCGGGCCAGTAGAGCGAATATGGGACTACAATAAAACAAGGGGGTTTCCACCATGACAATCAACTACAACGTGACCGGCACCGAGCGCAAGCGCCTCGCCGACTACATTTCCGGCTTCATGGGTACGGACAAGAAGTACCTGGGCGCACCCACCTTCGCCTACCAGATCGGCTACATCACCGTCAGCAAGGACGGCGCGGTCAGCTTTGAGGACCGGGGCTACAACAGCGACATCGATGCGCTGATGGCGGAGCTGGAGGGCCAGGGGTTCCACACCGAGGACACCATCACCAAGGCTGACACCACCCAGCAGAGCGAGGCCCCCGCTGACGAGCCGGAGGCCGCTCCCACCGAGAGCAGCGATGCCGAGGCCCACGACTGCGACCTGACGGTTTCCCTCCCCTCTGCCAGCCTCCCCTCCGAGGCACTGGCCAACCTCACCAACCTGCTCACCGCCAAGGGGCGGCTCATCCGAAAGGCCCTGGGGGTTGAGGCCCTCCCGGTCGAGGTCACGCCTGACATGGTCTCCTTCCCCTGGTTCGGGGGCCAGGACCTCGATGCCGATGAGGTCAAGACCTACACCCACCTGATTGCCAGCCTCTGCGAGATGGCCCGGACCCAGAAGCGCATCGCCGCCAAGGACCGGGACACCGAGAACGACAAGTATGCCTTCCGATGCTTCCTGCTCCGGCTGGGCTTCATCGGGGCCGAGTTCAAAACCGAACGGAAAATCCTCCTGCGAAACCTCTCCGGCAACAGTGCATTTAAGAGCGGTGACCAGCGAAAAACCGCTTGACTTTCTGGGGCTTTAGAGTGATGAATACCATACCCCAAAACAAAGGAGGATTTTCCATGAACATTCAGACCAATGCCCCTGACCGCAAGGCCCTGGCTCAGAGCCTGGGCACACACCTCGGTGTGGAGATTGCCTACAATGGGCCTCCCACCTTCGCCTACAAGGTCGGCGACCTGCTGGTGGAGCGCAACGGCTCCATCAGCGGCCCCGATGACCAGGTGGAGGCCCTCCGCAGCCACTTGGAGGCCAACGGCTGGCTCGACCGCGAGGTGGAGCAGGTCGCTGTCCCGGTTCCCGCCGAGGGGCTGACCGGCACTCAGCTCCGCAACCTCATCTACTCGCTCCACAGTAAGCAGTACCTTCTCAACCGGGTGTTGCGGCGGGATACATTCAGCATCTGCGATGAGCTGGTGGAGGCCATCGGCACCGCTGAGTGCGACCAGGCCGACCAGCTCCTCGCTGCCATTGCCAGCACCGAGAACGCCATCTCCGGCCTTGCGTTGGATGGGCAGACTGTCACTTTCGCTTTCCCCAGCACCGAGGACCCCGCCAAGGACGCAGCCCTCTCGGAGCTGCTCCACAGGGTGGTCGAGAATGCCAAGACCGCCACCCGCGTCAACCCCGCCGAGCTTAAGCCGGAGAACGAGAAATACTACCTTCGCGGCTGGCTCATCCGGCTTGGCTTCGCTGGAACCGATGGCAAGGAGGTCAGACGGGCCTTGCTGGAGGGGCTGAAGGGCCACACCGCTTTCCGCACCAAGGAGGATGCCGAGCGGTTCTCCGCCAACCAGAAGGCGAAACGTGCCGCCAAGAAAGCCGCTGCCGACCCGGATGCCGAGGTCGCAGAGGCCCCGGTTCCCGCTCCAGCGGAGGTCGATGCTGGTCAGGAAACGGCGGAGGAGCCGCTGACCCAGCAGGGCAACGCCACCAGCGAGGAGGGTGAACAATGCGCCTCCCTGACCGTGAGACCATTGCCCAAATGAGGGAGGTCTACCGACCCGGTACCAGGGTGGAGCTGCTCCGCATGGATGACCAACAGGCCCCGCCCATCGGTACCCTGGGGACGGTTCGGGGTGTGGATGACACTGGCTCGATCATGGTTGCCTGGGATGGCGGCGGCTCCCTCAGCGTTCTGTTCGGTGTGGACGAGTGCAGAAAGGTGGGCGGGTGAGATGCGGAGCATCATCAGAGAGTTCTACCTCGGAAACATTACCCCGGATGCCACCGCCATTAAGCACACCTCCGAGCTGAAAAAGGCGGTGCAGGAGGTATCCGATGCTGAATCCTTTCTCCGGGAACGTCTGGACGGCGAGTGCCTCGCCGCGCTGGAGCGGCTGGTGTCCGCCCAGCTCACCACCAGCACCACCACCGCCGAGGAACGCTACATGGACGGGTTTCGCACCGGGGCCAAGTTCATGCTGGACATCCTGACCGGCGAGAGTAAAAACCTGGCCCCGCTGGCGCAAACCGAGTCATAAACTACACAATTTCACTCCAGAATCCTTGTGTACTTTACGAATCGAATCAACTTGCTATATCTCCGTTTTAGAGCGAATATGGGTACACCGAAAGGGGAAACACCCCGCCGGATACACAAAAACGGAGGTCAGCACCATGAACGAGAAAATGAAAAACCAGGTCGCCGAGATGAAAAAGCAGACCATCGGGGTCGAGGTGGAGATGAACAGCATCACCCGCCAGAAAGCCGCCAAGCTCGCCGCCGAGTTCTTCGGCACCGGGCGGTTCGAGGACACCGCCTACCGCAACGGCTACTACACCTGGTCGGCCTGGGATGCCCAGGGCCGCGAGTGGAAGTTCCAGCGGGACGTGAGCATCGAGGGTCCGGACAGCGAGAAGTGCGAGATGGTCACGCCGATCCTCACCTACGCCGACATGGACACCCTCCAGGAGCTGGTGCGGCGGCTGCGCAAGGCCGGAGCCAAGAGCGACTACACCAGAGGGTGCGGAGTCCACATCCACATCGGGGCCAAGGGCCACACGGCCCAGACCCTCCGTAACCTGGCGAACATCATGGCCAGCCACGAGAGCCTTCTGGCGGATGCCCTGGCCCTCGACCACTACCGCATGAGCCGGTACTGCCGGACGGTCAGCCCCCGGTTCATTGAGACGGTCAACAGCCGCAAGCCCAGCACCATGAGCGAACTGGCCGACATTTGGTACAGCACCAACAACGCCACCTACGGCAGAAACCAGCACTATAACGACAGCCGCTACCATATGCTCAACCTCCACGCCACCTTCACCAAGGGCACGGTCGAGTTCCGGCTTTTCCAGTTCGACGCCCCCACCGCCGACCGCAGGAACGGCCTCCACGCCGGACAGCTCAAGAGCTACATTCAGCTTTGCCTCGCACTCAGCCAGATGGCGAAGTCGGTCAAGGCCGCCAGCCCCAAGCCCCAGCAGAATGACAACCCCAAGTACGCCATGCGCACCTGGCTCCTCCGCCTGGGCTTCATCGGCGAGGAATTCGCCACCGCCCGCGACCTGCTGACCCGCCGTCTCGCCGGGGATGCTGCCTTCCGCAACGGGCGCGCCGCTTGAAGGCATTAGCCGCAGGCCCCCTAAACCCGCCACCGAGCGGGCTTTAGGTGGTAGAAGGGCAAGCGCCCAAGGAAAGGAAGGTACAGAACATGGCAAACGCGAAACGGTACTACATCGCCTACGGCAGCAACCTCAATATCCCGCAGATGCGAGTACGCTGCCCTGGGGCTCGGGTCATCGGCACCTCGGTCATCCCCGACTATGAGCTGCTGTTCAAGGGGAGCAAGACCGGCTCCTACCTCACCATCGAGCCGAAGGCTGGGGCCAGCGTCCCGGTAGCGGCTTGGGAGGTCAGCGAGGACGATGAGCTGGCCCTGGACCACTATGAGGGGTTCCCCACCTTTTACTACAAGGCCGAGATGGTTCTGCCCATCAAGGGCATCCGCTCCGGGAAGGTCCGCAGCCGCAGGGTGTTCGTCTACATCATGCACGAGGAGCGGCTCCTTGGCCTCCCTTCTGCCGCCTATGTGCGGGTCTGCCGGGAAGGGTACGATGCCTTCGGTTTCGGCCAGCGGTACTTGACCGACGCCATCCAGAGGAGCGTGGAGGGGATGAGATGAAAGACAACATTTTTCGGATTTCGGTCTGCCCCAGGTGCGGTCAGGCTTACACCGCACCCCCGGCCACGGCCAGGGACGGTTCCGGCCCCATCTGCCCCGACTGCGGCACCAGAGAGGCGCTGGAGAGCATCGGGGTGGATACCAAAGAGCAGGACAAGATCATCGACACCATCCACCGCTGCCAGAGGGGGTGTGGACATGAGCACTAAACCGAGGACCGGGTTGGAAATTCTGAAGGCCCCCGGCACCACGGCTGGTGAGATCGCCGCCATTCTGGGCAAGGGCCATCCGCCCTTCGAGGAAGGCGAGGTACAGTGCGACCTGGTTGATTGCAAAGACTGCTGGCTGGCCTGGCTCACCACTGGAAAGATTCCCGCCCCTAAGTACAAACCCATCCGCTGACCATCAGCGGCGGCACAGCCCTTTGGGGCTGCTGCTCGTACTGAGGAAAGATACACGATCCCCACCGCGGATATTTGTGTACTTTAGCTCTCCGAATTATCTTGCTATTATCTTGATTAAGAGCGAATATGGGTACACCCGAAAAGGGGAACCACATTTTCAAAACGGAGGGCATGAACATGAAAACGAGATTTCAGAGGGAACTGAGCGGCGAGTTAGGTGCCTACTGGCAGCGGCAGGCCGAGGCCGAGCTGGAGCGGGTCAAGGCCGACCTGGACAGCGGCGCGATCACCATTGACGAGGCCGGAGTCGCTCGGAACTGCATCGGACGGGCCTTGATGGATGACCTGCTGGAGAAGCTCCTCCTGGTCACCGACAAGGCCGACAGCGCCGCGACACGGGCCGCACGAGAGGCCGAGGTCGAGGCCGACCTGGAATCCTACCGGGCCAACCGGAAGGCCCCCAGCGCAGAGGATTTGGCTGAGATGCGGGCCGCTTTCGGCGAGGGCACCAAGGTGGTGGACGTTATCACCGGCGAGGAAATCCAGCTCTGACACACCCCCAGGAGGACGGCCCGGAAGGGCCTGTTCCTCGTTATATGGCCCCATAACATACACAGTTTCCACCGAGTTTCTTTGTGTAGTTTATGCCCGGAATTGACTTGCTATTATCTCCGTTTAGAGCGAATATGGGTACACCGAAAGGGAAAACCACACTTTGAAAACGGAGGAAACGAACATGAAAAAGCTGAACACCAACAAGGCCCAGACCTACCGCCTGCCCCAGGCCACCACCCCGGAGGACCTTGAGACCCGGCTGATGCACAACGGCGGCACCCTCCTCACCTTCGGCGACCGCATCCTGGTCGCGGGGTACTTCTACGACCCCAGCGGGCGGAGCTACTACGGGGCCACCTACCGCTTCACCACCGCCGACCACACCTGCGAGGGCCGGGTGGAACTGGTCAGCATCTCCGAGGACACCTTCGAGGACAACGGCCACGCCATTGCCTGGGCGATGGCCCACTGAGGGAGGTGCGGACGATGACGAGGCAGAAAAAGGAGATCATCAAGAAGATTGACGATCTGGAGCAGTGGATCGAAGTTGACGAGGAGCTTGGCTGCGGATTCGCGCCAGCCGGGGCCTACGATGAGACGTACCGGGAAATCGACCGACTCCGGGAGGAACTGGCCCGGCTCCAGCACTACGCCAACGTGGAGGATATGCTCTACGACACGAGGGGCTGCGAGAACAGCGGATGCCCCTGGTGAACTGAACCAAAACCGAATACACCGAAGCATCAGCCCTCCGGGGCTGCTGCTCGTTACTGGCTTGCCGCTGGGCAGGCCATTTTTATACACTTTTTTCAGAGAGGAGGCGGTTCCGATGGCGACCCGAGGCCGCAAACCCAAGCCCACCGCAATCAAAGAGCTGGAAGGCAACCCCGGTAAGCGCCCGCTGAACGCCAACGAGCCGAAGCCGGAGCGCAAAGCCCCCCGCTGCCCAGCTTGGCTGGATGCCGAGGCCAAGCGGGAGTGGCGGCGCATGGGCAAGGTGCTGGAGCAGATGGGTATTCTCACCGAGCTGGACATGGCTGCATTCGCTGGCTACTGCCAAGCCTACGCCCGATGGAAAGAGGCGGAGGAGTTCATCACCCAGCATGGCTCCATGATCCGCACCCCCAACGGCTATCTCCAGCAAGTGCCGCAGGTGTCCATCGCCCAGACGAATATGAAAATCATGCTCCGCTTCTGTGAGCAATTCGGGCTGACCCCTTCCGCCCGGAGTCGGATCATCGCCGGGGACGGCTCGGTGGAGCCAGCGGACGAGATGGAGAAACTGCTGGGAGGTGGCTCCTGATGGCTTACGAATACACCCCATCCAAGTTTATGCTCCCCAGCTCCCACTACGACAAGGGCAAGGCTGACCGAGCCGTCACCTTCATCCAGAACCTCTGTCATACCAAGGGCAAGTGGGCCGGGACCCCGTTCATGCTGCTCCCCTGGCAGGAGCAGATCGTCCGGGACATCTTCGGCATCGTGAAGGAGAACGGCAAACGGCAGTTCCTCACTGCTTATGTGGAGATACCCAAGAAACAGGGCAAGTCGGAGCTGGCGGCTGCGGTGGCTCTGTATCTGCTCTACGCTGACAATGAGCAGTCGGCGGAGGTCTACGGCGCAGCCTGTGACCGCAACCAGGCATCCATCGTTTTCGATGTGGCAAAGCAGATGGTGCAGATGTCCCCAGCCCTCATGCGCCGCTCCAAGATCACCGCCGCCCAGAAACGCATCGTGAACTACAGCAACAACGGCTACTACCAGGTGCTTTCGGCAGAGACCGGCACCAAGCATGGCCTGAACGTATCCGGGCTGGTATTTGACGAGATACACGCCCAGCCCAACCGTCAGCTCTACGATGTCCTCACCAAAGGCTCCGGCGATGCCCGCGAACAGCCGCTGTTCTTCATCATCACCACCGCTGGCACGAACAAGAACAGCATCTGCTATGAGCTGCATACCAAGGCCCTCGACCTGCTGGGCAGCAGGAAGAATGACCCCACGTTCTACCCCGTGGTGTACGGCCTGGGCCTTGAGGACGATTGGACGGACGAGGCCAACTGGTACAAAGCCAATCCTTCCCTGGGCCACACGATCTCCATCGACCGGGTGCGGGAGGCATACCAGAACGCCTTGGACAACCCAGCCGAGGAGAACGTGTTCAAGCAGCTCCGCTTGAATATCTGGACATCCGCTACTGTGTGCTGGATACCAGAGCACATCTATGACCGGGGGAACCGCCCTATCGACTTGGACGATCTCTATGGTCGGGAGTGCTTTGGGGGCCTCGACCTCTCCAGCACATCGGACATCACCGCACTCTCTCTGGTGTTCCCACCACGGTCGGAGGAGGAGTCCTATATCGTGCTTCCATTCTTCTGGCTCCCGGAGGAAACGCTGGAGCTGCGGTGCCGCCGTGACCACGTCTTTTACGATGTGTGGAAGCGACAGGGCTTTATCAATACCACCGAGGGGAACGTGGTTCACTATGGCTTTATCGAAAAGTTCATCGAGGACTTGGGCGAACGGTATAACATCCGGGAGATTGCCTTCGACCGCTGGAATGCCACCCAGATGGTACAAAATTTGGAGGACATGGGCTTTACCGTGGTGCCATTCGGTCAGGGCTACAAGGATATGTCGCCGCCATCCAAGGAGCTTTACAAGCTACTGATGGAGGGACGCATCAACCACGGCGGCAACCCGGTCTTGAAGTGGATGGCCCAGAACGTAGTCATGCACCAGGACCCGGCTGGCAACATCAAGCCGGACAAGGACAAATCCACAGAAAAAATAGATGGCATCGTGGCAACGATCATGGCCCTCGACCGGGCCATCCGCAGCCAGGATGCCACTTCTGTTTATGATACCAGGGGTCTGCTGTTCATCTGACTGCCGCCGACAGGGGACACGCCAGCCGGTATTCGAGGAGGTGGCTCAGTAGTTTCCTCGGCTCCACACCAAGTCGGGTTGCAAGGCCCTCCATGTGTGCGTCTATGAGGCCAAGGTTTCTCTCCTCGAACCGGCTTTTCTCCTCCTCGGTCTTCAGCACTACGCTATCGCACAGGCCGACCAGTTCTGCTCCCAGCCCCTCAAAGCACTTTTGAGAGGAAACATTGTCCACCTCTACCACCGCACGAAACTCGCCCTTCCCGGTTATGCGCTGAACTTCGTTAAGATAGAGGCGGATACTCTGCGGCCCAAGGCCCCGCTTGGTGTACTTCGCATCCAGCTCAATGGCTATTTCCCAGATGGCAACGCTGGTGTCCTTAATGCCAACGTAGCCAATGGGGGTGTCGTTTTCCTCGATGATGCAATAGAACACCTCCGGGGGCGAAACCTCGGTAATGAACAGGCTTTGATTCTTCTCCTTTGCCGATTTGTACGCCGATTCATATAGGAGCGAATACTGGACTCTGACACCCCGGTAGAATTCCTCGTCCTCCGGCCTGATCGGGCGGATGAGGAGGCCCTCGCTTTCAACAAATACGCTCTGTGATTTTTGCAGTGAAAAATCCCATGCTTCTTTTTCCGGCAGTGGTTGCTCCGCTTGTTGAATGATATCGTCAATGGTGTCCTTCAACACCTCTCTCCAGTTTGGCGTGTCAGCAGGCAGACCCTCCAGCCTATCAAGGATTTCCTGGTAAAACCCTTTGGTCTGATCCTGCTGTGCCTTTTTATAAATGTCGCCCACATCAACATCCCCTTTTAGTATGAGAATAGCAGCTCTGGGCCGCTCACCTGCAAACTGCGCCTTTAAAATACACAATTCAGTCGAGGCAGGATTGTGTACTATATGCTATGAATGGACTTGCTATTATCCCCGTTTAGAGCGAATATGGGTACACCGAAAGGGAAAACAAAAAACGGAGGAAACGAACATGAAGGCAGCGGTTGGGATGAAGGTCGAGGGCTACAAGAGCCAGTGCATTGGATTGATTATTGACGCCACCCGGTACTACGGCACCATCACCAAGGTCAACAAGAAAAGCATCCGGGTCCAGCTCCACGAGATGGTCAGCACCAGCGGCAAGAAGGAGAAGGGCCGGTTCCCGATGAACACCGAGGTCACCTACACCTTCTGGAAAACCACCTCGGATGGCAGGGACCTCTACCGCAGCGAGGGGCGGCTCCACGGGATCATCACCCTCTAAGGCCAACACGCACAGCCCTCCGGGGCTGTTGCTCGTTCAGCCTTTCGGCTTATACTTGTTGGGGATGTCCAGCACCCCCGCCTTCCAGAGTTTAAACTGCGCATTCATGCAGGTGCCACAGGGACGATACCCAGCGGCTTGGGCGGTCGCTTCATCTTTGAAGAACACACGCACCTCCGCGTAGCCCTGGGAAAGGCTGCGGAGCGCGGCTGGGCAATCCAGCCGACCATAGATTTTGGCTTTGCGATTGCCCCCGAGCAGTCCTTTTGTTTCAGACAGGTATTCCTTCCCGTCTGGGCCAATCAGCTTATACAATTTCTTTTCCTCCGACATGGGCCTGACCTCCAATTTTTCATATGCAGATTTTAACACAGCACTCGCCACTTCACAAGGGGCGGTGCTTTTCTTTTCCCATTTTCTATGAAGGAGCGTGATTATTATGGGCTTTTTCAGCAGCTTGTTCCGTTCGCGGGACGCCCCTCAAAACCGAACAGTCGGTAGCGGCTACACCTTTTACTTCGGTGGCACGACTTCCGGCAAATCAGTTACGGAGCGGTCCGCCATGCAGATGACGGCGGTGTATTCCTGTGTTCGTGTCTTGGCAGAGGCCGTGGCGGGCCTGCCCCTCTGCCTCTACCGCTACACCGAGGACGGCGGGAAGGAGAAGGCCATCGACCACCCGCTGTATCTGCTGCTCCATGACGAGCCAAACCCAGAGATGAGTTCCTTTGTATTCCGGGAGACGCTCATGACGCATCTGCTTCTCTGGGGCAATGCCTATGCGCAGATCATCCGCAATGGCCGTGGTGAGGTTGTTGCTCTGTATCCGTTGATGCCCAACAAGATGACGGTTGACCGGGATTCCAACGGCCAGCTCTACTACCAGTACAGTCGTTCCAGCGATGAAGCGCCGACCCTGAGTGGCTCAACAGTAAGCCTTCATCCTGCTGATGTGCTGCACATCCCCGGCTTGGGCTTTGACGGGCTGGTGGGCTACTCGCCCATTGCCATGGCGAAGAACGCCATCGGCATGGCAATCGCCTGTGAGGAGTACGGGGCGAAGTTCTTCGCCAACGGCGCGGCTCCGGGCGGTGTCCTGGAACATCCCGGTACCATCAAAGACCCCCAGCGGGTGCGGGAGAGCTGGCAGTCCACCTTCGGCGGCAGCGGCAACGCCAACAAGATCGCCGTTCTGGAGGAGGGCATGAAATACACGCCCATCGGCATCTCGCCGGAGCAGGCACAATTCCTCGAAACCCGGAAGTTCCAGATCAATGAGATCGCTCGTATCTTCCGGGTGCCGCCCCACATGGTGGGCGACCTGGAAAAATCCAGCTTCTCCAATATTGAGCAACAGTCCCTTGAGTTTGTGAAATACACGCTGGACCCGTGGGTAGTGCGATGGGAACAGTCGCTGACACGCTCCCTTCTCTCAACCGATGAAAAGAAACGGTTTTTTGTGAAGTTCACCCTGGAGGGCCTGTTGCGTGGCGACTATGCCAGCAGAATGAGCGGCTACGCCACCGCTCGTCAGAACGGCTGGATGTCCGCCAATGATATCCGGGAATTGGAGAATCTTGACCGAATCCCGGCTGAATTAGGCGGCGACCTTTACCTCATCAACGGCAATATGCTCCCGCTTGAAAAGGCGGGGGCTTTTGCAAATGTCAACACCGATTCTGAGAAGAAGGAGGAAAGCACAAGTGAATAAGTTTTGGAACTTCGCCAGCAACAGCGATGGCACCCGGACGCTTTATCTCTGCGGCTCCATCGCAGAGGATAGCTGGTTTGATGATGATGTCACCCCCAAGGCATTCAGGGCAGAACTGGAAGCCGGAACGGGTGACATTGTTGTTTGGATCAACTCTCCGGGCGGCGACTGTGTGGCAGCGGCGCAAATCTACAATATGCTCATGGATTACCCCCACGATGTGACCGTGAAAATTGACGGTATTGCCGCCAGTGCCGCGTCCGTCATCGCTATGGCTGGCACCAAAGTCCTCATGTCCCCTGCGGCCCTGATGATGATCCACAATCCGCTCACCATTGCCATTGGGGACAGCGAGGAAATGCAGAAGGCCATCGATATGCTGGCCGAGGTCAAGGAGAGCATCATCAATGCCTATGAGATCAAGACCAACCTCTCCCGCGCCAAGCTGTCCCACCTTATGGACGCAGAAACCTGGATGAACGCTAACAAGGCCATCGAGCTGGGCTTTGCGGATGACTTCTTATTCAAGTCCGCCGAAGACACCGCACCCGCCGAGAACAGCTTTGCGTTCAGCCGGAGGGCGGTCACTAACTCGCTGCTCTCCAAGGTCAGCAAAAAGTCCGCTCCTGCGCACGATCCAAGCACAGACCATGCGGGTACCCCTATCACCGATCTCGAAAAGAGATTGAATCTCATCAAGCCTTAAGGAGGAAAAATTTATGAGCAAGATCAATGACCTGCGCGTTCAGCGCGCCAAGACCTGGGAGGACGCCAAGGCTTTCCTGGACTCTCACCGCAAGAATGGAATCCTCTCCGCCGAGGACACTGCGACCTATGAGAAGATGGAGCAGGAGATCGTTGACCTGGGCCACGAGATCGAGCGCCAGGAGCGGCTGGACTCCTTCGAGCGCGAGATGAATGCCCCCACCGCCAAGCCGCTCACCGGCAAGCCTGAGACTGCGAAAACCGACAGCAAGACCGGCCTCGCCTCTGACGAGTATAAGGCGGCTTTCTGGAACCAGGTGCGGGCCAAGGACGGCATCCCCTCTGCTGTGCGTGATGCGTTGAGCGAGGGTGTCGATTCTGAGGGCGGCTACCTGGTGCCGGACGAGTTCGAGCATACGCTGGTCCAGGCCCTCTCAATGAACAACATCGTTCGTGACCATGCCCACGTCTTCACCACCAACTCCGGCACCCACAAAATCCCTGTGGTCACCTCCAAGGGAACTGCGGCCTGGGTGGATGAGGGCGGCACCATCACCGAGGCTGACGATGTGTTCAGCCAGCAGCTCATCGGTGCCCACAAGGTGGCCACGATCATCAAGGTTTCCGAGGAACTGCTGAACGATGCCGCTTTCGACTTGGAAAAGTATTTCTCCACCGAGTTCGCCCGCCGCATCGGTAACACCGAGGAGGATGCTTTCCTGAACGGCAATGGTGTGGGCAAGCCCACCGGCATCTTTGACAAGACCGCTGGCGCTCAGATCGGAGTCACCGCAGGGTCCGCCACCGCCATCACCGCCGATGAGATCATCGACCTCTTCTATAGCTTGGATGGTGCGTACCGCCGGGAGGCCATCTGGGTGCTGAACGACACCACCATCAAGGCCATCCGCAAGCTGAAGGACAATAACGGCCAGTATCTGTGGCAGCCCGCTCTCCACGAGGGTACCTTCGATACCCTTCTGGGCAAGCGCATCTTCACTTCTCCGTATGTGCCTGAGATCGGCGCTGGCAAGAAGTCCATTGCTTTCGGCGACTTCTCCTTCTACTGGATTGGTGACCGCCAGGGCATCACCTTCCGCCGCCTGAACGAGCGGTATGCCGAGTCCGGCCAGGTCGGTTTCCTGGCATCCAAGCGGCTGGACGGCAAGCTGGTGCTGCCGGAGGCCATCAAGGTCCTCCAGCAGAAGAGCGGCTCCGGCTCCGGCACCTGATAAGCATCAGCCCAGAGGCCCCGGTAAAGACGCACCGGGGCCTCTCCACTTTAAGGAGGTGAGGTCGTGACCGTTTCGCTGAAGGAGGCCAAGAAGTACCTCCGGGTCGACCATGACGATGATGACACCATCATTTGGAAGTTAATCCGAGCCGCAGAAACGCTGTGCGAGGGTACGCTGCGGAAGGCTGTGGAGCCTGTCCCCATCAACAAGGTGGCGGTACTGTTCGCTGTGGCCTACCTCTACGAACACCGGGAGAATGCCGACATGGACGAGCTGACCCGGATGCTCCGCTACATCCTCGCTACCGAACGGGAGGTGGCCTTCTGATGGAGATCGCCAAGTTACGCTCCCGCATCACTATCCAGCACAGCGAGGTGGTCACCGATGCCATCGGCAACCACACCAACGTCTGGGTGGACTACTGGTCCTGCGCAGCCTACGCCAACCTTGCCTCCGGGAAAGAGTACGGGGCCGCTGGGCTGACGCTGGGCAGCGACACCCTGGTGTTCGAGGTGCGCTGGTGTGAGCGCCTCCGGGAGCTAAACAGTACCAAGTTCCGCATTCTGTTCGGCGGCAATATCTACAACATCACCTGCGTGGACGATGTGCAGTTCCGGCATGAAAAGCTGAAGCTGACCGCCCAGCGGGAAAGGCGGTGACGGTATGGCTCGTGACAGGGTATCCATCGACCAGTTCCCCGGCGCGGTCATGGCCCAGCTTGAGGAATATGTGTCCATGGCCTCGGACGAGGTCAAAGAGGCCGTCCGTACCGTCAGTGAGGACGTGAAGGCCGAGATACAGTCCCGCGCCCCGGTCAAGACCGGGAAGTACAAAAAGAGCTGGACCGTCACCAAGGTGGAGGAGACCGCCCAATCACTGGTGAACACTGTCCACTCGGCAAAGCACTACCGGCTGACCCATCTGCTGGAGAACGGTCACGCCAAGCGGGGCGGCGGCAGGACGAGGGCATTCCCTCACATCGCCCCCGGCGAGGCCCTGGCGGAGAAGGAGCTGCTGGGGATAGTGGAAAGGAAGCTGAGAGGATGACGAGAGCAGATGTTCCCGCTCTGCTGGAGCGGCTGGGGTTCCCCTTCGCCTATGACCACTTTGCCGAAGGCGAGGGGCCGGACCCGCCCTTCCTGGTGTACCGCTATCCCAAGGCCGACAACTTCGCTGCCGATGGGGTGGCCTACTTCAAGCAGGATGTCCTCCATATCGAGGTCTACACCGACAAAAAGGACCCGGCTCTGGAGGAGCAGATCGAGGCCGCTCTGGATGAGGGCGGCATTTTTTATGGCAAAGGCGAGACATGGATCGACAGCGAAAAGCTGTACGAGGTCCTTTATGAAATGGAGGTATCTGCATGAGCAGCACCAATAAGCGCAACAAGGTCAAGTTCAATATCTGCAACGTCCACTATGCCCCGCTCTCCCAGGACAACGATGGGAAGTACACCTGGGCGACCCCTGTGGCCCTCCCCGGCGCGGTGTCCCTGTCCCTGGACCCCGAGGGGGAGCCGGAGAGCTTCTATGCGGACGGCATCGAGTACTACGTCATCAACAACAACCAGGGCTATGACGGCGACCTGGAGGTGGCCCTCATCCCGGAGTCCTTCCGGCGGGACATCCTCATGGAGACCACGGATGCCAACAGCGTCCTGCTGGAGAACGCTGCCAGCGAGACGGGCAAGTTTGCCCTGCTGTTCGAGTTCGATGGGGATGTGCGGAAGATCCGCCACGTCCTCTACAACTGCTCCGCCTCCCGCCCCTCCATCTCCGCCAAGACCAACGAGGAGAACCGGGAGGTGCAGACCGAGACTCTGACCGTCAAGGCCCGGCCCCTGTCCACCGGCTATGTGAAGGCCAAGACCGGCGACTCCACCACGGCCAGCGTCTACAACAACTGGTACAAGAGCGTCTATCAGCCTGCCGACACCCCGGCTGTGGACGAGGATGCCGCCGCTGGCGGTCAGGGCTAAAGGAGGGCTGAGATATGGGTATCAAGCGCACCATCGAGATCGACGGCCAGGAGGTGGCGTTCAAGGCCAGTGCCGCCATCCCCCGCATCTACCGGCTGAAGTTCCACCGGGACATCTATAAAGACCTCGCCGCGCTGGAAAAGAGCGTGGGCGAGAACACCGAGAGCGGCTCTGGGCTGGATATGTTCTCTCTGGAGATGTTCGAGAACATCGCCTACATCATGGCGAAGCACGCCGACCCCGCCGCCGTCCCGGATTCCCCGGAGGACTGGCTGGACAGCTTCAACACCTTCTCCATCTACCAGGTGCTGCCCCAGCTCATTGAGCTGTGGGGGCTGAACGTGCAGACGGATGTTCAGTCTAAAAAAAACTTCGCCCGACTGACCGGGAAATGACCACGCCGTTGTTCCTGCTCCGCTGTTTGCAGGTCGGGCTGTCCCTCCGGGACCTCGACCTGCTGACGGTGGGCATGGTCAACGACATTTTCGCGGAGCATCTCAACGATGACTGTAAGTACGCAACCCTGGCGACCCAGGAAGATTTCGACCGTTTTTGATGCCTGATGGTTGACTCTGCGGCAGCAGTACGGTTTCATGGCTTGGGGTGCTGGCCCTGATCTATGAGAACAAGCGTTAGGAGCGGTCATATGGGCATAGTAAAATCGGGGGACGAGCCTCTCCTTTTCTCAAAAGAACAAACAG
The DNA here is from genome assembly GCF_036941085.1 of Acutalibacter sp. JLR.KK004. NCBI lineage: Bacteria > Bacillati > Bacillota > Clostridia > Eubacteriales > Acutalibacteraceae > Acutalibacter > Acutalibacter sp. JLR.KK004. The sequence goes on from NZ_JAYMNQ010000003.1 coordinate 198,246, forward strand.
GCTTCACGGTATTGGATTTTTGGCGTTGGAGCTTCTCCGATCTGCTTGATAATGTGTTGCGCGGCTCTTTTTGCGAATTTGTTGTTGGAGCCGCCCTTGGGGTAGACCTATCTGCTGGCCGGACGAATTGGGCACCTTGGGACATCACGTTCCCTTATTCATGGGAAGACGCCGCTGGCAGGCACGACTTTATTCGTGTCGAGGTGAAAAACTCCTCATATCTGCAATCCTGGAATGACGGCAAACTATCAAAAATCAGCTTTGGCATCGCCCCCAAGGAGGTCGCAGACCCGGCGCAGGGCATTATTGGGGAAAAGAAACGGCAGTCGGATGTCTATGTCTTTTGCCACTATAAAGCGAAGGACAAGGCTACTGCTGACCCACTCGTGCTTGACGATTGGGATTTCTATATTGTATCCACAAAGGTCCTGGACGATAGATGCGCAGGGCAAAAAAGCATCGGCCTGGCTTCGCTGCAAAATCTCCGCCACATCAGAACTGACTTTCCGGGAATTAGGGATGCTGTCATTCGCTGTGTGCTGGGGTAAGTAAACCCGGCCCAAAACCACATATCATTTCAAAGAGTCGAGAAATCGGCTCTTTCTTTTTGCCCATTTTTCTGACAAGGAGGTGTTTTTGTGGGTGCAAGACGGATCGCTGGCATCACGGTCGAGATAGGCGGCGACACCACAAAACTGACCACCGCCCTCAAGGATGTGGACAAGGCCCTCTCCACTACCCAGAGCAGCCTCCGGGATGTGAATAAGCTGCTGAAGCTGGACCCCGGCAATACGGAGCTGCTGGCACAGAAGCACAGGCTGCTGGGTGAGGCCGTCTCCGAGACCAAGGAGAAACTGGCCACCCTCAAGACCGCCGCTGAACAGGCCAACTCCGCTCTTGCCAATGGGGAGATCACCCAATCGCAGTATGACGCTCTCCAGCGGGAGATCATCGAAACTGAACAGAAACTCAAGGATTTGGAGCGGCAGGCGGAAAATTCGTCTGTCGCTCTTCAAAAAATCGGGCAGGTGGGCGACAAGCTCCAAGCCGTGGGCGATAAGGTATCCGGGGTGGGTGAGACGCTCACCAAGTCGGTCACCGCTCCCGTGGTGGGCCTCGGCACTGCCGCTGTTGCCACCGCCGCCAACTTCGAGTCCTCCATGTCCCAGGTGCAGGCCACCATGGGCATTACCAAGGACGCTATGTCCACGGTCAACGGCGAAAGCGTCAACACCATGGACACCCTCTCCGCCCTGGCAAAGCAGATGGGCAGCGAGACGGCCTTCTCCGCCAGCGAGTGCGCCGAGGCTTTGAACTACCTCGCCCTCGCCGGTTATGACACCCAGGAGATGTGCGACACGTTGCCTACCGTCCTCAACCTGGCGGCGGCTGGCGGCATCGACCTGGCCTCGGCCTCCGACATGGTGACAGATGCCATGTCTGCCCTGGGCATGGGGACGGACGAGGCCACCACCATGGTGGACCAGATGGCAAAGACCTCGTCCACCACAAACACCTCGGTGGCCCAGCTTGGCGATGCCATCCTGACCATCGGCGCTACGGCGAAGTCCGTCAAGGGCGGCACCGCCGAATTGAACACCGCCCTCGGCATCCTCGCCAACAATGGCATCAAGGGGGCCGAAGGCGGTACACATCTGCGCAACGTCATCCTCTCCCTGCAAAACCCCACAGAAAAGGCCGCTGCCTGCATGGAGCAGCTTGGCGTGGATGTATACGACTCCGAGGGAAATATGCGCTCCCTCAACGATGTGCTGGGCGACCTCAACACCTCGATGGATGGCATGACCGCCGCCGAAAAGTCGAACATCATCGCCACCATCTTCAACAAGACCGACCTCGCCGCAGTCAACGCCCTTCTCGCCAACACCGGCGAGAGCTGGGACACTCTCCAACAGTCCATCACCGAGAGCGGTGGAGCTGCCCAGCAGATGGCGGATACGCAACTGGACAACCTCCAAGGCCAGCTCACCATTCTGAAGTCGGCTCTGGAGGGCCTCGCCATCTCCATCGGGGAGCTGCTCATGCCAGTCATCAAGAACATTGTGGCTGGCATCCAGTCCTTCGTGGATTGGCTGAACAGCCTGGATGAAGGCACCAAGCAGACCATCGTCACCATCGGCCTGATCGTTGCGGCGGTGGGGCCAGTCCTCATCGTCATTGGCAAAGTGATCTCGGCGGTCGGCACCATCCTCTCGGTGGTGTCCAAGATCGGCCCGGTCATCTCCGTGGTCAAGACCGCAGTTACCGGCTTGTTCACGCTGCTGGCGGCAAACCCCATCGGGCTGGTGGTCGCGGCCATTGCCGCCCTTATTGCCATCTTCGTAGCCCTCTGGAACAACTGCGAGGGCTTCCGGGAGTTCTGGATCGGGCTGTGGGAGGCCATCAAGAGTGCGGCCATCGCCGCATGGGAGGCACTATCCTCCTTCTTCCAGGGGGCTTGGGAAGCCATCGTCAACTTGGCGCAGACCATCTGGGGAGGCATCGGCGACTTCTTCTCCGGGTTGTGGGAGGCTATTTCCTCCACGGCCCAGGCGGTTTGGAATGGCATCAGCGAGTTTCTTTCCGGTCTGTGGACAGGGATCGTCAGCACCGCCCAGACCATCTGGGGCGGTATCACTGAGTTCTTCTCCGGGCTGTGGGAAGGCATCCGCTCTGTAGCTGAAACCGTCTGGAACGCCATCAGCAGTTTTCTCTCCGGCCTGTGGACGGGCATCGTGACCACCGCCCAGACCATCTGGAGCGGTATCTCCGCATTCTTCTCCGGGCTGTGGGAGGGCATCCGCTCTACCGCCGAGGCGGTGTGGAACGGTATCAGCACTTTCCTCTCCACCATCTGGACAGCCATTTCCACAGCGGCGCAGACCATCTGGAACGGCATCGCCACCTTCCTGTCCACCCTTTGGACAACCATCTCCACTACGGCCCAGGCCGCATGGAACGGGATCAAGGAGTTCCTCTCCGGCATCTGGGAGGCCATCAAGGGTGTGTTCACCGCCGCGCTGGAAGCCATCAAATCGGTGGTGTGCGGGGCTTGGGAGGCCATCAAGAGCGTGGTCACCACGGCGATGGAGGCGCTCAAAACTGCTGTCACCACTGCATGGGAGGCAATCAAGACTGCCATCTCCACGGCGCTGGATGCTATCAAGACCGCCGTGAGCACAGCGTGGGAGGCCATCAAGACAGCGGTCACCACGGTCATGGAGGCCATCAAGACCGCCATCACCACAGCATGGGAAGCAATAAAGACCGCTGTGCTGACGGTCATGGAGGCGGTGAAAACCGCTATCACCGCAGCGTGGGAGGCAATCAAAACCGCTGTCACTACGGTGGTCAATGCCATCAAGGAAACAGTGGTCACGGTCTGGGAGGGCATCAAGGAGGCCGTTTCCGGCATTATGGGCCGCTTGAAAGAGGCCGTGGTCAATGCCTGGAACGCGCTGAAGGAGGCCGTGTCCAATGTGGTCAACGCCATTCGGGAGGCCGTCACCGGGGTGTTCTCCAAGCTGGCGGAGGGTGTGTCCAACGCCATGAAGAACGTCCTGGACGCGGTAAAAAACGGCTTCAACTTCGTCAAAGACCACATCCTCGGCCTGGGCAAACAGGCCGTGGGCTGGGGCCGCGACCTTATCATGGGCATCGTCAACGGCATCAAGGGGGCCATCGGCGCGGTCAAGGACGCTGTGTGCAGCGTGGGCGACACCATCCGCTCCTTCCTCCACTTCTCCGTCCCGGACGAGGGGCCGCTCACCGATTATGAGTCCTGGATGCCCGACTTCATGGCTGGACTTGCCAGGGGCATTGAGCAGAGCCGGGGAGCCGTCCGCGCCGCCATCGACAGCGTGGCGGACGATCTGGCCTTCACCCCAACTGTATCTGTGGCGGCGGGCAGCTTAGACGCTCTAAAGACTGGCAGCGGGAGATACACCGAGACTGCCGCTGCTGACAATGGCTCCGACCTGTCCGCTCGGCTGGACGCCATGTACGAGGTGGTCACCAAATACCTGCCCCGGCTGGCCAACCGCCAGATCGTGCTGGACTCCGGCACCCTGGTGGGCGAACTGTCCGATGGCATGAACAGAACGCTGGGGAGGAATCTGCTATGATCCGAAAATTCAGACTGACCAATGGCGTGGGGGACGGCTGGGACCTGAACAGCCGCTCCTCCTTCTTTCACGCCATCGCTGGCCTGGGCTTCAAGGACGGCACCCAATACGAGCAGGTCGGCACCGACTTCATCCCCCTGGAGGAGCTGTTCTCCCAGGGGGAGCTGTCGGGCCGCATCCTGTTCGGCGGAGCCGCCGCCTACCAGACCTACCGTGATTTCTCCCGGTTCGTCCGGGCGGTGCCGCTCACCCTCATCTACCAGACCGATGAAATTTACCGGGTCCCTGTCCGGCTGACCGAGCTTTCCAAGGGGGAGCTGATGGAGGGCGGCGGCGGTCTGATCTGCGATGTGACATTCCTCGCTACCGGGCTGTTCTACAAGAGCGTCACCCGGCAGAGCGGGGTGCTGTCCATCGGCGGAAAGGTGTATCCGTACACCTATACCTACTCCTACGCGGAGGTGTCCCAGAACACCCTGGTCATCGAAAGCGACAGCTACGAGGACAGCCCCTGCAAGGTCACCATCTTCGGCCCCTGCCTCAACCCGGTCTGGAAGCACTATGTGGACAATGAGCTGTTCGAGACGGGCCGCTACGAGGGCCTCATCATGGCAGACCACAAGCTGGTGGTGGATGCCACCGGCATTCCGTACAGCATTACCGAGCGCGGAGCGGCGGATGACATTGTTGCCGACCGCTATCAGCTCTGTGATTTCACCACGGAGCGGTTCTTCCATTTGAAACATGGGAGCAACCGCATTTCCGTTTCCCACGATGGGCTGAACACAGTGAAAATGATGGTGGAGGGGAAAATTTCGTATGAGACCGTATAGTGTAGAGATTTTCCGGCCTGACTTCACCATGGTCGGGAACACCAATGTCAACGAGGTCACCTACAAAGAGGACTACCTTACCTCGGACGAGAACACCATCACGGTGCTGGCTTTGCCCAATGTGCAGAAGCAGGACTTCATCCGCATCAGCCGGGGCAGCGAGGAGTACGCCGGGGTGGTCACCGAGATCGGCTACGGCACCGACCGTTCCAAGCGGCTCCAAACCATCTCCTACAAGCCCCTGGTGGAGCTGCTGAACACCTCCATCCTCTTTGACGTGGATGCCCAGGGCCAGGGGACGCTGGAGGAGTTTATCTGCGACCGGGTGCGTGAGACCTTTATCGACAACCCGGACACGCTCCAGAACATCCACGGCCTGTCCGTAGTCCATACCAGCGCCACTGCCGATTGGAGCCTCCGCATCACCCCGGCCCAGAGCGGCGGTCACTACAACATCGTCAACCTCATGGACTCGGTCATCATCCCCGCCATGCAGAAGTATGGCATTTTGGTGAAGGCCGCGCTGGACATCCAGAACCGGGAGATACACCTCTCGGTGGGCCGGGCCGGGGGAAGCATCCTCACCATCGAGGCTGACCTTCCGAATATCATCAAGAAAAGCGTCACCATCAAGCAGGTCAGCGCCGATGTAAACAAACTGGTGCTGTACGACAGCGCCGACTACGCCACCACCCGCACCTACTACCTCCACCCCGACCTGGGCTACGACACCTACGACCGGGACCGCATCACCCCTGTGGTCTGCGAGATGCAGGCGGTGCAGAGCGAGGAGGGCAGCACCTTCGATGCCGCCGCCATCCGCGCCGCCCACGACAAGTTCTCCGGGCTGGCCTACTCCAACCTCATCGAGCTGACCATGGCGAATGACGATGGGCTGGTGAAGCCGGAGCGGATAGAGTTCGGGCAGGAGGTGGACATCACCTCGGACGGGGTGGCCTATCGTAGCATCCTCACCGGGCGGGAGCGCGGGAAAAACACCAAGCTGGTGTTCGGCACCGTCCGGCTGGACCTGACTAAAATTCTAAGGAGGGGCGGCAATGGCCAATAACATCGTTTTGAAAACCTTTCGCGGCGGCAGCGTGACCCCGCTGGACGATGCCATCATCCAGCAGACGGTCATCGGCACCAACGGCATCTTCAAGGGCTGCAACGTGACCTATGCCAGAGGCAACGTCCTCCATGTGTCCCAGGGCTTCGGCATGATCAAGGGGCGGTTCTTCGAGGTGTACGACTGCGAGGTTGGCGTCATCCTCAACAGCGGCTCCGGCACCCTCCAAGGGCGGCTCTACATCCACATGGACCTGTCCAATGCGGACGAGCCGATCCAGCTCCTGACGGAAACGGCCTCGGTGCTGACCGACCTGACCGGGGACGAGGACGTGAACTTCAACAACACCGCCTACGACCTGGAACTGGCGACCTTCGGTGTGACCCGGACGGGCATCACCAACCTGGTGCCGACCTTCGAGAAGATCACCGGGGCCTCCGGCAGCGGCGGGGCCAGTTCCCTCCAGCGGTCCACCGAATACTTCAAGGGCGACTTCGTGACCTGCAAAAAAGCTCCTGGCTGGGTAACACTCTACTGCACCACTGCTGGTATGACCGCCGCCGCGGAGCCTGTGGAGTACGCTGGCATCGCCCAGGTGGGCGACACGGTGCAGGACGGCACCTGCGTGTTCACCGCCCGCGATGTGGTGGGCGAGATCGATGTGCTGAAGGACCTGTTCACCGACACCGAGACCAGCATCGCCGGTCTGGAGGACGGCCTCCAGGAGTTGCGGGAGGAGCTGAACCACAAGGCCGAGAATCTCCCGCCCCCGGTCGGCACCATCAAGTACAGTGCCGCCGACCCTGGCCCGGATTGGGTGAAGTGTGACGGCAGCTTTGTGAGCGAGGACGATTACCCCGAACTGCTCCCGCTGCTCAACCACAAAGAGCCGACCGCCACCGACCTGCTCACCGCCTACACAGCGGAAAAGGCCGGAGCCATCACCAATACCTGTGTGTTCAACGGCTCCATCTGGGCCTATCTGGTGGATGCCCACCTTCTGGTCAGTATTCCGCCCACCGGCACCGCCAAGACCATCCCTGTTTCTGGTGCGGAAACATTATCCAGCGCAAGCCCTGTTTATCTCTCCATCTGCGGTGGCTGTCTGTACCTGACACAGATTGGCGGTACTCAGACAAAGATTCTCCTATTTGAATTGGTGTCGTTCTCTGGTTCAGAGTCCTCAATTGAAATGACAGCGGTTACGACTTATAGGAGCGGTTCGGTCACTCAAACCGCTACCCAGTTCACGATCCCCTATGTGGTAGATGTGGGTGGCACAAAAATGATGTCCCTATCCATTAACGACACCTATTTCTACTACATTACATGGAAAGCAGGAGAATATGCCACTACCGCCCAACAGCAGCAGGGCTACTGCAGCGGTGCCAGCACCAACATGAACTATGTCTACTCAGCAAAGCTGGCGGCAAAATTCGGTTTCTCTCCGAAAAATCAAAACGAAGCCATCTATGCTTCCCGTTATTTGGGTGTGCGAGATGACAACGTTTATGGAATGAAGTTCTGGTTTAGCATCGCCTCTGTCTCTCAGTCACTCTATGGTACCCCGGAGAGTGACCCCTACTACTCATACGAAAGCTACACTGACATGAACGAGGCAATCGAAAAGGACACACGGGGTAAGTATCTAAAAAGATTTATTGCTGAGAATTACACTCCCCAGATGATCACGCTCCCCTCTGGGGCCAATAACGAATACCTCTACAATGTGGACCTCGTTGACCGAAAGGTCACTCTGATGCATGGAAGGTACAACGGCGGGACGCTGCCGGAGTGGAGAGACATCAACATCAAACTCCCGTCCAGGGCTGTTCTGTTCACCGATTCCGTCTGCTATGTGGCGGAGCAGTCCATGTGGTTCATCTTTGTGGGGACGGGGCTGCTGTTCGGCTCCAAGCTGGCTACAAGCGGCTGGGGCTACATCGACACCATGGGCCTCCTGGGGTTGGTGGCGAAGTATGGGTGCATCACCTATCTCCCCGGCGAGAACGCGCTGTATATCAGCGGGCTCAATACCGCTGGTGTCCCCGTGGTCTGCAAGCTGCTGTTCGATGGGACGATGGATTTCACCGGCGCGGGCGCGTGGCTTCCCGTGCTGACCAAAGACGGCATCCCGGCCTACATCAAGGCCAAGACAACCGAATAACGGATGAAGGGTTGTCCGCCGCTTGGCGGATGGCCTTTTTTATTACACATTTTTGAAACGGAGGGATTTTCCATGAAAGAGTTCTGGAACACGATCCAGATGGTGTTCACCGCTGTGGGCGGCTGGCTGGGCTACTTTCTGGGCGGCTGTGACGGCCTGCTCATCGCCCTGGTGGTGTTCACAGTGGTGGACTACATCACCGGAGTCATGTGCGCCATCAACGACCAAAAGCTGTCCAGCGAGGTCGGCTTTCGCGGCATCTGCCGGAAGGTGCTGATCTTCTTCCTGGTGGGAGTGGCGAACATCCTTGATGTGCAGGTCATCGGCACAGGCTCGGTGCTTCGGACGGCCATCATCTTCTTCTACCTGTCCAACGAGGGTGTGTCCCTGCTGGAGAACGCCGCCCACCTGGGCCTGCCTGTTCCCCAGAAGCTGAAGGACGTGCTGGAGCAGCTCCACGACCGGGCGGAGAAGGGCGGTGACGGGGAATGAAGCTGATCGAGTCCATCCTCACCAAAAATCCCTGCTACACCGCGGGCCGGAAGATCACGGTCAAGGGGCTGATGCTCCACTCCGTGGGCTGTCCCCAGCCCAGCGCCCAGGTGTTCGTCCGCAACTGGAACAAGGCCAGCTACGACCGGGCCTGTGTCCACGGCTTCATTGACGGCAACGATGGCACCGTGTACCAGTGCCTCCCCTGGAACCACCGAGGCTGGCATTGCGGGGCCAGCGGCAACAACACCCACATCGGGGTGGAGATGTGCGAACCGGGCTGCATCAGGTATACGGGTGGGGCCACTTTCACCTGCTCTGACCTTGCCACCGCCCAGGCCGTTGCCAAGCGCACCTATCAGGCGGCGGTGGAGCTGTTCGCCATGCTCAGCCGGAAGTTCTCCCTCGACCCGCTGGGGGATGGGGTCATCGTCAGCCACAAGGAGGGCTGCAAGCGGGGCATCGCCTCCAACCACGGTGACCCGGAGCATCTCTGGACGCAGCTCGGCCTGCCCTACACCATGGACACCTTCCGCAAGGCGGTCAAGGCCGCAATGGGCGGTGGGGCCGCTGCCCCCGGCGGTGTGTCCGGCACGAAGATCATGGGTGCGGCGGTGGCTACTGCGGAGCAGATGAAAGCCTACATCAAGGCCAAAAATCCGAAGGTCGCCCAGAACGTTCTGGACATGGTGCCGCTCTATCTGTCCGAGGGGGCAGCGGAGGGTGTGCGGGGCGACATCGCTTTTGCGCAGTCCTGTCTGGAAACCGGGAACTTCGGTTTCGCTGGCTCCGCCGTCACGCTGGAGCAGAACAACTTCTGCGGCATGGGTGTCACCGCCAATGGGCTGAAGGGTAATTCCTTCTCCACGGCCCAGCTCGGCATCCGTGCGCAGGTGCAGCACCTCAAAGCCTACGCCTCCACCGAGCCGCTGAAGGGTGAGTGCATCGACCCCCGGTTCAAGTATGTGGCGCGGGGCTGCGCCGAGGTGGTGGAGTGGCTGGGCCAGAAAGAGAATCCCCAGGGCAAGGGCTGGGCCACCGGCGCGGGATACGGGGCGAAGATCGTCACCATCCTCAAGGCTATCCTCGCCACCGCTGGCGGAGCTTCTCCGGCTCCTGCCGCCGTTCCCTTCAAGGTGAGGGTCACTGCCACCGACCTCCGTATTCGCACTGGCCCTGGCACCGACACCGCCATGACCGGGAAGTTCACCGGGGCCGGGGTGTTCACCATCACCGAGGTCAAGAACGGCCCTGGCTCTGCCAAGGGTTGGGGTAGGCTGAAGTCCGGCGCAGGCTGGATTGCACTCGACTACGCACAGAAAATCTAAGCCGTCGTGTCTACACCCCGCTGGTCTCATCAAGGCCAGCGGGGTGCCCCTTTGCGTTCCAAGTGAGAAATCAGTATAATGGGCGCGGAGGTGTCTGAAATGAAAATCATTTCTTGGAATTTGAACGGCCTGTTGTCCTGTGTGAAGCACAACTCATTTCAAGCTATCGAGGCTCTCGGAGCTGATGTGGTGTGTTGCCAGGAGATCAGAACAAAGCAGCAAACGCAGGTCATGGCTGGGTATCAGCACTTCTGGAATCCCAGCGAGAGGGATGGCTACTCTGGTACCCTCACCATGACCCGCAAAGCCCCAATCTGTGAGATTAGGGGTCTCGGCGTGGAAGCCCTTGACTGCGAAGGGCGAGTGGTCACTCTGGAATTTCCTAAACTATTTATTGTGAACGCCTACGCACCAAATTCGCAAAAGAATCTGCAACGGCACCAGTTCCGCACCGAATGGGATGAAGCGTTCAGGGGGTATGTGTGCAGTCTGGCGGAGGAAAAGCCTGTTGTCGCCTGTGGAGACTTCAATGTGGCTATGTCGGACATTGACATTTACCCAGAAAATCTTCGGCAGTATTGGGCGCAGATGGGATATGCGTCTGATGAGCGGTCTAACCTCGAAACCCTGATGGAGAGCGGTTTCACCGATGCCTTTCGTTACCTTTACCCTGACAGGGAAGGGGCTTACACCTGGTGGAGCAACCGACTGAAAAAACGGGAGCAGAATCGCGGCTGGCGGCTCGACTACTTCTTCCTCTCAGATGGGCTTGTCTCGCGGCTGGTCGATGTAGCACACCTGACGGACATTCTTGGCTCCGACCACTGCCCAATTCTGATGGAGCTTGACCTATAATGGGCATTGAATTCACAGATGAGCAGTTGGGAAAACTGTGGGACGATATCGACTGGCCCGCTGCCGAGGAAAAGCTGAGACGCTGGCAGGGGGAGTTGACAAAGGCGGCTTTTCGCAAGGACAGTAAAGCCGTGGGCGACATACAAAAACGCATCGTCAGAGACATGGACATCAAGTGCCTCGCTGTCCGGCACGTTGCCAACTCAGGCTCCGGCCCTGGGGTGGACGGTGTTCGATGGCGCACCCCAGGCCAGATGATGAGGGCGGCAATGCGCCTGACCTCAAAGGACTACCATGCACAGCCTTTGCGCCAGATCAACATCATATCGAAGAACACGGGCAAGGAGCGCAAGTCCGGGATACCGACCTACTTTGACCGGGCCATTAATGTCCTCTATGGATACTCCTTCATCCCCGTGGCAGAGGCCCAGGCAGAGAGGAAGTCCTTTGCTTTCCGTCCGGGCCGCTCAACGCAAGATGCCCAAGCCTATGTGCTGGAGAGCCTCAAAGGAAACAATGCGCCGAGCGTGGTGGTCTGCGGGGACATCAAGGCATACTTTTCGCATATTCACCATTCTTGGCTCTTAGAAAATGTTCCGATGGACAAGAAGGTGCTGCGGGAGCTGCTCTCCGTTGGGATAGTGTTTGCCGGAGAGCTGTTCCCAGCAGAGGGCGAAGGTATCTCTGAGGGAGCCAACCTATCCCCATATCTGGGGAATTATGTGCTGGATGGTCTGCAAAAATACATCTACCGCGGGCTGTTTGGAACAGAATACCCAGATGACTTTGCAAACGGAAATCTGATTAGGTTTGCGGATGATATCCTCATAACGGTACGCACCCGTACTGATGCGGAAAGGGTCATCGAATTGCTCTCCAGCTTTCTTGCTGAACGGGGCCTGACACTCTCCAAGGAGAAAACACACATCCGCACTGTTGACGAGGGCTTTGATTTCCTTGGGCAGACGTTCATCAAGAAGAACGGCTTTATCTATTCTTACCCTTCAGAGCGGGCCGTCCAAAGGATCATCACCAACTTGAAAGAGACGATTCAGACCTTTCGGAAGTCCCAGCGTGACCTTATCATTCTGGTCAATCAAAAACTGCGTGGCTGGGCAAATTACCATCGTTACAGCGATGCACGAGACGCATTCAAACGGGTCGATGCCGCCGTGCAAGCCGCTCTGCTTGAGGCCGCTTTCGCTAAACACCCCAAGCTGGCGAAAAAAAAGGTAATCGACAGATACTGGTACAAAGAGGCAGATGGTCGCCACTGCTATGCTTTGCCGGAAGATAAAAGCGTCCGTGTCATCCGGCTGGCGGACACCCTGCTTCTGGAACACGCAAAAATCAAAACAAATGCAAATCCATTCCTTGATACGGACTACATTGACCACCGCACCCATGCCAGCGATATCAGGAATGTTAATGGGAAGTATCGGGCCGTGTGGGAGCGGCAGGGTGGCATCTGTTTCTACTGCGGTCGCCCGATTTTGGTAGACCAACCCCGCACGGTGGTGCAGATAGACCTCTCCCGGCCTCCATCGATAAAAAACTCCGCTTATATCCACAAAATCTGTGAGCAGAGCAGTTTTGAGGTTTATAGGACGATGGAGGATATTGGAGCCATGACACCCTATGACGTTATGGCAGCTCTGGGAGAAATCGAGGCGGCTCCGCCAAAGGGGACGAGGCAAAAGAAGGAAATCCCGGAGAACTGGAAGCATATTAAACTGAAGCAGTATTTTGCTGCCTGTACTGCTGCCTCGGTAACTCTGACATTCAAGGAAATTGAAAAAATTGATGGTAGACCACTGCCAGCATCCGCAAGGAAGAATAAGGACTGGTGGTATCCACGGCAGAACTGCAACATGATGGCGGAGGCATGGCTGACCGAGGGCTATTCGCTCAAGTACATCAACTTTGAAAAGGGCAAAATCCAACTGGTCCGGGATGAGCTGGGCCGCTCAAAACTGGAGATTCCCAAAGCCCTGACATCACAGAAGTTACCAGACAATGCAGTTTTCGAGTTACAGCAGCACATGGCCTACATCATCAAAAAGTACCAGCTTTAACCATTCAACCCCAGAATGGGCCGGACAAAATCAGTCCGGCCTTCCTTTTTTGCCTTTGAGAATTACTCAAAAAATCGCAACCTTTTACTTGACTAATCGGCCCTTTAGAGTGATAGATAGACTACCCCGAAAGGAAAGGAGGATGGCCCATGCGCATCCGTATTATTCCCAGAAAAAACCGAAATTCCGGCAAACGGCTCCGAGTTTGTGCCTACGCCCGCGTGTCCACAGCTACCGAGGAGCAGGAGGATTCACTGGTGAACCAGACCGCATACTACCAGCAGCTCATCAGCGATAACCCTGCTTGGGAGTTCGCTGGGGTGTACAGTGACGAAGGGATAACGGGCTATAAAGAAAACCGCCCTGGTTTTCAGCAGATGCTCCAAGATGCACGGCGCGGGAAGTTCGACATGGTGCTGGTCAAGAGCATCTCTCGGTTTGCCAGAAACACCTACACCCTGCTGGATGCCACACGCGAGTTGAAGGCCCTGGGTATCTCGGTGTTCTTCGAGTTACAGAATATCGACACCCTCTCCGCCTCCGGGGAGTTGATGCTCACCATCAAGGGGGCCTTCGCCCAGGCTGAGAGCGAGAGTGCCAGCCAGGGCGCAAGGATGATGTACCGGCACAAATTCGCCCAGCAGATTCGCACAGCCGCTTCGGAGCGCACCTACGGCTTCTGCGCTGACAGGGCGGGAAACCTCTGTGTCAAAGAGGACGAGGCCCAAGTGGTGAGGCTGATGTTCGACCTCGCTGCGAGGGGAGTGTGGGCCTCGAAAATCAAAGCCTATCTCAACAAAAATAATATCCCGGCCCCCAAAGGTGGGAAATGGGATGATACTGGTGTCGCCCGTGTACTTCGGAATGAGATGTACAAGGGCGATTTAGTTTTGCAGAAAACGGTCAAAGACAGCCGCCGCATCAGCCATCCGAACCGTGGGGAGCAAGACCAGTGGTACATCAAGCACAACCACGATGCCATCGTCCCTCCCGATCTCTGGGATGAAGTCCAGGCCGTCCTTGCCCAGCGGAGAGAACACCTGGACAACCCTCTACCTCCCCCTCCTTCTCAACCCCGCTCCTGCCGCACCCACTACCCCATGACCGGGAAACTGTTCTGCCCTTACTGCGGCGAGAGGCTTATCCACAAATGGAGCAACGGTCGCCGGGAGTATTGGGCTTGCAAGACCAACATCAAGGTGTCGGCTGCGGCCTGCAAGGGCATCTGGCTCCCAGCGGAGGTTACGTTAGCTTGGGGGGAGTTCGATGAGCCAGTGACCGTTATCCCCTACGATGACGAGTTCGGGATGCATCGGTTCACCGCCCTCCCCAAAGACGAATACGAGGCATTCAGCGAGTGCCAATATGGAAAGGAAGATGATTTATGCCAAGAGTAAGCACACCAACCAGAGAAGTCCTTCACATCCCTGCGAGGCCAGAAACCCGCAACCGTGCCGCCACCCGACAGCACAGAATCCGCCTTGCTGCCTACTGCCGCGTTTCCACTGAGCAAGAGGATCAGCTCCTGAGTTTTGAAAACCAGAAGGAGTATTTCCTCGACTATGCTCGGCGGCACCCGGAGTATGAACTGGTGGACATCTACCCCGACCGTGGCATTACCGGCACGAACACCCGCCACCGAGAGGAGTTCCACCGCATGATTGCCGACTGCAAGGCCGGAAAAATTGACATGGTCATTACGAAGTCGATTAGCCGGTTCGCCCGGAACACCCAGGATTGCCTAAAGTACACACGGCTGCTCAAAGACCTGGGCATCGGGGTGGTGTTTGAGAAGGAGGGAATCAACACCCTGGACGGCTCCGGCGAGTTGCTTTTCACGATCCTCTCCTCGCTGGCCCAGGACGAGAGCCGCTCCATCTCGGAGAACACCACCTGGGGTATCCGCTACCTGTTCACCCAAGGGGTGCTGCATCTCAACACCAACCGCTTCCTCGGCTATGACAAGGACAAGGATGGGAGGCTGGTGGTAAACCCGGAGCAGGCCGCTATTGTTCGCCGCATCTACGCTGAGTTCATGGACGGCAACGGCCCTGGGGTGATTGCTCGGCGGCTCCGGGAGGAGGGAGTTCCCGGAGTCATGGGAGAGCCGAAGTGGTGTGTGTCCACCATCATGGGCATCCTCCGCAATGAGAAGTACACCGGCGATGCGTTACTCCAAAAGACCTATACCGCCGACTACCTCAGTAAAAAGACAGTCAAGAATAATGGCGAGGTTGACCAGGTTTGGGTCAAGCACAACCACGAGGCCATCATCCCCAAGGATTTGTGGGACATCGTCCAGATGGAGATCGAGCGGCGGAGCCTTTACCTGGACGCTGGGCAGCTCCGAACCAGTGGTCGCTACACGGACGAGCAGCCCTTCTCCACCAAGGTGTTCTGCGGAAAGTGTGGTCGGCTTTTCCGCAGACGGACGCTGACCCGCCTCAACGCCAAGAAAATCGTCTGGATGTGTTCCAGTTACTATGAGGTGAAGGGAGTGCCTGGTTGCGGCTGTGAGAAGATCGAGGAGCGGGCCTTACATCAAGCCTTCGTGGATGCCTGGAACTATCTCCTGGCATACAGGGAGAAGTACCTCCCGGAGTGGGAGCGGACAGTCGAGTGCGCCGATGAGAACGCACTCCTGGCCTACCGCGCAGAGCAGCTCATTAACCTCACCGCCGATGCCGAGCCACTGACCGGGCTTGACACCGCCATCGTGAACAAGGTGCTGGAACGCTGCCTCGTTCACCCTGACGGGAGCATCGACTTCTTCCTGCTCGATGGCACCGAGCTTCGGGCCAAGGACATAACCTGACACCAGCAACCCAAGACGGGGGCGACCTTCCAGTGCAACGCTGGCGGTCGCCCCCGTTTTGCTGTCAGCCTTTTCAGTATTTGGTTCTGGGCATGAAATTGAATCAATAAGGGCTGGATTTGTGTGGTTGCACTGGCCTTGACATGACCTTTGTGCGGTGATATGATTGATTAACGCTGGATGGTAGAATTATTCCATATCTCTTCACTGGGGGTGGGCGCTGATGAGCATCGATGAACTGTTTTCCGAGTATGAGAGCCAAACCGGGTATTCATCTTCCTACGGTTATGATGATCACACAGATAGAGGTAGCGATTATGACGATGACTATTCTTGCAGGAATCGCCATACTGATGAAGGTAATGATCACGATGATGATTGGTATTGCCGTGATACCCACACAGATGATGATTGGTATGACGACCATGAAGACCATGATGACTATACGGATACTCAACACGAAGATACCCATGATGACTACGATGATTACACCGATACAAAGCACGAGGATTCGCACGATGACTACTGAGGCCCTGGAATGAAGAATAAAATTAATCTCTTGGTAATGCCCACGGATTGCTGTAACATGAATTGCGTTTATTGTTTCCATAGTAGTTTCCACGAAAAAGAGGGAAGAATGAGTGGTGAGACACTACGTAGGTTGTATGACATTACTTTTGCCTGCTATCAAAATGTGCTCATCATTTGGCATGGCGGAGAACCTCTCTGCATGGGTAAATCTTTTTTTGAAGAAGCCTTACAGCTACAAACGTCATACCCTGGTGTTCATGTAATAAATCGGATGCAGAGCAATTTGACTCTTCTTACCGATGATATGGCAGATTTTCTATGTAGCAGCCATATCGGGGTGGGGAGCTCATTTGATGGGATAAACAATGAGTATTTAAGAGGAGACTCCGAAAGGATATTAGCTGGACGGGAAAAACTTCTGAGCCGCGGGAAAGCCTGCGGTTTCATCATGGTTTTGTCCCGAAAAAATGTGGACACTCTCATTGAAAGTTATGAATTATTTAAACGTCTAAACGCCAATTATAGTATCAACCCCTATGTTCACACTACAGCAGTGAATGATTCTGAATTGGCTCTGGATGCATCACATACAATTCAGCGGCTACAAGAATTCTTTGATTACTGGATTGCAGATGCAAAATGCAACGTCCATGTGGACTACTTTGAAAGAATCCTTAAATTCATCATTTTTGGGAAAAAGAGTGTTTGTAAATATACGTCATGTCTTGGCAAGTGGTTAGGCATAAGATATGATGGAAGCATTGTTCCATGTAATCGATACTTTCCGGATGAGTTTGGCCTGGGGAGCATTTGGGATTACGACAAATTATCCGATGCGTTCCAATCCGATGGTTTTCGCCGCCTTCTTGAGGGCGCAATCGAACGGCGATACAAATGCCAAAACTGTGAAGTGTTTCCTTTCTGTGCTGGTGGTTGCAACAATGTGGCGTTAAACGAGGGCGGAATTACCGAAAACGGCGGTTCAACCTGCAAGATTACCAAAGGGATTTATTCATACATTAAGACCTATCTCTCAGACTCCGAAGATCACCGTTTGGCTGACCGACAAGCTAACCCGATGATTAGGCGCCTTATCTCAAATAAGGGATACTAACAAGTGTAATCACAGCAATGGGGCGACCTACCAGTTCAACGCTGGCGGTCGCCCCCTTTTCTTCGTTATCAGCCCCCTCTCATCCGGGCCTGCCTCGCTTACTCCTCAGTGGCCTCGCCCTTTTTCTTATGCTCCCCACGGGCATACGGCACACCCTTCTTCAAGTCGAAGATGATGGCCTTGTCCGTCTTGCTGTAGGTGCCGGGGACCTTGTATTTCTTGCTGGGGTCCCACTCCGGCATGACCGCCCGGATGGTCTCCACCAGCTTGCTGTTCTGGTACAGCACCGCCAACGCGCCCTGCTCGTCCTTCTCCTTGGAGAAGGCGACCTTCTGCGGGTCCTTCTCGGTGGTCACCTGGATGGCCAGCTTCTTGGAGCCGCTGTCCAGCAGGTAGTGGACGAACGGCGCGTACTCCAACGCCTCCACGATGCCCCGCGTCTGCCGGAGCTTGGTCGGCTCGATGATGAGGGACATGGGTGGGACGTGCTTCACGATCTCGATGACCTCGAACTTGCTCAACATGGACATAATCAATTCTCCTTTTCTTCGCTTTGAATGTTCAGTGCGGACAGGACCTTCGTCCAGTCCTTTCGGCTCCAGTGGGGGTCAAGGACGACAAAGCCCTTCAAACGTCCCCGCTTGATAGTGGTGATTGCCAGCCGCTCGATGGGCTTGTCCTTCCTCGTCCGCCCGCGCCTGCGGCTGCGGTCAGAGAGCATGGCTTGCACCTTGTCCCAATCGCTCCGCTCGATGATGGCGGGGTGGTGGTCGCGGACGATGTACTTCCGCTCCTGGCCCCGGTTCTTGACCACCTTATGGTCGAGGAAATCTGGGGTGACGGTCTTCTGATTGATAACATCCCCACAGTATTTTTCATTTCGGAGGATGTTGTAAACGCTCCCTACTGGCCACACCTCAAGGCCCTTCACGGTCGGCACCTGGGCGGCGGTCAGCATAGCGGCGATTTCTTTCACCGATACCCCGTCAAGGTAGTTGGCGTAGATGAATCTCACGGTATCAGCCTCGTCCGGCACAATGAACATATTCCCTTTCTCATCGGTGTCATAGCCGAGCAAGGCCCAGGTCGGAGCAAGCGTCATGCCTTTGGCAAAACGCCTCTTGTACGACCATTTGATGGCCTCCGACTTGTTTTCCGACTCACCCTGTGCAACGCTGCTCAACAGGGCAAGCATGGCGTCAATGCCCCTATCCAGTGTGTTCAGATGCTCGTCCTCAAAGAGGATTCCAACTGGCGGGTCGAGTTTCTTAAGCTGCCGGATGTAGGACAGGCAATCGAGGGTGTTCCTCGCAAAGCGGCGGATGTCCTTCGTGATGATGAGGTCGATTCTTCCCTCCTTGCAAGCCTCGATCATCTCCTTGAACTGTTTCCTCTTGGCGACACTCGTACCAGAAATGCCCTCGTCTGCAAAAGTGCCTACATACTCCCAGCCGGGGTGGTTTTGGATGTAATTCTCATAATACTGCACCTGCAACTCGTAGCTCCCGGTCTGGCTGGCCTGGTCGGTGCTGACGCGGCAGTAAGCAGCCACACGCAGCACCCTTGGCACCTCCGGCTCAAGATCATAAGTCGCTGGTATGATTTCGACCTTCACCTCGCCAGAGAACGCCTCCTGGACCTTTTTGCGTACTGCGTCCTTTCGCTCCTGCTTGGACGGCCCTGCGGTCTTCCCCTTCTTTTTCCCTTTCATTCAATCACCTCCCTCCCCGCATATAAACCGATGCGTAGGGGCGCAAAAATGCGCCTGTTTATTATACTTGACGGAAGGGAAGGGGGCCTTCCACAAAAGAAAAAAAGCCGTTTCCACGGCCTCAGAAGTTTTGACTTTTTATGATAGGTTGTGCTATAATTAGCTGACTATTGTCTAACCATAGTACACATTCTCTCATATATGCACTGACATCATAGATTGGAAGGAGAAAAGAAGCTATGCAAACACTTATTGTCGTTTACAAGAACAGGGATGAAATGGCAATCAACCAGCTTCGCAAGCTATTGGAAACCGATGATGACCATGAAGATAGGATTGTCGGTGTCGAAGATGGTAGTGTCGAAATCGTGCCGTGGACCGAGAAAGTCTGGATTCAAAATAAGGAGGCGGGAACGATAAAGTCTAAGGTCTTGCTCATTGATGATATTAAGGGTAGTGACCAGTTGTCGCCTATAATGGACATTAAGTATGACAAATATGGCATCATCTACGGTTGGGCGGGTTCTCAGGCTCTTTTGACGATTGATGAAAAAGCCCTAAAGAAGAAAGAGAACTACGAGAAATTCTTGGCTGAATTACGCACTAAAGTTAAAAATGGGGTGACCAAGAAGGAAAAGAAGCTGGGGTTAAATAAACGAACCGTGGGGAAGGGATTAGCGACCGCTTTCTTGCCTTTTGTCTGGCCAGCTTTCGCTGCCAGCTTGATAAAAGACGGGTTTGATGATGGGAAAATCGTTCGCCAGCAAATGCTGATGCTTGGCATGAATGAGCTGTACTACAACCACCTCGACCAATTTTTGAAGGGATAAGCCATGGTTGTTACTGAAGCGGTGAAAGAGGGCTGGGATTTCTATTCTAAGTATGGGGGAGCCGCAGTGGGTGCCGATGCCGGAGCTGCATACGTTGGACGAGTAGAAGATGCCATCCAAGCCCTAAACGATGAGATTAACGCTTTCTCAACAAACAATCAAGCGGCAGAACAACTAAAAGGATTCATAGCCGAGGCATGGCATAGCGGAACCTTTAACATAAATGCCGCTTTGCGAGATTCTGTAGCTAAAGCCGTTAGGGAGGGCGATAACGGTCACGCTTCTGTTGATGTTACCCTTCATGCGG
The DNA here is from genome assembly GCF_036941085.1 of Acutalibacter sp. JLR.KK004. Lineage (NCBI taxonomy): Bacteria > Bacillati > Bacillota > Clostridia > Eubacteriales > Acutalibacteraceae > Acutalibacter > Acutalibacter sp. JLR.KK004. Next base: position 218,497 of record NZ_JAYMNQ010000003.1, read on the forward strand.
CTGACGGATCAAAGGTCCCCTTTAGTCTGAAATATTATGGCAGCGGGAAGGGCTCTAAGGGTTCAGCCGCAATGCAGGCCAAAAATGTGATCGAAGCCTATCATGAGTACTTAAGCAAACCCAGAGCTGGAAGCCCGATGACTTTTGAGGAGTACATCGCACGATACGGCTACCCCAATGAGACTCAAGAGTTACTCAAATCCGTCTATTATGGGCAAGGTCGCATCATTCCTTCAGATCAAATGGATGATGCGATTGCCTACCTCACCCGGAAAATGAATGAGGAACTTGGCAAAGAAGGACCGAATCGTGCTGCTGTCTACCAGAACTATAAAGAAACCCTCGAAAGGCTAAGTGACAGGATCAAAGCCAGTGATGGCACGGAGTCCATTCCTTTGACGAAGGATGAATCCGAGGCTATTGCTGCCCTGGCAAAAGAAGAGGACTTTGATGCTGCAAATTTTGGAATCAGCTTAGATTTGATTACCAGAGAGTACATTTTTAAGCAGGCCCTTAAAGCAGGTTATACGTCTGCCGTCATTACGTTTGTCCTTCAAATGGCTCCTGAGATATTCAAAGCCATTGACTACCTGATAAAAAATGGCGAGATAGATATTGCCCAGCTTAAGCGGTCTGGCTGGACAGCTATATCGGCTTCCGCAACAGGGTTTATCCGAGGCTCCGTTTCATCTGGCTTGACCATCGCCTGCCAAGCGGGAAAACTTGGCAAAGCATTCATGGGTGCTGATAGCACAGTAATTGGTGCAATAACTGTCATAGTTATGGATGCCATGAAATACAGCTTTAATGTTGCCTGCGGGAAAAGCACTCCTGGACAGATGGGCTACGCATTGACCAAAGAAGTCATAGTTTCCGCTGCGGCTATCGGTGGAGGGCTTGCTCTCCAGCCAGTAATCCCCGTGGTCGGTTATCTGTTAGGGAGCTTCCTTGGCAGTGTTGCAGCGAGCGTCACACTTGAGGTAGGCGAAAAGGTGTTTTTATCCTTCTGCGCGGATTCCGGCTTCACCTGTTTCGGGCTTGTTGACCAGAATTACGAATTGCCGCCCGATATTCTGGAGTACATAGGCTTAGATGTTATCAAAATTAAGGAAAAGGATATTGCGCGTTGTGAAATCCCAAGGGTATCTTTAGAGCGTGTCTCTATAGGCAAGGTTGAATACAGCACAATAAGCATCAAGGTGATGAAACGCGGTGTAGTTGGGGTCAACAAAATTGCCTATGTCATGTGAAAACGAGGGGGGGGGGGGGGGGGGGTAAAGTCCCCGGCTCGGTGCTGCCACAGGCGTTTTGCTAATTGGTATCTCATGCAGAGTTAGGCGGGCGTGCTGTTTTTAGACGAATTCCCCGAGTTTTCCAAAAGCGCCATGGAAGTGCTGCGCCAGCCTATGGAGGACGGGGTGGTTACAATCTCCCGGGTGGGGGGCAACGCCAGCTATCCCTGCCGTTTTATGCTGGTGGCCGCCATGAACCCCTGCCCCTGCGGGTATTTTGGCCATCCCACCCGGCCCTGCACCTGTTCGCCCCGGGCAGTAGACCGGTATCTGGGGCGGATTTCCGGGCCGCTTCTGGACAGGATGGATCTCCATGTAGAGGTGATGCCCGTAGAATTTGAGGCCCTTTCCTCTGCCGGGGAGGAGGAAAGCTCTGCCCAGGTGCGGGCCAGGGTAAACGCTGCCAGAAAGCGCCAGACAGAGCGCTATGAGGGCAAGGGCTTCACCTGTAACGGCCAACTGCCGCCGAACCTGCTGCGGGAAGCCTGCCCCACCACCGAGGAGGCGGGCCGCCTGCTCCGCCGGGCCTTTGAAAAATTCGGCTTCTCTGCCCGCACCTACGACCGGGTGCTGAAGGTTTCCCGCACCATTGCCGATTTGGACAACTGCGATGTCATCGGCAGCGCCCACGCGGCAGAGGCGGTGCAGTACCGGACGCTGGACAGGAAATACTGGCTGAATGGGATTTAGGGGACCATTGATTAAATCGCGCTTAACGGCTTTGCACACATCTTGACGGCAAATCTGGCGGCGCGATATGCGCACAAGATTTAATCAGCACTTCCTTAAACAGTAAAAGCGCCCTGTATGCAGGGCGCTTTTTGTCTGAAAAGAATCATGAATAAATTGTGAATTGTGGTAATTTGGAGGTAAAAACCTGCGGTTTGTAACCGGATTGTAACCAGCTTTCCGGTTTGTTTTGGCCGCCTGGCAAGGCGGGAAAAACCGGATTTTAGGCACGCCCTATCCTTCCAGCCGCAGCACCTGGACAGAGGTGCGCACCTCGTAGCGGCACGCTGCCATTTCCTCGTGCCACCCGGCGCTGGCGGTGCGCCAGTAAGCGGGATACTGTCGGTACAGCAGGTTTCCAAAGCCAAAGATGTCGCAGTTATCCTCCTGCACGCTCTGCTCCAGGGCAGAGAGTACCTCCCCTTCCAGCAGGGCGGCGGCCTCTTTCTCTATCTGGGCATACTCCCCGGCCCCCAGCCGGCTGCGCCCGCCGGAAACGGCGCTGATATCTGCCTGCGCCTCTACGGAAATGGTGAACACCGGGCCGTCCCCGTCTATCCGGGCATCTATCTTTCCTTTAGACTGGGAAAGGGACAGGGTTGCCGCCCCGAAGCTGCCCTGCACCACAGCTTCCCCTTTTTCCAGCAGGTTTTTGGCCGCCAGATACCCCCGTGTTTGGGAAAGGGACAGGGCGCCTGCCTGCTTATAGCCGGTGAAATAGGCTGTAGAGGCAATCTCCACCCCCTCTTTTCCTGCCCGCAGCACCGGCAGCACAGCGGAAGATCCTTCCCGCTTCACCCCGTTTACAAAGTCCAGAAGCTGTGCCCCCACGGCTTTGCCGTTAAGCTGCCCGCTTTTTCCCAGCTCCTGCAGCTCCGACATCCGTAAAAGCTTCCCGTCCTTTTCAAAGGAGAGGACTTCCCCCGCGCTCCCCTCTGCCAGATATACCTGCACCGCAGGGCGGGTGTTGTAGTAGCGGATGAAAAAATCCAGGCAGCTATCCAGGCCCTGCCGGGCGCAGGTTTCCCCAAACACCACCAGGTAGTTGTGGGAATAGAAAGGCTCCCGGCCTGTGGAAAGGGAGAGGTTTGTCAGGGCTTCCAGCACAGATTTCCCGGTGCTGGTGAAGCACTCCTCCCCCTCGTCCTCGGGGGACACAGAGGAGCGCACTGTCACCAAAAAGCCGTCCTCCACAGCGTCCACGCCGATGCCATGTATCAGCAGGCGCTCATACAGCTCCCGGTATCCGCAGCCCTGCATGGAGAGCATCAGCGCCGCCACAAGCGCCAGGGCCAAAGCTTTTTTCCATAGAGCCATTCCCATACCTCCTGTCAGCGCCCCTTACGGGGCCTTTTTTGTCTGTTTTTCTCCCCGCCGGGAAAGTAAGTCCGCCGCCAGCACCAGCAGGGGGATGGCAAAGCCTGCCGCCGCTGTACACAGGAAAAGGATCCTCGTGTCCAGCAGAAACCTTTGGGCCAGGGGGGACATAGCGGCCCACAGGGCCAGGCCCAGCATCAGCGCGGCGGAAAGCCAGGCCCCGCTTTTTGCCTCTCCCGGTTCCTTTTGCAGGGCAGCGGCGCACAGCCGGCAGCAGTACATGTCAAAGGCCAGCTTCACCACCAGCCCCATCATCCACACGCCGGTGAAAACCGCGTCCAGCCGCTGCATGGATCGCACCTGGGTGATGGAGGCCAGGGCATACACCGGGAAATTCTGGGTGTATGCGTACCGCCCCAGGCACCCCACCACCAGGAACAGGAGCAGGCACACAAACACCGCCGTCCCCCCTGCCCAGCAGGCAAAGCCCAGCCCCTTTTTCCCCTTCACCATGGGCAGGAGCATGGCCATATCCGCGAAGATGGAGGTGCGGGCGATAAAGAGCAGCACACCCGCATAGGTTTGGGAAAAGCCGTTATAGAAAAGCGGCTCCAGGTTTTCCGGGGAGAACCGCCAGGCCACAATGCCGAACACCAGCCCGCAGCCCAACAGCAGCACCACGAACACGCAGGTGGCGCACCGGGCAATGGTTTCAATGCCTTTCAAGGCCCCGTAAAGGGCGGCCCCGGCAAGCACCGCCGTCACCAGGGCGGCGGAAAAGGCGGGGTTTATGATGTCCATGAGAAAAAGCTGGAACAGCGCCAGAGACGCGCCGTTTATCACCACAAAATAGGCAAAATAGAGGAGGGGCACGGCTTTTCCCGCAAAGCCCATATCCAGTACCGCTGCCCGGCTGACATCCAGCCCCGGCCTGCGTCTGTGCAGGCCCCACACAGGCAGGGCAATGATAAACCCCAGGGCCATGGCAAGCACATAAGACACCATGCTGTCCAGCATATTTTCCCCCCCGGTATACTGGGCGTTCAGCGCAATGGTCACCACCACCCGGGACACGAACATGCTGATGAAAAACTGCGCCGCGCTGATTTTCCGCTCTGCCATCCTGTTTCCTCCTTCTGCCAGGGGGCTTAAGGGGTATTTTTGAGGAAAATACCCCTTAAGAATCCCCAAAACCTTTACCCGCCCCCGCTGTGGGGTGTAAGCGGCCTTGCAGGCCCGGTATCCATACATTTCCGGATAATATAATGATAGTCCTTATTGCCCTGTTTCCCGGCTGCCGGGCATGTCCTGCACCTTGGCGTCCCGGCGGGAAAGCTTCTGCCAGCCTGCCCGGGCGAACACGTCCCGGAAGGCCAGGCTTCCGCTGTAGGGCGCAACCGGGGACAGCAGGGGCACCCCGAAGCTTTCCGAGCCGCACAGGTTCAAAAGCAGCAGCGCCAGCCCCAGCATCACGCCCCACACCCCTAAAAAGTTCCCCGCCAGCAGGAAGGCCAGCCGTAAAAGGGCCAAAGGCTCGTAAAGCCGGGGCACCGCATAGCCCGCTATGGCGGTGAGGGCCACCACCAGCAGGGAAGGGGCGCTGACAAGCCCCGCCGACACCGCTGTGTCTCCCACCACCAGGCCCCCTACAATGCTCACAGTGGCGGAAAGGGATCGGGGCGCCCGCAGGCCCGCCTCCCGCAAAACTTCGTAGAGGAAGTATAAAAGCAAGGTTTCCGCCATAACCGGGAAAGGTGTTTGGGCTTCAGCCTCCGCGATTTTCAAAAGCAGGCTTTCCGGCAGCAGTTCCGGGTGGTGGGTGGTAATCGCCACGTACAGCCCGGGCAGGAAGGCGCTGAGGAAAAAGGCCAGGTATTTCAGCCAGCGGATAAAGGTGCCGTAAAAGGGCCGGGTGAGGTAGTCGTCCAGGGTTTGGAAATTTTCCACAAACAGGAAGGGAACCAGCAGCACGCTGGGAGTGCCCTCCACCAGGACAGCCACCCGGCCCTCCTCTATTTTCCCGCACACCACGTCGGGGCGCTCGCTCATGCCCACCCCGGTGAAAACGCTCCCGCCCCGCTCTAAAAAGCCCGCCAGGTATCCCGCCCCCAGGGCGGTTTGCAAATCGCACTCTTTCAGCCGTTTTTTCACCTTTTCCACCACCTGGGGCGAGGCGATGCCCTCCAGATAGCAGATAGCCAGGGGAGTGTGGCTCTGGTTCCCTGCCTGGGCCTTCTCAAACTTCAGGGACGTGGTTTTCATCCTGCGGCGTATCATGGCCATGTTGGCCTGATAGCTTTCTGTAAAACCGTCCTTGGCCCCCCGCTGCATCACCTCGTTCTGCGGCTCCTCCGGCCCCCGGCTTTCAAAGCCCTGCACGCCAAATACCAGCGCTTCCCCGCAGCCGTCTATGCACAGAACCGCAAAGCCGCTCATCAAAAGCAGCAGCACCTGCTCCATCTGGGTTTCCCGTTTCTGTTCCACAGAGCCTAAAACGTTCTTTTCAATAAATTTCAGCTTCATTTCCCCATCCCCGGGCATAACAGGCGCGCCCATCAGGGGGTTTAAAATGCTCAGGGTGATGGTCTGCTTGCTTACCAGGCCGTCCAGGGCAAACAGCGCCGCCCCGGTGCCGGAAAGCTCCAGCTCCCGGAGCATGAAGTCCATGGATTTTTGAAACTGGCCCTGCAGATATGTTTTGTTTTCCTCCAGCTTTGCCGATACCCTTTCCATGCTGCGCCCCCCTTTTATACGGCTAGTATTCGCCGGAAAAAGCAAAAATATGCAGAAAGAAACGCCCATAAACTGGGCGTTTCTTGGGATACTATAGTCACATAACGGGAAGAAAGGAATGATACCGGGCGCAAAAGGCGGGTGGCCCGCTTTGCGCGAACGCTGTATCCTATGGCGATTTTTTATGCTGACATCCTTACTGCGTACATTTATCATGTATGGGGCCATCCTGCTCAGCGTGCGGATTATGGGCAAGCGGCAGGTGAGCCAGCTTCAGAATTCCGAACTGGTGGTTACCCTCCTGATTTCCGAGCTGGCGGTGATGCCTATCCAGCAGCAGGGCGATCCTTTATGGAACGGGCTTATTCCCATGGCAGCGCTGGTGCTGTGCGAAATCGTGGTGTCCCTGCTGATGCTGAAAAGCGGAAGCTTCCGGCAGGCAGTGTGCGGCAAGCCCATTGTAGTCATCGAAAAGGGACGTGTGCTCCAGGGGGAATTGCGCCGGCTCCGTATGAGCACGGAGGATCTGTTTGAGGAACTGCGCCAGAGCGGGTGCTTCTCCCTGGAGGACGTGGAGTATGCCATTGTGGAGACAAACGGCGCCATGAGCCTCTTGAAAAAGGCGGCCAACGACAGCCTCACCCCCAAACAGGCCGGAGTGAAGGTGGATTCCGCCTCCCTGGAAGTGGTGGTGGTCAGCGACGGCTGCCTTTCCAGCCACTCCCTGGAGCTGGTGGGGAAAACCCCTGCCTGGGCAAGGGAGCAGGCAAGGTGCGCGGGGCTGGAGCTTTCAGAGGTGTTCATTATGACAGCCCGGCCTGGCGGCAAATGCAAGGTGATTCCCAAAGACAAACGCGGGAAGTAGCGCGGGAAAGGAACAGAACCGGGCCGCCTTGGCTGCGGGTTCCCTGGCACCTCAGTATGGCTTGAAGTTTTTTGGAGATTCCTAAGAACCTTTTTTGCAAAAAAGGTTCTTAGGCTGTCGGAGGCGCAGCGTATTCTTCCAGGCAGAGACCCTGGGACATGATATCCCGGGCGGCTTCTTCCCCCACATACCGGTAATGCCATGGCTCGTAATTTACGCCGGTAAGCTCAGTTTTGTCCTGGGGATAGCGGAGAATGAAACCGTATTCCTGGCAGTGGGCGTGAAGCCATGCCTGCTCTGGCGTATCCTCCTGGGTTTCGTCCAGGTTCTGGTTCTCCGCTGAGACAATATCCGCCGCCAGCCCGGACTGGTGCTCGCTGCACCCGGGAGGCATCACCCACAGGGCGGCCTGCTCCTCGGCTTCCTCCTGGGTATAGCCCTGGCAAAGGGCTGTTTCCACATTCTGCTGGAAGATGGCTTCCTGGGATTCATAGGAGCGGTATCCCGAGCACACCAGGGGCTGCAGCCCCTCTCGTTCCATGGCGTCCAGCATGGCCCGCAGGTATTCTAAGGCCCGGCTGTCAAACTTTTCCCCTGTAATGGGATCGATGACAGAAAGATCCGGATCCCAGTCCCCAGGCAGGGGATGGGTGGAGTTTACCAGGCGAAGCTGCCAGGAGGCTTCCTGCCCCTCGCCCGCCAGAATAAGGCTGGGGGTGTCCCTGGGAAAAGCGGGGGCGGCGCCGGAGGGAGACGGGCCTGGCTGGATTTGGGCCATGGCCCAAATCAGCACGCTTATCAGAGAAAGGGGGATAAGCAGGCCTAATATAGTGAAAAAACGAATGCGCCGTAAAGGGCTGGCGGCGGTTCTGCCTCGTGTGTGCTTTCTGCTTTGCAAATCCTATCACTCCTTCAGGGGAAAAGGGCTGCCCGTTTTTTGTACATGCATTAGACGGCGACCCCGGCTGTTTGGTTAGGAGCGGGACAGGATTTTTTTCTTTTTGTGCCTCTTTCTACTATGATTTCCCCTTTTTGGAGATTTTTTGTGGTTTTCTCCAGTCAGCGCCTTTAGGGCAGGATGGACAGCAGCTCTCCAATCCGCTTGATTTTCGCCATATCCTCCCTGTCCTCCGCCCCGGGCTTTGCCTGTATCAGCACCGGCTGGATGCCTGCTTCCCTGGCCCCTTCCAGGTTCCCGGTGAAGTCGTCGATAAAGATGGTCTGGGCAGGGGGCAGGCCCATTTTGGAAAGGGCGTCCTTATACATGCGTGGGGCGGGCTTATACACCCCCAGGGTGTAGCTGAAGGTGGCGCAGTCGAAATACGGGGTAAGGCCGAAGTGCTCCAGGGCTGGCTCTATGGAGGGCCAGGTGTCGGAAATAATCCCCAGCTTATAGCTGCCCTTTAAAGCGTTCAGGGTTTCCAGCGTGTCATCAAACAGATAGAAGTTGTCTACCTGCTTATAGGCTTTTTCTTCTGCCACAGCTTTGATGTCCCCTTCGCTTAACCCCAGCTCCGGCAGATCCTTTGCGAGGATGGTAAAATACGTTTTAAAGGCCTGGTATTCCTCCTGTATGGTGGACATCAAGTGATGGGTGTTCAGGTATTCCTGGCCTCTCTCCATGGCGGCCCGCACCCGCTCCCGGGGCAGGGAGGCCATTATGTCCTCTGGGAAATACTGCCGGGCAAAGGGGGAAAACATCCAGCTTCCCGACACAGGGGCCAGAAGCGTCCAGCCTAAATCGAAAAAGATGCCTTTTACAGGCGCTTTCAGTTTCATAAGGAAAACCTTCTTTCTGTGTAATTGGCTGTTTAACCAGGGATAAGGCAGTTTGGTTTTGCCCGCCGCCGGGTCCGGCAAAGCCGGACCGCCCGGGGCTTGGCCCGGGGCCGTCTGGCGCAGCCAGACGCGGCGGCGGGCAGGGCAGCGGTTGGGGGGCAGCGGCTAGCCGCAATAGCGGGTTTCCACAAGATGCCGCCCATCGTAAACCGGGACGCCCAGAATCCGCACCTCCAGCCCCTCCAGCGTGGTTTCCACATTGCCGGATACCTTCACCATGGCGTGCCACCGGGTCACCCGGTACAGCAGCGCCCGGTATTCCACTGTGCCCCCATCCTTATAAAGCCGCCTTTCCGGGGCAAGGCAGAAAAGGAGCGCCAGTACCACAATGCACCACAAAAGGATTTTCTTTTTTCTGGTCATAGGAGCACCTCCTTTCATAAAGAAACAGCCTTTGGGTATATGATGGCATACCAAAGGCTGTTTGTCAAATTTTTATAATAGGCAGCCCCCTGCCTTTGCCGGGCTATAAAAACTGGGAGTTATAAAGCCCTGCGTAGAAGCCGGCCTTTGCCATCAGCTCCCCATGGGTGCCCTGCTCCACAATGTCCCCATCCCGCACCACCAGGATGCAGTCGGCATTCTGGATGGTGGAAAGCCTGTGGGCAATGACAAAGCAGGTGCGGTCTTTCATCAACTCCCGCATGGCGGCCTGTATCCGCCGCTCTGTGCGGGTGTCCACGTTGGAGGTGGCCTCGTCCAGGATGAGCATTTTCGCGTCTAGCAGCATGGCCCGGGCAATGGTGAGAAGCTGCTTCTGGCCCTGGGAGATGTTCATGCCGTTTTCATCCAGAAGGGTGTCGTAGTCCTGGGGCAGGCCCATAATATACCGGTGGATATGGGCGGCCCTGGCGGCTGCCTCCACCTCCTCCCGGCCGGCATCCTTTTTGCCATAGGCCAGGTTTTCAAAGATGGTGCCTGTGAAAAGCCAGGTGTCCTGGAGCACCATGGCATAAGCCCCCCGCAGGCTCTCCCGGGTGATGTCCCGTATCTCCCGGCTGTCCAGCTCTATGTGCCCGCTGTCCGGATCGTAAAACCGCATCAAAAGGTTTATCAGGGTGGTTTTCCCGGCCCCTGTAGGGCCGACAATGGCGATAAGGGCGCCGGGGGGCGCGTGGAGGCTCAGGTCGTGGATGATGGTTTTCTCCGGGCTGTAGCCGAATTTCACGTGCTTCATGGCCACGTCCCCCTGGACATGGAGGGCGGGCAGGGCATTCGGGGCATCGGCAGGCTCCGGCTCCTCGTCAATAAGGCGGAACACCCGCTCTGCCGCCGCGCAGGCGGACTGCAGCTCGCTGACAATGTTCGCCATTTCGTTAATCGGCCCGGAGAACTTCCGGGAATACAGCACAAAGGAGGAAAGGGGGCCAATGGTCAGCTTCCCCATAATGAAGAGGATGGCCCCGAACACGCTGATAAAGGCTAAGGACAGGTTGTTGATGAAGTTCACAGAAGGGCCTGTCATGCCGCCGTAATAGTCAGCGTTGTAGTAAGCGTCCACCGCGTTCTTGTTCCGCTGGTCAAAACGGCCTGTCATGGTTTCCTCCTGGTGGTAGGCCTTGGTGGTTTTCTGCCCGGTGATCACTTCCTCCACATAGCCGTTCAGCTCTCCCAGCATGACAGAGCGCTTGTGAAACAGGGGCCGCACCTTCCAGGTCATATACCGGGTGAACAGGATGGACATGGGGATGGTGACGGCAAACACCAGCACCAGCACCGGGGAGATGACAATCATCATAATGAGGGAGCCAAGCACCGTAATGGCGCTGGCGGCTATCTGGAGCAGATCATTTGACAAAGAGGCATTCACTGTGTCGATGTCATAGGAAATGCGGCTGACAATGTCCCCGGTCTGGTGGCTGTCAAAATAGGATACGGGCAGAGTGGTAAGACGGTCAAACACCTGCCTGCGCATCTGCTCCACAATCTTCTGGCTCAACTGGATCATCAAAACGGAAAGCCCGTAAGAAAGCCCGGAGGAGGCCGCGTAAAACACAGCCATCAGCCCGCAGTATGTAAAGACTGCCGGGAAGTCCGTGCCGCCGGGCACCAAGCCGATGGCGTCTATGGCCTTGCCTGAGAGCATAGGGCCTAAAAGCGCCAGCAGGTTGCTGGCCGCCGTCAGCCCGATGGCCCCCAGCGCCAGCCACTTGTGGGCGTATATGTATCCTCCCAGCCGCAAAAGCACCTTTTTCCTGTCTTTGGGCTTTTCAATAGGCCCTTTTGGCATCCGCATGGGCATGGCCCTCACTCCTTTCCTGCCGGGCTAAGACCTTGGGGATCCCATCCCCAAACCCCTGCAAAACCTTTTAAAAAAGGTTTTGATTCGAAAACTAATTACCCGAGCACACGGGCTTTCACAGGAACCAGCAAGTCAAGAAATACTGTCGTATTTCGAGGATTTCCAACACAGAGAACCGCAGGCGCATACATGCGTCCCGTTTGGGGCAAAAAGACGGTGTTTACGATTTTTCAAACAAGCCCTAGGGTCAACCCCTTTTTTAAAAGGGGCTGTGGGGTATGGGGCAAAGCCCTATAGTCTTAAGCCGCGCCAAGCTGTGTCTGGGCAATCTCCTGATACACCGGGCAGCTTTCCATCAGTTCGGCATGGGTGCCATAGCCGATGGCCTTCCCTTCCTCCAGCACCAGGATGTGGTCGGCGTGGAGCAGGGAGCTGACACGCTGGGCCGCGATGAGGGTGGTGGTGCCTGTGTATTCCTCCCGCAGGGCTTTGCGCAGGGCGGCGTCTGTCTTATAGTCCAGGGCGGAGGAGGAATCGTCTAAAAGCAGGATCTCCGGAGAACCCGCCAAAGCCCTGGCCACCAGCACCCGCTGGCGCTGGCCCCCGCTTAAATTCGTCCCCTTGGAGGTGAGCATATGCCCTAAGCCCTCCGGCAGGGCGGAGATGAACTCCCAAGCCTGGGCGCACCGGGCCGCCTTTTCAATGGCCTCCCGGGGAAGCCCCCGGCCAAAATCTATGTTTTCATAAATGGTGTCTGCAAACAGCACGTCGTTTTGGAACACCACGCCGAATTTCGTGTGCAGCTCCTCTGGCGGCAGGGAATCCACCTGCCTGCCCCCAATGGAGATTTTCCCCCCATCCGGGTCATACAGCCGCATGAGCAGGGACATAATGGTGGACTTGCCGCAGCCTGTGGCCCCGATGATGCCCAGGGTTTCCCCGGGCTTTAAGGCAAAGGAGATATCTTCTACCGTTGCCTCCTTTTTGCCGTAAGAGAAAACCACATGGTCAAACTCCACATGGTAGGGGCTTTCTTCCGGCTTTCTGGGCACAACGGGCAAATCGGGCGCTGTGTGCAGCACCTCCGCAATGCGGCCCCCGGAAGCGGAACCCCGGGAATACATAACGAATATCCGGGTGACCGCCATCATGGAGTTTAAAATAATGGTGAAATAGCTTAGAAAGGCGATAATTTTCCCCGGCTGGCTTAGCCCGGCATTGACCCGGAAGGCCCCTGTGATGATAACCGCCGTCAGCCCCAGGTTCAGCAGCAGGTTCATCATAGGGTTTGTGATGCCCATGACAATGCCCGCCTTTTTCTCCCGGCGCACCACCTCTTTGTTGATGCCGTCAAAGCGCCCCCGCTCATACTCTGTTTTGGACAGGGCCTTTATCACCCGTATGCCGGAAATGGTTTCCCGCACTGTGCGCACCATGCTGTCTATCCCCTGCTGGAGCTGGGTGTACAGGGGCACGCCCTTTTTGGAAACTGTGTACACCAGCACAGCCAGAAGGGGCAGGGTACACACCAGCACCAGGGTGAGCACCGGATCCAGGGTCAGGGTGATAAGCACCCCGCCTATCAGCAGGATGGGGGCGCGCACCCCCATGCGCTGCATCATGCCCATGAACTGGTGGACATGGTAGGTGTCGCTTGTCAGCCGGGATTCCAGGGACGGGATGGAAAACTGGTCTATCTGGGCGCAGGAAAGCAGAGAGATGCGCTGGAACAGATCGTGGCGGATGCGTTGGGTGGCGTGCTGGGCCACCCAGGCCGCCATGCGGTTTGCCACAATATTCGTCACAAGGGCCAGCACAGCCGCCAGCACCATGGCCCCGCCCCACAGCAGCACCTGGCCCATGTCCCGGGTGGGGGCCACTTCGTCGATGAGGTAGGAAAGAATCCAGGGCAGCACCAGATCCATAATGGCGCCGGTAAACTTTATGGCAAGCCCCAGGCTCATCCGGGGCACAAAAAACTTCAGGTAATGGAAAATCATCCGCATAAAAAGCTGCCGCGCGATCCGGGATGCCTAATAAAAGGGGAAGAGCTTCTGCCCCTTGCGCCCGGAATCGTTCCTTTCCTTATGTATTTCCGCGGGGAGGCCCCGCACGTATAAGTATAACAAACAATAGTTGCTTTTGCAACTATATTTTAATGGTTTTTCAATCATGACCATAAACCCTAAAAGGGCGGCAAAAAAGGGATACTTATGATAGTATCCCTTTTTGCTGCCTGCTTCTGCCGGCGCTTTATCCCAGAAAATCCAGTATTCGCCGGGCGTTTTCCTCCGGAGGGCAGAGGCCGTCCACCTGGAGGATGGGCAGGGACAGGGTTTCCAGCCAGTCCTCCACCTGGCGCGGGGGGCGGGCCTCCACCATCTGAAAGAAGCCCTGCTCCTTCTCAAAAAGATCCCCGCCGGGGCGCATCCTGTCTCCAAATTTCCCAAAGGATCTGTCCTTCACCCGTGCTATGCGCACTTCCCTGGGCACATAGACAAACACCGCGTGGGTAAACCTGGAGAGCACTTCCTCCCCAAAGTTCGCTACCACAGAGGTGAAAATAAAATCCTCATACCGCTTGAGATCCCGAAGCAGCAGCGCCGCCACCTGGGCCTTTGTGCGGGATTTCCCATAGGCATAGCCATCTTCCTGCCGGGGGAAATAATAGTCCTCCGTATCCCGGAAGGTGTAGCCGGACAGGGCCGCAAGCGCTTTGCCTAAAGTGGTTTTCCCCGCGCCGTTGCCGCCGCACAGCAAAATTTTACGGCCCATAGCGCCTCCTTATTCGTACTGCAAAACCGCCGTATGCCGGGGCATGTCCGGGGTGATTTCAATGCTTGCGCCCTCATAGCGCACCCACCGCCCGCAGATGTCCAGATACTCGTCTACTGTGCCCAGCACGTCGAAGCCGAAGGCATCGCCGCGGTAGTGCATGGGAATCACCACCCGGGGCCCCACCGCGTCCACAATCTTCTTTGCTTCCTCCGGCCCCACCGTGTAAAAGCCGCCTACAGGCACCATAACCACATCGCAGCCCTGCAGGGCCTCTATCTGCTCTGGGGCTGGCATACAGCCAATGTCTCCAAAGTGGGCGGCCTTTACGCCGCCGCCCTCCAGAATGTGGATAACATTTGGCCCCCGCCTGGCCCCCTGCTCCCCGTCATGGAAGCTTTGCAGGCCTGTCACCTGTATAGGGCATTCCCTGCCTGTCAGCTTCACCCCGGCCCGATAGCCGTGGTCGTGGTGCTCATGGCTGCACAGCACCAGATCCGCCTCCTCCTGTATGTCCCTGCACCCAGGCACGCTGCCCGGCTCAAAGGGATCCAGCACCACAGAGCCTTCTTCGCACTCCGCCTTAAAGCAGGAATGCCCCAGCCAAGTTAGTTTCATCATACCGCCCACATCCTTTCTTTTTTTCCATTATACCCCAAGGGGGAAGCCTTGGCAACAAAGAAATTCCCGCCCCCACTGGAACGGGAATTTTGTCTTAGAGTCGGTATTCCATCTGCACGTCGCAAGGCTCTTCCGCCGCGTGGAAGGGATCCGGCTCTTCCGCCTCCACGCAGCCCATGGCCCTATAAAACGCCATAGGCCCTGCCGCCGAGTGGGCCGATATATAAAGCTTCTCCGCCCCCAGCGCCCGGCCGGACTGGGCCGCCTTTTGGAACAGCTCCCGGCCCAGCCGCTGGCCCCGGCAGTCATAGGAAACCTGCAGTTCCGCCATGTCCGCGTATTGCCCCCGGGATCCCTTCAGCCTGCCTTCCACCGCGCAAAAGCCCTTCAGCCTGCCGTCTAAGAACGCGCCCCACACCTGCCCGCCCTCTGCCAGCAGCCTGCGGAAAATGCCGCTTATCCTTTCCGGCTCGCCGCTTCCCCAGCGGTCGGTATAGCACACGTCCTGTATTTCCCAGTGTCCCTCCGCTTTCCGCCACGCTTTCTCCACAGGCTGGAAGCGGCAGAAATCGTGGAAAAGGCCTTCTCCCAGTTCTTCCTTGCAAAGGGGCCGCACCTCTTTCTTTGGCAGGTATTTGCTCAGATACAGCACCAGCTCGTCGTCATTTGCGCAGGGGGCGCCTTCCTCCAAGTGCTTGTCCTGATACCACACGCCTGTGCCATCAAAGAGGTAGCCGCGCTTGATATACATCCTCTGTGCCGGGCCATAGCCGCTGTGCAGTCCCACTCCCAGGCAGACGATGCGGCTGGTTTTCGCGGCTTCTGCCTCGGCGCAGTCCATCAGCCGGGAGCCAATGCCCTTGCGCTGAAACTTCTCCAGCACGTTAAAGTCCACAATCTCCGGCCAGCCCTTCCCCGCAAAGGGGCCTGCTTTGGCCTTTGGCCGCAGGGTGACATACCCCGCCGCCTCCCCCTGCCAGCGGGCCACCAGCACCTGCCGGACGCCCGCCCGCTGCTCCCGCAGGTAGCCCTCATACTGGCTTTGGGGCTTGTCCCAGCCCTGGGCGGCAAATCCGTCCGAGAGGGCCTTGCAGTCCTCCGGCTGGATAGGGCTTATCACCAAGTCTTTGCTTTTATAGTATTCCATCTATCTTCCTCCAATCTTTCAAAACGCAAGCGCCCCGGCGCGGGCAGGGCGTACAGCCCCCGCACGCCGGAGCGCGAAAAGCGAAGCGTGGGATTCTTAAGGGATGGAATCCCTTAAGCCGCCGGAGGCGGTCTTGCGGGGGTGCAGGGGGCTTCCCCCTGCTTAGACCTCTACCACGCCGTCATATACCTTGATGGTGTCCCCTGTCATCAGCACCCTTTCGTCTGTGTAGTTCACATGCAGCTCGCCGCCCTTTAAAATCACCCGGATGTCCTTGCCCTTTTCGCAGTATCCGTTGAGGGCGGCGGCAACTACCGCCGCGCAGGTGCCGGTGCCGCAGGCCATGGTTTCCCCGTTGCCCCGCTCCCAGATCCGCGCTTTCAGGGTGGTGCTGTCAATCACCTCCACAAAGCCCACATTCACCCGCTGGGGGAACATGGGGTCAAACTCAAACAGCGGACCCAGCTTCGTGAGGTTCAGCTTGTCCACAGAGGGCACAAATACCGTGCAGTGGGGGTTGCCCATAGAGCAACAGGTAATGTTGTACACGCTGCCGTCAATGGACACAGGCTTATTTACAATCTGCTCCCCTTCCAGCCGCACAGGCACCTTCTCCGGGGAAAGCTCTGCCTGGCCCATGTCTACCGTCACCTTGGCGGCGGCACCGTTCTTTGTGATGACCGTACACTCCTTCACGCCGCTTCTGGTTTCAATGTGCAGGGTATAGCGGCCCTGCCCGGCAGGCGTGCCCTCTGCCAGCTTGTTGTCAAAGAGGTATTTTGCCACGCAGCGGATGGCGTTGCCGCCCATCATGCCCTCGCTGCCGTCCACATTGAACAGGCGCATCTGGGCGTCCGCCTTATCCGAAGGGCACATCAGCACAATGCCGTCGCCGCCCACGCCATTGTGGCGGTCGGAAAGGGTAATGGAGAGGAACTCCGGGGAGGCAACCTCGTTGCCCTTGTCAAAGCAGTTGATATAAATATAGTCGTTAGAGCAGGCGGACATCTTGGTAAAGGGTATTTTCTGTTTCTCTTCCTTTAAGTTGTTGATGTCCACAATCTCTGTGTTTTCCGGGGTGAACCGGCTCATGAGGGAGTCTGCCAGGGCATTGGCAGTGTCCAAAGCCGTCAGGCAGGGGATGCCCAAAAGGGCGGCCTTGCGCCGGATCTTCACGCTGTCCCGGGCCGGGTTGCGGCCTTTGGCAGAGGTGGAGATAACGTAATTCACCTTGCCGCTTTCCAGCAGGGAGATGGTGTTGTCGGAAGAATTCTCATGGATTTTGTCCACAATCTTCACCGAAAGCCCGGCCTTAAACAGCACCATGGCAGTGCCGGTGGTGGCATAGAGGGTGAAATCCATTTTCGCAAGCTTCTTGGCAATTTCCCCAATCTCCGGCTTGTCCTGATCCCGCACTGTGATAAACACGCCGCCGCCCCGGCGCATCTGGTGCCCGGAGGCGATAAGCCCCTTATAGAGGGCCTCCTCCAGGCTGTTGCCCAGGCCCAGCACTTCGCCGGTGGATTTCATCTCCGGCCCCAGGTGGGTGTCCACGTCGGTCAGCTTCTCAAAGGAGAACACAGGCACCTTTACCGCCACATAGGGGGAGGGCTTGTAAAGCCCGGTGCCAAAGCCCAAGTCCTTCAGCTTATAGCCCAGGCTCACCTTGGTGGCCAAATCGCACATGGGCACCCCTGTCACCTTGCTGATATAGGGCACTGTGCGTGAGGCCCGGGGGTTTACCTCGATGACGTAAATCTCCCCGTCCATGATGATATACTGAAGGTTTATCAGGCCGATGCCATGAAGCTCCCGGCACAGGGTTTCCGTAGTGGCCACAATTTTGGCGCTCATGCCGTCGTCAATGTCAGAGGCCGGATACACGGCAATGCTGTCGCCGGAATGGATGCCTGTGCGCTCCACGTGCTCCATAATGCCGGGGATAAGGATGCTTTCCCCGTCGCAGATGGCGTCCACCTCAATCTCCATGCCGGAAAGGTACTTGTCGATAAGCACAGGGTTGTCCTGCTTGTGCGCGAGGATAATCTCCATGTACTCCTCAATGTCCTCGTCGCAGTAGGCGATAATCATGTTCTGCCCGCCCAGCACGTAGGAGGGCCGCATGAGCACCGGGTATCCAAGCTGCCTTGCGGCGTTTAAAGCTTCCTCTGCCGTCATGATGGTGCTGCCCTTGGGGCGGCGGATGCCCGCCCGCTCCAGCAGGGCGTCGAAGCGTTCCCTGTCCTCCGCCATGTCGATGGTGTCGGCAGAGGAGCCTAAAATCCGGATGTTGTTTGCCGCCAGGGTCTTTGTCAGCTTGATTGCGGTCTGTCCGCCAAAGGCCACCACCACGCCTATGGGCTTCTCGATTTTGATGATGTCCATCACGTCCTCCGGGGACAAAGGCTCGAAATAGAGGCGGTCGCCTGTGTCGAAGTCCGTGGAGACAGTTTCGGGGTTGTTGTTGATGATAACCACTTCATAGCCCAGCTTCTGCAAAGACAGCACGCAGTGTACACTGGCATAGTCAAACTCAATGCCCTGGCCAATGCGGATAGGCCCTGAGCCAAGCACAATGATTTTTTCCTTGTCCTTGTGGCGGTGGATAAACTCCTGGGCCTCGTCCTCCCCGCCGCTTTCCTCTGTGTCATAGGTGGCGTAAAAATAGGGGGTGTGGGCGGCAAACTCCCCGGCGCAGGTGTCCACCATCTTAAAGGTGGGCTTGCGCTCCCAGGTTATTTCGCAGCCGGAAAGCCGGGCAATGGCCCCGTCCGGATAGCCAAGCTGCTTGCCCTGTACGTACAGTTCCTTCGTAAGCTGCCCCTTCTGCAGCTCCCGCTCATAAGAGAGCAGGTTTAAGAACTTGTGGAGGAACCACCTGTCCATCAGGGTCTTTTCATAGATTTCGTCTACCGAAACGCCCCGCTTCAAAAGTTCATAGATGGCAAACAGCCGCTCGTCTGTGGCGTGGATGGCGATGTGCCACAGGCTCTCAAGGGACTCCCCGTCAAACTTCGGCAGGTTCAGGGTGTCCAGGCCGATTTCCGCCCCTCGCACCGCTTTCATCAGGGCCATCTCAAAGCTGTCGGCAATGCTCATCACCTCGCCGGTGGCTTTCATCTGGGTGCCCAGCTCCCGCTTGGCATACACGAATTTGTCAAAGGGCCACTTGGGGAACTTCACCGCCACATAGTCGATGGCAGGCTCAAAGGCCGCATAGGTCACGCCTGTGACGGCGTTTTTAATCTCGTCCAGGGTGTAGCCGATGGCAATTTTCGTGGCCACCTTGGCAATGGGATAGCCCGTGGCCTTGGAGGCCAGGGCCGAGGAGCGGCTCACCCGGGGGTTCACTTCAATGACGGCGTACTCAAAACTGGTTGGGTGCAGGGCAAACTGGCAGTTGCAGCCGCCTTCTACCCCCAGCTCGTTGATAATAGCCAAAGCCGCTGTGCGCAGCATCTGGTATTCCTTGTCGGAAAGGGTGACAGTGGGGGCAATAACAATGGAGTCCCCGGTGTGCACGCCTACGGGATCCACGTTTTCCATGGAGCAGATGGTGATGGTGTTGCCTTTGCTGTCCCGCATGACTTCAAACTCAATTTCCTTCCACCCGGCAATGCTCTTTTCCACCAGGATCTGGGTGATGGGGGAAAGGGCCAGGCCGTTTGCCGCAACCTCCCGCAGCTCCTCCTGGTTCTCCACAATGCCGCCGCCGGTGCCGCCCAGGGTAAAGGCGGGCCGCACAATGACAGGATAGCCGATTTCCCCGGCAAAATCCTCCGCGTCCTCCACAGTGGTCACCACCTTGGAGGGCACGCAGGGCTGGCCGATTCGCTCCATGGCATCCTTAAAGAGCTGCCTGTCCTCGGCCTTGTCAATGGTTTCAGGCCCTGCCCCCAGCAGGCGCACGCCCTGCTCCTGCAAAAAGCCCTCCTTGGCAAGCTGCATGGAGAGGGTAAGGCCTGTCTGCCCGCCAAAGCCGGAAAGGATGCTGTCGGGCTTTTCCTTCTTAATAATGCGCTTTACGGTGGTCAGGGTCAGCGGCTCGATGTAGATTTTATCCGCCATAGCCTTGTCCGTCATAATGGTGGCGGGGTTGGAGTTCACCAGCACAATCTCAATGCCGTCCTCCCGCAGCGCCCGGCAGGCCTGTGTGCCCGCATAGTCAAATTCCGCCGCCTGCCCGATGACAATGGGGCCGGATCCGATTACCAGTACCTTTTTTATGTCTTTATTTAATGGCATATGCTTCCTCCTTTTACGACCTTGAGGGCGCTGCCCTCAAACACCCGCAAATCCTTTTAAAAAAGGATTTGATTCTAAAACTTCCCTTTACGCTGCGCTCCATCCGGAATAGAGTTTCCGGGAGCAGGCTGGGGCGCGAGGGAGAACATAAGCCGCGAAAACTCTTTTCGCGGCGGATGGGTTCCCTGTCAGTCCCCCGCGTCTTGGGTGCAACGTCACGTTGCCAGCATAGCGAAAAACTCGTCAAACAGTTCCTCTGTGTCCAGCGGCCCGCCGCAGGCTTCCGGGTGGAACTGTACGGAAAAGGCCGGGTGCTGGAGATACCGCACGCCCTCGCAGGTGCCGTCGTTTACGTTGCGGTACAGCTCCCTGCCCACCTTTTCGTCCAGGCTGTCTCCCACAATGGCATAGCCATGGTTCTGGCTGGTTACATACACCCGCCCGGTTTCCAGGTTCTTCACAGGCTGGTTTTCTCCCCTGTGTCCATATTTCAGCTTCGTCCGCTGGCCGCCATGGGCCAGGGCCAGAAGCTGGTGCCCCAGACAGATGCCGAACATGGGGATATGCAGCCCGCAGATTTCCTTGAGGTTCTCAATAATTTCCACGTTTTCCGCCGGATCCCCCGGCCCGTTTGTCAGCATAATGCCGTCCACATCCAGGGCCGCGATTTCCTGTGCCGTTGCCGTGCAGGGCAGCACCGTCACCTCCGCCCCCCGCCGCACCAGCTCCCGCAGGATGTTGCGCTTCATGCCGTAGTCAATAAGGGCAATCCGCTTTTTCGCATCTCCTTCAGGCTGCACCGTATAGGCCTCCTTGGTGGAGGTGGCCCGCACCGCCCCTTCCACCTTATAGGCTTTCAGGGCTTCCATGTCCACCGCCTGGGGGTTGTCGGTAATCATGCCGTTCATCACGCCTTTTTCCCGTATCAGCTTTGTCAGCGCCCGGGTGTCGATTCCGGAAAGGGCCACAACGCCCTTTTCCGAAAAAAAGGTGTCAAGGCTGCCTTCCGAACGAAAATTGGAAGGAGCTTGGCACCAATGCTTCACAATATACCCGCGAGGCCCGATGCCGTCGCTTTCAAAATCAGCGGGAATCACGCCGTAATTCCCAATCAGGGGAAAAGTCTGTACAACTGCCTGCCCGTAATAGCTTTGATCCGTCAGGGTTTCCAAATACCCTGTCATGCCTGTGGTAAACACTACTTCCGCTAGCACTTCTCCCTGTGCCCCAAAGCGGCGGCCCTGAAACACTTTTCCGTTTTCCAACACCAGATATCCGGTTTTCCCCATACATCTCTTCCTTTCTGTGTCTCGTCCAAGGTGTATATGCTTTCATTATCAGTATACTATGATACAGGAAAACCCGCCCCGGCGCAAGATAAATTTGCGATTCTATTCTTTCACCAAAAATTTTCCCGCCTTTTCCCATGCTTTTGCCCTTTCCCCCAATCCCTGTTTCCGTCCCCCGAAAAAAATTTTTTCAAAATCCGCAAACCCGCCTGACCAAACGCCCCCGCTCTCCGTCTAATAGACAGTGAATTCACAAAAAGCAATTTCCCGACACTGTTTAAAGAAAGGAACGGTACAGCCCTCCGCGCTCTGTACCAGATGGTGATACGTTATGAAAAAGTTTTGGAAATCTGTTTTTCTCCCTGTCCTGCTGGCAGCGGCGCTGACAGCCTGCAGCGCCCAGGCAGACAGCCTCTCCTTCCAGCCTGCAAGCTCTGTCCCCGCGGCCGATCCTGAGCCAAGCCCCCATTCCGCTTCCCTGCCGGAAAGCAGCACGCCCGCCCCAGAAGCGGAAGCTTCCGGGGAAATCCAGCGCACCCTTTCCTGCGGCGCGGCTGTAAACGCTGTGGTTTCCTGCCCCGGCAGTGTGGACTTTTCCAGCCTCTCCTCCTATAGCGGCGCCCTTCACAGCTTTGATCCGGAAGCCGTAAAGAACGTGCTGCTGGGGGAAGGGGAAATCCCCTGCCAAAAGGACGAGGCAGCAGCCGGATCCCTTATCCCAGGCGCTGTGTACCATTTCTTTACTGGAGAGGACGGTCAAAGCCTGATGGTGCAGGGCGAAACCGTTACTTATGATAAGGACGGCCTGTACAGCAGCGTGGCCCCCTGGTTCCACCTGGACAAGGCGGATGGGCTGTATAACGGGGATCTGTTCCCCGCTGATAAGGATCTGCCTTTTGCCTCCCGCCAACAGGGCTATGAGGAACTGCGCCAGGTGCTGGGAAAGCTGGGGGTGGAGGTGTCCTCCCAGTATGACTGCTACGCAGTGGAAGAAAGCGCCTTGCAGAAAGCAGAGCAGCGCTTGGAAGAGACAAGCCCTGCGGAAATGCCGGAGGAAGGGGGCGCTGCCGGCAGGGATGCCCTGGAGGCAGAGGCAGGAGAACCGGTTCTTGCAGAGGTTCCCGCTGACGAGGACGCAGGGGCTGTGCCCTCTGAGGCGGAGGGCGCGCCTGTGAAAGAACTGCCTGCTGAAAGGAACGCAGAGCCTGAAAGCCGGGAATGTTACTTCTACAGGCTCTATACGGATATACAGGGCGTGCCTGTTACAGCCCATGAAAACGGCAGCGTGGACAAAGGAACTTACCTGCCCGGCGCCACCATAGAGGCCCTGTATGCTGCTGATGGCCTGCACAGCCTGCACATTTCCTGCGTCTTTGACGTAGGCGAAAACCAAACCCCCGCCCAGGCCCTGGACTTGGAAGGCGCTTTGAACAAACTGGACGAACTGTACCAGCAGGGCGTTCTGGAGGACGCTGTTGAGGTGCGGGAGATTGCCTTGGAATATGTGCCTGTGGCAGATGCGTCCCGGGTGGAGGTGGAACTGGCCCCTGCATGGCGCTTTGGCGTACTGCGCACCAGAGCCTACCCCGAGAAAAGCAATCCCCAGGAAACCGTGCTGGTTCCGGACTATGAGCAGGTGATGATCCATGCCCTGACAGGAGAGGAAATTTTGCTGGATCAAGGCAGCATACTATGAGAGTCTGTATTCATAACCTGTAACCACCATCTGAGCGGCCTTTTTGAAGCCGCTTTGTGTTAAATTTTCTTGCAGAGGTGCAAACGCATATATGCGTTTGCGAAACATTTGCCTTGGCTAGCCCCCAAAATTCTCGCTCATCTGGCAATTTCGATTATCAATGCAGGTTCATAAAGTGCGAAAAATTGTTGACACTACCTGCAAGGTAGGGACAGCTCATGCAAGATGGAATAGCACTTAGATTACAAAACGCCCGAAAACCTAGGAATTCTAAGGCCCGTGCAAAAAATGCACGGGTTATTCTCTCTTAAAGGCAAAAAGCAAGCCCTTTAAGCGGCGTTTGTATGCGTTCGCTTAAAGGGCTGTTGTTTTTTTAAAAGGTTCTGTGTACGTCCTTAAACGCCCCTGAAAGGTAAATATGAACGCTTGACGGTTTTGCGCCGAAAGCGGGTAAAAATTTTGCAATCCCACTTTGCGAGATTGCAAAATTCCCATCAATATGCAATCTGTTTTCCGCATTTTTCATATTGAAAAGCAGGCCCGCTCTGGGTTCTGCAGGTCTCCTGCAAACTTAGAATCTTTCAAATCATTTGACATTTACCCTGCCGTATAGGCGTATCGTATCTACGCAGGGGCTTTAGAACTGAATGCGGGCCTCGATATATGCCTTCAGGGCGGATACAGGAATGCGCTCCTGCTCCATGGTGTCCCTGTCCCGGACGGTAACGCAGTTGTCCCCGGCTTTTTCGCTGTCGCCTACGGTGTCAAAGTCTACGGTGATGCACAGGGGCGTACCGATTTCATCCTCCCGGCGGTAGCGCTTGCCAATGGATCCGGTTTCATCAAAGTCTACCATAAAGGATTTGCTCAGCTCCTGGTAGATTTCCCGGGCCGGACCAGAGAGCTTTTTGGAAAGGGGCAGCACAGCGGCCTTGTAGGGGGCCATGGCGGGGTGGAGGTGGAGCACCACCCGGCTGTCGTTTTTCGCCTCGTCCAGCATTTCCACGTCGTAGGCCTCGCACAGCAGGGCCAGCACCGTGCGATCCAGGCCATAGGTAGACTCAATGATATAAGGGATAAACTTTTCGTTTGTCTCCGGATCCAGATAGTCCATCTTCTGGCCGCTGTACTCCTGGTGGCGGGAAAGGTCGAAATCCGTGCGGTTGTGGGTGCCGTTGATCTCTCCCCAGCCAAAGGGGAACAGATACTCAATGTCGCAGGCGGCCTTGGCATAGTGGGCAAGCTTCTCGTGGTCATGGAAACGGAGGCAGTCGGCGGGCAGGCCTAAGTCCTCAAAGAATTTCTTGCCGTATGCCTTGAAATGCTCGTAAAGCTCTCCGTCTGTGCCCTCTTTGCAGAAGGTTTGGAACTCCATCTGCTCGAACTCAATGGTGCGGAAGGTGAAGTTGCCAGGGGTAATCTCGTTTCTGAAAGCCTTGCCTATCTGCCCGATGGAGAAGGGGAGCTTTGCACGCATGGTGCGCTGGACGTTTAAAAAGTTCACATATTCGCCCTGGGCGTTTTCAGGCCGCAGATAGATAACGCTTTTGCTGCTCTCTGTCACCCCCCGGTAGGTTTGGAACATCAGGTTAAACTCCCGGATATCTGTGAAATTGTGCTTGCCGCAATGGGGGCAGGGGATGCTGTGGTCTTTGATATACTGGAACATCTCCTCTTTTGTCATGCCGTCGGCATGGGCCTCGGGATCGAAATCGTCAATAAGATTGTCGGCCCGGTGGCGCATTTTGCACTCCTTGCAGTCTAAAAGGGGATCGGAGAAGGACTGCACGTGCCCGCTTGCCTCCCACACCCGGGGATGCATGAGGATGTCCGCGTCGATTTCAAAGCTGTTTTCCCGCTCCTGGATAAAACGTTTGCGCCAGGCGTCCTTCACGTTGTTCTTGAGCCGCGTGCCCAAAGGGCCGTAATCCCAGGTGTTGGCAAGGCCGCCGTATATCTCGCTGCCGGGGAAGATAAATCCCCGGTTCTTGCATAGGCCGGTTATCATGTCCATGGTCTTTTCCGCTGCTTTCATAAAGCCTTCCGCCTTCCTCTCAATAAAATCTTTGCCTTCTGGCATTATACCAAACTCTGCCCCGCTTTGCAAGAAAACTTCGCCTTTCACTTCATTTTCCCGCCTCCTGCTCCTGCCTGGCCTGCATCCGCCGCCAATTTACAAAGGTGTAGCTGTCATTTAAGAGAAACACAGCAAAGCAGGCTGCTGTGGACAGATAAGCTCTGTTCTCCAGCGCCGCCAGGCTCCAAAAAGGACGAGCACTAAATCATTGGCGGCGTAGCACAGGGCAAAATAAGGGCTGCGGCGGGCAGTGAGGTATACAGCTAAAAAGCTGGTGGCTACAGACAAGGTGCTGGGCAGCAGGTTCCTAGTGGAAAACCATGCCAGGATAAAATAGAAAACCATGGTGACAAGCAAGGCCAGCAGAGCCATCACCAGGACTTCCCGGCAGGCAAGCCGGCGGATTTTCACCTGGGAGCGCCTGCCGCCATAAGGGTTTTTCAGCCAGGAAACCAGGGCGTACAGGGACATGGGAGCTGTCATGCCCACATAGGTGAGCATCTCCCCATAATAGGCAAAGCCCCAGGAGATATAGCCATACAGCAGGCTGAACACCACCATCAGCACCTGCCCGAAGGGATTCCCCTTAGCGCTGAACAGCAGGGAGGTGACGCCCAGAAGGGAGGCGGCAAGAATAAGGGGATTCCTCCGGTCGAACCATAAAAAGGCCCCCAGCACCAGCACTGCTGATCCGCCCCAGAGGGCAAGCTCCCCTTTCGTAAAGTATGATAAGGATTTTTTAAAGGCGCCCATGAACAGATACTCCTTTCAAAGCAAAAAGCACCCGCGTGCGCATCTTCCAAGACCTAACGATGCGCCAGCGAATGCTCTATCACATTCCTACCCGGTGGCAGTTTCTATATTCATATTATATATACCATGTGGAGCCAGGCCTGTCAAGAGGCGTATTTGTAAAATATAGCGCAGGGGCTTCTCAAAAGGCAGCCCACCTAAATCAGCCTTCCATGCTTCTCCATCCGTCAGTCCTGTCCTGCCGCAAACAAGGTGCCCGCTGGCTTTCCCTCCAGCAGCCTGTACAGGTTCTCCATGTCCGCCCCGGAAACTACTGCGCAGGGAATGCCCTTAGCCCCTGCCATTTTAGCGGCCCGCAGCTTTGTAGCCATGCCCCCTGTGCCCCGGCTGGATCCCGCGCCTCCGGCCAGGGCCTCTATTTCCGGGGTGATGTTTTCCACCCGGGGGATAAGCTTTGCCGCCGGGTTCTTCCGGGGATCGCTGTCATAAAGGCCGTCGGTGTCTGTAAGGATTACCAAAAAGTCGGCGGCAATCAGCTCTGCCACCACAGCGGAAAGGGTGTCGTTGTCTCCAAAATTCTGGCCCTCCAGCTCGCTTGTCTCCACGGTGTCGTTTTCGTTTACAATGGGGATGGTTCCCATTGTAAGCAGCTCCCGGAAGGTGTTCTCCACGTTGTGCCGCCCCCGGTCATCATGGACTACCCCGGCGGTCAGCAGCACCTGGGCCACAGTCTGGTTATATTCCCCAAAAAACTTGTCATAGAGGAACATCAATTCACACTGGCCCACAGCGGCAAGGGCCTGCTTTTTTTCTGTCTCGGCAGGACGGCTTTTCAGCCCCAGCTTGCCCATGCCCACGCCAATGGCCCCGGAGGACACCAGCACCAGCCGCTTGCCCGCGTTTTGCAGATCTGCCAAGGCCCTGCACAGGCATTCCATCCGGCGCAGGTTCACCCGGCCGTTTTCATATGTGAGGGTAGAGGTGCCCACCTTCACAACCCAAATCTCGTCTTTCATTTTCCTTCGCTCCTTACCGCAGGCTGTATTCGATACATGCCGCGATGAAATTATCCCGCAGGCTGTTAAAGTCCAGGCTCCCCCAGGCCCAGGGCTTGTCCCCCTCCTGCACAGGGTGCTTGTCAGAGGCCATCAGGGCCACAGTGCTTTTCATGCCATAATAGGTACAGAGGTTCACCAGAGCGGAGGCCTCCATGTCCACTCCCGCACAGCCCTGCTCCCGCCAAAGGGCTTCTTTGTGGAAGGTCTGGCGGTAGGGCGCGTCAGTGGTAACAGTGTCCCGTTCCTCAGCGGTGAAGCCCTTTTCCAGAAGGAAGTCCTTCAGGCTTTGGGAGGAGGCCGGAGGGGTAGTCCGGGCAAAGCCCGGCTTCTCCTGATAGTGGAGGGAAGTGCCCTCTTCGCTTAAAATTCTTTGGGGCAGGAGGATATCCCCCACCTGGAGTTCCGGCACAAAAATGCCGCACAGCCCCACCACCAGGATTTCCTCCACCCCCATGGCATGGATGCTCTCCAGGGTTGTGGTGGCTTGTGGCGCGCCGTAGCCGCCATGGAGAAAGCACACGCTGTCATGGCCCTGCACCTTGTAAACAGGCGTGTGGGTGATAAAGCCTGTCAGTTCCTCTAAAACGGTTTCCGTTTGGAAGCGCTCCCTTAAAACAGGCAGCCCTTTGCCAAGGCAGAACAGCACAGCCTTAGGCGGCAGCTTTGGCACCTGCCCCTCCGGGAACTTGCGGCGGAGATGGTTATAGGCGGTGAATACCGGGCTTGTTTTGTCCTCTGGGAAATACCAGTTTGTCATTGTGTGCTCACTCCTTTTCAAAATGTGGCACTATAGTATACCAGAACCCAGAAGGGATTGCAACAAGTTTTTACATCCGGGCGTGTCCAACCTGGGACGCGCCCTTTGCTAAAAACAGCTTGACAACTGATACATTTTGGCGTATAATAAATAACATTGTAAAAACAAGTGCGGGCGTAGCTCATCTGGTAGAGCGCCACCTTGCCAAGGTGGAGGTAGCGAGTTCGAGCCTCGTCGTCCGCTCCAGCAGGATAACGCTGCATCCGGTTCGCGTACTTGGTATTGCTGAGTGCGTTTCCCTGGCAATTTCCCTAGTGCTGTATGCCCGGTTGTACCGTACAGAGATTAAAAACCTGGAAACCGCTGTACCCCGGTAGAATAAGAATAAGCAAGAACACCCTCTGCCTGAAAAGCAGGGGGTGTTCTTCTTTTGTCGCTTTAGCTAGAAGAACCACCGGCTCAGCCGGTGAGGATAAAAAGCTTTAGCATAAAGCATCGAGCAAAGCGAGATGACAAAAGAGAATTGTGTAGAATAAAACGCCCAAAGGACGTAGAGACTGCCCGTTTACGGGTAGTAGGGCAGTTATTGCACTTGGAAGATCTCTTTTCAGTACCTCTTGAGAGGTAGCTGGTACTATGCCCTTTTAGGGCTTGTGCATACCACGCGTTTCACGCGTGGTTTTGATTTTTGAATCAGCTGTCCATGCGAATGGCATTGCTAACGTTTATATGTAACCATGTAATATCCCATAAAAGAAGAATAGTTATTATACTTTTGCCCGTAATTTCTATTGCAATTCGCAGGGTTCAAAATTTTAATGCCTGCCGCATCATACTGTGAGATATCGTTGTATCCCATTTTATGTGACCAATACCCGTCTGAATCTTGTCTGTAAAAGTGGAAATCCCAGCCTTTACACATTACACCTACTATTTTATATTGTCCATAGCCCGGTTTTGCTGTGGCCGTTGTCCTAACAATTATTTTGTTATTAAAATGCGGAGCATCTTCCTTCAAATATTTGTCGAAATTAGCATAAACATCAGCCATTGTTGGGATTTTTCCCTGAGAAGCATATCCGACAGATTGGTAATTTACCCCATCAGCATATGTGTTTAAAGAATATAGATAGCAATTTGCTGTTAGCCTTTTTTATCCTCATGCCAAAAGATGAAATCAAATTTATGTTCCCACCCACCAACAGGCAAGAAGCCTGCGCCCGGATCAATTTCTTCCGCAAAAGGCTTTATTCCTTGATAGCCTTCCGGCGCGTCATATATAGTAGGGGCCATCAGCTCTTTCACGTCTAGGCGTAAAAGGTTATAGCTTAAGTAGCTTCTTTCCTCCCTTGGAATGGTTGAAAACCTTTCCAGCCATTCCATTGCTTCTTTTTGGTTCATAAATCTTGCTGTTTCAACTGGCATAGAATCAAACCACCGCCACCAAGCTTCTGGATCTGTAGCTTCCTCCTGTACGGTCTGTTGAATTTTAGGATTCTTTTTCATTCTTTCAATATACGCAACAACATCTGGATCCTCCACATATGTTACATTGAAATGAATTTCTCGGATAGTATCAATCCCTTCTGATACCTCATCAAACATTTCATAAGCATCTACCGCTGTTTCTTCGCTTGGAACTTCGGCAGCTACAGCGGGGATACAAAGGCAAAGCACCAAGAGTCCTGCTAAGATCATTTTTCCATACTTAAAGATTTTCATGCAACTCTCTCCTTTCATAATTTGAAAAACGAAGATGCGTATCTTTCAAAATTTACTATACAGTATTTTTACAATATTGTCAACTTATTTTGTGAATATTTTACTATAGGGTTTAAACTTGAAAACACACGCTCTTACTTCCCATAGCATGGTCGCTTGGTTTGAAAATATTGCTTTCAAGCTGCTGCTTTACAAAATTGCCTGACAGAATTATCCTCATAACGGAAAGCTTCCTCTTTTAAGATTTTTGCCGCTTCTTATAAAAGCCTCCAAGAGGCATGTAGACGAATTTTTGCTATAGAATCAATAAAAACAGTGGACATCCGCTAAAACGGATATCCACTGTTTGGAGCGGACGACGAGGCTCGAACTCGCTACCTCCACCTTGGCAAGGTGGCGCTCTACCAGATGAGCTACGCCCGCACTGCGTTTTACAACGATATTTATTATATGCCAAAATGCGCCGCTTGTCAAGTCGTTTTTTGCAAAGAAATGAGAGTGCATCCGGCTATTATGCGGAAACGCAAACAGATCGGCATATAGCCGGAAAGGGCTCGGAAAGCAGCATGTTTCCAAAGACAAATAATTCCGGCAGCGCATAGCGGACCCCTTTTTGGAAAAGACTAGAGACAGAACCGACCAAAAAGGAAGAGGGGACAAGTGTGGAATATATAAACGCATTCTGGGTGGGCGGGCTTATCTGTGTGATAGGCCAGCTTCTCATTGACCTGACCAAGCTGACCCCGGCCCGGATTATGGTGATGTTTGTCACGGTGGGGGTGCTGCTGGGTGCCTTGGGCATATATGGCTCCATTGTGGACTACGCGGGCTGCGGGGCTACAGTGCCCCTGTGCGGCTTTGGCTGGGCCTTGTCTGAGGGTGTCCGGGAGGCTGTGCAGGAGAAGGGGCTGCTGGGAGCGTTCACAGGCGGCCTGACCGCCGGGGCGGCTGGAACAGCCGCTGCCGTATTCTTCGGCTATCTGGCGGCGCTGGTGGCAAAGCCCAAGGACAAGTCCTGACCAATCCGGCGAAACGGAATAGTAAAAAGGGCCTGGCGTGTATCCAGGCCCTTTTGCCGCATGGGTATTAGAGTCTGTCTTAAAACTCCGAAAAACCGTCTTTTTGTCCAGTAACAAACGGTTTCTGTGTTAAAAATCCTCGAAATACGAAAGTATTTCTTGCGGTTTTTGCCTTGAAACCGCCTGCCCTGAACAAAAATACTGGCATTTCTCTGGTTTTAAAACAGACTCTAGGGCATCTTGCAAAAAGGCTAAAAAAGTTCAATAGGCGGTGGGGCGCAGGGCAGCGTTATCTGCCCTGTTTTTTTCCACCATTTTTGTGGCCTGCTTACTGGATAAACGTGAAGCACACATCAGGAAGCTCCGGATTGACATGCAGCAGCAGGCCCCATTCTGTAGCCTCGGCCCTGGCGCCTGTCAAATTCTCTACATGATCCACGCCTCGCAGCAGCAGGGAAAGGTTCTCCGCCCGGCCCTGGAAGCTGACAGTGACCTGGTCGTTTTTGTTAACAGCCTGGGCGTCCAGCATGTCCTTGCCGTACATATCCTTCACGCTGGTGCTGGCAGTGCCTGTAAGGTGGAACAGGTGCAGGGTCAAGTTCTTGCCGTAGTCGTATTCTACATGTTCATCGTCCCCGCCTATAGGCAGCAGGGTGTTTTCCCGCACCATCAGGGGCAGGCTCATGAAGCTGTGTATTTCATGGATCCAGCGGCCCCCTTCTATAGTGCGGTTGTCCAGCAGGTTTGTCCACAGGCCCTCCGGCAGATAGTAGTTCACGTCGCCGGAATCGGTGAACACCGGGGCCACCAGCAGGCTTTCCCCCAGCATGTACTGGCGGTCTAAATCATAGCAGGGAATATCCGCCGGGAATTCCAGGGTCATGGCACGCATGGAGGGAATGCCGGTTTTATGGGTATAGACGGCGTTGGAATAGAGATAGGGCATCAGGGTGCATTTCAGGTTGGTAAACTTGCGCACCACGTCCACAGCCTCCTCCCCAAAGAGCCATGGCACCCGGTAGGACTGGCTGCCATGAAGCCGGGAATGGGTGGACAAAAGCCCGAAGGCGGCCCAGCGCTTGTAAACCCCGTCTGGGGCTGTACCTTCAAAGCCGCTGATGTCATGGCTCCAGAAGCCGAAGCCGGACATGCACAGGGAAAGCCCTGCCCGGAGGGATTCCCACATGGAAAGGTAATTGGAGGTGCAGTCTCCGCCCCAGTGTACAGGGAACCTCTGCCCGCCCACAGTGGCGCTGCGGGCAAACACACAGGCCTGGCCTTTTCCCTTGTATTCTTCCAGCAGTTCAAAAACGCATTTGTTATACAGGTATGTATAATAGTTGTGCATCAGCTCCGGATCGCTGCCGTCAAAGTACGCCACATCTGTGGGGATTCGCTCCCCAAAGTCTGTTTTAAAGCAGTCCACACCCATCTGGAGCAGCGCCCGCAGCTTGTCCTGATACCATTTCCAGGCGCCGGGATTGGTGAAATCCACCAGCCCCATGCCTGCCTGCCATAAATCCCACTGCCAAACGTCGCCATTAGGCCGCTTGAGGAGATACCCCTTTTCCATGGCCTCCCTGAACAGGGGGGATTTCTGCCCGATGTAGGGGTTTATCCACACGCAGATTTTTAAAGCGCGCTCTTCCTTCATCCGGCGGAGCATGGCAGGGGCGTCATCAAACATGGACTCATCCCACTGGAAATTGCACCATTCGTTTTCTTTCATCCAGTAGCAGTCAAAGTGGAATACATGCAAAGGGATTCTCCGCTCTGCCATGCCGTCCACAAAGCTGCGCACCGTCTTTTCGTCATAGCTGGTGGTAAAAGAGGTGGTCAGCCACAGGCCGAAGCTCCAGGCGGGAGGCAGGGCGGGCCTGCCGGTAAGGGCTGTGTAATTTTGCAGGACTTCCTTGCCTTCCCTGCCGCCTATTACCATGAAGTCGATTTTTTCCCCGGGCACAGAGAACTGCATCCGGGTAACAGCCTCAGAGCACACTTCGTAAGACACCTTGCCGCTGGAATTTACCAGTACCCCATAGCCGTTGTTGCTCATATAGAAGGGGATGTTTTTATAGGCAATTTCCGAGGAGGTGCCGCCGTCCTCGTTCCACATGTCCACCACCTGCCCGTTTTTCACAAAGGGCGTGAACCGTTCCCCCAGGCCGTAAATGCGTTCGCCCACGCACAGGTCGAACTGCACCCGCATGAAAGGCCCTTCCGGGGTTTTCATAGTGCTTATCATGGCGTGGCCGAAGCGGTCGCCAATTTTGGTGAGAAGCCGCCCGTCATAAGAGAAGGTAAAGGAGGCCGGGTTTAAGGTGATCGTCAGCTTTGTTTTGCCGCTTTGGATGATAAGCCCCTTTCTGGTTTCCTCCACGTCCAGGGGCAGATCCTCCATGGCCAGCTCAAACTGCGGCTCCTTTTTGGCGCTGCCTATAAAGTGGTATGCCTGCACCCGCAGGATGTCCTTTCCAGGCGAGGAGATAAACAGCTCCAGCACAGGGCCGCCCATGGCCCGCTGATCCTGGGCATAAGGCACGGCATAGAGGTACACTTCTTTTTCGCTGATTTTCACCTGCCGTATCTGCACGCAGTCAGCGTTTTCCACGCCGGGCAGGTTCAGCCAGTAGCCTTTTGTAAATTTCATAGGCGGCTCCTTTCTTTTGCTTTGGGGCTCTTCTCATCTGCCGATTCGGTCGGTTCGCAGATTGTAAACGCTCGCGCGGAGCGCGAACGTTTGGCCACATGGCAGACGCTCACCCCAAACCCCGGAAGCCTTTTTGTAAAAAGGCTTCCTCCAAAAACTAATTTGCCCGCGCATTGCGAAAGCGGTTGAAAAAAGGTTCCAGATGCGGTATAGTATAGTAGCTGGCCCGCTACTGTTATTATAGCTTATAGCACAGGGAGCCGCAAGCCTTGTTTGGGCAAAATATAAAAAAATATAGATAAAACACCGGAGGTTTTTGGTATGGGTTCGGGAATCATTTTAGCCGTTGTAATTGCGGCGGCAGTCCTTATTTTGTTGGCAACAGCAGGGGCATGGCTGTGGGCCATTGCGCCTTCCGGGAAAAAGGCGGACTTCCGGGAGTTCCAAAAATATGATTATGCCCACCGGGGCCTGCACAACATAGAAAACAAGGTGCCGGAAAATTCCTGCACTGCTTTTTCCCTGGCAGTGCTGGGGGGCTTTGGCATGGAATTTGATCTGCAGCTTACAAAAGACAAGCAGATAGTGGTGCACCATGACAACTCCATCAAGAGAAGCTGCGGCGTGGACAAAATCATTTCCAGCATGACACTGGAGGAGCTGCGGGGCTATAAGCTTTTCGGCACAGAGGAAAAAGTGCCCCTGTTCTCCGAGGTGCTGGAGGTTGTGGGAGGCAAAACGCCTTTGATTATTGAGCTGAAGGGCTATAACGACCCCAATGAGCTGTGTGCCCTGACAATGGAGCAGCTAAAGGCGTATAAAGGGCTGTACTGTGTGGAATCCTTTGACCCCCGGATTGTCCGGTGGTTTAAAGACCACCACCCGGAGCTGGTGCGGGGCCAGCTTATGGACAGGATGAAGGCCGGGGATGAGGGGCTTTCCGCCAGCGGGGCTTTCTTTGCCCGGAACCTGATGACGAACTGGTACAACCGTCCCCACTTTGAGGCGTACAATTTTAAATACCGGAACATCCTGTCCCTGGCTGTGGTGCGCAGGCTGTTTGGGATGCAGGAGGTAAGCTGGACGCTGCGCACCGAGCAGGACTATAAAAAGGCTAAGGCTTTGGGAAACCTGTGCATTTTTGAAAAGTTCCTGCCTGCCGGCGTGGAGGAAACGGGCAAGGGCCGCAGCTATGAGCAGCTTCTGGCGGCGGCAAAGGCCGGGGCGGTGTGCAGCGCCACCGTACAGACAAAAGGGCGATAAAAAGGAAAAGGCGGAAGGGATTTTCCCTTCCGCCTTTTCTCATGTCCTTCCGATGGCTTCCCGCAAGCCCGCGCAAAGCTGGGTAACCAGCAGGTTGGTATTGGCGTTTCGCTCCAGGTTCTGCCGGGCTTCCTCTGCCAGCTCCGGCAGGCGCACAAGCTGCTTTAGGGGCAGATCCGCCAGCTTGTCGGCAGCCTCCGGCGCGCCTCCCAGCAAGGTTTTGCCCCCGCAGCGCAGCATACAGGCGTCCCGGAAAATCAGCCCCAGCCGGGCAAGGGCCTGCCTGCACAGCGCTCTGTCTTTTAAAAGGGGGGCGGCGGCGCAGAGCAGATTGTGGGCGCCCCGGCCCGGCAATGCCAGGGCCATGGCAGTGGCAGCCTCCATAGCCTCTTTGGCTGTGCCGCTTTCCAGCTCCCCCTGCATCAGGCCCAGATTCCCCCCGCAGAGGGAGGCAAGCCTGCGGGCCTCCCCAGGGCTTATGTCCCTGCTGGCTTCCAGCCACTGGGCGGCTTCTTCCTCGCTGGGCGGCATAAGCTGGAAAACCTGCGCCCGGGATCGGATGGTAGGCAGCAGCGCCCGGGCAGATCGGCACACCAGCAGGAACACCGCCCCGGCAGGCGGCTCCTCCAAAAGCTTTAAAAGCTTGTTCTGGGGTGCGTCCAGAATATATTCCCCGAAAACCAGGATGTATACCGAATAGTCTGCCTCGTCGGGCATCCGCTGGGCATCCGCAGCCATTTCCTGTATCTGCTCTACGGAAATGCTTCCGCTGTCCCCCTTGCCCTCCACAATGCGGATGTCCGGGTGGGAACCAGCCCTGGCCCGCAGGCAGGCGGGGCATTCCCCGCAGGGGGCCTTGTCCCGGCTGCGGCACACCAGGGCCTGGGCTATAAGCCTTGCCAGGGTGCGCCGCCCGGTGCCCGGCTCCCCCTGCAAGATAAGAGCATGAGGAAAACGCCCGGCGGAAAAAGCGTCGGACAAAGCGCTTTTCACACCGGGGTTCCCCAGAAAGCCTGTAAAATCCACAGGCTCTTATACCTTTTCGAAGCGGTCTACGTTCAGCACGAAGATGGTGGAGCCTCCCACTGTAACCTCCACCGGGAAGGAGGAATACATACCCACCTCCATGGTAGAGGTGCTGGGGACAATCTGGGTGCGGCGGCTGCTGTATTTGGAAATGATGCCGATAACGTCATCCACCTTGTCATCCTCCACGCCGGAGATAAAGGTGGTGTTGCCCGCCATCAAAAAACCGCCGGTGGTGGCAAGCTTTGTCACAGAATACCCGCCCCGGGTGAGAGCGGAGGACACGGCGCCGCTGTCGTCATTGCTCACAATTGCTAAAATCAGTTTCATGAGGTATCAAGCCTTTCCCGGCCGAAAACAGAAAGCCCGGCCTTTAAAAAATGTGCGGGCAAGGGATGCGCGGGGCATTTCCCCTGCCTGCAAGAATATTATGTGAATTTATTATAGCATAGTACCGGGAAAAAAACCAGTGCAAATTTAAATTTTAGTGATTTTAGCAAAGGGTTAGTAACTTCCCTCTGTAGAGAAGGTGATGTTTCCGCCCTCCTTGCGCCGGGAATTGGCCCGGCGTTTATTCAGTTCCTGGAAGAACAGCTCTTCATCAAAAGGAATTTCCACAGGCTTCTCCAGCCAGGAGGACAGGTGCATGGCGTTGGAAAGGGTCAGGCCCCGGATGCCCTCCTTGCCCTCCGCCACCAAAGGCTCGCCCCGGAGGATGCGGGCGGCAAAGGCGTTGAGCACCCCGGCGTGCTGGGGGTTCTCCCCGTCCGTCTCCACAGGCACCATTTCGCAGGGAGGCTTCTGGAAGCCTTCTTTGGCGCTGCGGCAGAACTCCCGCTCATCCTCCTGCAGCTTCCAGAAGGAGAGTGTGTCATTTTCGCACACCAGCTTGCCTTTTGTGCCCGTCACTTCAAAGCGGTTGGTACCCGGCGCGTCTCCGGTGGTGGTGACAAACACGCCTGTAGCGCCGTTTGCAAACTCCAGGTAGGCTGTCACATCGTCCTCCACTTCAATATCGTGCCACTTGCCCTCGTGGCAGAAAGCCTGCACCTTCACAGGCAGGCCGCAGATCCACTGGAGTAAGTCTAGCTGGTGGGGGCACTGGTTTAAGAGCACGCCGCCGCCTTCCCCGGCCCAGGTGGCCCGCCAGTCCCCGGAGTCGTAATAGATCTGGGTGCGGTACCAGTCGGTGATAATCCAGTTCACCCGTTTCAGATCCCCCAGTTCGCCCCCCTGCACCATTTCCCGCATCTTCCGGTACAGGCAGTTGGTGCGCTGGTTGAACATCATGCCAAAGGTAAGGCCGCTCTTTTCCGCGGCTTCGTTCATCTCCGCCACAGCCTTGGTGTACACCCCGGCAGGCTTTTCGCACATGACGTGCAGGCCCTGCCGGAAGGCCGCCTGGGCCAGAACCGGATGCTGGTAGTGGGGGACAGCGATAAGCACAGCCTCGCACAGGCCGCTTTGCAGCAGGGCCTCGCCCTCTTCAAATACGGCGGCGCCGGCGGGCAGGACGCCTCTGGCCCATTCCCGGCGCTCCTCCCTGCGGTCTGCCACGGCGGTGATTTCCAGCTCCGGGCACCGCCCTTCTGTGATGTTTTTCACATGGGTAGTGCCGATGTTCCCCACGCCGATAATGCCCAGCTTTACTTTTTTCATACCGTTTTACCTCCTTGTGTATATTAAATAAAACAGCTTTGCCGCTGTGGGCATACAAAAATTATATTAAAAATGGTTTTAGGGTCAACCCCTTTTTTAAAAGGGGTTGCAGAGCGCGAGACAGCGTCTCGCGGCCTATAGGCCGTTGCGTAGCAGTTCCTCACAGCAGGCCCCGGACATATTGCCAATAGAAACGGCGGTCGCCGGACAATTCTTCTTTTAAGGCGGCTTCCAGGTTTGCCGCGTCCGCTGCCAGAACCTGCAGCTCCTCCAAAGAAAGCATCTCCCGCCCGAACCTGGCTTTCAAGGCTGTTTCCTCCCAGTGGGGGGGAGGCTTGCGCTCCCCGTAATACAGGGAG
Source organism: Acutalibacter sp. JLR.KK004 (assembly GCF_036941085.1). Classification (NCBI taxonomy): domain Bacteria; kingdom Bacillati; phylum Bacillota; class Clostridia; order Eubacteriales; family Acutalibacteraceae; genus Acutalibacter; species Acutalibacter sp. JLR.KK004. The sequence continues at coordinate 255,630 of NZ_JAYMNQ010000003.1, forward strand.
GCCTCCAGTGCGTGAAGCCTTAACAGGTGGGCATAAAGGGCCAGGGCGGCCTTGCTTCTGTCCCGCTGGGAGAAGGCCTTTTTCCGCCAGTGCCTGTGAAGGAACCGGTTGCCCCACAGAGCCGCGGGGGAAAGGGCCAAAAGCCCGGCAATGCCTAAAACCAGCGCAAGCACAGAAGGGAAAGTCTCTCCTTCCGTCTCTGCCGGGCCGCTGCCTGTTCCAGGCCCAGCGCTGGGAGAGGGCGCTGCGGAGGGGGAGGCAGTGGGCGCAGGCGTGGGGGTGGGGGAAGGGCTTGCGCTGATTTCCGGCAGCTCCTCTCCCTCCAGAACTTCCCCGGGCACTGTGCCGGCAGAGGGAGCCTGGGCGTTATAGTAGGTGGCAGGGGCTTCCAGGGAAACAGGGGTGACCTCTATTGGCACCCAGCCCATCCCGCTGTAGTAGACCTCCAGCCAGGCATGTGCGTTCTTGTCGGGCACGTCCACCCAGGTGCCGTTGTAGCCGGAGGGGACGGCATATCCCTCGGCATACCGGGCGGGTATGCCGGCAGAGCGGCACAGGGCTACAGCAGCGGTGGCAAAATGTACGCAGTAGCCTGTTTTGGATTCGCTTAAAAAGAACTCCGCAAAGTCCTGCCCTTCCGGCATCACAGGGGGCTTTAAAGTATAGGTATACCCTTCCGCCAGCACCTGCTGTAATTGGTCCAGGAAAAAGTCATAGGCATATTCTGCCAAGTCCTGCCCTGCCTCCTGAGGGGAGGTAAGGCCATGGGACTGGCGGAACCTGCTTAAAAAGGGGCGGCACCCATCGGGAAGCTGGAGGTATTTTTCATAGACAAACTGGCTGTATTGTTCTGTGAAGTCTACCAAGCCCTGCCCTTCCAGGGATAAGGGCGCTTTGGCCCAGTCCGGGGCTTTTACCTGGAGGGGCTGGAACAGCCGCTGGGATGCCCTGTCCAAATCGCCTCCTGCAAGCTGCAACAGCAGGCCCTCCCTGTTTACTGTATCGCCATAGGCCTCCCGGTTGCGCTGATCCGCGAAAAAGGCCCGTTCATAAGCTTCATCCTTATGGTCAATCAGCTTTTCTTCCCAGTGCTCTGCCAGCCGCAGGCCATAGCTCAGGTGCTGGCTGGGCAGGCTTACGCCCTCCAGGGTATAGGCAGGGGTGCCGGAAAACAGGTTTTCAGAGCGCAGAAAACCGTCCCCTTCAAACACGGCCCGGAAAGAAGATAAATCCTCTTCGTCAGAGGACAGGCCGTAAGGGGAGAAGATACACCGGGGGTTTGCGCTTACGCTTTCTACGGAAAGGGTGTAATCATATTCCAGGGGATAGGAGGAAACAGGCAGATATGCCTGAAAGGCGGCTTCCATGGTCTGGGCCTGCCCGGGGGCGGCGAAAGATTCCAGGGCAGCCATGTCCTCCGGGGCAAGCTTCTCCCAGCTATGCCCGGTATACACGCTGCCTGCAAAGCTTTTGAGGTAGCCTTTTTGCTGATCCTCCCGCAGGCCCGCGCCGCCGTTTTCCCAGTCATACTTTACCCGCAGGGCGGTTTTCCCTGAATATCCCCGCTCCCGCAGGTTGTCCAGGGCCACCCGGTTGTTGTTGGTGCCCTGGCCCCCCTGCAGAACTGCCTCCAGGCCAAAGCCGTTTGCCATGCCGGAGCGCAGATCGTTTACAAACCGGGGCCGGGCGTAATCCTCCTGGGGGAAAAGCAGATATACCCCCAGCATACACAGCGCAGTGATGGGCAGCAGCACCAGCAGCACCGGGCGCACAGCCGCCCCGGAAACCAGGAAGCGCTTCTGCTCGTCTAAAAGCCTGTGCCGCCTGCCCAGCACCGTAGCGCTGAGCAGCAGCACGCACCAGAACAAAAGCAGCATGCACAGCGCCCAGAAAGCGGGAAGGATGGAAAGGGCCATGGAAAGGGAGAGCACAGCCCCTGTCAGGCTGAAGGCCCCCAGGCCGTTTTTCCGCCGCACAAGGGTCCAAGCCAAAGCCCAGAAGAAGGGGGGCAGCAGCATGGCGGTAAAAACGGTTGCAGTATAAAAAACCTGTTCCTGCCCTGCTTCCGGCACAGCAAACTGCCGCAGGGGGAACTGGAGCTTTTCGCTGTAGGCCTGGAGGATAAGGTTTAAAACCCGGCCCGCACCCTCGGCAGCCTCTTTAGAGAAGTACAGGATAGCGCCGCCCCAAAGGAGGATGCCCCCGGCAAACACCACAGCCCGCCCCCGGGGCAGCAGGGACTGCATAACGCCCAGGACGGCGCACAGCGTGCCTGCCGCCAGCAGGGGAGCAGGATAGACGGGCAGGTGAAAGGCAGTGGAAAAGCAGCACAAAGCCCCAAAGCCTCCCAGCAAAGCCAGGAGGGTGTAAAAGAATATCTCGAAAACCGGGTTGGAACGGGGAAGCTGCAGGCGGGGCTTGTCTAAAAGCAGATCCTGTTCCAGGGCCTCCCGGGGCTTCTCTCCGTTTTTTTTCGCCATGTTTCACCCTCCTTGCTTCATTTTAGAGCGTGTTCACATAAGTTGAATATGCAGATTTTCGAGGGGATTTTGTGGGATTCCTAACACAGAAGCCCATGAAAATAACCCGAAATGATGCGTGTGATTGCTTTGTGTGTACACGCTCTAGTTACAGCACCATGCCGTTAAGGGTTTCCGGCACCTGCCCCGGCAGGACAGGGATAAAGCCCGGGTTGGAGTCCGCAAGCTCTATGCCTGTGCAGAAGCCTGTGAACCTGGCGGCAGGGTAGAGATCCCGGAGGAAGCGGACACGTTCTGTGTCCGGGGTGCAGCATAGGTACAGCACATGGGATACCCCCCGGGGCAAATCCTCCCGCCGCAGGGGCGGCAGGGCCGCCCGCCCCCCGGCGCTGAGCACAGCCTCCAACGCGGGCCGGGCATCCTCCGGCTCGCAAAGCTCCAGAAGGGCCAGGGACTGCCCCTCCCGGTAGCCTACCCGGTGGGCTGCCTCCTGCTGCAAAAGAAAAGAGGACAGGGTGGCAAACACGTCCAGCAGCAAGTCCGTTTCAGACCCGGCGCCGTTTAAATCCAGCAGGAAAAGCAGGCAGTCTGCCAAAGGCAGGCTTGGCTCCTTCACCAGCATCCGCCCGGTTTTTTGGGACAGCTTCCAGTGAACCCGGGAAAGCCTGTCCCCCTGGCGGTATTCCCGCAGGCCGAAAAGCTCGGTGAGATCGTCCCCGGGCTTTGTCTGGGAGTATCGATCCCCGTCGCTGTCCGGGCTGCGGCTGGGCTGTACGGAAAGGGCGGGGCTGTACACCAGGGGGAAGAAAAAGGCAGAGCACCGGTTTTTCCCCCGCAGGGAGATAGGCAGGGCAAAAAGCCCCAGCAGGTCGCAGGCAGACACCTTGCTGATGGTGCAGGTGACAAGGCCGCAGGCGGCGGAGTGCAGGGCGTGTTCCAGCAGCAGGGGCCTGCCGCCCACCGTAAGGATAAGGTGTTCCTGCCGCGTCCCGCCTGTAAGGGAATTTTCCACAGTCAGCCGCATACGCACCTGTCCGCTGGGCAGGGGCCAGGGAGAGCGCGCCTCTATGCGCAGGGGCACGCTTTGGCCCTTGCGCGCCCGGGCTATAGAGCCGTCCTCCTGGAGGAAAAGCCGCACCCGCATGGTGAGCATCCCTGGCAGGGAGATAACCAGGGAGCAGAGGGGCAGGGCCAGGGATAAGAGAAAGACATAGTAGGAGATATACCCGTCAAAGCAGATGAAAAACAGCCCGGTGCCCAGAAGGATCATAAGGTAGCTCAGCCGGTTTATCAGCATAAAGCGCCCCCTATCCGATAAGCTTGGGGGCAGGCACATCGTGGAAGATCTCCTCCAGCACGCTGTGCGCGTCCCGGTCATTAAGCCTTGCCTGGGGATCCAGCACCAGGCGGTGCTCCATCACGTTGTAAAAGAGCAGGCCCACGTCGGCTGGGATTACGTAGTCCCTGCCAGCCATCCAGGCGCTTGCCCGGCACGCCCGCACCAAGGCCCCTCCTGCCCGGGGGCTTGCCCCCAGCCGCACCAGCCGGTGCTCCCGGGTGGCGGTACACAGCTTCTGCACATAGCGGTACAGATCGTCTGCCACATGCACTTGGGCCGCCTCCTCCTGCATCTTCCGGAGATCTTCCAGGGAGGAAGTGCGGTGCAGGCAGTCTACCGGGCGCTGGCCCTCGGTCTGCTTCAATATCTGGATTTCCTGATCCGGGGTGGGATAGCCGATGGACAGCCGCAGCATGAAGCGGTCAAGCTGGGACTCTGGCAAAGGCTGGGTGCCCGCCGAACCCAGGGGGTTCTGGGTGGCAATGACTGTATAAGGCTGGGGCAGCTTACGGGTAACCCCGTCCACTGTCACCTGCCCCTCCTCCATGGCTTCCAGCAGGGCGCTTTGGGTTTTGGCACTGGTGCGGTTGATTTCGTCTGCCAGAAACAGGTTTGCCATCACCGCCCCGGGCCTGTATTCCAGCTCCCCGGTGGCGCTGTTCAAAACAGAATAGCCCACCACGTCTGTGGGCATCACCTCCGGGGTAAACTGCACCCGGGTGTAGGAAAGGCCCATGGCCTTGGAAAAAGCGAGGGCCAGGGTGGTCTTGCCCACGCCGGGATTGTCCTCTAAGAGGATGTGGCCCTTTGCCAGCATGGCCATAAGCACCTTGCAGATAATGGTATCCTTTCCCACAATGGCCTTGCGAACCTCATTTATAATAGACAGCGCCTGGGGCTGCACCATAAAGCATCTTCCTTCCTGATTTCAAAAAACCGCTTCCCGCCAAAGGCTTTGATATGTTATACTAAAATTAGTAGCAGAGAGATAAAGGCGGGGAAAACCGCCGCTTCTTATAGTATAACAAAAATTCACTGAAAACAAAAGGGGGATCCGTGTGAAAAAAAGTTACGTTAAGAAAGCGGCCCAAAACTGGCTGGAGAAATACCGGGAAAATTCCCCAGGGCTTGCGGGCGCCTATGTCTCCGGCTCTTATCTCGCGGCAGCGGAGGATGCCCAGTGGCCCGAAAGCTCGGACGTTGATATAATGCTGGTCTGGCAGGCAGGCGCCTGCCCCCCAAAGCTTGGAAAGCTGCGGGAGCAGGGCGTGCTGCTGGAAATTTCCTCCATAGAGGAAACAGAGTTTCAGGATTTGCCCCATGTGCTCTCCACCCACTATCTGGCCTATGCCCTCCAGGCCGGGGAAATCCTGTACGATCCCCAGGGAACCCTCTCTGCCCTGCACCAGCAGGTGCGGGAGGCGTATGCCAAAAGGGAATGGGTTGAGGCCCGCTGTGAAAGCTTTTACAGACGCATCCGGGAGGCTGTGGCAGGATACCGCCCGGAAGGCATGTCCTTTGCCCAGAAGGCAAACGGCTGGGCCTTCACCACAGCCATCGCCTGTTTCCCCATCCTGCTGGCAAACCTGGAAAACTGCACAGTGCGCAAACGGTATCCCGCTGCCCGGCAGGTGCTGAAAGCCTATGGCATGGAGGGCTTTTATCCCAGGCTGCTGTCCCTGCTGGTGCCGGAGCCTTTGGGCAAAGAGCGCCTCCTGACACATATGGACGGGCTGGAAAAAACCTTCTCCCTGGCCTGCGCCTCCACAGGCCCCTCGGCAGGCTGCCCCTTCCGCCAGGATATCTCCCAGGAGGGTGCGGCTGTGGCTATTGGCGGCAGCCGGGAGCTGCTGGACACAGAATATCCGGAAGACGCGGTGTTCTGGATGCTTGCCACCTTTGCCCGCTGCCACATCATCCTGGACATGGACAACCCTGCCCTAAGCGGGGAGCGCCTGCCGGCCTTCCAGGCTTTTTTGGCGGATCTGGGCATTTCCCGGGAAGAAGATATCGCTTCCCGCCTGCAAAGCCTTGCCGCCTTCCTCCCTGATTTGGAGAAAGCGGCGGGGGAGATTATCGATCAACGGGAGAAGCAGCAGCGCCTGTTTTGACAAGGCGGGAGAAAAATGGTAAAATAGCCCTGATACCAAAAGAGGGATCCCTCTTTTATGCCGTTCCAGTAAGGGAACGGCATAATCCTCCCTCTGAAGGCAAAGACTGGAACAGGAGAGCGCCGCAGACAGGAGGAGCAGGCTATGCGCATTGCCACACAGATCATCAAGCTTACCAATAAAATATTCCCCCAGGTGCCCCATCCCTTCAACCTGCAGAACGAGGGCCGGGAAACCTATGCCCAGTGGCAGTACCGCAAGGGCGGGGACACCATAAAATTTTTCCTGGAGGCCTGCACAGCGGAGGAAATGTTCCGGGACAAGCTGGTGCTGGACATGGGCTGCGGCGCGGCAGGGAAAAGCCTTTATTATTGCTCCCTGGGCGCAAAGCACGTCACAGGGGTGGACGTGGTGGAGCACTATGAGGAGGAGGCAAATGCCCTGGCGGAACAATTGGGCTATAAGGACAGGTTCACCTTTATTAGGGCCTCCGCTTTCAGCCTGCCCTTTGCAGACGGCTCCTTTGACACGATTATCATGAATGACTTTATGGAGCATGTGTCCGACCCGGAGCGCACCTTGCAGGAGGCTTTGCGGCTTATAAGCCCCCAGGGGGCCATTTATATCAACTTCCCGCCCTATTTCCATCCCACCGGGGCGCACCTCAGCGATGTGATAAACATGCCCTGGGTGCATCTGTTTTTTACGGAAAAGATGCTGGTGAACGCCTATAAAGAACTGGTGAAGGGAATGCCTGACGAGAAAGAACGGATCTCCCTGCGCATTTCCCAAAAAGAAAACGGGGAGGAATATTTCGGGTATATTAACAAGATGACCCTGAAAAAGTTTCAGGGCATCCTCCGGAATCTGGGGGTTGTGCCCTTCTATTACCGGGAAGCGCCCCTTCGCCCCTGGATGGCCCCTTTGGCAAAGCTGCCCCTTTTGAAAGAGATGTTCGTGAAAATGGGGGTATGTATCATTAAAAAGCCGCTTGCACCGGCGCGCAAGGTGTAAGGCGCTTTTGAAAAGAGCGGCGGGTTAAGGGGCCAACTCCTGATGGCTGCATATTATACTTTACAGAGAAAACCCCTTGCCTGCTGGCAAGGGGTTTTTCACATAATAAGCGGATGGGAGGAAAAAGGAATTTGCAGTTCTCAGCGATATAGTAAACGCGCTTGAAAATCGGTATGCACCGTCAACTATACTGCTGCGCCCGGAGAAAGCGCACGTCCGTACCTAAAAACTCCAGCATCCCGTAATACCCTGCCAGCCGGGAGGCAAAGCGCTGGCTGTAGCGCTGCTCCAGCTCCTGCATGGAAAGGTTTGTGCTGATAATGGTGGGCTTCCCCGCCAGCATTCTGGTGTTCACAATGTTATACAGCGCCGCGTTTACATATTGGGAGGGGAACTCTGTACCCAGATCGTCCAGGATCAGCAGGTCGCAGGACACAAGCTGGGAGTTTGTGTCCCCAGGGGAGTCCGGCCCGCCCCGGTCAAAGCGTTCCCGCTCCAGGGCCACAGCAAAGCTTTGGGCAGAGCCATACACCACCCCGTATCCCTTTTCAATGGCCTTCCCCGCGATGGCCAGGGAAAGATGGGTTTTGCCAAGGCCGGTAGGCCCCCGGAACAAAAGGCTGGAGGAGTTGCTCCGGAAACGGGCGGCATAGTCCTTGCAGGCAGTGAGGATGTTTTCCATCTGCCGGAATGCCCGGGGATCGCTTTTATAGTAGTCCAGGGAAAAGCGCTCAAAAGTGCTTTTCTCCAGAGGCGCGTTCATACTGAGGGCTTCAAAAGCCATGGCCCGCTGCATCTGCTTCAGGCACTGGCACATATGCCCGTCCGCAAACCCTGTGTCTTTGCAGCGGGGACAGGCATAAGGGGGCTGCAGGTCGGCAGGGGAAAGGCCGTGAGAGGAAAGCAGGCGCTCATATTCCCGCTGCAGGGCAAGGCCTTTGTCCCGCAGGCCTTCCAAGGCCTTGCGCACGTCGCCACCCTGTATGACAGCCCTGGCGGCCCCGCAGGCATTTGCGCCCATTTGCGCCTTGATTTCCCGGGCCTCAGGGCACAGGCGGTAAAAATCCTCCGCCTTCCGGGCCGCCGCGCTTTCCGCCTCCCGCCGGGAGCGCTCCAGCTTCTTGCAGGCCTCGTCATATATCTTTCGTCCATATCCCATAAACGCCCTCCGTTCAGGTTTTTGCCATGCCCGCTACAAATCCTTTGGCAGGTGGAAAAAGCTCATGCGGGCAAGTTCGTCGATATCATAGCTTTTCTCGCCTTCAGCCCCGGGTTTTGAGGGCTGGGAAGGGGCTTTTTCTGCCTGCCGGGCGGCTCTTTTCTTTTCCTCGTGAGCAGAAAGCTCCTCCAGGTTCCGCACGCCGGCTGTGTGCCAGCTTTCCAGCACCCTGTCCATATAGGCGGCGCTGAATTTTCCCGTATTGTCCACGCAGCGCTCATAGGCGGCGGAAAGCATTTCCTGGGAAAAGCCCCACTGCTCCACCCAGCGCAGGGCGGCTTCCTCTTCTTTTTTGCTGGGGGAGCGCTTGGGCAGGCCTGCCGCCCCCGCCACTTTGTTCCAGGCCAGGCGGCGCTGGCTTAAATCCTGCAGCTTGGCGTCGGCAGCCTCTAAGGAGAACACCCCGCTTTCCGCCCAGTCCCGGGCCACAGAGTCCAGATAAGCCGTACCGGTTTTCCCCACCTCCTGGGCATAGTGCAGCAGCATAACGGTTACCTCGGGAGGCAGGCCGTAGTCATCAGTGATAGTGAGCAGCAGGGTGGTCATGGCTGGGGAAAGGGTTTTCCCCAGCACGTTTTCCGCCTCCTGCATCAGAAACCGCAGCCCGTCTGATTCCTCCAGCCGCACCGCAAGCTGCACGGTGTCGGGCTTTACCATGCGCTTCCTGGGAGGCAGGGCGGGCGCAGGCTGGGCTTGCGCCTGTTCTGCAGGCAAGGGCATTTGGCGTACAGGCGGGGACGCCTGCTGTGCCGGGGCCGGGGGCGGCGCGGGGGCAAAGGGGGCAGGGGCCTCCGGCTGGGGGACAGGGCACAGCTCCCCGGGGGCGGTTTCCGCCAGAAGCCCTCTGTCCGCCCAGTATTCCAAAGATTCCTGGGCGCTTTCCTCTGATAGATCTAAGGCCTGGGCCAACCCCTGGGAGGAAAAGCCCTCCCCGGCATGGCGCAAGGCCCACAGCAGCACTTGAAGCTGCTCACGCCCGGCAAGCTTTAAATGCCTGTCCACCAGGGCGCAGGGCACAGGGAAAATCTGGCCCCATGGCCCCAGTTCCAAATGATATTCCAAGGGCGCACCTCCTATAAACCAGTTTTGGGATCAAACCTTTTTTTAAAAGGTTTGCGGGGTTTGGGGTGAGCGTCTGCCTGCGGCAGACAAGCCGCGAACCGACCGAGCCGGCAGGCAAGACCGCGCCCCCAGATCTTAGCTCCTGAAAAGGGAAATCTCCAGCCATTTGCCCCGGTACAGCCGTACCATGAAGATAAGCCCCCGGGCGCAAAGCTCTGCCGCCATGGCAAGCCACACGCCTACAAGCCCCAGCTGTCCCGCCAGCAGCAAGGACAGGGTAATGCGCACGCCCCACATGGTGGCAAGGCTGATATAGAAGGGGCCTTTGGAATCTCCCGCGCCCCGCAGCGCGCCGGAAGCCACAATGGAAGCGCCGAAAAGCGGCTCCGCAAAGGCCACAATGCGCAGCACCTGGGCGCCCAGGGAGATAACCTCCGGATCCTTGGAGAAAATCATAATAAGCTGGGGGGCAAAGGCAAAGAGCACAGCCCCGCCTAAAGTCATAATGGCAATGCCCATCCAGGAAACCATGCGGGCAAAGCGCCTGGCTAAATCCTTGCGGCCCGCGCCCATGGTCTGGCCCACCAAAGTGGTGCCAGCCACTGCCACGCCGGAGGCAGGCAGATAGCTGATAGACTCTGCCGTAACCGCCAGGTGGTTTGCCGCCACCGCCACAGTGCCGATGCCGGTAATCACAGCGGTTATCACAATCTGGGCCACGCAGAGGGTAGCCCGTTCCAAAGCGGCGGGAAGCCCCAGCCGCCAAACTGCCAGCAGGCACTCCCGCTGGAAGCCGCAGCGCTGTTTCCACTTTAACTGCACTGGGGATCGCCTGCGGAACATGACTAGTAAAAATAGAAAGAAAACAACAGCGGTGGAGCACCCGGAGGCAAAGGCCGCCCCTGCCACGCCCCAGCCAGCCCCCCACACAGGCACGCTGAAGCCGAACAGTGTGAGGGTGCGGGCGGGATAAATCAAGCAGAAGTTGAGCACCACATTTAAAACGTTTATCATCAGGTTCAGCACCATGGGGGTTTTGGTGTCCCCGGCGCAGCGCAGAATGGCGCTGAACATGTTGGCCCCCAGGGTGAAGGGCATGGCGCAGGCAATAATGCGGAAATACAGCGAGGCCTGGGGCCGTACAGCAGCCTCCGCCCCCAGCAGGGCAGGCAGGGGGAAGGACAGGGCAACGGCAATGCTGCCTAAAAGCAGGCCGAAAATCCCCACAAAACCCAGCGCCTGCCAGGCCACATCCCGGGCGCTCTTTTCCCGGCTCGCACCCAGGTGCTGGGCCACCTGTACGGAAAAACCGATGGAAGCGGCGTTAAACATGCCGCCGAACAGCCAGGTGGTGCTGGCGGTAAGCCCTACGGCGGCGGTGGCGGCAGATCCAAGGGAGCCTACCATGGCGGTATCCACATATTGCACCAGGGTAATCATAAGCTGCTCTACAATGGCGGGCCAGGCCAGCAGCAGGACGGCCCCCATGGTGTCCCTCATCCGGGGGGTGCCTTCTGCCTTAAGCAGGCAGGAAATCCTCTCTCCGGCCGTCATACTTCGTAGTCGATGCAGGCCCGGCCCTCCGGCTCCCGCAGCTCCTTCACAAACTGCCCAAAGGCCACGTGGGCCGGATGCTTCTGGTAAGCGGTTAGCTGTTCCAGGGAGTCAAATTCCGATACTAATATATAGTCATAATTCCCAGGCGCCTGCCCCCCTGCCCCGAAGCTTACAGTAAAGCGGGTGAACTCTGGAATCTCCTCTCCCAGGGCCAGCATACGGGCCTTGGCTTCCCGCAGGTTCTCCTCTTTGGATCTCCCGTTGGCAGAATCCTTGAATTTGAACATGACAATGTGACGAATCATATCCCTTTCCCCTTTTCCTAATGTAATACGGTATGCCCGTATTGTACTCCATTTCAGGCGGGATTGCAAGGCTGAGGGGGCGGAGGGGGAAAATTTCACAGCAGGATGTCCGCTGGCAGCGGACATCTGGACGCTCGTTGTGGAATCTAAACAGAAGCAGCGCCAAAATCTGATAACAGTTTTGTAACAATTTTGCAGGGAAAAAGGCTGGGAAAGCTGGGTTCTTCTAAAGCGGAACCTTCTGTTTTCCGCATGGCAGAGCCATTTTCAGAAGGCGTAGGCCTGTGTGAAGGGAAGGTTTTTCCTCTGTGACGGGTATGTGAAAATTCCATGAACAGATGTTGACAAGGGCTTTCCCAGCGTGATATAATGTTGGCACAAAAAGCAGCGTGCACTTTGGCTGTTTTTGGTGAAGTATGACGGATTTTGCTTCTGGAGAGTAAAATGCTGTTATACACGCGCTTTTGGGCCTGTGCCGGCCTTAGACGCAGGCCCAACCATTACACACCGCCGTGAAAGGCGGACGAGAGGAGGCAGCCCGGGGGAGGGCATCGGAAAGGGCTTTAAAACGGAAACGGCAGGCAGAATGCAAAGGGGATCCCCTTTGGCGTATTTCTATGGGTTCCATAGAAATATCATCCTTAATTGCCAGCCCAATTAAAGTTTTCGCGGAAAAGCCAGAATTGCCGGCCCACCGCAAGCTGCCGCAATTTCAAAAGGAGGCATTACCAAATGAAAAAAAGGACAGTAGCCGCTCTGCTGGCGCTGGCTTTGGTTCTCACCTGCATGCTTAGCGCATGTGGCGGCGGAGACAACAGCAGCGCCAGCACACCCACACAGAGTGGCGACACACCCGCTTCTTCCGCTGGCGAAAGCAAAGCTGAAAGCAAGGAAGAAAGTAAGTCTGACACCCCCGCCCCCTCCGGTGAAATGACCGACGTGGGCACCCCCCGTAACGAGACCCTGATCGTAGAAGTGCAGTCCACTTCTAAGACTCCCGGTCAGTTCAACACCCTCATGCAGGGCACCTCCACTGGCTTCGGCATCCATCAGCTCATCAAGGCCAGCCTGTGGGAAATGAACACCATCAAGGGCGAGCAGTTCTGCGACCTGGCTGCTGATTTCCCTGAGTCCAACGAGGACTTCACCGAGCACACCTTCCACATCCGCGAAGGCCTCAAGTGGTCTGACGGCGTTGACTTCACCGCTGACGACGTGGTTTACACCATGAACCAGATGAAGGATAACCCCGGCCTCACCACCTCCGGCTACTATCAGCAGATCTTCAAGTCCATCGAAGCTGTTGACGCCACCACTGTGAAGATTGTCACCAACGAGCCGTTCCCCCGCCTTGCTCTGAAGTTTGGCGTTACCATTTACGGCAACGACCTGCGCGTTGTGCCCAAGCACATCTATGAGCAGCAGGAAGACATCAGCCAGTTCCAGGATCCGGAGCCTGTCACCCTCACTCCCTACACTGTGAAGGATTATGACTCCCTGGGCAACTGGGTGCTGTACGAGCGCCGCGAAGACTGGGAAGCCACTGACGTTGGCGCAGTTGAAGGCAAAGAGCCTGCTGCCAAGTACGTTCTGTTCAAGGTGCTGGGCAATGCCAACACCAAGCAGATGATGATGGTTAACAACCAAGTTGACATCATGAACGAGTGCACTCCCGAAATGATGGAAGCCATGATCGCCCAGAACGATAAGATCAAGGCTTGGTATCCTGACTGGCCCTATGCCACTTCTGATGACCCCTGCTCCAAGGGCATCGCTTTCTCCATGGGCAAGGGCGCTCCCTATGACAACCCCGACTTCCGCTGGGGCATGGCACTGGCTCTCGACTTCGAGAAGATCACCCAGAACGTGTTCCAGGGCATGGGCCGTATGTCCGCCTTCTCCGTGCTGACCGGCACCCTGGCCATGCACGATTACTACTATGACGATCTGGCTAAGTGGGCCACCGATGAGCTTCGCCTTGACCTGGGTGACGGCAACGGCAAGACCTATGAGCCTTTCGATCCCGACATGCCTAACCGTATTGCTGAAACCATGCGGCAGCAGGGCCACGACATCCCCGACGATCCCGAAACCATCCGCGACCTGTTCGGTGTAGGCTGGTGGAAGCATGATCCTGAGGCTGCTGAGAAGCTGCTGACCAAGGCTGGCCTGGAGAAGAAGGACGATGGCTGGTACTTTGACGGCAAGCCCTTCGTTATTGAGCTGACCTACCTGAACGATGACAACGAGGCTCAGCAGAAGCGCGGCGGCGAAGCTGCTTTCAACCAGTGGACTGAGTTCGGCCTGAACATCAACCTGGTGTCCAAGTCCGGCGCAAGCTGGGATACCGATGGTAGCACCGGTGCTTATGAGATGGCTACCTACTGGCCCACCGGCGGCATCACCGAGGATATCTACTCTCAGTTCTCCGGCTGGGATGCTGATCTGATTGTTCCTATGGGCGAGCGCGGCTCCGGCCAGGGCACCCGCTGGAACAACCAGGAAGCTACCGACCTTATCCATGAGATTGCTACCCTGTCTCCTGACGATCCTAAGTGTAAGGAAGACAACATGAAGCTTATCAAGCTCATGACCGAAGAAATGATCTTCATCCCCTTCCACTCCGGCGTCAAGCTGTGCCCCACCAACGAGACTTACTGGACTGGGTATCCCACCTCTGAGAATCCCTACAACGGCCCCTGGTGGTGGTGGAGTGTGTTCAAGTTCTTCACTCCCTATATCACCCCTGTTGCCTAAAATTTAGACGCTATAGCTTTTAAAAAAGCATAAGCTGCTGCTAAATTTCTGAATTGCATGTTTTGAAAATTTAGGAGGGAGGCGGCGAACTGTATTTGTAGTTCCCGCCTCTTTCTTATACTTTCTGTATAAATTTCCAAATTGTTTTCACTTAGTCCTGCAACTTTTGTGAGGTAAGGAAGTGTAGCTGTTGAAATTCCGTCAATTTTTACTTTCGAGAGTTTTTTCGTGGGCTATCACAATCCTGATCGGCGTTACCTTCATATTCTTCATCCCCCGTATGTTCCCTTCTGACCCTGTTGAGAATATGATAGGCCAGATCACAGCCCGCGCCGGACAGATGGATCCTGTCGAATTGGAACTGCTGCGCAAAAACCTGCGCACACAGTTCGGCCTGGATGGATCCCTTATACAGCAGTATTTTGATTTCCTGTGGAGAGGCCTGCTGCATTTTGACTTTGGCCCCTCTCTGGGCAGTTTCCCCACCCCTGTGAATGACATTATCGGCAGAAACCTGCCTTATACTATGGTATTGTCCCTTAGCGGCACTATCGTGGCTTGGATCTTCGGTAATGCCATCGGCCTGCTGGCTGGTTTCCGGAAGAACGCCCGTTCTTCCAAGATTCTGGAAAGCATCGCTATCTGCATCTATCCCATCCCCTACTTTATCGTAGCCCTGGTTTTCCAGATTGTCTTCGCCTTTGTGCTGGGATGGTTCCCCTTACAGTCTAACATTGTAACCAACCAAGGCTTTGGCGCTTTTATCAGCAGTTATACCAGAGGCTCGTTCCTGCCCTTCATGGGCCTGTTGCTGGTAGGCATGGGCTGGCAGATTATCTCTATGAAATCTCTGGCAAGCACTACCGCAGAAGAGGACTTTGTGCTCTTCGCCCGGTACCGCGGCCTGTCTGAAAAGACCATAGGCATCAGCTATGTGCTGCGCAACTCCATCCTTACCCAGATCACGGCTCTGGCCATGAGCCTGGGCGGCGCTTTCAGCGGCTCCATCATGACGGAGATCATCTTCACATATCCCGGCGTTGGCCAGCTCATTCAGGGCGCCATCCTGGGTTCTGACTACAACATGATCTTGGGCTGTATCACAATCTCTATTGTAGCTGTTTCCACCGCAACGCTGATCGTGGACTTGATTTACCCGTTCATCGATCCCCGTATCCGGTACGCTTAAGGAAGGAGGAGTCGTAGCATATGAAAAAGTTTTGGAAAAATGCCAATTTCCGCTTGAGAGCGGGCATCATCATTACTGCGTTCTTCTTCATTATTGGATTTGTTGTCTATTTCATTCCCCATGCGGATCCTTTCATGTTCAATACATACCCCGCCAAGCTGGGGGTTTCATCTGAGCATCTGCTGGGTACAACAGGCATGGGCCAGGACATTCTGTGGTCCCTGATTGAGGCCATTCATAACTCCCTGTCCATGGGCCTTATCGTGGCGGCTATCGGCACCGTGGTAGGCGTGTTCGTGGGCCTGCTGGCCGGTTTCGCCGGCGGCACCCTGGACCGCGTCCTCACCATCATCACCGATACCTTCGTAGTTATCCCTTCTCTGCCCATCCTGATTCTGATGACCTCCCTGATGCGCGGCAGCTCCAGCTCTACTGTTATCCTGCTGGCCCTGGTTCTGGCTATGTTCGCTTGGGCGTGGCCCAGCCGCCAGATCCGTTCCATGGCCTTGACCATCAAGGAGCGCGACTTCATCCACACCGCCCGGTTCTCCGGCGAGGGCACCTTCCAGATTGTTGCCACCGAAATCCTGCCCTTTGCCCTTACCTGGTCCCTGTCTAACTTTATGAACGCTGTTTTGTCCGCCATTGGTCAGGAATCCAGCCTGGCTATCCTGGGCCTGTCCCCGGCGAACCTGCTGTCCCTGGGCAATATGATCAACTGGGCCAAAGAGCGCAACGCGATCTTCACCCGGCAGTGGCTGTGGATCGGTTCCCCCATTGTGGCAACAGTCATCCTGTTCATCGGGCTGTTCCTGTTGATCACGGGGTACAATGATTATCTATCCATGAAGAGAGGCAGGTAACGTATATGCTAAAAGTCGAAAATCTGTCCGCTTCTTATCAGACTATTGATGGCGACGTCCATGTTATAAAAGACCTGGACTTTGAAATTCGGGAAAACGAAATTTTCGGTATCGCGGGCGAGTCCGGCTGCGGCAAGACCACCCTTTTAAAGACCCTCTATGATATCGTGGAATTCCCTCTGGTTATCGACCAGGGCAAGGTAATCCTCAGCGGTGAAAAGAACGGGCAGAAGTTCTCTTATGAGTCCGGCCAGATCCGCAAGAGCTGGTGGAACAACATTTCCTATGTTCCCCAGGCCGCCCAGAGCGTTCTGAACCCCATCGTGCGTTTGAAGAAGCAGTTCCTCGATTCTATCCCTGATGAGGATAAGAAGAACGAAACCGAGGAGCAGACCCTGGCCCGCGTGGCCAAATATCTGGAGGACTTGAGCCTGTCCCCCGACGTGCTGGAGTCCTATCCCTTCCAGTTGTCCGGCGGTATGCGGCAGCGCGTTATCATCGCCCTTGCCACCTTCATGTCCCCCAACGTGGTGCTGGCCGACGAGCCTACCACCGCTCTGGACGTGGTTGTACAGCGCGGTATTTTGATGATGCTTATGCGCCTGCAGAAGCAGTTCAAGAACACGCTGGTTATCGTCAGCCATGACATGGGCGTACACTACCAGATCACAAACCGCATGGCTATCATGTATTCCGGCAGCGTCATCGAACTGGGCGACACGGAAGAGATCTTCTCCGATCCCGTCCATCCCTACACCCAGATGCTGGTTGCGGCCCTGCCCCGCGTAGGCGATAAGAGCCAGAAAGTGGGCATTCCCGGGCGCCCGCCAGCCCTGAAGAATCCCCCTCCGGGCTGCCGTTTCGCGCCCCGCTGCCCTAAGGCAACAGACCGCTGCCGCAGCGAAGTGCCCAAGTTCCGCGAGGTCAAACCCGGGCGCTTTGCCGCCTGCCATTTGCTGAATGAGGAGGTGGGCTTGTAATGGCTGAAAAATTGCTGGAAATCAAAAACGTCAGTAAGATATTCCGTATCGGCGGCATGATCCGCGGCAAAAAGCTGGTGGCCGTTGACGACGTGTCCTTGTCCATCGACAGCGACAAGCCGGTTATCCTCTCCATTGTGGGCGAGTCCGGCTGCGGAAAGTCTACTCTGTGCAAGATGGTTCTCCGCCTGCACCAGCCCGACATGGGCGATATCACCCTGCTGGGCAGATCCTATAAGGATAAGAAGGGCTATGACCCCAAGCAGTTCCGTTTGGATGTGCAGCCCATTTTCCAGAACCCCTATGAATCTTTCTCTGCCAGAAAGACGGTAGACTCCTACCTGTACAATACCGCCCTGCGCCTTGGCATTGCCAAGAACCGCGCCGAAGCGGATCAGAAGGTAGACGAGGCCCTGAAGAGCGTGGGTATGTCCCTGGCCGTTGTCAAGGGCAAGTATCCCACCCAGTTCTCCGGCGGCGAGCTGCAGCGTGTTTCCATCGCCCGCGCTTTGATCACGCAGCCTAAGCTGATTATCGCTGACGAACCTGTTGCTGCTATCGACGCTTCCATGAAGATGAACATTGTAAACCTCTTCAAGGATCTGAAGGAGAAGTACAACGTTTCCTTTATCTACATCACCCATGACCTGTCCACGGCATATTATGTGTCCGATTACATCGCAACCCTGTACCGCGGCTGCCTGATTGAATATGGCCCTGCCAAGGAAATCATGGACGAACCCGCCCATCCTTACACAGAGCTGCTGATGAATGCGGTTCCCCGCGTAGGCGATAAGTGGAAGGAAGATCTTGTAATGCCTGACATGGAGGACAAGGAATTCTCCATTGAGTATTGCAAATTTGCCCCCCGTTGCCCCTATGCTACTGACGAGTGCCGGAAGGAACGGCCCAAGGAGACTTATCTCAGCGATGAGCGCAAGGTGCTTTGCTACCATCCGCTGAACAACGGAAGCAAATAAATTATCAATCCCCCGAGGTTTTCCGCCTCGGGGGATTCTTTCGTTTTGCCAGGCTTCATGTTCTTAAGACTTTCCACTGTACTATGCACAACTTCCGCAGTGTCAGAGTATTCACGCCCACACTGTCGCCCCGGCTTTTTGGGCAGGCAGCGCAGCCTTATACCGCCTGAGATAAAGAGCAAACCCCTCAGCCGCTTTCTCGTCTGGAAGCTGGCATTTTTCCTGGGAATTGGCAAACACCTTGTGGGAGAGGTAGTCCTCCAGGGATTCCCCATTTTCCCGGTTTTTCCGGAACATGGCAAGCAGGGCCATGCCCCAGGGGCCGCCTTCTCCGGCAGTTTCCAGCACAGCGACAGGCACATCCAGAGCACTGGCCATCAGCCGGGGAGCCACCTCGGGCACCTTGAAAAGGCCGCCGTGCCCGTAAAGTTTGTCCAGCGCCACCTGCTCTTCCTCCAAAAGCTCCATGCCCATACGCAGGGGGGCCATGGCGGCGTAAAGCTGTGCCCGGGCAAAGTTCCCCAGGGTAAGGGGAGCCAAAGGATGGCGCAGTAACATAGGGCACCCTGCCTCCAGCTTCATCACAGGCTCCCCGGAGAAACAGTTAAAGTTTACCAGCCCGCCGCAGTCCGGTTCCCCCGCAAGGGCTGCCTGGTAAAGGAGGGCATATAAATCGCTTTTGCTGATTTTCGCCCCGCAGGCCCCCAGAAGCTCCCCAAACATCTTTACCCAGGCGTCCAGATCGGAAGTGCAGGTGTTGCAGTGTACCATGGCCACAGGCTTGCCGGTGGGGGTAGTCACCATGTCGATTTCCGGATACACCCGGGAAAGGGGCTTTTCCAGCACCACCATGGCAAAGATGGATGTGCCTGCCGACACATTCCCTGTCCGGGGAGAAACGCTGTTGGTAGCCGTCATGCCCGTACCCGCATCCCCCTCCGGCGGACAGAAGGGCACGCCGGGCTGCAGGCAGCCGGATGGATCCAGCAGCTTGGCTCCCGCCGGGGTCAGGAAGCCGCCGTCATCCCCGGCGGTCAGGGCGGCAGGCAGGATATCCCGGATTTTCCAGGGAAGCCCGTAAGGCTCTGTCAGGCTGTCAAATTGATCCAGCATCCCGCTGTCATAGTCCTTTGTAGCGCTGTTCAAAGGGAACATGCCGGCGGCCTCTCCAGTGCCCAGCACCTTCCTGCCTGTCAACTGCCAGTGTACATATCCCGCCAAGGTGGTGAGAAAGCCGATGCTGGGGACATGCGCCTCCTGCAGGCGGACAGCCCGATATAAATGGGCGGCGCTCCAGCGCTGGGGAATGTTAAAGCCAAAAAGATCTGTCAGCTCAGCGGCTTCTTTTTCGGTGATGGTGTTGCGCCAGGTGCGGAATGCGGCAAGCTGCCGCCCCTCCCGGTCAAAGGGAAGGTAGCCATGCATCATGGCGGACACCCCCATAGCCCCCACTGTAACCAGAGCTTCCCCATACTGTTCCCATACCTCCCGGGCCAGCAACCGGTAGGCCTCCTGAATGCCTGCCCAGGCCTCCTCCAGAGGATATGTCCATATGCCGTCTGCCTGCCGGTTTTCCCAGGTATAGTCGCCGCTGGCAAGCGGCGTGTGGTCAGGCCCGATTAAAACGGCCTTAATGCGGGTAGAACCAAGTTCCAGCCCAAGCGCGGTTTCCCCTTTTTGTATAGCCAGCTTATTTTTCCTGTCCATTAAAATCCCTCCCGAATTTTATGTGGTTTTTATCATAATGCTGCCCCGCGTTTTCACAAAGGGAACAGTACTTTCCAAGCTTCCGGCAGCATGTCCGGCAGATCTGTAGGCAGCATGGCCCGGGGGGTGAAGCGCTCTGCGCAGAGATCCCCGGCAAGGCCATGGAGATAAACCCCCAGCACAGCGCTTTGGAAAGGCGGAATGCCCTGGGCCAGGAAAGCGCCGATACTCCCTGCCAGCACGTCCCCAGAGCCACCCTTTGCCATGCCCCAATTGCCTGTGGGGTTTATGGCGGCCCGTCCCCCTTTTTCAGCCGTCACTGTAGCCGCTCCCTTCAGTACAGTCACTGCCCCGGTTTCCTGGGCAAAGCCCAGGGCGGCGGTAAGGCGATCCACCTGCACCTGAGGGATGCTTGTCCCCAGCAAACGGGCCATTTCTCCCGGATGAGGGGTTACGACCAGCGGCGCTGCGATTTTCTTCGGGGCGCCCGGGTGCCGGGCACAGAAATTCAGGGCCTCCGCGTCCAGCAGCAGGGGCTTGTCCCCTTGGATAAAATGGGAAAAAACCAGAGGGCACAGCAGGCCAGCGCTTTCCCCCAGCCCGCTGCCAATTGCGCAGGCAGAGCAGCTTTCCAGAGCAGCCTCCAGCTTTTCCTCCCAGCCGGAGGCGGAGAAGTCCAGAACCGTAAACACAGCCTCTGGCACAGCCAGGGCCAGAATGGGATAGGCCCTGGCATCTATGGCAATGTGCAGTAATCCCACCCCGCAGCGCAAAGCCCCCCGGGCCGCCATGATGCAGGCCCCTGTCATGCCATAGCTTCCGCACACCAGAAGGAGCCTGCCCAAATCCCCTTTATTGGCCTGGGCAGAGACAGAGGGCAGCGCTTCCTGGAAAAAACCGCTATCCGGCTGGAAAAAAGCCGTTTCCGCCCTGTGCGCCAAAGCAGGGGGAATACCTACAGAAGCCGTCACTGTTTCCCCGCAGAAAGCTTTGCCAGGGTAGGAGCAGTGGGCAGGCTTTTTCCCGGTGAAGGCCACTGTCACATGTGCCTGAAAGGTATTCCGGCTGGCCCGGCCTGTGTCGCACTCCACGCCGCTGGGCAGGTCGGCGGCAAGGCGCAGGCAGTCGTGGGTGTTGGCAAGGGCCAGGAAGCGGGCGGCGTCACCCTCCAGATCCCCCCGGAAGCCAAAGCCGAACACGCAGTCTATAACGCAGCAGGCAGTTGCCAGAGCCAGCTCCGATTCCCTGGGTTGGTGTTCCGCACACAGGCAGGAAACCGCCTCCGGCATTTCCAGGAAGGCGCTCCGGGACAAAGGGGCTTTTGGCTCCCCCTGCACCAGCAGCACCGTGCAAACCGCCCCCTTTTCCGCCAGCGCCCGGGCGCATACAAAGCCATCGCCGCCGTTGTTCCCTGCGCCGCACAGCAGGGCAATGGGCCTGCCCTGTAAGTTTCCCAGGCGCTTCTCCGCTTCCCAGGCCAGAGCCTGCCCTGCCTGCTCCATCATGGCGGAAAAGGAAATTCCGGTTTTCTCCCCGGCCTGCTCCAGGGCCTGTATTTCCTGTCTCTGAAAAATTTGCATCTCTTATCATCCCCTTGGGGTACTTTTAACAATCCCTTGCAAAGGCAAGAAGAAACAAGTATACTATAAAATATTGAGAAAGGTGGTTTTGCAAAATGGAAAAGCTGGGCCGGGAAACAGAAAGCATTATGGCAGAGCGCTTTAGCAAGGATACCGTCATTGCCCTTGCCACAGAGGGGCAGGGCAGGCCTTATGTGCGGTATGTCAACGCCTATTACGAAAATAGATCCTTTTATGTGATAACCTGTGGGCTTTCCGCTAAAATGCGGCAGATGAAGGAAAACCCTGCTGTGTCCATTGCAGGGGACTGGTTCACCGCCCAGGGAAAAGGGGAAAACCTGGGATATTTCCACAAAGAGGAAAACCGGGAAATTGCCGGGAAGCTGGAAAAAGCTTTCTCGTCCTGGATCCACAACGGGCACAATGATTTTTCCGATGAAAATACCTGCATCCTCCGCCTGCGGCTGGAAGAAGGGGTGCTATTTTCCCAGGGTACCCGGTACGACATTGACTTTACAGAATAGCGTGGGCAGAGCCGCTTGACAAAGCCTGTGCGCCATACTATAATAATACCAGCAAATGATCTTCGGGGCAAGGTGAAATTCCTGACCGGCAGTGAAAAGGGCAATCCTTACAGTCTGCGAACGGGAGGCAATCGCTCCCGCCGAACCGGTGCAATTCCGGTACCGACGGTACAGTCCGGATGAAAGAAGATACAAGAGGGTATAGAATCCCTGCCGCCTGCGGGCGGCTTTTCCCCGAACCGCTTTTTTTGCGCGTTGGGGCTTTTTTTATGCCTTCCCTGCCTTCGGTCTTTTGCAAAAATCTTGAAAGGACTGATCGGAACGATGGAAACCACAAGAAAAATCGACGTGCGCAAGCTGGCGGTCACCGCCGTAATGGGGGCTGTGGCGGCAGTGCTGATGTTCATAAGCTTCAGCGTGCCTCTGATGCCCAGCTTCATCAAGCTGGACTTGTCCGAGCTTCCGGCGCTAATCGCCTCTTTCGCCTTAGGCCCGGTAAGCGGCGTGGCGGTGTGCTTCATCAAAAACCTGGTGAACCTGCCGTTTACCACCACCTCCTGCGTGGGGGAGCTGTGCAATTTCCTGCTGGGCGCCGCCTTTGTCCTGCCTGCCGGCCTGCTGTATAAAAAGTTGAACGGGCGCAAAGGGGCGCTGATAGGCTCCCTTGTAGGAGCGGCGGCAATGGCGGTTCTAAGCCTGCCTATCAACTATTACATCACCTACCCCTTCTATGCTGTGTTCATGCCCATGGAGGCCATCCTCAACCTGTACCAGCTTATAAACCCGGCAGTGGAAAACCTGTTCCAGGCGCTGCTGTGGTTTAACGTCCCCTTCACCTTTATAAAAGGCCTTTTAAGCGTGGCCATCACCTTCCTCATTTACAAGAAAATTTCCCCCATCCTGAAGGGAAACAAATAAAGAATATATGTGAAAGCGGCCTGGAGGCTTCCTCCGGGCCGCTTTTAGCGTTAGTCTTTTTCTGCCCGCAGCCTGTCCCGCTTTTCCAGCTTGGCAAAAAGCCGGACCAGCACCACAATGGCAGCAATGGAAAGGATAAATTCCGCCGCGGCCTGCGCCCAGGCAAGACCATAGAGAGGGAAAAGCCAATCCAGAATAAACAGGGCCGGAATTTCCAGCACGATTTTCCGCAGGATGGCAAAGAGCAGGGATTTTGACCCCATGCCGCAGGCCTGGAACACTCCCACTGCCAGGAAGTCCATGCTGAGGAAAGGCAGGGAAAGGGACATGGCCCGCAAAAACTCCCTGCCATAGTCGATGATGGACTGCTGCTGCATAAACAGGGAGGTGATTTCCCCCGACCACAGGCAGAAGCCCGCTGTAGCCAGAACCAGGAAGGAAAGGGAAACTCTGGCGGTAAATAAGAAGGTTTTTTTCATGCGGGGCGTGTTGCCGCTGGCAAAATTATAGCTGATAAGGGGCATAATGCCTTGGGAAACCCCCATGGCTATCTGCATGGGAATCATCTGCACCTTGTGGGAAATGCCCATGGCCGCTACCGCGTCAGAGCCATAAACAGAGGCAAAGTTGTTTAAAATCGTCATGCCTGTCACGTTTAAAAGGTTCTGGATAGAGGCGGGCACCCCTACCCCGCACACCCCCAGCACCAGTGAGCGGCGGAAGCACAGCATTTTGGGGTTGACGCACACATAGGTTTTGCCCCGCTTGTGAAACAGCAGCACAAAGAAATAGAGGCAGGCCGCGCAGTTGGAAAGGAAGGTGGCAAGGCCAGCCCCAGCCGCCCCCATATTAAAGCCCCAGGGCAGGATGAAAACGGGATCCAGCAGGATGTTGAGGATGCAGCCGCTCATGGTGCCGATGCTGGCGTGAAGGGACTCCCCCTCTGCCCGCACCAGGTAGGCCATCACCACGTTTAAAATGGCAGGGGCCGCGCCGCAGATAACCGTCCACAGCATGTACTCCTGGGTGGCGTCATAAGTCTCACCGTTGGTGCCCAGCAGCCCTAAAAGGGGGTGCTGGAACACTCCCACCAGCAGGGAAAAGAGGATGCCGGAAAACAGAGCCAGATAAAACCCAAAGGCAGAGCTTCGCCGTACTGTGTCGAAGTCCTTGGCCCCCAGGGCGCGGCTCATCATGCTGGAGGAGCCAACGCCGAAAAGGTTATTCACCGCGTTAAAGGCCAGCAGCACAGGCCCTGCCAGTGTTACAGCCGCGTTTTGAATGGGATCGTTTAAAATGCCTACAAAGTATGTATCCGCCAGGTTGTACAGCACCATAACCAGGGAACTGAGCACCGTAGGGATTGCCAGGGTTATCACAGCCTTGGGCACCGGCATACTTTCAAATAGTTGGGTCTTTTGCTTGTCCTCCACCGGGGTTCCTCCTTTTTTAAATAGAGTTCGTATGTATATAATATTCTATTATAGCACGTCTCCCTGGCTTTCTCAACCTTCCCGCCCCTGGGCTGTGTAAATTTTTGTAGGATTGTCAAACAAACTGGACAAGGAATTCCAGAGGAGAAAGCCAGGCGAGGGGAGGCGTCGGTAAGTTGTTGGAACTGTGGTTATGGGCAGCAAGCTGTTTCTCAAAGTCAGCCAGAGAGAAGAAAGAGTGGACAGGATAAAAGCGTTTCTGGCCCTCCCGGTGGCTGCGCTCCACTTTGCCATTATGCCTGGGCGTGTGAGGGCGAATGAGCTTGTGATGGATACCAAGATCAAGGGCGGTTTTCTCAAAAAGGGTCAGGATATCCCGTTTGCTCTTGGAGAAACGATTAGGGCTTGTTTGAAAAATGGCAAATACCATCTTTTTGTCCAAAACGGGCGGTTTCAAGACGAAGAACCGCAAACGCATACATGCGTTTAGAAAGGCCGAACATTCCGTTTACGGAATGTTTTCGCCTTGTCGAGGATTTTTAACACAGAAACCGTTTGTCACTGGACAAAAAGACCGTTTTTCGGAATTTTAAGACAGACTCTGGAAATTCGGAACCGTTGTCGGTCTGGACACATTCCACACGGTTGCCCCTGTGGGCGTAGATCTTCACCAACCGTTTCAAAAAGTCGGCGGAGGAGTAGGCGGGCTGCTTCGGATAGGCAGCCAGGAAGCGAAGAGATACTGCACAGGTGGGTATAGCGGCTATCTGGACGTGATCTTCCCTGGAAAGCACATTTTCAATATATCATAGCAAAAATGATACTTTCACCGTGGAAGGTGTCAACGCTGACCTGCGGCATTATATCCCGACCTTGGCACGGCGCAGCAGCTGCTTTCTCAGAAAGCTGGAGAACCTTCAGGCCGTTCTTACTGTTTTCGTTCGTGCTTATAACCGCTTTGGCGCACAGAAAAGCCGCTATCGCTCCCGCCATCCTGGGGCTGCTGTCCTTTTTTCTCTCTTTGACTTCCTTTAACTCTGTCTTTGGACACTCCCAGTTGCCTGTTCAGGCTTGCGCAATTTATATTTTTGCGATATACTTATAAAGTATATGCCCGCCAGTGTCTCAGCGGGCTGTGAAACAGGGACGGGCGCTGCCTCTCATATGGAACCTGCGGGTTCCTCCATCTGCCCTTCCCAAAAACGAGATGAGGTACTTATGGCTATTTTAACAGTAAACGATGTCACCGTTAGCTTTGGTGAAGAAACAATTTTAGAGGGCATCACCCTTGAAATGCAGAAGGGGGAGCACATCGGGCTGGTAGGGGTGAATGGCAGCGGAAAAACCACTCTGTTTAAAACCCTTACTGGGGAATATACGCCGGACACGGGCAGCGTAATTTTCGCAAAGGACTGCACCCCTGGCTATATGGAGCAGCATGTGTGCCGGGACTTTGAAAAAACCGCCTTTGAAGAGGTTATGACAGTTTTCGCCCCCCTGCTGGAAATGGAAAAGGAGCTGGAGTCTCTTTCCAGCAAGCTTTCCCAAAATCCCCCGGAGCAGGAAATGGAAGCCCTTATCCTGCGGCAGACGGAGCTGAACGACCGCTTTGTGGACGGGGGTGGGCTGACCTGCCGCTCCCGGGCGCGCAGCGCCCTCTTAGGGCTGGGGTTTACAGAGGAGCAGATTCAGAACAGGGTGGGGGTGCTAAGCGGCGGGCAGAAGGCAAAGCTGCAGCTTGCCAAAATGCTTTTGGGCGGCGCAAACCTTCTGCTGCTGGATGAGCCTACCAACCACCTGGACATCCAGTCTGTGGAATGGCTGGAAGATTTCCTGAAAAACTATCCCCACGCCTACGTGGTTATCTCCCACGACCGGTATTTCCTGGACAAGGTGACTTCCCGTACCCTGGAGCTGCAAGGCAAGCACCTGGAAAGCTACAAGGGCAATTACACCCGGTATCTGGCCTTAAAGGAGGAAAAGCGCCTTGCCATGCAGCGGGTGTATGAAAGCACCCAGAGGGAAATTAAGCGCATAGAGGGCATTATTGAGCAGCAGAGGCGCTGGAACCAGGAGCGCAACTATGTGACCATTGCCAGCAAGCAGAAGTCTATTGACAGGCTGGAGGCCACCCTGGAAAAGCCGGAGGACGACCCGGACTCCATTCGCTTCCAGTTCCACGCCAGCCGCCGTAGCGGCGACGATGTGCTTACAGCCCAGGGCCTTTCCCTGGCCTTTGGGGAAGCGCCCCTTTTTGAAAACGTGGACATAGAGATTAAGCGGGGGGAGAAAATTTTCCTCATTGGGCCTAATGGCTGCGGCAAAACCTCCCTGTTTAAAATCCTTTTGGGCCAATACCGCCAGGACGCGGGGGAGGTGCGCCTGGGGGTGGGGGTGGACTTGGGTTACTATGAACAGTCCCAGCTAAGCCTGCATGACAATAAGGCCGTAATAGACGAGATATGGGATATCCATCCCCAGATGACCCAGACGGAAATCAGAAGCGCTTTGGCTATCTTCCTTTTTAAGGGGGAGGACGTGTTCAAACCTATAGGGGCTTTAAGCGGTGGGGAGCGGGCCAGGGTGCTGCTTTTAAAGCTGATGCTGTCCCGGGCCAATTTCCTGCTGCTGGACGAGCCGACAAACCATCTGGACATCGGCTCCTGCGAGGCCCTGGAGGAGGCCCTTTCCGGCTATGACGGCACCTTGTTTGTGGTGTCCCATGACCGTTATCTGATTAACCGCCTGGCAGACAAGGTGTATGCCCTAACCCCCCAGGGGGCCGAGCTGTATCTGGGAAACTATGACGCATACCTGGAAAAGCGGGAGGCCCGGCAGGCTATAGCCGAGAAGAAAGCCGCGCCCAAACAGAATCTCTATAAGCAGCGCAAAGAGCGTGACGCGGAGCTGCGGAAAAAGCGGGCAGCCCTGCGCCGGCTGGAAACGGAGATTGAGGAAAACGACGGGGCTGTTTCAGAATTGGAAAAAAATTTGGAAAACCCGGACATAGCCGCCGATTACGAAGCAGTGGCTCGGATTTCCCAGGAAATTGCCGAACTGCGGGAAAAGGCAGACGCCCTTCTTATGCAGTGGACAGCCCTTTCAGAGGAACTGGAGGGCCTGGGGTAATATCGAAGTTTATAGAACCCCCGTGCGGCGCTGCCGCACGGGGGTTCTGGTTCATATTTTCATCCCAGAAAGGACCGCCTTCCCAGCCCTGGATGGCCTTAGACCTCCAGAGACGTTTGATACAGGCCGGCATACACACCACCCCGGGCCAGCAGTTCTTCATGGGTGCCCTCTTCACACACGCCGTTTTCATCCAGCACCAAAATGCGGGACGCGCCCCGGACTGTGGAAAGCCGGTGGGCAATCACCAGGGTGGTGCGGCGGCGGGCCAACTGCTCCAGAGAGCGCTGGACAATTTTCTCGCTGTGGGCATCCAGCGCGCTGGTGGCCTCGTCAAAGATCAAAACCGGGGGATCCTTTAAAAACACCCGGGCAATAGAAACCCGCTGCTGCTGCCCGCCGGAAAGGCGCACGCCATGAGGGCCAACGTCTGTGTCATACCCCTGGGGCAGCTTTTGGATGAAGGCATGGGCGCCTGCCTTTTGCGCGGCGGCAACGATTTCCTCCTGGGTGCAGCCAGACTTGCCGTAGGCTATGTTTTCCCCGATGGTGCCTGCAAACAGGTATACGTCCTGCTGCACCATGCCGATGTTTTGCCGCAGGGAGCGCAGGGTGGCGTTTTCTACGGGCTGGCCGTCCAGCAGGATCTGCCCCTTCTGCACCTGGTAGAACCGGGGAATAAGGGAGCAAAGCGTAGTTTTGCCCACGCCAGAAGCCCCCACCAGGGCCACGTACTCTCCGGCTTTGATGGAGAGATCCAGCCCATGGAATACAGAGGCCCCGCCGTCATAAAAAAAGGAGATGTCCTTCAGTTCCAAATCCCCCTTCACCCGGGGAAGATCCCGGGCCTGGGGGCTGTCCTGAATTTCCGGGGACATGTCCATCAGCTCCCAATACCGGGCAAAACTGGTGGAGCCTTCTTGCAAAAGGCGGCTGGTGTTTGCCAGGCTCCTGACCGGGGCAGAGAAATAGTTTACGTACAGCATGAAAAGAACCAGGTCGGGCAGCTTCATCGCGCCTGCCCAGATAGCCAGCCCCCCAAACACTGCCACCGCAATGGGCAGCAGGTTTGCAAAGGCATCCATGCCGCAGTAAAGCTTGGCCTCGCTCTGGTAGCCCCGGCGGCGGCTTTCCAGGAAACGCTGGTTCTGCCGGTCAAACTTTTCCTCCTCCAACCGCTCGTTTGTGAAGGACTGCACCACCCGCACGCCGGAAAGGGAGTCTTCCACCTGGGCGTTCACATCCCCTGCGCTTCTGCGCCCTTCGGCCAGGGCTTCCCGCATTTTCTTGCTGTAGTACAGGGTATACGCCGCCATAAAAGGCAGAAGCGCCAAAAGGGCCAGGGTAACCTTCCAGTTGATGTGAAAAAGAATCACAGTTGCCCCCAGAAGCTGGATGGCGTTCACCACCACGTCCTCGGGGAAGTGGTGGAAAAATTCCGCCAGGGAAAGGGAGTCCGCCGTAATGCGCGACATCAGCTCCCCTACCTTATGGGTGTCATAAAAGGAGAAAGACATCCCCTGGCAGTGGCGGAACAACTGGGCGCGCATGTCCCGCTCCATTTTTGCGCCCATATGGTGTCCCTGGTAATCTAAAAAATACTGGCAGAGCGCCTGCACGATTACCAGCAAAAGCAGTATCAGCCCCAGCCGCAAAATGCGCCCCTGGGGGCTGGCCATGCCTTGGGCCAGCACATCCTCTGTGATGGTGCGCACGCCCAGGGGCACCACCAGCGCGATGGCAGACATCAGCAGCGCGCAGGCCATGTCTGCGAAAAACCAGCCAGCATAAGGCTTGTAAAAAGATACGAATTGTTTAAAGCGTTTTAACAAAATGTTTCCCTCCGTTTAGCTGCGGGAGGGCCATGCCGCATTAGCCGAACAGGCCGGGGGCCTGCTTAGCTTCGTCCAGAAGCAGTATCCCTCCCTGTGTTGTTTGTGTTTCCTGTTTTGACCATTTTCATAAATGTAGCACCGTCCTTTCTTGCCAGGGCTTTTAGCGGGCGGATAAGCCCCTGGCTAAACCAAAATAGTATAGCACAGATTTTAAAGGCCGTCAAGATTTCTACGGTCAGGGGCCAGGGCGACAGCATTTAAGTTCCCAACAAAATGGAGAGGAAGGTATCAGGATTAAGGGAAGCGCGGAAGCGGCGTTTCTGTAGGCTTGATTTACGGAGATTAGGGTTCTGACAATTTTTACAGAGAGACAGAGCAACCTTGCGAAGGACATTCAGGTTGAGCGGTGACATATCTTTCCTTGCTCTGGAGCTATCCTCGTCAAAAATAACATCCAGACACCAATGCAGCTGGTTTTCAATAGACCAATGGCATCGTACCGCATGGGCAAAACGTGGCAGTTCGGTTAGCGAGGAGATGAAATACCGAGTATCAGTAGAAGTTTCCCTATTCCTTGTAACAGTTGTGCGAACCTCTCCCACTGACTTTAGGCCACTCCAGTCTTTCTGTTCCGGCAGCCAGGACAGGTCTGTTAATAAACGGTATTCCCGTTTTTCTATTCGGCCATGGTCTTTTTCATCTGTGCTGAACAGAGGGATTTCTTCCCGAAAGCTGTCAAAATACAGAACAACATTCTCCAGTAGTCCAGGCTGGTTCCTTTTCAGGGCAATCACATAGTCAGCTTTTTTACTGGTAATTGTTCTTACGATCTCCTTCTGGCAACTCATGGCATCCGCTGTCACGATATTGTTTTTTATCTCCAACAGCTCCAGAAGTTCCGGTACAGCAGTGATTTCATTGGACTTTTCTTCGGTAACGATCTCTCCCAAAGTGACCTGATTTTCCGCCACGAAAGCACTTACTACATGATATGCCTTGTGATTATGGTTTCCGCTTCCACAAATCGTTTTACCATCTACTGCAATTACACTGCCTTCTTTTCGGTTGTTGGCCAGCCAGTCATACAGACTTTCGGCCAGCATTTTAGGGTTCAATCGCTCGAAAATTCGCCGGAATGTGTCACTGTCTGGTATCCCATTTGGCAGTTCCAGGAAGTTCCTTAGCCATTCCTCCCGTTCCCTTCCGAAATCCTCCATATCCGAAAAATCACTGCCGTTGCATACCAGAGTACACAATCCGATTATTAAAATGTCCTCCAATTTGTGCAGTACATGGCCTCGGTCCGTTCTTCTCGGGTCCTCTACCTTTTCCAGTGCTGTTTTTAATCTTTCTATTTCCATTCCTCTATTTTACCATGTTCCGACAAAAAGTTAAATGCTGTCGCCCTGGGTCAGGGGCTGCGTCCGCCATCCGCTGGCTTGCCGAACCGTTGTACCCTGCTTTGATCTGATTTTCTGTCTTTCCGCAATACGGACGCCTTTTCCATTGATCTTCTTTTGCTTTTCTCATATCTTCCTTATTCTTTCACAAAATGTTTGCCTTGGACACTCCCCAGAAAACAGGGGGCAGAGTGGAGGAAAGTTTTACTGCGCCAGCATTTCCTCAATGGGTGTTCCCACACAGCCTGCGGGCAGGGCGACGCCGAAAAGCCCGCAGACGGTAGCGCCCAGGTCGGCAAAGGTATCCCTGTCTTTCAGGCGGGCAGGCCCTATTCCCGGCGACCAGCACAGCAGGGGCACCTGCTCCCGGGTATGGTCGGTGCCTGTGTGGGTGGGATCGTTCCCATGGTCTGCAGTGATGAAAAGCCTGTCCTCCCTGCCCAGCAGGGGCAGCAGTTTTCCCAGCTTTTCGTCAAAGCGCTCCAGCTCCCGGGCGTAGCCATCGGGATTGCGGCGGTGGCCCCAGAGAGCGTCAAAGTCTACCAGGTTCACAAAGCAAAGGCCATGGAAATCCTCCTGGGCGATTGTAATGGCCTGCTCCATGCCATGAACGCTGCTTTCGGAATGATGTGACTTGGTGATGCCCTGGCCTGCAAAAATATCGCTGATTTTCCCCACACTGATAACCTCCAGGCCAGCTTCCTTTAAGGCATCCAGGACAGTGGGGCCAAAGGGAGGCACAGCATAGTCGTGGCGGTTGGCTGTGCGCTTAAACTGCCCCGGGGCCTTGCCCACATAGGGGCGGGCAATTACCCGTCCCACCTTCCAAGGCTCCTCCAAGGTGAGCGCCCGGGCAATTTCGCAGCAGCGGTACAGTTCCGCAAGGCCCATAGTTTCCTCGCTGCCGCAGATTTGCAGCACAGAGTCTGCCGAGGTATAGACAATCAGCTCCCCTGTTTCCAACTGCCGGGGGGCCAGCTCGTCTAAAATGGCGGTGCCGCTTGCCGCCTTGTTGCCGATGATCCCCCGGCCGGTGCGCCGGGAAAGCTCTTTCAGCAGTTCTTCCGGGAAGCCCGTTTCCGTAAAGGTGCGGAAGGGGGCGGTGGTGCGCAGGCCCATCATTTCCCAGTGGCCTGTCATGGTGTCCTTCCCGGCGCTCAGCTCGTTCATGCGCAGAACCTTCCCGGAAAATTTTTCCGGGACAGGGGTGCCCGGCAGCGGGCAGATTTCTCCCATGCCCAGTTCTAACAGATGGGGGATATGCAGCGGCCCTGCCTTTTCGCTGATATGCCCTAAAGTGTTGGCTCCCGCGTCGCCATAGGCAGGGGCGTCCGCCATGGCGCCCACGCCCAGGGAATCCAGAACAATTACAAAAACACGCCGCATAAATTAGACCTCCCATGGTTTTCAGGTTTTATGCCCATTATACCGCAAACCGGGAAGCAAGGCAACCGCCGCTTTTATTCTGTTTGACTGCCTGCTTCTACCATGGTATAATAACCGCAAAGCGGTTATTATACTTGATTTAAATGTGTCCCGCCTTAGCCTTTCCTTCAGTCGGGCAGGCGATGGACACAATACCAACGCGCTTCGCGCTTATGGTATACTAGCCGCAGAAGCCGCAAAGCACTTCAGGTAAAAGAACCGCAGAGACGCCAAAAGCCAAAGGAGGCATTTTCATGACAATCGGCGCACAGCTTTTTACATTACGCACATATACCCAGACCCCGGAGGATTTGGATTATTCCCTGGGAAAAGTGGCTGAAATGGGCTATGAAACCGTTCAGATCTCCGCTATCGGGCCGATTCCCGCCCAGACAGTGCGGGAACTCTGCGACAAGCACAGCCTTCAGATTGTCCTCACCCACACAGACCCAGGCCGCATCCTCCGCGACACAGAGGCGGTGATAAAAGAGCACGAGGCAATGGGCTGCAAGTATATCGGCATTGGCATGATGCCGGAGAAGTACAGGCATCCGGAGTGGCTTTGGCGCTTTGCGGAGGACTATAAGGAGCCTGCCAGAAAGATTGCGGCGGCCGGGATGCTTTTAATGTATCACAACCACAACCTGGAGTTCCAGAAGTTTGGCGGCAGGCTGGTGCTGGAAACCCTCCTGGAAAGCTTCTCCCCGGAAGAGATGGGCATTACCCTGGACACCTACTGGGTGCAGATGGGCGGCGGGGATGTGTGCGATTGGCTGAAGGCCCTGAAAGGGCGCATTCCCTGCGTACACCTGAAGGACATGGCTGTGCGGGGCATGGAGCCTGTGATGGCCCCGGTGGGGGAGGGAAACCTTCCCTGGCAGAAAATTCTGGAGGTTTTACAGGCACAGGGCGGCACAGAGCACCTGCTGGTGGAGCAGGATATCTGCGAGGGAAGCCCCTTTGACTGTTTGGAGCAGAGCCTGAAAAACCTGCGGGCCTTGGGCATCTGAATGCCGAATACACTGAAGGAAGGATGCGCGATATGGAAAAAATGGAAAAGGCGGTTATCACCGTTATCGGCAAGGACATGGTGGGAATCCTGGCAAAGGTTACAGCCCTGTGCGCGGAAAAGGGCATGAATGTGCTGGAGGTTACCCAGTCTATTTTACAGGATTTATTCGTGATGGTCATGCTGGTGGACATCACAGGGGCTGCGGCAGGCGTGGCGGAGCTGGCAGATATTTTCGACGATCTGGGAGCCAAAATGGATTTGAAGATACACATTATGCACGAGGACATCTTTAATTCTATGCACAGGATTTAATTCCTGCAGCCGCGTGAGGGGGATTTTTTTGAACACGAAGGAAATTTTAGAAACCATCAACATGATAGACAACGAGGACTTGGACGTGCGCACTATCACCATGGGCATTTCCCTTTTAGACTGCATCCATCCGGACGGGGAGAAGGCGGCACAGGCCATCTATGATAAAATTTGCCGCTATGCCGAAAGGCTGGTGCAGACCGGGGAGGACATCAGCCGCCAGTACGGCATCCCCATTATCAACAAGCGGATTTCCGTCACCCCCATTGCCATGGTGGCGGGAGCCTGCCCTGCCATGTCCCCGGTGCGCTTTGCCAAGGCTCTGGACAGCGCCGCACACAGCGTGGGGGTAAACTTTATTGGGGGATATTCGGCCCTGGTACACAAGGGCTTTGGGCCTGGGGACTATGCCCTCATTGAGAGCATCCCCGAGGCTTTGTCCGAAACAGAGCTGGTGTGCTCTTCTGTAAACGTAGGCACCACCAAGGCGGGCATTAACATGGACGCGGTGAAAAAGATGGGCCGGGTGGTGAAAGAGACGGCAGAGCGTACCGCTGACCGGGAGTGCATTGGCGCGGCTAAGCTGGTGGTGTTTTGCAACGCGCCGGAGGACAACCCCTTTATGGCGGGAGCCTTCCATGGCCCCGGAGAGCCGGACTGCGTGATAAACGTGGGGGTTTCCGGGCCAGGGGTGGTGCGGGCTGCCATCAAGAAGGAAGGGGACGGAAAGAGCCTGACGGAAATTGCCGAGCTGATTAAACGCACAGCCTTTAAAATTACCCGCATGGGACAGCTTGTAGCCCAGGAGGCCTCCCGGCGGCTGTGCGTGCCCTTTGGCATTGTGGACCTGTCTTTGGCCCCCACTCCGGCTATTGGCGACAGCGTGGCCTATATTCTGGAGGCCATGGGCCTTTCCCAATGCGGCGCCCACGGCACCACAGCGGCCCTGGCCCTTTTAAACGACGCGGTGAAAAAGGGCGGCGTGATGGCTTCTTCCAGCGTGGGCGGGCTTTCCGGGGCCTTTATCCCGGTGACAGAGGACGCGGGCATGATAGAGGCTGCCCGCAGCGGCTGCCTGACCCTCACGAAGCTGGAGGCCATGACGGCGGTGTGCTCCGTAGGCCTTGACATGATCTGCATTCCCGGAGACACCTCTCCGGAAATCATCTCCGGCATTATTGCAGACGAAGCGGCTATCGGCATGGTCAATTCCAAAACCACTGCTGTGCGGGTAATCCCCGCTGTGGGAAAGCAGGCCGGAGAGGAGCTGGACTTCGGCGGGCTTTTGGGCATGGGGCCGATTATGGACATAAACCCCGCCTCCCCTCTGGAATTCATCAGCCGGGGCGGCAGAATCCCCGCTCCCCTGCAGAGCCTAAAGAACTAGCCAACGTGACGTTGGATCCGGGACGCGGGCAACGCGGGCGGAAGGGGGCCGCCGTGAAAAGAATTTTCACGGCTTACGCAGGCCATCGCGTGCCCGGGGTGCTCCCGAGGCAGTTTTAGAATCAAATCCCTTTTCAAAAGGATTTGCAAAGGCTTGGGGGTGAGCGTCTGCCTGCGGCCATACGTTCGCGCTTTGCGCGAGCGTTTGCAAGCATGCGAACCGACCGAGCTGGCAGGCGAGACAAGCCCCAAGTTCTAAAAAAAGGTGAAAAGTATGGAATCTTTACGCGAATTATACAGGATAGGCCGGGGGCCTTCCAGCTCCCACACCATGGGGCCAAGCTTTGCGGCCCAGCGCTTTAAGGAGGCACATCCAGAAGCAGACGGCTTCCGGGTGACCCTTTACGGTTCCCTTGCCAAAACAGGCAAAGGGCACCTTACCGATACGGCTGTGGCAGAGGCTTTAGCCCCTCTGCCAGCGGAAATTATTTTTGACATGGAGACAGAGGAACTGCCCCACCCCAACACCATGGATCTGGAAGCCCTCCAGGGCGGGAAGCTCCTGGGCCGCT
This sequence comes from Acutalibacter sp. JLR.KK004, assembly GCF_036941085.1. Taxonomy (NCBI): domain Bacteria; kingdom Bacillati; phylum Bacillota; class Clostridia; order Eubacteriales; family Acutalibacteraceae; genus Acutalibacter; species Acutalibacter sp. JLR.KK004. The sequence goes on from NZ_JAYMNQ010000003.1 coordinate 290,719, forward strand.
GGCGGGTGTACAGTGTGGGCGGGGGGAAAATTACAATAGAGGGCCAGCCCGCCGCTGATCCGCCCCACGTGTACCCCCTCGGAAGCTTTGCCGGGATTAAGGACTACTGCCGGGAAAAAGACATGTTCTTGTGGCAGTATGCAGAGGAATGCGAAGGGCCGGAAATCTGGGATTACCTCTCGGAAGTGTGGGAGGTGATGAAGGAGGCCGTATACCGGGGCATCCGCAAGGACGGGGAGCTAAAAGGCGGCCTGGGGGTGCGGCGCAAGGCCATGTACCTCAACCGCCAGCGCCACATGGACGAAAGCAAGGAAACCCGGGAAAACCGGAAGGTTTGCGCTTATGCCTTTGCTGTCAGCGAGGAAAACGCCGGGGGCGGCACCATTGTCACAGCCCCCACCTGCGGGGCCTGCGGCGTGCTGCCTGCTGTGCTGCTCTATAAGCAGGAGCAGATGGGCTTTTCCGACCGGGATGTTTTAAAGGGCCTTGCCGCTGCCGGGATTATCGGCAACGTGATAAAGACCAACGCCTCCATCAGCGGGGCGGAATGCGGCTGCCAGGCGGAAATCGGCAGCGCCTGCTCCATGGCGGCGGCAGGGCTGGCAGAGCTGTACCACATGGATTTGGATCAGATTGAATATGCCGCCGAGGTGGCCATGGAGCACCACCTGGGCCTCACCTGCGATCCCATCGGGGGTCTGGTGCAGATTCCCTGCATTGAGCGCAACGCCGTTGCCGCCATGCGGGCCATCAATGCCCTGAGCCTTGCAAACTTCCTCACCTACACCCGGAAAATCTCCTTTGACGTGGTGGTGAAAACCATGTATGAAACAGGGCGGGATCTGTTCAGCAAATACAGAGAGACAAGCGAGGGCGGCCTTGCCAAGATGTACAGGCAGTAGCGCCTTTCATATGGAAAAATGAAAAGCCGGTACGGGAAAGCCCGTACCGGCTTTTCTATACTTTTCTATTACCGCGCCCGCTCCTGGATGATACCTGCCATTTCCCCCACGTTTTTCATGGAGGAAATCTCCTTCATTTTAAATTTCATGCGGAATTCCCGCTCCACAGCGGAAATCAGGGTGATGTGCTCCAGGCTGTCCCAGTCCTCAATATCGTCCGCGGTGGTCTGGGGGGTCAGGCGGATGGAGGGGTCGTCGAACACCTCCTGAAACACCTTGTTAAGCCTTGCAAAAATTTCTCTGCCGTCCATATTCTGTGCCGTCCTTTCTCTGTTTTTCTATGTTATTCCACAGGGTTCCCTGTGACTGCAATGACCTTGCATTTCGGCGCGTAGCTGCCTGTTTCCAGCTCCCACACAGTGCTGCCGTCAGGCTCCTCGGCTGTTTTCTTAAAGCCGAAGCTTTCATAAAGGCCTTTTACCATGCCGTTTTTCGGGGTGGGGTAATAAAACCCGCGAAGGGTTTTCAGGCCCTGCTCCCGGCAGCGCTCTGCAAGCCTGTCCAGCATGGCAAGTTCCATGTCCCGCTTGAGCACCCGGCAGCTCATCAGCCACAGCTCAATGTCCAAAGCCTCCCCGTTTTTCCTGCCGATTACCACCGACACCACCCCGTTGTCCCCGAACTTGTCCACAAGCTTCCCGTACAGGCGGATGTAATCCGGGCTGTTATACACAGCCTCCATCTCTTCCGTCGTAAAGCGCCTGGTGGTCAGGTTAAACTGGTTGCTTTTGTTGGTAAGCTGGGTGATGCGCGTGAGGTATACGGGCAGGAAATCGTCTATCACAGCGTGCATCTGAAGGCTTCTGAGATATTCCCCGTAGTCTCCAAAGGAGGCCTGCTGGGCAGCCCGCAAAGCGTTTGCCTTATACATCTCGCCCCGCTTCAAATCGTCCTGGCTGAAGGTGGTGGTTTCAAAGCACCCGCTCCGGTCAATGGCGGCAATATAATTTTCCACGCCCTCCAATTCCGGGACAAGGACGCCCGGCACTTGGGCCTGCACGATTTCCCGCTCCGCAGGGTTGTCGTCGGCAAACACGATAGATTCTGGCAGCAGATCCAAAGCGGCGGCAGTTTCCCGGATATTCCTGTCCTTATTCTCCCAGTTTGCTTTTATGAGGGTGAAATCCTCCGGGCGCAGGGCGCCTTCCGGGTGGCTCAGGCCGGCCAGGGCATTTTCTTCCTCGTTTTTCGAGCATACGGTCAGCAGAATGCCTAAGTCCTTTAGCTGCTTTACATAGCTTTGGAACTCATAATAAGACTGCGCCACGCCGGTTTCCTGGCCGATTTCAATGCCTTCCACCCCGTCATCCCCTACGACGCCGCCCCAGAGGGTGTTGTCCAGATCCAGGGCCAGCACCTTCTTGTTTTTGCCGAACAGGGATTTGATGATGTTCGCCACGCTGAAGGCAAAGGCCGGGATGGCCTCAAAGCACATGGCGTATTTATACATGTTCCAGCAGGCCGGATCCGCCCAGCGCCGCAGGCCGAAGTCGGCGGCAAGGTAATCCGTGTCGTTGAGAAAGAAGCCCTGGTGCTCTGCGGCATACTGGGCAAAGGCCCCGTTAAGCCGGGCGGTGAAATGAGTGCGCCCATGGATGTCCCAAGCGTCCCGGTTGCCTAAAAGCCGGAAAAAGGGCTTTTCAAAGTTGTTCTGGATAATGGGGCAGCGGAATCGCTTTTCCAGGCTCTCCCACATGGCCTGGAACCGCCCCAGCTCCGCTGCGAGTTTCTCCTCCACTTGCTGGTCAGAATCCCGCACTGTGGGCCAGTTTTCAATATTGCGCCCGGTGGTGTGAATCCAGATGATGTCCGGCTGAAAGCTGGCAAGGGATTCTGGGGGAAACATGGCGTCCTGGAAATATTGGGCATACTCCGACTCATAAAACACAGGCTCTATGCCCGCGTCCAGCAGGAAAAGCTCCAGGGTTTTCACTAAGTCGCTGGTGGTGGATCCGCCCAGCACCGCAATCTTTTTTCGGAGCCTTGGCCCCTCCTGGGCTTCCAGCGCCCGTTTCAGCGCCTTGCGTTTGCGGATAATAACCCCCGGATCAAAGGGATAAATAAGCTCCTGCATATTGTCTGCCCCTTTCTGAGGGCCTGCTCCCGGTTTCCGGCAGAAGGCCCCCGGTTTCTCATGGTCATATTATATAGGATGCCCGGCCTTTGCGCAAGCCTCAGGGCTGCTTGTCCACAATGGTTTCCCCGGCGTTTTGGGTGAGCAGGTTTTCCAGGTTGTCTGCCTGACTGCCCACCAGGGAATAGGCGGACATGGTAAAGAGCACGTCGGTAATCTCCATGTCATTGATAAAGCTTATCAGGTTCCGCTGCAGGTAGCGCATATCCACCACATAAATCTGCTCAAAAGAGCCGGTGAAGAAAGGCACTGTAGCGTTGCCGTAGCTGTCCTTTACAATCAGGAGCCTGCGCCCGTTTTCCACCTGGGTATCGGTCTTGACAATATAGTTGTCGCCTCCCAGGTAGTAGCTGTAGGCATCGGAGCCGCTTGCGCCTTCGGCAAAGAGATTGTCGTCATCCCACTGGAACTCATAGCTGGTGTCGTAATAGGCGGAAGTGTATTCTGCGCCGGGGGTGTAGTAGACAAAATCCTCCGGATCATTCAGCAGGTCGGAAGAGCCTGTGTAGGCATACATGGAGCCTACAAAGCCTTCCATTTTGCCGGGGGTATAGGTGTTGATGTCAGGGAAAGGCACGTCTGCTGCTTCCGCAAAGGTTTTTGCCGCGTAATAAGCGCCCAGGGGCTGCCAGTGATGGTCGGTGCGGCAGTAAATCGGCTCGTCCACATGCTTGGAAAGCACCGGGCAGATGTTAATGGCGTGGATGCCTTTGTTCAGCTTGCTGTGTACCTTGTCAAAGCAGTCCGACTGGCTGGTGGAATACTCCTGGAAGTTGCTGGGCAGGTAGAACTCGCAGGCCAAAGGCGCGGGCATAGACCAGATGGACACGCGATCCCCTACCTGGTCATACAGGCTGTTCAGGCTTTGGGCATAATTGTCCCCGCTGCCGCCGCCGAAAAGTTCCAGGCCCCGGAAGTGCCCGCCCTGCTTGATGACAATCAGGCCGTTTTCCGTCATGTTCCCTTCGGCTTCCTGCTCGGTAAACTTATTGACGCTGGGTTCCACCCCGTCCATGCGCCGGCCTGCCGCCCCGGCCAGGGCTTTTGCCAGGGCCTGGGTCTGCTGCACGTCCGGCTCTGCCTGTGAGACGGAGGAAGCGCTGCTTTCCTGCTGGGAGGAGATGGGCGCGGAGGGTGCGTCTGGCTGGGACGGTTCTTTCTTCTGGCCCACTTTGTTTACTGTGCCTACAAATTCCACAGAATCCTCTGACTTGGGCAGGCCAAAGACTGCCTTGAAATTGTTCCCCAGGTTTTTCAGGCTGTCCCGCATGGGCACCGTATCGTCATAAAAGTTTGCCACCCCGGCAGTAAACTCCCCAGAGAAATAGCTTTCCAGGGAAAACTGGGGCAATACTGCCAGCTCCCGTTTCTCAATTTTCGATACGGTAGACCGGGGCAGTATCACCATCAGAAGGGTGGTAAGCCCGAAAGAAAAGGTGAGTATAAACAATACCACCAGTGAAAGGCGCTTTTCCAGCAAATCCCGCTTGTCCATCTTTTTCCGCCTGGCGCGGGGGCGCTCATCTGGAGCCGGCGGATCGGCTGGCTGCTGTGCCTGGGGTGCATAGGGCCTTAACGTCTCCTCCTCAGCAGTGTACCGGGTTTGAGAGGTATAGGGCCTTAGCGGCTCTTCCTCAGCAGTGTACCGGGTTTGGGAGGTATAGGGCCTTAGCGGCTCTTCCTCAGCAGTGTACCGGGTTTGAGAGGTATAGGGCCTTAGCGGCTCTTCCTCAGAAGTGTACCGGGTTTGAGAGGTATAGGGCCTTAGCGGCTCCTCCCCGGCAGTGTACCGGGTTTGGGAGGTATAGGGCCTTAGCTGCTCTTCCTCAGCAGTGTACCGGGTCTGGGAGGTATAGGGCCTTAGAGTCTCCTCCCCGGCAGTGTACCGGGCTTGGGAGGTATAGGGCCTTAGCGGCTCTTCCTCAGAAGTGTACCGGGTTTGGGAGGTATAGGGCTTTGGCGGTTCTGCACCGCCCTGCTTTGCCGCTGCCCGGGATTCCCACTCCCGCCTCACAACAGCCCGGGCCTGCTGCTCATAACGGGCCTGCCAGTCCCCGCCGGTTTCCGGGGGCTGGGATCCGGCAGCGTGCCGGGGCTTTTTGCGGTAGTCCATGCCGTGGTATCTTCCATCCATATCTGCTTCCTCCTTTCCTTAGGGCATGTTCACATAAGCTGAGTATATGAATTTTCGAGCAAAATTTTGCAGGATTCAAGGCGAAAACCGCAAGAAAACCTGTCGGTTTTCGAGGATTTTCAACACAGAAGCCTGTAAAATTTGCCGAAAAAGCATGTGCTTTGGCTTAATGTGAACATGCCCTAGAACCGCCAATACAGGAACACGTTGTTGGTGGAATCCACCAGTAAAATACTGACTATTGCCAGCAGGCCCAGGCATCCCAGGACACCCCCAATCCGCCCGGCAGCGTACAGACCGTCGCTTTTGCTTTCCAGAAAGAAAGCCTTTATCTTAGGCAGCACCGGCAGGCTGAAAACAATGGCGCCTGACACCAGGAAAAGGTTGTTCAAAAAAGAAGCCCAGGTGATGGGGTCAAAGAAAGGCGCGCTGTTTATCAGCATACTTGCGCCGGAAATGTTCAGGAAAAACTGGCCCAACTGGCCTAAATCCTCAAAATAGAAAATGCCAAAGCCGATGATGATAACCAGCTTGCTGTATATATGTTTCCACCACAGGGGCCAGTTTTTGATGCGCTTTTTTCCCAGCTTCTGCTCGAAGAAAATGAAGAATCCAAAGTACAGCCCCCAGATGATGTAATTCCAGGCCGCGCCATGCCATACGCCGGTGGAGAACCACACCAGAAACAAGCTGACATACTTCCGGTTCTGCCCGAAAATGGGCACGTACAGCAGATAGTCCCGGAAAAAGGAGCCAAGGGAAATGTGCCATCTCTGCCAGAATTCCGCAATGGTCTTGCAGGCAAAGGGGTGGCGGAAGTTTTCGTCAAAGTGGAAGCCGAACATGCGGCCCAGGCCAATGGCAATATCCGAGTAGCCGCTGAAATCGAAGTATACATACAGGGAGTAAACGATGACGGTGTACCAAGTGCCTAGTACGGAAAGGCCCGTAATGTCTGTCCCGAAAAAGGTGTCTACAATAGCCCAAAGGTTGTTGGCGATAATCACCTTTTTGGCAAGGCCCACAATGGCCCGCAAAGCGCCCTCGCACAGATCTGTGGCAGTGACAGAGCGGTTGCTTATCTCTTCTTCCACTACGCTGTAACGCACAATCGGCCCGGCAATGAGCTGCGGGAACAGGGACAGATACAGCAGGAAGCGGGTATACCTTTTCTGCACCTGCACGTTTTCCCAGTAGCAGTCCAGCAGGTAGGAAATTGCCTGGAAAGTGAAAAAGCTGATGCCAATGGGCAGGCGTATCTGGGGCACAGGCAGGCCCAGATGGGTGAGGGCATTGAGGTTTTCCACCAGGAAGGCGCTGTATTTGAACACCACCAGCAGCAGGATGTCTATGGTGACCCCTGTGGCCACAGCCGCCTTTCCGGCCCCGGTGTCCCGGTGCTTTTCAATGACCAGCCCCATAAACCAGTTCAAAAAGGAACTGAACAGCAGCAGGCACACCCACAGCGGCTCGCCCCAGGCATAAAAAATCACAGAAAAGGCTATCAGCACGCCGTTTTTCGCGGGTAGGCTCCGCGCCAGCAGGTAGCAAAGCAGGCACAGGGGTAAAAACACATATATGAAAAAGAGATCGGCAAATACCATGGTTCCAGCTCCTTGCTTGTTTTTACAAAAGCCGCCCGGACAGGGGGCGGGAAGTAAGCAAACATTTATTTAACAAAAAAGAATATTCTTCTCATGTGCCGGGAGGCAGCAGGTTCACAGGCGCCTGTTCCGGCTGGATCGCTGATCCCGGTATACCCCGGTGGAACGGCTTCCGGCCTTGATCTGTACGGCAGGGCGGGTTTCCTGGCGCATTACGCTGGAACGGGCCGGCCTTATGGTGGGGTTATGCCGGTGTACTGTCCGCCTGCGCCTGCGGGAAAGCTGCCTGCTGCGGACAAAAAAAGCAGCCATGCAGCCCAGCAGTATAACCCCGAACAGGATGCCCACCCACAAAAGCGCCAAACTGCCGGTATTGTCCTTTTGGCCCAGCTTTACGGTAGAAGCCGCGTTCTCTTCAGGCTGGGAGGCAGCCGCAGGGAAAAGTTCCGGGCGGGCGGCGCAATAGGACTCTGCCTTATCTGCTGCCACCGCAAAAAATTTGGAAACAGCGGTGTCATAAGATTTTGCCGCAAAATCTGGCTCCACATGCGCATCCAAAAGGTTTTTCAGGGCCTCGGCAGTAAATTCCTCCTGCAGGGCCGTACCCGCTACCGCCAGGTAGTCCTCGTCTGACACAGACAGGGCCAGAACAAGCCAGCGGTTCCCGCCTGCCTGCCAGCTTTCCATCACAGTGCGCAGGTAGCTTACCCGCTGGGAAAAACCTGTGTAAGGCAGGGCGTCTGTTGTGTAAACTACAAGCTGCACACCGTATTTTTCCAGCAAGGCAGCGTTTTTCTCTTTTATAGTCCCCTTTGTCCCTTCGCTGAGCAAAGCGGCTTCGTCATAGATGCAGCTTTCTGCCGGAGGCTGGGGGATGGACGGGCCGGAGGAGGCTTGTCCAGATTCCGCTGCCAGAGCCGCTGTCCCGGGGAGCCAGCACCAAAAGACATATAACGACAAAAAAATCGTGAAAAAAGGCGGCAGAATCCGCCGCTGTTTCCCCTTTACCCCTGGCACAGCTCCATCCTCCTTGCTTTTCCAGGCTCCCCTGCCACATATGTGTCCCGCACCCCATTGGAAGCCCCTCTGAAAACAGCAAAACCAAGGCTTGCAGGAAAGTGTAGAATCTTGTAAGCCTTTAGAACTTGCTTCGCTTTATATAAGTTTACCACGTACCCCGTAAAATATCAAGTGGCAATTAGGGGGGTTGAACAGGAAATAGAAGCGGGAAAGAATTAGTAATAAAGTACACTTTTTTGTAAAAAATAAGAGGTTTTTTTAATATTTAAACGAGAGGATTCATTCTGCAAAGAGGCTCCGGAACTTGACCGGAGCCTCTTTGCGTGGGCATATGAAAAAAGGGCGGCACAGCCTATAAGAAAACGCCTTTGAAACCCAGCAAACGCCGGATTCCAAAGGCGCAAACAGCAAAGCTCTGCCAGCCTTTTTTCAGTCTAAGTTTCCCAGCACGTCCCAGGGGGTGAGCACTCCCAGAAGCTTCTGATCCTGCCGCCCCTGCTCTGTGATGAAAATCACAGAAACCCGCTGGTTGCGGCCCTTAACCTTTTCAAACATTTCCCGTACAGTCAGGTAGCTGGTGTCCCTGGCTACAAATTCATAGTTCTCCGCGTGCTTTTCCACAGATATGTAGTCCCGCAGGTCGCCAATGGTAGTGTCCGGGGTGATGCCCTCCCCCCGGCTTCCCAGCAGGTAGCGCATGATCACGCCGGAGCTGAACACACCCAAAAACGTCCCGTTGTTCATAACCGGGATGTGGGAAAAGCCGTTTTTGTCCATAACCTCCATCACCCGCATCACCTTCTGGTGGGTGGAGGCCTTCATGACCTGCTCTCCTTTTGTAGCAAATTCCAGGGCCAGGGGCGGCTTGCGCACAAAATCCAGGATTTCCTGCATGGCCTCCATCAGGGGGACGGAAGGCTCTGCCACCGGGATGCCTTTCAGGTTGGCGTTGTGCGTCAGAAGGTTGCGCAGTTCCCGGCACACATTCAGCTTATCCCGGATAGGCGCGCTTTCCGGATCCTTGGTAAACTCGAACACCACGCTGGAGCATTTCCGCCGGGCATGGCGGTATTTGTCCTCCAGCTCATCCTCCAGTTGTTTGTACATGTCTAAAAATGCGTGTACCTTTGTCCCAGACCATTCCACATTTTCACCCCCAAGTCGGCTTTCCTCCGGGCCGGGGCCAGCGGAGGAGGGGCTGCCCTGCTTGCAGGTTTTCCTTGGGCGGGGCGTCCCTTTCTTCCCGTATTTCTCTGCCGCCCGCTTTGGCTGCCGGCCAGAGCGGCCCGCACCGCGCCTGCTCATCAGAGCAGCCCCTGCAGCCAGCCCAGCAGGTCGGCATACACCTGCTCTTTGTCCTTTTCGTTCAGGATCTCATGGCGCATACCGGGATACAGCTTTAAGCCCACCTGCTTCACCCCGGCTTCCCGCAGCCAGCTTGCAACCTGTTTGGGGCCTTCCCCGTAGCTGCCCACAGGGTCCTCCTCTCCCGCCACCAGGAATATGGGCAGGTTTTGGGGCACCCGGGCCGCCCACTGGGGGGAGGTTATCTCCGCAAGGCCTGTAAAGAGGTCGTAATACCCGGAAGCTGTGAAGGGGAAGCCGCACATGGCGTCTGCGGCAAAGTCCAGGCACACCTGATCTACTGTAGACAGCCATGCCGCGGAATTTACCGGGTTCTTTATGCGGCTGTTGTAGCTGCCTGTGGCAATTTTATCCAGCAGCCTGCCTGCGGACTTAGGCCCCCGCAGCCTGCACTGCATAGCCGCCAGGGCTTTGCCGGCCCTGATGCCGGGGTTTTCCCCCATGGTGCCGCACAGGATGCAGCCGGAAAGCCTCTCCCCATAGCGGGCCAGGTAAGACCGGGACAGGAAAGATCCCATGCTGTGGCCCAGCAGGAACAGGGGCAGGCCGGGATGTTCCCCGGCGGCCTCGTCCATCAGGGCGTTTAAATCCTGCACCACATGCTCCCAGCCGTTCCGGGCGGCAAAATACCCCTGCTGCCGGGCAGACATGCCATGGCCTGCGTGGTCGTTGGCGCAGACGGCAAAGCCGTTTGCCGCCAGGAACCGGGCAAAGCGATCATACCGCCCGCTGTGCTCCGCCATGCCGTGGACAAGCTGTATCACCGCCCTGGGGGATTCCCCTGTCCAACTGCGGGAGAAAATCTCCCCTTCTCCGGAGCTTGCCGGGCGCGTCCATTCCTTATAGGCTGTCGTCATGGCTGTTCCTCCTTTTACTGGTTGCCTCCCGACCAGTCCACGTCATACGTCCGCTCTACAATAAACTTGGTCATCTTGCCTGTGGAAATGTCGAAATTCAGATCGTACTTATAGTCTAACCCGTAATGCAGCCACATAACCTCATCCCCTGTCCAGTCGGGATATTTTTCCCCGGCCATGTCCCGGGTCCACTGGGTGACGGGCACGCCGTCAAAGCTGATTTCCTCCAGCACAGATTCGTCCTCTTCCCCATACAGTTGGAACTCCAGCCGGGCTATTACGGCCTGGCCCAGGGGGGCGGCTTCCTCTGTGGCAAAGGAGATGTGGGCGAAAAGGGAATCGCTTATCCAAATGCTGCCGCCGGTGTAGTAGGAATTTTCCTCCAGCGTGGTGCTGGGGTCTACCTCTATCTGCTCATAGTTTTCATCTGACCAGGTGACCTTGAAGCCCTTGTCCAGCAGGGCCTGCACAGTGGTTTCCCCCACCCGTATCTCAGTCCCGCTCAGGGTGATGGGATACAGGGTTTCCTCCGGCTTTTCCTCTTCTCCCCCCGAACAGGCGCCCAGCCCGCACAGAACCAGCAATAGGGCCAAGGCCAGCCCCAGCAAACGGATTCCAGTGTTTTTCCTTGTTTTCATAGCGTTCACTCTCTCCTTATATTTCATCTTTGTTAAGCAGTGCCTGGGCCTTGGGGCAGCGCGCGCGGATAAGTGCGTAGGCCTGCTCCAACTGCTTGGCGTTTTCCAGGTAAATGGAAGGGCTGCTGTCCTTAGCGGCAAAGGCTGTGCCGTCCCGGTATTCCACCACCAGGGAAACGCCTGTCCCCAGGCTTTGGCGCACGCGGGTGCTGCCTACCGTATAGCCCACCCGGGTATGTTCCTCCCGGGCGTGCAGGCCTTTCATGTCCGCCACCCGGAACACCTGGCAGCCTAAGTCCCTGAAATACAGCCAGTATTCCGGGCCAACCGTAAGCCGGGCAGGGTATTTGTCTGTCAGGCGGTTTGCAAAGCCCGCCTTCCCGCACTGGGGGGCCTGGCTGGCAAAGCCCGCCTGATCCTGGGGGGATAAGGCGCCCAGGGCCTTTTCATAGGAAGCCCGCACCTTTTTCATGGATACGCCGCGGCTCTGCAGCCAGAAGCACAGCCAGATAAACAGGGCAAGCCCCACGCCCACAGGCAGGTGCAGCCGCAGCACATAACTCCACTCCGCGCCCACCAGGAATCCCAGCGCCACCATCCCCGCCACGCATAAGAACATCCACAGGGGCACTTTTTTCATGGTGCCGCTGTTAAATTCCTTCATGTCCTCTGCAAAGTCCTGCATTTCGGCGTCCAGCCAGCGCTTAACATCATTTCCCATACGAACCTCTATCCCTTTCTAAGCAGTTTTGCCGGGAAGGCCTTACAGGCTGTTCCAGCTTCTGTTAAAATTATACACTTTTTTTCAGTGGATTGCAAGGCAGGAAAGGTTTCCGCCCCTTTTTCTCTGCTTAGAAAAGCTCTGTAACATGGCAGGGCTTGGGATAGAACACCTGGGCGAGAGGGGCGGCAGGATTTTCCACCTTTACCTGGGGCATCCAGCGCAGCGCTTCCACACTGTGAACGCCGCACAGCAGCGCGCCCAGTTCCCCTGTTCCCAGGCGGATATCCGGCTTTTCCTGCACGCGCTCCACCTGGTTTTCCGTCCCTTCCCGGAAGGAAAGGCGGAACACAGCATTGTTTTCCTCCAGCAGGGGATCGGCTGCCTCCAGGGTTAAAACCCCGTCCCCCTTGCAGGCGCACAGGCCCAGCAGCTTTTCCACGTTTATGGCCCGCACCATGCCGTTAAAGAAGCTTTCCCGCTTCATATGGGCGCATTCCGGCAGCAAAGGGGCCGCTGCCGCCCAGGCTGGAAGGGCAAAACGCACCGTTTTGAAATTGGAAAGGAAAGCCCGGCGGATAAAGCTTAGCAGGGCCTGGAAGCCCCGGGCATCCCGGAACAGGAAGCCGTTGCGGGCGCTGAAATCTGTGCGCATGTCCAGCGTATCCCCGTCCCGCCCGGCAATGCAGAAGGCGCCTGGCTCTCCCTTTTCATCTTCCCATAGATAGATGTAACGCTTTTCCTTCAGCAGATCCTTTTCCAGAAGCTCCTTGTCATAAGCTTCCCGCAGGACAGACAGGTTGCATTCCTGGTAAAAGGCATTGTACACCGCCAGCAAGGGGGCTAAATCCTCCCCGGGGAAAAGCTGGCGCACCCGCCCCCCAAAGTCTCCCTGGGGCAAGTCTCCCATGGGCACCTCCCACAAGCGGCTTTCCACGCCGTTTGCATAGCCGAATTTCTGATAATACCCTGTGCTGAAGGGGTACAGGGCGGAGAGCGCGTCTCCATGACGATATAAGCCCCTCAGCGCCTCCTGCATACAGGCCCGCACCGCGCCGCCCCGGCGGTTTGCCGGCAGGCTGGCAACGCCGCCCACGCCTCCCAGGCCCACCACGTGCCCGTCAAACCGGGCCTGGAAATGGCTCGTCACCAGGCAGGCGCAAGGGGATTCCCCCTCCCCGAAGGCTGCCCAGTAGTCGGCGCTTTTTTCATAGGCAGCATCCTCGCTAAAGCTGCCTGCTTTGCACTTTTCCTTTTCCTCTGCCAGATCGAAGCTTCCCTCAAAGGCTACCGCCTGAACCAGCCGGGCCTGCCAAAGCTCCTCTGGGCGCAGTTTTCTCACCAGCATTTTTGCCACCTGGCTGCGGGATAAGCCCCGCAGCTCCTTTCTTAAGTAAAATATGTGTTTCATAGCCTGCCGGCGCGGTTCCAATGCGCCCGCATGGAACCGGCAGCAGCCAGAATTTTAAATGCGCTTACTATACCATCCCTGCCGCCGGAAGTCAAGAGCCTGCCTCCGGGGAAAGCCCTTTCCCATAAGCCCGCTCTGCCGCTTCCCGGGCCAGATCCAGCACCAGGTGATCTGCTCCTCCCTCCCCGGCGCCCTGGGGCAGGGTGGCAAACACCTCCATCACCTGCCCGCGCATCCACAGCCCTGGGGTAATGCGCAGGGAATAGCCGCAGCCTGGCTGGCACATCCAATCATAAAAGGGGGCCTGGGGCAGGCCGTAGGCGGCCAGCAGCGCGGTGAGCACCCCGGCAGGGGCGCAGAGCGCCGCCGACACAGCAGACTGCTGGGGCGAGCTTTGGCCCTGGGCCATCAGGTTCTGCACAAGCATTTCAAAGCCCCTGCACACCCGCTGGACAAATACCGGGCTGCTCTCTCCCTCCGGAGGCGCAGACTGCCCGCCTCCTTCCATCCATTGGCGGAAACGGGGATCGTGCTGCAACTCTTGGGCGGTTTTGTTTTCCCATTGGCCGAAATCGCATTCCGCCAGCTCCAGCACCACCTCCGGATCAGCCTCCGGGTAAAGGATTTTCAGGGTGTCCACGCAGCGGGTGGAGGGGCTGGCAAAAAAGCGGCTGGCCTGCGGGTATGGGTGTTCCCGCTTCATGCGGGCCAGCCGGACAATGGACTCTGTGGCAAGGGGCGAATCTGTCCGCCCGATGTAGCGCCCCTCCAGGTTCCCCTCGCAGGGCATGTTCCGGATAAAATGGATGATATAAGATTTCATGGCAGATACCGCAGGATACGGGGCTTATGCAAAAAGAAATCAGAAATTTCTCTTAGGGCTTGTTTGAAAAATCGCAAACACCGTCTTTTTGTCCAAAACAGGCGTTTCCTGTGTTGGAAATCCTCGACAGGCGACAGCCTGTCTTGCGGTTTCCGCCTTGAAAACCACCTTGTTTTGTCTTAAAAATCCGGCACTTTCTCTATTTTCAAACAAGCCCTAAGCCCGGTATCGTTCCTTTCTTTTATAGTTTTACACGCTTTTCCCTCATATAGCATTCCTGTAAAAAAATCACGCAAATTTTAGAAAATAGGAAAAATATATTATCCTTTTATTTCTGTCCGCGCTGTTCCAAAAAGTGAGGAAAACACAGGCTTTTTTTAGAAAAAAAGCCTGCTTATTTCTCGGAAGAAGATATAGAAAAGCGGATTGTACAAAAAATAAGTGTAGAATTATGCAGAATTTACACTTTACATTGTATTTCTCCTGTCCTATAATTAAATACACAAGCGTCTGGGTTTTCTATCCTCTTAGGATAGGCGGCCCGGCTCAAGGGCCTGTTCTGCGAACAGGGAAACGGCCGGATTTTTGCTCAAGGCATGGGGGCGTATGATTTAAGAACCCGCCTGCCTGGGGCGAAAAGGCGGCGCCCGCAGCTTTTCAAAACAAGCCCCAAACCCCATGGCTTACTTTTATCTTTCCTATCAAAATCATAAATCCAAGCAGGGACAAGGGCGCCGGAAGGCGGCGTTTTCAGCCTCTGTGTACGTGCGCGGCCTGTGGCGGGCCGGTGCGCGCCAGACCAGCGAGGTAGAGGTAGATGAAGATGAATTTGAACCGCGACTTTCCCAGGATACTTACCTTATTGCGAAAAGAAAAAGGGCTTAGCCAGAAGCAGGCCGCCCAAGATCTCACCATCCCCCAGGCGCTTTTGTCCCACTATGAAAAGGGCATACGGGAGCCGGGGCTGGAGTTTGTGGTGCGGGCCGCCAGGTATTACGGCGTTTCCTGCGACTACCTGCTGGGCTGCACCCCCCACCGCAGCGGCGCGGTTATTGCCGTACAGGATCTGCCCGGCAGGCCTGTGGGCAGGCCCCGGAAGCACCATGCCTTGGCGGAGTACCACCAGCGGGTGCTTGCAGGCTCTATACATATTGTATTCGCTCTGCTGAAAAAAATCAATAACGAAACCCTGACGCGGGAGGTTTCCACCTTCCTTTCCGCCGCCGTATACCGGGCTTTCCGCGTGCTGTATTCTGCCGGCCCCCGGAACCCCCAGGGGCTTTTCTCCCTGGACAGGGGGCTGTTCACTGCCTCTGTGGAGGCGGGCATGGTGCTGTCTATGGCAAAGAGCAGGTGCCTTCTCAACGGCGAATCGGTAAACGGCAGGCAGGGCGTGGCAAAGGAGGATATTCCGGCCCTGTCCCCCGGCCTTCTGGAGGAGGAGTTCCCCCAGCACGCCCCTGCCCTGTTCGATCTCATCCACCGCACCGAGCAGGCCATGCAGCCAGAGCGGGAAAGCCTGTACACTGTGCGCAGCCAGCAGCCCGGCAGCCCTTATGCGGCAGGGGAGGACGTGCAGAAGACAGCAGACCAATAGGGCAGGGCCAAAAGGCTTTCGCGCCTTTGCGGTGAAAAAACCAACATACGGAAAAAAGTCTGTCATTTCTCGGGAGATTGTGCTATACTAGAGAAAGGACAGGTTTTTTTGCGCCTGCAAACATGCCCGCCCGGTTCCCTGCCCGCTTATTTGCGCAGGGGCATGGCTCTGGGACGGGGAGGAAAGGACGATAGACGTATGTGCGGATTTATAGGCTTCACCGGCGGCGGGGACTCCCAACTGGACAAGGGCGTTTTGCAGAGCATGACCGACGCCATTGCCCACCGGGGGCCGGACGACGCCGATTACTATATGGACGGCCTGGTTTCCCTGGGCTTCAGGCGGCTTTCCATTATTGATCTGGAGGGGGCGCGGCAGCCTCTTTTCAACGAGGACGGCAGCAAGGCGCTGGTCTTTAACGGGGAGATTTACAACTTCCAGGAGCTGCGGGAAGATCTCCTGCAGCGGGGCCACATCTTTTCCACCAAGGGGGATGGGGAAACCCTGCTCCATGGCTACGAGGAATATGGCACAGATCTGCTGAACAAGCTGCGGGGCATGTTTGCCTTTGTCATTTGGGACAAGGAAAAAGAAGAGCTTTTTGGCGCCCGGGACTTTTTCGGCATTAAGCCCCTGTATTATGCCCGGATGGGGGAGGCGTTCCTCTTTGGCTCTGAGATAAAAAGCTTCCTGCACCATCCTATGTTTAAGAAAGAGCTGAATGAAAGGGCGCTGGAGCATTACCTTTCCTTCCAATATTCCCCGGGGCCGGAGACTTTCTTCAAAAACGTCTACAAGCTGCCCCCTGCCCACTATTTTACCTATAAAGAGGGGAAGATGGACATCACCCGCTACTGGCTGCCAGAGTTTTCCGCCGAGGAGGACAAGCCCCTGGAGTATTGGGTGGATGAGATTGAGAAAGTGTTTGACAACAGCGTGGAAGCCCACAAGGTCAGCGACGTGGAGGTGGGTTCCTTCCTGTCCTCCGGGGTGGACTCCAGCTATGTGGCCTGTTCGGCCCATGTGGACAAGACCTTCACTGTGGGCTTTGACAACGGCGAGCGCTATAACGAAACCCACTATGCCCAGGAGCTTTCAGAGCTGATCCCTGTGAAAAATGTGAGCAAGGTCATCACCCCGGAGGAGTTCTGGGGGAACTTCCCTAAAATACAGTACCATATGGACGAGCCGCTGGCAGATCCTTCGGCAGTGGCTTTATATTTCGTGTGCAACACAGCGGCAAAGCATTTGAAGGTGGTGCTTTCCGGCGAGGGGGCCGACGAGATTTTCGGCGGGTACAATATCTACAAGGAGCCGCTGGAAGTGCCCTGGTATGATAAAATCCCCTTCCCTGTCCGCAAGGCCATAGGCGCTTTGGCAGGGCTGCTGCCGGCGCGCAGGGGGCTTAATTTCCTGGTGCGCCGGGGCAAGCGCTTGGAAGACAGGTTTATCGGCAACGCCTATATGTTTACGGAGAAAGAGCGCCGGGCGCTGCTGAAAAACCCTACGGACGCACAGTCCCCTGCCCGGATGGTGAAGCCCTATTATGACATGGTGCCGGGCAAAGATGCTGTTACCCGGATGCAGTTTTTGGATTTAAACATGTGGATGGTAGGGGATATCCTTCTGAAAGCGGACAAGATGAGCATGGCAAACTCTTTGGAGCTGCGGGTGCCCTTCCTGGACAAGGAGATTATGGCTTTAGCCGGGCGCATCCCCACAAAGTACCGGGTAAACAGTGAGAACACCAAATTCGCCATGCGGAAGGCCGCCCTGCGGCGCATGCCGGAAAAGTGGGCGGGCAAAAAGAAGCTGGGCTTCCCGGTGCCCACCCGGGTATGGCTGAAGGAAGACAAGTATTATAACACGGTGAAGGCGGAGTTTGAAAGCGCCAACGCCCAGCATTTCTTCCACACAGAGAAGCTTCTGAAGCTTCTGGAAAAGCATAAAGAGGGCAAGGCGGACAACAGCCGCCGCATCTGGACGGTGTACACCTTCCTGGTGTGGTACCGCCAGTTCTTCCCGGAGGTGAACCATGGAAAAGCGCAATGATTTCCAGCCTGTGCTTTTGGGCAGCGATATAAACGTATATGGCATGGCCCGATCCTTCCATGAGGCCTATGGCCTTGCAAGCGTGGCTGTGGGCAAAGGGATTTTAGGACCCTGCACCGCCAGCAAAATCGTGAAGGTGGAAGTGGTGGAGCCGGATCTGGAGAACGACGAGGTTTTTGTCCGGACACTGCGGGACTATGCCAAAAAATGGCAGAACACCGGCAAAAAGCTGCTGCTTGTCCCTTGCGGGGACAACTACATCAAACTGCTGGTGCGCAACCAGGACAAGCTGCGGGATTTGTACCGCTTCGAGTGCATTGAGGAAGATCTGCTCATGCGCCTTTCCATCAAGGAAAGCTTTTACGAGGTCTGCACAGAGCATGGGTTTTCCTTCCCCAAAACCACCACATGCTCCTATGAAGAGCACGAACACATCCAGCTCCCCTTTGATTTTCCTGTCATTATCAAGCCCTCCAACTCTGTAGCCTACTGGAACTGCTCCTTTCCCCACAAGAAAAAGGTCTTTGTGGCCCAGACGAAGGAAGAGTTTGACGCGATTTTAAAGGCCATTTACTCCTCCAGCTATAAAGATCACCTGATTTTGCAGGAATATATCCCCGGGGACGACAGCAATATGCGGGTGATGAACTGCTACTGCGGCCGGGACAAAAAGGTGAAGCTTATCGCCCTGGGAAACGCCCTTTTGGAGGAGCATTCGCCCGAAGGCATTGGCAGCTATGCCGCCATTATAAACGGCTATGACGAAAAGCTTAACCAGCAGATGAAGGGGTTCCTGGAGGGCATTGGCTATGTGGGCTTTGCCAATTTCGACATGAAGTTTGATTCCCGCGACGGCACCTACAAGCTTTTCGAGATGAACCTGCGCCAGGGCCGCAGCAGCTTTTACGTCACCGCAGCCGGGGGAAACCTGGCAAAATGGCTGGTGGAGGATGTGCTGGATCACAAGGAGATGGGCTGCACTGTCATCAAGGACAGGGTGCTGTGGACGATTATCCCTACAAAGATTATTTTTGAGTATGTCCGTTCCGAGAGCGCCAAAGCCGAGGCCCAGGCCCTTTTAAAAGCGGGCAAGGTGTGCCATTCTTATTATTACCAGGGCGACCGCTCCTTTAAGCGCTGGGTAAACTACCGGAAAAACCAGTTCCACTATTTTGAGAAGTATAAGCGTTACTTTAACAACAAGGCCCTGCGGGACTAGATGCCTCCGGCAGGCAGGGGGTGCTTTTCAGGAAAGCACCCCCTGCACCCCCGAAACCTTTGCCGGGGGTTCCTGCTGTTTTTAGGAAGGAGGGCTTTTTTTGGCCGAGAAAAAAACCCTGGGCATTATAGGAGGCATGGGTCCTATGGCTACAGCCTACCTTTTACAGCTTATCATTGAAATGACGGACGCAAAAACCGATCAGGAGCATTTGGACGTGATTGTTTTCAACCGCCCGGCTGTCCCTGACCGTACAGCCTATATCCTGGACAATACAAAGCCTTCCCCTTTGCCCGTCCTGCGGGACGCGGCCCAAAAGCTTACGGGCCTGGGGGCCGGGGTGCTCTGCGCACCCTGCGTCACCTCCCACTATTTCTATGAAGCGCTTTCCGGCGGGATACCCGTCCCCTTTGTGCATATGCTCCGGGAAACGGCGGAGGAACTGCGGCGGGCTGGAAGAAGGAAAACCGGCGTGATGGCAACCACAGGCACCGTGCGCATGGGCCTGTTCCAGTCTGCTTTAGGGGAAGCGGGCATAGAGGCGCAGCTTCCCTCCCCTGCCTGCCAGGAGCTGGTAATGTCCATGATTTACGATGAAATAAAGGCAGGAAAGCCAGCCAGCCCGGAAAAGTTCCAGGCCGCGGAGGAGGAGCTTTACGCCCAGGGCTGCGACAGCATTGTGCTGGGCTGCACAGAGCTTTCCCTCATCAAGAAAAGCGCGCCTCTGGGGCCGGGATACTTGGACGCGCTGGAAGTGCTTTCTAAGCGCTGCGTGCAGCTTTGCGGCGGCGCATTAAAGCCGGAATACGAAAACCTGCTGACGTAAAACAGGCCCCGCCCATCCAGCAAAAAAAGGAGTGACGCAAAATGTGCGGATTTGTAGGATTCATGAACAGCCCCCAGGTGCAGGAGCCTGGCCCGGTTATCCGCGCCATGGCAGACCGCATTATCCACCGGGGGCCGGACGACGCCCATTATTATGACAGCAAGGATATTTCCCTGGGCTTTAGGCGGTTGTCCATCATTGACCTGGAGGGAGGGCGCCAGCCCATTTTAAACGAGGACGGCAGCAAGGTGCTGGTGTTTAACGGGGAAATTTACAACTACCAGGAGCTGCGGGAGGATCTCCTAAAGCGGGGCCACAGCTTCACCACAAAGTCCGACTCCGAAACCATCCTTCACGGCTATGAGGAATTCGGCCCGGAGATTTTGCAGAAGCTGCGGGGCATGTTTGCCTTTGTGATTTGGGACAAAAACAAGAAGAAGCTTTTCGGGGCCAGGGATATTTTCGGCATCAAGCCTTTTTACTATTATAAAAAGGACGGGCAGTTTATGTTCGGTTCGGAGATTAAAAGCTTTTTATCCCATCCCTGCTTTGAAAAGGAACTGGACGAGGCGCTGATACCGGAATACCTTTCCTATGAGTATATTCCCGACGAACGCACCATTTTCAAAAATGTGTGGAAGTTGCCCGGCTCCCATTGCTTCACTTACCAAAACGGCGAATTGCAGGTGGAACGGTATTACCGCGTCCAGTATAACATTGAGGAGGACAAATCCCTGGAATACTGGGAAAAGGAGATAACCCGGGAGTTTACCGAGTCTGTGGCCATGCACCAGATAAGCGACGTGGAGGTAGGCTGTTTCCTGTCCTCCGGGGTGGATTCCAGCTATGTGGTGAAGGAGATCTCCAAGGGCACGAAAAAAGTGAAAACCTTTTCTGTGGGCTATGAAGAGGAAAAGTACAGCGAACTCTCCTTCGCCCAGGACTTTTCCAAGGTGGTGGGGGTGCCCAACATCTCCAACAAGGTGTCTGCCGATGAATTTTTCGACGCCATGCCGGAAATCCAGTATTTTATGGACGAGCCTCTGCCTAACCCCTCGGAAATCCCCCTGTACTTTTTGGCGCAAAATGCCCGGAAATATGTGAAGGTGGTGCTTTCCGGGGAAGGCGCGGACGAGCTTTTCGGAGGCTACCCCATGTACCTGCAAGGGGGGCATTTCCAGGATTATACCAAAAAGGCCCCCCGCCCCCTGCGGAAAATGGCCGGGGCTGTGGCTGGGCGCTTGCCAGAGTTTAAGGGCAAGCATTTCCTCGTGCGGGGGGCTATGGAGCCTTGGCAGCGGTTTATGCGGGCAAACTACGTGTTCCAAAGCGGGGAGCGCCAGAAATTCTTAAAGCGGCCCATCACCTCCAAGCTGCCGGAAGAATACAGCAAGCGGTACTTTGACGAGGTGCCGGACTTGGACGAGCCTACCCAGCTTCAGTATGTGGACATGCACACCTGGATGATTTACGACATCCTCTTAAAGGCCGACCGCATGAGCATGGCAAATTCCTTAGAGCTGCGGGTGCCCTTCTTAGACAAAAAGATGCTGGAGCTTTCCACCCGCATTCCCACCCGGTTCCGGGCCGACTGCGCCACAGAAACCACCAAAAAGGCCCTGCGCTCCGCCGCCATCAAGCAGCTTCCCGAGCGCACCGCCAACAAGAAGAAACTGGGTTTCCCGGTGCCCCTTTCCGACTGGCTGCGGGAGGACAAGTATTACAACAAGGTAAAGGCGGCTTTCCAAAGCGATATTGCGGAAAAGTTCTTTGTCACAAAAGAGCTTATGAAGCTTTTGGACGACCACAAAGCGGGCAAGGCGCGGAACATGCAGAAGATATGGTCTTTCTACACCTTCATCGTCTGGTACGACCAGTTCTTCGTGAAAAACTGAGGGATGTCCGTGTGTATAAAATTCCCAGAGTGACTAAAACGCAGGGTTTAGAGAAGGGAAATCCAAAATTGTAAAAGGATTGGTTTTAGGATCAAAACATTCCCTTTGGGAATGTTTCCCCTTCTTTCAAAAGGAGCCGCTGCGTGCCATGTGGCAAAACGCAAACGCTATGCGTTAGCGTTCCCGTCCAAAGCTGACCGAGCCGGGAGGCGAGAAGCAGGGTGCGGGACAGAGTCCTGCGGCCTTAGTCACCTTGCGGAAAACTCTTTGGAACAGGTATTCCTTGTCCCCTGCCCCTTCTGGAGGGCAGGGGATTTGTATACCGGGCAGGGGAGGGCACTATGGCTTTACAAAAAAACGATATGATAGAGATTGTCTTTACAGGCGTTACAGCCCAGGGAGCGGCCCTGGGCCGGCATGAGGGGATGGCGGTTTTTGTGCCCCTGGGCGCCCCTGGGGACAGGGCGCTGGTGCGCATTGTCAAGGTGGAAAAAAATTTCTGCTATGGCAGGCTGGAGCAGGTGCTGGAGCCTGCCCCCTGCCGGGTTGAGCCGGACTGCCCATATTTTGCCCAGTGCGGGGGCTGCTGCTTCCGGCACATCTCTTATGAGGAGGAGCTGCGCTTAAAGCAGCAGCGGGTTGCAGACGCCCTGGAGCGCATAGGGGGCTTTCACAGTTTGCCGGTGGAGCCTATCCTGGGGGCGGAAAGCCGGCAAGGCTACCGGAACAAGGCCTTGCTGCCCCTGGGCAGGGACAAGGACGGCAAGCTTGTTATGGGGTTTTACGCGGTCAACTCCCACCGCATTATCGACTGCCAGGCCTGCCGCCTGCACCCGCCGGAGTTCAACACCCTGATGGAGGCCTTCCGGGCCTGGGCCGAGAAAAGCGGCGAGACAGTTTATGACGAAACCGCTCACAAGGGCACCCTGCGAAGGCTTTACCTGCGGAAGGGGGCGAATACTGGGGAGGTAATGGCCTGCGTGGTGATAAACGGCGACAGGCTGCCGGACGAGAAATCTTTGGTGGGCGCGCTGCGGGCGGCAGTGCCGGAGCTTACCACCGTGGTGCTCAACATAAACCGGGACAGAACCAATGTGGCGCTGGGGCGGAAGCTGCGCACCCTGTACGGCCCGGGATACATTCAGGATAATCTCTGCGGTCTCACCTTCCGGATATCCCCTCTTTCTTTCTACCAGATAAACGCCGCCCAGGCACAGCGCCTTTATGAAAAGGCGGCGGAGTTTGCAGCCCTCGCGCCTGGGGATACCCTGCTGGATTTGTACTGCGGCACTGGCACCATCGGCCTTTCCATGGCCTCCCAGGCCGAAAGCCTTATCGGCGTGGAGATTATCCCCCAGGCTGTGGAAAATGCCCGGGAGAACGCCCGGCGCAACGGCGTGGGAAATGCCCGGTTCCTTTGCGCAGATGCCTCCAAGGCCGCGGTTCAGCTTGCGCAGGAAGGGGCATGCCCTCAGGTCATTGTCCTGGATCCCCCCCGGAAGGGCTGTTCCCCTGCCCTTGTCCGCACAGTGGCCTCTATGGACTCTTGCCGTATCGTCTATGTTTCCTGCGATCCCGCCACCCTGGCCCGGGACTTGAAACTGTTCGCAGAGCTGGGCTACCTGCCCCAGAAAGTCGCGCCAGTAGATATGTTCCCCGGGACAGGGCATGTGGAGACGGTTGTAATGCTTTCCCACAAAAAACCCGACAGCGTAATCAACGTAAAAGTCGAGTTTGGCGAGGGTGAGGGAAAAGTGCCGCTTGATAATATTGCCAAGAGAGCCGAAGCGTACAAACCGAAAGAGCGAGTTACATATAAGATGATTAAGGAATACATAGAAGCGAAGTATGGCTTCAAAGTACATACCGCATATATCGCAGAGGTTAAAAGGGAGTTAGGATTGCCGATGTATGATGCCCCTAATGCGGTAGAGGAATTGAAACAGCCGAGGAAGCATCCGACGGCGGAGAAAGCGGAAGCGATAAAGGAGGCTTTGAAACACTTTGAGGTTATTTAAAACCGTGAGCGTATCATTAGAAATAGTGGTACGCTTATTTTTTTCGCTCATTTGCATCTTTGAACATTCTGCCATTCGTCTATATAATGAAATCAAAAAAGGTTGGTGTTGATTATGAGAGAAAAGAAAAATCATTTGTATGTGGATAGTGGGGAACGAAGTATTTTGCTGCATAGCCTTGTGGAACTGAAAAATCAGCTCATACAGCAGGGCAGATATACGGACTGCGTTGACGAACTTATTTTTAAGGTTATCCATGCACCTATAAAAAAATTAAGAGTAGAACTGGCAGGGGGAAGTGATGTGCGATAAGGAATTTAAAGAACTGGTGAAGATAGCAGTAGAAAAATTAAAAGACGAATCCGTATTGAAACTGTTACAGGCTGACGCCAGTTATCAAAAAGACAGTAAGGATGAGGGATATGCGGAGGATGCCTTTAACCAGCTTGATTTGACGGAGGAACAAAGGGAAGTTTGCCAACGTCTTATAGATTGCAGGGAAAAGCAGGATTTTGAGTACGGCACTCATGCGTATATTGCAGGACTGATGGATGCGTTTCATATTATGGCGGTATTGTTCCCAGAAAAATGGGATACAGAGAGAATAATGAAAGCCTTATCATGTAAGAGCAGATAAGGCAGAGAATAAAACAGAATAGACTTTTACATAGCCGATTGGTGTAGTTTAGCAAATAAAACAGCCAGTCGGCTTTTTTTATTGCCATAAATCCTTTACATAGCCACCTTGACAAAGTGGCTAAATCTATGCGAAAGGAGGACGCACCCTATGTCAAATTGCAAAGTAATCGCTTTAACCAACCAGAAAGGCGGTGTTGGAAAGACCACCACGGCGGTCAATCTGGGCGTGGCTCTGGCACAGCAGGGCAAAAAGGTACTGCTGATTGATGCCGATGCACAGGCAAATTTAACCATGTCGCTCGGTTACAGCCGACCAGACGACTTGCCCGATACGCTCTCGACTATCATGCAGGACATTATTGACGACAAACCCGTCGATGTTTCCAGAAGCATCCTGCACCATGACGAGGGCGTTGACCTGCTCCCGTCCAACATTGAGCTGTCGGGGCTGGAAGTAAGGCTGATTAACGCCATAAGCCGTGAAAGCGTACTGAAAACCTGCATCAATGAAGTAAAAAAGAATTACGACACGGTTCTCGTGGATTGTATGCCGAGCTTGGGTATGCTGACCATCAATGCGCTTGCGGCTGCTGACAGCGTGGTTATCCCGACACAGCCCCATTATCTTTCCGCCAAAGGCTTAGAGCTGTTGCTTCGCTCCGTATCAAAAGTCAAACGGCAAATCAACCCGCACCTGCGGATTGACGGCATCCTTATGACGATGGTAATGCCACGCACGAACATCTCTAAGGAAATTACGGCAACGGTTAAGAGTGCCTATGGGCAGAGAATCAAGGTATTTGACACTCAGATACCCCACTCCATCCGTGCCGTGGAAGCAACCGCAGAGGGAAAGAGCATTTTTGCTTACGATAAGAGCGGCAAGGTAGCCGCAGCTTATGAGCAGTTCGGAAAGGAGGTAGCAGAGATTGGCGAGAAGCAAAAGAACAGGAATCGAGCTGACCGCATACGATGACCTCTTTGAAACAGACGAGAGCCGAGCAGAAGCGAATTTAAGCAAGATAAGGGAGATACCCATTTCCGAAATTGATGAGTTCCCAGACCACCCATTCAAGGTTTTGATGAATGAGGATAACTTCATTCTACCAGAATTCTGCAAACTATGTCTCTTTTCCTTTTTGCGAAACTTATTCTACCTTATCCAAATTGCAAAGTAATCGCTTTAACCAACCAGAAAGGCGGAGTTGGAAAGACCACCACGGCGGTCAATCTGGGCGTGGCTCTGGCACAGCAGGGCAAGAAAGTTTTGCTCATTGATGCCGATGCACAGGCAAATCTATAGCAATCCAAGAAATTAACAAGGAATACCCGCGGCAGAAAACCAACCAGCACAGTCGGATGGACGAATCAGAGAGAAAGCCTGAGCAATACCATGCGGGAGCTGGGGTAATAATCTGATTTTCAGCTTGCGAAGAATGGCCTTGATTTTAGACCACATATTTTCAATTGGATTCAAATCAGGGCTGTACGCTGGCAAGTACAGTAATTTCATGCCAGCCCCCTGCAAAAGCGTCTGGACCTCTTTGACATGATTCGTGCGCATATTATCCATGATGACAATATCCCCTTCGTGCAGCGTGGGAATGAGCGTGTTTTTGAGATAGTCCAGAAATTTTTCACGGGTCGTTCCACCGCTGTAAATCGTATAAGCCGTCTCACCATTAAGTCTTACTGACGAAAGGATCGTGGTATTGGCAGGTGTATTCAAGGGAGTCTTGTCTACTGACCGCTCCCCGCCAATGGCCCGCCCATAGCGGCGGCTCAAGTCCGTGTTTACGCCGCTTTCATCCAGGAATACCAGTTTGTCTGCTTCGCACTGCGTTATCATTTCACTCCAGGCTTCTCTCGCTGCTACAACATCGAACACGCTCCCGCTCTGCCGCGTAAAAGGACTTCTTCTTGTAAACATAACCCAGTCTGATCACGGCCTTTCGCACCGTTTCGTTGCTGACAGACAGTCCCTGTTTTTCGATGATCTCGTCGATCGTGATATCCGGCTGGGCTGTGATCAGCTGGTCATTATCCTGCAAATCTTCTTCTGTCAGTGCTGGTTTCCTTCCTCGCTGACTGGTTTGAAGTTCTACACTGCCAGTTTTCTTCATTTGTCCGCTTAAACGATACACTGTGCTTGTACTCACCTGGAAATACTTTGCCACTGTCTGCGCGTCGTGGGTCTTTTCGTATGCCTGCACCAGTAGTCTTCTCGCCTCGTTGTGTAACATTGCTATCACCTTCTGATATCATTCTACACCTCATGTCAATTCACTGTTATTTTATTGGATTGATATAACCATGTCGCTCGGTTACAGCCGACCAGACGACTTGCCCGACACGCTCTCGACTATCATGCAGGACATCATTGATGATAAACCTGTCGAGGTTTCCAGAAGCATCCTGCACCATGACGAGGGCGTTGACCTGCTCCCGTCCAACATTGAACTGTCGGGACTGGAAGTAAGGCTGATTAATGCCATAAGCCGTGAAAGCATACTGAAAACCTGCATCAATGAGGTAAAAAAGAATTATGATACCATAAATCAAGGAATACAGAGCCTTATCATACTGTTCGCCAATCTCTGCTTTATGCAGCGTTGCAAAATAAATTGCGTGAAATGCGGCACTGAGAACCTTTACGTCTACTTCTTTTTTCACAGGAAATAGGGCAAGCATTTTTTCAATCGTATCTGTATCGTCCCGAAAATGCTCCTCCACAATTTCCCGTGGCAGCTTACGCACAAACCTGCAAATACATGTCAAGCCCCAAAATGAAAAAAGTCGGAAAGATTTTAGCAAGGGCAAAAAGGGTATGACAAACCAAGCCGGTCAGCGAGGAATTTTTGCGAACCGGCTGAGCAGGACTATTATTTCCGGTTAAGCGGCGGTGCTTGTCCCTGTATCCAGCGCCATCAGATGTGCCTTCACTCTGGCATAGTAGATGCGCAGGAATTTGGCTGCGCCGGCCACAGTGTAAACATAGAAGTGCTTACCCTCGGCTCGCTTTTTGTCCATGAACTGAAATATGGGATTGGCCGGGTCAGAGTGCTGGAGGATCGTGCTGGCGACCATGAACAGTGTTTTTCGCAAATGGGGAGAGCCGCGCTTGGAGATGCGGCGGGACTTGGAGTCGAATGTACCGGACTGGAAAGGCGGCGCATCCATGCCCGCGAAGGCCACCAGAGAGCCCTTGTGGGTAAACCGCCTCACATCGCCGATCTCCGCCATGAGCTGTGGTCCGGTGACCTCGCCTGCGCCCTGCATTTCCATGACCACATCGAATTCCGGCAGCAGGGAGGCCAGACGGAGCATCTCCCTGCGCAGGATATACAGCGCGTCATAGACGGCGTTCAGGCTGTCTACGGCCTGAGTGATGAGCAGCTTGGTGCTGTCGTTTTTGGGAAATGTAGCCACGGAGTTTCTGGCAGCGGCGTGGAGCCTTTCAGCGTCAGACTGAGAGAAGCGATAGCCGGATCTGGTACACCATTTGCGGTAAGCATCCGAGAAAGCGGCAAGGGAAACGTCTGCCACACAGTCCTTGTGACAGAACCGTTTTACAAAATCCACCCACTTGAAATGCCCGTTGGAACGCTTGGGCTGGCTGTCAAAAAGGGTGTTGACGCCGGGAAATGTTTGATCCAGCAGAGAGATCAGGCCGTTGCGGAGGACCACGCTGGATTTCTTGGTGCGCAGATACAGCCGGTTCTGCATTTTCAGCATCTGCCGGGTCTCGTCCTCCGGTGAGTAGTCCCGCAGCTCCGCCCAGAAGGAGAGGGCATAGTTGGCAATCTTCATGGAGTCGGCCTTGTCCGTTTTGACCTTGCGCAGAGAGTTGTCGCTGAAATCGTGGATGAGTATGGCGTTGACCACGCTGACGAAAAAGCCAGCCTCTTTCAGAGCCAGTGCGATGGGATGCCAGTACATCCCAGTGTGTTCCATAACAATGCGGACGTCCCCGTCGAGGTTCCGCAGTGTCCTGACCAGCCCGGAAAGTCCGGCGGCATCATGCTCTACCTGGAACGGCGTCAGCACCACTTCGCCGCCCGGACGGCGTACAGCAACGGTGCTTTTCCCCTTGGATACATCAATGCCGACAGCGGTGATTGGTTCATAGTTCATTTGAAAGTCTCCCGAATCAAAAATGGTTTCAACCGGCGCCCACCGCTGCCCACCATCGATTCAGCTTGCTTTGTGACACGAGTGTGCGGTGTTGTCCGCTTCTCAACCTGCGCAAATCGAACGCCGCAATGGGAGGGCCGGCTGACAGTTTGCCAAAACGAGCGTGGATAGCTCAAACAATGCCTCGTCAGTCCGGTTCCCTCCCATTGTAGCTTGGGTATGGGCCGCTGCATAGGGCGGTCTTCCCCCTTTTTCGGGGGTGTCACCATTGTAGCAAGCAATTCCACTTCATTAACATCAATCAATTTCAAAATCAGCATTTCCTCTGTCATTTTATAGAACTCAAATATAACATCGGTCAGCTTTTCCGCTGACAACTCCGTACTGGCAATGCCAGAAATGGTCTGATACAGCTTGCGGTTGACATTTTCCTGCTGTTCTTGAATAACTTCAAACAAAAGCAATTCTTTTGATTTATAAAAGAGATAGAAAGTTCCTTTTGGAATATTAACCCGTTTCACGATTTCATCGACTGTCGTGCGGCGGACGCCATACCTCGCAAGGCATTTTGCCGCTTCTTCTTTCAGCCGCTTTCTGATATATTCCCGTTCCTGCTCTGAATAGCTCTTCGGCACTTTAACGCCTCTCATTTGACTAATTTCGCTTATACAGTCATTATATACATTTTTTTAAACTCTGTCAATATTCTATTTCATAGGAGTTTAAATCGTTTATGAGAAATAACAGAAGTTTTTACCCTCCGAAAAGCAAAATATGCTGTTTCGTTGGTACTATCAATGCCTTCACAGTTTGAGAAAACCGAAAACAAGAGGGTAAGAAATTTCATCCCTACCCTCTGATTTTAACTCTTTATGCGTATATGATTTCCTCGTTCACAATCTCCCTCACACACGCCCTTATGTTACCTAGCCGCCCTGTCCATTCTAAGGCGTTTTCTTCCTTTAGACGTTCCGTTATGCCCTGTGCCCGTTTCATGTCCTCAATAAGCCTTTCAAAGTGTTCCTGCGCCTGCTTATCAATGTCAGCAAGGTAGATATTCAGCTTGCCGCATATAAGAAGATTCGTGTATGTAACCTTACGATACTGCTTCAGATAGTGCAGATGTCGCTGTCCTCATGTGCTTATTGGCTGTTCTTTTTCGGCGGGTAATCTTAAATCTAGAATAAGATACCCATTTTCTTCGTGGTATGTGCCGCCTAACTGTTCAAATAATGATTTTGCCATTTTCTATTTCCTCCAGATATGATAGTCACTCCACATATTTGTGTCTGCTGTCTTAAACACAATTTTTGAGTTTTGTCCTTATCTGGTTTCATACTTCACTCAGACCAACATATCGAGGCAGAGCTTCAGATGGGCAAGTTTGATTTGACGGCTGCAGAGAGCAAGGCCGCCTATGAGGAAATTAAGGATTATGTGTTGGAACATACGGGATTGAAAGTCAGCGGCTTGACACACTGGACGCAATTTATCGAAAAAGATGGTGAAAAGGAGCCTTGAATATGTTATAATAAATGTAAGAACCTGTATTCACAACCAGTAATCACCGTCTAAGCGGTTTTTTGGGAGCCACTCTATGTTAAGGCAACACCGCGCAATTTACAGTTGACGCCTTAAGCGGCATTGCCTTGAATTTTCTTGCAGAGGCGCAATCGCATAGATGCGTTCGCGAAACATTTTCCTTGATTGGCCCCCAAAATTCTTATTGACAGGTAGTACGGCACTAGGCGGCATAACAGCCCTGGGGAACGGAGGCGGAAGTTTTGAAAAGGCAAAAGGGAGGAAAGCGGCTGCTGGGGCTTTGGCTGCTGCTGGCGGCAGCGTTTTGGGGCCTGCTTCCCGGCGGGATGGCAGGGGCGGGCCAGCCCCTTGCCGGGGAGCTTTTGTGCAAGGAGGGGGATAAGCTTCTGCTCTGCGCCCATGGGCAGACAGGGCCATACCTTGCCTGTATCCAGGGGACAGGAAGCTTCCTCCTTGCCGGCGGGGACGAGGGCTTTGCCCGGGTAGATTTGGGCTATCCCCTGCTGGGGGCCGCATACCGGGGCGGCAGGCTCTTTGTTTTCCGGGAGTGGGAAGTCTTTTTCTGCGCAGATGCTTACACTGGCAGCCTGGAGCAGGGGGAAACCTGCGTCACCTCCCTGACAGCCGATGATGTCGCCCTTTTCGACTGCACAGCCCAGGGCGAAGTATACGCCGTGGCAAAGGGCAGCCTCCAAACCCTTCAGCTCTTTTCCCTGGACGGGGATTCCCAGGAGCGCGGCTTTGACAAAAATATCACCCTTTTGCAGGTGACAGAGAGCGGGCAGCTATGGGTGTGTACAGAGGACAGTTTTTTTATGGGCAGTTCTTTGGAAAACCTGAAAGCCATTGCAGGAGGAAGGCCCCAGCGGGTTATTGGGGAAAACGCTTTCCTGGACAGCGGCGGCAATGTCTGGCAGGTGAAGGGGGAACAGGCGGAGCCTGTGCTGGAGGGCATCCCACCCCAGTCCCTCTGCCGGGCAGACAGGGCCGGCATTACCTACGCAGACAGCACAGGGCGTGTCCACCGGGTTTTGTGGGGCGGCGAAGAAGCCGGAATCTGCACCCCGGATGGAAAGCCCCTGGCCCTGACGGAAAAGGGTGTGCTGATGAGCCGGGAGAAGATGCTCTATTATGCCCCCTATGCCTTCACCCAGGAACAGCCCAGTCTTTCCCCCTCGCCCAGCCCCAGTGTCTCTCCCAGCCCCGGCCCTTCTGAAAAACCTTCCTGGCTGGAGTTAGGAGACGGCTATTTCTACATAACCGGGGAGGTGCCTGTGGAATGGCTGCTGGAAGAGCTGAAGCCCGATGTTGCTCTAGTAAAAACCCCGGAAGGGGAAACGGTGATAAACGGCCTGCTGGGCACAGGGATGTCGGTCTTTCAGGGGAAGACAGATACCTACGAAAATGAGACAGTCGTTATCGTCTGGGGAGATTGCAGCGGCAACGGCAGAACAGGCCCGTCAGACATGGAAGAGGCTCAGCGGATGCTGCTTCATAGAGAGGATGACATGGTAAAGCCAGCCTTTCTGGCAGCAGACCGGGACAGGGACGGGGAAATTACCGCAAAGGATTTGCTGTGGCTTTCCGGGGCAATAGAAAAAGCGGCAAACGGGCGGTAGTTACCCGAACCCGGCAGGCGAGAGGAGTCCCGCGATTTTGCGCTGTAGATATAAAACGCGCTGTCTGGACACTCCCGCCGGGAAGGGCGTCCTTGCAAAAGGCATAGGGCTATGCTATACTTTGAAACAGAAAAAGAGGACGGGAGTGCGGGACATGGAAATTGCCCTGTTAATATTTCAGCAGATGCTGAAATATTTCTTTATGCTGGTTATGGGCTATATGCTGGTGCGTACAAAGCGGGTGCGGGGAGAGGAAAGCCGGGTGTTAACCATGGTGTCGGTATACCTGGTGTCCCCCTGCGCCATTATCAACGCTTTCCAGATTGCGTATACCCGGGAGACGATACAGGGCCTGCTGCTGGCCTTTGCCGCCGCCATTGCCATTCATGTGGTATACCTGGGGCTGATAGGGCTTCTGGGACGGCTGTGGAAGTTCAGCGCCATAGAGAGGGCCTCTGTGATGTATTCAAACGCCGGGAATATGATTATCCCTGTGGTGCTGTCTGTGTTAGGCCCGGAATGGGTGCTGTATTCCAGCGCCTTTATCTCTGTGCAGATCACCCTGCAATGGACCCATGCCCGGGGCATGATCAGCCATGAAAAGGGCGTGGATCTGAAAAAGCTCTTTACCAATGTGAACATTATCAGCATTCTGGTGGGGCTGGCGCTGTTTTTGCTGGGAGTGCGGCTGCCGGCCGTCATGACGGATACCCTGAAAACAGTGGGCGGCCTGATGGCCCCTTTGGGGATGTTCGTCATGGGGATGCTCATGGCAGGGAACAGCCTGAAAAAGAGTTTTTCCAACCTGCAAATCTATAAGATAGCCCTTTTGCGGCTGTGCCTGTGCCCCTTGCTGATGCTGGGGCTTATCAGGCTTACGGAAGCCTATAAGCTGCTGCCAGATGCCGCCACAGTGCTGTACATCTCCTTCCTGGCCTGCACCACGCCGCCTTCGGTGACTACCACCCAGCTTGCGGTGCTCTACCATGAGGACGCGGGGTATTCCAGCGCCATCAATATCGTCTCCACCATACTGTGCCTTGCCACCATTCCCCTGATGACCATGCTGTACTGGCATGTGGTGGGATAAAAGCAGGGAAGGAAAACCCGCGCACCCCGGGGTGCGCGGATTAAGTGCAGATGTATAGCTTTGCCATGCTGCTCTGTGAAGCAGATGAAAAAGCTTTCCAGCGCGGGCTGGGCAGCGAAAGTATAGAAAAAACCTGCGGTTCGCGACTTGCGCACCGCGGCGTGTCTTTACTATATAGGAAGATGTCTCTTTGTCGCGGACAAAAAAAGTCCGCGCAGCTACAAAACGTAAGTGCGCGGATAGGTACAACGGTATGGTTTTGTCGTAATTGCTCTGTGAATCAGATATAAAAAACTTTCCAGCGCGGGCTGGAAAGCGCAAGCATAGAAAAACCTGCGGTTCGCGACTTGCGCACCGCAGGTGTGGTGGACCATCAGGGACTCGAACCCCGGACCGACCGGTTATGAGCCGGTTGCTCTAACCAACTGCGCTAATGGTCCTTGTATTGCACAGCGGTATTATTTTAGCATAAACTTCGGGTTTTGGCAAGTGCTTTTTTGGCAGCGGGATGTGTTCCAAGGGTGGGGATACTGCCTGCGCGATACAATTTGCAAGATATCCCCTTGCCGGCAGGAGCCGGAAGAAAGGAGCGGCAGGAGATGGAAGAAAAGTTTGGGGCAGTGGTTGCGGCGGCAGGAAGCTCCTCCCGGATGGGCGGGCAGAAAAGCAAGGTCTTTAGCAGGTTAGCCGGCAGGCGGGTTTTGGAATATTCTCTGGAAGTGCTGGATGCCTGCCCCTTGGTGGGGGAAATCTGCCTGGTGTGCCGGGAGGAGGACATGGAGGAAGCCCGCCGGGCTTCCCAGGGACTTGCTAAGCCGGTACAGGTGGTGCCGGGGGGCGCTTCCCGGCAGGAATCTGTATTAAACGGCGTGCTGGCCCTGGATCCCCAGTGGGGATATGTGCTCATCCATGACGGGGCGCGTCCCTTCGTCACCCCGGAAATGGTGGAGGCAGTGTGCCGGGACGCCCTGGAGTATGGAGCGGCTACAGCGGCAGTGCCCTCTAAGGATACCTGCAAGCTGGAAAACGGCCTGGGCTTTGTGGAATCCACCCCGCCCCGGGAAAGGCTTTGGGCTGTGCAGACGCCCCAGGCCTTTGAGCGGGGCATGTATGAATACGCGGCCCGAAAAGCCCAGGGCGAGAACCTGTCCTGCACCGACGACTGCCAGCTTGTGGAATGGGCGGGAGGGCAAGTGAAGCTTTCCCCGGGCAGTTACCGGAACTTGAAGCTGACCACCCCGGAAGACATGGAAGCGGCCCGGGCCTTTTTGGGGCTGGGGCAAAAGGAGGAACAAAAAATGCGCGTGGGCTATGGCTATGACGTACACCGGCTGGTTTCTGGACGGCGGCTGGTGCTGGGCGGGGTGGAGGTCCCCTTTGAAATGGGGCTTTTGGGCCACTCGGACGCAGACGTGCTCACCCACGCTGTCTGTGACGCCCTTTTAGGCGCCGCCGCCTTGGGGGATATTGGCAGGCTCTTTCCGGATACGGATCCCCAGTACAGCGGGGCGGACAGCCTGGGCTTGCTGGAGGAGGTCTGTGCCCTGCTTGCCTCCCAGGGCTTTTCCATTTCCAATATTGACGCCACCCTCATCGCCCAGCAGCCGAAAGTGGCCCCCTACGTGCCGGAAATGCGGGAGAAGCTGGCGGCAGCCTGCTCCCTGACCCTGCAGCAGGTGAGCGTGAAAGCAACCACCGAGGAGGGCCTGGGCTTTACAGGCTCTGGGGAAGGCATGGCGGCGTCGGCTGTGTGCTGCCTGCAGGAGTAGCTGCATGCCCCAAATGAGCATCTGTCAGTATGCTTTTCTAGCCAACAGGCCTGTAACACAGCAGTTGCAGGCCTGTTGGCTAGAAAAATTTTTCCTTCCCCGCCCCCTTATCTCGCAGGCTCCTTTTGAGAAGGCCATAGTAAACATAACGATATTCCAGTATATGGGCAGGGCTTGTTTGAAAAATCGGAAACGTTTATCTTTTTGCCCATAAGCGGCCATCTTCCGCGTCAAAAATCCTCCACAGGCGATAGCTTGTCTTTCGGTTTTCGTCTTGAAACCGCCCGCCCTGAACAAAAATACGGGCATTTCTCTGGTCTTAAAACAGACTCCAGTGGCTTTGAACTTTGTCTGTCGGCCTTGCCCGCCCTTATCCCCACCGCCTGCATAACCTCCTGCCGCCTCAGGAAGGGCACAGGGGGATGAGGGCCAAAAGCCGGGCGGCTTTTGGCCGGGAGGAAGCGGGGCGCCTCACCAGTAAAGCTTCAAAGCGCCGGGAAGCACCTCTGTCTCCATGCGCTCTCCCCCCGCGCAGTATTCCCCGTCCAAAGACCAGGGCATAGGCTCCTTGCAGGTGAAAACAGCGCCCTTTGTATGGGTGAAGGTGATAAGATCCTCCTCCGCCTTGCCGCTCATCAGGGCCAGGAGGATGCGGTTCAACTCATGGAGGCTTTGGGGCTGCTTCACCAGGCACAGCTCGAACAGGCCGTCGCAGGGGTCAACCTTGGATTCGTCCAGCTTGATAACGCCTCCCAGGGAGGTGGAGCTGCTCAGGCCCCCATAGAGATATTTCCCCTCGTATACCCCGCCCTCCGCCGTTTCCACCCGGGCTTCATAAGACTGCAGGGCAGGCAGCTCTTTAATGCCCTCAATCACGTAGGCAAGGTGCCCCAAAGAGTTTTTCAGGCTTTGGGTGGTGTTGTAGGAGGACTGTGTGAAGGCCCCGAAAGAGGCCACATACAGGAAGCTGCGCCTGCCCATGCGCCCCAGGTCAAGGGGCCGGGGCTTTCCCATGGCGATGAAGGACGCGGCCTTCACTGGATCTTTGGGAATCCCCAGAAAGCTTGCGAAATCGTTGGTGGTTCCCGCCGGGATATATCCCAAGGGCCCCAGGGCTTTTTCCCGCAGCAGCAGGTTTACTGTGTCGCTCAGGGTGCCGTCGCCCCCGCACACCACCAGCCTCCCGGGGTTTTTCCCTGCTGCAAGGAGCAGGGCCTTTTCCCCCTGCTCCTTGGACTCTGTTTTGATAACCTCCACGTCCCCGCCCCCGGCGGCAAACACTTCCTCAACCTGGGGAAGCTTTTGCAGGATGCCCTGTCTGCCCGCGTTGGCGTTTACCAGCAATATGGTTTTCATGGGCTGCCCTCCTTAGGAACGCGCCCCGGCAGGGCGCTGGAACTGGCTTCTGTAAAGCTCTGCGTAGAAGCCGTTTTTTGCTATCAGGGAATCGTGGGTGCCCTGCTCCACAATGTCCCCGTCCTTCATGCACAAAATCAGGTCGGCGCCCTGGATGGTGGAAAGCCGGTGGGCGATGATAAAGCTGGTGCGGCCCTGCATCAGGTTATCCATGGCCCGCTGCAAAAGCACCTCGGTGCGGGTGTCCACAGAACTGGTGGCCTCGTCTAAAATCATCACCCGGGGATCCGCCAGAATGGCCCGGGCAATGGTGAGAAGCTGGCGCTGGCCCTGGGAAACGCCCTCCCCGTCCTCGCTGAGCACCATCTGATAGCCCCCGGGCAGGGTGCGGATAAAGTGGTCGGCCTGGGCGGCCTTTGCCGCCTGCACCACCTCTTCGTCTGTAGCGCCCAGCCGCCCGTAGCGGATGTTCTCCATAATGGTGGCGTTATACAGCCAGGCGTCCTGAAGCACCATGCCGAATTCCGTGCGCAGATCCTCCCGGGTGAAATCTGTCACCGGGTGGCCGTCAAAGGTGATTTCCCCGCCGTCTATGTCGTGAAAGCGCATGAGAAGCTTTACCATGGTGGTTTTGCCCGCCCCGGTGGGGCCGACGATAGCCACTTTCTGCCCGGCTTTCACCTCTGCGGAGAAATCCTTGATAACAGGCTCCTCCGGCCCGTTATAGCCAAAGCGCACGTGGGAGAAGGTGATGTCCCCCTTGGGGTTCAGATCTGCCATGCGGGCCAGAGGCTCCGGCTCCGCTTCCTCTTCCTCTCCTAAAAACTCGAAAATCCGCTCCGCCGCCGCCACAGTCATCTGCAGTTGGCTGCCGATGCTGGCAAGCTGCATCACCGGCTGGGTGAAGCTGCGCACATACTGGATAAAGGCCTGTATGCCGCCAATGGTCATAGCGCCCCCCGCCGCCATGGCGGCCCCTGCCACGCACACCGCCACATAGCCCAGGTTCCCCACAAAGCTCATCACAGGGTGCATCAGCCCGGACAGGAAGTTTGCCTTCCACCCGGCGTTATAAAGCTTTTCGTTTTCCGCGTCAAAGGCTGCGGCAGCCTGTTCCTCCCTGCCAAAGGCTTTCACCACCAGGTGCCCGCCATACATTTCCTCCACCTGCCCGTTGACACTTCCTAGATACTCCTGCTGGCCCTGGAAGTGCCGCTGGGATACTTTTACAATGCCCAGCACCAGGCCGAAAGATACCGGAAGGATGCACAAAACCACCAGGGTAAGCTGCCAGCTTATGGTAAGCATTAGCACCAGCACGCCAATCATGGTGCAGGCAGAGGTGATAAGCTGGGTAACGCTCTGGGAAAGGGAGGTTGACAGCGCGTCCACATCGTTTGTCATGCGGGAGAGCACGTCCCCCTGGGTGGTCTTGTGGAAGTAGGAAAGGGGGAGGCAGTTGATTTTATGGGTGATGGCGTTTCGCAGGCCAAAGTGTACCTGGGTGGAAACCCCGGCCATAATGTGCCCCTGCAGGTAGGAAAACCCAGCGCCCGCCAGGTACAGCCCTCCCAGAACCAGCAGCACCCTGCCGATATAGATAAAGTCAATGCCCTCCCCGGCGCCGGTGATGGTACGCATCAGCCCTGCCGCCAGCTCGTCTGTGGCAAGGGCCAGCACCTTCGGCCCCGCAATGGTGAACACAGTGGAGGCCGCCGCGAAAAGCATCACCATCACCAGCAGCCCCCGGAAAGGCTTCAGATACCGTAAAAGCTCCCTGCCGCTGCGCCCGAAGTTTTTGGCTTTCTGGCCTCCGGCGGCCATAGGGCCATGGCCATGAGGCCCGCGTGGCCCCATGGGGGCGGGCCTGTTCTTCTCCTTCTCGCTCACACCAATTCCTCCTTCCGAAGCTGGCTTTCCGCAATCTCCCGGTAGACAGGGCAGCTTTCCAGAAGCTCCTTGTGGGTGCCCTTGCCCGCAAGCCTGCCGTCATCCAGCACCAGGATTTGCTCTGCCTGCATAATGGTGCTCACCCGCTGGGCCACAATGAGCACAGCCGCCTTTTCCGTATACGGCCCTAAAGCAGCCCGCAGGGCGGCCTCTGTTTTAAAGTCCAGGGCGGAAAAGCTGTCGTCAAAAATATACACAGGGGCCTTGCGCACCAAGGCCCGGGCCATGGAAAGCCGCTGCCGCTGGCCGCCGGAAACGTTCCCGCCGCCCTGGGAAATGAAAGCGTCCAGGCCCTTTTCCATGTCCCCCACAAAGCCTGCCGCCTGGGCAATTTCCAGGGCCTGCAGCACTTCCTCATCGCCAGCGCCCTCCTTGCCATACAGCAGGTTTTCCTTCACAGAGCCTGTAAACAGCAGGGCTTTCTGGGGCACAAAGCCAATGCTGTTCCGTAAATCCTCCTGGCGGTACTTCCGGATGTCCACCCCGTCCAGGGTGATTTCCCCTTCTGTCGCGTCGTAAAACCGGGGGATAAGGTTTATAAGGGTAGACTTCCCCGCCCCTGTTGCGCCGATAATGGCAGTGGTCTCCCCGGGCCGGGCCGTAAAGCTGATGTGCTCCAGCACGTTGCTTTCCGCGTCCCCATAGCGGAAGCTCACGTCCTTAAACTCGATAACGCCCTGTATCTCCCCGGGCTTTTCCGGGCTTTCCGGATCCTGCACCGCCAGAGGCATATCCAGCACCTCCCGGATGCGC
Organism: Acutalibacter sp. JLR.KK004; assembly: GCF_036941085.1. Classification (NCBI taxonomy): domain Bacteria; kingdom Bacillati; phylum Bacillota; class Clostridia; order Eubacteriales; family Acutalibacteraceae; genus Acutalibacter; species Acutalibacter sp. JLR.KK004. The sequence goes on from NZ_JAYMNQ010000003.1 coordinate 328,847, forward strand.
TCCGCGGAAACGCTGGCCCGGGGCAGCATAATAAACATCATGGCAATCATTAAGAAGGAGGCGATAATCTGCATGGCATACTGGATGAAAGCCATCATGTCCCCAATCTGCAGGGCAGACTCCGCAATGGCATGGCCTCCCACCCACAGGATAACCAGGGTGCTCAGGTTCATCACCAGCATCATCATGGGCATCATGCCTGCCATCACCCGCTGGACAAAGCGGCTTGTATGGGAAAATTCCTGGTTTGCGCCTTTGAAGCGCTCCTCTTCAAAATCCTGGTTCCCAAAGGCCCGCACCACCATCATGCCGGAAAGGTGCTCCCGGCTGATACGGTTCAGGGCGTCCATCATCCCCTGCAGCGCCTTAAATTTCGGCAGGGCCAGGGCCATGGCCGTCATCGCCAGCCCCAGCATCACCACAACGGCAGCCGCCACAATCCAGCTCATGGAAACGCTTTTCTCCACGGCAAAGAGGACGCCCCCTATGCCCATAATGGGGGCATAGCACACCAGCCGCAGCCCCATGGTAATCAGCATCTGCACCTGCTGCACATCGTTTGTGGTGCGGGTGATAAGGGAGGCGGTGGAGAATTTGTCAAACTCCGGCCCGCCCAGGCCCATTACCTTGGAGAACAGGTCGTGGCGCAGGCGCTTGCCCACAGCCGCCGCAATGCGGGAGGAGAAAAGCCCCACCAGCACAGCCGCCAAAGCGCCCAGCAGGGAAACCCCCAGCATTACCAAACCCTTGCCCCAGATATAGGCAGACTGGGCGGGGGCGGTGTCCAGGCCCAGCTCCTCATAGAAAAGCTTTTTCAGGTTTACGCCCACCTGTTCCCCCATGGCCCCAGGGGCTTCCGCCGCCAGGGAAGCGGCCTTGGAAAGGCTTTCCCGGGGGGCAAGCTCCAGGAGGGGGAGAAGCTGGTAAAGCTGCTGGGCGCTCATGCCCCGGATGCCGTTTTCTGACAGGGAAAAGCCGCCTTTCCCCGCGCTTCCCCCGCCAGGCTCTCCCGGCTGGGGCGGGTTCTCCGGCTGGGGCGCGCTGCTGCCGTTAAACTCCGGCTTGCTCACAGTGTCCTCAGGGCTGTCCCACTCCGCGGGGGAGTCCGCGCTGCCCTCATGCCCTTCGCCGCCCTCTGTGCCGGGGGCGGGGCTTGCAAAGCTTTCGCCTGCGCCGGGAAGGGGGGCCTCCAGCCCTCCTGCAGGCTCCACCCCGGCGAAATCCCCCATGGGCATAACCGCAGGCTCCCCGGCGGCCTCCTGCCTGGGGCTTTCCGCCCGGGGCAGGAGGGTCAGGTTCATGCCGCTGGCGGGAACGGTATAATCCTCGTCAGGGATTCGCAGGTTGGGATCCGTTGCGTCCACCCGGTAGCCGTCGTCCGGAATTTCCAGGTTGGGATCCGTGCCCACAGTGGAAAACCTGTCAGGCCCTTCGTCAGGCGCTGCGCTGCTGCCCTCCGGCACAGAGGATGCCTCCCCGTCAGGCAGGGAAGGCTCTGTGTCACCGTTTTCCAGGTCCGCCGGCTTTTCCGTTTTGTCCGGCAGAACAGGGCGGGCCGCGTTCTGGGTTTGTCCGGCCTTTAAGGCAAGCTCTTCCAGCTCCCCAGAAGCAGAAGCCTCCTGCATATACAGCAGGAAGCCATAGGAGGCCTGCCCGAAGGCTCCGTCCAGGGCCTTCCGGGCTTCCGGCTCCAGCCCCTCCCGCAGCAGGCACACAGCCTCCCGCCGGGCCAGGGGATAGTCCCCGGAAATGCGCTGGGCCTCGCTGCTTTCCGGCTCTATGGTATAGTAGCCTTCCTCCAGCAGGGCCTTTTCCTCCTCCCCGGCAAAATAAAGCAGAAGCGCATGGGCCTTCTGGCTCATGGCCTCAGGCGCGCCTGCCTCCAGGCCCCCCTGCTGGATGCCCACGTTTACAAGGCTGCTCATCAGGTTGGGCAGGGCCAGCTCGCTTACAGCCTGGCCGAATAAAAGGAAAATGCAGATAAGCACCAGCGCCCAAAAGGGCTTCAGATATCGCGCGGTCAGCTTCACAGGCTGCCGCCCCCTTTCTCCAAAAACAGTAAAAAATAATCCGTCCCCCGCCGCCTGGGGCAGGGCCTCCCTTGACTATAGCACGCCCCTGCCCCCAGCGTCAAGGCGGCAGGGGAAAAGTTAAAGAAGGCTTTACACTCTATTCACAATGGCTCCAAAGCCCTGACCCCGCCAGCCGCTCCCACAGCCGGGGGGTGATGTCCGGGTAGGTGAGGTTTTCCGGCAAAGCGTCAAAAAGCCGGGTTTCCGCCATCTCCTTTTCCGGCAGGGGGCCAAGGCCGCGGATCTCCGCCAGAAAAACCATGCCCACCGCCCCCTTGTCCCATTCGTCGTCCGCGGCCCAATACCCGCACACAGGCTGCAGCGTGAAGCTTTCCGCCCCCGATTCCTCCCAAAGCTCCCGCCGGGCCGCCTCCTCCGGGGATTCCCCCGGCTCGATGTGGCCGCCCTGGGTTTCCCAGGTGTCCCGCGCCCGGTGGCGGCTTAAAAGCAGCTTCCCCTGATACCGGGAAAACACCACCACGAATTTGCAGCTTCCCGTTTCTTCCTTGGCTAACACTTTGCACAGCATGGCATTCCTTTCCTTTCGCACTATTCCTGTCTCTCAGTATACCACCTGGAACAGCCCTTTGTACACCCGGCAAAAGGAAAAAACCAGGGGAAGCCTGCTTTTTCCCGGCGCCGGCATTTTTCGCCAAATTCCGGCATGTTCCGCCCCCTGCCCTTCTGAAGTTTTGCCAAAACCCCTGCCGCTTTCATATAAAAGGAATTGACAGCGGGGAAGGAAAGGGGTAAAATTTAGAATATACAGGTTTTTCCAAAGGAATGTGTCAGGTGGACAAGCCTGATACGGCAAAAAATTTGGGAGAAAGGAATGGTACCGGGCACAAAAGGCGGATATGCCTGGCCTTTTTGTGCGTATTTCCGTATCGCATGGTGATTTTTTATGGTTACGGCACTTATCACAGGGGCGTCCTCCGGGCTGGGGAAGGAATATATCAACGCTATTATGGAGCAGTATCCCAGCGTGGATTCCTTCTGGATTATCGCCCGCAACAAGGAAGCCCTTTTCAAGGTTGCCGAGGAGCACACCGACAAAACCATTGCCACCATTTCCCTGGATCTCGCAAAGGACGAGAGCCTGGAGGTTATGGAGCAGCTTTTAAAGGAAAACAACCCGGAAATCAAGGTGCTGGTAAATAACGCGGGCTTTGGCAAATGCAGCGACTTTTTTGCCTCTGTCCGGGGGGAGCAGACCGGCATGGTGGATTTAAACTGCAAGGCCCTCACAGGCCTCACCCGCCTGTGCCTGCCCTATATGCTGGACGACAGCCTTGTCCTCAACGTGGCTTCCATCGCCGCCTTTGCCCCCACCCCCCGCATGTCCGTTTACAGCGCCACGAAGGCCTATGTGCTGGCCCTTTCCAAGGCCCTTCACGACGAGCTGCGGCCCAGGGGCATCAAGGTTACAGCCGTTTGCCCCGGCCCTATGGATACAGACTTCTGGCATGTGGCAAATGTGCCGGAGGGCAAGTCGCGGCTTATTGACAAGCTGCCCCGGGTTTCCCCGAAGGACGTGGCGGCAGGCTCCCTGCGGGCCGCCAAGCGGGGCAAACTTGTGTACACCAAGGGCATCTGGTATAAGCTGTACAGGCTGGCGGCAAAGCTTCTGCCCCATGGGTTCATTATGGAATTTACAGAGGTGTGAAAGATAGAAAGATAGGGAACGATACGGGGAGGTTTTTATGCAGCTTGAAATTGCCCTGCGGGAAGGCCCGGTGGCCCTGCGGCCGCTGAAGGCGGAGGACGCTTCCCTGCTGCTGCGGTGGCTGACAGATCCCGCTGTTCTGGAATGGTATGAGGGGCGGGACAGGCCCTTCACGCCCCAGATGGTGCAGGAGCATTTTTACAAGGAGGACGGCCTTTCCCGCTGCATCATCCTCTATGAGGGAAGCCCGGCGGGGTATGTGCAGGTTTATCCGCTGGACGAGGGGGAAAAGCAGGCGTATGGCTGCCCGGAGGCCCCCTCTCCGGCCTTTGCCATGGATCAGTTCCTGGGCGAAACAGCCTGCTGGGGGAAACGCATTGGCAGGGCCTTCATTTCCCTGCTTCTCAAACATCTTGCCGCTGCCGAAAATGCCCAGGCTGTCTATGTGGATCCCCATACGGATAATAAGAGGGCCATCCGCTGCTACGAGGCCTGCGGTTTCCGGCAGGTGAAGCTGCTGCCAAAGCATGAGCTGCACGAGGGCAGTATGCGGGACTGCTGGCTGATGGAATGCAGGCCCCAGGAAACAGAATAGCTGTATAATTTGAAAAACACAGGCGTAAAACACGCCTGTGCTTTTATGCTCTATATGGAATCCGCTCTATCTGCCGCCCCGGAGGATTTTTCCCAAACGGGGATGGAGCCGCTGGAAATAGGCAGAGATAAGCCCTGCCAGGGCAAAGTCATACACCAGGAACACCAGGTTTGCCAGAACCAGCAGGAGGAGGGGCGTGAAAGGCCCTAAAAAGGAAATGCTTTCTAAGGGAACCCCCAGCATGTACAGGGCCAGCAGGGCTTCCGCAATGCAGGCCGCGTTAAAAACCAGCAGCTTGGAGAGAACCCGCACAGGCCTTTTCCGGATACGGGCCAGCAGGCCGAACAGGGCGGGATAATAGCCGAAAAACAGCAGGTAAATCAGGGCGGCCTCCCTGTCCGGGGCCAAAAGCATGACGAAAACCGCCGTGGCCCCATAGCATCCAAAACCCCAGGGCACCCCGGCCTCTGCCACCACAGGGATCAGCAGACACCCCGCCATAGCTGGCGCAGCAATGCTGGCCATGGGCGCCAGGCCCTGAAAAAGCATCAAAACGGTGCCCAGCGCTGCCATAACGCCGCTTAACGCTATTTTTACTGATTGCTTCACAGCAAAGCGCCCCTTTCTGTCAGCAGCAGGAGATTAAATCCCCGCCCATGCATTCGCAGCAGCAGTCGGCGCAGATAAGGCCTTGGCACAGATCGCAGGTGTTGCAGCCTCCCGCGGCCATGTTGGGATTATAGCCGCCATACATGCCAGAGCCTTGGTTCATGGCCTGGTTTAAAGCGGCGCTGTATTCGCCGTTGCCCGGATCCATCTGGCAGGCCCGGGAGAAGTGATCCTTTGCCTCCTCCAGCCAGCCCCGGCGGTACAGCACAGAGCCTTTCAGGAAATACCATTCGGCGTTGCGGCGCTCGGCGGGCACGCCGTTTAAAAGCTGCTCGGCGTCTGCAATGCGGCCTGCCATAATCAGGCTGCGCACATCGCTGAAAGCAGAGCCGCGGCTGCCGCCCACATTGTTGTAGCCATAGCCCCCGGCACGCCCCTGCCCGCTGCCTGCCTTGCGCTGGGCGGTGATGGCGTCGTAGGCTTCGTTGATTTCCTTCATCTTCTCGTCCGCCAGCTCTTTTAAGGGGCTGTCGGCATACTGATCCGGGTGGTACTTTTTGGCAAGGCTGCGGTAAGCCTCCTTCACTTCCTCATCGGTTGCCGAGGGCGAAACGCCCAGGGCTTTGTACGGATCGCTCATGTACTGCTCCTTTTCCAGGTTCCAAAATTGATTCCCTTATTCTTCCTTTGCGTTCCAGTATATCCACTATACCATAGAAGCCTTTACAGGTTTTGTAGTTAACACAGTTCAAAAGAGGCAGCGGGCCTCCTTTGAACCGGGCGGCGCAGCCGCCCAGCTTGAAAATCAGGTTATACCGATTTTCAAGTGTGCTTACTATAACTCCCGCCGGGGCTTTTCCTTAATGTGCAGAAAGAGGATTTCCCTTTGCAGCTCCGGCAGGCCTTTCTGCACCACGTTTTCGATGATTGGCTCAAAATTCATCAGGTCTATAAGGTTTAAGGGCAGCGCCATCTGGGCGGCTGTGCGGTTTAAAGCCGCGTTGCAGAAATTGTCTGCCTGGCGGCGTTCCTCCTCTGTCATGGACGTTTTGCCCCAGAAGCCCAGCTTTGTGATGAAGGGGTTAAAGGCCCCGGTGCGGAGATCCTCCGGCAAATCGTCTGCGGCGTCCATGAGGTAAACCCACCTGCCCAGGAAATACCCAAACTGGGAGAGGGGCATTTCCTGCCGGGCGTCCCCCCCTGCAAGCTCCCCGAACACCTGGGACAGCAGCCGGGCGGTAGGCTCGGCGCAGGCGTCCAGCCCGGCCTGGGCGCTTTCCGCTTCCGCCTGGGCGGCCATGGCCTTTTCCGCCGATTCAGCCAGAAAAGGATACCGCAGCCCGGCCCTGCGTGCCTTCCGGCGGAAGAAGGGCCGCAGCAGGCGCTTCCCCAGGGATTTCAGGAAGCCTTCGTCCGCAATGTCATCCTGCAGCTTGTGGTATGCCAGCAGCACCGTCAGAGCGGCAGCCTTCTGATAGGCTTCCCCTTCCCCCGTAAGATAGCGGCAGTGCTTTAAAGGGTTCATGGCGCAGGTTTTTTTATGCTCGGTAAGCTTCGCGCCGGATACGGCAAGGGCCAGCAGGGCATAAAAGGTGCAGTCATAGCTGAGCAGGAACCGGGAAGCCGGGCCGTATTCCTGGCCCAGCACCTTGCAAAGCTGGCAGTACACCGCCTTATACTGCTCGTACTCCCGCACCAGCAGCTCTGATTTGTTGGGGCGCACATATCCAAACAAAAACAATACCCCCTCTGGCTTCCTATTGTACCCCATTCCCTCCAAAAGTTGTTGAACACACTGTAAACATTGGGCGCGTCGCTTTTTCTTTATGTATGCCCCTGCCCGCCGGGAGGGGCGCAGGACTACCGGCCCCGGGGAGAGGCAGGCTTTTCCGGGCTTTCGCCGGCAGCCTCCCGGGGAATCTCCATGCTGGAAAGCTCCCGGTAAGACTCCAGCTCCGCCCGGTTGGCAGGCGCGGCATACATCAGGCCTGTACATTCGGTGGCGGAGCAGACGTTTGACGTGCTGGGGAATTTTCCCTCCGGCAGGGGATCGTGCTCGTGATACTGCATGGGCTTCTTTCCGCTGTTTTTGTTTTTCACAGAGATGCTCCTTTCCCTTTTGCGGTTTCCGTTCTGTATTTTTCGCGGGAAGGGGGAAAATATGCGCTGGGGAAAGCGGTGGGAATAAGATGGATCCTGACATTACTATACATACTTAGAAGTATAACCTCCATGGTAATTTTCAAAAAATCCCCATGTATGGAACACCCCTGAAAGCGGACAATAGCTTTCGGGGGTGATTGATGTGAAAAATCTAGAGAAAGGAACGGTACCGGGCACAAAAGGTGGTTGTTTCATCGCCTTCCTGTGCGAATCCTGTACCGCGTGGCGGTTTTTATGATCCCATATTTTTGGGGGGATGTGCCAGCCAGAAGCCTGGTAAGCGGGGGCGTGTCCGGGGTGACCTTCAGTTCCCTGCTGCGGGACGATCTGGGCCTGCGGGATTTGCCTGAAGAGGTCCGGAACAAGCTGGAAAGCCGGGAAGGGATAATCCGCTCTTCCCAGCAGTTGGAAGCCATGATAAACGAACTGAGCATCCAGCAGTAAGCGGGCAGGCGCGCCCTGCCCTCCTTGTTCCTGGCAGGAGGGGAGGCAGCGCCCGCTTACATAGGCAGGCTGCCCTGGAGGAAATCGTAGGGGGTCTGCTGGTATACATAGTAGTTCAGCCAGTTGGATACTAATAAATGGGCGTTGCTCCGCCAGGTGAAGGGCGGCGTGCGGGAATGATCGTCCTCCGGGAAGTAGTGGTAAGGCACTTTGGGGTTCAGCCCCTTGTTCATGTCACGGAAATATTCCTTTGCCAGGGTGTCCCGGTCATATTCCGCGTGGCCCGTAACAAAAATCTGCCTGCCCTCCTTGTCGGCGACAATGTGCAGCCCTGCCAAATCTGACACAGCCAGGGGGATTAAGCCCGGGCACTGCCGGATATCCTCCAGGCGCACCTCGGTATGGCGGGAGTGGGGGGCAAAGTAATTGTCGTCAAAGCCTCGCATCAGGGGGTGGTATGGATTTAACACAGTATGATTATAAATGCCGCTGAGCTTTTCCGGCAGGGGATACTTGGGCACTCCGTAATGATAGTACAGCCCGGCCTGGGCGCCCCAGCAGATGTGCAGCACAGAATACACGTTCTCCTTAGACCACTCCATTATATCGCACATTTCCTGCCAATAGTCCACTTCCTCAAAGGGCAGCTTTTCCACAGGCGCGCCTGTAATAATCATCCCGTCATATTTCTCCCCCCGCACATCCGGGAACGTCTTATAGAAAGCGTTCAGGTGCCCGGCGTTGGTGTTTTTGCTGATATGGGTGGCAGGGTGCAGCAGCTCCACGTCCACCTGCAAGGGGGAGTTGCCCAAAAGCCGCAGAAGCTGGGTTTCAGTTTCAATCTTGGTGGGCATTAAATTAAGTATGGCAATCTTCAGAGGGCGGATGTCCTGGTTCTGCGCACGCTCGTGGCTCATCACAAAGATGTTTTCAGACTCCAGCACCTCAATGGCAGGCAGATCCATCTGGATTCGGATAGGCATTTTGTCACATCCTTTAGAAATTTGAAATTTTTTAAAAAAAGGGGTTGACTTTCCTGGCAATAGGTGTTATTATATCAAAGCTGTCCCGCGAGCCGGAAGGCGAGGGGAAGCAAAGATATTATACCACAGCCTCTCCCGGAAAGGGAGGCGAGCCTCGAAAAAAAGTTTCAAAAAAACTTGAAAAAAGGGGTTGACAAACGAAAAGCGCTGTGGTAAAATAGTCAAGCACTCGAGAGGGAAGCAAGAGCACGGAAGCCAAGAAAGCAAGGCGGCAAGCGGGTTTGCGGGAACTCAGGGGTGCGAAACAGGACCTTGAAAATTAAACAACGAGAAGAAAGAAGGACCCGTGAATTCTTGATGAGTAAGACTCAACAAGAAGGAACAGGAAACAGAACCTGAAAAATCTGTGATTAACGTCAGAGACGTTTAGAGCTTGAGAGAGCTTTAAGAATGATTTGAGCATCGGAAGATGTTTAGATACCATTTTTAGAGAGTTTGATCCTGGCTCAGGACGAACGCTGGCGGCGTGCCTAACACATGCAAGTCGAACGGAGATACGCGCTGAATGACGAAGCTTGCTTTTGAATTCTTGTGTATCTTAGTGGCGGACGGGTGAGTAACGCGTGAGCAACCTGCCTTTCAGAGGGGGATAACGTTTGGAAACGAACGCTAATACCGCATGAGACTACAGTACTACATGGTACAGTGGCCAAAGGAGCAATCCGCTGAAAGATGGGCTCGCGTCCGATTAGATAGTTGGCGGGGTAACAGCCCACCAAGTCGACGATCGGTAGCCGGACTGAGAGGTTGAACGGCCACATTGGGACTGAGACACGGCCCAGACTCCTACGGGAGGCAGCAGTGAGGGATATTGGTCAATGGGGGAAACCCTGAACCAGCAACGCCGCGTGAGGGAAGACGGTTTTCGGATTGTAAACCTCTGTCCTCTGTGAAGATAATGACGGTAGCAGAGGAGGAAGCTCCGGCTAACTACGTGCCAGCAGCCGCGGTAATACGTAGGGAGCAAGCGTTGTCCGGATTTACTGGGTGTAAAGGGTGCGTAGGCGGCCTTGCAAGTCAGAAGTGAAATCCATGGGCTTAACCCGTGAACTGCTTTTGAAACTGTAGGGCTTGAGTGAAGTAGAGGCAGGCGGAATTCCCGGTGTAGCGGTGAAATGCGTAGAGATCGGGAGGAACACCAGTGGCGAAGGCGGCCTGCTGGGCTTTAACTGACGCTGAAGCACGAAAGCGTGGGTAGCAAACAGGATTAGATACCCTGGTAGTCCACGCCGTAAACGATGATTACTAGGTGTGGGGGGTCTGACCCCCTCCGTGCCGGAGTTAACACAATAAGTAATCCACCTGGGGAGTACGGCCGCAAGGCTGAAACTCAAAGGAATTGACGGGGGCCCGCACAAGCAGTGGAGTATGTGGATTAATTCGAAGCAACGCGAAGAACCTTACCAGGTCTTGACATCCCGGCGACCGGCTTAGAGATAAGCTTTCCCTTCGGGGCGCCGGTGACAGGTGGTGCATGGTTGTCGTCAGCTCGTGTCGTGAGATGTTGGGTTAAGTCCCGCAACGAGCGCAACCCTTACTGTTAGTTGCTACGCAAGAGCACTCTAGCAGGACCGCCGTTGACAAAACGGAGGAAGGTGGGGATGATGTCAAATCATCATGCCCCTTATGACCTGGGCCTCACACGTACTACAATGGCCATTAACAGAGGGAAGCAATACCGCGAGGTGGAGCAAAACCCCAAAAATGGTCCCAGTTCGGATCGCAGGCTGCAACCCGCCTGCGTGAAGTTGGAATTGCTAGTAATCGCGGATCAGCATGCCGCGGTGAATACGTTCCCGGGCCTTGTACACACCGCCCGTCACACCATGGGAGCCGGTAATACCCGAAGTCAGTAGCTTAACCGCAAGGAGGGCGCTGCCGAAGGTAGGATTGGCGACTGGGGTGAAGTCGTAACAAGGTAGCCGTATCGGAAGGTGCGGCTGGATCACCTCCTTTCTATGGAGAGCAAAGCAGACTGCGGTTTGCTTTAACATCCAAGGTCGGCGCGAGTCTGGAAATCTAATCGTTGTTTAATTTTGAGGGTCTTGAATCCTCAAAGGAGAGAAAGGGACATTCTCTTTTCTGAAAAGAATATGGGGGTGTAGCTCAGCTGGGAGAGCACCTGCTTTGCAAGCAGGGGGTCATCGGTTCGAACCCGTTCATCTCCACCAGGGCAGGGATAAAAAACTGCCGGCAAGAATAATCTATGGGCTTATAGCTCAGCCGGTTAGAGCGCACGCCTGATAAGCGTGAGGTCGGTGGTTCGAGTCCACTTAAGCCCACCACAGGGAAGCAACAGCATCCCATAAGATTGTACCTTGAAAACTGAATAAAGCAGAAGCAGATAGAAATCGAGAAGTTATTTTCAGATAAGTCTAAAAAGGCTTGTTTGGGTAATAACTACAATTTCAAGAGGCAAAAAGTTAGCTTATTCTTTGTAAGTTAGCTACTCAAGAAAAAGAACACATGGTCAAGCTACAAAGAGCGCAAGGGGAATGCCTTGGCACCAGGAGCCGAAGAAGGACGCGACTAACTGCGATAAGCTGCGGGGAGCCGTAAGTA
>NZ_JAYMNQ010000003.1:342500-485839 GCF_036941085.1 Acutalibacter sp. JLR.KK004
TACGAGAGGACCGGGATGGACACACCTCTGGCGCACCAGTTGTTCCGCCAGGAGCACGGCTGGGCAGCTATGTGTGGAACGGATAAACGCTGAAAGCATCTAAGCGTGAAGCCGCCTCCAAGATTAGATATCCCATAGCGCAAGCTAGTAAGGCCCCTTGTAGACTACAAGGTTGATAGGCTGCGTGTGTAAGCATGGCAACATGTTCAGCTTGGCAGTACTAATAGGCCGAGGGCTTGACCATAGTCTTTTTTTTGAGCACCTACTCTGGTGCCTCAGCTTCCAGCTTTATTCAGTTTTTAGGGTACAATTTGCACCATTAGCTCAGTTGGTAGAGCACCTGACTCTTAATCAGGGTGTCCCGGGTTCGAGTCCCTGATGGTGCACCATTTTGAAAAGCTGGCGAAAGCCAGTTTATGGCCCGTTGGTCAAGCGGTTAAGACAGCGGCCTCTCACGCCGTTAACGTGGGTTCGATTCCCGCACGGGTCACCAATATTTTCCTCCTTAGCTCAGTCGGTAGAGCATGCGGCTGTTAACCGCAGGGTCGTTGGTTCGAGTCCAACAGGGGGAGCCAAAGCTGGAATTTTGTTTCCAGCTTTTTTTATTTGCCAACGAGCATTTTAGTTTCTCGAAGAACGAATATGCAGTGAAAAAATCCGGCACGCCTGGGCCTTTCCAAGCTGTACCGGATTTTTTGTTTTATGGCAGCTTTATAAGGTTTGTCACAATTCCCTGGGAGGTAATGTCCAAGGTGCCGTAGCTTGCCTGCCAGCCGCTTAGAGAGCCGGGATTCATAATATGCAACCCCTCTTCATAGTCTGTCAAGGCGCGGTGGGTGTGACCAAACAGCAGCACCTGGGCTTTCTGCTCCCGGGCGGCGCACACAGCGTTATAAAGCCCGGATTTCACCCCGTAGGCATGTCCATGGGTATAAAAGACCTTTACACCCTCAAACTCCCAGAGGCCGGTTACAGGCAGTTCAGAACCCCAGTCGCAGTTGCCCCGCACCTGCAAAAACATCTTCTCCGGAAAGCTGGCTTTAAGCCGCTGCGCCTCCACCTCCCCGTCTCCTAAGTGGATAACCACTTCCGCCTTGGGCTGGGCAAGGATAGCCCGGCGCAGGGAGATGCTGTCCCCGTGGGAGTCTGATACTACTAAAACACGCATAACGTCACACCTTTTCACTTGAAATTCATCAATTTCCCACCCTGCGCATAGTATAGAAAGTATGGGAAAGGAGGGAAGGCTTATGGATAAGCCCCACAATACGCAAAACAAACAGTTGGAAAACCTTTTGCAGGTTACAGCCCAGCGCATGGGCACCACCCCGGAGGACTTAAAAACCGCCGCCCAGAACGGCGACCTGTCCCGGATGATGGGGAACATGGGCGCGAAGGAGAGCGCCGCCATGCAGAAAGTGCTTACTGACCCGGAGGCGGCAAAAAAGCTGCTTTCCACGCCCCAGGCGCAGGCACTTTTAAACCTTTTAGGCGGCGGGAAACAGAAATAAAAGCAGCCTGAAAAACCGGGGCAGGAAAGGAGGCGTCCCTGTGGAAGATCTTTCCCAGCAGATTAACAATATTTTGTCAGACCCTAACAGTATGCAGCAGATACAAAGCGTCATCAGTTCCCTGGGGCTGGGGGACACCGGGCAGCAAAAGCAGCAGGCGCCAACTCAGCAGCCAGCCACAGGAAGCGCTGGCAGTACGCCAGACCTTTCTGCCCTGGCAGGAATGCTGGGGGCGCTGGGCAATCATCAGGCTGCAAGCAGCCAGCAGAGCCAGCCCCAAAACGCACTGGCAAGCCTGGGGGGCCTTGGGAGCAACACCCAAATGCTGGGTATGCTCACAAAGCTTGCGCCCCTTTTAAGCCAGGTGAACCAGGAGGATGACTCCACCCGCCTGCTCTATGCCCTGCGCCCGCTCCTGGGGGCAGAGCGCCAGAAGAAGGTGGACGAAGCTTTGAAAATCCTGCAAATGATGCGCCTGCTGCCTCTCTTAAAAGAGAGCGGCGTGTTTTCCGGCCTGCTCTCCGGGCTGATCTAGTGGGCGCATTACCAATCTTCAAAGGCCTTTCTGCGCCCCTGTACGCAGAAACTAGCGCATGGCAGGAAGCTTTTATGTTCCTTTATTGCTTTTTATAAAATTCCAGATGAAAGCGCAGGTGAGGGGCTATGCCCGGTGAATTTGACATGAGGCGGATGCAGGAGGAGGCGGCCCGGCGGGCCAGGGAAATGCAGTCCCGGGCGCGGATGCCCCAGCCCCGGCACACCCAGGGAGAGGGCAGGCCCTCAAAAGAATCCCCCAAAGAGCCGCCCAAGGCCCCGGCGGAAGCGCCCCCGCCACCTGAGCCAGCCCCTGCCCCCCAAGGCCGGCCTGTCCAGGCAGAGGGGGCAAACAGCTTGCTGGAAAATCTGTTCAAGGATAAAGAGCGCACCATCATCCTGGCCCTGCTGATCCTGCTGGGCAGCGAGGAGGGAAATCAGGAGCTGCTGTTTGCCCTGCTGTTCCTGCTCATGTGAAAAAACCAGCGGCGCGGGCAGGGACGGGCACTGAAAGGTTTTTGAAGATTGTCAAGGAACTTTTTCCTTAAAAAAGTTCCTTGACCCGCCGGAGGCAAAAAGCGCGCCCCAGCAAGATTACCGCACCTGCCCGCTTCCCCGAATGAGGAACTTGTGGGAGGTAAGGGCCTGAAGACCCATAGGCCCCCGGGCGTGCAGCTTCTGGGTGGAAATGCCGATTTCCGCCCCCAGGCCAAATTCGCCTCCGTCCGTAAAGCGGGTGGAGGCGTTTACATATACGGCAGCGCTGTCCGCCTGCTGGAGGAAGCGCTGGGCATTGGCATAGCTCTCGGTGACAATGCACTCGCTGTGCCCGCTGGAATACGCCGCAATATGGTCAAGAGCTTCCTCCAAAGAATCCACCACCTTTACAGCCAGAATATAGTCCAGATATTCTGTGGCCCAGTCCTCCTCTGTGGCAGCCAAAGCCTCCGGCAGGATAGCCCGCACCCGGGGGCAGCCCCGCAGCTCCACCTGCTTCTGGGAAAGCCGCCGGGCCATGAGGGGCAGGGCCTTGTCCGCAATGGCACTGTGGACAAGCACAGTTTCAATGGCATTGCATACCGAGGGCCGGGAGGTTTTGGCGTTAAAAATAATCTCCGCCGCCATGTCCAGGTTGGCGGATTCATCTACATACACGTGGCAGTTGCCCACCCCGGTTTCAATTACAGGCACCTTTGCCTGCTCCTTCACAGCCCGGATAAGCCCCGCACCGCCCCGGGGGATAAGCACGTCCAAATAGGCGGTAAGGCCCATCAGTTCCCTTGCCGCCTCCCGGCCCGGGTCTTCCACAAGCTGCAAACTGCCCAAAGGCAGGCCTGCCCCTGTAAGGGCGTCACACAGCACCCGCACAATGGCCTTGTTGGAGCAAAGGGCCTCCTTGCCGCCCCGGAGGATAACGGCGTTTCCCGCCTTCAGGCACAGGGCGCAGGCGTCGCTGGTCACATTGGGCCGGGCCTCATAAATAATGCCCACCACCCCCAGGGGTACGGTAATTTTCTGGATTTCCAAACCGTTGGGCCGCTTTTCCCCGAAAAGAACCTGCCCAATGGGATCCGCCGCCTTTGCCACCTCTTCCATAGCCGCCGCCATGGAGGCGATGCGCTCCGGGGTCAGCCGGAGCCTGTCCAGAAGGGCGGGGGTGAGGCCCTTTTCCTCCCCCGCCGCCAAATCTTCCCGGTTTGCTATGAGGATTTCCTCCTCATGGGCCAGCAGCGCCTGGGCGGCTTTCATCAGGGCCGCTTCCTTTTCCGGGCCTAAAACTGCCAGGGTGCGGGCGGCTTTCCTGGCCAGCGCCCCCATTTCCTCCAACTTTGTCATCCGCTTTCCTCCTTGCCGGTTCACGCCCGCTCCAGGGGGGATATGTCAACGCCTTCCCCATGGGAGCGGAAAAAGCCTAACAGCTTCTCCTTTATCTGTTCTGTCCCGCCGGAAGCGTCGCTCTCTATGTTCAGGGGCAGGATGGGATCGTGAACGGAAAGCCGCAGCAAAAACCATCCTTCCCCCTCCCCCTTGGGGAAGGAGACCCGCAGGCCTTCCCGGTTGTCCGGGGCAATCTGCCAGCTTTGGGCCTTGGCATATGCCTCCAGGCTGTCAATCAGCTTCTGGCCGCAGGCCCGGAAATCCTCTGCCAGAATGGGCAGGCGCACTTCCTTTTCCTCCACAGCCTCCCGCAAAGGGGCCAGCAGGGATTTTAAATCCTTCCCCTCTTTGCGCAAAGCCGCCAGCTTGATGATGATTTTCGTCACCAGATAGGCCCCGTCGTCCAGGAAATAGTTTTCCCGCATGGCGGCGTGCCCGCTGGTTTCGATAGCCAGGGGGCAGTCTGTGCCCTCTTTGTTTAAGCGCAGGGCCTCGTTTATCACATTCTTATAGCCCCGCTTAAAGCGGTGGTGCCGTCCCCCCAGGGTTTCCTCAATGTAGGTTTTCAGGCCGTCGGAGGTGATGGAATCAGTGACAATGGTGCCCCCCGGGGCCTTTTCCAGGGCTATGGCGGAAGCAAGGGCCACCAGGCGGTTCCGGCTGATTTCCTGCCCTGTGCTGTCCACTGCCGCGCCCCTGTCCACGTCTGTGTCGAATATCACGCCCAAGTCTGCCTTTGCCCGCACCACAGCCTGGGAAATGGATGCCATAGCCTCCTTGTCCTCGGGGTTGGGGATGTGGTTGGGGAACATGCCGTCCGGCTCTAAAAACTGGCTGTCGGAAACGTCTGCCCCTAAAGGCTCCAGCACCTCCCCGGCATAAAAGCCCCCGGCCCCGTTGCCTGCGTCCACCACAATGTGCAGGCCCTGTAAGGGATGGTCATAGTCCTCCCCGTTTACCTCCCGCTTAATCTGCTCCCGCAGGCCCAGGGCATAGGTTTGCATATGGCAAACCTCTTCCCAGGCGCCGGGGCACTCCTTTTCCGGGCACAGGCCTTGCTGGGCATACGCCAGGATTTCCGAAATGTCCGGGCTGTCCAGCCCTCCTTCTTCTGTAAAGAATTTCAGGCCGTTGCGGTAAAAGGGATGGTGGCTGGCGGTTATCTGCACCGAGCAGTGACAGGGAAGGTTTTTCACCGCCATAAACATGGAGGGGGTAGAGGCAAGGCCGCAGTCCAAGCCCTGCACGCCATACCGGATGAAAACCCTTTTCAGCGCCTCCAATATCCGCGGCCCGGAAATCCGGGAATCCCGGCCCACCGCTATCCGCAGGCCCTCTGCCGGATGGCCCAGGCGCTTTTCGCACCACTTGAGGAAGGCCCCGGCAATGGCCTCCACTACCTCGTCTGTCAGGGTGACAGGCAGCCCTTGGGGATTTTCACACGCCTCCCCCCGGATGTCTGTGCCGCTTTTCAGTTTGCTGTATTCCATATGGAACCTCCTTTTTCCTGCAAGACCTTGGGGCTTTGCCCCAAACCCTACAACCCCTTTTGAAAAAGGGGTTGATCTGAAAACTATGTTTAAAATATTATAAAACATAAAAATATAGAAAAGTTGCGCGGTCAAGGGCCGACCGAGCCGGCAGGCGAGACAGGCCCCTTGTGGGATGTGGGGGGCGAAAATCGCCAGTGGCCTTGCATCCCCTCACTGCCCATGCCGCGCGCCCCTGGGGCCTTTCGCAGGCTTTTGCCGCATGTGCCGGGGCCGCACCTTCTTTTTCACCTTCAGCATCCGGGCCAGGGCTTCCCCCTTGGGCAGCATGGCCACGTCGTCATAACTCACCGCCCGGAACGCCACAATGCACAGGACATATACCCCCACAGCCACCATAATGGCTGGCAGCAAAGCAATCCGGGGGCTTACAAGCAGGCACAGGCCATAATAACAGCCATAGGAAACAAGGCCCATCACAGCGGAGGAAAGCAGGATGGGCAAAGAGATGCCAATCACGCTGTCCATGTTGGGCAGGCTTCCCTTAATGGCAATGAAGTTTAAAACCATCATCACAAAGTAAGCCGCCGCTGTGCTGATGGCGGAACCCATGGCGTTAATCTCCGGGATGCCTGCCAGCGCATAGGAAAGGGCTATCTTGATAATGCCGCCTGCCGCCATGTTCAACACAGGGATAACAGGCCTGCCAAAGGACTGCAAAATGGCGTTTCCCGTATACAGGGTGGCGTTAAAGGCAATGGCTACGCTGAGCATGGAAAGCAGCGGCGCTGTGGCGGCGGCTGTCTCCGGCCTTCCGGCTAAAAGCAGGCCGCAGATAGGCTCCGCGAAAATGGCCATCCCCACACTGGCGGGAATGGAAATCAGCAGGGTCACCCGCATGGACACAGAGGAAATCAAATCCACCGACCGCCTGTCCTTAGAGGCAATGGCCCCGGAAAGGGCAGGCAGCAGGGAGTTTGCAATGGGGATCACAAAGGCCCCGGGCAAATCGAAAAATTTCCGGGCATGGCCCAGCATGGCCCGCAGGCTCTCCGAGGCCTCCTGGGTGAAGCCCGCCGCGTTTTGCAGCCTGTCCATAATCACTGCGGAATCCACAGAGTCCAGCACGCTTAAAAAGCAGGAGCCTAAGGTGATGGGCACCGCAAAGCGGGTGAGGAGGATAAGCAGCTCCTTGCGGGAGCGCATAGGGGAGTCGTCCTGGCTTAAAACCGCCCTGTCCCGGCGCTTCTGGCGGATTTTAGAAAACACCAGGTACAGCATCCCTAAAAAAGCGCTGACCGAAACCCCCACAATGGCCCCCACTGCCGCCCACATGTGGGAGTCATACTGCCGGAGGATGAACACCGCCAGCCCCACGCCGATAACCACCTTGGTAATGGCCTCAATGCTCTGGGAAATGGCTGTGGGCACCATGTTGGAGCGCCCTTGGAAATAGCCCCGCAGGGCGGACATAATAGACAGGAAGAACAGGGTGGGGGCCAGGGCAACAATGGTATAGCTGGCCCGGGGGTTGTTGTAGAACCCGGCTATCTGGTTGGAAAAGAAAACCATCAGCAGGGCGCCCAGCAGCCCGATGGAGAAGAACAGCCAGAAGGCTACGGCAAACACCCGGTCTGCCTCCCTTTTGCGGCCCTGGGCATAGGCGGTGCCCACCATGCGGGAAACGGCAATGGGCAGGCCCGCGGTGGAAAGCATGAGAAACACAGCGAAAATATCATAGGCTGTGTAGAAATAGGACATGGCGGAAGGCTCTATAATGTTCGCAAGGGGAATGGAAAACAAAAGCCCCAATATTTTTACAAGCAAAGTAGAGGCAGACAAAATTGCCGCCCCTTTCATAAAGCTTTGTTTCTTTTCCTGTGCCATAAAGTCTCCTGCCGTCTTAAAGGGTTGCGCCCAAATCTTGCGCTGGACTTGTGTTTGCATTGGATATATTGTACCCCAAACCTGGAAAAAGGTCAATCTTTATGGGATTAGTTTTCGCAGGGAAGCGGAAAATTTGCAGGGCAGGATAGTTTTTCCCAAAGCCTGCCGGCAGGGGGATGCAGCCCTGAAAGCGGCGGGAACCATGCGCCGCCTTTATCCGGAAGGCCAGCCCCCTCCGCGCCCGGGGGTTTTATGGCTCCTCTCCCAGCAGCCGGAAAAGCTCCGCCCGGTACGCTTTGAAGGCGGAAGGCAGGGTGATATCCCGCCGCAAATCCGCCCCGCAGGCCCAGAAAAAACCAGGGCATGGCGCATCCACTTCCCCGGCCCAGCCCGTCATGCGCCACTCCAGGTGGGTGAACACATGGCGGGCGCTTTCCAGCCTTTCCAGGGGGCAGGGCTTCGCGCCCCACTCCAGCAGGACCCCCCGGGCTTCCTCTTCCGTAAGCCTCCCCTGCACGCCCGGCAGCTCCCACAGCCCCGCCAAAAGCCCCTTTTCGTCCCTTTGGCGCAGGGCGGCCCGGCCCCCGCAAACCAGCAGGAACACCGTCCACTCCTCCACCCGCCGGGGCTTCTTCTGGGCCTTTACCGGCAGGGAGCCTTCCACCCCCAAGGCCCTGGCTCTGCAAATTCCTTCCAGGGGGCAGCTTTTGCAGGCGGGGTTCCCTCCCGGCAGGCAGATAAGCGCCCCAAGCTCCATCATGGCCTGGTTAAAATCCCCTGCCCGGCCCTGGGGCAGGATGGCGGCTATCTCCTGCTCCGTCTTTTTCTTCACCGCAGGGGACAGGATGTCCTCCTCCCGGCACAGCAGCCGGGATACCACCCGCAGCACATTGCCGTCCACTGCCGGGGCCTGCGCCCCGAAGGCAATGGACGCCACAGCCCCCGCCGTATAGCTGCCCACCCCCGGCAGGGCCAGCAGCTCTTTCACAGTGCCGGGGACTTCCCCGCCATATCGCTCCGCCACCAGCTTTGCCGCCCTGTGGAGGTTCCTGGCCCGGCTGTAATAGCCCAGCCCCTCCCATAGCTTCAGCACCTGTTCTTCCGGGGCCTCTGCCAGTGCCTCCACTGTGGGCAGCGCCTCCATAAACCGCTGGAAATAAGGCTTCACCGCCTCCACCCGGGTTTGCTGCAGCATAATTTCCGACACCCACACCCGGTAAGGCCTGGGATCCTCCCGCCAGGGCAGCACCCTGGCATTTTTTTCATACCAGGCAAGCAGCAGGCCAGGCGCTTGCCCCAGTATATCCTCCATCCCTGCCCCTCCTTTCCCAACCTTCTGCCCGCCGCGTCCGGCCCGCAAACAGAGGGGGCATGGTTCCATGCCCCCTCTCCGCGCCTTTGCCGCGGCGCCGTTTTGAAAAAACGGCGGTTTGCGGCCCGGTTCTATCCTTCCCGGGCGCTCTGATACACCGCCAGCATCAACTCCATCGTGTCCCGCACCCCGGGGATGTCGTTGGGGAAAGGCTCTCCTGCCTGCACGCAGCGGTAAAAATCCCCAATGCACAGCCCATGGCTGTTGCCCCAGTAGGCCTTGCCAGCCCCGGGGTCGCCTCCCTGGGGGAAAGAGCGGTGCTCTGTCCTGCCATCTGCCCAAAGCAGGGTGACGTTCTCCTCCTCCATGCGCAGGGTGGCGTTTTCGCACACCAGCTCCAGCATCACGGGGGAGTTGGCGCAATAGGCGGTGGTGGCGTAAAACAGGGCAGTGCGCCCCGCAAAGTCAATGGCAGCCTCCAGGGTATCCTCCACCTCGATAACGCCCTTTAAGTGCCTGTTTGCCATGGAGGCCTCCGCCCCGCTGGGTTTGCCGAAAAACTGCACCAGTAAATCCAGCGTGTGGATAGACTGGTTAATCAGCGCGCCGCCGCCTTCTGTCGCAAGCTTCCCCCGCCAACCGCTTTCCGTATAATAGGCCGCGTCCCGGCTCCAGGTGACAAAAGCCCTGCCGCCTAAAAGCTTTCCCGGTTTGCCGCCTTCCAGCAGCTCCCGGAGCAGCCGGACGCTTGGGTTATAGCGGTTCTGGAAGCACACGCCAACGCGCACGCCAGGGATATCCCCCAGGCTGGAAAACGCCTGCCACTGCTCCCGGTCTATCACCGGGGGCTTCTCCGTGAAAACGTGGATGCCCCGCTGGGCGCAAAGCTTTGCCATAGGGGTGTGCAGGTAATGGGGGGTACACAGATGCACCACCTCCGGCTGCTCCTTTTCCAGCAGTTCCTCTAAAGAGCTGTAAGCCCTGGCCCCGAATTTCTCCCCAAAGGCTTGCGCCCTCTCCGGGATAATGTCTGCGCAGGCAATCAGCTCCGCTTCCTCCATGTCCCGCAGCACAGCCCCATGCACCTGGGCAATGCCGCCGCAGCCGATAACCGCGCTTTTCAACCTTCCTTCCACAAGCTGTCCCTCCCGTTTTCCATTATTGCGCCGCCGGTATTTCCTGTAAAATACCCCGCAGCGCGTCCAAGGCGGTTTTCCAGGCGACCTTCCCGTCGGTTTCCTCCCGCTTCTGGGCGTGCTGCTCCAGAGCGGCAAGGCCCATAAAGTCTGTTAGGTGCGGCTCCAGGGAGAGGAAGCCCGCAAAGCCCCCGGCAATCAAATCAGATAAAATCTCTTTCACGTGCCCGTCCCCCTTTCCGGCGGGCACCACCCGTTTTTCTTCTGCCAGGCAGTCTTTCACATGGATATAGGCAATATAGGGCTTCAGCATCTGGTAAGCTTCCAGGGTGTCCTGGCCCACCTCCACAAAGTTGGAGAAATCGAAAATCCCTTTAAAATGCGGCCCGTAAAAGGCTTTCATCAACTCCAAACACCGGGGGGCTGTGTCCCCGTAAATTTCCTTTTCGTTTTCGTGGAGCAGAACCGCGTCCCAGCGTCCCGCTTCCTCCGCAAGGGCGCCCACCCGGCTGAAAACCTCCTCTTTGCAGTCCGCCGGGGATTTCCCCTCCGGCAGGTAAAAGCTGAACATCCGCAGGAAAGGCGCGCCCAGCTCCTTCTGGATTTCCAGGGTGCGCTTAAACTTTTCCATGTGCCCTTGGAAATCGTCCGCTATGTTGATTTTCCCAATGGGCGAGCCAATGGAGGACACCTTGATTCCGGCCTCCGCCAGCTTCCCCTTCACCTCCCGCAGCTTCTCCGGGGTGAAATCGGAAACATTGATGCCGTCTGCGGCCCGCAGCTCTATGTAGCCCAGACCAAATTCCTTCACAGCCGCAAGCTGCTGGTCAAAGCCCGGGGCAATCTCATCTGAGAACCCGGATAAAATAATTTTTTCCATAAAAATCGCCATGCGATACAGAATACGCACAAAAAGAGATGAAATATCAACCTTTTGTGCCCGGTATCTTTCCTTTCCTTTGTATTTTTCACACGAATGCCCTTTCTCGGTTTTTCGGTCAGCCATTCCCTTGGGGAATGGTTACCTTTCTTTCAAAAAGGCTCGCAGGGGTGCGGGGGTGAGCGTCTGCCAGTGGCAGACAAGATGCGAACCGACCGAGCCGGCAGGCGAGACAGCCCCGAGGTCTTACACGTTCACAATTTCCTCCCCGTCAAAAATCAGGATCCCCAGCCCCTCCCCGGTGGTGCCGCCGGAAAGCAGGTGCTGCTTAAAGGCCCGGCGCATGGAGGTGTCCTCTGGAAGATCTGCGGCAGGCAGGGTGTGCTGAGGCCCGAACACCCGCCAGGCGTCTCCGAATTCCTCCGCGTCCGCCTTGATGATGTCAAAATCAGACTGGAAATCTACGATATTGGAGCCAGGCTTCAGGATTTTCTTATACTCCGGGTACAGCAGCCAGGAATGGCACACGCAGAAAAGCGGCCCCCCTCCCAGCTCTTCCTTGAAAAAGGCATAGGCCTGCCGGTAGGAGTCCATCCGGGCCTCCCTGTTAAACGGCTCGCCGCTGGAGGGGATGTGGATGCTTTTCACCTTGTCCCCGGGGCGCAGGGAAAAGCCGTTTTTCTCATAGGCAGGGCCGTCGTAGGCGCGGTTTTCATACTCCAGCCGGCCCAGCTTCACAATGTCGCAGGAATAGAAAATGGGATACCAGAAGGCCACAAAGGTGCCCCACACATCGTGGTTTTCCTTGCACTCCAATGCTTTATAGCGCAAGTCGGAGAAGGTGGCCCAGAAAATGTCCTCGCCCACGCCCTTCTTTTCATAGTCCCCTTTGGCACGCTTGGCCCCCTGCATGAGGAAAAGCATCCAAACGGTATAAGGGCTTAAAGCGGCTTTCTCTGCCATGGCGTCAATGGCGGGCTGGGCATCCTTTGTGGAAAAGCCGTTCTGGTAAAAAGCGTCCAGGGCCTCTAAAAGGGCCGGAGCCTGCCCCTTGTCCTCCATTGCCCGGGCGCTTTCCAGCAGGCTTGCTTTGGCTTCCTGGGGAAAGCCGGTTTTGTCCATAAGCAGCGCCATAAAATCCAAATCCAAGTTTTTCACGCAAGTACCTCCCGAAAAGTTTTATTTTCCTATTTTCTCTGTGTCGATAATGATATTCACCGGCCCGTCGTTTTCCACCAGCACGTGCATGTGCTCCCCGAATTCCCCGGTTTCCACCCGCACCCCCAAAGCCCGGGCCTTTTCCACCACCCGCTCATACAGGGCTTTTGCCAGCTCTGGCGGGGCCGCCATGTCGAAGGAGGGCCTGCGCCCCCGCTTGCAGTCTGTGCCCAGGGTGAAGTTTGACACCACCAGCAGCTCCCCGCCTACGTCCAGCAGGGAGCGGTTCATCTTGTCCGCCTCGTCTTTGAAAATCCGCAGCCCGCAGATTTTCTCTGCCAGGAAGTCTGCCTGGGACTCCCCGTCCCCCTGCAGCACCCCCAGAAAGGCTACAAGGCCCTCCCCGATGCTCCGGGGGCTTAGGCCCTCCACTGTGAGGACTGCCCGGTTTACCCGCTGCAATACAACCCGCATATTTATCCCCCTTTTTTGCTCCCGGCTGCCCGGGAAAAATCCCCCGCTGGTTTCTGGATTTTTGCCGCTTTTTGTCAAGGGACAATCCTGTTACAGGTGTGACAACTTGTTTACAAAACAGCAGGTTTTTGCTTTATTTTACCAGTTTTAACACTTTGTTCACAATCGGTTTTGCAAGAAACCCAGCCCCATCCTGCAAAATGGGGCCGCCCCGAAGGCCTTACGGCTGTCCCGCCGGAAAGTCTATGGGCATGTTGGGGGAGGCGTTCAAATCGGCTCCCGCCCGGTTCCCCGCCAGATATTCATAGTAGCCCTGGCTGGCTATCATGGCCGCGTTGTCCCCGCACAGGGGCAGGGCAGGCAGGTACAGCTCTTTCCCTGCCTTTTCGCACAGCGCCCCCAGCTCCCGCCGCAGCAGGCGGTTGGCAGACACCCCGCCGGCCACAGCCAGTTTCTTCATGCCCGTCTGCTCTGCCGCCTTCATAAAGGCTGTTGTCAGGCTGGCCACCACCGCCTGCCTGTAGCTGGCGCACAGATCCGGGATACTGACTTCCTCCCCTTTCTGTTTGGCGTTGTGCAGCAGGTTCAGCACCGCTGTTTTCAGCCCGGAAAAGCTGTAGTCCAGGGGCGCGCCCGCCACATGGGGCTGGGGAAGCTTATAGGCCTGGGGGTTGCCCCCCTCCGCGATTTTGTCCAGCTCCACTCCCCCTGGATAGGGGATACCCATGGCGCGGGCGGCCTTGTCAAAAGCCTCCCCTGCCGCGTCGTCCCGGGTGCGGCCCAGCACCCGCAGGCAGGTGTAATCCTCCACCGCCACAATGTGGGAGTGGCCTCCTGACACCACCAGGCACAGGAAGGGAGGCGTAAGGCTGGGGCTTGTGAGATAGTTGGAGGCCACATGGCCCCGCAGGTGGTGTACCGGGACAAGGGGCAGCCCGGCGGAAAGGGCCAGCCCCTTGGCGAAATTCACCCCCACCAGCAGCGCTCCGATAAGCCCCGGGGCGCAGGTGACGGCTATGCCGTCTATCTGGGAAAGCTGCTTCCCGCTTTGGGACAGGGCCTCCTGCACCACCCCTGTAATGGCTTCGCTGTGCAGCCGCGAGGCGATTTCCGGCACCACGCCGCCGAACACCCGGTGCCGCTCAATCTGGGAAGCCACCACAGAGGAAAGTATCTGCCTTCCGTCCTCCACCACAGCGGCGGCAGTCTCGTCGCAAGAGCTTTCAATGCCTAAAAGAATCATATGCCTATGCCTCCCCTGTTAAATCCAACTGCAAAAGCAGGGCGTCCTCTGCAGGGCGGGTGTAAAAATTTTTCCGCCTGCCTGTTTCCCGGAATCCCAGCCCTGTATACAGGGCGATGGCGGCGGTGTTGGAGGGGCGCACCTCTAAGGTGAGGAAAGCGCCCTTTTGGGCAAGGGCAAAGTCCCGCAGGGCCAGCAGGATGGCCCGGGCCGCGCCTTTGTGCCTGTGCTGGGGGAAAACCGCCAGGTTGTCCAGGTAAAACTCCCCGCAGGCAAAGTGCATTCCCCCATAGCCCCAAACTTCCCCGCCCTCTGCTGCCGTCAGGAAACAGGCGTTGGGGTTGGAAAGCTCCTCTCCCAGGGATTCCTGGCTCCAGGGTTCTGAAAAGCACAGGGCTTCCAAGACCGCCAAAGCTTCCAAGTCCCCCTTTTCCATAGGGCGCACCTCCAGGCTCATGGCCTGTCTTCTATCCAAGGGGCAAGCTTGCCCCAGAACTTTTGCAGCTCGTCCCGCAGCTTGTCCCGGCACTGGCGGTAAACCTGCAGATCCTGCCCAAAGGGATCGGCAATAAAGCCGGGGACGTATATCCGCTCCGGCAGCGCCCCGGCCTGCTCTAAAATGTACCCGTGGGTTTTGGACATGGTGAAGAACACGTCCCATATGGGAATCTCCTCCCCGGAAACCCGCCGGGCCTTGTGGCCGGAAATGTCTATTCCCAGCTCTTGGCAGGCCAGCACCGCGTTTTCCGCCGCAGGTTCCCCCTCCACCGCGGAAAGCCCCGCGCTCTGGCACAGTACCTGCCCCTTTGTGCCGGACTGCTCTGCCATCTGCCGGAACAGCCCTTCCGCCATAGGGCTGCGGCAGGTGTTGCCTGTGCATATGAATAAAATTTTTATCATGCCGCTTTGTTTCCTTTATTCAGTCTTGGTTTTTTAAATGCTTCCCGCTGTATGCGCAAAGCGCGCTGGTATATGCCCATCGCCCGCCTGACCGGAGGGAAGAACCGGGCGGGGCAATTTTATAATCAAATATAATAGCTTACAGCTATTATACCATAACCTTATCCGGAGTTCCCGATACCCCTGCGAAGCAGGGGGCGAGCGCTGTGCGCGAGAGGGATACTCCCAAGTGTTCGTCAGAACACATTATACCATATCCAGCCATGCATTTCCATATCCTCTTAAAAATTAAGACAGAAAGAGCCGCCTGCCAGGCTTCGTCCCGGCAGGCGGCTTTGCTCTGAAATTACAGATAAATGCCTGTGGTGCGCAATTGGTTTTACTGCTGTTAAGGCAATACCGCCTAGGGCTTGTTTGAAAAATCGCAAACACCGTCTTTTTGTCCAAAACGTGCGTTTTCTGTGTTGGAAATCCTCGACAGGCGACAGCCTGTCTTGCGGTTTCCGCCTTGAAACCGCCTTGTTTTGTCTCAAAAACTCGGCACTTTCTCTATTTTCAAACAAGCCCTAAGGCGGAAGCAGGGAATGGTGCGGTGTTGCCTTAAGGCCTTTCGCACTGGTCTGCCAGGAAGCGCCCAGTTTTATAGAGCAGGGCAAGGGCGTCGGGCACCAAAGGCAGGGGGAATTTTTCCAGGAAGTGATCTGCCTCCAGGGTGAAGTCCCCTTCATAGCCTATTTCCTTCAGGGCTGTGACCAGGGCGGAGAAATCGATCTTGCAGGTGAAGGGCATGGTGTGGGAGTCCTCCAGGAAATCGTTGTCGTGGACATGGAGGGCCTGCAGGCGCTTCGGCCCCATGGCCCGGATAAAGCCGCCTAAGTCCTCGTCTGTCAGGGCGGTGTGGCCTACGTCCAGACACCCTGTTATCCAGGGGCTGTCTGCCTGGTCGATATAGGCGCAGAACTCCTGGGGCCGGGAGCAGGCGCTGTCGATAATGCGGTTTGCCACAGGGTTTTCCTGCCACATGTTTTCGCAGGCTGCTTTGACGCCGAATTTTTCGCAGTAAGGCACAAGGCGTTTGTAAAATTCCTCGTTCATTTTTTGCAGCTCTGCCGCGTGGGTGATATAGGGCAGGTGGTGCTTGGGGTGTACCACAATCACCTTGGCCCCCAGGATGGAAGCGGCCTCCATAGAGCGCACAATGGCCTTAAAGCGGCGGTCGTCGTCCTCGGGGTCGCCGGTGGAGGAGGCGAAGGGGGCGTGGGCCTGGTTGCAGGCAATGCCGGCTTCCTCCGCCACAGCCCGGAGGGACTGGGCATATTCCCGGAAGTCCGGGCCGTTTATGGGATACTCGGGGTTTTCAAACATGGGGAAAAAGCTGAAGTCATAGGCGTCAAAGCCTGCCTTTGCCAGCATGCGGATGGCTTCTGCCTCGCCATAGGCGCGGCCCAGGAAATCGGTTTGCGTGGATAATATCATGGCTGAATCCCTTCTTTCATCATACATGTGTATCGTGGTTTTTGGGGCGGGGGCCGCTTTATTCCGGCTCTATCTCCATGGCCCGGCGGATGTCGGTGTAAGCGTATCCCAGCCGCTGGAGGGCGGCAAAGGCCCGGCGGCGCACCTTTTCGTCCTCCTGCCAGCCGGGATATTTTTTAAAGAGCAGGGCCTGCATGTTCTCCAGGGCCGCGTCCTCGTCTGCATATTCCGCCAGAAGCTCCCCTATCAGCTCTGGATCTATGCCCTTTTGGCGCAATTCCTGCTTTACCCGCATAACGCCGTACCGCTTGCGGGTGAAAAGCTCCTGGGCATAGCGGCGGGCATATTCCTCGTCATTTAAAAGCCCCAATTCCTCCATGCGGTCTGCGGCGGCCTCTGCGGCCTCCCGGCTGGCGGCGGTGCGGGCGATTTTTTCCGTCAGCTCTTTTTTGGAGTGCGCCCGGTGCTCCAGCAGGTACAGGGCCTTTTCCCTGGCCCTGTGGGCATCGGAAGCCTGTATCAACTGGTGAAGCTCTTCGTCGTCCAGCTCATCCCCCAGACGCAGGCCGGAGCGCAGGAAGGTTTCCGTATCCACTTTGACAGCCTGCTCCCCGTCTATGTAAAGCTGGGTCAGGCGGTGGCGGCGTGGTTCTGCTGCTGTCAATTCCATCAGTCGTCCACCGTAATGTCAATGCTGGGCTTTTTCGGGGCGCTTTTAGCGGCGGGGGCCGGAGGTGGCGCTTCCAGGGCAGGGGCTTCCGGCAGCGCCACCGGCTTCACGCCGCCCTTTGCAGGGCCGTTGTCGTACAGCTTGCTGACATTTTCCCGCACCAGCTTTTCAATTTCCGCCGACACCTCCGGATGGGTTGCCAGGTAGTCCTTGGACTTGTCCCGGCCCTGGCCGATGCGCTCCCCGTTATAGGAGAACCAGGCCCCGCTTTTCTGGACGATTTCAAGCTGTACGGCAATATCCAAAAGCTCCCCTGTGCGGGAAATGCCTGTACCGTACATGACATCGAACTCTGCTGTGCGGAAGGGCGGGGCGATTTTATTCTTGACCACTTTCACCTTTGTCCTGGCGCCAATCATGTCTGTGCCGTTTTTAATGACCTCGCCTTTGCGCACCTCCACCCGCACAGAGGCATAGAATTTCAGCGCCCTGCCGCCAGGGGTGACCTCCGGGTTGCCGTACACCACGCCTACCTTTTCCCGGAGCTGGTTGATGAAGATGGCCACGCAGTTTGATTTGGAGATGGCGCCTGCCAGCTTGCGCAGGGCCTGGCTCATAAGCCGGGCCTGGAGGCCCACATGGGTGTCGCCCATGTCCCCCTCGATTTCCGCCCGGGGCACCAGGGCCGCCACGGAGTCCACCACAATCACGTCGATGGCATTGGAGCGCACCAGGGCTTCCGTAATCTCCAGGGCCTGCTCCCCGGTGTCCGGCTGGGACACCAGCAGGCTTTCCACGTCCACCCCCAGGTGCCCGGCATAGACAGGATCCAAGGCGTGCTCCACGTCAATGAAAGCGGCGTTGCCCCCCATTTTCTGGCCCTCGGCAATGCAGTGCAGGGCCAGGGTGGTTTTGCCCGAGGACTCTGGCCCGTACATCTCGATGATGCGCCCTCTGGGCAGGCCGCCTATCCCCAGGGCCAAATCCAGGGACAGGGAACCGGTGGGGATGGCCTCCACGTTCAGTTCGCTGTCCTGGCCCAGGCGCATGACAGCCCCTTCCCCGAACTGCTTCTTGATTTGGGCCAGGGCTGTTTCCAGGGCCTTGGCCTTTTCCTCCGGCTTTACGTCAGAGGCCCGGGTGCTGATGGGCGCCTGCTTTTTTTCTGCCATATGCGTAAACACTCCTCTGTCTTGATTTCTATTGCTGATTATACTCCATATTCCCTCCAAAAGCAATGTGTTTCCGGAAAATTCACGAACAAATGTTTTAAATATAGGTAACGCAATTCAACAGAGGTAGAACACCTCTTTTCAAGTGCGTTACCTATAAAAACCCCCTGCCCCTTGCACAGCCATAACGCGGCAAAAGGAAAAAGGCCAGGAGGAATGCCCTCCCGGCCCTTCTTTGCTGAAACGGATTTCCCGCTTTTTAGAAACGGATTTCCTGCTTTGTCCTGTCAGCCTCATAGATGGCTTCCAGCACCTTGGTGACCACCAGGGCTTCCTCAGGCTTCACCAGCGGCTGGGTGCCGTTCAGGACTGCTTCCAGCCACTGGCGGTTATCAGCAACGCCTGCGCTGCCGGCGGCCCCGTCGAAGAAGGCGATGGCTCCTGCAGAGGAAATGCTCTCCTCCATAAGCTGGCCGTTGCGGCCCCGGTTATAAATCAGCTCGTCCTTGGCATAGCTCATGCCAGAGCGGATTTCCGCGCCTGCCAGGGTGCCGCACAGGGTGGTGCTGGCTTCCCGGGACTCCAGCATATTGATGGCCCAGGAGGACTCCAGGGAGATGGCTGCGCCGTTCTTCATGCGGATAAAGCCCATGGCGCTGTCTTCTACCTCAAAGGTTTTGGGATCCCACGGCCCGAAGAGGTTGCCTTCGGTGGCCTGCTCCAGCTCGCCCAGCTTGTAGAACACAGAGCCGGTGACGCTTTCCACGTCATAGTTGTTCATGCACCACAGGGTGATGTCCAGGGCATGGGTGCCGATGTCGATGAGGGGGCCGCCGCCCTGCTTGGACTTGTCCGGGAACACGCCCCAGGTGGGCACGCCCCGGCGGCGGATGGCATGGGCCTTGCCGTAATAGATATCGCCCAGCTCGCCCTTGTCGCAGGCTTTCTTCAGGTTCTGCACTTCCGGGCGGAAGCGGTTCTGGTAGCCGATGGTGAACTGCTTGCCGGACTTTTTCCAGGCGTCGATCATCTTCTCCGCGTCGGCGGTGTTATGGGCCATGGGCTTTTCGCAATAGACATGCTTGCCAGCCTCAAAAGCAGCCACTGTGATGGGGCAGTGGGCCACGTTGGGGGTCAGCACATGGACAACCTCAACCTCCGGGTTTGCCAGCAGGTCATGGTAATCCTCGTAGACCTTGGCGCCCTCTGTGCCATACTCCTTGGCGGCCTTCTCTGCCCGCTCGGGGATGATATCGCAGAAAGCCACTACCTCGCACAGGTCGCTGTTTGCCTTCATGGCAGGCAGGTGCTTCTGGTTGGCAATGCCGCCGCAGCCTACAATGCCGATTTTCAGTTTTTTGCTCATAATTTGCTCCTCCTGTAGGGATGGGTATCGCGTACCCGTATTCTCAGGGAAATTATACCATATCTGCCTTGACTTTTATTGTGTCATATGGCACAATAAGAAAAAATTTACCGGGCTGTGCAAAAATATATGGGGAAAGGGACGGCGGGCATATGGAACAAATCCGGGACAAGGCTTTGCTGGAACGGCTGATGGAGGAAAAAGGCATAGGAGGGTTCTTTTCCGGAAGCCCCCAGGGGTTCCGGCTGGTGGGCTACAAAAAGCACGAGCTGCTGGCAGCCCCCGACCGTCCGCTGAAAGAGTTCCTCTTTATTTTGGAAGGCTCTGTGCGGGTATACGGCCTGCGGGAGGACGGCGGGGATTATTCCGTGGCCCAGGGCGCGGAGCAGGATATGCTGGGCATGATGGAGTTTGTGCGGGAAAGCCAGCCTGCCCTCTATACGGAGGCCCTGGAGGACACCCTTTGCATAGCGCTGCCCATAGAAAAAAACAGGGCTGTCCTGGAAAAGGACAGCCTGTTCCTGCGGCGCCTGCTGGAGTATTCTGTGCGGCTGGTTATGCTGTCCGCTATGGCAGGGCGCCCGGGGCAGCGTTTGGCGGAGAAGGTGGTGGCCTTTCTCCGGGACGTCCAGCCGGATCACACCCTGTACAGCATTAACGCGGGGCTTTTGCAGTTCCGCTGCAGCCGCAGGCAGCTTCAGCGGGTGGTGAGAAAGCTGTGCGAGGACGGGATTTTAAAAAAGGTGGGAAAGGGGAAATATCAACTGCGGTAAGCGCTTCCGCTGCAGAGGGAAACGCCTCTGAAGGGGGAAGGCTGCGCTTACAGCAGCCCAGCTTTCTTTTCGATGAAGCAGGCGGCCACGTCTACCGCCTGGGAGTTGTCCAGGGTGCCGTTTACCACCAGATCCGCGTGCCAGCGGGTAGGCTCGATAAGCTCGTTGTGCCGAAAGCGCACGGTGTCCAGATACCGCTCTGTTACCTCCTCAAAGGTCTGGCCCCAGGCCATGAACCGGACAATGCGGCGGGCCAGGCGCTCGTCACTGGCAAGATCGACGAAAATTTTCAAGTCTGCCCGCTCCCGGATATCGTCCAGGTACAGGGCAAAAAGGCCCTCTGCCAGCACAAGCTGGGCATCGCTGCCCTCGGCCGTAACCCGGGCAAAGTCCTCATACATGCGGGGCAGCTCCAGGGTATCGGGGTGGTTGTGCTCCACATATTCCTTGCGGGTGATGGGGGCAATGGTATGGGGCGGCTCCTTTTTGAAATAGGAATCCATGTGGAAGGCCGCCGTTTTGCACCTGGGGGCAAAGACAGCCTCCAGGCGGTCTGTCAAGGTAGACTTGCCGCTGCAGGTGCCCCCGGCAATAGCCACAACATAGGGCTTGCTCATCGCAATACATTCCTCTCTTTTGAAAATGGGAAAATATCCCTTACCGGGGCGGCTGCGGGGAGTGACCAACCGCGCGTTTTATGCCTCCGGCGGTGCAGGGGCTTTGCCCCTGCAAACCCCACAAACCCTTTTAAAAAGGGTTTGATCCTAAAATTAATTTTACAAATTTATTGGGTTCTGTTTATAAACTCTGTGATTTAGACACTCCTGCGGCTGTGCCTCCTCCCGCAAAAGGGAGAAGATCATGTCATCAAAGATTTCGCCCCTGGGTGTGGCTACAGCCTGGCGCAGGGTTCCCTCATGGGTGAAGCCCAGCTTTTGCAGCAGCCGGGCAGAGGGCCTGTTTTCGGAAAAAACCCGGGCGGCAAGCACCTGCGCCCCCAGTTCCTGAAAGATATAGGGGATAAGGGCGGAAAGGGCTTCGGTCATATAGCCTTTGCCAGCGGCGGATTCCGTTAGATAATAGGACAGGGTGAAGGAGGCAAGGCCATGGCGCAGATCGTCCGGCTCCAGCCAGACCCCTCCCAAAAGGGCGGAGGTTCCCTTTTCCTCTATGTAAAAGGTGCGCCGGGCCTTTATT
Organism: Acutalibacter sp. JLR.KK004; assembly: GCF_036941085.1. NCBI lineage: Bacteria > Bacillati > Bacillota > Clostridia > Eubacteriales > Acutalibacteraceae > Acutalibacter > Acutalibacter sp. JLR.KK004. The sequence goes on from NZ_JAYMNQ010000003.1 coordinate 363,558, forward strand.
TCCTCTTCCACCTGCTTTTCCATCCGGGGCAGCTCCCAGGGCTTCATGGGGTTATACCGCAGCACATAAGGGCTGTTGCGTATTTCCAGCATGGCAGGAGCGTCTGCCATCTCCGGCCGGCGCAGGATGAGGCGTTCTGTTTCAATGGGCATAAGCTTCCCTCCTTACAGCAGCCTGTCAGAGCCCATGGAGCGCGCCTGATCCAGCACCTGCCGGGCGTCCTGTTCTATTGCCCGCCTAAACTGCTCCCGGAACTGCTTTAAAGCCTTCACGTCCTCTAAAAGCCGGGCCTGCTCCCGCTCCAGCTCGTAATCGTGGCGGTGCTCTAGCTGGCTTTTTTCCGCCCGCACCGTGCGGATTTCGCTTTTTAACCCCCGCACCTCCTGGCGCAGCCGGGCCACCTCGGCCTGGGCCTGCTCCACGCTTTCCGCCAGCTCCTCCAAAAATTCGTCCACCTGGTCGGCATTGTACCAGCGGCCTTTTGTCTCAAACTTTACGTCGTCCAGCACCTGTCTAGTCAGCTCCATCTTCCGCTTCCTCCTTCTCCCCTGCGGCCAGCGTCTTCCGGGCCAGCCGGGTAAATTCCTCCCGCCCGTACAGGGCGTTTACTACCTGCAGCAGGCCGTTTGCCGAAAGCCGCTCCGGCAGGCCCAGCTTCTTTTGCAGTGCCCGGCGCCTTTCCCCGCTGTCCGGGGCGCCGCTTAGGGCTAAATCGTAAAAATCACCTTTGGTTACAGGCCCCTCCTTCCCAGAGGGGCTTTCCTGTTCCTCCCCGGCAATGTGCGCCCCTGCCCGCAGCAGGGCTTCCCGCAGCACCGGCAGGGGCAGGCCCTCCACCCCCAGCTTGCCCTCCCTGGAGGGCTTTGCCTTGCGGCGCTCCTTGCCGTACACGTCGGGGATATAGGCATGCTTTATCTGCTCCGGGGGGATGCAGGCGGAAAGCTTGGAGCGGATGAGGAACCCGGCCCCGTCGCTGTCTGTGAGCACGATAAGCCCCCGCTCCCGGGCCATCCTGCGCAAAAGGGCCAGCCGCTCTTTGTCCTGGAAAATGCCGAAGCCCCTTGTCTCTATAATAACTCCTTCCACCAGGGAAGAAAGGCGGCTTTTGTCATACCGGCCCTCCACCACGATGGCCTCCCGCACCCGCATCATCTGTCCGCCCCCTGGGTGCAGCACAGCAGCAGCCGGGCAATAAGCCCGTCTAACACCAGCCTGTCCTGGAGCCGGGAGCTTTTTAAGGAAAGATCTGCCTCCAGCAGCAGGGAAAGGCACTGGCAGAGGGTGGGGCCGCTGATGCGCCGCAGGTTTTTCTGTGCCCGGCGCAGGCGGAAGTCTTTGCCCTTATAGTCCCCGTAAGCGAGGGGTGCGTCTGCCTGCAGGCCGCTGTCCAAAGCGCCCTGCACCCGGTACATGTCCACATAGGCAGAGGCCATGGCCCCCAGAATCATGGTGGGCTTTTCCTTTTGGGCGAAAAGGTTTTCCAAAAGGCTGTATGCCCGCTGGTAATTCCCCTCTACCAATGCGTCCACCATAAGGAACACTGTGATTTCCGTGCTTTTGGGCACCAGGCGCTCTATGGCGGCGGGAGTTATCTCTGTTTCCCCCATGCCTAGGGTGTAGGCGCAGAGCTTTTCCATTTCCCCCAGCAGCCGGTTCATATCCTGGCCCCCATAGTCCAGCAGCAGCCTGAGGGATTTCGGGGGCAGGGTGCAGCCTGCCTTTTTGGCCTGCCTTGCAAGCTCCCCCCGCAGTTCTTCGGGGGATCGCCTGCCCAGCAGCAGCACGCTGCCATATTTTTCCGCTTTCTTTAAGAAGCTGTTCCAGCGCGGGGCCTGCCTGCCGCCAGGGGAGAGGGTGGGGAACCACAGCACCAGGGTGGTGGTGTCCGGCAGGGCTTCCATCAATTCATAAAGCTTGTCCAGTTCCCGCTGATCCCGCCCGAACAGATCGAAATCCCGCACAGCCACGCACTTGTGTTCTGCCATAAAGGGCAGAGCCACGCAGGCATCGCACAGGGCGTCTATATCGCAGCCGCTGTCCAGCTCGTTCCGGTTAAACTCGGGAAAGGCTTCCCCCGCCGCCTGGGTGATAAGCTTTTGGGCGGCCTTTCGCACCATGTGCTTTTCCTCTCCCGCCACCACGTATAGGGAGGAAAGGCCGCCCTCCTCCAACTGCCGCTTTGCTTCCGTTTCCGTTATCCGGGACACCTTAGCTTCCCTCCCTCACCGTCACTTCGCCCTGGGGGCTTACCGCCAGCCCCAGGCCATCCTCCCGCCTGGGCAGAAGGTATGTCCCTGGCGTTTCATCTATTATATCACCTGACAGCACAACAGTAAATCCCGAATTTTCCCTGGGGAGGCAGTGTATCCGCAGGCCGCCTGTTTGAAACTCCGCCTGAAAGGCCGCGCCGTTTACCGTAAAGCCCAGATAAGTGCCCAGGGGGCTGTACCGGATTTCTGTTCCCGGCAGGGCCTGATAGGCGCTGCCGGAAGGCAGGAACGTGACGGTTCCCGAAAGCTCCCGGCCTGCGTAAGCCCCCTCTGGCAGAAGGGTTTCCCCCACCGGGAAGGACTCCAGGATTTTCCTGGCGCTGCGCTTTTCCCGGCTGTCCGCTTTTGGCAGAAACAGGCTGGAAACCTCCCGGACGTTATTGCGCCGCAGGAGGCTTACGCAGTCCCCGGCCCTGCCGCCGGGACACAGCACAGCGGCTTTGCCGTCCTGTATGAAAGCGGCGCAGGCGGTTTCCTCTTCCCCCTGCACTGCCAGAACCGCAAAGCCTTGCCCGCTGTACAGGGAAAAGCCATAGGTTCCCAGGATGAAGGCCAGCAGAATCCCCGCCCCTGCCCGGCGGCAAAGGGGCGTAAGCTTTGGGAAGGACAGAAAGGCCAGCAGGCACAGCACGCCTAAAAGGGCCAGCATTTCCGCCTGTCCCAGATGGATATAGACACCCGGCTGGCTTCCCAAAGCTTTGGCTATGCTTCTTGCAAGCCGGCTGAGCCATCCCGCCCACAGGGCAAAGGGCTGCGCCAAAGGCCCCAATCCTGGCAGCAGGGAAAACAGGAGCGCAAACAGGGCGCAGTACAATAGCAGGGTGCAGGGGAGGGACAGGAGCAGGTTTGCCAGGGGAGACAAAAGGGCAAGGCTCCGGAACACGCAGATCTGCCAGGGGGCAGTGCCTGCCAGCGCGGCAAAGGTGACCCCCAGCACCCCGGCGGCAGGGGTGAAAACCGCTTTAAGCTGGGGGCGCTTCCCGAAGGGGCGCAGGAGGGCTTTGGTTATCCCCGGGGCCAGCACCAGGATGCCCAGGGTGGCGAAAACGGAAAGGGCCAGGCTTAGATCCCCGCCGGAAAAGGGATTTTGCAGGCAGATGACCACCAGGGCCAGCCCCAGGGAATTCAGGCCGTCGGCCCTGCGGCCCAGGCACCCGCCCAGCAGATAGGCGGCATACATCACATAGGCCCGCACAGCCGAAGGGGGAAAGCCAATCAGGCACAAGTATAAAAGCAAAACGCCTGCTGTGAGGAGGCTTTGGGGCAGGCGCTTTAAGCGGGTTTTCCGCAGCAATACCTGGATAAGCCCTGCCACCGCCCCCATGTGCAGGCCCGAAACCACCATCAGGTGGGAGCAGCCTGCCAGCCGGAAGCTTTCATTGGCGTCCTCCGGCAGGCCGTCCCGCCTGCCTAACAGCATGGCCTGCAAAAGGGCCGCGTCCTCCTGGGGCAGCAGCCGGGCAAATTCCCGGGAAAGCCCGCGCCGGAATACAGCCAGGGCCTTCCCAGGCGGGTTCCCTTCGCAGGGGATGCGCCTGGCCCCGCCTCCGGCAAGGTAGCCTCCTAACTGATAGCCGTCTGCTAAAAGGCTGTTCCGCTGGGAATAAAGCCCGCCCTCTGTAAAGGCGGAAAAGGATACGGGGCACTCCACCCGGTCGTATGGCGAACAATACAGGGGGCTGGCGGCGGAAAGCCGCAGGATAAAGGGCTTTACCGGCATTTTGTCTATCTGCTCCACCCGCAGGCGGTAATAATACCGGGAATAGCGCTTTTCCGGATAATCCAGCACCAGGGCTTGTATGTCCGCCTTTTTCTCCGCCCACTGCTTTGAGGGCAGCGTCTGGCTTTCATACCGGGACAAAAACAGGGACAGGCCCAAGGCCGCCAGCAGGAACGCGCACGCGAAAAAGGGCGCCCGTTCCCCGAGCGCCCCTGCGGGCAGCGAAAGCCTTCTAGCAGCCTGCCTCTTTGCCGCCCAAAAGCCCAGAAGCCCGGCGCAAAGCCCCAGCCCCAGGCAGATCCACAGCAGCACCCCGGCGGCCTTTGGCCCGCCCAGGGCCGCCAGCGCCAGCGCGCCATAAACGGAAAAGCCCCACAGGGCAAAGGGCCTGCCCATGGATTATTTGAAGAACAGGGGCAGAGGCTCCAGGAAGATGATGTCCTCCCTGTCCTTGGCGTCGCCCTCAGCCAGCACGCAGGCCTTGCCCACCACCTGCCCGCCAATGGTGTGGAGCAGCTCCTCCATGGCGGCAAGGGACTCCCCGGTGGAAATTACATCGTCCACAATGAGGATGCGCCTGCCCTTTAAATTCTCGCAGTCGGCCTTGGAGAGGTATAGCTTCTGCACGTGGTCGGTGGTGATGGACTTCACCTCCACGTGGATGGGATCCTCCATATAGGCCTTCACGCCCTTGCGGGCCACCACATAATTGCGGCAGCCAATGCGGGCCATCTCATAGGCCAGGGGGATGCCCTTGGACTCTGCCGTGACGATAACATCATGGGCCGGGCACTTTTTCAGCAGCTCCGCTGCCGTCCGCTCGGTGATTTCCACGTCGCTGAACATGACAAACCCCGCTATGTCCAGCTTCTCGTCGATAGGGCAGATAGGCAGCGACCGCTTGCAGCCTGCTATCTCCATGTCGTATGTTTTGCTCATTTCCCATACATCCTTTCTTTATTTGGACGGGCTGCCGCCCGTACCTGCTTTAAGGGGCTTTTTGAAAAAAGCCTCTTAAAAATCCGCAAAAACTTTCACTCTCTCCCTGTCAGAAGCCCCTGGGAAGGAAGCGCCCAAAACCAATAATTTATAAAATTAGTTTTTGGATCAAAACATTCCCAAAGGGAATGTTTACCCTTCTTTTAAAAGGGGTTGTAGGGTTCTCAGGGGGTGAGCGTGTGCCAGTGGCACACATGTGCGGACCGATCGAGCCGGCAGGCGAGACTCAAAGCCCCTGAGCCGCCGGAGGACTCCCTCACAGGGTTTCCAGCGTAAGCTCTTCCCCGTTTGCCGACAGGGCGATGCCGGAAACAGCGCCCTCCCCCTTCTGCACCAGCAGGGAGGCCAGCTTATCCTCCACCATGCGCCGCAGGTTGTTGCGCAGATCCCTGGCGCCGCTGTGCCCATGGATGGATTTTTCCGCAAGCAGGGCGCAGGCCGCCTGGTCATAGGCCAGGGCGATGCCCTTTTCCTTGAGGGAGCCTTTATATTCGTCCAGCATTAAGGCCGCGATTTTCTTATAATCCTCCACGTCCAGGGGCCGGAACACCACCACCTCGTCGATACGGCTTAAAAACTCCGGGCGCAGGAAATCGGTGAGGGCTTTCATGGCCTTTTCCCGGCTTAGATCCGCTGTAGTTTTGGCAAAGCCCAAAGCCCCTTCCTTTTTGTCGCTGCCTGCGTTGGAGGTCATGACAATGACCGTGTTTTCAAAGTTTACGGTTCGCCCATGGGCGTCTGTAATGCGGCCTTCGTCCAGGATTTGCAGAAGGATGTTCAGCACGTCCGGGTGGGCCTTCTCAATTTCATCCAAAAGCAGCACAGAATAGGGCCTGCGCCGCACTTTCTCCGTAAGCTGCCCCGCCTCGTCATAGCCCACATAGCCCGGGGGCGAGCCGATGATTTTCGACACGGAGTGCTTTTCCATAAATTCCGACATATCCAGGCGGATGAGGGTTTCCGGGGCGTCGAAAAGCTCCTGGGACAGCACCCGCACCAGCTCTGTTTTGCCGGTGCCTGTGGGGCCGACAAAGATGAAGGAGGCCGGATGCCTGCGGGGGCTTATCTGCACCCGGCTGCGGCGCACAGCCGCTGCCACAGCGCCAATGGCTTCCTCCTGGCCCAAGATTTTTTTCGAGAGCACTTCCTCCAGGTTTGCAAGCTTGGAAAGTTCGTTTTCCTCCACCCGGGCGGCGGGGATACCCGTCCAAAGCTCTATCACATAGGCCAAGTCCTGCTCCTCCACCGCGGAGAAAACACCTTCCTGCCGCAGCTTATCCAGGCCCTCTTCCAGGGTGGCAATGCGGTAATGGGTTTTGGCCAGCTCTTCGTAATCTATCTGCATGCCTGTGGGGGCGGTCAAGTCCTGCTCCCGGACACGCTCTTTTTGCAGGGCGCGCTCCTTGCTTTCATATTCCTCCAGGCGCTTGTTGCGCAGGGCAGCGCAGGCGCAGGCCTCGTCTAAAAGGTCGATGGCCTTGTCAGGGAGATAGCGGTCGCTGATATACCGCTCGGAAAGCACCACCATCCGCCGGGCAATGGCATCGGAGACGGTGACCCGGTGGTAATCCTCATAATACTTTTTAATGCCCAGAAGCACCTCCGCCGCGTCCTCCAGGGAAGGCTCTGCCACAGTGACAGGCTGGAAGCGGCGCTCTAAGGCCGCGTCTTTTTCAATATATTTCCGGTACTCGGAAAAGGTGGTGGCCCCAATCATCTGGATTTCCCCCCGGGACAGGGCGGGCTTTAAGATGTTGGCGGCATTCATGCTGCCTTCCGCGTCCCCGGTGCCCACCAGGTTATGGACTTCATCTAAAAACAGGATGATGTTCCCGTCAGCCTTCACCTCGTCGATAAGCCCCTTAATGCGGCTTTCAAACTGGCCCCGGAACTGGGTGCCCGCAATGAGGGCGGTTAAATCTAAAAGCTGCACTTCCTTGTCCTGAAGCTTTGCGGGCACATTCCCCTGGGCAATGCGCAAAGCAAGGCCTTCTGCCACCGCCGTTTTGCCCACGCCAGGCTCGCCGATTAAGCAGGGGTTGTTTTTGGTGCGGCGGGAGAGGATCTGCACCACCCGCTGCACTTCCTTTTCCCTGCCGATAATATTGTCAAGCTCCCCTGCCCGGGCCTTGGCAGTGAGATCCGTACAGAAATTCTGGATGTGCTTGCGCTTTTTCTTGTGGACGTTCTCCCGATTCTCCCGGGTGCGCTGTGTGCGTCCCCCGTTTTCCCCGGGAGCGCCGCCCAGCATCATCTCCGCAGGCAGGGTCTGAGCGCCGCCAGGAGTGAACAGGCTGGTTTCCTCCCCCTGCTCCTCCCCGTCGCCTCCGGTCATGCCCAGCATCTGGGCCATCTGCTCGGTGGCCTCGGCAAATTCCTCCTCGCTCATGCCTGTCTGCTCCTTTAAGCTGGACATCATGTTGTTCATAAAGTCGTTGACAGGCTGTATGCCCAGTTCCTTGGCGCACACAAAGCAATATCCTTTTATCTCCTTGCTGTCCATCGCCTGGGAAACAAATACGGTGGCCGGACGCTTGTGGCATCGCGTACACATCATCATGGCGTTTGTTCCTTTCTGTTTTTTCTGCTTTGGCCTTACATGCGCCAAACCGGAAGCAGGCCGGCTGGTAAATCTCCTTGATTGCCGCGGCGCAGCGCCGCACCTTTCATTATACTAACGAAAAGGCCCCCACGCAAGTGCATTGTGGGGGTAAGTCCAAAAATTAACAAAACATTTTCAATTGGAAAGCTGTGAAAAGAGGGGACAAAACATAGTATGCCCCGCAAAAACGCAGATACGGGGCATAGGGGTGAAAACTTTTGGAAATGGGGCGCAGTTTGCTTTTTCACGCAAAAGGAAAATTTTCCCGCAGCCATGCGGCAGACTCCCGCAAAGCGGCCCGCATGCTTTTCGCGCCATAGTGCTCGATGGTGCAAACGCCCTCATAGCCGTCTGCCGCAAGCCGGGACAAAAGCCCGGCTATGGGGATTTCCCCCTTGCCCACCGGGGCGGGGTATAAAAGCCGCCCATCGGCGGCAGCGGCGGCGTGCTCCCCCCACTGGGGGGAATAGGCCCTGTCTTTCAGGTGGACGTGGGAAATCCGGTTTTTCAGCTTCTCATAGGCTGCCAGCTCGTCCTCCCCTGCAAAGCGGAAATTGCCTGTGTCAAAGCAGCAGGAAAGGGCAGGGCAGCGGCTTAAAAAGTATTCCAGGCCCTCCGCTGTGGAGAAGGGGGCCAGCAGGCTGTCGTAATCCTCCATCACCAGGGACACCCCGTATCCCGCCGCCTTTTCCCCCAGGCGGTTCAGGCACCGGGCCATGCTTTCCATTTGGCAGCTTTTTTCCTCCGGGGAATCCCCTTCCTGGAAGAACCCGGGGATGACAAGGATTTTCCCTGCCCCCAGATACCGGGCGGCCTCCAGGACAGGCTGGCTCTGCCTGTCCACGTTATCGTCCCTGCCAAAATCGAAATAAGCGGGGATGGAGGAGATTTCCAGGCCCACAAAGCTAAGCTCCCGGCCCACCTCGTCCTCCCGGCCCAGCAGGTTGTTCTGGGATACCTCCATATGGGTGATGCCCAGGCTTTTGATGTATTGGAGGGCTTCGGTCAGGCTGATTTTTTCCTCCCGGGCCATGTCCTTCATGTGGTCATAAAATGTGGCAAGCTGCATAATGAGCAGTCCTTTCTTTTGTCAGTTTTGCGGCTTTTATGTACGGGCCGCCAGGCGTTTGCCTGTCTCCACGGCGGCTCTGAAACAGATGTCCGTAAGGCCCGCGCCGCCCTGGGGTAAAATGCCCTCATCCCATTCCGGGCCGTCCAGGGTGTCGGTAACATAGAAAAACTGGGCAAAGTCCACGTTCCTAAACTGGGCCACAGCCGCCAGGCCCGCGCACTCCATCTCCACGCTGACGCAGCCCTGTTCCCGCCGCCGCTGGGCCTTCTTCTCTGTCTCCCGGAAGAAAGCGTCTGTCGTCCAGGTTTTGCCCTCTATGTAGGGATAATGGAGGCTGTCCAGTGCTTCCCGGCAGGCCTCTACACAGCGGGGCTGCAGCTCTATCTCGTCCGCCGGGGGCAGGTAGTGGTAAGAAAGTCCCTCGTCCCGGACAGCGGCGGTAGGGACGATCAAATGCCCGTGGGCGATATCCCGGCGCAAGGTTCCCGCCGCCCCGCAGAACACAAAATGCCTGCCGCCCCAGGGCACTAAATCTTCTATAAAGCCTGCGGCGGCGGGCGCACCCACAAGGGGCATGAACAGGCACACCTCCGCGTCAAACGCCCGCACTCGGTAAAGGGGCGCCCAGCCTGTGCAGAATTTAGAATAGCCCATCACTTCGCCGCTATACTTTTCCAAAAGCTCGTCCACAATAGTTTTAGAGAATATGCCCACGCATATGGCAGGAAAGTCCGGGATTGGCTCCTGGTGGGAGGGGTTGATGATGGCCACCGGGTTGGGATCGAATTCGTTGCACAACATTGCCGCATGCCTCCCTTTGCAATATAAAATTGTCTTATTATAGCAGAAAGGGTGTTTTCTGTCAAGTGAAGCGTTTTAGGGGCTTTGCCCCTGAAAAACCCCGCCACCTTTTCAAAGGTGGCGGGGTTCCCCGCTTTTTAAAATACTTGTTTTGGACACTCCCTACACTCCCGAATATTCCGCTATCTTTGCCTCTGTTTTATCGCACTATTTCATTTTCGCAAGAGGTATATTATTGGACGTTGTGCGGATCATATTCTCCATGAGCGTCTTGACTGCCTCCATGTATTTATCTGCGCTGACTCCACCAGCCGGGATCAGCGGATACTTGATCGGCACGGGGATAATGGCAAGCCCGTTCAGAAGCGAATCGAAGAGAAGGATACGCGCAGGAAGATTTACTATTCCCATTACACAGACCAGGTATGGGGCGCTCCGCAAAACTATCATCTCGGCTTGAACAGCTCTGCCGTGGGGAAGAAAACTGCGTTACGGGTGAAAAGGAGGAGAACAGCTTTCGGCTCTCGCTCATTTCCAAATCAGGGATGCTCTTCAGATAGATTTCCGCTTATTTTGAGGCCGCAGCCACAGAACTCAGGCTTTGCGACTTCCCTTCGCCCTGATATCCCTTGCGCACCAACAGATAGATTATAGCGGCCAGGGCAGCCAAGGCAACCACCGTCCACAGGCCAAAGCCCACCGTTCCGGTAAGCAGCCCGCCGATCTGGTAGACAATCAGGGAGATTACATAGGCAAAGCCGCACATATAGCCAATAGCGGCGCAGGTCCATTTCGCGTTGTTCATTTCCCGCTTGATAGCGCCCATAGCCGCGAAGCAGGGGGCGCACAGCAGGTTGAACACCATAAAGGAGTATGCGGATGCGGCGGTGAAAGCCATGGCGATATTGGCAACCAGATCCCCGGGGTAGAACACCTGCATGGTGCTGACCACTTCCTCTTTGGCAACCAAACCTGTGATGGTGGCCACAGAAGCCTGCCATGTGCCAAAGCCCAAAGGGGCAAAAATCACAGCGATTACACTGCCCACTGCGGCCAGCAGAGAGGCGTCGCTGTCCTCTACCCAGCCGAAGCCGCTGTCCGTAAAGCCAAAGCTGCTGAGGAACCAAAGGATGATGGTGGATAAGAGGATGATGGTGCCAGCCCGCTTGATGAAGGACCAGCCCCGCTCCCACGTGGAGCGAAGGACGTTGCTGGCGGAAGGGGCATGATAAGCGGGCAGCTCCATGACAAAGGGAGCGGGCTCCCCGGCAAAGGCTTTGAATTTTTTCAGCATAATGCCGGAAACCACCACAGCGGCTATGCCGATAAAGTAAGCAGAGGTGGCGACCAGGGCAGAGCCTCCAAACAGCGCCCCGGCAAACAGGGCGATGATGGGCATCTTTGCCCCGCAGGGAATAAAGCCGGTGGTCATGATTGTCATTTTGCGGTCCCGGTCCTGCTCAATAGTACGGGAGGCCATAATGCCAGGAACGCCGCAGCCAGTGGCTACCAGCATGGGTATGAAGCTTTTGCCGCTCAGCCCAAAACGACGGAAAACGCGGTCCATGATGAAGGCGATCCGGGCCATATAGCCCACATCCTCCAGGATGGCAAGCAGCAGGAACAGCACCAGCATCTGGGGCACAAAACCCAGGACAGCGCCTACACCGCCCACGATGCCATCCAGAATCAGGGAGGCCAGCACCCCGCTGACCCCCATGGCGTTCAGCAGGTTTTCTGCCAGGACGGGCAGGCCGGGGACATATGTCCCATAACTGGCGGGGTCCGGCTCCTCCACCGTAAGGGCCTCGGCATAGCTTTCTTCTGTCACTTCCAGGGTACTGACTTCACCGGCATCGGCGTCATAGAGGTATGCCACAGGCTCCCCGCCCTCGTATGCCTCTATAATGGCGGAAGCCTCTTCAAACGCACCAGACGCCTCGTCATAGCCATCTGCGTCCGAGCCGGAAAAGGGTAGGAACCAGCCGTCCCCAAACAGGCCGTCGTTGGCCCAATCCGTGGCGGCTGTGCCGATGGAGACACCCCAGCCGCCCATGGCAAGGGCATACACCAGGAACATGACAGCCACAAAGATGGGCAGGGCCAGGATGCGGTTGGTAACAACCTGGTCAATTTTGTCCGAAACGGATAAGCTGTGCTTTGCGGCCTTTTTTCGCACCGCTTTGGAAACCACCGTGTTGATGTAAGAATACCGCTGGTTGGTGACGATGCTCTCCGCGTCGTCGTCCATCTCCTGCTCGCAGTCCGCGATATGTTCTTCCAGGTGTGCTTTCAAGTCGGAGGGGAGGTTCAATTCCTCCATAACCTTCTCGTCCCGTTCAAAAATCTTGATGGCGTACCAGCGCAGGTAGCCGCCGGCCACCTTGCCCTGAATAGACTCCTCAATATGGGCCAGGGCGTGTTCTACGCTGCCGGTGAACACATGGGGCAGCTCCCCGGCCTGCTTCTTCTGCGCCAGATCCACAGCCTTTTCAGCAGCGGCCATGCCGCCCTCGCCTTTGAGCGCACTTATCTCCACCACTTCACAGCCCAGGGCACTCCCCAGCTTGGCGAGGTCAATGGCGTCGCCGTTCTTCCGCACCAGGTCTATCATGTTTACCGCCACCACCACGGGCAGGCCCAGTTCAATCAATTGAGTGGTGAGGTAAAGATTGCGCTCAATGTTGGTGCCGTCCACGATATTGAGGATAGCATCTGGCTTTTCCTTTACAAGATATGACCGGGCCACTACCTCCTCAAGGGTGTATGGGGACAGGGAGTAGATGCCAGGCAGGTCTTGGATTATTGTATCCTTATGGCCCTTCAGCCGGCCCTCCTTTTTCTCCACGGTCACACCGGGCCAGTTTCCCACATACTGGCTGGAACCGGTGAGGGCATTGAACAGAGTGGTCTTGCCGCAGTTTGGATTGCCAGCCAATGCAATTTTGATATCCATTTGATGATCTCCTTTCGTGTATTAGTCACATCTAACTCAAGGCGGAAATAATTGCGGCCTTCCGCCGCGCTGGCTTACTGGACTTCGACCATCTCCGCGTCGCCCTTGCGGACGGACAGCTCATAGCCTCGAACGTTCAACTCCATCGGGTCGCCCAGGGGAGCTACCTTTCGCACGAAAATCTCTACACCCTTGGTGATGCCCATGTCCATAATACGGCGTTTCACCGGGCCTTCTCCGTGGATCCGCGCCACAATCGCCGTTTCACCCACCTTAACATCCTTCAGTGTTTTCATATCGATCTTCCTCCTTTTCTATGAGTTAATTCTTAGACCATGATTCGGTTTGCCATCGTTTTATCCAGCGCAATCCGGCTGTCCTTTACCTGCACGATAATGTTCCCTCCTATCTCGCTGACTACCGTTACATCGCTGTCTACCACAAAGCCCAGCTCCGCCAAATGCTGGCGCACTTCATCCCTTCCGGAGATTTTGCGGATAGTAATAGTCTCTCCGATTTTTGCCATTGTAAGCGGCATCATTTCTTCACCTCCTCAATAAGATGGTTAGCAACTGCTAACTCAAACGAACATAGTTTAACACGACTAACCGCTCTTGTCAAGCCCGCGTGAAGAAAAAACTGCCTTTTGGTTAGAAGAGACTAATTTGCTGCCCAGTACAGACCTGGAGAATTGCCGGATAGAACAAAAAATTACTGGCTAACAAAGCCTTCGGTTGGACAGACAATTGCCAGAGGGGTATGATGGCGCAATTCAAGGAGAAAGGGGGCATAGGTAAAAACGGACGGAATGGTTTGTAGATCTACACTCCCAGTTTTCTTCATCTGATTGCTCAAACGGATACGCTGTGCTTGTACTCACCTGGAAACACTTTGCCACTGTCTATGCATTGCGGGCCTGTTCATATGCTTCTGCCAGTAGTTTTCGCGTCTCATTATGCAGCAATGCTAGCCGCTTCTCTGTCAGAGGGAGAGGGGTTATCATTGCCATAACCTTCCAAAGCGGATGTTCCGTTTTTGCTGGCGCACTTGGGGTTTGGGGAAGGTACTTCCCCATCGCGTCCGAAGGACGCAACAAGCCCCCGGCAGGGCGCACGGCACCGGACACGGTGTATAAGTGCGCCGTTAAGAACGGACTTTAGTTTGTGGAGGCGATTTTCTGCGCCTTTTCCGCTGTTTCCGCTGCTCCCGGCAGGCGGGAAAGCTCAATCAGGAACGCCTTGAGCGATTCGCCATCCATGCTGGCGGTGAAGGGGAACACGCCCTCCATAATCGCACCGTGTACGATCAGGCGGTGGTTCCGGGCGTGGCGCTCTGCGTCCCTCTGCTTGTTCAGCAAAATCTTCACCTGGTTCTCGTATTGGGCGGCTTCCTTTTTTGCTTCGTCACGCTGTTTTAACAGGGATTCTTTTTTATCCATGATGTGATAGACCTCCTTTCTGCCAGGGAACAAGTTGGCGCTTGTCCCCTGGCGGTGATGGAGCAAATGCCCCTCACTGGGTAAGCCTCAAAACAGCCCGTTGTCAGGGTGGTTTGAGAAAAATTTTAGAAACTTTCTGCGGACGGCCTGGATGCTCTCATAAACGGATTCCCTGGAGCAGCCCTGCATCATTCCAATCTCCGTATAACCGAAACCATACAGCGCATAGAGCAAAAACCGCTCCCGCTGAATTGTCGTGCAGGTGTCCAGAATGGACAGCAGCAGAGCCAGGGTTTCCCTCTGGCATACGATGTCCTCCGGGGTGGGCTGATAGGGCAGCAGGCCCTCGGTGGCAGCTGTGTACTCGTCAAATTCCCGATCATCCCAATGCCGCCGCTTTTCGTGATAGAGGTTCTCGGCTTTCCGTCTGCCCTGGTCATAGCACTCGGCTACTTCGTCATTGACTTCAACAGACACCATACGCCCGTTGATTTTGATGGTGATCTCCATCATGCTTTCCTCCTGTTCAGATTGGATTTTGCGAAATCTGAACAGGAGGGCGGGGAGCGACACAGGGGCCGTTTTCCATTCGCTCTGAAAATGAGAAAATCCGCATGGCAAAAGGCCACACGGATTAAAATGCAATATTCAGCTACATAAGAAATTGTTGTACCTTCAAGGCTGGATTTTGCCGTCAAAGGGGAAAGAATTTTTTTGACGCTTTATCCAACTTTGTTAATGTCCTTGGCACAGCGGCTACCTCCTAGAGCCGCCAATTTTGAATAGACAACAGGCGGCGGCACTTGCCAAAGTACCGCCGCCATGTGGAACCTATATAAAGCCAATATGGAACCTGTGTGAAACGGGAAATTTTTCTTACTCCCTCGGCGTGACTACAATACCGTCCGCATTATCCGGGTCGCGGAAGCTGTAAGTAAAGCCGTCAGGTAAGGTTACATTGTCGGAATTGTCCTCGGTGTCCAGCCCCGGTTTGGTGTCGATCTCAATGTCTGTATCATCAATTTCCACAGAGTTCCCCAAATTTGTGTCCTGATCGTCGTTGCCTTTCTGATTGGTACAGCCAGTAAACAACGAGAAACAGACCAGAACACAGGCCAAAATCATCATAATTTTTTTCATTACATTTCCCTCTCTTTCAAATGTCCCCGTTTGATTTCCAGCACCACATCCGCCTGCTTTGCCACCTCGCCAGAGTGCGTCACGACCACCACGCACTTCCCGAACGCATGGGCGCTCTCTTTCAAAACCACCGTGATTTCCTCGGCGGTTTCGACATCCAGGTTCCCGGTCGGCTCATCTGCTAGAATGACCGGGGCATCGGAGGCCAGCGCCCGCGCAATCGCCACCCGCTGCTGTTGTCCGCCGGACAGTTTCAGTACATTCCGGGTGATCTCGTCCCGCTCCAGCCCCAGTCGTTCCAGAATGGGGGCGGCGTCCAGCTTGGCAGTAAGCCGCACATTTTCAACGGGGGTCATGTAGTCAATCAGATTATAGCTTTGGAATATCAGCGAGATATGGTTCCTGCGGTGGTGTTCCAGTCCTTTTGCCGTAATGTCCTCGCTGTCAAACAGGACGCTGCCCTGTGTCGGCACATCCAGCCCACCCAGCAGGGACAGTAACGTGGTCTTGCCCGACCCGGACGGGCCGAGGATGGCGTACATTTTCCCGGTTTCCAGTGACCCGCTGACGTTCTGCAAAACCGCCTTGCCCTTTTCGTAGGCGTAAGAAACATTTTTCAATTCCAGTGTAGGCATGATAGTCCCTCCTTCAGCTCATTTTCGACAAGATTTCACGGGGGTTCAGCCGCATGACCGTGATAGACGATGCGCTGACAGCCACAATGACAATGGCAAGGCCGATCAGGTAGAGTTGTGCAAGGTTGTCCAGCCCAACGGACACTTGGATGCCGCTCTCTGTAGGCAGGGGCTTTTGAAGCAGATTATCCGCGCCCACATCAACCGCAGCGGCGGCAGTTACAACATCGTTATCGTCCTCCGGCTCGGTCTGCATACTCTGCTCCAACAGGTGGTTGCCAATCTGTCCCGCTATGGCGTTGCTGGTGAAATAGGACAGGCCAAAGGCGAGAACGGCAATCAGCAGCACCTCAATCAGATACTGCCCGATGATGGCCGACTTTCTGATACCCACGGACAGGAACACGCCGATTTCGTGAATACGGGTCTTTGTCCAGAGGGTCAATATCAGGGCCAGAATGATGGCGCTGACAACGATAATCACCACCAGCAGGGTCACGACCAATTCATTCAGCGTAGCCAGAGGAGCAGCGGCATTTTCGTAGGTTTCATTGTCCACCTCCACGGTAAAGGCTTTCCAGTCGATACCCGGCAGCGCCTTGACTTCGGCTACCACCCGCGCCATGTCCTGCGGGTCGTCTATGGTGACGTGGAGTGCGGAAAAGCCGTAGTTGATTTCTCCGCCGTCAAATTCTTTTGAGGACTGCAAATCCACAAATACACGGTTCTGGATTTTGTCGTAGGTGGTGACAGTTTCACCAAACTGCTCCACCGCATGAGGGGTAAACAGTCCAATAATTTGTATCCTGATTTCCAGCCCGGTAAAGCCCTGATCTTCCACGCTGTAACTGTGGGCGGTGAGATAGTCCCCGATCTTCAACTCGTTTCTTTCCGCCAAGTCCTGGCTGATGATTGCCACATGGGTATCATCGGTGGAGATATGTCGCCCTTCCGCCAGCGTCAGTGTGCCGGTGGTGAATAGTTCATCGTCCTCCGTGCTGCAAACGCCCAGCGCCTTTGTGTAGCCCTGATACTTCGCATCGGTTGAGATCGTTCCGGGGAACAGGGAAAGCCCGTCAAACGGGAGAAGATTGTCCTGCCTTGCGCCGCAGTACTTCACGCCGGAAACGCCTTTGATGGCCGCGATATTTTCCGGGGTAAATTGTACGGTAGAATACATGAGAAAACTGCTTGATGTCTTGCCAGTTTCCTCGTCCACTTCATCTTTGACGGGTTCTTTCACTACATAGGGGCTGTTGCTCCAATCCACAAAAACGTCAAATTTTCCGCCCAAGCTCTGCCGCAGGTCAAGCTGCGCGGCCTCCGATGCTTTCCAGATGGAAAGGCCCGTGAGGACAAAGGTTGCCATAATCAGCAGGATGGCGAACAGGAGAAGTGTTTTCCCCCGTTTTCGCGTGACGTATAAAAACGCCCTTTTGAAAATGCTCATGGTCGATACCTCCATATTGTTGTGCTGTTCTTCTGAACGCACCCGTAGAATAGCACCCCAATGTGGAATGGGTATGAAACGTATATGGAATTATGGTAGAAATGAAAAACTCCCCAGTCGGGGAGTTTTTCGCATTTATAAATGAATTGTGAAACACATCCCAGTCGGGGACTTCATTGGCTTAAAAGAATAGGGAATGTCCATAGAGGTCAAAAGTGTATCCACGATATAGAGGCCCAGACCGTTGCCCCCACTTTCACGGCTCCGTGAGAAGTCTGGACGATAGAACGGTTCAAACAGGCGGCGGATTTCATCGTCAAGGATAGGCTTGCACTCGTTTTCGACCACAAGGCTGCGCCCCTCCATATAGACGGAAACATTTTTCCCGGCCTCTGTATAAGCGACAGCATTTGCGAGGATATTAGACACCGCTTTACTGAACGGGCCAACAGGCAGCACAGCGGAAAACTGCTCCGGCAAGTCAAGAGAGAATGTAATTTGATGTGCCGCCGCAATCAGTTGGTAGGGTTCGCACAGTTCCGCCAGCAGTTCAGACACATCAATCTGCTTTGGCGGTTCAGTGGCCAAATTCAGTTTGGAGGTTTCCAAAATCTCATGTATCATCCCAGAAAGCTGCTCGACCATTTCTTTGCACTCCGGGAGATAGGTAGCATAGTCCTGATATTTTCCCACGCCTAAAATCATGTTTTCCAGTGTGGCGTTCAATGCGGTCACAGGTGTTTTCAGTTCATGGGACGCCGCCCGCAGGAAGTCCACCTTGGCCCGCTCCATATCACGCACAGCGTCTTTTTCCCGTTCTAAATGTTCAATGGTAGACAGCAGATTAGAGTACAGATCATTGACGTTCTGCGCCAGTGTACCAATTTCATCCTTGGTATGAATAAAGCAGTTTGCTCCGTGGTCTAATTTCATCATCTGCTCGGTTGACGCAGAAATCT
Organism: Acutalibacter sp. JLR.KK004; assembly: GCF_036941085.1. Taxonomy (NCBI): domain Bacteria; kingdom Bacillati; phylum Bacillota; class Clostridia; order Eubacteriales; family Acutalibacteraceae; genus Acutalibacter; species Acutalibacter sp. JLR.KK004. The sequence goes on from NZ_JAYMNQ010000003.1 coordinate 381,600, forward strand.
TCTTGATAGGGTCGGCAATCGCTTTGGAAAACAGGAGGGAACAGACAACGGAAATCAGCAGGGAACAGATTAACGAGATAGGCAGGGCTTTTTCTACTGCCTCGGTCACAAACTGCTCCTGCCGGATGCTGACAACAACATCATCTTGGGTACTCAATGCAAGCTGCATCTGTGGGGCAAGCAGATAGATTAGCCCATGCGTGACAACAACGACAAATAACATGATGCTCATGGTATAGAGAAATATCTTCGGAAACAATTTTAAGCGTTTCATGGCTGCACCTCATATTTATAGCCGATACCCTTGACTGTTACGATGCAGTCAAGCCGCAGTTTTTTCCGCAGATTTTTGATGTAGGTGTCCACAGTTCGGTCGATGATCGGATAGTCAGCACCCCACAGCTCGTCCAAAATCTGCGAACGGGTCAGCACCAGCCCCCTATGCTCCACCAGCAGCCGGAGCAAATCAATTTCCTTGGGCATGATGTCGATTTTCCCGGCGCTGTCGCTGGCGGTGTAGCCGGAGAAATCCACGGTCACGTCGCCAAAGGTTATCGTTTGGGGTAACGGGGCCTGCCCGCTTCGACGCAAAAGGGCGGTAATCCGCCTCCCCAGCAATACCATAGAAAAGGGCTTTGTCATGTAGTCATCGGCCTGCTCGTCAAAACTTCTGACTTGGGTATATTCGTCCTCAATAGCTGTGAGCATCAGAATAGGTGTTGCGTTTGTTTGCCGTATCTCATGCAGAACAGATAGGCCGCTGACGTGGGGCAGCATAATGTCCAGCACTACAAGGTCAATATGATTCTGCCGGAAAAGCTGAAGGGCCTCGCTGCCATCATAGGCCGGAATGAGCGAGTGGCCCGTGGGCTTGAGATATTCGCAGATCGCGTTGTTCGTCTTGTGATCGTCCTCAACAATCAATAGTGTTGCCATTGGCGCACCTCCTTTGGGGCAGTATAACATGGGAATGTGGAATGTGTGTGAAATAACTTGCCGTTTTTCAATTCTTCAGCAACAGCGATATAGAATGAAATAGTACCAGACATAGAATTTCATTTTGTTTTCATATCCGCCCATACAATGTAGAATGACATAGGGTGATATGACAATGTACGACAAACAAATCCGATTCAACTTTCGTCCTCTTGGTCGGGAAATCAAACGAAAACGGGAAAGTGTGGGGTGGACGCAGGAATACCTTGCCCAACGTATAGACCGCACTTCGCATACCGTGATGTATATGGAAACGCGGGGCCAGCATCCCAGCCTGAACGTCTTTTATCAGGTTGTCACTCTGCTGGATATTTCAGTAGATCGGTTCTTCTTCCCCAATCGGTACAGCAAAAAAAGCGAACGCCGGCAGCGGATAGATATGCTTCTCGATTCGCTGGATGAAAGGGAATTATCAGTCATAGAAGCAACTGCGGAAGGACTGAAAAAATCAAGAGAAATTGAATCTGGAAAATAGCAGCACAGGCACCCGCTGAGGGATAGCCTGTGCTGCTGTTGCGTTAGCCGAGTTTTGCAATATACTCTTGGCGCTGGGCGCTGACCTGGGCCATATCCTCATAGGTAAGATCTCTGCGGCCTAACGTGGCCTTATATTCCAGATAGCCGGTCAAATCGTCCAGTAATGTTTCCGCCAGCTCTCCTGGCGTGGCACACAGCTTCACGCTGATCCACTCCTGGGAACATGAATCCCATTCCAGTATTGTGTGGCCATGGGAGGTTTGAACGGCCTCATATATTCCATTTTCGGCGAGGAACGATTCGAACACTGAAAAGACTTTCTCAAAAGTCAGCATCAGACCGCCCCCTCAAACATAGACCAACTCGGACAGAATGATTTCATCGGCTCGCGCCCGGCAGTTATTGACCAGTCCTACCCACGCCATCTGGTCACGGGCCTTCAATTCCTCGGTCACGCCAGCGGCTTTCATCAACTGCGGCAGGAGCGTGTCCATGCGCTGCTCCGCCATCCGCTCGATGCCTTTCAGATGGTCGGCCAGCTTACCACTGTTCACCAGCACCATCCACAGCTTGGGCTTATGCTCCCGAAGGTAGTCGCGCCGAAGATCACCGTACTTGCCATAGAATACATCCTGCTCCGGTTCTTCGTCAAGTATCAGATCAGGGATGTAGTAGTCGCCTACTCTCGTATAGGTTAATTCTGCCATAATGAACCTCCTTGTGTTCAAGTCCTACTGTCCTATTCTTTCCACGAAAAGTCCAGTTGATCGTGTCCCTGTTCGTGAATTTTATTGGGCAACCGAACTCGTCACAAGGTATTATGGCACATCTTTCCCCAATTTCTGATAGTTGAGAGAGTGGGAGGTTTCCCGTCCCCGGCTCTCCCCGGTGTTATAGGTGTCAATGGTTTCTTTTCCCAGGGCGGCGGCTAACTCCTTTAAGGTGGTGGGTTCTTTGCCGCCCAGAAAGATGGAAGTGTCCATATTTCCGATGATGGTGTCGGCGTTGTCCTTGTAGATGGCCTTTAACTGGGACTGCGCCTGCAATACCAGACAGGCGGAAATCTCCCGGCTTCGGATGGTGGCGACCAGCTTTTCCAGCTTTGGGATCTGCCCGATGTTGGCGCACTCGTCAATCAGGCAGCGCACATGGACCGGGAGCCTGCCGCCGTACACATCGTCCGCTTTCTCGCACAGGAGGTTAAACAGCTGGGTATAGCACATGGAAATCAGGAAGTTAAAGCTGTCATCGGTATCGCTCATAATGAGAAATAAGGCGGTTTTCCGGTCCCCCAGGGTGTCCAGTTCCAGCTCATCGTAGGCTGTGACCTCCCGCAGCTCGGCAATATCAAATACCGCCAGCCGCGCGCCGCAGGAAATCAGAATCGACTTCGCGGTTTTGCCTGTTGCTTGTTGTCAAGGACTTTTTCATCATATTTACGGATTGTTCATAAATTCTTGTCAAAAAAGTCCGGGAGCCTGTTACGGTTCCCGGACTGCTTATGCTATGCTTACTTATCGGCCATCATCTGTCCGATTTCCTTGTGGAGCATCAAATACAATGCATCGACATAAAGATGGGAGCATAAGCCACAGTTCTACCTGTTGCTTATGCTCCCGAACATTTGATTTACTCTGTTGTCAAATCATCGTCTTCTTCATCGCTACCATTTTGTGTGGTCGGCGGTATAGCGTCAACATCATTTTTTTCCGCGAGTTCATTGAATGTTTTAATAAAGTTTCCGACAAATGTCGCTACTTCATTGTGATGCTCACTACACCAGAAAGCAAACAAAATTGTTTGATCCCCCAATGCACTTTCAGATTGAGCGTACCAATGCTTAAAATCATCGGTGTCATAGCTATCTGCGTCAAGCGGCCAACTGTTGAAGCACACATCGTAGGTAAACCCTGGAACCCGTGAAAATGACTCTTGAAATCTTGAAAAAGCTCCGTGATCTTTGAGTAACCTGAATACCCCTTCCTCTATCACGAGCGGAAGAAAGATGAAGTTTCTCGCATCCTGAATTACCTGTGCTTTAGAACGATATTCTTGCTTTTGAGGAACATCACCATCTAGGACGATTATATTATTCTTAAACTCAGGAACACCTTTCTCTGCAAGCTGAACATAATTTGGCCACCCCAAGTTAATATCAACAAACGACATATACAGGTCCAGATTGATATTTAATGCAGCAGATAGAACATATTGCAAGAAAGAAATAGCCCGAGTGTCTTCACAATAAACATTGATTTTGCTATTCCCTGAAGGAATTGAAAGGTTTATATCGTTAAGAATCTGGCTCAACTCGGTACTGGTTGATATATTCTTAGGCGCAATCGTACGCATTCCCTCCCGATCATACTTCGGCTCCAAGTATACTATGGAACTATCATATGCAGAAATTGGAAGTTCTATACCTTTATCGAGTCGCTCTTTACGCTGGTATTTGTTTACACATTTTAGAATAATGGGGGAATGCGTTGTAAAGACAATTTGGATTTTATAATCTTTTGCTGCCTTCCATAGGTAGTCTACCAACTTAGTTTGCGAGAAGCCATACAGGGTAGCATCAAGCTCATCAATAAGTAGAATGCCCCCTTTATAATTGCGTCCATACTGCTCCTTCAATCTCTTGAAGGAAAGAACCGCTAATATAATCCTTGTAATGTTACCTTCACCGGCAGAATTTGTAAAAATGTCATGGGTATCATCACTGACGCCTGCAAAGGTTTTTGAAGAAGCCCCCTTTTCAAGTCCCACATCCGAATTGTCACCCATATGCTGAATAGATAAGATTGTTCTATAATTTGTGATACAATAACTGAGTTCTTCGGCAGTAAGTGTAGATGGTACGGCTTTCGTTTTTCCTGATTCCCCAATAGGGAAAAGTCGGCTAAGACTTAAAAAGTAAACAGGAAGTTGGATATAACCTGCACCCCGTGCGCGGCTTTCAGCATTCCAAAATCTAAGCGTTGGTGCCTGTCCTGATTGCCTGCGGGCGATGCTCTCGATGGCATAATAATTTTGTTCATAAACACCATTATGGTCTTAGCTTTATTGACAATGGCGCTTGTTCAAAACTCCTTGGGCAATCTCAAAATGGATCCGCACTTATTAAAGTAGTGAGTAATACAGGGATTTCTTCTAGAAGACAACTTTCTGCGGAACTAAAAAAGTTAGAAAAATTGGTTTCTTTGCCGTATGCGCCTGATATGATTTTTGATCATACCTCTCGCGGAGTGGTTGGGGAACGCAGTTTAGATGAAAACTTGTATGCTCACATTGCTAAAGAATATGGATCTCGTGTTGTCATTGCAACTGCACCTATCATGGTTGCATTCCAAAAGGATAAAGGAATTGATATCAAAGAACTACTTGAGATTATAGAGCATATGGCAGTATGCGGGGTTCGATTTATGCTCTTTCATCCAACGACCAACCGTGAAATCTGGGCTATTGCCAGTCGTGATAGAATTAAACCATCAACATCGTGGACGGGCACACTACTTTATAATGATATGTTAATAAACAATCGAACGTCTAATATTGTGGCAGAATATTTTGATGATATTTTAAAAATTCTAAAAAAATATAATGTAACTTGCGATATAGGAACCACTTTCCGTCCTGCTCGAATAAAGGAAGCATCGGTGTACAAGGGGTACAAACAAGATTAAAAAGAAATGTTAGATTTGAAAGTAAGTAGAGTGGCAAAATCAAGAGTGTTCAGATTTTCCACTCTACTTGAACATGGTCGCTGGTTGCGCTGATTGAAATAATCAGGCCGTCAGCGGCTTTTCTCTTGTCCTCAAAGTCAATGCTGTCCCAGTGGTCAAGGAAATAGGAAAGCTCCTGTTCCTTCTGGGGTGACATTGTTTCAACGGACAATTCTGCAATCGCCTTTGAAATAGTCTGGCGGCGAGTGTCCAGTTCTTCAATTTTTTTGTTGGCATAGGCAAGCAGTGTCGCATTGGCTCCGGTCAGTGTATCAAGCAGTTTTTCAATTTCAGCCTCGACCTGTGCAAGCTCAATCTGATAGGCGGTCAGTTTCGGATTTGCTTTTTCCTCTTTGTCGTGCCGGACTTGAAAATTCTTAAATCTTGCCCGCATGGCATTGAAGATAAATTCTTCAAATTCAGTCTTTCGGATTTTCCCACATCCCGGACAGCCCTTATTTTCTGCCCGTTTTGTACAGCGGAAATATCCCGGACTGTTCGGAACATGGGTTGCTTTCAAGGCATATCCGCAACGCCCGCATTTGACTTTTCCAGCAAGCCATGTATTTTTCGGTTTGCGGCCTTGCTGAAAGGTCTTATTCATCATTAGCTTCTTCCGGCATTTCAGCCAAACATCAGACGGTATGAGTGCTTCATGCGGAGCAATCACAAGTATCTGGTCCTTCAGGCACCTGTCCTTATCCTCCTTTACATCACGGCCCTGATAGAGATAACAGCCGTTGGTTCCGGCAAAATCGGAAGCGTCATTGACAATCGCCGCACCCTGGCTTTTGAAAAACTCGTACAGTTCCAAGTCGGCCTGTGCGTAAACAGGGTTCCGTAAAAGCTGTGAAAGGAAACTCCGAACCATTGACTTTTCGTAAATCTTGATACCCTGTTCCTCAAAGTAGCGGGTAATGTCTCCGAAAGAGGTTTCCGGCTCGGCGTACATCTCAAACATCAGTCGTACATGGTCGGCGGCTACGGGGTCGGCAACCATCTTTTTTGTACGGATACCTTCAACCACTGTCGGCTCCAACTGATAACCGTATGGGGCTTGCCCGCTCATGTGAAAGCCTTTCAGGCACCGGGAATAGTAAGCGTCCGTCACGCGCTTCTGGATTGTCTCACGTTCAAGTTGTGCGAATACGATACATATATTCAGCATGGCCCGGCCCATCGGGGTCGAGGTATCGAATTTCTCGGTGGAGGAAACAAACTCCACATCGTACTCTTGAAACAGCTCCATCATGTTCGCAAAATCCAGAATGGAGCGGCTGATCCGGTCCAGCTTATAGACGATTACCCGCCGTACCCTGCCTTTTCGGATTTCTCCCAGCAGCTTTTGAAACTCCGGCCTGTCCGTGTTCTTCCCGGAATAGCCTTTATCCTTGAATACCTTACAGCTCCCGCCTTTCAGTTCGTACTTGCAAAAGTCGATCTGGCTTTCAATGCTGATACTGTCCTTGCGGTCTACTGACTGCCTTGCGTAAATACAATCTTCTCTGATAATGTCCATATTGGGCTCCTTTCCTTGTTGGAATGGAGCTACCAACCTTACAACTATATTATACCATTAGCAGCCCCGGACAACAATGTTGCGATTGATTAGCGAAACCTGTCCCCGTACTTGCTGAATATATCGTACAGGTTATTTTCGATTTCTCTTTTCCGCTTCTTTTTTTCCTCCGGGGAGAGTACCGGCGTCAGGTTTTCCAGCACAATGAGTTTGCCTTGAAAATAAACAGATTGCTTGTCGCTTTGGTATGTAACAGCTTGAACCATTGAAAACCTCCCTTTTCCAGTATAGGTTAATGCCGACCAGTCTCCCTCTTGTCCGAATGGGGAAACGTCAAAAAACGGCACCCCGGAAGGTGCCGCTCATTGAGCTTTCCCCAGCTTCGGGCCAACATGGCCCGAGGTCAATAGTCGCCGTGATAATATTTCTGCTTGGCCTCGTTGATGGTATGGAAGTCAAAGACTTCGTGAAGCTGCCGTACCACGCGGCAAATATCCTCATGGGAGAAGCCACAGTCCTGCATTGCCATAATCACATAACCACGGCAGGCGTCGTTGCTCCATGCGTCCGGTTCCAATCCCGGAATGGACGGATAAGTTTTCTTCATAAGGTTCTCCTGTTCATAAAAGTATGGGGCCCCGCCGGAAAGGTCGCTCTATCATCAGACAGAATAGCGGCGAGGCCCCACAGGTCAAAAGTGCTTTTCAGATAGACCGGACGGGCGGCTGGCGTTCCGCCCCATAGCATTTCAGCTCTCCCCATTCTGATGGCAAGGCGATCTCATTACCTGCGACGGCTCACGGTTCGCAACACCGCTGCACGCTCGGATTGTGACTAATCGCAAGTATCCGGGATTTTGTGTTTTATCCGGCAGACCTGCCAAGGCCCGCCTGCGGCATGGGCCTTATCGCTCCCTCTATCCTCTGACAATAGAGATCATGGCGGGCCTGTCGCTGGACACAAGCACCCTTCGTATCCGGGTATCTTTTTATTCAGTTTTCAAGCTACGTAAGGCTTGTCCGAACTTCGGGCCAATGTGGCCCGAGGCTTTGACTGCCTCTCATATACCATTTCATTTTTGGGTCTAAATCGGTACGCCTTACAGAACTTTTTTCAAAATTTTTTCCAGGCTCCGCAGACCGCGCTCAATGGCAACCCGCACGACTTTTTCATGGACGCCTTCTGCCCGGGCAATATCCTTTTTGGTCATGCCGAGAATGAAATGGGCGTAAATACGTTTCGCCTGTTTATCCGGCAGCCGGGAAATGGCGGTATGAAGTTCCTGCATAGTTACCTTACGCTCATACAGCTCATGCGGAGAAAGAGCGACGAAAAGGGCCTCATGCTCAATGCCGTCGTTCCGGTCAAGGGAGTAGTACGCCTTGTGCCGGTATGTACGCAGACGGTAAGCCGCCTCTTTGTGGTCGAACTCGGAAAACAGATCGGCCACTTCGTCAGTTACTTCAATAAAACAATCCTGTGTATAATGAGGGTAAATATCCCGCAGATTGATAACTTTCATAAATACCTCCGTTTCGGGTGTTCGGGTTGACGGGTAGCCGAAACGAAGGTGGTGGAGAACGACACCGGGGAATGACCTCGGGCCATGTTGGCCCGAAGTCATACGCAGGGAAACAAAAAGTACCCGGACGGCACATAGCCGTACAGGTACATGAAATCACATTATCTGTCAGGTCAAGACAAATTTCGCGTGCAGTGCCGCAACGTCCCTGTAAAGACACAGGGATTTTTTTGACAGGTCATATCCTGTCAAAAAATGTCGCTTAGAAATAGAAACCACGGCGGCACCTCCACACAGGCCGCCGTAGCTGGTTATGCCTTAGTCGTCATCTCCTTCCAAAGACAAAGAAACGGCGGCTTTTGAAAGCCGCCGCAATAGAGGGCATGGTGATTGCCTGCTGAACGACGGCTTTTTTTCTTTTGCCGTCGTCCGGCAGATTGCTTATTTTATATCTCGTTTTTTCATAATGATAATTCCAATACAAGTCAACAGCACTCCGTATATTACAAAAATAGCTGCGACAACAGAAAACCATTCAGCCACCGTCATTACTTGCACTCTTTGGAACATTGCTACCGGCCAATACATCGAAATCACATAACTGTTCCAAATTGCATCTTCAATACGATGAACAATGTAAAACCCAAAAATCAGTAAAAACATATTGACTACACTAGAAATTACGCTGCTCCTAAATAAAAAACAGGTAAACACCAGAAAGCTCGCATAAGAGGCATGGAGTATGATTTGGCTAAAGAAGAAAAATAACAACTGTAATGTATTTATTTGAAGTAAGCCATCAAGATTATGCCATAGTATTTGACTGATTATAGTTCCGCTTATGCCCGCAATTACGACATATAGAGTGGCAGCAAATGCACAGGTTGTCATTTTGGACAAATAGTATTGAGTTCTCGAAATTCCTTTTGAAATATAGTAATGAACAGCGCCACTCATAAAATCATCCGAAGCAAATACCACACAGAAAATCAAAACGGGAAGCCCTGTGCTGTAATTCTGGAAAAGGATACTATAATACTGAAATAGGGGCATTCCGTTAGCAACTGTTTCGGCTTTCATGCTCTCAAACACAGCATAAAACAGTACCGAGCAAATAGTTAAGCCGGCCCCCGCCCAAAATATTGTATTGTGAAATAATTTGTAAATCTGGGACCGCAGCAGATTAGTCATTTTTCTCACCTCCTATAATCGAATTAAAGTAATCCTCCAAACTAAGCCAAGAGGCGTTTTCATTTCATGCGATAAAGAATCCACTAATTCCTTTCGTTGTTCTAACAGTATCCTTTCATGTTGGACATCTTTTTTTAACTGTCTGTTGGCTTTATTTAATTCGTCCAAAGCATTTTGCAAGTTTGAGGCCAAAGTATTTAGGCTATTTGATAAACTGCCTAATTCATCATTAGACTGAATATCACACACCGTCATAAAGTCAAGATTTGCAAGTTTCTGTGCAATATCAGTAATGCTCCCCAGTGGAACCACAATAATGCGATGTAAGTAAATCTCTTGCAGCCATTCACCGCCAAGAAATAAAAGCAGCCAAATAAAAGGCAGCAGGAATTTATACTCTATCGGTGCTATGAGGAACATAATAGGATACAAAACTGTAATAACAAAGCGTATAGTTCTTGAGAAAGCAAAATATTTTTTCTCAACTGACTTAAATGAATTGCTCATGGTTTTACCTCAAACTTATAGCCAGAACGAATTAGTGTCACAATATGACGCCCTTCGGTTCCTAACTTTTGACGAAGCGTTTTGATGTGTGAATCGACAGTTCGTGTATTTCCTTCAAAGTCAAATCCCCAAATACGGTTTAACAACTGCTCACGCGAGAACACTTGATTTTTATTCTGCAAGAACAAATGCAACAGTTCGTATTCTTTATGAGTAAGCTCAACTTCATTACCAGACACAATGACTGTATGAGCTGATGGATATAGCAATATTTCTCCCGCAGATAAAATGTTCTGTGAATTAGCCGTAGTTGCATGACGCAACCACGCATTGACTTTGGCTAACAGTATTTTGGGACTAAAGGGCTTGGTAACATAATCATCTGCACCATATTCATAGCCTTTGAGTTTGTCATTTTCTTCGCCTTTGGCAGTAAGAAAAATAATGGGTACATCGCATATATTCCGCGCAAATTTACATACAGTAAATCCATCTAATCGTGGCATCATAATATCTAAAATGATGAGATCAACCGTATTGTTTTCCAAAATGGAAAGTGCCTCTACTCCATCATTAGCTAAAATGCAAGAGTGTCCGCCTTGTTGCATAAAATCGACAATAATGTTTTGCATATCTTTTTCATCTTCTGCTATTAAAAGTACAGCCATCTATTTAGCCTCCTTGTTTTGTCAACTACTAATTCTTGTTCGTTTTTGGGATTTTAACCATAGCGTTGTTATTTTTACGGTACCGAAAACACGACTTACAATATAATAATTTAGCTGTCGAACTGAAATGTTCTATATCTACTTACTCCTTTTTGGGCCATATAATCTGTCTTTGCACAGCACATATCCCTTCCATTATATTTCTATTGCTGAAAGAATACAAGTTCATATCGCTCTATAGATGAAATTAAATATTACTTCACATCAAATTTCATTACATTCTCATAACACAACCTGAAATGTACAATGATATAGGGTGATATGAAAATGAACCAAGATGAAAGAAGGTTTGACTTTCATGGGCTCGGTCTGGCACTGAAACAGGCCAGAGAGGAAAAGGGCTGGACGCAAGCCTATGTTGCGGAACTGGTTGGCAAAACTGACCGCACCATTATGAACATCGAGAACAAAGGCCAGCACCCCAGCTTCAACCTGTTTTTTAAGCTCGTCACGCTGTTCGATATATCCGTAGACCAGTTTTTCTATACGGAGGGCAACCGTGGCGGAGACAGTTGCCGGAAACACATTGATGTACTTTTAGACTCCATGAACGAAAAAGAGCTTGTTGTCATGGAGGCTACAGCCGAAGGGCTCAAGAAAGCCAGAGAAACGGAGGTTCAGGAGTAAGAGCCTCTGTTTTTTTGTGCTGTTTTCGGGGGTGTCGCTAAATGGCAAGCAATGCCTTTGTGGCCACAGACCACAAACGCCGCTTGTTGGGGCCCGCCCCAAACCCGGCAACTTCGGGCCATGTTGGCCCGAAGTGATCGCGTCGCTTTGCTCCTTATTTCTCATACCCTCAACGCTCCATTTCTTTCTTCTTTGCAGGCTCCGAGTAGCCCAGCAGGCAGTCAATGTTCGCCTTGATCGTCAAGACCTCCTGCATATCCCGGCGGGCTTTCTGGTATTCCCCATAGAGCCGCTTTTTCTTTGCGGCCAGCTTTCGCCCTTCCTCTTTCTGCGCCTCCATCTTCGGGAGCTTTGCCCCTCCAAGTAGACGCCGCATATCGGCCTGCGCCGCCCGGTAGAGTTCTATATCTGCCTCATGTTCCGCAAGGAATTTCCGACTGTACTTTGACGCTTTGTACTTATCAAAGACAGGACGGGTTTTCGCATACTGTACCGTGGCCGCCTTCAATTCCGCATTGGCTTTCAGCGCCGTTTCCGTCTGCTTGATCTGGCAGGAAAGGGCATGGAAACGGTCAGAGGCTTCTTCCGCTTTTTTCTCCAACTGGCTGTATTCTGTCAGGCCGTTGTCCTGCAAGTAGGCAAGGGCGGCGGCCATCTGTTTGAGATTGAACACCTTCGCCCACCGCTCATAGCCCGGGCCTTTTCCCTCGGCCAGCTTCGCCTGTATATCCACGGCGAGGCTGATTTTTCTTTCCGGCCCACGCCGCCCGGTTCCGCCCTCAATAGCGGCCATTATGTCCTTCAGGTCGTAGCCTTCCCCCAGCGTAGAAGCACGCAGCCGGGTAAAGCGGTCCTGCCCTCCGCCGGGCAGGCGAAAGCTAAGACCGCCGCCCCGGACTTTCTTTACTTCATACCCGGCCTGCTTCATCAGGTCGAGAAATTCTTCCAGACTGGAGGGACGCTTCGCAAGTGCACTGTCTATGGCAAGACAGAGCCGTTCTTGAAAGTTTAGAGGCCGCTTTCGCTCTTTCTGCCACTCCCCATAATGTTTGTATTTGCTCTTGCTCCGGGGCTTCGGGTTCTCCACAATGGAGAGGCTGTTTTCCAGACACAGCCTGTCAGAGAGCCGCCGGAGGGCGAAGCTGGAGCCCCAAAAGTTTCGGAACTTCCGGGAACAGTCAAGGGAAGTGGAATTGTAATAGATGTGACAGTGGATATGCTTCTTGTCCGTGTGGGTCGTCACAAGGAAGGCGTGGCGGCCCTTCGTCCAGCGCATAGCCAATTCATAGCCGATACGGTTTGCCTCTTTCGGTGTGATCTCGCCGGGATAGAAGGCCATGCGTATCTGGTAACAGAGTACGTCCGTTTCCTTTTTCTGCTCCCGTCCCGTTGCGGCCTTGTAGCTGGCTTTGGCAAGAAGAAATTCTTCCGCCACCGTGGCCGGGTCGCACTCATAGGCAGAGAGATATTTACCTTCGGTTTTCTCCGGGTTCTTCCCATAGTCCAGGCAGTCACGGATCCCCGTTTAAGAGCTTCTTCTCGTCCAGCTCCCTCATGCGCTTTGCCTGCGCCTGGGACGGGGAGGACTGCTGGCTGTCGATGGCAACGGCGATGGGTGACAGCTATTCATTCCAAAAATTCATAACAGACCGGGAGGTGTCCCGCCTGCGGCGGCAGGCTCCCCAGCACATGGAGGATACCATTGCCGCCAATCTGACTCATCCTCCTTTCTCCTCGGCAGTTCCAAAAAACTGTAGGATCTCCATGTATGCTGTTTGCGTGTCTTTTTGCCCCAAATCAACATCATAGTCGCTGAAATGTTTCAACTTTGCCAACTCTCCCGACACGTCCAACAGCAAAATTCCGGCTTCTGCCAGTGGCTTTACCCATGATGCAAAACCCTCGACCTCAACATGTAAAACCATATCCACCCAATCTGTTTCCGCCCGGTCTGTGAGCAGCGCTGCCTGATAGCTTTCCTTCTGGAGCAAGGCCAGAAGTTCTTTCATTTTTCCCACAGGGCCAGTGACCGCCACAACCGGCATGAGCAGTTTCTTTGGAATCTCTGCCATTTTCTGGCCTGCCCTTCGTGGAAGATCAGACAGAGGAACAGCCTCTGAGACTATTTTTTCCAAGGCATACGGAGTAGCCATACTATTAGTGCGGCACTCGAAGAAAGGATTTTCTTCGGCCATTTTGTCCAGCACGCAGGAAGAAAAATCGCCTACGACAATGTTGCACCCAATGGGCGAGTTTTCCTCCCGATAAAGCCCAGAAATGCCAGCCTCGTAGCGCACGCCGAGCACCCACGGGTATGCTGCCGGGAAAGCGATATGCCCTTTGTTGGCGCAGGCGGCAAAGATATGAGTACCCGCACCAGCGAGCTTTTTTGTCAATTCAGCTAGTTCTTCCGTTTCCAGCCAGTTTTCGCTACCGATACTCATACTGATATATGCAGGCCGTTTCCCCAGGCAGATTTCAAGTGCCATGCAAACCCCATCCAACGAAGGCCGTCCATCATCGCCGAGGCAGGAGTAGCCTGTGAGATGGATATGTTCCGGCAAAGCTTCGGCCAGGATGGAGGCGCAGATGGTGCCGTGTGAGTTGCTACTGCCTGTATCTGTTTGGGGGATGCACTTTCCGTCCTGTATCTGCATTACCCGAATGTTTCGTCCAGTTTTTTCATGTAGGCTTGTGGGGGAGATCCAGTTGTCGATCACTACAATGTCTATATCTATTGCCTCCTCTTCTCATAGAGCAGTGCTAAGAATTAAATTCTTCACAACTCCAAATTCCGTCCGTCCTCGCCAAACAAGTGGCACAATTCTGCTCTAAAGCCAATGGAGATTTGTTCCCCCACCCCAGGCGGCTAGAAGTGCCGGCCATCCTTATTCACAGTAGGCACAATGAGCACCGCCTCCTTCCCGTCCACCGAGCAGTGTACGTGCACCTCACTTCCCATCATTTCTGTGACCTCGACTTTGGCGGCCAGACCCTTCCCGTCCCCGGCGGGGTACAGGTAGTCGGGCCGCACTCCCGCTTTTATCTTCTGGGGCTGCACACTCCCTGCAGCCAGACGGTTCTGCTTCTCCAGAGGCAGCGCCATGGGTTGGCCCTCCACGGTGATGCTGTAACCGTCCTCGTCCTGCAGCAGCTCGCCTTCAAAGAAGTTCATCTGCGGCGTACCGATAAAGCCTGCCACAAATAAATTCGCCGGGTGGTCAAAGACTTCCTGGGGCGTGCCGATCTGCTGGATAAAGCCGTCCTTCATAATGACGATGCGGTCGCCCAGAGTCATAGCTTCCGTCTGGTCGTGGGTAACATAGATAAATGTGGTGTTTATCTTCTGTCGTAGCTTGATAATCTCCGTGCGCATATGGTTGCGCAGCTTGGCATCCAGGTTGGAGAGAGGTTCGTCCATCAGCAGCACCTTTGGCTCCCTCACAATGGCCCGACCGATAGCCACTCGCTGCTTCTGCCCGCCGGAAAGCTCCTTGGGCTTGCGGTCTAAGTATTCGGAAATATCCAAAATTTCTGCCACCTCTTTCACACGCCTGCGGATAGTGGCCTTATCCACCTTGCGCAGCTTCAGGGGGAAGCCGATATTCTCCCAGACTTTCATGTGTGGGTACAGGGCATAGCTTTGAAACACCATAGAGATGTCCCGGTCCTTGGGCTCCACATCGTTCATGAGTTTGCCGTCGATGTAGAGCTCCCCGGCGGTGATCTCCTCCAGCCCGGCCACCATGCGCAAAGTGGTGGTCTTGCCGCAGCCCGAGGGCCCCACCAGCACCACAAACTCCTTGTCGGCGATGTCCAGGTTGAATTCCTGCACCGCTACAACGCCCTCATCGGTGATCTGAAGGTTTGTCTCCTTCTCTGTCCCTTTGCGGGTATTGGCACTGTGCGGATAGATCTTCTTCAAATTTTTTAGCTGCAAACTTGCCATTTCTTTCCCCTCCTACGCGATTCGGACTTCCATGCCGTCCCAGAGGAAATCCGCAGTAGTGCCGCGCACAACGGGATTCTCGCCATTGATGGCTTCGTACATAAAGAAACCCCCGTCCGGCAGCTCCTGACAGGCGTAAATGGTCAACTGCTTTATCACATATCGCTTGCCCCAGGGGCCGTCCTGGCGCTCCACGGTGTTCATGATTTTTCCCTCTGGCCCGTCTATGAGGCATTCCGGGGGCAGCCGCCCCCCGGCGGATTTTACCAGCTTCACACGAGGCAGACTGTCCTGATAGGCGGTCAGGCTGTAGGCTGTGGCCCCCACTACTACCAGGAAATATACAGCCGCTATGCATAAATACACCATCCGGGAGGTTTTCACTTTTTGTTCCTTTTTCACGGGTTCCGCATGATGCTTGCCACTGTTCGCCACAAAAACCCCTCCTTTCACGACTTCACGCTGGACAGCGCGATGCCTTCCGTGAGATAATCCTGGCCTAAGAGGAACACCAGCAGCGCCGGTATCAGGTAGAACACCGACACCGCGAAGAACATGCCCGGGTCGCCCGTCACCACGTTGCCCAGGTACACGGACAGGGGATTATCGAAGGTGTTTTTAATAAAAACAACCGCTTGGTCCACGATGTTCCAGTTGTCCGCGAACAGCAGCACCACCAGCGCCGCCACCACCGATTTCAGGTTCGACCGCACGATGTACCAATAGGTGCGCCAGGGCCCCGCCCCGTCCAGGGCGGCGGCTTCCAGGCACTCTTTCGGAAAGTTTTTCAGCTGCTGCCGGATGAGGAACACCCCCAGCGGGTGGAACAGCGCCGGCAGGATGATGGCCAGGTACGACTCCCGGATGTTCAGCCACCCCGCCACGATGAAGTTTGGCACCAGCAATATCTGCGTGGGCATGAGCATGACGATGATGTACATGAAGAAGATAGCTTCTTTATATTTCCACTTGATGTTCTCGAAAGCGTAGGCCGCCAGCGGCGCGATGACGCACTGGCCGATGAGCACCGGCACCACCAGCAGCACCGAGTTCCAGAACATGCGCAGGTACCCCGGGCTCTGCAGGAGCAGCTGCTTGTACTGGTCTAAGGTGAACTCGCGGGGCAGCAGCCCAAAGCGCACGAAGTGGATGCCGTGGGAAGTAAAATCATCTGCATTTGTCGGCAAAATCTCGGCCGAATAGCGGCTGACGATCTCGCTGCCGCTCATGAAGGAATTGACAAAGATGAACACGATGGGGAACACGGCCACCGCCGCCGAGACCATGATGCAGATCATAGAGGGAATGTGTCGGGTTTTCATGTGAACACCCCCTTACTGGTAGGCGTCGGTGACGCGTTTTTGGGCGTAGAAGACGATGAGAAGCACGATGCCGATGACTAAGAACAAGATGTATGCCGCGCTGGAGAGCTTCTGCATGTTCAGCGACAGGAACTGGTTGTTCATGTAGTGCTGCAGCATATAGATGTTCGGGCTGGGGTACGCGCCGTAGAGCATGTAGACCTCTTTGAACACTTTGAATGAGTTGACAATGCTCATTAACAGCACGACGAAGGTAGTGGGGCTCAGGTAGATCCACGTCACGTTCGTAAACTGCTTCCACTTCCCCGCGCCCTCCAGGGCCATCTGTTCGTAGTAGGTTTTGGGTATCCAGTTGAGGCCCGACCAAAACAGCACGATATTATAGCTTACGTTCTTCCACAGGAACACGGCCACCAGCACACCCATGGCCCAGCCGTTTTGGGCTACCACCTCGTGCTCGAAGCCCATCTGCAAAAGTAGCTTCTGCACAAGGCCGTTGGCGTCAAAAAGCACCTTCCAGAAATACACGATGGCGCCCGAGGGCACTACTAGGGGCAAAAGCATCAGCATGGTGGCCGGGGCGCGGCCCCTTTTCATGCCCTGAAGGCACAGGGATAAAAACAGGGAAAGGGCCATGCCCAAAGGTACAGAGAGGGCGATGAAGATGGTGGTGTTCAGCACCGCCGATTGGAACAGGGAGTTCGTCAGGGTGTCGATAAAGTTCTACAAGCCTACGAATTTCTGGGCCCCCATGTTGTCTACCAGAGCGTAGTACAGGGAGAACAGGAAGGGGATGGCGTAGAACAGCAGCACCCCCAGCAGGCTGGGCAGCAGGAAGAACCAGTAGACACTACTTTTCTTTCTCATCAAGATTAGCCTCTCCTTCTGTTGCACGGACTTCCGTCAACACACCGTCATTTAACCGATACACCTTGCCCATCCCCTCCAAATTATTGTAATGATGGGTTATCATAATCACAGACTTTTCCCGCATCTGGTTCACGATGATGTCATGCAGATAGGCGTCCGATTCCACATCGAACCCAGAGGTAGCTTCATCTAAAATTACCACAGGTGCATCCTTCAGCAAGGCGCGGGCCACCGCCAGTTTTTGCTTCTCTCCGCCAGATAGCTTTGCTCCGTTACGCCCAATTTGGGTCTTTTCCCCGTCGGGCATACGGGTTATGTAGCTTGCCACGCCACTATCTTTTAAGGCAGCACGCAACTGTTCCGGTGTTGCCTTCCCGGTCAAATCTGCATTCTCAAGGATGTCACCCAAAAACAGATAAGGTTCCTGGCTGACCACGGAAAACAGGCTACGGTAACTCTCCAAAGACAGGGAATTCACATCTATCCCGTCCGCCAGCACTTGTCCTGCGTCAGGCAGGTAAAAGCGCAGAAGTATGTTAAGGATGGTTGATTTTCCGCTGCCGTTCTGGCCGATAATGGCGATTTTTTCACCCGGATCCACCGTAAAATTTATCCCTTGCAGGATAGGTCGGTTCTCCTCATAACAGAACGCCACATCCCGAAACTCCAATTTTGGCGGCTTGTTTTCAATATGTTTTCTATCGGAATCCAGCTCTGTCTCCATATCCAAAAACTGAAACAGCCTGCGGGCCGAGGGCGCGATGCGCGCAAAGTACATTTTCAGGTTGATGAGCGCAGACACGGGCCCGGTCACATAGACAGAATAACTAGAAAATGCAAACACTGCACCGATGGTCAAACTGCCTGTGCAGATGAGCCAGCCGCCCAACAAATATAGCACAATGGTCACTGACCACTCCAGCAGCACTTCCCAGAAAGTATTCCACCCATCAATCATTGTGCCTTTTTTCTCTAACTTCAGCAGTTCCCATTGTTTTTCCGAGAAAATTTTCTCCCTAGATTGGAACAAGTTCCAAAGTTTGATTTCATCCACACCATTAAGGTTATCCCCGAACCAGCGGGAGAAATCCCTACTGGAATCTAACAATTCGTCCATCGCATCTTCCCGGCGCTTTGACATACCCTTCACCAGAAAAAACTTCACAGGTACCATGGCTAGCACTACCAGGGCCAGCTTCCAACTGATGACGAAAAGGCCCACTAAACCGCTGATGATCCAGAAAATATAGCTTGCACTCATAGCTATATAACGGTCGGTAATGGAGGAGACCTGAGATACGTCCATCTGTAGGAAACTCAAAATTTCTGTGTTATTTTTATCCTCGAAATATGTTTTTTTTAGGTGCAGGAGCTTCTCAAAAATCTGGTGGAAAACAGCATAGTAGGACTTATTATGTACGTCTACGAAAATACGAGTCTGCCAGAGATCAATAGTTTGGTTCACCACTATAAGTACTATCAGCACAAAGACAGAACGCACAATTACAATCATATTTTGCTGGAGCATACCGTCATCAGTGATGGCTTGGATGACTAGCGGCTGGAAGAAACCTATAACGACAGAAACCAGCATTGTTAAACCAACCAGTACGAATTCTTTTTTAAAAGGCTTGAGATATGATAAAACACGTTTAAATGTATGTCTGTTTTTTTTATTTCCAACAAGCATTCTTGATACAGATCCAGCATCGCAAATTGTCTTATTTTTCATTGCTCTCATTGCAGTGCGACTTCCCATTCATGAAAATGAAATCAACAATTGAATTCACAGAAATTACCTTAATCGTGTCAAACATTTTTTCTATCGAAATGCCATATTCCTGTTCACACATCAAAATGGCATATGCTACTTGAACAGGTTCAAAATCATTGGTTCTAGAACACAAACTCGTTTCAAAAGATGTAACTGCTTTTGAATTGTTTTTACAAAGCCAGTCACATACATCTCTTTGTATTGAGGCCTTGGATAGCATGTTTTCCTCACTCCAATTCTGCAAGAATTTTTCGAAACATCATTTCGTCGTTTCCGACAAGTTCTGTTGACAAAACATTAAATTTATTCTTTTCAATTTTAGAAAAGATTTTTTTCATAAAGGCATCACGTGGGATCCTAGAGAAAATGTTTCTTTCTGATTCGGTAGAGAAATCATAATCCATATTGCAAATATTGTATACAGTCGGAAGAAACCCATATTTGTATCTACAGGTTTTCATGATTTCTTCAAAAAAATTGTTGGAATATGGATAAGAATATAAGCTTATCACAGAAGCATCAACTTCCAGTGCAGAAAAAACGATCAATGGAATTTCTTCCCAAAATTCAAACAGTCTGGGATTGCATTCCATTATACCTCCTGGAACGCCGATAATAATCAGATCCGGGTTTTCCTTTAGAGCTGTATCATATACATGATGGTTAAACGCAAGAATCCTTTGTTTGATGCCTAAATTACTCGATATAGCACATTTAGGAAAAGAATTTATCCCTGCAAGTGGGGAGAGAGCATTGCTGCCAAAGCACAGCACTTTGTATCCTTCAGTTTTGAAATAACTGTTTAATTTCATCTGGATGCTAAACTTATCACAGTTAAATCCAATTCCAGCCACTGCAACTACCGGGACAGGAATACGATAAAGGTGCTCGTCTAATTTATCCTCATCTCCAAATTGTTCTGGCTGCGAGTCAATGATTGCATCAGTTTCCTGGAGCTCATATTTTTCACCTAAATATTCAAGAAGTTCCGAAGTAAACAATATACTTTTCTTCTTCTCCCGCGCAAGCTCTGTCACATTTAAATAAACAATCGGGTCAATTACATGTTCAGAGTAACTCAAGAGAATGCTATCAGAGTCAGCCAATGCTGCAGGCAGATCATTTGTAATCATGATTCCTGTAGGTACGCCGAAATCCACTTCCGATAAATCCGAGCCTTCCTTTATCAAGCCGGGAGGTGAAATAAAATGGATACTTTTATACTTCTGCAAAAAGTCGCTGTGTCGAACAAGTGCAGCTATATCTTTCGTTACAGGGAAAACCGCTAGTTTCATAATACATGACCACACCTTTCTAAATGGCTCTGCGGTATACTATTTCTATTTTTCCGCTCTTTCCAAATCACATCCAAAATACCGTAGAAAAGCTATTTCCTTTAAAAATTGTTCCGTATTCGCCCGAACGGCAGCGCACATACTAAGTTTTTTATCCCTTGATACCTTGTTATGTTCCATACTGGATGCAACACACTGATTGCAAAATGTAAAACACCAGCACTTGCTGCATTCATCCGCTGTTAGGCGTGCAATATTGAGCATATCCACAATTTTGTCGTAATCAAAACCGTTCATTATCGATCCAATCCTAGTTTCTTCACATTCCGACACCTTTTCACAAGGATAAAAGTTTCCACTAACATCAACAAAAACCTTTTTGTATCCAGGTATGCAAGGCCCGCCCGGATGCCCAACTTCCCTTTTATGTCGATAGAGATATAGATGGTTGTATTTTTGCCGAAGCGACAAATTATACGAATGATAGAGTTTTGACACTTGATCTTTCCTAATCTTTTTTAACATCCATAAAAGCACTTTGGTGATTTCTTCATTTTGTATTTCTAACAATCTATCTGAATATTTTACAACCACTTTTGAGTCATCAGGACGAACCAAAGACAATTTAGACGATAATTCCGATATAATAGTGTCCGCATCAAAATACTCTTTTACACAGGAGTAATCTTCCTCTGGAGCGAGAACAGTGTTCGTCTGTATCTTAGCGTAAAACTCGGGATATCTTTCCTTAATCTGCATCAAATTTTTCATGATGAGATCAAAGGAGCCTCTCCCATTTTCGAAATGTCGATTTATGTCATGAATTTCTTTGGGCCCATCAAAGCTGACCATGACACTTACATCATTGTTTACAAGAAAATCAACAACTTCTCCTGTTAATAGAGTTGCATTCGTGGTTGTTATATAACTAACACTTTTGCCCCAATATGCACTTTTTATATAAGCAACACATTCCTTAATCAAAGCCATTTCTAAAAGCGGTTCACCGCCATAAAACCCAATAACAACATCTCTCGAATCTTGAGTATGGGAAAAGAAAAAATCGATAGCCCTTTGAGCTATATCTAGGGTCATCCTCTTAATAGAATGAACACGATTATAGTATTTTCCTGAGTATGCGCAATAATCACAACGTAAATTGCAGTTCTGTGTTACTTGGAGAACAAGTGTGGATAATGAGGTTTTCAAAAGTTCTTCAACCTTTTGTGTTGCAGGATGTTCAATATACCTAACTAACGCAAGGGAATCCGTTGCCTCATTTGGTTCCTTGCCTTTGGCAACACTCAAAGTACCCTCACCCGCATCGTAGCAGAAATCACCTATGGGAAGGGAAATATACTTTTTTAACATAATTACGACTACCTTTTCATTAGAATTTCAGTTATAGTGGATTGAATAGAGTTACAATTACATTTTCAAATCCATTACATTTTCAAATCCACAAAGGGCTGTACAGTTTTTTATAATTAGAAACACAAAATGAGGGAGAACCATATAAGCAAGATCCTCCCCATTCTGCAGTAAACAAATAAAATTTAAGCAGTTTATGCACGAAATCAAAACTTGTTACTCATTATCATGAATAACTTCCCCTATGAACATGAGTACATCGTCAAGAAATTCCTAATTAAGGATCTGCGCAAATATTTCTGCTTATTGCCTTGCAAGCGTTTCTTGTAAGGCACTCTGCTGATAACGAACACTAGTGGTACCACTGACAGTCGTTGCAACGCTATTTGTGGGGCAGTAACAAATACACCCACCGCAGTTATAATAGCATTCACACGCTACAATGCGGAGGTCAAAGTATGTTTTGACCTTTGCTTTCCCGATTGCCTTGTTAAGCTTTTTCATACATCATCCTCCCTTCTGTTCTTTAATACAAGTAAAATTGGTTAACATTATTATTCAAGTTACCGTTCTTACTTTTTGAACATAGCCATATGAATCTCTCAGTTTACGTTATCTGACCCCGCAAAATATGAGAACGTGCTTTTGTCATTTCCCCTAAAGATATTTAATACAGCAGAGAAATTGACCAGAGAAATTGACCAATGATCCATACAACGGTTGTTCAGTTGTTCATTACTATCCTATTTTCACTGCAGATAGAGTAAGGTCTTGTTACACGTTTTACTCTGCAGTAAGCACGTCATATCCAAATAGTTGGCGTTTTATCTCTCTCCAAAATAGAGTCCTGCTTTCTCCTGCATCAATTTTGCGCAATTCTCAGGAGAAAGGGAATCCGTTCTGTAAAAATCCAATAAAATCGGGTCAACTATAGTTGACAGCCCAAAGTAATATCCCTTAGTAGCGTTTGCAGAAGAGACAAACTCAGAAAAGTTATCCCAAAAAGGCTGTACCAATGGAGAGTCGGATGTGTTGGGGGCAAAGCTTGTTGTCCCGCCACTCTGTTTTTCTTCCCTTGCCGCACAAATCTGTGCATACAAATCGCCGTAAGCGCGCATGTTTTCTTTTGCGACAGGCAACACACCGCGCGCAATGTCCACGCTGCCATCCGGTCGATATTGATTCCAGTAGGCGGCCTTTTCTACTGGTGCGATGCAGAATTTCAGGAATTCCCAAGCCAATTCTGGATCTTTACAGCTGGTGGGAACAGAGAGGGCAGGCGATGGGTAAAAGGCAACTGTGCCTTGTCGGGATGTCAGCAAAAGTGGTCCGACACAGCCCTCAGGAGGATAAGCCAGTGTTGTCAAATCTTCCAACCCAATGCTTGTCTTAAAAAAGAGGGAGGTATTACTTGATTCATTGGATTCCGCAAACTCATTCACAAATTTTGAGCCGCTTAAAGTTACTACACTGCCATCCATTTCTTGGCTAGAGAGAATTCCTTTTGTGGCGTTTAGATAATCAATAAATTCCGGGGAGTCAAAACGAACAGTGCTCTCCTGCATGTTAATAAAATCCGGAATTTCAACCTGATAAAAAAGCGAATACCCGCTATTAAGACCCATATATTCTAAGGTATAGTCTTCCGCTACCAGCCCCTCCTCCTCTGCCTGTCGGGAAATGGACAGAATATCTGTATAGTCAAGTGAATCCCAAGGTTCCAGCTTTATTCCCAAGCCGTCTAAAATGTGCTGGTTCAAAAAGACTACATCGCAGGAAAAGCCAATGGGCAGAGTGAACAGTTTCCCGTCATACTCTAAAGCCTCAAATAGATTTCGATAGTAGTCATCCAAAACAAAATTCTCATCCTGCTCCATCCATTGGTATAGGTCATAGAGCAGGTTTGCGGATGCGCAATCACGAGGTGTGAGGTTCCCTAGCGTGCCCATTATATCCGGAGCCTCACCGCTCATAAGCTCCACGGCAATCTGCTGCATGAAATTCTCATACGCGCCCGGCGTTTCAAGCTCGCTGACCGGGATGCCCGCTTCTATCTTTATTTGAACTTTCGGGTGCAGTTTCATGAATTCTTGTGCGATGGCTGGCAAGCCCACATTTCTGTCTCCTGTGTAGGTATCTATAAGGGTAAGTTCTCCCTTCAAATCGTCCTCCTCAAGGCTGCTTAATTCTTCTATTTGGCTGGACAGACCTGCACTGCTTGAATCTTTTGTCAGTTCATCATATATTTTGTCTTGCTCGGATTGACATCCCAATAAAATATTTGCCAGTAGCAAGGCTAACAGCAAAATGGACATGAGAGGTTTGACACGCATCGTAATGCCTCCTTATGGGTATGAATACTCTTTTTTGTCAATTAAAACTCTTATTTGCCAAAATTTTAGGACTCACAGTCACTTTTGTCAATGGATTTTGCTTTGGCTGTATCCATCCAGATCAACAGGTTTTCAAACATGCCGCTTTCCACGCATTCATAATAGGGCAAATAGTTCAAATCCACCAAGTCCGCCGGGGCTTCGCCGCCCATCAATTCCACAATGGTCTGCTGGGCGTAAACAGTGCGGTCTGTGCCCGCTCCCACCAGGTTTGCCTCTACGTTGGGGTATTTCTTGTTGAAATGCTTAATCCATCTCTCCCAATAAAAACTATCCGGGGGCTTTCAGGGTCAAGGTGCCACTGATATCAGCACTGTCGTCCTCCGGCGCGGCCTGGGAAGAGGCTTCCGCCTCGCTCTCTGGCGCGACGCTGCTTTTTGTTAGTTCGTCAAAAATCTTGTCCTGCTCTGATTTCAGCCCACAGGCTGACTATAGACAACATAAATACTAGAGGGTCCAAGGCTAAAGCGATTTCTCCTTTATGCACATCATCAAATTGACCTCCATGTGGAAACTGCTTTGAAGATTCTGTTGATGGTGATTATATCAAAATTTTCCTTAGTTGTCAATATAAGGTAAAAAAAGTATTCTATTTTATGATTTCCAAATTTCAAAAGACTATTGCAAAAAAACCTTCTTGACAAGTCACTCGCCGTCTGATAATATTTTTCTAGACGCTATTTTGGCAGTTAAGGAGGTGAAATTATGCCAAAACGTCCAAGTTCATCGGTCACTGTTTCTGAGCTTGCTCTTTTGCAGATTCTTTGGAATTCCCCCAGGCCCCTTAACAAGCAGGAGATTCTGGAGAAAGCCAATGAGGATGTGGAGAACCCTTTATTCGCTAAGGCTTCTTTCCACATCCTCATTAACGAACTGATTGCAAAAGAGTATCTTGTCCCTGTGGATAACCTGGGCATGGGTCGGAAAAACGCACGGCGGTATGCGCCCACCGTTTCCCGCAATGAATTTTTGGCCCTACAGGTTCATACCACGCAGGATTATCAGGCTACAGACATCCCGGAAATTCTTGCCGCTCTGATGGAGCTCTCCCCTGACGCTGGCACGGAACCCGTGCTGGCTGGGATCGAGAAACTCATAAAAAAGAAGCGGGAAGAAAACAAAGGGAGCGATGAAGAGTGACCTTTTCGATTTACTCTTTCTCGATGGCTGTGCTGTGGAGCAGCATATTTATCTCACTGTTGTGTTTTTGCCGCAGGACCCGGAGCCTGGTCGTGTGCTTTGGCGTTTGGCCGCTGGTTTGTCTGATTGTCTGCGCCCTTCTCCGTTGCTTCATCCCGCTTGAAATGCTGTCATTTACCCGTGTTGTAACGGGGATTGACCTGATTAACACGGTGGATTATTTCTTAACCTCTCCAGTGGATGGGCTTACCGTTATGCCCATCCAGATTCTGGGTATACTGTGGGGTCTTGGCACCCTATTCTTTCTTGTCCGTTTTCTTAGGACATATGGAAGATTCAGGCGGCTTTTGTCATCCTTTGTCCCGGTCGAGGAAGAGGACGAACCTTTTGCAGAAGCGCAGGAAGCTGCATCACGGTTGCATATACCAAAGTTCACCATCTATGTGACCAATGTTGTACAATCACCCGCCGTAACAGGTTTTTTCCATCCCATTGTACTGTTCCCTGCTTATCCTTATTCCAGCGAAGATTTTAGCAACGCACTGGAGCATGAATTTACTCATTGGAAGAACCATGACATTTGGGTAAAGTTTTTGGTGGAACTGCTGCGGGATGCTTTTTGGTGGAACCCGCTTGTCTATCTGCTCAAGCATGACTTGAACCAAACGCTGGAACTGAAATGCGATTTAACTATAGCCAGCAAGAGGGAATTGGAAGATCGAGTCAGTTATTTGCGGACAATGGAAAAGACCATCTGTTTTGCTGACAAAAAAGATGCACTTGACTTTTCCATGTTTGCTGTGGCGGAGCTGGCTCATAACAAAGAGAAAAACCTGCTGCAGCGTGCGGATGCCATACTGAACTATGAACATAAGCCCAAACGGGTCACCTTGGCTATGGCTGTTACCAGTATCATCATGGCGGCGCTTATGGCTTTTTTCTTATTCTTTTGTGGTTCAGCCGTGCTATGAGCCACCTCGGGAAGAAATTGAAGAACCAGTGGGGGATGGACACTATACTGGGCTTTCTAAAGATAATTGCTATCTTGTTGACAATGAAGATGGCACTTATTCTGTGATACATGGCGGGGATATTGTGGCCTCAATTTCAAAAGAGTCTGCCCATTTTTTAATAGATTCTGGATATAAACAGATAACAGAATAACTCGTTGGAGGGAATAATATTATGGGTTTTATGCCACTTGCTGATGTGATTGAAGTTAGAACGCGGGTTTATAACGGCAAAATGCAGTACCGCCGCTGGAACGTGACAAGACACCGTTGGGAAGACCCTTACTGGATCGATATGAACTGACAAATGCAAAATAAGTCGAAAGAACGGCGCAGGAATAAAGGCTTCCTGCGCCGTCCTTCTTGAATACAATATAATTCTATCTCCTGTGCATCCGCCGGTTTAGCCCGTATCAATGTCCAAGCTCACGCTGTCTCCTTTGCCCTTCTATCTGAGGTGTTTTTATGAAATTTACTTTGTCCGCTTCACAACGCAGAATCCTTCAAAACTATTGGCAGACAGGCCGCCCCTTCAGCTTGGATACTGTCCTCAGCGACCATCTTTTTTCCTTCCGCTTTACAGCCCGGTATTCATTATGGCGGATGAAACGGAAGAACCAGATTATTCAACCAACTCAAGGATCTGGCTGGTATATTGCCACCACGGATTCATCTCGGGAGTGGGATCAGCTTCATTGGGCCAAAAAGGTAAGCCCGTTCACCTGTGGCTCGCATTACCTAAATCGGTTTGAAAGGGCTGAACAAAGAAAAATCATACAGAAAATTATTTTGAATTCCGAGGATAAAAACCTAAATATTAAATGATAGCTATAACTCTGCTTATAGCTACAAATGGATCTTTCCAACTCATTGAATCATCGGACACTTCCTGGTTGTCCCCCACCACATAGAAGCACCCCTCCGGCACCACTATTCTGGTTTTTTCACTCCTTCCCGCCTCGGAATTATATGCAAAGAAGAAGCACCCGGTTTTCACCGAGTGCTTTTCTAATTGCCTCATTCAGTGGGCAACATCATGGCCAACACGAACGCCGTACCTACAAAGTAGATTGTGGCGGGGTTCGTATGACTCTGGTATGGAATCCATTTTATCCGTCTTCCCCTTGCGGAATTCTGACTGGGCATACTTTTTCATGATGTACGGATTCACAACGCTCACAAACAGGCCAGCCTCCTTGGACCGGGAAACCAGCGGCAGGTGATACGCCCCTGTTGCTTCCATCACGATCCGCACTTCCCCCTCCAGAGACTGGATGAGGGACACCAGCCGGTCTAATTCCGGCATGGTATGTACTACCTCATATGGCGCGACCAGCATCTCTCCATACGGTTTCAAAATGCACACCATGCTTTTTCCCTTGGATACATCAATACCTACGCTTGTCATCTGCGGATTCCTCCATATGGTTTTTTGTAATTGGAATCCCATCTGCGCTTATTGCGATTCTGTTTGGCTCGTTACGCGGATGCCTTTCCCTGGGTCCAACCTGCTTAACCGAATGTTTACAATAAGGGATGGCGGACTGTTTTTGTTTCGGAGGCTGCGCTCCAGTAAAGCCCCTCGTCCCGCCAATTACTCCCCTATTGTAATTAAATAAGCGCAAATGTCCAACATCCGTCGATGCCTTCCATTTACGCTTTTATAGTACCAAAATGCCCCCTGTGCGGACGGGCATCTGCACAGGAGGGCTTCGCTCATAGCCCGTTTTTACGCAGGCCGCTCTTGCTTATTTCGGAACGCTTTCTGCTTCGCCCGCAGGTTTTATTTGTTCTCCTGGTCGCCCACGTCCATAGGATACTGGCGCATATAGGAGAGCAGCTCGTCCACTGTAGTGAAGGCAAGGCCCGTAACCGTATCGGCGGCGCCGTAATAGATGGTGATGCGCCCGGTTTCCGGATCCGTCAGGGTGGCGCAGGGGAAGGTGACGTTGGGCACGTCCCCAGTCAGCTCGTAGTCCACCTCAGGCCCGAACACATAAAAGCTGCCCCGCTCCTTCACAATCCAGGGGCGGTCAATGTCCAGGAGGGCCACGCCAAAGCGGTACACAAAACCATTGCAGGAATTGAGCACGCCATGGTAAATCATCAGCCAGCCCTCGTCCGTCTCAATGGGGGTAGGCCCGGGGCCGACCTTTTTGGACTGCCAGCCGTTTGCTGTGCCAAAGAGGAAGCGGTGCTTGCCCCAATAGCACAGGTCAGGGGATTCGCTGTAGAAAATGTCCCCGAAAGGCGTGTGGCCTGTGTCGCTGGGACGGCTGACCATGGCGAAATTCCCGCCGATTTTCCGGGGGAACAGTACGCCGTTGCGGTTATAGGGCAGGAATGCGTTCTCAAGCTGGTAGAAGGTTTTGAAGTCGTAGGTGTAGCCCACGCCGATGGTGGGGCCATGATAGCCGTTGCACCAGGTGATATAATACCTGTCCTCAATGAAGCACACCCGGGGATCATACCGGTACTCCTTGCGGATAACGTCCTTCTCCCCTTCAAAGACAATAGGCTCATGGTTGATGTCCCAGTGTACGCCGTCCTTGGAGAACCCGGCGAAGATGTCCATCTCCACGCCCCGGTTGTCGCACCGGAACACGCCCGCGTAAGCATCGCCAAAGACCACCACGGCGGAATTGAAGATGCTGTTGGAGGTGGGAATGGCGTCCCGCTTGATGATGGGGTTCGCGTCATACCGCCACACAGGCTTTTCGTACCCCGCGGGCTTGTCCTGCCAGGGCATGTTGGGCAGGGCGGGCCTGCCGATAATTTTTGCCATACTGCATACGCTCCTTTTCAATACATTCCCAGCAGGCCCCTTTTCCCGGAAGCCCGCCGTCACTATGTATTATATCCCTCCCGGGCCTAAAAAGCAAGACGGGGAGGGAAAAAGTGAGGAGTGTCCAAGGCAAATGGGTCAAACCTTGTTTCTCTATTGACTGCATCTGTGTTCTGCACCTGTTATTTCTCAACTCGCTTCGCTCAGTGCTTTATGCTAAAGCTTTTTAACCCTCTGGCTTAGCCGGGGGTTCTTTGCGCTAAAGAGATAGACGAAAAGCCCGGGGCGGAAAAAATCCGCCTCAGGCTTTTTTGCATTTCCGGTGTTCTTTTGCGCTGCCTGCCGTTCTATTTCTTGTCCTTCCCGGCCTTCTCTTTCTTTTGAAAAATCCAGCGGGAAACCGGTCCGGAAACATACAGCAGGACAAGGAAAGCTGCCAGCGCCAGGGTGTACGCAAGGGATCTGTCCTGGTTTTCCACCAGTATTTCCGGCAGGGCGGCCTCCTGCCCTTCCTCTCCTTCTACAGGCACCGGCACGCTGGTGGGGTATGGGCCATCCTCACCCTCCCGGGGCGGGGACGGGGAGGGTGCCGGGCTTTGCCCAGGGGAGGGAGAAAGCTTTCCTGAAGCGCTGCTGCTTTCCCTTTCTTCCCTGTGTACAGTAACGCTATATACCTGCTTAGTTTTTCCGTCTGCCGCCGTTACGGTAAAGAGGAACTCCGTGTCACTGCCTCCGGCCCCTAAATTCTTCCGGTTTACCCGGCAGGAAGCCCCTGGGGCAGGCTGGGTCTGGAAGGTGACCGCTGTAACGGAAAAGGGCACTGTCATGGTGTAACGGAGCTTGTCAGAGGAAAAGGCCTGATCCAACTGCCCTGTTTCCGGGACAAGGGACAGCAGCAGCGCTTCCCCTGTCCCGCTTTCCAGATTGTCCTCCTTTTCCTGCCGGTAGACAGTAACCCGGTACACCTGCTTTGTTTTCCCGTCTGCCGCTGTCACCGTAATTTGAAACTCCGTTTCGCTGCCCCCAGCCCCCAGGTTTTTCCGGTTCACCCGGCAGGAAGCCCCTTCTGCCGGGGTTGCCGTAAAAGTGAGGGTTTTCACCTCATAGGGCACTGTCATGGTATAGAAGAGCCTGTCCGGGGAAAAAGCCTGTTCCAGCTTCCCTGTGTCAGGGGCAAGCTCCAAGAGGGACGCTTCCCCGCTTAAAGGCTCCTTTTCCTGCCGGTAGGCAGTAACCCGGTACACCTGCTTTGTTTTCCCGTCTGCCGCTGTCACCGTAATTTGAAACTCTGTTTCGCTGCCCCCGGCCCCCAGGTTTTTCCGGTTCACCCGGCAGGAAGCCCCTTCCGCCGGGGTTGCCGTAAAAGTGAGGGTTTTTACCTCATAGGGCACTGTCATGGTATAGGAGAGCCTGTCCGGGGAAAAGGTCTGCTCCAGCTTCCCTGTGTCAGGGGCAAGCTCCAAGAGGGACGCTTCCCCGCTTAAAGGCTCCTTTTCCTGCCGGTAGACTGTAACCCGGTACACCTGCTTTGTTTTCCCGTCTGCCGCTGTCACCGTAATTTGAAACTCTGTTTCGCTGCCCCCGGCCCCCAGGTTTTTCCGGTTCACCCGGCAGGAAGCCCCCTCCGCCGGAGTTGCCGTAAAAGTGAGGGTTTTCACCTCATAGGGCACTGTCATGGTATAAAAAAACTGTTCTGGGGAAAAGGGCTGATCCAAAGCCCCCTGGGAAGGGGCCAAATCCAACAAAGCGGCTGTGGAACTGACAGGCCCCAGGACAGCAAAGGGCAAAGCCTCCTCCCTGTCCGGGCATAGAGGCTCTCCCTGAGGGGAATAGACCTGGGCTGTCCGCAGCCGGAAATCCCCGTCCCCCTCCGGCGCGCCCTCCCGCACCTGGAAACGGCACTTCAGAACCTCTCCGGCATCCCCGTAGGCTGTGTCCGCCGTTTTCTGGGTGTAGACTGCGGCTGCCTGCCCATCCCCCACTGTATCATCAAGGGTGTAATGCCCCCGCAGCCCCTCGCCCAGGCTCACTTTCTGGCAGGCCAGACGCTGGGAATCAAAATCTACCCAAAAAACAAAAGACCCTAAAGGGCCTAAGCTTCCATCATAGTATACTGTTAGATCAACCGTACTGCCGCCCCGGCCCTCTTTTGCAGAGAGCGTCCCGCGAAAGGCACACTCCTCCTGGGCAGCGGCAGGCAGGGAAAAGAGCAACAGGAGCAAAGCCAAAAACAGGCCGGGTAACCAGCGTCTCATATAGCCGCGCCCCTTTCCCCTCAATTTGTACTGTAATAATATGATAAATTATACCATTCTTCCCGAAGGAAAGCAATTAAGTCTGCCGGAATGTGAAATTTCTTCCCAAAGATGGCCATCTGCCAGGACTGAACCTGAGAAATCCGCAGTCTCTCTTGTGGAAACCCTTTGAAAATGCTATACTTTTCTTACTTCCCGGGCACTGCGCCCTATACCCAAAATAGGATTGAGAAGGAGGCTCTTTATGCCTATCACTATCCGGTTTGCCCAGCCAAAAGATGCGCCCCAGCTTTTGCGCCTGAATGAG
The DNA here is from genome assembly GCF_036941085.1 of Acutalibacter sp. JLR.KK004. Lineage (NCBI taxonomy): Bacteria > Bacillati > Bacillota > Clostridia > Eubacteriales > Acutalibacteraceae > Acutalibacter > Acutalibacter sp. JLR.KK004. The sequence continues at coordinate 413,360 of NZ_JAYMNQ010000003.1, forward strand.
GCCTTCAACGGCCCTGGGGATCAGACGCCAGAGGGCATCCGGGCTGCCCTGGAGGCTCCCGGCCCTGAACAGGTTTTCGTGGCAGAAGCAGAAGAAAGCGGGGCTTTAATCGGCTTTTGCTGCTGTCTGCTCAAGCGTTCCTTCTGCTACCAGGAGCCTTCTGGGGAGATCACGGAATTTTTTGTGGATCCCGCCTGGCGCAGGCAGGGGGCAGGCCGCGCCCTGCTGGAATCCGCCGTCAAGTTCTGTGAGGGCCAACGCGCTTCCGAGCTTACCCTCCTCACCGGGGACGATAATTTCACAGCCCAGGCCTTTTATAAAAGCCTGGGCTTCAGCCCTACCGGAGAGCTGCACATGGCTTTATAAGCAGCGCGCTTTTGTTCTTACGGCCCCGGTCAAGAAGCGCCAGTCAAATCCCACAAAGAGGCCGGGAGCCTTTTCCCGCCAATGATAGGGCAAGGTTTTATATATCTGCTCTCAAAAACGGTGTTCTATTGCAGAACAGAAAAGCAGAGAACACATCACTAATGAAAGCGATGTGTTCTCTGCTTTTGTCTGCACTCTGTTTATCAGCGTTGATAATAAGTTGCCGCGAATACTTCCTTATCACAGTAAAGCCATAACGTATTGCTATTTGCCGGGATTATGAAAAGATAGTTCAGAAATTTGCTCAAGGTTTTATCATACATATAACAGAGGATAGCCAAGATTTTTGCTGGATTTTTTCGGAGAAAATTTATGGTGAATTTAGATTATCTCCTATAAATGAGCAAATTCAAAAAGCACCGAGAGAGGACCTACAAAGACGAAGGCCACAGCAAAAGGGCAAAATACGATCAAGGCCAGAGGAAAAGAAGAAATGAGCCAGAGCGAGGACGAGCAACAGCCGGTCAATCGCTTTGGCAGCCCTGACCATGAAAGCGTTCAACCCCATATAGCGTTTGTGAGAGCGGAAGAATACCGCAATAGACCAACGGTGAGCATAATAATCCAGAATTGTTTCATCGGAGAGGGAGGTATCGGAGCACAGGAATACCCGGAGGGCCTTTTTCTTGCCAAAAGCCTCCGCCGGATAGGAAAACAGCACCACAGCATGATCAATTTTGTTCAGGGTCCCCTCGTAGTGATACACCATATAGGTACGGCCTTTCACCGTTACAGGGTGAAAACAGCCGATGTCGAGAGAGGAAGCCAGGTCGGAGGCGGAGATACGCTTTCCCTCCGGGTACAGGATACGGTTGGTTTTCATTGCGCCGATTCAGATGGCAGCCCTTCTCCCGGCAGGCATCAAGAACGGCGTGGCTGGTATACCAGCTGTCCACGAGGACGTAGGCATCCGGCTCCTCCGGAAGGGAGCGTCTCCCCCGTCCCCACCATTGCCGCGTGGATCTGGTGGCCGTAGATCACTTTCCCCTCCAGATGGGAATAGTGCCATCCGGCACCCTGCGTTGGCCGTTTCGCCTTGGAGGACGGCTTCGTTTTGGGCAGGACAGTGTCGTCAATGCAGACAAACACCGGCGTCCTGTTTGTCTGCGCAAGCTCTGTGACCGTCTGGAAGCTCTCGCGTTTTTGCGTTTCTTCCAGCCGGACATCATCCCACTTCCCCTTTGACAGAAAATGGCTGTAGGTCGTCCGGTGGATCGGGCCAGTCTCTGCGTAGTCCGTCATTTTGCCGCTGTTCCCTTTTACGCAGCTGGACAGGATCATCTCCTGGAGCCGCCGCTGGGCCACGCTGGTCAAAAAATCAAGGTGCTTCTCAAAAAAGGATTTGCGTATCTGCTCTTTCGGTGTTATAATCTCCACAAGGCATTCCCTCTTGTGTTTTATGGGTGGTTGCGCTTCCATTATAACACATTTGGGCTATGCCTTCCTTTTTTGTCATTTTGCGAATTTGCTCATTTATAGTATAATCAATAACTTCCTGCCATGATATTTTTCTACTCTCAAACTGTTTGTGACGAAAGGCAGGGTTTCCGGTTTCGAGATTGATTTTATAAGTGCTCTCATGCCAAAGTGTTTTTAGCGGGATATGATAGTCATATTTCCAATGCGAAATTGGAGTTTTGATAATTCAGATTGATAGATAAATCTGCAAGTAAACCCTATATCAATCCAAGAAATTAGCAAGGAATGCCAGCGGCAGAAAACCAACCAGCACAGTCGGATGGACGAATCAGAGAGAAAGCCTGAGCAATACCATGCGGGAGCTGGGGTAATAATCTGATTTTCAGCTTGCGAAGAATGGCCTTGATTTTAGACCACATATTTTCAATTGGATTCAAATCAGGGCTGTACGCTGGCAAGTACAGTAATTTCATGCCAGCCCCCTGCAACAGCGTTTGGACCTCTTTGACATGATGCGTGCGCATATTATCCATGATGACAATATCCCCTTCGTGCAGCGTGGGAATGAGCGTGTTTTTGAGATAGTCCAGAAATTTTTCACGGGTCGTTCCACCGCTGTAAATCGTATAAGCCGTCTCACCATTAAGTCTTACTGACGAAAGGATCGTGGTATTGGCAGGTGTATTCAAGGGAGTCTTGTCTACTGACCGCTCCCCGCCAATGGCCCGCCCATAGCGGCGGCTCAAGTCCGTGTTTACGCCGCTTTCATCCAGGAATACCAGTTTGTCTGCTTCGCACTGCGTTATCATTTCACTCCAGGCTTCTCTCGCTGCTACAACATCGAACACGCTCCCGCTCTGCCGCGTAAAAGGACTTCTTCTTGTAAACATAACCCAGTCTGATCACGGCCTTTCGCACCGTTTCGTTGCTGACAGACAGTCCCTGTTTTTCGATGATCTCGTCGATCGTGATATCCGGCTGGGCTGTGATCAGCTGGTCATTATCCTGCAAATCTTCTTCTGTCAGTGCTGGTTTCCTTCCTCGCTGACTGGTTTGAAGTTCTACACTGCCAGTTTTCTTCATTTGTCCGCTTAAACGATACACTGTGCTTGTACTCACCTGGAAATACTTTGCCACTGTCTGCGCGTCGTGGGTCTTTTCGTATGCCTGCACCAGTAGTCTTCTCGCCTCGTTGTGTAACATTGCTATCACCTTCTGATATCATTCTACACCTCATGTCAATTCACTGTTATTTTATTGGGGTGGTATAAATCAATTTTGACATCCGCCCCTTCTGAAAAAATTTGCAACTAAGGATTGACATTGTCGCCTGTATGAGATATAATATCTATGATATAAATAAATGCGGGCGTAGTTCAGTGGTAGAACATCAGCTTCCCAAGCTGAATATGAGGGTTCGATTCCCTTCGCCCGCTCCAAAAAAGCCAGGAATCATGCGGGTTCCGGGCTTTTTCTTTTTTCTTTCTATCAGCTTTTTGGGGGCTTTCTATCATTTTTCTATCAGCCCTCCTGCACAGTAGGCTGATAGATAGCCCTTTCCATCGCCGCTGCCATATCTAGCTTGGAATTTTTATCGACGTGGGCGTAAAAATTCAGTGTGGTAGAGGCGCTGCCATGGCCTAGCCATTGCTGGACTTGGACAATGGAGAAGCCCATATTCAGCAGATTTGATGCCGCGCTGTGCCGTTACGGTATAATAACGACAAACGGAAAAAGCCTTGATTTTCAAGGGGTTTGAGCGTTTGCCGTCATTTATTCAATTCCTTTTCCAAGTTGAAATCTGACGAGAAAAATATCGAAAAAAGGAGGCTGTTTCATTAACGACAAAATTTAATAGTGCCAGCGGTCCGGTGTATTGCCTGACCGCTGGTTGCCGTGGGCGTTTCACTTTTATAGGTGGGCGCCCTTTTTTTATACCCATTTTCAAGAGAAAGGAGATTCACATGGAATTAAACGAAATGGAAAAACGGCTGCTGTTTCAGGTTGAGGGCGACTATCAATACAAAGTCCTGAACGAGCTCCACATGGGGAACTGGATCAGTACCACGCTTCCCACAAAGCAAACATTGCGTGCAGGGAGGCAATCGAACAGGCCATTGCGGACAACTACCGGGATAACCGTTTAGGCCCGGCATGTGTGCAGCAGGTATTACAGCAGTTTGATTATGGCCGGATTTTTTATGTCCTTGCCAACACGGTCCGGCAGAAAGATCACGACGGGCGCATTTCACGGGACAACAAGGCATGGGCGCAGACGGTCCCGGTCTGTGAAGATAAGGACGGTTTCGGATATGACCGGAATGTTTACTTTGTTGTAGACCGCTGCAATCCCGGACTTAATGTCGCAGATTTTCACATCCAGAACTTCCTGGATACGCGCCCCGGTATCATACAGAAAGATCATCAGGAACTGATCCCGCACTCCGATCTCCGTCCTGGTGTCCGGCTCTGCAAGAAGCGTTTTTACTGCTTCTTCCGACATATAATCCACTTTCGCAAACCGGTCATTTTTTTGGATTCCGATAGCTGCCAGCCCGCTTGCAATGCTGATATATTCCGGGCGGCAGGCTGCGGCATAGGAAATAAATGCCCGGATGGCCGCCAGCCTGTTGTTGCGCGTAGCCGGAGCGGCGTTCTTCTCTGCTGAAAGCCAGTCAAGATACGAGTTCACCATTTCATATGTGACCATCCCGGAGGTGACGGACAGTACAGAGATATTTTTTTGCTCGGCTGTATATTTAAGGAACTGGTTCAGGGTTGTCCTGTAAGCCTTTACGGTATTACTGCTCGCTTTCCGTTGGTTCGGCAGGTAGACCAACAGGAAATCACGCAAAAGTGTGAATAACTGCTCGTCTTTTACTTTTCCCATAGTTCCACCCGTGGAATCAGATGGTTCATGCCTTCCCAGTCAATCCCTGCCGATTTTATCAGATTTTCCGGGAGAAGATGGATGTAATAAGCCGTCGCTTCCAGATCCCTGTGTCCCATGTATGTCTGTAAGTAAGGCAAACGGGAACCGAGGTCTTTCTTTTCGTCAAGCCACCGGTTCAAAACAGCAGTGGCAAATCGGTGCCTGAGATCGTATACTCTTACTGAGGGAAGAAGGTCTTTTGGAACATCCGGTTTCGATAAGGCAAAAAATCTCTTAAACTTTCCCTGCATCCATCCGGCGGAGTAGGGGCCGCCGGATGGCGAGGGGAAGAAAAATTCGCTTTCGGGAAACGCCGCATCACGGACAGCCGCATAGGATTTTGCCAGAAAATTCATTTCATCTGACATGACGATGTTGCGGCTTTTATGCTTCTTCGTTTCAATGATACGCAGCTCCCCGGTATTCAGGTCCACTTCATTTCTCTTAAGGTTCCTGCCCTCATTCGGACGCAGCCCGCAGGTATAAGTCATGCGGAAGTAAGCGCTGAGCAGGAGCGGACGGAATGGCTCTTTGGGATATCTGTATGTATCAATCTCCCGGAAAAGCGCCGCCAGTTCATCGTCCCCAAACAGGTACGGAACAAAAACTGTTCCTCCAGCAGTAAACTTATCCGGCAGGATGAAGGCGTTCTTTCCAACGGATTTCAGATAAGTGCCGAATCCCCTAATGAAAGCGGCCCTGCCATGGATCACGCTTCCGGCTTCTCCCGGCTCAGGTTTCAGCCAGTTCAGGACGATGCCTTCTGTCAGCTCGTCTGCTTTTTCGTATTTCATAGAACAGTACCTGTCAAACTGGCGTGCCCTCCCAAGATAAGTGCTCTCTGAATAGCCGAGCGATACTTTCAGGCTGATCAGGTTGTCCAGGTCGTCTGCAAATATGCTGGTAAATCCCCGGCTCATAGCAGCTCTCTCCTTTCCAACGGGATTCCTCTGAAATCAAGTGCACACTCTTTCAGGTTCCCGGTGTCAAGCGAAAGGTACTGGCGTGAAGATTTCAGGTCGTCATGTCCGAGGATCTGGGCAATCGTTGTGAGGGGCGTGCCTGTAACGAGCAGCTTCTTGGCAAGACGCCTGCGGAGGCCGTGGAATCCTTTCCCGTCAAATGCATGCCTGGCAATACCGGCTTTCTTCTGGTACTGCTGGAACATACTTCCGATGCAGACCGCATTGGCGATGGCTGTTTTGGGAGCCACGGCCCTCAGGAACACTTCCGGGCAGTCAGAAGCAGGGCGTGCATTCAGGATATAATCCTGTAGGGCAGCTCCGGTCTGTTTTACCAGAGGGACATAGACCGTCCTGCCGGTCTTTTTCTGGCACAGCCGGATCTCTCCCTTCCTCCAGTCGATGTCGGACAGTTTCAGACGGATAAGGTCGCAGGCGCGCAGGCCGGTTGTCGCAGCCGTCAGGATGATGGCGCGGTCCCTTTTTCCCATGTCGCTTTCTGTATCGATCACCGCAAGGATGCGGTCCAGCTCTTCATCCGTCACATAGCCCTGTATCGGCATGTCACGGTAGACCTTATAGGAGAACAGGCCGGCACAGTCCGGAGCCGGAACCCCTGTCTCTTTCAGGAAAATATGGAAATATTTAAGATAGAGAAGGATGTTGTGCAGGCTGGATGTCCTGACCTCTTCCGCAGTTTTTAATATAAACTCCCTCACATCATCGACAGAGACAAGTTCTAACGATTCATGGCCGAGGGCTTCAAAGTGATAAAGGTATCTGCGGATCACCCAGACCACATCGTCACGGGTATTCGGACCATACTCCTTATAATCCAGGAAACGGTCGATCAGCCGCTCGTTTTCAGCTTTGAGCAGATATTTTGTTCCGTGTTTCGGCATTTTGAGGTGGATCGTCCCTGTCAGATAAAACTCATTCAGCCGGTTCGCGGCAGAGCGGATATTCCTGTAGTAATAGTCTGAGATTTCATTTCTGGACAGCCGTTCCTTCTGGAACCCTACATATTCACTTGTGATTTCGGGATCGTAGAGGGAGATGCCCTTTTTGCCGTAGTAGATTGCAAAGGCCCGCAGCCCCGGCTGGATGTTTGTCCATATGCTGGATTCACTGTAGCCGAGCCTCCTGGCTTCCGCGACCATCCGGGCAATCATTTCGTTGATGGTTACTTTCTTTTCATTCATGGCAGATGCCTCCTTTGGTATAGTCAGGGAAATCCCTGCTGACACCATTATCAGCAAATGCCTCTATGGACACCATAAAATTATCCCGAATTTTTCGGCTTTTCATATATGGATTCTATTTGACAGCTTAGACAGACACAAAAAGTTATCCCGAATATTTCTCTAAGAAATGCCGCTATTACTGGCTTTCTTTGATGTATTCGGGATAATCTGACTTTCGGTATAACCAGTAGTTTTGAGAACCTTTATTTAGGTATTGTCTGCATGCACATAGACAAGCACCATGTCCATAATCACATCATCGTGAGTGCGGTAAATCTGGAGTCTACCAGGAAATTCCGCAACTTTTGGGGTTCCTCCTGGGCTTTGCGCCGGATCAGCGATAAGCTGTGTCTGGAGCATGGCCTTTCTATTGTCGAAGATCCCAAGCCCAGCCGCGGCCACTATGGAAAATGGCTGGGTGATGGAAACAAACCGCTTTCCTTTCAGAATCAGATCCGTCAGGCCATTGACGCCGCCCTGGAGCAGCACCCCTCCACCTTTGAGGATTTCCTGAAAATTCTGGAAGCGTCCGGTGTGGAAGTCACCCGGCGCGGGAAATCTATCAATTTCCGTGTTCCAGGGCAAAAGAGCCGAACCCGCTGCAATACGCTAAAAGGAGATTATACTGAACAGGCAATACGGGAAAGGATCGCCGGAACCTATATTCCCTCTGTTCAGCCCAAACGGTCCAATTCTTCGGTGAGGATGCTGATTGATATTGACGCCGCAATGCGGGCCGGTAAAGGTGCCGGTTATGAGCGTTGTGCCAAAGTGTTCAATGTGAAGCAGCTTGCGAAAGCTGTGGCTTACCTGAAAGAGCATGGGGATATGAGCTATGAGGACCTTCAAGCAAAGGCCCAGGCTACGACTTCCCGGTTTAATGAGCTTTCCACGCAGATCAAGGATATGGAAAGCCGTTTATCTCAAAATGGAGAATTGCAGAAACAGATCGTCAATTACTCTAAGACGAGATCTGTCTACATTGCGTATCGAAAAGCCGGTTACAGCAAAAAATTCCGGGCCGAGCATGAGGCTGACATCCTGATCCACCAGGCAGCGAAGAAATATTTTGACAGCCTGGGAGTGGAGAAGCTGCCTACCGTAAAGACTCTGCGGGAAGAATATGCCGAAGTGCTGGAGGCCAAGAGAAAAGCCTATGCGGAATATAAGCAGGTACGGGAAGAAATGCGGGAGCTGCAGAATGTGAAGGCCAATATTGACTATCTGCTGGGACCGTCTGCGGAAAGGAAACAGGAAAAAGAACATTCATAAGCATATATGGAAATTATTCAGAAAATTTGATATACTTATTGGCGTGTCTGTGTGGAGTCTACTGCCTTACTTGACAAAGTTTCTCGTTATCCATGGAAAATTCATATACATGACACATTGGAATGCTAATATCTAAATAAAAAAGGGTGATGAAATGGCAAACTTATTGATAGTAGAAGATGATGTCCTGACAAACGAATCTGTTTGTGAGTATTTGCAGGATATGGGCCACATCGTGTTTTCAGCATACGATGGAGAACAGGCTTTAGAGTTGTTCAATAGCAAAGAGATAGACCTGGTTGTTTTGGACATCATGCTTCCCCAAATAAACGGTCTGAATGTTTTGAAAAAGATTCGTCAGGCAAGCAGCATACCAATTCTTATGCTCACAGCGATGGACGACATGGATACACAGATTATGAGTTTTGACAATCTGGCAGATGATTATGTAACGAAACCGTTTTCCATCGTTTTACTGGGAAAAAGGATTACGGCGCTTCTTCGGCGTATTGGAAAAACGGAACCAGCAAATATTTGGAGTTATAAAGATATTATAGTGGACTTCTCCGGCTTTTCAGCAGAAAAGGCAGGAAAGCTGATTGATATTTCACCCAAAGAAGTGCAGTTGCTGAAAATTCTGGTGGATCATACAGGAGTTGTGTTGACCAGAGATCAAATTCTCGATTCTATTTGGGGGACAGATGTTCCATTGAATGATAGGACGATTGACACATATATCGGCAGACTTCGTAAAAAGTTAGGATTGGACTGTATTGTAACAGTAAAGGGAATCGGCTATAAATTTGAGGCTGTGCGATGAAACTATTTCCAAAAACTTTTTGTTATACCCTTATGTTAATGATTATCATTACGTTAATTGGGCATGGGTTGATGTATTTTCTGATACCTGCTTTTTATACAAACCAAAAAGAAAGTCTTGCGGAAAGCATAGGGGAGGAAATAATACAGCAGCTTCAACAATCCTCAGAATTATCGGAAGATAAGGTTTTGGAGCGGTATGCTAAGAATAAGGCATTTGTGAACTTGACCTGCGGAGATAAACAGTATGTCTATGGTTCTTTTTATATTGAAGATGCCCTGAATGGAAACGGGAAAGATTATTCTTTTCAAGCCTCTCCCGGAGATCAAGCGAATGATGCTCAGTCTAATGTTACGGGCGCTGAACAAGGGATTGATGGCCTGGCTCCCTACTTAACAGCACAATTTGTAAAGCGGGAATTTTCGTTTCAAAATGCAGATAACGAAGATTGTACGTTGCTTATTCTTGTTACATTGCAGCCGGTAAATGAAACAAAAGGCATTGTTCTTGAGATCCTTCCTATTAACTTGTTGATTTGCTTTATTATTTCTGCTATTGTGGCGTTTTTGTATTCCAGACGGCTTTCTACACCAATCAAGAAAATATCAGAAACTACAGAGCAAATGAGGTTATTAAAGAGAAATGCTGTCTGTGAAATTCGCACAAAGGATGAGATCGGACAGTTATCTCAAAATATCAACGCACTTTATAAGGAACTTTTGACATCAATAGATCATCTGCACGCAGAAATCGCCCATGTTAGCGAAGTGGAGCAATCAAAAATAGACTTCATGCGAGCTGCTTCGCATGAGTTGAAAACGCCTGTATCGGCAGTTTGCACTATGCTGGACAGCATGATCTTAGGTGTGGGGAAATTTGAAGATACAGATACTTATCTCCCTGTATGCAAAGAAAAAATGCTGCAGCTTTCTTCTATGATCCAAGAGGTGCTTGACGCCTCTAAATTGACAGGGCAGCCAGAAGAACCTATCAAGAAAGTCCAGCTTTCTGAGTTGCTCCATGAGGTCTGTAATTCCTACCGCTTGATTGCAGATTCAAAGGGAATTGTATTTTATATTGAAACAGAAAGAGCCGGGGTGGTTCATATTCCGGTCAAAGCTGTAAAGCGGGCAATCTCCAATGTTATCTCTAATGCTGTGAATTATACAAACAGTGGTGGAAAAGTCTCTGTTATCTGTTCAGAAGGCACGATCATAGTAGAAAATGAATGCGTCCCGATTTCAGAGAAAGACCTAAATCATTTGTTTGAAGCGTTTTACCGGCCTGATTATTCTCGCAGCAGGGAAACTGGTGGAAATGGCCTTGGATTATATATCACCCATAAACTTTTGGATACTTACAAAATCCCTTACTCCTTTATGCCGTATGAGCATGGAATGAGATTTACAATAAACTGCCCCACAAATAACCGCTTCGTAAAATGAAGTTATCTCAACGTACCAATACAAAGAGGACTTCATTAAACAAGATAGGGTTGACCCATTGATAAAATGGAGGTGTATGGTGTATTTATCCGCTATACAGAAGTTCTAATATAAAATAAGGAGAGATTACATTGAGATACACAAAAACATCATTAAACTATTCTGTTTGACTTTGGTTTTTACATTGGTATTATCTGCCTGTGGAAATTCCTCATATAATGACTGCAATTCCATCCTTTCTAACGAGGACAGCTATACCTATCAAAAATGTGTGGACACCGGAAGTACGGACGCTTCTCTGAAAAGAGAATTTCAAGGGTTCAATGGAAAAGATACCATCTGGATGCTCGATGTCCAAGAAGATGCTTCTATTTCCCTTGACCTTTCGACAAATCTGTCCAGCGGAAAATTCAAAGTGCTGCTTGTCTCCGAGGAGAACGAAATTACCACTCTTTTAGAAGGTGATGGTACACAGAATACATCCATTGATTTGGAGAAAGGTACGGCAAGAATCATACTTGTTGGGGATGGCACAAGCGGATCGTGTGAAATCACTTTAAGCGATATAAGCAATGTAAGTGTGGATTCACCCTCTGATGGCTTAGATTCCGAAGAATGGATGGATGATTTTTATAATGATTGGACGTAAAATAGAACGACCCATGGAGTGTTTTGACTTCCTGATTTGAATATTCATGAGACAATCAGGCTATAAGTGATTAGCTACCGCACGATGGCAAAAAAGCTGTCGTACAGCAGCTATACTGACACGCTTATTTGATCTGGCGGTGGCTTTTTAGAGCCGCCGCCTTTTTTGCCGAAAGACCAAGAAAACGAAAAATCTGTTTATCAATATACAGACAGTGTTTTGACAACTCCATGACAACTATGTTCCATACCCATGAGAAATATGCCTGCTAAAATACTGAAAAACAAAGCAAAGGAGGCACTTCTATGAATGTGGGAAAAAGGACAATTTTGTATCTTGTCCGAAAATGGAGCAAGACGCTCTTGCTGTTTATGATTTTCTTAGTCGTAGGTACACTTGTAATTTCCGGGGTATCTATTCGCAAGGCCGCTGACCAGGCGGCTGCAAATGTGCGTCAGTCTTTAGGCGGTGGATTTGTCATGAAAGAAGATCACAGCGACCAGAGCAAATATGAACGCCGTGATCTTGGGAACGGTTCCTATGCGATGGCGTATGTGGGAGAATCCCTGACAAAAGAAATTGCGGATAAAGTGGCAGAGGTTCCCGGCGTAAGCGGATATAATGCAGAGAATATTGGCCCCGCAAATCTGAAAACGATGGATGGCGAGTATTTGAAGTTAAAGAGTATTGAAGGAAGTATGTTTGCCAATGAGCCGGTACTGAGTAAACAGGCAAATATTTATGGCTACACCAATACAGCGGAAGCTGATATGTTTACTGGTGGCAGCCTTGAGTTGATTGAAGGACGCCAGATTACCAGCGAGGATCACAACGCTGTGCTGATCCATAAAGAGTTGGCGGAATCAAACAATCTGAAATTAGGCGACCAATTTGTAATCGCTATGAATCCACAAATTACAGGCGGAGATGAAGAAGCTGGAAAATTGCAAGAAACAGTTACCATTGTCGGTATCTTTGATTCTAGGATAACACAACAAGTTTCCATGTTTTCAACACCGGGAGATTTGCTGGAAAATACAGTTTTGATGGATGTGGAAACAAGCGTAGAACTGTTATCCTGGTCATCTGAGGGCTATTACAAAGTTCATTATCAGGTAGATGATCCGGCTAAGTTGGACAATATTATGGAAGATGTAAGAAATCTGGATTCCATAGATTGGGATTGTTTTACGTTGGCCGAAGAAAATAAATCCTACGAATCTGCAGCTTTGCCGCTGGACAATCTGGGAGGTTTGATTACGACGCTTATTGTGATTACTACAGCCATAAGCGTTGCCATATTAGTTTTGCTTCTGACCATGTGGACAAAGAGCCGTACTCATGAAACCGGAATCTTACTTTCTATTGGTATTAGTAAGGCAAAGATTTTAATGCAACATCTGGCCGAGGTTCTTATTGTTGCCGTATTAGCGTTCAGCCTTTCTTTTTTTGCCAGTACAGCAGTTGCACAAGGAATGGGAAATGCTCTCTTGGACACCGATACCACTAATTCTGTTACACAAGAACCGGAGATTGGTGAGGATGGTTCCTTTGGTTATACGTTGCCTGAAATCCCTACAAACACAACATCTGTCACTGAATTGACAGTCACAGTTGTGCCACAAACACTGTTTTGGGTGTTTGGTATTGGTGGGGTGCTGATTATAGCCTCCGTAACGGTAGCTTCTATTCCGATTTTCCGTTTGAAGCCCAAAGAGCTGCTTGGAAAGATGGATTAGGAGGTCACATAATGAACACTTTAAGCAGAGCCTTTTTATCAGTACACCGTAAAAAGGGAAAAAGCATTGTGTTGTTCATGGTGCTGCTTGTCGTTTCAACCTTTGTTTTGGTAGGGCTTTCGATTAAATATTCTGCCGATACAGCAGCACAAGAACTAAGGCACTCTCTTGGTGGTAGTTTTGGGTTAGTGGTGGACAAATCTAAATCTGAAAACTTTATAGCCAGTGAAAATCAAAGCAGTGGTGTTCAATATGTCGGTGCGCCGTTAGATGATTCTGTGATTGAAGAAGTCTTAAAAACTCCTAATATTGAAAGCTACAATGCTTCTCAAATTGGAGAGGCAATACTGACCAATGCCAATGGAGAATATCTGGAACTGGTAGAGACCAATAATCAATACGATGATGATGAAACATTACTTCATACTGTTACCAGTGAAATGAATACGGACTCTGAAAAAAGCATGTTTTTTTCAAAAGGAACCTTTCAGATCACTGAAGGGCGTCACATTCTGCCGACAGATGAAAATGTTGTTCTCATAAGTAAAGAACTTGCAGGACTTAACAATTTAGAAGTTGGAGATCAAATCTGGCTTCAATCTTCGCAAGAAAAAACATCCAGCCCCTTCTCTATTGTAGGTATCTACGAAATCAAGGAACCACAACTTAATGCGGGGCTTGTACCGCCACCCTCTCTTTATCAGAACCGAATTTTCATTGACGATTCCAATGGGGAATCAGGAGAATATCAACGACTGGAATTTTATGTGAAAGATCCGGCTCAGCTTAGTAATACCATTGAATCTGCAAAAGAAAACGCCAATATTGCATGGGATGATTTTGCGGTAGAAACTGCCGATGAAGAATATCAGCGAACAGCGGCACCTTTGGAAAATATGTCTGCCCTGGTATCGTCCTTGTTGACCTGCTTAATTATTGGCAGTGCCCTGGTGTTGTCTTTAATTCTAAGTCTTTGGATTAAGGGCCGTATTCATGAAACAGGTATATTGCTGGCTATGGGATACCGAAAGACGCAGATATTTCTGCAACATTTTGCAGAGGTCATGATGATCGCTGTGCTGGCATTTGGCATTTCTTTCTTTGCTGGCCAAGTCGTTGCGGATGTAACGGGTGATCTTCTCCTGCAAAATGTCTCCGCGCAAACCGAAACAATCGCCAGCGATACCGCCTCTTCTCTGGAAGTGGAAATAACTGTTCGTAACTTTGCGGCTGTTTGTGGAATTGGAACCTTAGTTGTAGCCTTCTCTGTGGGAATGTCTAACATCCCAGTGTTTCGCTTACAGCCCAAAGAGATATTAAGCAAAATGAGCTAAATGGAGGATTTAAGATTATGAGCATTTCGGAATTACCAGAATTGTCAAATTCATTTGATAAAACAAGCAGCTCCCAAATCGGAGCGGGAAAAAGGTATGCCGTTTCCGGCCTTTCTGGATGTGGAAAGACTACTATGAAGCGCACAAGAAGAATAGTTATGCTGCTTTGTTCGGCTCTGATTTTCACATTGATCTTATCTGCCTGTGGAAATTCCTCATATAATGATCGCAACTTGATCCTTTCTAATGAGGATAGTTATACCTACCAAAAATGTGTAGACACCGGAAGTACGGACACTTCTCTGAAAAGAGAATTTCAAGGGTTCAACGGAAAAGACACCATTTGGATGCTCAATGCAGCAGAAGATACATCTATTTCTATTGACCTTTCGGCAGATTTGTCCAGCGGTAAATTCAAAGTCCTGCTTGTTTCCGAGGACAATAAAATTACCACCCTTTTAGAAGGTGATGATACGCAAAGCACTTCCGTCGATTTGAAAAAGGGTACAGCAAGAATCATACTTGTTGAGGATGGCACAAGCGGATCGTGTGAAGTCACTTTAAGCGATATAAACAATGTAAGCGTGGATTCTCCTTCTGGGGGCTTAGATTCCGAAGAATGGATGAACGATTTTTTTGATGACTGGATGTAAGGAGATGTATGTTGATATGAGCATTTTAGAATTTTCCAATTTGAAATATAGTTATGACGGCAAGCAGCCTGTCCTTCGGGGCGTGAGCGGACAACTGGAACAGGGCAAACTCTACGCAATCCTGGGGCCTTCCGGCTGCGGTAAGACCACCCTGCTCTCCCTGATCGGTGGTCTGGATAGCCCCAGCAACGGCCAAATTTGTTTTGAAGGACAAGATATTGCCAAAACCGGTTTGTCTAATCATCGGAAAAACCATGTGGCATTTATCTTTCAGGCGTATAACCTGATCGACTATCTGACCCCCGCAGAGAATGTATCGCTGACCTCCAAGCTGCCGCCGTTGCCCATTCTGGAGCGCCTGGGCCTGACGAAAGAAGAAGCCAAGCGAAATGTGCTGAAACTCTCCGGCGGCCAGCAGCAGCGTGTAGCCATCGCCCGTGCCTTGGCAAGTGAGGCCCCGGTGATCCTGGCCGATGAGCCTACCGGCAATCTGGACGAGGACACTGCCCAGGACATCACGGAAATTCTCAAAGAGAGCGCCCACAAGATGAACAAGTGTGTGGTGGTCGTTACCCACTCCAATGAGCTGGCGAAGCAGGCCGATGTGGTGTTCCGGCTGAAAAAAGGTGAGCTGCAGGTGCTGGAGCGTACTCAGGATGGAAACGCCCAACCCCAATGCCGCAGAAACAATGCTCCCCGCAACGAGAGGAGGGCAAAATGATGGACGAGTTTTCTAAGCCCTCCCAAAAGGGCAGCATCCTCGCTGTGGCCTGCTACGTTTTTGCTGTGGTGCTGTTGATTACGGCCTTTATTTCCTTGGCGGTTTGTCATCAAAACATTTCCCGGCAGCTTGAGCAGGGCGTCCCTGTGCAGGGAAATGAACTGGCCATTGTGAATCTCTACTTAACAAGCTGTGTGCAGTATTTTGCCTTTGCCGCCGCCATGGTGTTTTGCGGCAAGGCTGCCCGCAGGGGGCTGGCAATCCAGAGCGAAGCGCCGGTACCGGTCACGCCCTATATGCTCAACGCCTCGGCAGAGGCCATCGGTCCCGATTATGCCGAGGAAGTTAAGCCGGAGGATGAAGATACGGATTTTGAGGCTTGGGGATTCCGGGAAAAGGAAGAATAAAAATCGACTGTAAAGAAGGATAGCTCAGATTCTTTTTGATTGACACTGAGGAACAGGGGGTGATAGTATGGGGCATTTCGCAGTATTTGATTTAACAGAATCCGGTGAAAAAATAGGCAGGAAACTTTTTGCGCTTCTCACAAAGACACAGCAAAAAGAATTGGAGCGTTTTATTTCAGAAAGTAAAAATTCTAAATCTGATAGTGTCCTTTCTCCATGCTATCCTGCCTTTTATGGTCAGTATTCCATTCCAAGGCAATCAGATCAGCCATTAACAGAGATCCAGGAGGGCGATTTGTACTTCTGCTTGGAACAGCGCCTTGTTACTGGTGGTATGTGTGATATGCTGACCGACCAGAATTATGCGACCGTTGAAGCAGCTCTGACAGCGGGAACCATGCCAACAGATTCTCGTAGTATTGTAATTGACTATAATGTGGTAAAGAAGAATGAAGATATCAGGAGCGCAAGGCGGTATATGATGCGGAACTGGTGCAAGCAAGGAATGTCCATGCCGCCATTACCGCACAGACCAGGCAGATACAGAGCGATTATGAAGCAAAGCTGAAACAGCGTGAGATCGTTCAGGAAGTAGGCAGCGCCGACACACTGACGCAAGCCCTGATTGACAGGCTTATCAGTAAGGTCTATATCTTTCCGGGAGACCGGATCGAGATTGAATATGTGACACAGGATTTCTTAGGGATAAGCGAACCGGGAAAGGTCGCATAAACCTTGTTGCCCACAGAATAGGGCTTATATTCGTCCAACGAATTGATTTCGCCTGACACGAGTTGAGAAGCAGCGTCCTCCTGCTGCTCCGGTTCCAGCCGGGACAGCTTGAGAGCATTTGTCTTGTTGATTTTTACATCTGAACCGCGAATCATTTCTTTTGCTGCGGAGGTAAGGTTTTTGGCTATCTGTATTTGGATTTCCACCGTTCTTGGTGATACACCTAATTTTTCAGCGGTATCTTTAACGAAGCCTTTTGAGGTGGGCGAAATTTTTTCGCCCACCTCCCTGTGCTGATTTCCTCGATATGCGCCACCCTCGTATGTGGCTTTTGTCTCTGGGTGCAGCGTCTCGTAAATTTCCTTGCGCCGCAAGAGCAGGTTGCCAAAATCTATGATAGGCAAGTTCTTACGGACAAAATTCTCATCTATCTCGGCAAGCTCCGCCTGCAAGCCCTGCAAGTCTGTGACGGTACACTCGATTTCCGCCCAGCCCAACAACTTTGCCGCCTCCAGACGGTGACGGCCCGCAATCAGGGTGTGGCCCTGGTTGATAGTGATGGGATTCAGCAGGCCCAGCTCGGCTATACTGTCAGCCAAATTTTTTATATCCTCCGGCTCGGCTTCCCGCCTGCCAGGGTTCAGTTTGATTTCGTTAATGGGGATACGCATCGGCTTCCCTCCTTCCGGATTATAGATGCAGCCCACAAGCCCATCCTGGCGGATGGCGCGGCATGATGTCCCCCTTTGACCCTGCGGTACGGGTGGTGCGGATGCTCCCCAGCGCTTCGGATAGTGCCAGTATCGGTCAACAGGGCAGGGGGCGCTCGGAGTTTTATCGTCATGGCGTCTGCGCTGTGGTGTCGGGGAGCGGTGCTTGTGGCCTGTTATTAAATTTTCAACGCCTCATGAAAAGCCATCACAGCTGGGAATGAAAATAAAGCTGGTGCGCGGCGGGGCAGAATCTGATACACTAAGCGGTCCTTATATCTTTCCGGTTGGTATTGGCGGATCAAGCAGCGTAAAGGCGCAAAACGGGCAACCATTGCCCTGGCCAGAAAGCTGTTGGCTTTGATCTATACCATTTTAAAAACCAAAGCACCTTATGATGAAGAATGTTTTGAAACCCGCAGGAAACAGAGTGAACGCAAACGTGCCAACCGCATGGTAAACGAACTCCAAAAGCTGGGTTATTCTGTGGTCGCTCCTGATTGATTCTTTTCCACTTCCTCTGGGCAACGACAGGCCTTTGTCTGCCGTCTTTTTGTGCTGCGATGATTTTTCATGAGGCGTTGATAACCTGTTTGTCAAGGTCCATTTCCTTGTTACTTATTTTCGTAGCAAGGTTCGCATCGAAAACTCTGTCCGATAACATAATTCTAGCATAACCGCATAAGTTTTTTTAGGCTCTTGTAGCTCCGCTTTTTCCATAAATAGAGGAACTGGTGACTCCGGGTGCGCTGCCGTCCAGACGGGATAAGATAATTTTAACAGAGATCATGCCCTTTGAAAACGCCCTTGTAAGGGTACTTTGGGTTGTTTTTGTACCCCTCTTTGGGGTAGCGACAGAGCTGGCATCCATATTTTAGGGCAAGCAAAAACGCCGTACAAAGTCGAAGCAGCCATGGTAATGCCACAACTGCTTTGACTTGTACGGTGATTGATAGTCTCTGCTGGATTTTCCGGAGGTCGCTCTGTCTGCTTGCTCGCTTTACCCCGGCTATTCTTCGGAACTTCGTATGTAGAACGTTATGCTATCTTTTCGAATTTCTTACCCCCATTTTATGCCTCTTCCTTCATCTTCACAAGAGTTACATTTACAAAAACGGGAGACTTCTGTCCTTTTCAGACAGAACAACTTTTCCTGCTCCCTCAACCTTATCTAAGGGCCACCCCACCCCAATGTCCGGGTCATCCCATCTAATCCCACTATCTCCCTCCGGATAGAAGACCTCCCCGCATTTGTAAAGGACGATGGCATCCTCCAACGTCAGGAAGCCATGGGCACAGCCCACCGGCACGTACACCTGGTTGCATCCATCCCCTGTCAGGTTAAAAGACTGCCAATGCTTAAACATCGGACTGTCCTTGCGCAAGTCTACTACTACATCCCATATATGCCCAGAGATGCAACTTACCAGTTTGGGCTGCATTTTTCCACGCTGAAAATGCAGCCCACGGAGTACGCCTTTTTTGTTAGTGGAATAGAAAACTTCTTTCAAATTATCCTGTATACCGTGTTTTACAAACTCCGCCTGGTTATATTCCTTAACAAATCGGCCCCGGGCATCATCTGCAAAAAACGATTTTATTTCAAAGCAGCCAGGAATCGCCGACCCAATAAATTCAAATTTTCTCATTCCCAGCCTCCCTATTTTTTATCCATTCCATGGTGCGCTTTATCCCTTCTCCAAAGAGGACTTTCGGCACAAACCCTGTATCTTCTGTCAGCTTTTTTATCGAGAAACGGTCAGCAGGCAAGGATATCCCTGAATATGGCATATCCCCAAACCGCAATTCTCTTTCTGGTGCAAAAAGCGTTCCCATTTTCTCGATATACTCCCGTAAAGGCCTTGGCTTCCCAGTTCCTACAATATAACTGTATCCGGACACGCCAAACTTCCCTATAGCCGCTAAAGCCCTCGCTGTGTCCTCCACATGAATAAAATCATACAACTGTGTGCCGGACGTAAATTCCAGGGGTTCATGATGCAGAATTTTATGCAGCGTTGTATTTATGATAAACCGTAGGGAGGTGTCCCCCTCCCCATACACATTGGAGAGGACGGTCCATACATGTTCCAGGCCCCCTTGGACGGCAAGGGCCTTTGTGTAAAACCGGGCAAAATGCTTGCCTTCGCCATAAATGCAACTGGGGCTGACTTCCAGCCTGTCCGCATCCAGCTCGGCCAACGCTTCATATTCCCGCAAAGACCCTACGCCAACAAAACGGGAACAGCCTATTCCTATAGCTGCTTGCACAGCCTGCCCAGCGGCCTCCACATTTCCCAGATGTACCACTGGGTCAGAACGGGAAGGCCCTGCAATGCCGGCCCATGCAAGATGGTAAAACACGGACTGTTTTTGGGGACCGGCCAAGGCAGGCAGTCTGCCATATTCATGCAGACCGCATTCTATAACTTTGACTCCCGCACGGTTGTCCAACCATTCCGGGTGGCCGCCTGGCCGGACAACGGCTATTACATTATCACAGTTTTGGGCTAATTCCCTCACCAACCAGCGCCCAATGAAACCGGCCGCGCCTGTCACAATAGCTGTCCCCATGCCTTCCCTCCTACAACCCTATTGTTTGATGGAATCCAATATCGTCTGCACCATATACTCCAGCATCTCCTGCGTCATCCCAGGGTACACCCCAACCCAGAAGGTATCCTGCACGATCCTGTCCGTATTGGGCAGGTCTCCCACAACCCGATAGCCTGTCCCCGCTTTGCGCAGCTCGTCAAAGCACGGGTGCCGCAGCAGGTTGCCAGAGAACAGCATGCGGGTCTGTACGCCCTTCTCTTCTATGTACCGTACAACCCTTTCCCGGTCAATTCCCCCCCGGACAGTCAGCAAAAAACCAAACCAACTGGGCTGGGCTTTCTCCTCATGGTAAGGCAGGAGCAGTTTGTCTCCTGCCCCAGCAAGGCCCGCCTGCAATGTTTCCCAGTTTTCATTGCGCCGCTGGATAAAGCCTTCTAACTTTTTCAATTGCGCACAGCCTACCGCCGCCTGCATGTCCGTCATCTTCAAATTGTACCCAAAATGGGAGTATACATATTTATGGTCATACCCCCTGGGGAGCTGCCCATACTGCCCGTCAAACCTGTGCCCGCAGGAATCGTCCACGCCAGACGGACATACGCAGTCCCGGCCCCAGTCCCGCATGGAGAGCATAATGCGGCCCAGCAGGTCGTTATTTGTGTAGACGGCTCCGCCTTCGCCGGTGGTCAGGTGGTGGGCCGGGTAAAAGCTGGAAGTACCCAAGTCACCGATTGCGCCTGTTTTCTGGTATCCATTGCCCATGTCATAAGCAGCGCCCAGGGCGTCGCAGTTGTCCTCAACCAGCCACAAATTATGCTTGTCGCAGAAATCCTTGACAGCTTTCAGATTAAACGGGTTGCCCAGTGTGTGCGCCAGGAAAACACACTTTGTTTTCTCCGAAAGCGCTTCTTCCAGCAGGGAAACGTCGATGTTGTAGGTGCCCAGCTTTACATCCACGAACACGGGCACCGCCCCAAACTGCAAAATTGGCGTCACGCTGGTGGGGAACGCCGCCGCCACACAGATCACCTCGTCTCCCCGCTGGATTGCCCGCTCTTTCAATAGGGGAGAAGTCAGCGTCATAAAAGCAAGCAGATTTGCGGAGGATCCAGAGTTCACTGCCGCTACATGCTTCACGCCTAGGAATTCGCCTAGGCCATGCTCGAATTCCTGGCAGAACCGCCCGGCGGTCAGCCAGAATTCCAGCGCCGAGTCTACCAGGTTTATCTGCTCCTCAGCATCGTAGACACGGGAACAATAGGGGATGCGGTCGCCCGGTACGAAGGGCTTTTTTGAGGCATCTTCTATTTGCCGGTACTCCCGGATAAGCGAAAATATTTCCTGCTTGATTTCATCAGTTGTGCGCATATGTATTCCTCCAGAACCCCCAAATCATCATATAATAGATTCAATTATTTTAAACAGAACAATCTCATTTTAAATCTACATCAGCTTGCTTACTTATCCATTTCATAGTTTTTACAATTCCATCGACAAACGATACTTTTGGAAAGAACCCTGTATCTTGTTTTAACTTCTCAATAGAAAAGCTGCTTTCCAGCAAATGCACTCCTGAATATGGAATTATACCAAAAAGGAGATCTTCTTTTACCTTGAAAATTTCCCCAATCCTTTCAATATATTCTCGCACAGTTGCAGGCTGACCGCTACCAATTACATAATCACAGAATGGTTTACCCTCAGTCCCAAGTATGGACAGAGCCCGAACTGCATCCTCGACGTAAACAAAGTCACAAAGATGTGAGCCTGAAGTAAAGTTTAACGGCTCATGATTTATTATTTTTCTTAATGTTGTATTAATCAAACGTGGGGAGTTTTCATATTCCCCATATGCATTTGTCAGAACGGGCCAAAGATACTCTATACCAACTTGAATAGCTGCAATTTTTGTTTGCAAATGGGCCAAATATTTCATAGCCCCATATGTATAGCCCGGGCTGGGTAATAAACCATCTCCTTTAGTTGCAATAAAGGACTCCTCTTCCATCATGGAACCTACACCCACAAATCTTGTACAACCGATTTGTGCAGCAGCCTCGACAGCAGAGATTGAAGACTTTACATTCTGAATTTGTATATCCAAATTCTCTCGATCGTGGCCAGATACACCTGCCCATGCCAAGTGAAAAAATACTGCTCCATTTCGTCTGCCTATAAGCATAGGTAAATCGTCATAATTTGCTATATCACAACAAATTATTTCAACACTTTTGTCTGTTTGTAATCCCATCCATGGAAAGCTCAAGCTTTGGGGCCGAATAATTGCCAAGACAGAGTATCCATCAAAAACAAGCTGTTCAACTAACCATCTCCCTATAAAACCACCAGCGCCTGTAACGATAGCTGTCAAATTTAACACCTACTTTCTTTACGTGTAAATTGAGAAACTGAACTAAATAGAAACGATGTGAAGATTTTCGAAAGAAATCCGGATAATTCAAGATGGCGAACTGTCAATACATATTGCATTTAGAAAGCTCGCTAGATTTTTAAGATCTTCAACACAGAAACCAATAAAATCCGCCAAACAACCCCGTGCCTCGTTCCATTGGTTTGACTTCCGAAGTATACGCACTCAGTGAAACCGCATTCACATATCTTATATCTTAGTGACATATTCCCTCACGAAGAAATCGAAAATATTTGCGGTAATACGACGAATATCTCCACAAGCTCCGCCATCTCGTTAAGAATGTGTTCCGGCTTCACAAAAGATGGCGTTGTATATATCGCTACACGTTACGCAAAAACATTACTTTTTTCGTTACTGCTGCCTAAATCCATTGTATTGCAATTCGGTTCTTAGTTTATTGACAATACTGTCTAAATTATATCATTTTTTGAATATATTCTAAGAACTGCTGATCCCCAATTCCACCTGGCTTCATACCTTTTAACCAACTTTTTGTCCACTCCACCGTTTTTTCAACAGCCGTTTTTACATCCCATATGGGATTCCAGTCAAAAGCTTTTTTCAATTTGGAGCAGTCCAGTTTCAAAAAAATATCCTCATGTGGTGCATTTGGTTCAGCATGATTCTCCCAAGTTAAGCCGTCCCCCCATGCCCGGCAGAACATATCCACCAGCTCTCCCGTAGTTACACAACTGCTGTCATCTGGCCCCACATTGTACCATCCTGCCAGATTCCTATTTTCATATTGGTGCTGCGCGACCAGCAGATATGCGAACAATGCTTCCAAAACGTGCTGGTAAGGACGGACGGAAAAAGGATTCCTCACAATGATGGGATATCCGGCTTGAGCGGCCCGCACGCAGTCAGGAATAATGCGATCGTGGGCAAAGTCGCCGCCGCCAATCACGTTGCCAGCCCGCACGGTAGAGACAGCTACGGGCGAATCGGCAAAGAAACTCTGCACATAACTATGGGTTACCAGCTCTGCGCAGGACTTGGAGTTGGAGTAAGGGTCGCGTCCGTCCAGAGGATCGTTTTCCCGGTAGCCCCAAGCCCAGTTTTTGTTCTCATAGACTTTATCAGTGGTGATAATCACCACTGACCTTACAGGTGCCTGTAAGGTGCGGACACACTCCAAAAGGTTCACTGTCCCCATCACATTTGTCTCATATGTACCAGCGGGGTCTTTATAACTATCGCGAACAATAGGCTGTGCAGCCAAGTGGAAAACCATGCCTGGCTGAGTCTGACAAAATGCCTGCATCAGCTTGTCTCTATCCCGGATATCCCCAATGATGGAAGTCATACTCCCTTCTAATCCAGCTATGGAAAACAGGTTCGGATCTGTGGGCGGCGGCAAAGAGTAGCCAGTCACAACCGCGCCTGCGTTTATCAGAATCCTGCACAGCCAGCTTCCCTTAAAACCCGTATGCCCAGTGACAAATACCCGCTTTCCACGGAAAAAATCCAGAGAAAAATTTTTCATCTTACCACACCTTCCACGGGGCATGTCCGTCCGCCCACAGCTTTTCCAGCAATTCCTTTTCCCGCACCGTATCCATGCATTGCCAGAATCCTGTATGTTTATACGCCATCAGTTGACCCATCCGGGCGACACTTTCCAGCGGGGATTTTTCCAGCACAGTGTCATCTCCCACAATTATGTCAAAAAACTCCGGCTGGCAGACCATGAACCCAATATTGATAAGATTGCCGTCGCCCTGCGTTTTTTCGCGGAACTCATTGATATGGCCGTCTTCACCAACATCCAAAATCCCGAAACGCTGGCCGGCATTATAGGCGGAAATCGTCACCATCTTTCCGTGGTACTGGTGGAACTTTACCAACTCGGCAATATTTACATCAGAAACGCCGTCCCCATAAGTCAAGAAGAAAGGTTCGTTGCCTACATAATCCCGCACACGTTTTACCCGGCCACCGGTCATGGTGTTCAGGCCCGTGTCCACAATGGTGACTTTCCAGGGTTCCGAGGTGTTTTTGTGTACTATCATCTCGTTTTTACCATGAGTGAAATCATATGTAATATCTGAGGTGTGTAGGAAATAATCGGCAAAATATTCTTTTATAATGTGTTGTTTGTAGCCTGCACAGATTATAAATTCGTTGAAGCCGTAGTGGCCGTACAATTTCATGATGTGCCATAGGATAGGCATGCCGCCCAGTTCTACCATGGGCTTGGGCTTGAATTGGCTTTCTTCAGAGATGCGGGTGCCGTAGCCACCGGCGAGGATTAGAGTTTTCATTTGATAATTACTTCTCCTTATAAATCAGTCATATAAATCGGTGGCAACCACAATATTTTATTGTCTTTTACCCCCATTTCAACCAGTTCTTTTCTAATATCTAATGCCATATCCTTTCGGCTAACAGCTATAATTACATAGTCAAACTGCTCAGAAAGTAAACTACTAAGCGGAGACAATTCAAGATTTGATCCTTGTAAAACTTTTCTGTTCTTACTAACCCATAAAACTATATTACACATTTTGAGTTTTTGAATCTGAGAATAATAGTCTTGTCCCACATCGCCGGAACCATATAAAACAATTTTCTTATCGTCAAGAATATTGATAAATGGGAATATATATTTCTTAGCTCGGCTGTATAGGCCAAAATTCATTCGACTGCCCGCATCAGATAACAGAATCGAAACAAATTCTTCTAATTGTCGAACCAAAGCTTTAGATTTTTTATTTTTGGAAAATATAAAAAGCATATTTTTGTAGAATATGTTTAAGTCGGATAAATAGTTGTCGTAATAGGCATGAGTAACAGACAACGGGTTCACTCGGTAAGTGTATCCGCATATGTCAGAAACAAACACATTTTTGCACTTACTTATATAACTATAAGCAATAGCAGAATCATCAGGAAAACCTGATTCTTCGATTTCCGTACATACAGTTTTTAGAATATCTGTCCTAAAAAGTTTGTCCGACACGCGACCTTTAATCCCCTCTTTATCTGTATACGGCAAAAGTATCATGTGTTCCATTAAATAATTCATTTCAGTTTCGCTTTTATAAGAACCAAAAGGAAGCGTATCAAAGAATTCATACATTTTTCCAGCAATTTCTTTCTTATATCCTGATGTTACTATATCATATCCCTCAATAGTTTCAGACAGTTTTTTATACATATCTTCATCAATGTAATCATCTGAATCAACAAAACCAAGATATTTTCCAGTGGCCAACATAACACCAGCTTTTCTTCCACTATAGGGTGTTCCATATTTTTTGTGAATTACTTTCACTCTATTGTCCCTCTCTTTATAGTAATCCATCATTTTACTTGTTCCATCTGTTGAACCATTATCGACTAATATCACTTCAAGATTAGAATAAGATTGGTTCCGGATGCTATTTATACATTCACTTAAAAAATCCTCTGTATTGAATGCGGTCACAACAATGCTTATCAAATCACACACCATAATGTAGTCGTTTCCTTACAGTTGCGCTCATAACGGGACTTCAAAATCCGCAAATTAGGCTGGAAAAAGGCCTCGTCCATAATCTCCAGGATGTTTTCCTGGAAAACGCCCTGGTTGTATAAATCCCGAAAAAAAGTGTATGAAATCTTATAATCATCGCCCTTGCCGAACTGTAAAATGTAGGCCGCCGCCTCCATTTTCGTGGTAGGGTCCGGCTCCTCCGTCAGAGCCACCTTGTACGCCTTCAACGCGTCCTCTGTCTCGTTCAACTGCGCCAAACGCTGCGCTATCTCAATCGCTTTCATCCTTGAAACCCTTTCAGCATCCCCACACAAAAAGGGGACGGGCACATGCCCGCCCCCTCGTTTCGTGCATGGGATTTACTTATAGAACAACAGTCTGCCTGTAATGCTAATTCAATTATAAAGATTAGCCTAACAGCTGCAGAACACCCTGGGGCACTGCGTTGGCCTGGGCCAGCATAGCCTGTGCGGACTGGATGAGGATGTTGTTCTTGGTGTAAGCCATCATCTCTTCGGCCACGTCGGTGTCGCGGATGGTGGACTCGGCGTCCTGGATGTTCTCAGCCATGACGCTCAGGTTGTTAGCGGTGTGCTCCAGACGGTTCTGGACAGCGCCCAGATCGCCGCGGACACCGGAAACAGTGTTGATAGCATTGCGAATTTTCTCAATAGCTGCGGCTGCGCCAGTGGGATTGCTGATGTCAACACCGTCAATGTCCAGAGCACTGGTGTGCATATTGCCGATCTTAACCTCCAACTGGTTGAACTTGTCGCTGGTGTCGCCAATCTGCAGGGTCAGGGTGCTGCCCGCAGCGCCGCCGGAGCTCATCTTCACCACTTCGTCCAGCTTGCTCTTACTGTTCAGCCAAGTGTCTTCGTTAGAAGAATTATAGTAGTTGGCCTTTTCATGCAGGTTGATGACATTATCAGCGCCAGCGCCAATATGGAAGGTATTATTGCCAGAACCCAAGCGGGTAATAGCATCCGCAACCTGGTTCAACTTGGCGGCGTCAATCTTGCCATCAGAACCCAGCAGATCCTTCACACCGATTACAGTACCGGTGCTGCTGGCAATATTCTTCTTTACATCCACTGTGAATGTCTGATTACCAATCGTCATGGAATCTCCATTAATCATAGAATTCACAATGTCTGCTGTCAGCTTAAACTGGGTATGGGCCATCTGGTCAGCAGTTTTCGCAACACCATCCTGCACATTCTGGGTCTTGCAGTTGGTAAAGTACTTGGTTCCAAGAGCTGCGCCAGTGGCTTCAATCGTAACGTCCATAGAGGACTCAAAGTCTGGGACGCCGGCAGTGTTATTGGTTCCCGATGCCTTAAAGGTGAAAGTAATTGTACCACTGGATGCACAGCTAGCTGTAAAGTCGACATTGTTGATAGTCTGTGTAGCTGTACCAAGGCTGAAGCTCACTTTGCTGGCGCTAATCAGTGCGCCAGCCGCAATAGAGCCGGTTACAGAAGCGGTAACCCCAATTGTCTGATCGCCGACTTTTACGTTGATGGTAAAGGTGTCGCCAACTGCAAGTGTGGCAGACGCCTTCAACTGATCAAAGATCTGGGAGAAATCAATGGTAAAGCTGGGTTCCTGTTCTTCCTTGCCCGCTTCATGGAGCTGCATGTGATCTTCAGTCACCAAAGAGGTGGACGTGGTAGCCATGGTGGTATCGCTGCCTGCCAACGAACCGTCCAGCAGCTTGATGCCGTTGAAGTTGGCGGAGTCAGCAATACGGTTGATTTCACTCCGGAGAGCATCCACTTCCTTCTGCAGGTTCTTGCGGTCAACATCATTGTCATAGGTGCCGTTGGCAGACTGGGTGGCCAGGTAGTCCATGCGGTTGAGCATGTCCTGGATCTCCTGCATGGCGCCCTCGGCGGTCTTCACCAGAGAAATGCCGTCCTTTACGTTCTTCTGGGCAGCGCTCAGGCCGGTGATCTGGGCGCGCATCTTCTCGGAAATGGCCAGACCGGCAGCGTCGTCGCCAGCGCGGTTGATCTTGTAGCCAGAGGACAGCTTCTCCAGGTTCTTCGCCAGGGCAGAGGTGTTGGTGTTGTAGTTGCGATAAGCGTTCATCGCCAGGATGTTGTGTTGAATACGCATAATTTTTTCTCCTTAAAATTATTTTTTGCGTTTCGGACTCACCCACGTTCATCGTGGGGTTGCGCTGGTTCGTCAAACTGGCCAAGTTTTCCCGCCCAGCACTGTATATTTCAACTGATTCCGGAATCAGCAGAAATCAAATTTATCGTTTTGTGTTGCGCCGCACTTCCGACGCACGCTTGTAATCTTTATCGTGAAGCCCCTCCGGGCGCTTTTCTGTTTGCTCGAACAGCCTGCCGCGCAGGATAGGCAGTTCTCTGGGCGCGTCAATGGCAACCTCAATGGAGTTGCCCCGGTCTTGGAAAACCTGCACCGTGATGTCCTCGCCGATGGTTAAATATTCACCAGATTTTAATCGTAAAGATAACATGTTGGGCTCCTTCCCAATTTTTTCAGTCGCGGGCTTCCGCGCTTTCCACCCGCCGCACCGCATCATAGAAGGTAGTCGCGGCCATGCCGCAACGCTCCGCAGCCTCCTTCATCTTCAACTTGTGGCTGCGCCACAACAGACGGGATTCCTCAAAATTCTCCGGCAGCGGTTTCCGGGGGTTCACACTGACCGGCTCCCCCATCCGCCGCACGGCATCGTAGAAAGTGCTTTCCGGCAAGCCGCAATGCTTAGCGGCGTCCTTCAGATTCAACTCCCGGCTGAGCCACAGCTGCCGGGCCTCCTCGAAATTGTCCGGCAGCGGCTTGGATTTCCTGCCAAAGCTAACGCCTTTGGCCTTTGCCTTGGCGATGCCCTCGGCCTGCTTCTTCCTGCGTTCCTCCCGGATAGCCTGTTTCGTAGCGGCGAGGAACAGTTCGGAAACAAAGGCACTCAGCAGTTCCTGGCTGCCAGCAGGGGCGTGCTCATTCAAATCGCACACGATTTCCTCTGCTAAATCATGGAGGTGCCGCCGCAGCTTTTCTTCTGTTATCCCTTGCCCCGGCGCAGGGCTATTCCCTGCGCCGCTAATCAGATCTAAATCCAGAACAGACACAGGCCGCCACCCCCTTAAAAACCGTAAATCTACGGGTTTACGAAGTGAAGTTTTTTCGGATTTGGGCTTATCTTTTTCGCAAATATGCCGACTTCCATGGTGTAAGACACAAAATAGCGCACCAAAAAGGCACATCGGTTATTCGTACATTTCCGAAGTGCCTTTATTTTTGCGGATTGCTTTCATCCATATCAGTCCTTTTCACCGTGTCATAGAAGGTTGTGTCGGGCATCCCGCAGGCCTGCGCGGCTTGGTGCAGGGTGAGTTCCTTCCGCTTCCACGCGCAGCGGACAGCCCAGAAATTCTCCGGCAAGGGCCGGGGCGGCCTGCCAAAGCGTACCCCTCTGGCTTTGGCGGCAGCGATTCCTTCGGCCTGGCGCTGGCGGATGTTGTCCCGCTCGCTTTCCGCCACAAAGGAGAGGATTTGCAGCACCAGGTCGGCAATAAAGGTCCCCATCAGGTCTTTTGCCGTGCGGGTGTCCAGCAGGGGCATGTCTATCACGCAGATGTCCACCCCTTTTTCTTTAGTGAGGATGCGCCACTGCTCTTGGACTTCTTTGTAATTGCGGCCCAGCCGGTCGATGCTTTTTATGTAGAGCAGGTCGTTCCGGCGTAGCTTTTTTACCATTTTCATATAGTTGGGCCGCGCAAAATCCTTGCCGGACTGCTTATCCAGATAGATGTTCTTCCGGGGCACTGCCAGCCTGTCCATGGCGATTTGCTGCCTGTCCTCGTTCTGTTCTGTGCTGGAAACCCGGATGTAGCCGTATATGTTCATTTTTTCACACTCCCTTTCCCATGAGTTTACACGAAAGCAGGCAAACAAAAAAGCACTGGGCCGTTTCCGCGCGTCAGTGCTTTTTTGTTATTCAGTTGTCTGTGAATTCCCCTCCAAACCATCACCTGCTACCGCGTTCTCAATGCGCTGGATAGCATCCCGCAGCCATACCACGTTCTCATAGTATGCGGCCTCATCCACCAGCCCTGTGGCGTTGGCCATAAACGCGACCTGGTTCAGATTATTGCCAATCTCACACAGTTCTCGCCTCATGGCGTGGTAGTCAGCGGGCGGGGTTTCCCTGGGCTTGTAGCCGTGGAACAGCTGCCGTATGTAAGCGGACTTGCTCAGCCCGCATTTTCGCGCCCGGCGTTCTAACAGCTTGAAGTCCTTCTCGTTCAATCTCATGTCAAACTTTCTTTGTCTTTCCAAAAAATCATCCTCTCATTTTTAATTTTAAGGGTTGCAAGGGATTCTCCCTTGTCCGGGCATTTGTCTGCACACTTGTCCGCACAAGGGTCTGCACAAATGCGATGCTGGCTCGTGCTCTGAACGCCGTTTTTTCGGCGCTCAGAATTTTTGGCCCTTCGGGCCTATTTTCTTCGCAAACTGCGCTAAAATGACGTCCATATTCATGCTGAGTAAACAAAAATTGCGGACATAAATGAGAGATTCCCCCTTTCTATATTTCCTTGCCTTCACTCGCCCCGTCTTCTGGAAGGCAGGAAGGAAGAAGGTCTTTATTCTCAAGTTCTTTATGATTAAGTTCTATAGATGAAAGATTTTTAACGTCCAGAAGTTCAGTTTCTTGACTACTGGAAATCAAATCTTCTGACTTGCGGACGTTAACCACCAGCGGCTTTTGACCGTCAGAATCCACGGAAGTGAAATCCTTTATGTAAATTCTCGTTGGCTTCCCCTGGCCTTGGTGTACTTTTTTAATCAGCCCAATATCAGCTAATTGTTTCGTGAATTTGATTACCGTTGGGTGTGAACGCTGTAGGTCTTTTTCCATCTGTTCGACCGTGTAAATGATGAAAAGCCTCCCGCTTTCATCTGTGAATTTATCCTCATGCTGGGCGGATAAACTGGCTCTTTCCAGCATTTTGGCGAACAAGATAATTGCTCCATAGTCAAGCCTGGAGAAAATCGGGTTCTCCAGAAGTTCTTTTGGAACAGACAGATAGCGGTAGCCTTTAGCAGGCCGGGGACACATATATTCCAGTTCAAATTTGCCCATGAGATCATCTCCTTTATGGATAAAACTGCATAAAAAAGCCCTGATAATGGCTGTTATCAGGGCACAGGCAATATCTAATTATTAAAATCAGGTAAAAGCGTGTTGGAAGCCTTCTATCAAGTTTTTAGTTTTTATCTATCAATTTTTCTATCAGATGTGCAGGAAATTTGCAGATTCAGAACGGCAGTTGGAATTGAAAAGTGTCAAAAGCCCAGGTTTTAAGCCATTTTCCAGTATCTCATAACAATTGGTAAAACTCCTTGAAATGAGATAAATTGTTATTACCGTTCTCCAAAACCGCGTGCCGAGGGTTCAAGTCCTTCTGCCCCAGCCATACCAGAGTCATACGAACCCCGCCACAATCTACTTTGTAGGCCCGGCGTTCGTGTTGGCCATGATGTTGCCCAAAGAATGAGGGCAACACGATATTGGCTTCGCCAAATCGAAAAGCACTCGGTAAAAACCGGGTGCTTTTTCTTTTGCATATAATCCCGAGGCGGGAAGGAGTGAAAAAACCAGGATAGCGGTACACACGCCAATGTTACCCCGCTATCCTCCGATGCCTCAAACAAGGCGGGCCGGGGAAACAGACTTGGCGGCAGCCAATGTCTTTCCCTCGGCTACCTTGATTTTAACAGAGCAGGAACCAAAAATCAAGGAGGAAATATAAAATGTGCATCGAAAACACCACCGAGGCCGCAATGGCCACCAAAGACCAGGAGCGGGGAGTCCTGCAGCAGATCAAAGCTATGGTGGCCGAACTGGGGCCGGACAGCTACATCGCCACCGCTTTCCGCGGCGTGTTCGACATCGCGGAGGAGAACATCGACAACGACTTTTCCGGGAACCCGGTGGAGCAGGCCCAGGAGCTGGGGGAGCAGCTGGCCCAGCGCACGGTGCAGGCCGGCCAGCTGGCCGAAGAGAGGGACGCATACAAGGCCAGGGCCGAGGCGGCAGAGGCCCAGGTGATTGCCCTTAAGGCCAAACTCTACGACTATATGACAGCCTAAAGAAACGCATAAGGGGGAGTCAATTTTGACTCCCCCTTTACTTATCCTGTATCTTTTTCAAAAATCATCAGGATACGGCGCTCCTTCTTCCCGTCTATATCTAAGCTCACACTGTCTCCCGTCATACTCGATTTCTTTTGAAGTTTTTCCTCCAATATAGGTTTTGTTTTGGTGTATGCAGTCTACACACCAGGGCCAGGATGGCCCTTCCGCGCCGCACACACCTCTGGTGGCTATTTCATCCATATGTGAATTGTTTCCTCCTTTATTCGTCTCTGCTTTCCTCTGCTTCAGCAAGCTTCGGCTCGATGATATCCTCGATGCGGCACCCCAGCACCTGGGCCACTTTGTAAAGCTGATACACGTCTCTGGGGAGCCGCGTCCTACGGCCCCAAGCGTCCAGCGTCGGCAAAGGCACCCCGCTCCGGCGGGAAAGCTCCGACCGGGAGATCCCCATCTCCAGGCACTTCTTGCCTATAGGCGTTGTGTTTGCGGCTGCGGACAGTCTTGGCATAAAGGCCCCCTCCTCCCATTTCACTCTATTATATGCGTATGTATGGCAAAAGTCAAGCCGGCATATGCACCAGGAAACTAACCGAATGTTTGTGCGCCTTAGCGGCTTGTATTCAGTGCGTGTGTATGGCAATATACAGACACAATCAAACCACGGAGGTAAACAAAATGAACGCGAAACTTGCTAAAATGGTCGAGGACATGAAGAAACAAACCATCGGCGTGGAAATCGAAATGGCGGGGATCACCCGGCAGAATGCCGCTAAGGTGGTAGCAAAATATTTCGGCACCGAGCGCACTGTTCGGCACGATTGCGGCAGTTACGATTCCTGGAGTTGTCAAGACCAGCAGGGCCGGGTGTGGAAAATCACACGGGACGTGAGCATCAGCGCTAGCTCCGATATCAAAAAGGCCGAACTTGGCACCCCCATCCTTACCTATGACGACCTGGAGGACCTACAGGAAATCGCCCGCCAGCTTCGCCACGCTGGGGCGGTCAGCAACCCGGCCCACGGCTGCGGAGTGCACATTCATATCGGAGCCAATGGCCATGATGCTGCTACCTTGCGGAACCTGGCGAACCTGATGGCCAGCCACGAGGGCCTCTTGGCCAGCGCCCTGAATCTCGACCACTATCGGATGGGCACCTACTGCAAAACGGTTGACCCCCGTTTCCTGGAGCGGCTCAACCGGGAAAAGCCCAGCACGATGGCAGCTCTGTCCGATGTGTGGTATAAAAGCCAGAATGCTGATTACCGCCGCAGCGCCCACTACAACGACAGCCGCTACCATATGCTGAACCTCCACGCCACCTTCACCCACGGCACGGTTGAATTCCGGCTTTTCCAGTTCGACAACCCTGGCGAGGGCCGTAAGGGCGGGATCCACGCCGGCCAGCTAAAGACCTACATCCAGCTGTGCCTGGCCCTGAGCCAGATGGCTAAGGTAGCGAAAAGCGCCAGCCCCCGGCCCCAACAGAACGAAAACCCCCGGTACGCAATGCGGACTTGGCTGCTCCGCCTGGGCTTCATCGGTGAGGAATTCAAAACGGCCCGGGAAATCCTCACCCGGCGCTTGAGCGGCGATACCGCTTTCCGGCACACCAGCCGCCCAGCCGCTTGAAGGACTTAGGTGCAGTTAACGTAGTTAACTGCTATGCCCATGCCGAGAACCCGCCTAAGAGCGGGCTTTCGACGTGGTAAAAAGATTGAAAAACTCCGTTTTTCAACTTTGGCAAGTATGATATAATAAACTTGAAAGGAATGTTGAATC
This sequence comes from Acutalibacter sp. JLR.KK004, assembly GCF_036941085.1. Classification (NCBI taxonomy): domain Bacteria; kingdom Bacillati; phylum Bacillota; class Clostridia; order Eubacteriales; family Acutalibacteraceae; genus Acutalibacter; species Acutalibacter sp. JLR.KK004. The sequence continues at coordinate 447,210 of NZ_JAYMNQ010000003.1, forward strand.
ATGAAAAAATACTACCTTGCTTATGGAAGCAATCTGAACCGGGAGCAGATGGAATACCGCTGCCCCAATGCCCGGCCTGTGGGCACCGCCAAGCTGGAGGGCTGGCGGCTGCTTTTCCGTGGGAGCGGATCCGGGAACTACCTCACCATCGAACCCGCCCCCGGCTGCACTGTGCCGGTGGCCGTGTGGACTGTCACAAAGGCCGACGAGGCGGCTCTGGACCGCTACGAGGGCTATCCTGTGTTCTACCGCAAAGAAACCCTTGCCATCGCCTATACCGGTCTTAAAACGGCGCAGGAGCGGCAAGTGGAGGCTTTTGTTTATCTCATGAACGATGGGCATCTGGCGGGACTGCCTACCACCCGGTATATGGACATCTGCGAGGTAGGCTACCGGGACTTTGGCTTTAACCCCGAGGCGCTGCTGGAGGCCAGGGCGTACACAAGGGAGGTGATGGCGCTTGAAAGAAGAAATGGATAACGTGTTCCAGCTAACCGTCTGCCCCAAATGCGGCAAGCCCTACCGAGGCGCCCCTGCGATCTCTCGGGACAGCACACAGCTTATCTGCCCGGACTGCGGCACCCGCGAGGCCCTGGAGGGGCTGGGCTTGAGCCAAGAGGAGCAGGATCACATTCTGGGGAATATACACCGATATCAGGAGGAGCAGGAGTAAAGGCATGGAGCGGTCGAGTTGGCGAGCCAACTCGTGGGCCGCTCCTTTTTTGCTGCCATTACCACCAGGAAACCCGGCGAATGTTTGTGCGCCTTAGCCTCTTGCATTCTATGCATGTGTATGGTAATATAGGGACAAGCTAAAGGAAAGGGGAACACAAAGAATGAAAGTTACAATCCGCGAATTGAGGCAGGCCCTTACCGAAATCGACAATCAGAATCTAACCGTGCGGGAACTGAGGGCAATCCTTTTTGAACAGGAGGAGCAAGACCGGGAACTTCACGAAAACGACCTTTTTAAACTCGCCTATAGAAAATAAAACGCCGAAACGCTCCCCCGACTTGGCGCAGCCAACGTCAAGGGGCGTCCACTGAGGGACGGCCTCCCGGTGCTGAAGATGGCAGGCCAGAAAGGATGAATATCATGACAACGTATGAAAAAATCACAAAAATTTGTGAGCACAAAGAGGCTTCCGAGATGGCGACTAAAATGCTTCAAAACGCGATTGAGCGCGGCCAGAGGAATTGCTACAATGAAATAGCCGAGGCCGTGTATAGCATCTACTTTGAGAAATAGGCCCGGAAAATAAAAAAGCCCCCGGCCCTCCCCGCCGAAATATCGGCCCGGGAAAGCCGGGGGCTTTCGTATGTCCTTATGCGCTCAGCGTAAAAGTGCCCACGCCCATCTTCTGGTTGCGTACTTCCGCCTCGATGCGGCTCTGCAGGTACTCATTCAAATCACCATAGGCGCTCTCAAGAAAGGCCGCAGCCTCGGCGGTCAACAGGTTCTTAGCCTGGGCCACCGCAATTCCCAGGGCCTCCCGCTGGTTCTCTTTGGTGAACTGCCCGGTCTCCTTCAGCTTGTCCACATACATCTGGCTGGTGTACGTCACGGCGGTGGCCACCGCGTCAGCTATGGCCTCCATGTACATTTTCACTGTGTCGCTCTCGGACTTCTGGCCCAGGTAGTTGGCAAGGACCTTGAGCCCTTTGCCCAGGAACGCCGCGCACACCGGCACGGCGGCCACCAGGATCGCTTGCAGCAGGGTTGTCAAAAATTCATTCATACAGATACCTCCTAGCCCACGGGGCTGTTGTTTTCGTCTGTCAAAAAGCTATTAGCAAAGCTTGAAGCTTTTGCGCTCTCAAAGGTGATGCCGCCCTCCTTATGATCGGACTTCGCCATGTTGAGGTAGAACGAACACACCACGCCATGTGCTGTCCAGGGCAGTCCCACCATTGCGGAAAGCCACGGAATGACGCCGAGGTAAACAAGTACAAATCCCGGGGCTATTCAGAGGAGGAGGCTAAAGCTGAAGCGGGCAAGTGGGTGGCTGTCCCGGGTACCAGCGAGCATCAGCTTGGCTTGGCGGTGGACGTGGAGGGGGCAACCTATGATGTATTCATCTGGCTCCAGGAGAACAGCTATAAGTATGGATTTATCTTCCGCTATCCGGGGGATAAGACAGATACTACCGGCACGGTGGAGGAGGTCTGGCACTACCGCTATGTAGGGGTGGAGGCCGCCACGGAGATGTATGAGCAGGGGCTTTGTTTGGAGGAATATGTGGAAATGAAAGGGGGAGAAGTAGGGAAGTTAAACATCGCTGTGCTGTTCGGCGGCTGCTCGCCGGAGTATGAGGTGTCACTGCAATCCGCCCTTGCCGTGATAAAGAACATGGACAGGGAGCGGTACACACCCATCCCCATCGGCATCACCCGGCAGGGGGACTGGTACTGCTTTGAGGGCAGCGCCCAGGAGATTGCTGCCAACACTTGGCATACTGGGGAGAACTGTGCCCCGGTTACCATCTCTCCAGACCGCCGGGAGCCTGTGCTTTACAAATGCACGGACAACCATATCACAGAGATTCACGTAGACGCGGCCTTCCCCGTCCTCCACGGCAAAAACGGCGAGGACGGCACGGTGCAGGGGCTGGCCCAGCTGATGGGCGTTCCCATCGTGGGCTGCGGGGTGTTGGCTTCAGCCCTGTGCATGGATAAGCACCGGGCCCACCAGATAGTCCGGGCGGCGGGGATAGAAGTTCCCCACTCCCTGGTGCTGGGAAGGGACCAGGGAATGGAGGCCGCACACGCTCTGGCGGAGCAGATCGGCTACCCGCTGTTTGTAAAGCCCGTGAGGGCTGGGTCATCCTTTGGCATTACGCGGGTGGCAGACAGGGGGAGCCTTCCCGCCGCCGTGGCCCTTGCCAGCCAGTACGACCGGGAAATCATCCTGGAGGAAGCCGTTCCCGGTTTCGAGGTGGGATGCGCCGTCATGGGAAATGACAGCCTCACCGTGGGCGAAGTGGATGAGATAGAGCTGGAGGACGGGTTCTTCGACTACACGGAGAAGTATACCCTCAAGACCTCCGCTATCCACGTCCCAGCGCGCATCCCAAGAGACACGGCGGAGCAGGTGAAGCAGACCGCCCAGACTGTCTACCGGGCCCTGGGGTGCCGGGGCTTTGCAAGAGTGGATATGTTTCTGACCCCGGACGGACAGATAGTGTTCAACGAGGTGAACACTATCCCCGGCTTTACCGAGCACAGCCGGTTTCCCCGCATGATGGAGGCGGTGGGGCTGGACTTGGGACAGGTAGTCTCCACAGTGATTGGATTGGCGGTGGGGAAATGAACAGCCTGATTTTAGTAAACCGGCAGAACCCCTATACCATGAGCATCCGGCAGGATCTGGCCCCCGTCTTCCCGGCTTTCGCCCACATCCTCCTGGAGCGGGAGGCAGTCAACGCTCTCTCCCGGCTTATGGAAAAGCTGGGCTGCTGGAGAGATATCGTCCCGGTAAGCGGCTGGCGCTCCTTTACGGATCAGCGGAAGATATACCTGGATTCCCTTCGGGACAACGGGCGGGAGTTCACAAGGCAATTCGTGGCCCTGCCCGGCCACAGTGAGCACCAGACCGGCCTTGCCATCGACCTGGGCCTGCGGGGAGCAAGTGTAGATTTCATCCGCCCCGACTTTCCTTATGAGGGTATCTGCCAGCGCTTTCGGGAGCTGGCCCCTGCCTATGGCTTTATTGAGCGCTACCCGGCGGGGAAGGAACACGTCACCGGCATCGCCCACGAACCCTGGCACTTCCGCTATGTGGGCGCACCCCATGCGGAAAGCATGGCCCAACAGGGGCTCTGCCTGGAGGAATACCTGGCATGAGTACACGGGAAAAAATTGCTGCATGGTCAAAGGGGGACTATATGGGTTTTTATTGGTCGCTGTTCTGGTGGCGGGAGCGGTGCGAAGGCAAAATCTGCCGGGATATCCTGACCTTTCTCCTGAACCGGATGGCCCACCGCCACGGGGGTTATATCGGCAACGGAGCCAAATTCTGGGAGGAGCCGCTGCTGCCCCACGGGCTACACGGGGTGTATATCTCCCGGTACGCAAAAATCGGAGGGGGCTGCTGCATCTACCACAACGTCACTATCGGCGAGGTGGACGGCAAAGCGCCAGAGATCGGCGAACACTGCCTGATAGGGGCCGGGGCCGTGCTGGTGGGCAGTATTAAAATCGGAGATTATGTAAAAATAGGCGCGGGTGCGGTGGTCAGTACCGATATCCCCAGCCGCGCCACGGTGGTGGCCCAGCCCGCCAGGGTGATTGTAAAGGAGGGCAAGCGATGATGGAGAAAAGCCGTGCCTGGATAGAGCTCGACCGCGCCGCCCTGCGCCACAACGTGGAAGCCCTGAGAAAGCGCCTGCCCCCCGGCTGCGCGCTGATGCCCGTCCTCAAGGCCAACGCATATGGACACGGGGCCGTTACCACACCTTTACGGTTTAAGGAGAATATATTTCTATTGTATAGAGATTTGATTTCTACTTTCGAGGTACAAAGCCCCCATATGTTGACGAGGATTTTTTTAGCAGGTTATCCGCCCATCCTTGGTATGGTATATGTAAGTAGAAGTTGTTGCTTGCAGACAATAAAAATCCCTCCAAACTTCAAAAGCGAAGTCGGAGAGTGCTTAAGGCATAGCAAAACGGCTCACCGAAACATCGTTTTTTTTATTCGGTGGGCTTGTCCAATTTATATTCATATAAAGAACAGAGCCGATGAACCTGTGATTGCTCACTTGTTCATCGGCTCTGCGTCTTATGCGTCTGGCTCTTTAATGACTGTAATATGACACTTTTTTACTCGTATCAAACTTTCTTGCTTGCACTTTGGACAAAAGAGTGGAAAGTTTTTAAGCTCTGTATCTTTCCGTATCATAATGCGGGTTTTGTTTTTACAAATTGGACATAGTATCCATTGAGTATCTGCCATTACATCACCTCCCATATTACAAAACAGGAGTTTTTAAGCCAACATATCCATTTAGAGCTGCCATAATTAAAATAATTAGTCCCATTACGATACAAGCAATAAAGCGTGTTTTTCCCGCACCGCTGCCGCCGCACACGAGGATATTCAGATTTCTCCTGTGTTTCTTCCCGTTCAGCCCGATGCGGACATTCTGGGTCAGCAGCTTGTTTTCCGATGCGTCCTTATCTCGGTACTTCTTGTTGAGCGTACCTGCATTGCCCCATTTTGCAGAGCCGTGTTCCTCGCCCTTGCGGTAGTTCCTGCGTGTGGAGAGATAAATCCCGACGCCCATGCCGTAGGCAAGCAGAAAAATAAGGACAGTCCTTAAACTGTCCTCGCACACCGTTATGGAAAACGGGTTATTGATTGCCACGGTCAGACCGTTCATTATCTCCACGATGCCGCCGCTGACATAGGGTGCGGTCAGCAGGGCAAGCCACACGACAGGGATGATGCCGCAGGCGGCAAGGATTACGGCTGTTTTCTGGTCGTCACCGTTCCTCATGGCATCGGCACTTGCAGGGTGCGACTTTTACCTTTTTGCTTTTAGCCGTAGCCACCGTTTCAATCAGCTCGTCCACGGGGTCGGTGGGGCGTTCCTTTCTGGTTGGTTAAAGCGATTACTTTGCAATTTGACATAGGGTGCGTCCTCCTTTCGCATAGATTTAGCCGCTTTGTCAAGGCGGCTATGTAACTGTACCAGAGGACGCAGGACGCAAAAAAGCCGCTTACTCTTAAAATCCATAAGAATAAGCGGCTTCATGGTGATGTGCCTTAGACATATTCGATTTTCACTTTCTTTATCGGGGCGTTGGCTACCTTGAAGATAAGCTCGTCAACGCAGTCCCCATATCTGCCCTGCTGTATGAGCTGGTTTTTCAGCTCCACAAGGCTATGTAAAAGTAATGTCCGCTCCCTGCTGTCTACATATAAGTGAGTGGTCTTTTCCCTCATTCCGTCCACCGTCCTTTCTTGGCTTCATTATACCGTTATGGGGAAGTTCGGTCAAAACTGTAACTTTGCATTTCTTGGTATTTTACCGTATCAAGGCTCATTCCCCAGTAGTAAATAAGTAGTAAATAGGGGGTGCAATCCTCAAGAAATGCGGGGAAATGCTTTATTTTGCGGGGATAGTTGCTCATTTACTTGATTTTTTAATAAAATGTAATGCGCAAAAGCCAGTCGCTTAGTCGCAGAGCTGCGCAAAGAGAAAGTGGGGATGTACACTTGCAGAAGAAACAGCAGAAATCGAGATGGATACATTGTCCCTCATGTGGAGGCAAAACACGCAATAAAGTGTATCAGGACACCGTCCTTGTGAACTTCCCCCTATTCTGTCCAAAATGCAGGAAAGAAATGCTGATAGATGTTGTACAATTCAAGATGATTGTTAAAAAATGAGCCAATCGTATTATATGGAGAGCCTGCATCCTCTATCGAGGATACGGGCTCTTTTCTGTTATAAGAGCAACCACCGGCTATGCCGGCGGAGACCGAAGAAAGCGATAGCGTTGATTATAAAAAAAGACCTCCTTTGATATAATGGAAGCGGGTAACGCCAACCGCACAAAAATCAAAGGAAGTCAGTCCAAATGGACGAGCAAAGTTTATCACATACAAAATGGAAATGTCAATACCACATTGTGATCGTACCAAAGTATCGCAGGAAAGTAGTATATGGGAAACTGCGGGCAGATATAGGGAAAATCCTGAGGAAGCTATGTGAATACAAGCATGTGGAAATCATAGAAGCCCATGCAATGCTCGATCATATCCACATGCTGCTTTCTATACCGCCAAAGTTGAGCGTGGGAGAATTTATGGGATATCTGAAAGGGAAGAGTACCCTGATGATATTTGAGAGACATGCGAACTTGAAATACAAATATGGGCGTAGAGTATTCTGGGCCAAAGGATATTAAGGGCCATATAAATTAGGAAAACCGCAAATACAAGGCTTTTCGGAGCCTACCAACAACAAAAATAATATTTGATCTATCACATTACGCTGAAAGGCCGTCCGGCCATCAAAACCGGGCGGCTTTTTTGCGTGGATAGATGGGAAGGAGGCAAAAAATAATTACAGAAATTTAAGCCTGAAATTTGTGCAATTTTAACGAAAAGGAGGTTAATGAATGGCAGATGACAAATTGAACACGGGCCCCGGTGAGAAAAAAATCCCGGAGGCTCCCGAGGCTGTAACGGCTGGCCAGCCCCAGGCCCTGGCTCCCGAACAGGCCGCCGCTCCCACACCTCAGCAGGAACAGGCCGGGCCCGCAAAGCCCGATCCCGGCGATGTGGTAGTGTCCTTTGAGCAGATCAATGAGCTCATGGGCGAAAAGCGAAAGGCGGCCCAGGCTGAGGTAGAGAAAGCCGGGGATGCCCCCGCAAAGGAGCAGACTCCCGGTGAGGCGGAACAGCCCGCCGCTGGCGAACAGAAAAAGCCCCGCCGTAGCCGTTCCCCGAAGGAGGATAAAACGGAGCCCGCTGGCAAGGAGGCGGCAAAGCCCCGCAAGGGCCGCCCGCCCAAGGCTGACAAGGCGGCCCCCGGCGAGGCCCAGCCGTCCAAGCGAGACAAAGTGTCCCGAAGTGACGGGAAAGCCCCGGACGCCAAAACTCCCCCAAAGGCTGGGAAAACGGCTCCCGAAAAGGAGGCCGCCGCCCCGGAGCAGGCTCCGCCTGGGCCAGCCGCCCCTCCCCGTCCGGTGGAGGAAGGCAAGCTCATGTATCTGAAACTTTCCGAGATGCATCCGTTCCATACATTCCGGCCCCATCCGTTTAAGGTGCGGGACGATGCCAAAATGCAGGAAACAGTGGCATCCATTAAGGCAAACGGCGTGATGGTGCCGGGCCTTGCCCGCCCGGAAAAGGACGGAAACGGCTATGAGATTGTGGCGGGCCACCGCCGCTGCCGGGGCAGTGAACTGGCCGGGCTTTTGGAAATGCCCTTTATCGTCCGGGATATGAGCGACCACGAGGCTGTCCAGGCCATGAAAGACAGCAACAAACAGCGGGATCAGACGCTCCCCAGCGAACTGGCCGCCCTGCTGGATTTGGAAGTGGAGGACATCAAGCACCAGGGCGGGCGGCTGAAAAATGTTGCCGAGGGCGACATTGGCAAGCGTTCCGTGGAGATCGTGGGCGAGGCCCATGACATGAACTATAAAAAAGTCATGCGCTATCTGCGGCTCAACTCCCTTGTGCCGGAACTGCTGGACAAGGTGGACGATAAAAAGATGGGCTTTATGCCCGCCGTGGAGCTCTCCTATATCAAGCCCAAAAACCAGAGGCTGATCGCCGTTTCCATTGACGGGGAGCAGGCGTCCCCCTCGGTGGCCCAGGCGAAAAAGCTCCGGGAGCTGGATCAGGAGGGCAAGCTCAACGGCGATGTGATTGACGGTATCTTATCAGAAAAGAAAAAGGAGGATCGAGGCGTGATTATTTCAACCGCTGAACTGGAAAAGTATTTCGGCAAGGAGGTTACTCCGGCCAAAATGAAAGAGCAGATCATCGGCCTGCTGGACGAGTGGAAACAGAAACAGCCGCCCGAGCTGGCAAAGGCCCCGAAGAAAATGGAAAAAGACAAGTAACCACTTCGAGACATTTTGTCCCGAGGGGCTCCGCCCCTCTGCGATGGCTCTGGTGGTATATATCCCCCGTCGCCGGGGATAAAAAAGCGCAGTCGGGAGCGGGCCGTCAAGGGGGCCAACGGCCCCGCCGCTTGCGGCGGCTTGCCCTTTACGGCCTGCCCCGGCTGTGCTATCTCCGGCCAAGCGGCGGGGGGTATATCCTCCAGAGCCGCCCCCTTTCCCATGATTGGGAAAGGGCGGGGGGTTAGGGTTGAACGATTTTATTATAGAACGGAGGTTTTTACTTATGAAACGACCCCTTGCATACATTACCGCCGCATGGTTTGGCGGCGACAGTGAAAACGCAGAACTGGCGGCCCAGTATTGCCGGGCCGTATATGAGGCGGGCTTTGCACCGATCTGCCCCGCCCTCTATCTGCCGCTGTTCCTCAATGACGCAGTACCCGAGGAGCATAAAAGCGGCATTGACATTGGCCGTGACCTGCTCCGCCGCTCCCGGGTGCTGGTGGTATGCGGCCACAGCATGACCGAGGCCATGAAAAATGATATTGCCGTGGCCCAGCGGCTGGGGATTACCGCCACCACCCTTGAGGGCATTTTGACCGTCAAGGGCCAGGGCAAACGCTGATGGCATCCTTGTTTGAGGCTTACATTACCAACCTCGGCAAATACAACGAGGGGGAGCTGGTGGGAGAAACACTGGAATTTCCCACCAGCCCCCAGGAGGTGCAGACGCTGCTGAAACATATCGGCGTGGACGGCATACGGTATGAGGAATTTTTTATTACCAGCTTTGACGGCGATGTGCTGGGGCTCTATGACTATCTGGGTGAATATGAAAATCTGGACGAGCTTAACCATCTGGCCTGCCTGCTCTCGGAACTCGATCAAGGGGAACTTGAAAAATTTGAGGCAGTGCTCCATACGGGGGCGCATACCTCCAGTGTGGCAGATATTATCAATCTGACGCAAAATCTGGATTGCTTTGAATTTTACCCGGATATTGAAAATGAGGAGGACTTGGGCCGTTATTGGGCGGAGGACTTGCCGATCCCGGAAGAACTGAAAGACTATTTCGACTATGAGGCATACGGCAGGGACATCTCCATCAACGAGGGCGGCCACATGGCCCCAGGCGGCTATGTGGTTCAGACCAGCGGAGACTTTAGGGAATATTATCACGGCCCCCAGGACATCCCCGCCGAGCATAAGGTGTTTTCTTATCCCCAGCTTTCTATCCGGGAGCAGATGGCCGCCTAGGGTCACTGCAACCCGTTTCCTCCAGGGTCTGTAGGCGGGTATCAAGGGATATGCGGCTCATGGCAGGTCACTCCTTTCAGGTGAAATTACGGCATGGCGGCTCCTGGCATCGGGACGATGCGGCTTTGGACAAAGGGGAGGATGATAACACCAGAGCCATGATATGCGGATTGGCTGTCGCATTGTCGCACCGTCGCAGCCTGTCAAAAAAACTTTTTCCCAATACTATACACTACCTATTTTTCCTTACTTTTAAAAGTTTTCAAAAATAGGTGAGACAGTGCGACAAACTTCCAGCTTTCCTTTCCTGGCAATATGTTTCCATGTCCCACAACCTGTCGCACCATGGTCGCACGGTTGTCGTCCCTGCGACTGTCCTGCCCTGGGCAAATAAAACAGGAGGCAGGTCCAGTTGACCTGCCTCCCATCACTTTTCTGCTGTGCTTGTTACTCGTCCAGCATCTTCCGGTACTTTGGCCGGTCACTGGCTGGGACATTAAGCAAATCCATTGCCTTGTCCGCTGGAATATCAAGGTTCTCCATTAGAGCCTTGAGGTTGGCAAACAGTTTGCTTTCTTCCCCCTCCTGCCGGCCTTCCTGCCGGCCTTCCCACTTCATATCCTGCAATTTCATAGCCAGCGTCATATAAGTCCCCTCCATTTCTTCATCGGTTTTCACAGCCTCCACCGCCTGCTCTATCTGGGCCACATAGCCCGAGCGAACGTCCAGCGGCCTGCCTCTGTAGCCCGCGTCAATGTAGCGTAGGAAGTCCAGCACCTCAGCGCTGCTGTTGCCCTCTGTGAAGCTGGCGTTGAGGATGTAGGCATGGGAGCCGTCGTCGTAGGCAATATCCTCCGCGCCTTCTATCACGGACCTGCGCCTGTATACCGCCAGTCCGCGCTTGTAGTAATCGTCCGTGCAGATAAAGATAACAAAGCTCTGACGCAGCTCCCGGTAGCTTTCCGCCGATTTCAGGGTCCTGCGGTCAATGCTGCTCTGGTAATAGCGGATGCGCTTTTCCAGGCCATAGCTGGCTCCGGTCTGCATCTCCACGTCATACTGGGTGCGGCTCTCGTCCTCCAGGCACACGTCCAGACGCACGCCGTGAAGGGCCGCGCCGTCTGTCAGCTCTTTCTGCTTGTCTATCGCCGTGATGCTGCCAATCTTCTTGCCCAGCAGGGCCTCTAAAAAGGGCTTTGCGTTCTCCGGGCGGCGCATGACCTCCCCGAACATAAAGTCGTCCGCCAGCGTCAGCTCATGGAACGGCTTGATTGCCATGGGTATCACCTTCTTTACTATTAGTATATTCTTTTTTTCAGAGATTTGCAAGGGCTTTGGCTGTATCAGGCTGCATTTTCCTCCAGGTCGCCGGGCTCAACACGCCAAAGCTCGTCCGTCAGGTCCTTTAGTGTGCAGGTCACGCGGGGGCACCTCTCTGGAGACTCGGCGGGCAGGATTTCAATGCCCAGCGCCAGCACCTTTCGGTAGACATTCTCACAGCAGAAGTATCTGCCCCGGCTGTCGTTTCTCAAGTGGGACAGGAAGAAGTTATTGTGGTCCACGCCAGCGCGGCGGATGCCGAAAATCTCCACGGTATAGTAAGGCTCTGTGACAGGACGGGGTTCCAGCTGCTTGCGAACCATATCCCAGCTGATAATGAAATCGCTGGCGAAGCGCTCACAGAAGCGGCCCACGTCTTGGATAAGACGCGTGATAATGTTGGACAGGTTTAAATTGTCCAGGGTTCCGGTCTCAGTACAAAGTATGCGCTCACACTGCTCGAAGTTGCGGACGATAATCTGTGGGGTAGGTTGCAAAAGTTTTCCTCCTTTCATCAGGCCAGCAGGCCCTTGCCCGCTGGCTCCATAACGCGGTGGGGTATCTTCTTGACTTCCGTGTACTGGCCGGGGGCATAGTGCTCCAGCATGAAGACAAAGCCCTCCCGCAGCCGGTCGCAGGTCTTGTCAAAATCCTGGACCAGCTCCACCCGGCCGCGCAGGTCCTGCATATCCCAGCCGGCAAAGTCCTCGTACATGTCGATGGAGCGGCCGGGATAAAGTGAGTAAGTGCCGTCCTCGTTTGCCTCCGCCTCGTACAGCACTAGGTAGCCGCTGCTGCGACCGTTGAAGCCGATGTGGTAGCCGGTGCGCTGGTAAAAGTCCGAGACAGTACGGGCAAAGAATATGTCCCAATCGGGAGCCTCCACCTCGCCGCTAGCCACGTCATAGGCCAGGTTTTGCAGCTCGCTGGGGATATCCAGGTTCGGCACCTTGACGTCGTTGGCATAGGACGTGGAGCGGTTCCAGGCGTTCATGGTGTTGTAGCGGTAGTGGCGGGCCAGGAAGCCGGTCATGGCCTCCCGGCTGCGTCGGTTGACTTTCTGGTAGAACATGCTGCTCATCTCCTTTCGCTGGCCGGGGCCAGCGGCATTTCCCGCCACCCTTGGCATCGGGAGATGCAAAAAAGGAACCTGCCGCCTGGGCAGATTCCTATTTTGGGGATGTGCTTAACTGAATTCTAAGGGTCAGCAGGATGCCGCCGCAGCAGTCCGCCTGCATATTTCAGAATATGAACTTAATTCTGCTGTCCCTTGAATTGTCCCTTATCAGCCTCCATAAACATTATGGAGCACTATGGAAAGATAAGGGACGGGATGGTTCGGGCAGTTAGGAAATTCCTCGGAATTTCGCCGCTTTTTTACACTTCCACGAAACGCTATGGAAAGCTGTGGAACATGGTGAATTCTTCACTGTAAAAACGCGGTTTTTTGCATCTCAAAAGGCTGGATTTCGAAAGTGCCGAAACGTGGATGTAAAAACGGCGTTTTGGCTTTCCGGCAGGAAGTGAACCCTCACAACAACAGAATAGAACGAAATGAGGTGGCCAGCAGAAGAAAAACTGCTGGCCATCTCACCTTAAAAATACATAGCCGGTCGCTGGAGAGCCATCTCCAAAACAAGCGACCGGCTTTTTCTATTTCATGAAAGAAGGTGTATCGAATGATTAAAGTAAAAATCACTAGTCAGGCTGGAGCGACACTCGAAAAGGAACTACCCATCAACATCCATGAACTGCACCACGCTATAGTAGAAATGGGTATCCGAAAAGCGCCCCGGAGTATCCTGCTTACGGATGACAATGCCGCTGACGTGGAGCTCACTGCCGACAACGAAATCGGAAGTGGCCTGTTGCGGGTGTTTAGCAAGGGTGACACCCTGGCTGATGCCAACACCGTAGCCTTTGCGGTATCCACCGCCAGAGAAGAAATTCTGTCAGAACTGGAGCAAAACATCATCCACAACCAGTATCTTACCAAGGAAATGCTCTTCGAGGATATCCGTGACATGACCCAGGCCGCCGGTCCGGTCAAGCTACGTTCTACTGCCCATTGGTAGGCCAACTGGATGACGGCGAGTGCGACGAGTATGTCGAGGTGGGCAGCGGTTTCCTGGTTGCGTATCAAGACCAGATCGAGCAAGGCATCGCCGACGAGCAGGCCCCTGAAATGGGTGACATGGCGCAGTATCTGGACAGAAATCCTGGTGTAGCAGCCAAACTCATGTCCGCAGTCTGGACGGTGGAGGAAATGGACGGCAGGCTCCTGGGCCGGATCGACTGCCACCTCAAGGAACCGCTTCCCGCAGAAGAAATGACAGATCTGCGGGAAGAGATCATCGGGCAATGCTCAGATGGGCTTGGAGAGGGCTTCGAGCAGCGGCCCATCAGTACGGATGAGGGCGACCTCTACGTCTCCTACTGGCAGAGCGGCGATGACTATTTCCTCTGCACCGAGGATGAACTGGAAGAACACTTGGATCAGCACCAGGGCATGAAAATGTAGTGTTGCATAACGCGGAAAGCGAGGTTCAATATGAACGAATGGGATCGCCTGCATCGTCAGGCAGAGAGATACAAGGCCGAGTACCCCTCCGGCATCCGGATCATGCTGCTGAGTATGGGCCAGGACATTCACCGTGTCAGCGACAACACGCGCGGGACCGTCATGGCGGTGGATGATATCGGCACCCTGCACTGCCGTTTCGACAATGGCCGGTCGCTGGGACTCATCCCCAGCGAGGACTCCTTCCGTAAGCTGACCGAAGAAGAACTGGCAGAAGAACAGGAAGAAAATCAGGATATGGACGAGGACTGCCCGTCCATGAGAATGTGAGGAATCCCTATGAAAGATATGAAAATCAGGGCTGTGTTTGAGCAGGAAGTCTATATCGACCCGGTGGAGGCGTTCAGGGCACTCAAGGCACGGCTGGGTTTTGCGCCCAGGGATGGCTTTGTCTGTGTCAAGGACGGAGAATTGGTATACGGCGAGGATGTCAGCTACCACGGCTCCCCCATGTATGAGTATGAGACCATTTCCAACAATCCAAAGTGGCTGGAGTTGTACCAGAGCGTGCAGTGCCTGGATGACTACTTCTGCCACTCAGATGAACCGCAATGGCAAAAGGAAATCGAACCGGACATGGATGAGGACGAAGATTTTGGAATGAGAATGTGAGGTGAAATTTAACTATAAGGCAGGCCGGATGGCAGATGGCTATCCGATTTTTTGATATGTTCGCGGGGGACGGCGGTTTTCGCTCTGGCCTTGAGGCCGTGGGCGGCTTTGAATGCGTGGGCCACTGCGAAATAGACAAATACGCAAATCAGGCGTACAACGCTATGTACAACACAGAAGGAGAAGTTTTCTATGCAGACGCTAGAACCATCGACCCCGGCACGCTGCTGGATATCGACCTTATTTGCGGAGGCTTCCCTTGCCAGTCTTTTTCAATCGCTGGAAAACGGCGAGGATTTGCCGACGATGCCAGAGGAACTCTGTTCTTTGAAATCGCACGTCTTGCCGCCAGTAAAGGACCTGCATTTCTGCTGCTTGAGAATGTTCCCGGGCTCTTATCTCATGACCAAGGCCGGACATTTACGACAATCCTCGCTACGCTGGATGACCTGGGGTACGATGTCGCGTGGCTGAGGTGCATGAGTTGAGCAGGCTCAACTCACACAGCAAGGATTTTGGAGTCCCCCAGTCCCGCAAAAGGGTGTATATTGTCGGATATCTTAGAGGAAAATGTGCCGGAGAAATACTTTCTTTCACAGACACAAATGGAGCGGCTCTTGAGCAAGTCCTACCTGGCCCGGAAGGGTGCCGGGTATACTCCCCCGCCGGAGTATCCATTACCCTGACCAGCACCGCTGGCGGGTTTGGCGGCAAGACCGGTCTGTACGATGTTACTCTGCCCATAAAAGTTATGACGAAAGCAGGCTATCAGCTTGCCAGGCCCGGCGACAGCATCGACCTGGCCTACGCCACCATGAATACCCGGCGCGGCAGGGTTGGGTATAAAATCGCGCACACTGTTACCCCTGGAAATAACCAGGGATATTTTTTTATCGACCTGAACGAAAACCCGGAACTGACCGAAAATGCCAGGTGTCTGCTGGCAAATCAGGATGCGGGCATCGGCAAGTTCAAGGGAGGAAAGTCAGGTGTTTTTGTAGAGGGACAGGCTCCCTTTTCCATCCCTGTGCAAGACACGGACGGCAACCTGCACTACGGCAAAGTGAGAAAACTTATGCCTATAGAGTGCTGGCGCTTGCAGGGGTTTAGTGACGAGCAGTTCCACAAAGCTGCGGATACCGGGCTGTCCAACGCACAGCTCTATAAGATGGCTGGCAACGCCGTTACGGTGCCTGTCATTTCCGCATTGGGCGAGAAAATCAAAGACATTTTTTGGAGGTCACCATGCCGAACCATGTAATAAATATTATCAAAATCGAAGGGAATCCTGCCAGGATTAACACTCTGTTTGCGGCCATCAAGAACGATGAATACGGCCTGGGTTCCATCGACTTCAACAAACTAACCCCCATGCCCGCAGAGTTGGATATTGAAGAAGGCCCCCGGACTACGCGTGGTCTGAAAGCCTACCAGGACTTCATTGAGGTCTATACCTTTAACGGCAAAAAAGAGGACTTCGACCTGCTGAACATCCCCGAAAAATCCGAGCAGGCATTCCTGCGTGTTCACCCCGACATCGACCAGACAGAATGGAAATTGGGCAAGCAGGCGTTTCAGAATGAGCAAAAATACGGCGCTGCCAGCTGGTACAAGTGGCGCACACGGAATTGGGGTACCAAGTGGAACGCCTACGGCTACGAGGGCGGTGTTCAGTTTGACGGTAAGACCCTACAGTTCCTGACCGCCTGGTCGCCGCCCACACCCATCATGGAAAAGCTGGCTGCTATGTATCCCGACCTCGACTTTGTACACCAGTGGGCAGATGAAGATATCGGTCACAACTGCGGCGAGGTGGAGTACCACAACGGAACGCCGGATGGGGAGTTCTACCCTACCGGGCAGGAGGCCGTCGACTATGCCAATGGCCTATGGGGATTTTATGGCATGGATGAAGATGAGGACGAAAGCGAAGATATGGGAGGGCCGAAGTTGTGAGCATCAAAAAGATCACTACTGACGCCCTGCGCCGCATGGGAAACACTGAGGGCCTGATCCTCCAAGGCTGCGGCGGGGATTTGCAGGAGTGGGTGGACGGCCTCAACAAAATGCTGACCGAGGAAGGTATCCTGCAAAACGGCAGCAAGTTTACGGAGTGTTCTGCATTCGAGCACAACGGCCTGACCTGCCTGCTGTTCCCCTTCAAAGATGTCAGTGTGGATGTAGGCAGACTGGCAATCTGGAGGCTGAAAAC
This sequence comes from Acutalibacter sp. JLR.KK004, assembly GCF_036941085.1. NCBI lineage: Bacteria > Bacillati > Bacillota > Clostridia > Eubacteriales > Acutalibacteraceae > Acutalibacter > Acutalibacter sp. JLR.KK004. The sequence continues at coordinate 463,777 of NZ_JAYMNQ010000003.1, forward strand.
TCACGATACCTTTGGCGGGACTTGGCTGTCTGATTATGTTCCCAATTATTTGGGCGAGTTTGAAGAATCCGCAGAAATGGGGGCAGATGAGGACCTCGACAGCGGGATGTCCATGAAATAAGTATAGCAAAAATTTAGGCCGGTATCAATCGTTCAGAGGACGATGATACCGGCTTTTTTCGTTTTCTGGACAGTTTTCCGGCATAGAAAAGAGATGATAATATATCAAATCGCCGGTATCCTGGGTGGGCAATAAAGCGCCCATCCTCCCCATCATTTACAGCTTGTTTCCTCTGAAATATGGCAGGTTCGTGGAGGTGTTTGGCGGCTCCGGCAGTGTGCTGCTGGGCAAGCCACCTGACCCTTTCGAGATTTACAACGACTTTGACCGGAACCTTACGAATCTGTTCCACTGCATGAAAGAGCGCACCATGGCGACCATCCGGGAGTTGGGCTTTTGCAGCCTCAATTCCAGAGCAGATTTTATGGCTATCAAGAAGTTTTTCCAACATGAACAGTTCGACGATAAATTCCTGGCAGAAGAAATGGAGCTAACGGAGGTCCTGTTTTCACCTCCAGTAGCGGAAGAATTGCAGGCTATACGTCAGCGCATCACGAAAGATTACGATGTACGCCGGGCGGCCATGTACCTGAAGTTGCTGCGGTACAGTTATTCCAGCGGGAAGAAATCTTTCGCCTCCCAGCCCTTTGATTTGCGGCGGCTGTTCAGTTTGATTCAACAGTTAGAGGGCAGGCTGGCTAACGTGGTAATCGAAAATCAGGATTTTGAAACCCTCATCCACCATTATGACCGGCCAGACACCTTCTTCTACCTGGACCCGCCGTATTTCTCCACAGAGGATATGTACGCGGTGGAGTTTGCTTGGGCAGACCATGTGCGCCTGCGGGATACGGCGGCAGCTATGCAGGGAAAGTTCCTGCTCTCGTATAACGACTGCCCGGAGATTCGGGAGTTGTATGACGGTTTTCCTGTGTTCGATTTCACCAGGGTACACTCCATGGCGCAAAGATACGAGGCCGGGAAAGAGTTCAAGGAACTGCTTATCGGTAATTACGATTTATTTGAAAGAGAAAAAGCCAAGCCAGCGCAACTGGCATTTGAGATATAGGAAGTGATTATTTTGAAAAGTGAGCAATTTATTCTGGTGTCCGTTCCCCTGGAAATGTTCCTGGAAGCGGGCATCAACACCGAAAGCATCATCCAAGTGAGCGCCCGCGCCGGGAAAATCATCATCGACACGCCGGATACCACAGCGGATTATGTCTGCGACCGGGACTGCGAAAGCTGCCCGCTGAACGCTGTTCCCTGCGAGTTTGATTGTGAAAGCTGCCCCTGCGAGGCCAACTGCGACGGAAGGGGACTTGATGAATGAAAAAGCTACTGCGCATTTTGGGCAAGCGGGGACGTATCACGATTCCCTATGAAATCAGGCAGCGGGTGGGTTTTGCCTACAACGACGTGCTGTCTTTTACTGAGTCTGCTGACGGCAGGTCGGTGATTGTCCGCAGAGAAAAGCTCTGCGACAACTGCCAAGACAAAACTGTACAGGCCGTGACGGATGACCACGCCATGCTGTTGGAGCTACTAGACTCTCTGCCGGTAGAACTGCAAAAGGCTGCATTCGTGCAGCTTTCCGAGAGCCTGGGCAGGCTGCCCAAGAGGGAAATCCGGACCGGCCCTCCGCGCATCCGGGAAGCTGACACACCGATATAACAGGAGGTGTTCTGGATTGAAAACGATCCGCGCTCCGCCCAAATCGTCCAAAGTTTTCGGCTGAATCTTTGTTGCATATTTATTTGATTTTGGCCTGGACTTTTCGGGAGTTTATGGTATCCTTGTGGTCAAGAAAAACTCCAAGAGAGGATGAACCCTATGAAGAAAATCCTGACCACTATTTTAACCGCTGCCCTGCTGGTGAGCAGTGCTGGGTGTCAGATGAAACAGCCACAGGCCACACACTCCGAGCCGGAACCCGCGCTCCAGGCGCTTGTGCTGAATGTAGACTTGCCCAGCGATATCAGCGGGGAACGTATTGACACGAGTGCCGTCATAGATCAGATCACGGCTGGCCTCAAGGTTAAACTGGATACGGCAGAAAGGGAAAAAGAGGCCGCACAGGTTGCAAAAGAGGACCCCAAAACCGCCCCTGCCGCTCAGCAGAAAGAAGCAAAGGAGTCAGAGGAACAGCAAAAAAATCCAGCTATAGAGCCAAAAACGGCAGCATCCACCCCTACCCCTGAACCGCCTGCCACCGAACCTGACGCCTACCTGAAAGTCACCGTCAAGGCTACCCCCACCCCACCGCCAGCAGCTACTACCGCGCCGACACCTGTTCCCACACTGGAGCCTCCAGCGCCAACACCCGCGCCTGCCGAGCCTACACCAGCCCCGGCAGAACCCACGCCAGAGCCGGTCATAGAGGAACCCACCTTCGATATCGGCTACTGGATAGGGTACGCGCAAAGCTGCGCACAGGGGCTGGGGTTACGGCTGGAAAGCTCGGCGGTAGACTGCTGGGACAACCCCATCGGGGCCGGGCCGCACAGCACCTGCCTGGAGAGGGACATCAGCAGCAGGATGAATAGATATGCAAACGACCCGGATATCACCGATGTGTGGATATGGTATGAATCCACAGGAGGGAACAACTACAACATTTATATCGGATACGCATGATAACAAAATAACCCCCAAAGGACACCGCAAAAGTGGTGTCCTTTTTTTGTTGCCCAAATGGGCAGAAAAGGAGAGAATATGACATCTACAGTTAAACGGAAAAGCATGGCGCTGGTCATGGCCTTGCTCATGTGCTTTTCCATGTTCCTCAGTTTCGGTACTACGGCCCAGGCCGCTGGAGAGCGTTCCGAAATCTATATGGTGAGTTTTCCCCGTGACGCCGAGGCCAACCGGGATCACTGGGAACGTGACGATCTCCAGTTCATGAACGGCTGGTATATGGACGCCTATGATATGTTCGCGACCTTTGCGGTCGGCTCCTATGAGGGTAAAGTGGCGTATTGCATCGAGCCGGGAACACCCATCGACAACGCCCACACCTTCACGGCGAAAGATGAAACCTTTTGGGATAACTATCCCTCGTCCCTCAACAAGACTATTGATGCAGACACCATCAAGTCGCTGATTGGCCGCATTTTGCAGTACGGCTATAATGGAAATATCGACCCCACCTGGGTGTCTCAAAATAGTGCTGCTGCCGACAAGCTGGCCCATGTCTACGCCACACAACTCTTAATTTGGGAAACCATCGTGGGCGAGAGAGATGAAAATTTCGCCCACGTCAGCACCGGCGGCAAGAACCCCATCCTGGACTTTATAAAGCCTGGGCATCCCCTGCGCTCCCGAATCATGGACAAGTATAATTCCATGGTTACCAGTGTGCAGAACCACAGCAAGGTGCCTTCGTTTATGGCGAAAAGCCGGGGTAAAGCGCCCACCATCGAGCTGGAATGGGATGGCAGCCAGTATACGGCCTCGCTCACAGATACCAACAATGTGCTGGGCAACTACACCTTTTCCTCCGATTATGCTGGTATGAAATTCAGTGCCAACGGCAACACCTTAACCATAACCAGCCCCACCGCGCCTACCGGCGATGTGACTGTCAGCGCCAGCAAAAAGGACTCCAAGCGCATGGGCTTGGTTGTGTGGGATGACGGCACCTTCGGCCCTGGCGTTGGGCAGCAGAACACGGTGACCTACACGCAGTCTGTCACAGACCCCATCGCTGCTTACCTGAAACTCAATGTTTCTTACGGTTCCGCAAAAATCATCAAGACCTCTGAGGACGGCAAGGTGGACGGAATTACCTTCCGCATCACCGGAAACGGCATCGACCAGACCGTCACCACCAACAGCCGGGGCGAGGTGCAGATCGACAATTTGCAGCCGGGCGAGTATACTGTGAGTGAGCAAATGGCCGGGGACTATGTCCCCCAGGAGCCGCAGAAGGTAACCGTGCAGGCCGGGCAGACAGCAGCCGTTTCTTTCAACAACACTCTCCAGAAGGGCAGCTTGACCGTTACCAAAAACAGCGAGGATGGCCTGAATTCTGGTGTTCGTTTTCATCTCTATGGGACTTCTTCTACCGGAGAAACTGTTGATCTCTACGCCACCACCAACGGCTCTGGCGTAGCGCAGTTCACCGATGTACCCACCGGCAGCGGGTATACCTTGGAGGAAGTGGATACGGCTGTCCGTTACGTTGTGCCTGCCACGCAGACCACCAATATTGAGTGGGAGAAGGTCGCCAACGTATCTTTCCGCAACGTGCTGAAAAAGTTCAATATCACTCTGAATAAGGTGGACGGCGAAACGACTGCGCCCCAGGGTGACGCCACTCTGGCAGGGGCCATCTACGGCGTGTACAAGGACGGCAAGCTGGTGGACACCTACACCACAGATTCCGAAGGCCATTTCACCACCAGCTACTATGTGTGTGATTCTGGCTGGACGGTGCAGGAGATCAGCCCCAGCGAGGGCTACCTGCTGGATGAAACCGCCTACCCTGTAGGTGCAGACCCCAAACAGTATGAGGTGGAGTTCAACTCCGTCCCTGCTGTCACCAGCCCCGAAACCGTGCAGAAGGGAAAAATCACCCTCATCAAGCACTGCGACGATGGCTCCACCCAGATTGAGACTCCCGAGGTGGGTGCTGAGTTTGCTGTATTTTTGAAATCTGCTGGTGATTACAGCAGCGCCAAGGAATCCGAACGTGACTACCTGACCTGCGACGAAAACGGTTACGCCGAAACCAAGCTGCTGCCCTACGGCGTGTACACCGTCCGCCAGACCAAAGGCTGGGATGGGCGCGAGCTCATGAAGGATTTCGACGTGTTCATCAATAAGGACGGCGGCGTGTACCGCTATCTTATTAACAACGCGCCATTCACCAGCTACGTCAAGGTAATCAAGACCGACGCCGAAACCGGCAAGGCTATCCCCTACGCCGGAGCAGGTTTTCAGATTTACGACCCCAACGGGCAGCTCGTCACCATGCAGTTCACCTACCCGGCAGTAACCACCATCGACACCTTCTACACCACCACTGACGGTACCCTCATTACGCCGGAAGTTCTGCCTTACGGCACAGGCTATTCTCTGGTGGAGGTGCAGGCTCCTTACGGCTATGTGCTGAACTCGGAGCCTGTCTATTTCGATATCACACCCGACAATTCCACTGAGGAAAGCGCTGTTACTGTGGTAGAAGTGGAGCGGTCCAATATGCCGCAAAAGGGCACAATCTCCCTCAACAAACTGGGAGAAGTGTTCTCCTCCGTGACAGCTTTGGGTGGCGCGGCCACCGACGAGGCTGGCAACGAAGCCACCTTCCCCGTCAGCTACCAGCCGGTCTATGAGGAAAGGGCTCTGGCAGGTGCGGTCTACGAGGTGACCGCTGCTGAGGACATCATCACCCCGGACGGTACTTTGCGCTATGCGGCGGGCGAGGTGGTGTCCACCCTTACGACCGCCCAGGACGGCTCCGTTGCCACCGAACCCCTCTACCTGGGGAAGTACCAGGTGCGGGAAGTTGAGGCCCCGTTTGGCGCCGTGTTGGACACAGAAACGCACCTGGTAGAGTTGACCTATGCAGGCCAGGAAACCGATATCACTGAAACCAGCACCACTCTTCATGATGACCGGCAGAAGATAAAAATCAGCCTGGATAAGGTGCTGGAGCAGGACGAGCGGTTCCAGATCGGCATGAACGGCGAAATCGCTACGGTGCAGTTTGGCCTGTACGCCAGCGAGGATATCACCGCTGCGGATGGTTCCGTCATACCCGCCGATGGCTTGATTGAAACCATAAACTGCACTGAGGACGGCTCCGTTGTGTTTGTCACCGACCTCCCTCTGGGCAGTTACTATGTCAAAGAGGTTTCTACTGATAAGCACTACACCCTGCCGGACACTGTGTACCCGGTTGTGTTTGAGTACGCAGGACAGGACGTGGCTCTGGTGGAAATTGCCCTGAACGACGGCGAACCTATCACCAACGAACTCATTTACGGCAGAATCAAGGGCTTGAAAATCGACCGGGAGACCCAGGAAACCATCGCTGGTGCGCTGTTCGGCTTATTCCGTCCTGATGCATTACAGTTCACCTCTGACACCGCCATACTGACCTCTACTTCAGATGAGGAAGGTGTGTTCAGCTTTGAGAATGTCCCTCTGGGGAACTGGATCGTCCGGGAGCTGCAGCCTGCCGACGGGTATCTCCCCAACACGGATGTCCACCATGTGCAGGTGGAGCGGGACGAGCAGGTTATTGAAATCACGGTTGTTAATGACCGCATCCCGGAACTCAGCACAACTGCATCCATTGATGGCGAAAAGGAAGTCAACGCTACCGAAATCTTCACGCTGGAAGATGTAGTGGAGTACACCCATCTGGTGCCGGGCAAGGAGTATGTTGTCAAGGGTGTGCTTATGGACAAATCTACAGGCAACCCTCTGAAAATTGCTGGCGAGAAGGTAAAAGCTGAAACTGTTTTTACACCCGAAACGCCTAATGGTTCTGTAATTGTCTCTTTTGAGTTCGACGCCAAGTATATCAAAGCCGACACAGATATCGTGGTGTTCGAAAATCTGTATCAGGATGGCCGGAAATTGGCTGTCCATGCCGACCTGGACGATGAGAACCAGACGGTCACCGTCCATGTGCCTGAGATCGGCACCCAGGCCACCATCGGAGAGGAAAAAGAAGTTACCGTCGATGGCCCCATCACCATTGACGATGTGGTCGCTTATAAGAATCTGACTCCCGGCAAGGAGTATTCTGTGTACGGCATCCTTATGGACAAGACCACTGGCGAGGCCCTCAAGGTGGACGGCGAGGAAATCCATGCCGAGAGCACTTTCACTCCCGAAACCGCAGACGGCGAAACTGTAGTACAGTTCACCTTCGATACCACCGGGCTGGTGGATTCCACCGAGATTGTGGCCTTTGAGAGCCTGTCCCGTGAGGGGATCGAGCTGGCGGCTCACGCCAACATTGAGGACCCTGCTCAGACCGTCAAAGTGACTGTCACCGGGCCGCGGATCGGCACGAAAGCCACTGTGAACGGCAAGAAAGAGGTATCCGACGAGGGTCTCATCACCATTGAGGACGTGGTGTCTTACAAGGGCCTGACTGCTGGGAAAGAGTACAAGCTGACCGGTACGCTCATGAACAAGACCACCGGCGAACCCTTTAAGCTCAACGGTGAGGAAATCCGCGCCGAGGTTGTGTTTACGCCCGAAAAAGCTGAAGGAGAGGTCACAGTCTCCTTCCCCTTTGACACCTCTTGGGTGAACTCCACTACAGATATCGTGGTGTTCGAGAAACTGTCTCTGAACGGCAAAGAAGTCGTTGTTCATGAGGATATTGGCGACAAGGAGCAGACCGTTACCATCACTGTCACCAGGCCGGAGATCGGCACAAAGGCCACCATCGGCGGCAAAAAAGAAGCCGCTCCCGCAAAAGAAATCACCATTGAGGACGTGGTGTCCTACAAGAACCTGACCCCTGGCTTGGAGTACAAGCTGGCAGGCGTTCTCATGGACAAAGCCACAGGCGAACCCCTGAAGATTGACGGTCAGGAGATTCGGGACGAGGTTGTTTTCGCTCCCGAAAAGGCAGACGGTGAAACTGTAGTGCAGTTCACCTTTGACGGCAGCGGCATCACCCAGGCCACGGAAATCGTTGTGTTTGAAACTCTGTATCAAGGCGAGGTAAAAATCGCCGCCCATGAGAATATCAACGATGAGGGGCAGACAGTGAAGATCGTGCCGCCCACGCCGGACAAGCCCACCACTCCCAATCCCGGCAACCCTCAGACCGGCGACCGCTCCATGATGGGCTTCTGGCTGGGCCTGGGCGCAATCGCCTTGGGCGGCCTGGTGTCCGGTATCATTATGTACAGCAGAAAGAAAAAGGAGCAGGATTTTGAATGATGAAGAAGGTGTATATCTGTGCTCCCCTGGGCGGGGACGTGGCAGGCAATCTGGAAAAGGCAAAGCGGTATAGCGAATACGCACTGAGGTGCGGGGCGGCTTCGGTCACCCCGCATTTTTATGCGATGTGTTTGAATGACAGCATCCCCAAGGAGCGTGAAATGGGCATTGCGGCCGGGCTTAGCCTGTTGTGGTTTTGCGATGAGGTCTGGGTGTTCGGGGATGAAACCACGGAGGGCATGGCGCAAGAAATCAAGCTGGCGCACAATCTCAATATCAAGGTTAGAATTATCAAGGAACATGAAATCAAAAAAGTGATAGGAGATGTTTTGGCATGAGAAAAAGATGGGAAAAGTTTTTGCTCTGCACTGTGTTTGCGGCCCTGCTGGTGCCGGTTCTGGCGGTTCCCGCTATGGCGACCGGCGACGTGGCAGGGGCAATTCAGAGCACATGGACAACGGCACAAACCCAGATCCGGGCGGTGGTGGACAACGTGGTGTTCCCCGTCATAGACATGATCCTGGCAATCCTGTTCTTTGTTAAACTTGGAACTGCATATTTTGAATACAAAAAACATGGGCAGTTTGAGTTTACTGCTCCTGCCATCTTGTTCGCCTGCTTGATTTTCATGATGACGGCGCCGCTCTATATCTGGACTATTCTGTAATTTTTTGACCGGGAGATGGGCGGCGTGCGCCGTCCATCATCCCTACATTTTTAGGAGGTGGTCAACATTTTTGATTGGTTAGGCGACATCCTCGGAGGTATTGGAAGTGCCGTAGGCGGGGTGTTCGATACGATTGGAGAGCAGGTGTCTGCTGCCATATGGGACGCCATGATCCGATGGTTTTACAACACGATTTTTGACGCAGCCAGCGATTTCTTCACCATGATGGGAAACATGGGCGCGGATATTTTCGACCTGAACTGGGTCAGCGCGACCATATCCCTGTTTACCATGTTCGGCTGGTCGCTGTTTATCGCCGGAACCGTAGTAGCTGTGTTCGATATAGCCATAGAATACCAGACCGGCAGGGCCAGTGTCAAGACTACTGCAATAAATGTGCTGAAGGGCTTTTTCGCCTGTTCATTGATTGGGATTGTTCCTGTAGAACTTTATAAGTTCTGCATCAATTTGCAGAACACCTTTGCCGGTGATTTGACACGGATATTTTCCGGGCAGCAGGCGCAAGGGCTGTCGGAGCAGAGCATTGCTATCCTAACGGCGAACTTTGTACTGCCGCAGAATACCGTAATAGGGCTGTTTGAATTGCTGGCCCTCATAGCTTTTGCGTACTGCGTGATGAAAATTTTCTTTGCTAATATCAAGCGCGGAGGAATTTTATTGATTCAGATGGCGGTAGGAGCGCTCTATATGTTCTCGGTTCCCAGGGGATACACCGACGGCTTCAACCAATGGATAAAGCAGATCATTGCCCTGTGCCTGACGGCATTTTTACAGACAACCTTGCTGTTCCTGGGATTGCTGACTTTCTCGGATAATATGCTGCTGGCCCTGGGGATCATGCTGGCAGCGGGCGAAGTGCCGAGGATCGCCCAGCAGTTTGGGCTGGATTCCAGCGTAAAAGTCAATATGATGAGTGTTGTCCATGCCACCAGCACGGCGGTCAACATGACCCGGTCTGTGGCAAAGGCACTCGCATAAAGGAGGCATCAAATGACGACCTATTTATATCCGCAAAACCTGAAAGCGACGGCGAATCTCTGGCTCTGGGGCCTGCGTGACTTCGCCATCTTGTGCGTGGCGGCGCTGCTGTCCGTGCTGGCGCTGGTGCAGCTCCACTTCATGGTACCGGCGGCAGTGACGCTGTGTTTTGCTTTTCTCACCATCCGCATGGATGACACCACGGTGCTGGACTTCCTGCGGTATGCCGCCAGCTACTTTATATCCAGCCAGCAAACCTACGATTGGAGGTAATGAAAATGGGCATAAAGAAGAAAGGCCGCTCCACCCAGGAGCTCATGGGGATTCAGAATTTCACCAGATACGGGCTTGCCACCAGCCGTGGCGAGCTCTTATTTTTTCTGGTGTCCCCCACCAATATCTCGGTGCTGTCCCACACGAACATCGAGATAAAGATACGCCACCTCATGATGGTGCTGTCCGCCATCCCAGATATCGAGATCACCTGCACCGACTCCTGCGAGTGCTTCGATGACAACCAGGCATATCTGCAAGGGCGGCTCCACGAGGAACGTAACCCCCAGGTGCGGCATCTCTTGGAACAGGACATGGATATGCTGGACCGGGCGCAGGCGGAGATGGCGACGGCCCGGCAGTTCCTGTTCATAAGCCGGTGTAAAGGGATGAAGTCTGAACAGGTATTCCAGGCCGTGAACCGCATTGAAAAGGTGATCTCCGAGCAGGGCTTTGAGGTGCGGCGCATGAGGAAAAGCGATATCAAGCGATTCCTTGCTATCTATTTCGATTCCAGCATGAACGGCGACCAACTGCCGGACACCGACGGCGGCCAGTTTTTCGAGGTATACTATGACGAGCCGGAGGATTAAGTTCGGCGTTTTTGCTATTCTGTTGTTGGGTGTTCTGATGGTCTGCGGCACTATGGTGGGCCGGGAATTGCTCTTACGGCAGAAAGAAAAAGAGGACTTCGAGCAGCTCGTTAAGCTTGTGACTGTGGAGAATCTCGATGTGAATTCCACGCCATCGGGATCTCCTGCTATCACTGAGCAGCCAGGGGCCACCGCAACTCCTACCCCGGATAATGAGGAAGAATCCCAAGAGCAGCGTCGTGACCTCTCTGAATTGTTTGCAATGAACGGTGATTTTGTGGGCTGGCTGTGCATCCCCGGCACTGACATTAACTACCCGGTTATGCACACGACAGACGATCCCGAGCGGTACCTGCGCCGGAATTTCCACGGCGAGTACAGCGAATCGGGTGTGCCTTTTCTGGATTTTCGGTGTAGCCTGGACAGCGACAACCTCATCATCTACGGCCACAACATGATGAACGGCACCATGTTTGCGGGACTGCGGGGTTATGTACAGAAGGATTTCTGCGACCAGCACCCCATCATTGAATTTCAAACAGCGGACGGCTGTGCTGAGTATCAGGTGTTCGCTGTCATTCAAGTGAAAAGCAACGATGAGTGGTATAAGTTTGTAGGTGCCGATAACGCAGAAGATTTCAACAACGCTGTTGAGAAAATTGCTGGCAAAGCGCTGTTCACCACCAATCCTATCCCTAAATATGGACGGCAGCTTTTGACCCTGTCCACCTGTTATGATTCCGCCCACAACGGCAGGCTGCTGGTCATAGCAGCAAAAATATAGAAATGGAAGTGTTTATATGTTCAAGAAAAAACGCAAAAAGATGAATCCGGCCCAGCTTGAGGCTGTCCGCACCAAGGACTTCTTCGACTGTATCCTGCCTGGTGCTGTTCGGTTTATGAGCGACTATTATATCGTGGGCGACAGTTACCGCAGTGTGTGGGTAGTGCGGGAGTACCCGCCCAGCACCGAGGAGCAAGCAATTTTGTCCCAGCTCGCCGACCGCAGCGGCGTGACCCTGCGCATCTATCACCGGCTGGTGGAGCCTATGGAGCAGCGCAAAATCATGCAGAATGCCACTAGAAAAAATAAGCTCATGTCCGGCGGCAACGATGTCAATGAAACCATCGAGGCTCAGGGGAACCTCCAGGATGTGGTAGAACTCCTCGCCAACCTGCGGAAGAATAAGGAACCCCTGCTCCATTGTTCCGTCTTTATCGAGCTAAAGTCACGTTCGCTGGACAAGCTGAAGGAACTCCAGAGCGAGATATCCATGGAACTGACCCGCTCCAAAATCTCCGTCGACAGGTTGACCCTGCGCCAGAAAGAGGGCTTCCTTTCTGTTCTGCCGGTGGGCGCCAACCAGTTTGGAGCGCAATATGAGCGGGTGCTGCCTGCCAGTTCTGTGGCAAATCTGTACCCCTTCAACTTCTCCGGCAAGACAGACCCCCATGGCCTTTATATCGGGCGGGACAAGTACGGCTCCAATGTGCTGGTCGATTTCGACCGCAGGGCAGAAGATAAGACAACCAGCAACATCCTCATCCTGGGCAACTCCGGGCAGGGAAAGTCTTACCTGTTGAAACTCATTTTAACAAATATCCGGGAAAGTGGCAAGACCTGCATCTGCCTGGACCCGGAGTCCGAGTATGAGGAACTGACCTGCGCCTTGGGTGGATGTTATATCGATTTCATGTCCGGGGAGTACACCATCAACCCGCTGGAACCAAAAGCATGGACAGACGGCTCCGGGGATGTGGACGCCGCTACACCGGATGCTTTCAAGCGAGTCACCCGTTTGAGTCAGCATATCGCCTTCCTCAAAGACTTCTTCCGGGTCTATAAGGATTTCAGCGACCCTCTAATTGACACGATAGAAATCCTGCTCATGAAACTTTACGCCCGCTTCGGCATCACGGACAGCACCGACTACTCCACAAAGCGGCCCACGGATTTCCCCACCATGTCCGACTTCTATAAGCTGTGCCAGGAGGAATTCAACACCTACGACAGAGAAAGGAAGTATCTCTACACCGAGGAAATGCTCCAGGAGGTGTGCCTGGGCATCAACTCCATGTGCGTGGGCGCGGAGAGCAAATATTTCAACGGTCACACCAATATCGTAGATGACAAGTTCCTGTGTTTCGGAGTCAAGGGCCTTATGGATACCAACAAACGCCTGAAAGACGCCATGCTGTTCAACATTCTTTCGTATATGTCCAACGAACTGCTTGGCAAGGGCAACACCGCCGCCAGCATCGATGAGCTGTATCTGTTTCTCACCAATATGACGGCAATCGAATATATCCGCAATGCCATGAAGCGTGTTCGCAAAAAAGACTCCTCGATCATCCTGGCCAGCCAGAATATCGAGGATTTTTTGATTCCCAGCATCCGGGAGTTCACGAAACCGCTGTTTTCCATTCCAACCCATCAGTTTCTGTTCAATGCCGGGCAGATCAACCCCAAGGATTTCATGGACGCCTTGCAGGTGGAGCCCAGCGAATTTGAGCTGATAAAGTACCCGGAGCGCGGTACCTGCCTGTACCGCTGCGGCAATGAAAGGTACCTGCTCCAGGTAATTGCGCCGGATTACAAGTCAACCCTCTTTGGAAAGGCCGGTGGCCGATGAGCGCAGCTCTCGGTGCAGCCCTCAAGAAAATAGCTGTTGCTCTGCTGTCAGACCCAAAAACGCTGAAGAAAGTGGTCGGCATCGTGCTGACATTATTGGTGGCGGTCATCATGCCCATTGCAGCGGTAATCGCCATTTTCAGCTCTGATTTTGAGATCGATGTGGACGAGTTCCAGCGCCTGGCTGTGCAGAATCTCACTGCCGAACAGCGCGCCGACCTGCAATTCATGGAGGATACCGGCAATGCCATCCAGACGGAATTGACCGGCAGAGGACAGGAAAAGCGGCTCAAAGAGGCGCTGGTGCTGTTCGTTTTTGCTCTGGGTGACTTCGCCCATGAGCCTGACTTTGCAGCAAAACTGGCGGGCTGTTTTGTTGAGGGACAGACCCATGCAGGACTCATCGCCGCTGTGAATGCTGCCTTTGGTACGGACATCGACCCGGATGATTTTAAAAAAATCATGTCTTTTGTGAACCGGCAGATCGTGGACGTGGCCCGCTCCCAGCTTGGAAACGTAGGCGGTGAACCGTACTGGAGTTGGTATGGGTTCCCCTCGCGGGTAGAATGGTGCGCCTGTTTCGTTTCCTGGTGTGCAGACCAGTGCGGGTATATCGACAGCGGCATTATGCCTAAGTTTTCAGGCTGCAGCCAGGGGGTGAACTGGTTTCAGGCCAGAAACCTTTGGATGGATGGCTCCGCCACACCCACCTCTGGCATGATAATATTCTTCGATTGGCTGGAAAACGGAACCCAGGACGGCAGCCCAGACCATGTGGGTATCGTGGAGAAGGTGGAAAATGGTAGGGTGTACACCATAGAGGGAAACTCCGGCGACGCCTGCCAGCAGAACAGTTACCCCATAGGATACTTTGAGATCCTGGGGTACGGCGTGCCAAAATATGAAATCGGAGGTACAGAAGATGATAGTGAAAGTAATCCCCCAGCGCAAGGAGCCTGAGATAACGGCCCAGCCCTGGGTGGTCGAGCATACGGTGGAGCTGTCTCCCGGCGAGTTCCGCTATTTAAAGGAACACCTGCTGTGGGATCACCCCTGCATTGCGGAACACGCCAGCGAACTGCACATGGATAAGCATGGCATCACCCACGGAATGCTGGTACTGTGCGAGGGCATCGATGATGGCATCCTCATGAATTCTGAAGGGGCTTCCTACGCCCGGTATGCAGCTTACCTGTCCGGCGCAAGGACGCTGTCCCTCATGGACCGCTACCCTATCCTGCGGGATTTCTGTGTGCAGATGGACGCTCTGGTGGATAAATATGTCCACCAGGCAATCTCCGGCCAGGAGGATGGGCAGTTCACCATCTCCTATCCAAACGTGGATGCTGATATTGAAAATGAGATTTTCAACGATAACCTTACAGCTTTTGACTGGCGGCTGTTCCTGGATATGCTCTCGGCGCGCCCGGAAATCGATGATATGGATACAACAAATAATGAAATATGCCTGACGGTTGCCCCGGAGTTTGTGCAGGAACAGGCTCCGGGGATGTCTATGTGAAACCGCCATGCTGGTAGAAGAAACGCTCTTCGGCAGGCATGACAAGGTGCAGGTCTCCATCGACCGGCTCCGCACCTTTGAGCCGCCGGAAGAATATTATCTGGCGTTCAGCGGCGGCAAGGACAGCCAGGCCGTCTACCATCTGTGCCGGGAAGCCGGTGTGAAATTCGATGCCCATTACAGTCTGACCACCGTTGACCCGCCGGAGGTTATCTATGTTTATGCGGGAGCATTATCCCGACGTTGTTGTGGAGCGTCCCGGTATCACCATGTGGGATTTGATCGTCAAGAAAGGTATGCCTCCGACACGCATAGTCCGCTACTGCTGCGACCAGCTCAAGGAGCGCGGCGGCCAGGGGCGGTTTGTAATAACCGGCGTTCGCTGGGCGGAAAGTGCCAGGTGCAAAAATGGCTGGGGCGTGCTGGAGCTGAACAGCCACAGCAGCGTGCGTATCAAGCTAATGAACGACAACGATGAGGCCCGCCGCCTGCTGGAATCCTGCGTGATGAAAAGCATGCACACCCTCAATCCCATCATCGACTGGCTGGAAGAAGATGTGTGGGAGTATCTGGAGTCCCGTGGCATCTCCCACTGCTGCCTCTATGATGAAGGGTACTCCCGGATCGGGTGCATTGGCTGTCCCCTTGCCGGGGCCAAGCAGATGCGCCGGGAGTTTGCCCGATATCCCAAATATGAGCGGGCGTATCTGCGGGCCTTTGACCGTATGCTCCAGGCTCGGATCGATAACGGCAAGCCCTATTTGAAATGGCACTGCGGGCAGGATGTCATGGACTGGTGGCTCAGAGAGAGCAGCCATTCAGTACCTGAAAACCAAATAACTTTTGAAGATATCTCAGCAGAAGGAGTTGATACACTATGAAAAAAGATTCTATCACCCTCCCTTATGACGAAGAAAAGCTGGCGGCCCTGCGGCTGTACTTGGAGCAAAAGGGACAGTCGGTTGAGCAGGAAATGGTCTCTGCCGTGGATGCGCTCTACGCCAAGTCCGTCCCCGGCAATGTTCGTGAGTTCCTGGACCTGCGCTCCGGCATGGAGGTGAAACCTGCTGAGCGGCGCAAACGGCCCAGGCCGCAGGCAGAACAAGAACCTGTTTCGGCGCCTCTCTCAGAAAGCAGTGATAGCTTTTGAGAACCCAAAAATTTGGCATAGAGATTGAGATGACCGGCATTACCAGGGCCGCAGCCGCCCAGGTGATTGCCGGTCATTTTGGTACCAGCGCCACCCACGTGGGCGGGATGTACGACGCTTTCGCTGTCCGTGACGGTGACAGCCGCCAGTGGAAAGTTGTATCGGATTCGTCAATCCGCAGGGAGTCCCGGCGCGGCGAATCCCGCAATGCGGCCTATGCGGTGGAGTTTGTGTCTCCCATCTGCAAGTACGAGGACATCGGGACGATTCAGGAAATCATACGCAAATTGCGCTCTGCCGGGGCAAAGGTCAACAGTTCCTGCGGCATCCACATCCACATTGACGCAACACCCCACGACGTGAAAACCCTCCGCAACATTGTGAATATCATGGCGGCGAAGGAGGACTTGCTCTACAAGACCCTCAAGGTGGATGTGCATCGGGAACATTACTGTGCCAAAGCTGACACACGGTTCCTGGATGAACTGAACAGCAAGCGCCCATCGTCCATGTCCGACTTCGAGCATATCTGGTACAATGGGCGGTCCGGCAGGAATTATCACTATGATGAGAGCCGGTACCATGGCTTGAATCTGCACTCGGTATTCTCTAAGGGTACGATAGAATTTCGGCTATTCAACTCCACGCTTCATGCTGGAGAGATAAAATCGTATATCCAGCTCTGCATGGCGATAAGCCACCAGGCGCTGGTGCAGAAGTCTGCCTCCAGAATCAAGACCCAGAGCAGTAATGAGAAATATACCTTCCGGGTTTGGCTCCTGCGGCTGGGGCTGATTGGCGATGAGTTCAAGACCGCCCGCCATCACCTGCTGAAGAATCTGGAAGGTAATATTGCTTGGAAACACCCTGCCCAGGCCGAGGCTCAAAAGCAGCGTTTGGCCGAGAAACGGCTGGCGGCATCAGTTGCCCAGGCCATGGAGCAAGCACCCGCTCCGCCGGAATCGATAACAGAAAATGAGCAAGACGAGTCCCACGAGATGGGCATGAGAATGTGAAAGGACGTTTGATATGGCTAAGAAATTATACGTTGCCTACGGCAGTAACCTCAATAAGGGGCAGATGAAATACCGCTGTCCTACTGCAAAATTTTACGGTACCGGCGAATTGCAGGGCTATGAGTTGCAGTTTAAGGGCCGGGAACACTCAGCCTTCGCCACTATCGGTCGCAAGGACGGGGTCGCTGTTCCCGTGGGCCTCTGGGAAATCCAGTCCAGGGATGAGAAGGCTTTGGATATGTACGAAGGTTTTCCCAGCCACTATTTCAAGCGGGATGTGCAGGTGCAGATGGATGGCCGGGAGGTCAGCGCCATGGTGTATATCATGAATCCGCGCATGAATTTCAACCTGCCGTCCCCCAGCTACTACGCTACGGTGCATCAGGGCTACCGGGACTGCGGACTGGATACCGCTGCGCTGGAACGTGCTTTGCAGAGCAGCACCCAGCATTATTACGATGTTGCTTCGATGTACCAGCAGCAGTCTCTGTTCGATTATGACGATGACGAGCCGGAGGAAGATGAGGATTTGGAGGATGAGGAAGAAGATGAATGGGAGGATGTGGATGACGATGAGGACGAAAGTGAGGGGTACGATTTTCACTTTCATATGTGAGGGGGAAACAGCGTGAATCGAGTTAAAAAGTTGAAATGCACCCTCGGCAGCGAATATGCATATCAGCGGTTCATGAGTGACCGGGAGGTGTCACGCCTGCGGCGGCAGACTCCACAGCACATGGAGGATACCGTTGCCGCCAGCTTGACTGTGGGATGCATAAAGATAAACGCGGTGCTGTTCCAGGCAGATTGCTCCCTGCGGTTGGGCTATGACGTGTATGTCAAGGATTCCCCTGGCTCCTCTGAGTGGATCTGTTTCGACAGTCCCAGCACCCCCGCCAGCCTGAAAGAGTCAGATATGCTGGCAGTTCTGGACAGGATCGTTTCGGAGAATGGCCTGTCCTACACCGAGTGCTGCTTTGAGAAATTGGATGGGCGGCAGGTAAAGCCATACGAAAAACTTTTGGAGGACAGAAAATGACGGCTGAAAAGTTTGCGGAATTCGTAAATGCTATCCGGCCCAACAGCGATCCGGCTGTGGCAGTCTGGCTGGAATGGGCCGATGAGCTGGAAGAATATGACAGCAGCCATGGCGAAAAACCAGCCGGTTCCTATAAGACTTCCGAGATATTTCTGGATGAGTTCGCGCAAAAGTTCTCGGTCATCCGGGAACTTCATGGTGACGCCGTGGCTGAAAAAATGATTTTCCTGGCGGAGATTGGCGCCTGCCCCTTCCCCTGGGAGATGAAACTTGCGGCAGAACATCTGGCGGCAGGCGGGAGCATCCACGATATCGCGGCGATGGAAGAATCCGGGGTACTGGAGGATTTTTCGGATATTTTGCAGGAGGACGGCCCCTCCATGAGGATGTGACCGGCTGTCGGCCCATGTGCGGCCCTGTGTCGGGGTTCGCGGGGCTGGGTGGGGAAAGCACTCGGCCCTGCACCGGCGCAGGCCGTGTCGGGCCAGTGTGGGGCTGGTTTGGAAAGGTGCTGGTTTTGAGGGAATTTGGGCGGTTTGAGCAAGGTCGAAAAGCAAGCGGGAGAAAGTGAGGTGGGTTGCGACGCAACCCTCTCACGGTTCACCGCGTCCGGTAATGCCGGTCGCGTCGGGCGTTTTCGGGCTTTTGGTCATGCGAATTTCAGGGTAGGTTGCTGTTGGAGATACCAGCAGAATGGGTGGGTTGTGGTGCGAAAAAAAGCCAGAAATGCGCCATTTTGAGTAGGGTTGCGGCAGAAAGGGAGTGAAAATATGCCTGCGCCAAAAGGAAAGAAGAAGTTCTTGCTATGGGCGTACCCAAGTACGCTGGAGCTGGTCAAAAACAACTACCGCAAGGACAAGAGTAAAAGCCAGTCTGAGTTCATCGACCGGGCGATCTGCTACTATGTCGGTCATATCACGGCGGATGAAGATACCTCGTACTTGCCCAACGCGCTCCTGTCCAACATGAAAAGCATTGTGGCTGAGAGCGATAACCGCCAGAGCAAAATGCTTTTCAAGCTGTCGGTAGAACTTGCCATGCTCATGAACGTGGTCGCTGCCAGCAGCGAGATAGACGAGATATCTCTTGCACGGCTACGCGGGGAGTGTGTACAGGAGGTAAAACGGCTCAACGGCAATTTCAGTTTTGAGGATGCGGTCGAGTGGCAAAGCTAGTTACCAAGTTCAAGTATCTGAAACCAAATGCTCGGCAAGGGCGTGGTGGCTACGCCAAATATATTGCTACCCGTGACGGCGTGGAGAAAATCGATGACACGAAAAGGTTCGCGCCAGTCAGTTGGAATCAGAAACACCTAATTAGGAAAATTCTGCGAGACTTTCCTGATACCAAAGATATGCTGGAATATGAGGATTACCAGCAGAAACAAACCGTGGAATCAGCATCGGAGTTCATCTCTCGCGCGATTGAGAACAATGCCGCTGTTGCGCTGAATGCGAAAACCTACGCTGATTATATTGCTACCCGACCCAGCACTGAGCGGTTCGGTCCCCATGGACTTTTCACTGATGACGGTGTGCAGGTAAATCTTAAAAAAGTATCGCAAGAATTGAATGACTACGGCGGCAATGCATGGACGGTCATTATTTCTTTGCGGCGCGAAGATGCGGAACGTTTAGGTTTCGATAACGGTTCCCGCTGGCGGGATATGCTGCGCACTCAGACCCAGGCGCTCTCGGAAAATCTGCGTATTCCTATGGGACACCTAAAATGGTTCGCGGCGTTCCACAATGAGGGACACCATCCCCATGTGCATCTCATCGCTTACTCTACGGAAGAAAAAGAGGGATATCTTACAAAACAGGGTGTGCAGAAGTTGCGTTCTGCTTTTGCCAAAGATATTTTTGCGCAAGATTTGCTATGCGTCTACGAAAAGCAGACCGAGCATAGGAACCGATTACGTTCTGAGAGCAGGGATGTACTGGCTGAAATCGTTTCGCAAATAAATGCTGGTGGGTATTCAAATCCCCATCTCGAAGAACTGCTGTTGCAGCTTGCCCGGCGGTTTTCCCGCACCAAGGGCAAGAAGGTGTATGGGTATCTGAAAGCAGATGTGAAAGCGATTGTAGATTCTATCGTGGATGAATTGGCAAAGGACAACCGCGTCTCTACGCTTTATGATTTATGGTATCAGCAAAGGGAAAATGTGCTACGCACCTACAACAGCAACCTACCGGAGCGGGTACCGCTGTCGCAGAATAAGGAGTTCAAGTCGATAAAGAACGCAGTTATTCAGGCGGCCATGAATCTGGTGTTGGATAATCACCAAGGGCAATCCGCCACAGAGGATGATATAGAACCCCAACACAGGCGGTCTCCCACCGTGAGCAGTGCTGACATCGGGATGAGTGCGCTGCGCCTGCTCCAGCAGACCAGTCAAATATTGCAAAATGAAGTTCAACCCATCTATCAAGATAGATGGGTCGACCGCAAACTGCGCCGGAAGATCAACGAGAAAAAGCAGGCGCAAGGCTTGCGGCAATAATAATTACTGTAAGAGGATGCCGCGCCGCAAGGTGCGGCGTTTCTCTTGGAAAGGAGTTTCATGTCAGGATATATTCCCTTCACAGACGAGCAGAAAGAAAAGGCACGGCGCACGGATTTAGCTGGCCTGCTCCGCAGCCAGGGTGAAACCTTACGCAAGTCAGGCTCGGAGTTCGAGTGGCTGGACGGCTCCCAGAAAGTTACCATCCGGGGTAACCTTTGGTTCCACCAGTATGAGCAGGTGGGCGGCGACTCCATTGACTTTGTAAGAAAATTCTACCACAAATCTTACCCGGAAGCAATGAAATATTTATTGGGGCAGAGTGGTGGTATGTTATCTGTCATGCCGCCTGCAAGAAAGGTTATGCCCAAGTTCGAATTGCCGCCTGCTAATGATAATATGCGGAGGGTGTTTGCTTACCTGCTGAACCGGCGCGGTATCGACAAAGATGTGCTTTACGCTTTTGTCCACAAGAAGATGATTTACGAATCCGCACAGTACCACAACGTAGTGTTCCTTGGATTTGATAAGGACGGTATCCCCCGCCACGCCAACAAACGTGGTACGAGTTCATCCTCCACCTACAAGGGTAATGCCGTGGGAAGTGTACCGGAATACAGTTTTCACTGGAACGGCAAAAGTGACCGCCTCTATCTATTCGAGGCTCCCATTGATATGCTGTCCTTTATCTCCCTCTACCACAAATCTTTGGCCTTTTCCGCTGAAAGTGGAAAAGGCGGGTACACCGCCGGTAATCTACCGGACTGTACAAAGTTTGGGCGGTGTACTTGGCGGGATCACAGCTATGCGGCGGCCTGCTCTGTTTCAGACAAGGTGCTGTTTCAATGTCTACACGATAATCCAAACATCAGGAATGTGTCCATTTGCTTCGACAGTGACGAACCAGGCCAGCTTGCCGCCCAGCGGATTACTGCAAAACTCATAATGCAGGGTGTAGAATCAGAAATCCTCGTGCCGGTCAACAAAGACTGGAACGAGGATTTGTTATCCGGCGGAGAATTGGAGGTGGAGGAATCATGCCAAATATTGCGCCGTTGATTTTTGTGGCCGTACTCATGTTTTGTGTTCTCAGCGGGGTGACATTACTGGCGCACATCTACAGCCTGAACAATATCAAGGCGAAAACTGTTGGCGATGGTCAGCACGGCACCGCACGATGGGCTACGAAAGCGGAGATAAAAAAAGTGTACCGGCACGTTTCCTTTACGCCGGAGCGCTGGCGGGAGCAGGCAGCTCATGGGCAGGAACCCTCTCTTGAAAATGGTGGAGTACTCCCCCAGGGCATCGTCGTGGGCTGCACAGGCAGAAAGGAAACCATCGCAATGGTGGACACTGGCGATGTCCATGCGCTCATGATCGGCGCGGCAGGTGTCGGCAAAACTGCCTACTGGCTTTATCCGTGCATCGAGTATGCCTGTGCCAGCGGCATGAGCTGGCTCTCGAGCGACACCAAGGGGGACCTGGCACGAAATTACGGGACTATCGCTGAGAAATACGGCTACCACGTTTCTGTCATCGACCTGCGCAACCCCACGCGCTCCCACGGCAACAACCTGCTCCATCTCGTCAACAAATATATGGACGCCTACCTGGAATGTCCCGACCAGCTTGCTTATAAAGCTAAGGCGGAGAAATACGCAAAAATTATTGCAAAGACCATCATCATGTCCGGC
>NZ_JAYMNQ010000004.1:0-24786 GCF_036941085.1 Acutalibacter sp. JLR.KK004
GAGATTGTGGACTTTTTAGGCCAAAATGGCGTGGGCATATCGGTGGCAAGCGTGTGCCGGTACGCCCAGGCATACCAGGCCAATGTGCAGATGCTGGCGGTGGCCCAGGAGAATTTCCGGCGCATGATGGACGAGTTAGACCGCTATCCAGACCTGGACACCACCGAGGCCATTATCCGGCTCACCAGCCAGAACCTTCTCAATGCCCTGGCCGGGGCCAGCGAGGAGGACTGGCAGGGGGTAAGCATTGACAAGATGCTGCGGGAGGCCAATGCCCTGGTGCGGGCCGCCGCCTACAAGAAACGGGTAGAAATGCAGAACCAGGACGCCACGGAGGCGGGCCTGGAGGCTGTGCGGGCGCTGGTATTTGACGCCATGGCCCGGGAGCAGCCGGAGCTTTATAAGCAGGTGAATGATTTCCTCAACGCGAAAAAGCGGGAGGGCTTAGAAAAGGGGTGAGGGTATGTGGGTTGTGCTGCAGGTAGAGACCGGGCAGGAACAGAGCGTACAGCAGGCGCTGCAGGCTATGGAAAACATGGTGGCCCTGGTGCCCAGGGAAAACCGGGCCGTCCGTAAAGGCGGGGCCTGGACGCAAAAGGAGTATATCCTCTTCCCCGGCTATGTGTTCTTAAGCCTGGACTACAATGCCGACAACTATTACAGGGTGCGGGCCGTGCCCCATGTGCTTCGGTTTTTGGGCACCAGCGGCCTTGCCCCTTCCCGGCTCTCCTACCTGGAGGCCGAGTGGATCAAGGTATTGTCCGGGGGCGGCAAGCCCCTGGAGCCTACCAAAGTACGCAGGCAGCCGGACGGCTCCCTCAAGGTGGTGGGCGGGGTGCTGGGGAATTTTGCCAGCCGCGCTATCCAGTATGACAGCCACGCCCGCAGGGCCAAGGTAGAGCTGACCATCTGCGGGGAGCCGAAAACAGTACAGCTTTCAGTGGAGCTTGTAAACGATTCTTAAACGACACATACAGGAAACCGAAAAAGGCCGGGCGGTTGATGCGTCCCCCCGGCGCGGATCGGCGGACATAGACGCATGGAGACCGGGCCAAAACAGGCCCCGGATGGCGAAGCATACCCATCCAGGGCGGGATTTTGCGGCCCCGGCCTCTTTTGTTTTGTTTCTATGCGTTTAATTTGCCTTTAGAACCGTTTAATTCGTGCCCCAGGCAAAAGGGCGGGAAAAGTTACCACCAAAAGGCAAGGGGGCAAATAGGGGCATTTCTGGCCCCGTATCAGCGAGGGAAAGGAGGCGGGATGTTTGAAGCAGCGGAAAAAGCAGAGCATAGCGGCCCTGGCGGGGGCAATCGCCGAGGCGGAGGCCAAGAAATATGAAACCGAGGGCACAGACTTAAACGCCCTGGGGGCGCTCTTAAAAGATTTCCTGGAAAAGGATCATTCTCCGGACAGGGAACAGCTGAAAAGGGACTATCTCGCGGGCCTGCCCCTTACCGGGGCCAGCGGCCTGCGCAAGCGGCTTGCCGCCATTGACCTGGAATTTTTTGGGCGGGCCTACTTTCCCCACTATTTCAGCCGCCCCTCCCCGGACTTCCACCGGGAGCTGGACGGTATCTGGCAGCAGGGGGTGCTGAAAGGCCGCTCCCCCCTGGCCCCGGCTGACGCGAAAAAGATAAGCCGCCTGCCGGGTGTGCGCCGGGTGGTGGCCGCGCCCCGTGGACACGCCAAAAGCACCAACCTAACCTTTAAGGGCACCATGCACGCCGTTTTATATGAGTACAAGCATTACCCCATTATCATATCGGACAGCAGCGAACAGGCCGAGGGGTTTCTGGACAATATCCGGGTGGAGTTTGAGGAAAACGCCGCTATTATAGAGGACTTTGGCTTCCTGCCCGGTAAGGTGTGGCGCAATAATGTGCTGGTGACAAAAAGCAATATCAAGCTGGAGGCCATTGGCAGCGGCAAGAAAATCCGTGGGCGCAAGCACCGGAACTGGCGGCCCGACCTTATTATCCTGGACGATGTGGAGAATGACGAAAATGTCCGTACCCCAGACCAGCGGGGAAAGCTTGACAACTGGTTTAAGAAAGCTGTGTCCAAGGCCGGGGACGATTACACAGACATTATCTATATCGGCACCCTGCTGCACTATGACAGCCTGCTTGCCAACACCTTAAAGAACCCGGCCTATAGGGCTATCAAGTATAAGGCGGTTATTTCTTTTTCAGAGGCGGACGCCCTCTGGCAGCAGTGGACGGAAATTTATACAGACCTTGCAAACGATGACCGGGAGCGGGAGGCCCTGGCTTTCTTTACTATGCACCAGGCCGCCATGCTGGCGGGCACAAAGGTGCTGTGGGAGGAAAAGCTCTCCTACTATGATTTAATGGTCATGCGGGTATCCGAGGGCGAGAGCGCTTTCAACAGTGAAATGCAGAACGAGCCTATAAACCCGGACGACTGCCTGTTCATGGAGGAATGGCTGGACTATTACAACGAGGCCGAGGTGGATTTCCACGACCGGGCCTATCAATTCTTTGGCTTTGTAGACCCCTCCCTGGGCAAAAGCAAAAAAAGCGACTTTTCCGCTATCCTGACCATAGCCAAGCACAAGGCCAGCGGCTATATGTTCATAATGGACGCAGATATCGAGCGCAGGCACCCAGACCGCATTATCATGGACGTACTGGACAAGGAGCGCTGGCTGCGGGCCACCTATGGCCGGGGGTATAAGAAGTTTGGGGCCGAGGTGAATCAATTCCAGTGGTTCTTAAAGGAGGAGCTGGCAAAGGCCAGCGCCAGGGCGGGGCTGTATCTGCCCATAGAGGAGGTGCAGCAGACCAGCGACAAGGTGCTGCGTATCCAGACCCTGCAGCCGGATGTAAAAAACAAGTATATCAAGTTTAACCGCCGCCATAAAAGGCTCCTGGAGCAGCTGACCCAGTTCCCCATGGCGGCCCATGATGACGGCCCGGACGCCCTGGAGGGTGCCCGTACCATAGCCAAGAAGTCAAGGCGCTTCCGCATTATCGACCGTGCGGATTTAGGATTATAGGAGGTATTGCATGGGATATACAAAGCTTTACAGCGGGTGCAGGGTTTGCCCCTACCGGGAGACCTGCAGCCATAAGCTGCTGATAGGCGAGGGGCTTTTGAATCCTACAGCTGCGCCCCTGGCCCAGCCTTTGACCCAGCCGCTGCTGCAGCCCCATGATTACCGGCAAGTCAAAATAGACGCAAATACTACTATTACCATTGACCTGGAAAAGCTTAAGAAGCAGCTGGAGGAAAGCCATTTCCCGCCCATGCTGTTCCAAGGGGGTGCATAATTTGCCTGTACTGTACATGGAGCGCTCGGCCCTGGAGGGGCTTACCGAGCGGGACATCAAGAAGATCATAGAGGAAAATGAGGGCGGCACCAAGTACCAGCGCCTAAAAAGGTACTATGAGGGAGATCATGCTATCCTGCATTATGTCAAAAAGGACAAGGAGGCCCCTAACAATAAGCTAGTCCACGATATGCCCAAGTATGTTACAAACACAGCCGTGGGATATTTCATCGGCAAACCCGTGGCATATTCCAGCCAGGATGATGCTTTTCTCCAGGCCCTGCAGGACATTTTCGATTATAACGATGAACAGGACGAAAATGCCGAACTGGCAAAAGGCTGCAGTATCAGCGGCAGCTGCTTTGAGATGCTGTACATGGATGAGGACGCCATGATCCGCTTTGTGAAGGTAGACCCGGATAACTGTGTCCTGATTTATGAAACAGGCCGTAAGGAGCCTATGGCTGCCCTGCGGCATATCCGCTCCCAGGACAGGAATGGCAACCCCATCAAAAAGGTGGAGTTTTGGACTTCCACCGAGTGCTGGTATTTTACAAGCTACAACGGCGGCCCCCTGGAACTTACGGATATTGTGGAGCACTACTGGCAGGACGTGCCCTTTGTGGAATATATCAACAATGAGGAACGGCTGGGGGACTTCGAGGGCATTATCACCCTGGTAGACGGTTACAACCGGGTGCAGAGCAATACCGCCAATGTCTTCCAGCATAACGATGAGGCCATCCTAAAGGTACTGAAAATGGGGGATGTAAAGCCCCGTGACATCCGGGACATGAAAGAGGCCGGGGCCATCCTGCTGGAGGATGGCGGGGACATCCAGTGGCTTATTAAAGAAGTGGCCGACGCCCCAATGGAAAACTACAAAAAACGCCTGCGGGAGGATATGCACATTTTTTCCAGCGTCCCCAACTTGAATGATGAAAAATTCAGCGGGAACTTGTCCGGGGTGGCCCTTGGGTATAAGCTTTGGGGCTTAGAGCAGATATGCGCCACCAAAGAGCGGAAATTCAAGCGGGCGCTGCAGCGGCGCATTGAGCTTATCACCACCATGTTGAATATCCAGGGCGGCCACTATGACTACCGGGATATTGATATGCAGTTTAGGCGCAATAAGCCCCAGAACCTTTTGGAGAGCGCCCAGATCGTCACCACCCTGTCCGGGGAGCTGAGCCGGGAATCCCGGCTGCAGCTGCTGCCCACGGTGGATAATGTGCAGGATGAGCTGCAGAAGCTGGAGGAGGAAAAGAAAGCGGATATGGGGGACTTTGGCGGGTACAATGCCCTGGCCCATGCCCTGCAGCAGGCCCAGGCCCCGGAACAGCCCCAGCAGCCGCCCCCGGCCCCGCCGCAGGAAAGTGGTGAAGCATGAGCTATCAGACCCGCAGCCAGTGGATAGAGGACGCCAAAACCCGGCTGCTAAAGAATGAGCGCCGCGCCGATGAGGCGGCGCGGGAGCTGCTTTTCCTCTATGATGAGGCGGCCTATAGCATAGAAAAAGAAATCAATACCCTTTTTGCCCGGTACGCCAAGGACAACCGCCTGACCGCCGCCGAGGCTTCCCGGCTGCTGTCGGGCCGGGAGTACAGCCACTGGCGCAAGTCCATAGAAAAATACATAGAGGACACCAAGGGCAAAGATAAGGCCAAGGCCAGCAAGGCCCTGCTGGAGCTGAATACTTTAGCCATGAAAAGCCGTATCAGCCGCAAGGAGCAGCTGCTTTCTTCCGTATACATGGCCATGATGGACTTAGCCGGGGACGGGGAAACAAAGCTTACCACCCTTTTAGGGGATCTGCTGCGGGTGAATTACTATGAAAGCTGCTTTTCCATGCAGAAGGGCATCGGCATGGGCTTCAACGTGGCAAGGCTGGACACGGCCCTGATCAGGCAGATCATCTCCTACCCCTGGAGCGAAAAGCACTTTTCCGAGGCCATATGGGGTGCCTGTGACCATATCGCGGCTGTGGCAAAGCGGGAGATCACCCTGGGCTTTATCCAGGGCAGCGGCGTGGACAAAATGGCAAAGGCCGTGGACGATATCATGGACAGGGGCCGGTACAACGCCCAGCGCCTGGTGCGTACTGAGTGCAAATACTTTGCAAACCAGGGGGAGCTGCTGGCTTACAAGGAAAACGGCATCCAGAAATACCGCTTTATCGGGGGCACCGAGGGCAGCACACATTGCGACTGCGCCCTGCTCAATGGCCGGGTATTCCCGGTGGAGGAGGCGGTGGCGGGGGTAAACTTCCCGCCCATGCACCCTAACTGCTTGTGCATTGTGGTGGCCGCCTTTGCCAGGAGCCTGTTTGCAGACCGCAAGGATGCGCGGCCCTTGTCGGAAAATATCAAGTTCCAGGAATGGAAGGAGAAGTATGCCAGTTAATTTAAGCGCTGTGTAAACGGCGTTTTTATTATACCCAAAACCATTTTACAAGGAGGACAACACCATGGCAGATGAAGTCAATACCACCCAAGGCACGGCGGCCCCCGCTGCCGGTACACCCCAGGCAGCCCCAGAGACTGCCCCCACCCAGGAACAGCAGAACGCTTTCCAGCGCTTCCTGGGCAGCCTGTTCGGCGGCAAGGCCGAGGCCCCCGCCCCCGCAGAGGGTGCGGATACCGCCCCTGCCCCGGCCCCCCAGCAGGAGCCGGAGGCCAAGACCTACACCGAGGCCGACCTGCAGGCCCAGCTGGAGGCCGCAAAGGTGCAGTGGGCCGCCCAGCAGCAAGAGGAGGCGCGGCTCTCTAAGCTGCCCCCGGAGGAGCGGGCCAAGGCGGAAGCGGACGCCCAGAAAAAAGAGGTGGAGGACTTGCGGGCGCAGCTGCTGCAGCGCGACCTTAAGGACGCCGCCTTGAAACAGCTGGAAAAAGACGGTTTCCCCGCTGGCCTTGCCGAGCTGCTTGCCTACACGGACAAGGAGGCCATGGAAAAGAGCATGGCCCATGTGCAGGAGGTTTTCAAGTCCTGCCTGGAGGCCGCCGTCAAGGAACGGCTGCGGGGCAAGACCCCGGAGGGCCTGGGCGGGGCCGCTTCTGCGGAAAACGCCATCAAAGACCAGATCGCGCAGAATATCAGAGGAGGGTTAAACTAATATGGCTAACAATGTTTTGCAGTATGCGTCTGTTTTCCAGAGTGAGCTTGACAAGGCGGCGGTGGAACAGGCCACCAGCGGCTGGATGGAGCTTAACAGCAAGCTGGTGAAGTATGAAGGTGGCAGCGAGGTGAAGATCCCCCAGCTGGATATGGACGGCCTTGCCGACTATGACCGCCAGAATGGCTTTGTGGAGGGCGCTATCAGCCTTGCATGGCAGACCAAGCAGATGACCATGGACAGGGGCCGCCAGTTTACCTTTGACGAACAGGAGGTCAATGATACCAACTTTGTGCTGACCGCCTCCACGGTTATGGGCGAGTTCCAGCGTACCAAGGTGGTGCCGGAGATTGACGCCTACCGCTACAGCCGTCTGGCGGCCCTGGCCGCTGAAAAGGGGCGGGCGGTATACGGCTACACCCCGGAGGAGGGCACCATCCTAAAGCAGCTTTACACGGATATCGCCGCCATCCAGGATGAAGTGGGGGACGATACCCCCCTGGTGATCACCATGGCTACCCCGGTGGCGGCGCTGTTTGACCTTAATACCTCCCTGGCCCGTTCGGTGGCGGTGGCGGACTTCCAGCAGGGCGGCATAAACCTTAAGGTGAAGTCCATCAATGGCCAGCATCCCATTATCCGGGCAGGCTCCGGGCGGCTGAAAACTGCCTACCAGTTTAATGACGGTACTACCGATGAGCAAAAAAAGGGCGGCTTCACCCCTGCCGAGGGTGCGCAGGATATCAACTGGATTATCTGCCCCCGGACGGCGGCCATCGCGGTTTCCCGCACAGACAAGGTGCGTATCTTTGACCCGGAGACCTACCAGAAAAAGCGGGCCTGGGCCGTGGACTACCGCAAGTACCACGACCTGTGGGTGCTGGAAAACAAGATGAACACCATCCGGGTGAATATCCGGCAGGCCAAGGCGTAAGGAGGGTTTCCCATGATCAAGATGAAAAAGCTTAATGTGGTGCTGGAAGTCCCTACAGAGGAAAAAGCCAGCATCCTGGAAAAACAGGGCTTTGAACGTGTGGGCGGGGAGCCTGCCCCTGCGGCTGACCGCTTTGCCACCACGAAAGACCTGCAGGAAGCTACCGAGGCCATCTATGCGCATATAAGCGAGACCTTTCAGAAAATGGGCGAGGCCATGTATGAACGCCTGCACAGCGCCCTGACAGCCGCCCAGGATAAGCCCAAGGCCGCAAAGGCCAGCAAAAAGGAGGAACCCCATGGAGGAACAGATCAGCCGGATAGCGCAGACAGTGCAAAGTAACCTGGGGCTGCCGGAAGAGCAGCAGCCCCTTGTCCTGCGGTATGCGCGGCGGGCGGTGAACCGTATCTGCATATTCTGCAGCCGCAAGGACTTACCCGAGCCGCTGGAGGACGTGGCGGCGCAAATGGTGGAGGATATGCTGCGGGCCGACCAAGCTGGCGCTGGCGGCGGGAACGAGGTATCCAGCATCACCCGTGGGGACACCAGCATCCACTACCGGGATAAAGCCTCGGCCTATCAAAACGCCGCCAATTTTGTCCGGGACTATGAAAAAATGATTATCCCCTTTCGCCGGATGAAGTACCCCAAGGAGCATAGCTATGACTGAGGCGGATATTTTAGCCAGCACCTATACCGACACCTGCACGGCCTACCGGCCCGGTAAGACCTTGCTGCCCAGCGGGGAGAGCGTGTTCAAAAAGGGCCTGGAGGGGCAGGTGGTGTATGAAAATATCCCATGCGCCCTTTCCAGCCCCAGCGGGGGTAAGTTGAATCAGACCAACACCACCGCCAGGGTGGACACAGACTTTTCGCTGTTCGTGCGCCCGGAGGTGGATATCCAGCCGGGGGACACGGTGGTGGCGGTGCGCCTGGGGAAAGTGTTTATCTGCGGGGCTGGTTTGGCAGAGCGGCACCCCTCCCACAACAATGTCCCCCTGAAACTGCAGAAGGACAAAGCATAATGGCTGGCACGGATTACAGCTTTGAGGGCCTGGACAGGCTGGAGCAGCAGCTTTCCCGGATGATAGAGCAGGAATACCCGGCAGAATTTGAGCGGATGGTGCTGCAGGTGGCCTATGAGCTGCAGGGAAAGGTCAAGGAGAAAACACCTTTCCGAACCGGTGTTTTACAAGATAGCTGGAAAGTGGGGAAAATCAAGCGGTTTGGCGGCGAGTATTACATAGAGGTTTATACCAATGTGGACTATGCCGAGCCTGTGGAATACGGCCACCGAACCCGCGGGGGCCGGGGTTTTGTCCCCGGCAAGCACATGATGCAGCTGTCCCTGGAGGAGGTGGCGGCCCGCCTGCCTGGTTTCCTGCAGGGCTGGCTGGATGATTTTATCAGCACACACGACCTATAAGGAAAGGAGGCGGGACGTGGCGTCCACCATCTTTGAAAGCATAAAGGAAAGCCTTGTGGGGCTGTTCAAGGGCCTGTACCCGGCCTTTGACGTGTTCTGCGAGGAAATACCCAAAACCCGGCATGACGCGCCGGAGCCGGATATAGAGGACTATATCTTCCTGGACATCCTCCCTGCCGCCAACACCACGGCAAGCGCATACCATACAGACCGCCGGGTGCTGGTGGACGCCGCCCTCCATACGGCCTCGGAAAGCAACGGGGAATACCTGCGCATAGGCCAGGAGGTGGACGGGGCGGTGCGGCCCGTGTTCCGCTTTACAGACGGTGGCGAGGACAGGGCCATTACGGTGCCGGACGTTTCCATCAAGGTGGTTGACCGGGTGCTGCACTGCACCTTTACCCTCAGTTTCCGGGACAGCCTGGAAGAACCGCCCCAGCCGCCCCTTATGGAGGAGCTGGATATCCATATAAGCAACACAGAAAGGACGTGAGGCAATGGGATTGCCTGAGATCAACATTATTTTCAAGACCAAGGGCCTGACCGCCATCCAGCGCAGCGAGCGCGGCATCGTGGCGGTCATCCTCAAAGACGATACGGAGGGCGGGCAGCCGGTAAGTATTTATAAAAGCATTTTAGACGTGGACTTTTCCCAGTTCACCCAGCGCAACTACGAATACCTCAAGCTGCTTTATGAGGGCGGCCCCTACAAGGTTATCGTGGTAAAGGTGCCCACCACCACGGAAAGCCTGTCCCCCTGGCTTAAGAAGCTGCGGGACTTGAAGTGGAATTACCTGACGGTGCCGGGTATCACCGAGGACGAAAAGACCCTGGTATCCGCCTGGATTAAGGAAGAACGGGAAAAAGACCACAAGACCTTTAAGGCCGTGCTGCCGGAGTGCGTGGCCGACCATGAGGGTATTATCAACCTTACCACGGGCAATATCCAGAGCACCCTGGGCGGGGAGGCTTTCTCCACGGCTGAATACTGCGCCCGGATAGCCGGGGTGCTGGCAGGGCTTTCCCTGGCCCGCAGCAGCACTTATTTTGTGCTTTCGGATATCGTGAGCGCGGATGTGCCGGACGACCCGGACGAACGGATCGACAAGGGGGAGCTGGTGATTGTCTTTGACAGCGAGAAATACAAGATAGGCCGGGGCGTGAACAGCCTGACCACCTTTACCGCTGAACACGGCGAGGAATTTTCCAAAATCAAGATCATGGAAGGGGTGGACTTGTACCAGGACGATATCCGCAGCACCTTCGAGGACGCCTATGTGGGCAAGGTTATCAATGACTACGATAACAAGCAGGCGTTTGTGGCGGCCATTATTGCCTACCAGAAATCCCTGGAGGGCAATGTGCTTGACCGCAGCTTTGACAATACTGCCGCCGTGGATATCGACCAGCAGCGGCTGTATATTGAGGGCAAGGGCATCGACACCACCGACATGAGCGACATTGATATCGCCAAGTACAACACTGGCTCCAAGGTCTTTATTTCCAGCCACGTCAAATTTGTGGACGCTATGGAAGATTTGAGCCTGGTGTGCAATATGTAGAAAACATTGCGCAAGCGCAAGTTTTGTAAGCGAAAGGAGGAAAGCGCATGAGTAAAATCAGGGGAAATAAGACCCTTTCCGGCACCTGGGGCGAGGTGTGGGTGGATGGCGAGAAAATCTTTGAGCTGTCCAAGGTGGAGCTGAAAATAACCGCCAACCGGGAGGACGTGCAGCTGGGCCTGGACGTGGACAGCAAAATGACCGGCCTCAAGGGTGAGCTGACCCTCACCACCAAAAAGGTGTATTCCCGGTATAACGCCGTGTTTGAGAACTGGAAAAAGGGCGTCGACCAGCGCAGCCAGATCATTACCAAGCTGGCAGACCCGGACGCCGTGGGCGGGCAGATCGAGCGCTACAGCTGCGATAATATCTGGTTTAACGAGCTGCCCCTTATCAGTATGGAAAAGGGCGCTATTATCGAACAGGAGGTAAGTGGCGGTTTTACCCCGTCCGACCTTGTGAACCTGGACAAGATCGCATAATTTAGGAGGTACTTACAATGGCAGAAAATAAAAAGAGCCTTTTGGCTGAATTTTCCCGCAAGGCCATGCAGCGGCTGCAGGACAAAAAGGCGCATAAGAAGCAGGTGCTGCACGTCCCCGGCCTGGAGCAGGATATCACCATCCGCAGCCTGACCTATAACGAGATTGCGGAATGTAACGAGATTGACGATAGCACAGACAGGGGGCGCAGCGACAAATACGGGGTTTACCTGGCTATGGTGGAGCCGGACTTAAAGGCCGCCGCCAAGGAGATCATGGAAGCCGAGGCCGACCTTCCCCTGGAGGAGCGTACCCTGCACGAGCCCCTGGACATTATGAATGTTTTTGAAATATTCGAGCTCAACCAGATCGCGGCGGCGGTCATGAAACTAAGCGGTGTGATTGGCGGCCAGGGCAAAGACGTGACGGCGGTAAATGAGTTAAAAAACTCATAGCCCAGGATGGCGAGGCGTACCTGCTGCATTACTACATACAAAAGGGCTGGGATGCGGAAAGGTTTTTAAGCCTTGACCGGGAATCCCGGCTCTTTTATGCTGCGTCCATGGAAAAGGCCCTGGAGGACAGGGCGCAAATGTTCCAGATCGACACGAAAGGAGGGGGTGGCTGATTGGGCGTTATCAAGGGCGCAATCTCCATTAAAGACAATATGTCGGCCACCCTGCGCAGCATACGGCAGGAGCAAAGCGCTTTCCGGCAGGATGTGGCCAAGACCAAGCAGGAGCTGAAAGCCACCTGGGACAAGAAACGCACGGCGCGGCTGGACGCCACAGCGGCCCACAAGGCCATGGAGGGCCTGAAGCAAAAGGCCCAGCCGCTGAAAAAGAAAATCGTCATGGCGGCGGCCCTTAAGGACGCCGCCAGCGATAAGATACGGAATGTAAGCAATA
This sequence comes from Acutalibacter sp. JLR.KK004, assembly GCF_036941085.1. NCBI lineage: Bacteria > Bacillati > Bacillota > Clostridia > Eubacteriales > Acutalibacteraceae > Acutalibacter > Acutalibacter sp. JLR.KK004. The sequence continues at coordinate 11,718 of NZ_JAYMNQ010000004.1, forward strand.
AGGTCAAAGGGGTGGGCAAACTGGTGGCCCGCCCCTTTGTCAAACTCAAGGATGGGGCCACCTCCCTGATAAAGGGCGTCGCCAATAAGGTGAAATCCGTGGGGAAGCTGGTGGCCCATGCCACGGTGAAGCTGAAAGACGGGGTGACGGCGGGGCTTTCCAAGATAAAGTCCGGCCTTGCGGCTGTAGGCAAAAACGTGGTGATCCCCGTGACCCTGGCAGCCGCCACCATCACCATGGGGGCCGTAAGCCAGGGGGCCAAGCTGGAACAAAGCCTGGGGGGCGTGGACACGCTCTTTAAGGACAGCTCCAGCGTGGTCAAGGCGAACGCCGCCTCGGCTTTCAAAACGGCTGGCCTGTCCGCCAACGAGTACATGGAGCAGGTCACCAGCTTTTCGGCCTCCCTGATTGGCAGCTTAAGCGGGGATACCGCCAAGGCCGCTACGGTGGCCGACATGGCTATGGGCGATATGGCGGACAACGCCAACAAATTCGGCACGGACATGGAGTCCATCCAGAACGCCTACCAGGGTTTTGCCAAGCAAAACTATACCATGCTGGACAACCTCAAGCTGGGGTATGGCGGCACCAAGGAGGAAATGCAGCGGCTGCTGCAGGACGCTCAGAAGCTGACCGGCACCGAGTACAATATTGACAGCCTGTCGGACGTGTACAACGCCATCCACGCCGTGCAGAACCAGCTGGGCGTAACCGGCACCACGGCGAAAGAGGCCAGCGAGACCTTTAGCGGTTCTTTCTCAGCCATGAAAGCCGCCGCCCAGAACCTTTTGGGGAATATGGCCATTGGCGGGGACGTGACCGGCTCCATGCAGAGCCTGGTGGACACGGCCTCCACCTTCCTGTTTAACAACGCCATCCCCATGATAGGGCGGGTGTTATCCTCCCTGCCGGGGGCGATAAAGTCCGGCATCAAGTCCGCAGGCCCGAAAATCAAGGCGGCGGGCGGCGAGATCGTCAAGAGCCTAAAGGCCGGTATCAAGGGGATGCTGCCGTCCAGCATGGGCGGGCTGGTTTCCTCTGTCTTTGACGGGCTGCTGCCCAAAATCGGCCCGGCCTTTGGGAAGATAACCTCGGGCCTGGGCTCCATGCTGAAATCAGCCTCCCCCTATCTTGTTTCCTTTGGGGAGGCCGTCATAAGCGGCATAGGCGGGGCCATCGACTTTGCCGCCGGAGCCATGCCCACCCTGGTGAGCGCCTTTGACACGGTGCTGCCGGTCATAGCAAGCATTGCAGGGGGCTTCCAGACCCTTATGCCGTCCATTATGAGCTTTGGCGGCGCGGTCATGGGGGCCATCCAGCAGGTGGGCACAGCGGTCATGCCAGTTATTGCCAGCATTATGGACACGGTGCAGTCTGTTATCCCCGCCGTGCTGCCGGTGCTGGAAACGGTAGTCACACAAATAGGCTCTATCATAAGCGCGGCGGCCCCGGTCATAGGCGGGCTGGTGGACGGCATCGGCCAGGTCATTTCAACCCTGGCCCCCGTGTTCCAGACCATCTTCGACGGTATCGGCCAGAAGGTGGGCACGGTGTTGGAGTTTGTGGGCAGCAAAATGGGGTGGATACAGCAGATCATAGGGCAGGCAGCGCCGCTGATTTCCAGCGTGCTTTCCTCTGCTTGGTCTGTCATTTCCCCTATCCTGGACATGGCGATCAGCGTATTCCAGCTGCTTTTCAACGTCACACAAACTGTCTTTAACGGCATTTTGGGCGTGGTACAAAACGTCTGGAACGCCATCCAGCCCATTATATCCTCTGTAGCGGACGCCCTTTCCTGGGTATCCAGCAAGGTGAGCGGCCTGTTTGGGGGCCTATTCGGCGGAGGTGGCGGAGGCGGCAGCGTGGGCGCGAACGCCGAGGGCACCAACAACTGGCGGGGCGGCCCTACATGGGTGGGCGAAAAAGGCCCGGAGCTTGTAGACCTGCCCCGTGGCAGCCGGGTGCTTCCCAACAAGGAAAGCGTACAGGTGGCAAGGAACGCAGCCGCGCCCCAAAGGGGCGGCACGGTAATCCACCTGACTATTGCTAAGCTTGCCGACCAGATTATTGTCCGGGAGGATGCGGACATCGACCGCATAGGCGAGGCGGTGGCCAAAAAGGTGATACTGGCCATAGAGAACCTGGTGCCAGCATAAAAGGGGGCAGCATGAAAGAAAGGATTATTGAATTAAGTTATAACAATCATGAGGAAATGTTCGAGCTGCCCCTAAACCCGGAGGAGTTTGAATTTACGGAACCCCACAACAACCAGCGCATTACCCTGCTGAATATCGGGGAGGCAAACCTCATGGGGCGCAGGGGGCTTTTGACCGGCTCCTTTTCCAGCTTCTTCCCCTCCCGTTCCTCCCCTTTTGCCCGGTATGCGGACAGGGAGCCTATGGAATATATCAAGCTGCTGCAGAAGTGGAAATCCAAGACCCAGCCCATTCGGGTGATTATAAGCGACTGCGACTTCAACCTGGCTATGACCATAGACAGCCTTACATACAGCCACAAGGAGGGGGACAAGGACGTATATTATACCCTGGACTTGACCGAGTACCGTTTCTTAAACGTGCCCACGGTCAAGCAGGAGGTTGCCGCCCCCAAAAAGGACAGCGGCCTAAAAGAGCGGCCCAATACCCAGCCTGCCCCCAAGACTTATACAGTGGTATCCGGGGACTGCCTTTGGAATATCGCCAAGAAATTCTATGGGGACGGCAGCCAGTACACAAAGATTTATAATGCCAATAAGGGGGTGATCGGCAGCAACCCAAACCTGATAAGGGCGGGGCAGGTTTTTACAATCCCGTAAGAAAGGAGGCGGCGGTATGATTGACTGGTATATAGGCGGCGCTACCAAGTACAAGAAGCTGGTAGTCAATAACCGCGACCTGTCCCAGCTGGTGGGCACGGTGACCTGGAGCGGGGACAGCAAGCAGGTGGCCCGCAAGCTTACATTTACAGTGGCCTCCCGGGCAAGCGACCGCTTCCTGCCCAAGGTGCCCATCCGCGAGGGGGATCAGGTAGTTTTCTCCTACAAGGACAAAAGCGCCCCGGAAAGGGTGCTTTTTGGCGGGCCTGTCCTGGACATTGACAAGGCGGCTTCCGGGAACAGCATCACATACACGGCCCTAGACCTGCTGTTCTATATCAATGGCAGCGACATCAGCCATGTGTTTGACGATACCCCGGAGGCCATTACCGCCTGGGTGTGTTCCCACCTGGGGGTGCCCTTTGGCTCGGCTGCGCCCACGGGCGTCCGGGTATATATGCCGTGCCTTGGCAAGAGGGCCTATGAGGCCATCATGGCGGCCTACACAGCCGCCAGCCGCCAGAACGGCAAAAAGTATATGCCCATGATGCGGGACGTCAACAAGGTATGCGTCATAGAAAAGGGCGTCTTGTGCGGGGCCGTCCTGGAGGGCGGCTATAACCTGACCGAGGCCAGCTACAAAACCAGCCTGCAGAACATGGTCAACCGGGTGGTGATTACCAATAAGGAGGGCACTGAGGTGGGCGCGGTGGAGGACGCCGACGCCCGGAAAAAATACGGCACTATCCAGCGGATATACCAGCAGCAGGACGGCAAAAATGATGCAACCGAGGCCAAGGCCCTGCTGCAGGCCATAGAGCAGTCTGGAGCGGTGACGGCCATGAGCGATGTGCGGGCCATATCCGGCTATGGCATTATTGTACAGGAGCCTGTCACCGGGCTTTACGGTAAATTCTACATTGAAAGCGACACACACACCTTTTCGGACGGCAAGGACGAAATGCAGCTGACCCTGGCTTTCTCCAACATGATGGACGAAAAGGAAATAGACAAGGAAACAAAAGCGTAAGGGAGGCGGTAAAGTGGCAGAGCATTGGGCGGCGGCAATGGCCAGCACCATGCAGGGCCTTGCGGGCGGGAGCGGCAGCGGCCAGGGGCTGCTGTTTGCCCGGATCAGCAGCGCCAGCCCCCTGGTTATCCAGGTAAACGGGCAGTCCATTTCCCGGCACCTGTACCGGAATTACGGCTATATCCCCCACGCCGGGGATCAGGTGCTGGCCCTGCGGCAGGGGGACGCCTTTTACATTTTGATGAAGGTGGTGCCCGCATGAGCATTTTCCCCTTTATCGACCCGGACGCCCTGGGGCCGGAGGAAAGCACAGAGCTGCCCCTGTTCCGGGAGTATGCCTATGATTTTCAAAACAACTGCCTGCTGTTAAAGAACGGCCAGACCTACCTGGTAGAGGGCAACGAGGCCCTGCGGATATGGATATTTAAGGCCCTTACCACCGAGCGCTTCCGCTATACGGCCTATGACGCAGACTTCGGCAGCGAGATAGATACCCTGATAGGCAGCCCCTTAAACAGCGATATCGCAAAGTCGGAATTAAAACGCTTTATCACCGAGGCTTTGATGGTCAACCCCTATATTGAGGAGCTGGGCAATTTCCAGATCAGCCAAACGGGCAGCGGGGTAAAGGCGGAGTTTGACTGCACCACCATTTACGGGCCGGACAAAATCAGCTGGGAGGCGAAAGGAGTGAAGCTATAGTGAGTGAGCTGGATTTCAGCGCCAGCGCGGTGCTGCAGCGGATGCGGGAAAGCCTTAAGAACGACGCCAACCGCATGGAGGGCGGCTTCTGCATGGACAACCTGCAGGCGGTGGCCGAGGAGATATCCAGGCTTGACGCCATGGAGGTCATGCCCCTCCCGGACAGGGTGCTGCTGGACACAGCCGAGGGGGAGTTCTTAGACCGCAAGGCCCTGGACTACAACGAAACCCGGAACCCGGCCACGGCAGCCACGGGCACCCTTCTCTTTACCGGGGACGTGGGGGCGGCTGTCCCCCAGGGCACGGCGGCGCTGTGCGGCGCTCTGGTGTTCGGGACAACGGCCCCGGCCCGGATCGGCGCGGACGGCACCTGCCAGGTGGGGGCCGTCTGCCTGACCAAGGGGCCAGTGGGAAATGCCCCGGCAGGGGCTATAGCAGCCCTGCAGGCATCGGTGGACGGGGTGAAATCCGTTACTAACCCCCAGCCCTTTGGGGGCGGCACAGAGGCCGAAAGCGACGGCTCCTTCCGGCAGCGCATTTTTGACAAGATACGCCGCCCCATTACCAGCGGCAACCGCAACCACTTTATCTATTGGGCCAAGCAGGTATCCGGGGTGGGCGGGGCCAAGTGCCTGGGGGCCGAGGTATGCGGGGCGGGCAAGGTGAAAGTGATCGTCTTATCCGACCAATACAAGGCCCCGGACAGCGTGGTGCTGGGGAATGTAAAAGCCCATATCGAGGAAGAGCGGCAGATCGGCGCGGACGTGGCGGTGGCGGGGGCCTCCCCCAAAGCCGCCCATATCGTGGTGGAGCTGGTAGCGGCCCCCGGCTACAACATAGCCGACATACGCCAGAACGCCATAACGGTGCTGCAGGCATATGTGGACAGCGTGAACCGGGAGGACTTCGACCAGGCCCCGGCCCGGGGGGATGAGGGCCGGGAAAGCACCATCAGCTACTACCGCATAGGCGATCTTATTTTTGGGGTGGAGGGCGTGTCCGATATCGTAAGCTATACCCTAAACGGCGGCCTTGCCTCCCTCACCTGCGGGTATGGGGAATACTTCACCCTGGAGGAGGTGGACATCCATGCCGCTGACGGATGATTTCATGCTGCCCCGCAGGGTGCGGACTATGGAGCAGATGGCCGACCTTCTCCAAGCAGAAGAGGCCGAAATAAGCCAAACCCAGCGAACCATAGACGCCATGGCGGCCCAGCTGACGGTGGGCACCAGCACTTTCCTGCTGCCCCGGCATGAGCGCATATTCGGCCTGCCGGTCAATACCGGGGAAAGTCTGGAGGTGCGCAGGGCCAGGGTGCTGGCAAGGCTCAACACCAGGGGCGTCACCACGGTGCAGGCCATACGGGAGCTGGTGCAGATCATAACGGGCCGGGAGGGGGAAGTCACTGAGCACTTTTCGGACTATTCCTTTTCCGTGACCGTCCGCCTGCTTTTCCCGGACGCAACCAAAGACCTGGGGGAGCTTATCCGGCAGATAGACGAAATAAAGCCCGCCCACCTGGTATTTGACACCATCGGGGCGGTGCAGCCGGTGGTGCTGGAAAACCGAAACCGGCTGCTGTTCGTGAGCCAGTCCCTGCGGCTGCGGGTGAGCAACCTGGGCGAGGGGGCCATATACCTGGACGGGCGCAGAAGCCTGGACGGCACCTGGCAGCTCATGCAGAGGTTTGCCAGGGGCGCGGCCTTTTCCCGGCTCCTGCTTTCCATGGGGGCCAGCAACCGACATACCTGCGGACAGGCCCTCGGCTGGGCCGTGCGGGCCATGGCCCGTATGCAAAACACGGTGGGCCTCTCTTCTGTGCAGGTATGCCGCTACGGCGCAAGCAGCCTGGGGGCAGAGGAAACCCTGCTAAACGGCAAGCGGCCCTTAGACGGGGGCTGGTATCTTGCTGCCTCCTTCAGCAAGGGGCTGAGGCTGTCCCGCTTTACTTGGGCCAGCAGGGCTGTAAACCGGCAGGAGGCGCAGGGGGCGGTAACTTTCCGGGCACAGGCGAAAAACGCCCACAAAGGGGCCGTAATGGGCCTTTATAGGGCGTTTGGGAAGAATGTGCAGACAACACGGCAGCAGAGACTTACAGCCGCCTGCAGGGCCGTGAACGCCCAAAGGGTGGCAGCCTTTGTCACCTCCCGGATAGACCGGGGGCTTGACGGGGCTTTTTACTTAGACGGCGCAAAGAAACTGAACGCCGGGACAATAAGGAGTGAAATTTAATGGCAAGCAGCACCACAAACGTTATCACCCGCCAGAGGCGCATTTATCTGGCACAGATCTCCAGGGGGGCCATTGAGACCATCCCGAAAATTACCCATATCGCCTTTGGGGACGGGGGCGTGGGCGAGGACGGGCAGCCCCTGCAGCCTAACGAGCTGCAGACGCAGTTAAACAATGAGATCGGGCGGTATGAGATTGCCAGTGTGGAAAACCCGGTGGAGACCACCAACCGCTACACTGTCACCATCCCGGAAAGCGATTTGAACGGGAAAAACATCAACGAAATGGCGCTGGTGGATGCAGATGGCCAGCTGGCGGCGGTGAAAACCTTCCTCAATAAGGGCAAGGATGAGGATGTAAAATTCACCTTTGAGTTTGACGAGGAATTTTAGGGGAGGGCGCAATGGCAGAGGAATATTACAAGATACCAGAAAACCCGGAATACAGGGCCGCCGCTATCCGCAAGCTGCAGGACAGCGACCCGGCCAGCGCCACCCTGATTTTCAACCCCCTGATAGAGGCGATGCTGGAAAGCCTGGCCCATGTGCAGGCACATAAGGCGGAGCTGGGGGAGGACGGCAAGGTGGACGCCAGCCAGCTGCCGGAGATGGACGCTTCCAATTTTACCTATGACGGCCAGCCGCTGGATGAATTCCTGGACGAAGTGAAGGAGTCCGTTTCCGTTGACCGTGGCATCCCCCGGACGCCGTACCAGTTTGGGAGCCTTACCTACAACGGGGAGGTGCAAAAGCCTGTATGGAATGGTTTTGACCCTGCGGCCATGCTGATAAGCGGGGTACAGGAGGCCACGGATGCGGGGACATACGAGGTCATATTCTCCCCCAAACAGGGGTACTACTGGACAGATAACGGGGGCAATGAAAGCCGGAGCAGCTTCTGGACGATAGGCCGTATAGAGGTGGAGGTGCCCGTCCAAAGCAATTCCCCGGTTTATAACGGGGAGAGCCAGTCCCCCGAGTGGGAGGGCTACCAGCCGGAGATCATGACCCTGGCGGGCACCACCAGCGCCACCGGGGCCGGGGAATATGCGTCAAGCTTTATCCTGGACAATAACTACCAGTGGCCGGACGGCACGGTGGGCAGCCGGGATGTGGCATGGGTGATAGCGCGGGCCACAATAGCCGCTGTGCCCAGCCAGAGCGGGAGGCTTACCTATACCGGGGAAGAACAGGCCCCGGCCTTTGAGGGCTACAACGCCGCACAGATGGCTATTGCAGGGACGCAGGCAGGCACCAATGCTGGCACCTATACGGTGCAGTTTACCCCGGACGCAAACCACGAGTGGCCGGACGGCAGCATCGAGGCTAAAGAGGTAAGCTGGGCAATAGCCCCAGCAGCGGGCAGCATAACCCTGGACAAGAGCAGCCTGGAGCTGCGGGCCTCCCTCATGTCGGGTGTAATCACGGTAACAAGGCCGGGTGACGGGTCTATAACAGCCACGTCCGGCAATACCAGCATAGCCACGGTAAGCGTGGATGGGAACGAGGTCACGGTGACGGCAAAGGCCAAAGGCTCGGTCAATATCACCATAGCGGTGGGGGCAGGCACGAACCATACGGCCCCGGCCAGCCAGACCGTAAGCGTGACCGTAACCCTGCCCACTGCGGTGCTGAATGACAACAGCTGGGCCACCATCCAGGACGTAGCGGCCTCGGGCAATGCCGCCAATTATTGGAGCGTGGGGGACACTAAGAATATCACCATAAACGGCAAAGTGGGGAATTTCACCTTTGCGAATTTAGCCATCCAGACCTATATTATAGGGTTTGACCACAACAGCGCCAGGGAGGGGACAAAAACCATCCATTTCCTGATAGGGAAGATAGACGGCAAAGAGGTGGCGCTGTGCGATAACCAGTTTGGTAATGAGCAGACTGCTGCAGGTTATTTCCACATGAATAGCAGCCGGACAAATTCTGGCGGGTGGGATAGCTGCTATATGAACAAGACGCTCCTAAACGGTGCCAGCAACAGCCTGCTGAAAGCGCTGCCCAGCGAGCTGCAGGCAGTGATCCAGCCGGTGACCAAGTATACCGACAACACGGGAGGCGGCTCCAATACGGCATCCTATGTAACAGGAAAGCCCTGCAAGCTGTTCCTGCTGGCAGAGTTTGAGGTGCAGGGCACAAGGAGCTATGCAAATAGCGCGGAGCAAAACTATCAGCAGCAGTATGCCTATTTTAAGGCAGGCAACCCAAAGATTGCTAATCGACATACCGCAGTAACGTCTGCGGTGTGGTGGTGGCTGCGCTCCCCTTATTGCTATAACAACGGTAACTTCTGTATTGTGAGCTACGATGGCAGTCCTGGCAATAACTATGCCTCTTGGAGTGCAGGTGTTCGCCCCGGCTTCTGCGTATCGGCGGCAGCCTAATCGTTTTTTCTATCCAGGGGTGCGAAAGCACCCCGTCCCTGGGACGGCAAGCCCAGCGGGAGCAGGCCCTTACGCCCTTCCCCATACCGCCGTAAGGCGGTCGCGCAAAATCGCAAAAAATGGCACTTTCCCCCTTTGGCAGAATATGGTATAATGGGCAGCGGAATAGCGAAAAGAGGTGGTTCTTTATATCGGTCTTAAAGGACAAGCGCACGGTTAGCAAAGCGGATTTTATAAATGTGGCCCATCAAATATTTGTAGAAACTGCGGCTTTCCTGACCCGGCTTTCGGCCCGGTATTCCCGGCTGCTGGCAGAGCCGACCGCCAAGCTGGCCGGGGAGGTGCTGGACGAAGCCGAAAAAGCGAACAGCATATACCCCTCGGACGAACAGCGCATAAGGCTGCGCAAAGCCCATTTATTGGAAGCGCGGGCCGCGCTTATGGCCCTGGACGTGCGGCTGGCCCTGTGCTATGAGATCATCATGCAGAACCCCCAGGGGGCCTTTACCAATTCGGCGGGCCAAAATATCCCTCCGGGAAAAGCAGAGGATAAGCTGGACAAAATGGCGCAGAGCCTGGGGGAATTGATAGACCGGGAAAATGACCTGCTGAAAGGTGCGCTGGATTCTTTGAGCCGGAAAAAGAAAGCCTGACCTGTTCTTTTGGGTGTATCTCTGGAAACTCGCTGTCTGCGGTGTGGTGGTGGCTGCGCTCCCCTAATTACAATAACAACAATAACTTCTGTAATGTGAACAACGATGGCAGTCCTAACAATAACAATGCCTCTTGGAGTGCAGGTGTTCGCCCCGGATTCTGTTATACATAGGTCAAATGGAGTACCGTAAGGGAAAGACGACCTTTTCAGAAGGAGAGATACTTCCCGTTGCCAAGAGCATAAATGCTCTGTGTGACGAAACTGCCCTCTGATACCCCCGCACGGACGCTGCTTGCATGGTGGGAAACAGGTGCTTTTCCCATTTCATGTGCCGGGGTTATGTAGTTAGCTTTGGCACCAATGCCCCAAACACTATACGGAGGGCGAATACTTATGACCAGTGAAGAGCGCCGGGAGGCGCGTTACAAACGCCGCCAAGCAAAACGGGCGGCAAATAGGCAAAAGCGGTGCGAGGCGCTTGGCCCGATGGAAAAGGTTTTTTCTTACGGGGAAATGTTCAAGTACGGGAAAAAGTGCTGCAACGGGGTGCGCTGGAAACAGTCTGTGCAAAACTTTGAAATGCACCTGTTTTCCGGCACAGCCAAGCGCCGCAGGCTGGTGCTGGAGCAGAGGTGGAAGCCTATGAAATGCTCCCACTTCACCCTGCGGGAAAGGGGCAAGGTGCGGCCCATAGACGCGCCCCATGTGTCGGACAGGCAGGTGCATAAGACCCTTTGCAATAATGTGCTGGTGCCCCTGTACGGCCCCAGCATGATAAAGCACAACGGGGCCAGCCAGAAAGGCAAGGGCCTGCATTGGCATTTTAGGGAATTAAAGGAGCAGCTGCGCTGGCATTACCGGCGCTATGGCAGGCAGGGCGGGGTGCTGCTTATGGACTTAAAGCAGTTTTTCCCCAGCGCCCCGCACAAGACCATATACCAGCGCCACCAGCAGCTGATCCCCGCCCCGCCTCTGCGGTGGCTTGCGGATACCATCATATCCCACTCCCCGTGCCCCACGCCGGGGCGGGGTATGCCCCTGGGGGTGGAACCCAGCCAGCAGGAAATGGTGGCCCTGCCCAGCGCCGTGGACAACTGGCTCAAGTGCCAGAAAGGCATCCGCTGCTGCGGGCATTACATGGATGACTATTATGTGATCCTGCCGGACATAGGGGAGCTGAAAAAGCTGGCCCATGAGATGGTGCGGAAGTTTGCCGCCATCGGGGTGCCGGTGAACCAGCGCAAATGCAAAATTATCCCGTTTACAAAGCCTTTCAAATTCTGCAAGGCTAAGTTTCGCTTACTGGAAACCGGGAAAGTCATTGTAAACGGCTGCCGGGACGGCATGAAACGGGCGCGGCGCAAGCTGAAACTCTTTAAGAAGCAGGTGGAGGCGGGCAGGCGGGCCATTGAAGATGTAAAGCAATTCATGACCTGCCAGCTTGCCTACTACAAAAACTATAACGACCACGGGCGGGTGCTGCGGCTGTCCAGGCTGTGCTATGCTTTGTTTGGTGACATAATGGGAGGAAAACTGTGTTTAGAATTACCAAAGACGGGGCCAGCCTCGGCATGACCGAGGCCCCCACTTATATTAAGCGGGCACCCAATGGGTGCCTTGTTTTGTGCCCGGAAAACGAGGCCACGGGCATTGCCTGGGAGGGCAAAGTATACGGCCTGCTGGGCCGGGAGGAGCTGCCGGGTGTGCCCGCCATCATGCTGGAGCAGGTGGATGGCGGCGGGGAGCTGTACAAGGCCAGCGAAACGGGCGGCATTATGTTTGTCACACTGGCCGAGGGCGGGCAGATCGACCACGCGACTGCCGCCGAGCATACCGAGCTTTTTGCCCCCTGGGCCTGCCCGGTAAGCTATGCTGTAGGGCAGATACGCCAGCACGGCGGCAAGCTGTACAAATGCCTGCAAGCCCATACTTCACAAGAGGGCTGGACGCCGGATGCGGCCCCCAGCCTTTGGGTGGCGATATCCGACCCGGCAGAGGAGTGGCCCGCCTGGAGCCAGCCCATAGGGGCGCAGGACGCATACCCCCTGGGGGCCAGGGTAAGCCATAAGGAAAAGCGCTGGATTTCTACAGCGGACAATAATGTGTGGGAGCCGGGAGTATATGGCTGGGAGGAGGCCCAGGAGGATGGCGTATAAAAGATATATAGCCCGCCGCCGTGCCCGGTTCCAGGGTTTAAGCGGCCCGGTCAATCTGCCCTACGGCAGAGCCTTAGACTGCCGGGAGGGCTTTCTCTTTTGGAAAAACAGGAAGCTGTGCGCCGCCGCCAGCCAGAACACAAAAAATTATTTTGTCCAGGACGATGATGGGCTGGGCAAAATACGGGGTGACCTGGTGACGCTTATCCTGGCCCGCCTGGGGCCGCAGGAAGCCCGCAAGGGCAGGGCGGCGGTGCGGTGGGAAAAGGTATGGGCCGACCCTGTTTGTGGGCGCTATAAGCGGTCTGACAACGAGGAACACTGGCTCTGGAGCGAGGCTTTTTTCAATGCGCCTGTGGATGACCTGCGGCACATTGCAAGGCTGGTGGGTGTGAAAATTTAGAGAGGAAAAGCCGGAGGAAACCCTCTGGCCTTTTTTCATATTTGCAGAAAGGGGGGCGGTCAAAATGGGCAGCTTTCGGCCCCTGTAAAGGGCCTGTAAACGGTGCAAAAATTACATTTACAAAGGAGAGGTATTTCATGCTGGAAACTTCTAAAGCTGTGGCTATTATGCTGGTGTTCGCTGTCCTGGTGCAGTTCCTGGTGGACAGGGTAAAGGACATCGTGGGCGAAAAGGTTATGGGGTATGTAAAAGCCCCGGTTTGGGCTGCTCTGCTGGGCGTCCTGTTCGCGTTCCTGTTTAGGCTGGACGTGTTCGCTATGTTCGGCTATACGGCCCAGCTGCCTGCCGTGGCCTATATCATGACGGGCCTTATCCTGTCCGCAGGGGCCGCGCCCATCCATGAGCTTATCGAGAAGGTGCGGGCCTCCAGGGACACAATCCTACTGCCCGGTGAAATTTTCGAGCCGGAGAAAGGGGCGCGGGATGAGTAACAGCGCTTTAAGCTGTATGCGGCAAATAAGCCCCAACCGCAACAGCCCCCGGAACCACAAAATCGACACCATCACCATCCATTGTGTGGTGGGCCAGATGGGCGTGGAGGCCCTGTGCAGCGAGTTCAGCCGCACATCTAAAGGGGCCAGCTGTAACTATGGCATAGGCTACGATGGCCGCATTTGC
>NZ_JAYMNQ010000005.1:0-18605 GCF_036941085.1 Acutalibacter sp. JLR.KK004
CGGGCATTACTGCAAAATCTGCGGTGAGTATAAATCAAACGAAAAGTTTTCGGGTAAAATATCTGAAACAATAATGAGGTAAGTTAATGAGGGATGTTAGTGGGGTAAGTTAATGGGGGATGTTCCCCATCAGTTATGAGGGCGTTCTGTCCGGCTTATGAAAATGCCAGACACCGTCTGTTAAATTGTCATGGTCCCATTACTGCGGGCTTTTGACGCTCTCCAATGAGAACAAACGCAGCTTTTATGAAAAAGACAGCAAGATATTTGGTGCATTTGTTTTTTGGTGATTTCGTGGTATAATCGTCCATAGGCAAGGAGGGAGCAAAATTGAATCACGATTTGCAGATTAACCAAAATGCGGAACAGACCTATCATTCTATCCGCAATTCGATTGTTTCCGCGCAGCACCGTTTAAGCGCGGCAATAAATTCCACTATGGTAATCACCTATTGGGAAATAGGCGAACAAATTTATAAAGCGTGTGGGGAAAATGACCGGGCCGAGTATGGAAAGAAGCTGCTGCAATATTTGTCTGAACAGCTGACTGCTGAATTTGGAAAGGGTTTTAGTGTTCAGGGATTACGCAATATGCGGCAATTTTACTGCACCTTTCCAATTCGCTCCACACTGTGGAGCGAATTGAGCTGGTCCCACTACCGGCTTTTGATGCGTGTGCCAGACGAGCAGGCAAGGACTTTCTATGCGGAAGAATGTGTAAAATCTGCGTGGAGTGTCCGGCAACTGGAACGGCAGATCAACACCATGTACTACCAACGCATTTTAGCGAGTCAGGATAAATCACTTGTAGCAAAAGAAATCCAGTCTACCGAGCCAAAACCGGAATATGAAAAAATTATCAAGGACCCCTATGTGATGGAGTTTTTGCAGATTCAGCCGGACACTCATGTGTATGAGGGCGAACTGGAGCAAGCCCTGATTGACCATCTTCAGCACTTCCTTTTAGAGCTTGGACGCGGTTTTTCATTTGTGGCGCGCCAAAAACGGTTTACACTGGATGGGCAGGACTTTTTCATCGACCTGGTTTTTTATAATTATATTCTGAAATGCTTTGTCCTCATAGATTTGAAAATGGGCAAGCTGACCCATCAGGATTTGGGCCAGATGCAGATGTATGTGAATTATTATACTCGTGAGATGATGAATGACGGTGATACGCCGCCGATTGGCATTGTCCTTTGCGCGGACAAAGGAGATTCCATTGTAAAATATACGCTGCCGGAAGATAACCGCCAGATATTCGCGTCGAAGTATTTTACTTATTTGCCATCCGAAGAAGAACTGAAACGGGAGCTGAACCTGGACAGCTTTTATAAGATGGAAGAATAAATATGGGAGCCAGTAATAAAGTCTGCCCCGTCTGCGGCAGGAAAATGAAACAGCAGTTTATCGGCTTACAGCATTGTAAATGCGGGATGAGCTGGAAAAAGGACATCGGGTTTTTTGAGCGCACCAGCAATATGGTCTTTGCGTTAGAGCGCCGGACTATTGGAAAAAAGGTCAGACAAATTCCGATCATCCGATATAAAAATGATGAATAAAAAGAAACAAGCGGTCTGCGTATGCAGACCGTTTTGTTATGAAGGGAGGATTCCATCATGGCAACCACACGCATCATGCCGCTGCACACCGGCAAAGGCCGCACCGAAAGCCAGGCGGTCAGTGACATTATCGACTATGTAGCCAACCCACAAAAGACAGACAACGGCAGGCTCGTCACCGGCTTTGCGTGTGACAGCCGAGTAGCCGACGCCGAGTTTCTGCTGGCAAAACGTGAGTACATTTCCACCACTGGACGGGTACGGGGCGCGGACGATGTGCTGGCCTACCATGTCCGGCAGTCCTTTGTCCCCGGTGAGATCACCCCGGAAGAAGCCAACCGGCTGGGCGTGGAGTTTGCAAAGCGGTTCACCAAGGGAAATCACGCCTTTGTGGTCTGCACCCATATCGACAAATCCCATATCCATAACCACATCATCTGGAACGCAGTCAATGTGAACTGTGACCGGAAATTCCGAAACTTCTGGGGCAGCACCCGCGCGGTCCGGCGGCTGAATGATACCATCTGCGTTGAGAATGGCTATTCCATTGTAGAGGACCCAAAACCGCATGGAAAAAGCTACAACAAATGGCTGGGGGATCAGGCGAAGCCCTCTCACCGGGAACAGCTCCGCGTGATGATTGACCAGGCATTAGAACAGAAACCGGCAGACTTTGACGGACTGTTAAGATTGTTTGCTTCTGTGTTGGGAGAATCTGTCGGGCATTACATCAACCGGCGCAGGTTGTACCGGGCATCGGAGAAATTGATTTATTCCGGCCAACGGATTATTGATATTGCTTTTGACAGCGGCTTTGAATCGCCTGAAGGATTTAGCAGGGCGTTTAAGGCTGCCTTTGGAGTGAGTCCGGTGGATTATCGTAAAGCAGGTATAGATTCAGTATTAACCGCAAAGAAAGAACTGTATCCTGAAGATGTGGCTCATATTGCGAATAATATTTCACATTCACCTGAGATTCTCTCTCTGGAGGCGATGAAGATTGCGGGTCTCCGGGGAAAGACCACCCTTTCCGATAATCAGCTTCCGGGATTGTGGAATCAGTTTATCAAACTTCACAAGGAACTTTTAACATCATCAGGTTTGGGGATCAGCGTTTGCGAAACCCAGCAAACGACCTATACGAAAAATGGAGATGTCTCTTTTTCGGTATTGATTGGCTGTCCGGTGGATTCTTTTGAATTACTGCCCCAGACGATGGCTTTCAAAACACTGAATGCAGGAAGATACGCTGTTTTCACACATAGAGGTGCTTTGACAAATTTGCTGAAAACATATCAGTACATCTATGGAACATGGTTGCAATCTACGAAAGAGGAACTGGATGATAGGGAGGATTTTGAAATATATGAGCATGACGTGCTGTCAATGGATGATCTAAATAGCGAAGTAAAAATATTGATTCCTATCAAATAGTATCAAGAGAAGAGGTAGTGTCAAGGATTTTTCGCAAAATGGTTTGCAGGCCCTGGCATGAGAGAAGTCAGCCAGCAATGGAGGCGTCCTCAAGGGCAGCCTCCAGGTGCTTCATGTTCATGTACTTCTTGTTGCCCCACTGGGT
The DNA here is from genome assembly GCF_036941085.1 of Acutalibacter sp. JLR.KK004. Classification (NCBI taxonomy): domain Bacteria; kingdom Bacillati; phylum Bacillota; class Clostridia; order Eubacteriales; family Acutalibacteraceae; genus Acutalibacter; species Acutalibacter sp. JLR.KK004. The sequence continues at coordinate 3,142 of NZ_JAYMNQ010000005.1, forward strand.
GCCGGCCACATGGCGCAGACCAGCATGAGGGCGGAGTTGCCGTCTGGGAAACTGCCCACTACACGAGTGCGGCGGCGGATCTCCCGGTTGAGCCGTTCAATGACGTTATTGGTACGGATGCGAGTCCAGTGTTCGCTGGGAAAATCGCAGTAAGTCAGCGTTTCCTCAATGCCATCCTCCACCTTCTTGGCGGCCTCTTTCAACTTCATAGAGCGCAGTTGCTCCACCACGGCTTTGGCTTTCTCCCGGGCAGCTTTCTTGCTCTCCTGAGCATGGATTGCTTTGAGCATCTTTGCCACCAGCTTCACCTTGGAGCGAGGCGTTACGGAGAACACATTGCGGTAGAAGTGCACAGTACACCGCTGGTACTTGGCCTCTGGGAATACTTCTCCCACAGCTTCCAGCATACCAAGGCATTTGTCTCCAACCACCAGTTTAACCCCGTCCAGGCCGCGGCCGCGCAGCCACTGGAAGAAGCTGACCCAGCTGGACTTGTCCTCTTTCATCCCCTCGGCGGCACCAAGAACCTCACGGTATCCGTCCTCATTCACTGCAATCGCCACCAGAATGGCCACATTTTCAAACTCTCCGCCCCAATTTCGGCGCAGGTAGATCCCATCCACATAGACATACGGATAGCGCCCGCCTTGCAGAGGGCAGTTCCGCCAGTCTTCAATGTGGACATACGCTTTCTTGTTCAGCTCACTGATGGTGGCCGGAGACACCTTGCTGCCCCACAGAGCCTCAGTAATATCCTCCACACGTCGGACGGATACGCCTGCCAGGTACATCTCAATGAGAGCTTCTTCTACACTGCTCTCCCGGCGGCGATACCGCTCAATGATGGCGGTCTCAAAGGAGATCCCCTTGAGCTTGGGCACCTTCAGGGTAACGTCCCCGGATGTAGTGGTGAGATTCCGGTTGTAGTGGCCGCTCCGGTACCCCTGGCGCTGCTCATTACGCTCGTACCGGGCAGCCTGGGTCAGCTTCTCTGCCTCGGCCTCCAGCAGCTTGTTGAGTGTCTCCTCTACGCTGCCACGCACAAGTTCCTTGAGCTGCCCCTTGATTACTTCCTCATTCAGCTGTACAATCTTTTCAGGCATGGTTTGCTCGCTCCTTTCAGAATGGTGTGTCGCGACTTCATTCTACCAGAGGGCTGCAAACCATGTCTTCTTTTGTTTACTTTTCAATTTGCGAAAATTATTCTACCTTATCACCTTATCAGAGAAGATTTATAATGGCTCTATCCCGGAAAAAGAATTCAAAATTTAGAACCACACAAAAAATGCGAAATTCTGCTACACAAGCAGTCTTTCGCATTTTTATGTGTTATGTGTTTTTGAGGGTGGAGTCTCAAATTATTTTTTACAATGGCCCTTTGCTTCAGTTCTCCATAAATTCATTCCATTTGAAGCTGATAAAATTCCTTTCGTTTTTACAAAGTGCATTGCGATCCCCCACTATCACAAGTGTTTCCTTTCTTTGTCCTTAAAGTATATGAACCCCGGCACCTTTCGTCAAGTATCTATATATGCTTTGCTCTAAAGTCCTTAGAAATCAAGAATTCCTTCCGCAGTGAAAATCAGCAAAAAGTATCATGAATGGGGGCAACTTCTTTGATATGCTAAAGTGCGGAAATAAATATGAGGAAACGCAAAGGAGAAGAAAATGGAAACGAACATGGAAACGAACATAACCCCAAAAATCGGAGTGTCGCTTGCCACTCAACCGATTAATGCTCTGCTTGTAAAATTTACGATCCCCTCTATCCTGTCAATGCTGGTGGATGCCTTGTATAACGTGATAGATCAGATTTTTATTGGGCAAGGCGTAGGATACTTGGGCAATGCGGCGACAACGGTAACATTTCCGCTTGTCACTGCAATTTTAGCAATCGGAACTCTGCTGGGAATTGGCGGTAGCGTCTACGCGGCAATGAGCATGGGCGCGGGAAAAAATGAAGAGGCCGAAAAAACACTGGGGACAGTGTTTACTTTGTCTGTTGTTATCGGAATTCTCTTCACAACAGTTTGCCTTAGTGTCCTGAAACCACTGGTCCTTGCTTTGGGAGCGACCGATGGCACAAGCGGGTCTTTGCCTTATGTATTAAGCTATACTCCTATTATTTTGCTTGGCGCTCCCTTCAGTATGCTGTCTATTGCCTTATCCAGTATGGCCAGGTCGGATGGAAGCCCGATCCTCGCAATGGGGGCGTTACTGACTGGCACACTTTTGAATTTGATTCTCGATCCCGTCTGTATTTTTATTTTGGATTGGGGTATTCAGGGAGCTGCAATCGCCACGCTTATCTCGCAGATGGTGCCTGCTGTGATACTTCTGGTCTTTTTCTTGAGAAGGAGCAGAATTCGTCTGAAGCGAAAAAACTTCCGTCCATCGCTTCCCATCTGTGGACAGGTAATCGCATTTGGCGTTTCTGCCAGCATGATACAGGTTGCAACTACAATTTTACAAGTCGTTCTAAATCAGACAGTAGTGCGTTTTGGCGCTACGGGAATTGGAAGTGAATCCACCCTTAGTGTAATTGGCATCGTACTTCGGATCAGCTCTGTCGTAATCTATGTCTGTGTCGGGATTGCGGTAGGAATGCAGCCTATCATCGGTTTCAACCATGGCGCTGGCCTGAATCATCGTGTGAGAGAGACCTTTCAGAAAGCTGCTTGCGCAGCAACTGTTATTTCTATCATCGGATGGCTGTGCTGCATCCTGTTCCCGACAGAAATATTGCAGATGTTTGGAATGAAGGAACCTTCCTATATGCAATTTGGAATCCGGTGTATGCGGATATTCCTGCTGGGTATGTCCGTGGCCGGTTTCCAGGTTGTATCGGCTCAGTATTATCTGGCCACAGGACAGGCGATAAAGGCAATGGTACTTTCTATCTTGCGGCCTCTGCTTTTGATGGTTCCGTTGGTTATGGCGTTTTCCCGTATTTGGGGGCTTGATGGTGTCTTGTACGCAGGCCCGGTAGCGGACTGTCTGGCGGCGCTGTTGATCGTGTTGCTACTGTGGCATGACCGGGAAAGAAAACGAAGTGAGGTGTGATAGATGGCAGATATTCTTGTGCAGGGCCTGACCCAGAATAATTTGAAGCATATCAGTTTTTGTATCCCGAAAGAGAAGATCACTGTGTTCACCGGGCTGTCCGGTTCTGGAAAATCAAGCATCGTTTTTGATACGATTGCCGCCGAATCACAGCGGCAGATGAATGCGACCTACCCTCCCTTTGTGCGGCAGAGACTTCCAAAGTATCCGAAGCCCGCTGTGGAGAGCATCGAAAATCTGACACCTTCCGTGATCGTGGATCAATCCTCTCTGGGCGGGAATGCCCGCTCCACGGTGGGAACGGCCAGCGGTTTGTATGCCAGCCTTCGGTTGTTATTTTCCAGGATAGGGCAGCCGTTTGTAGGAACAGCATCCTACTTTTCTTTCAACGACCCCAATGGAATGTGTAAAACCTGCTCCGGTATTGGAAAAGTCACAAAAGTAGATGTAGACGCGCTCATTGACCCAGAGAAATCGTGGAATCAGGGCTGCGTAAAGGATTCTCTTTACCGTCCTGGAACCTGGTATTGGCGGCAGTATGCCGAGTCCGGCCTGTTTGATTTAGACAAGCCGGTGAAATTGTACTCTGCGGAAGAATACAATCTTCTTCTCTACGGTTCCCGCAGCGGCGAGGGCGTGGAGGAGAACCCAAAGGTTCCCGGCCTTTACCACAAATATACAAAAGCCCTTCTGACACGGGACATCAGCGGTAAAAGCCAGCATACGCAGGAAAAACTACGTCATTTGATTCGGGAGGAAGACTGCCCTGACTGTCACGGAGAGCGGCTAAATCAGGCAGTCCTGAACTGTAAAATACAAGGTTATTCGATTGCCCAGATGTGTGAGATGGAGCTTACTCAGCTTCGGGAAATCCTCCTTACCATTACAGAGCCAAAGGTGGCTCTGCTAGTGAGAACATTGACGGAAGGGTTGGAACGTCTCATTGAAATCGGCTTGCCCTACCTGAGCCTCAATCGTGAAACCTCAACTCTCTCCGGAGGAGAAGCCCAGCGCCTCAAACTGGTTCGATATATGGGAAGCAGTCTGACCGGAATGACCTACATTTTTGACGAGCCGAGCGCCGGTATGCACCCACGCGATGTCTACCGTATGAACCGTCTACTCCGTCAATTACGGGACAAAGGAAACACAGTCCTGGTGGTGGAACACGATAGAGATGTAATCTCTATCGCCGACCATGTAATTGATGTTGGTCCACGGGCGGGGCAAGAGGGCGGAGAGATTGTGTTTTCAGGCAGCTATGAGGAACTTCTTAACGCCGATACACTTACAGGGCGAGCCATGCGGACTGTTCTGCCCATTAAGGAAACACCCCGCCGCGCAACGAGTACACTTCCGATTCGCAACGCTTGCCTTCACAATCTGAAGCACGTGGATGTGGATATTCCGCTGGGAATTATGACGGTTGTCACTGGCGTGGCCGGGTCCGGAAAGAGTACGTTGGTCGCTCAGGTGTTCGCAAAAATATATGGGGATCAAGTTGTGATGGTAGATCAGGGGCCAATCACAGCAACAAATCGCTCCACACCCGCTTCCTACCTGGGATTTTTTGATAAAATCCGAAAACTGCTGGCGAAGGAAAACGGAAAGCCGGACACCCTGTTCAGCTTCAACTCCGATGGTGCCTGCCCGGTTTGTGGCGGAAAAGGCGTGATTGTAACGGAATTGGCTTTTATGGACCCCATCGTGACAGAATGCGAAGCCTGCGGCGGTGTCCGTTATAATCAGGAGGCTCTTGTATGCACCTACAAGGGGAAAAATATTGTAGAACTTTTGAACCTGACAGCATCGCAAGCACTCAATCTATTCGACAGCCCAAAAATAAAAAAGCACTTGCGGGTGATGCAGCAGGTGGGACTTGGCTACCTTACCTTGGGCCAGCCGCTCAGCACACTGTCAGGAGGTGAACGGCAAAGGCTCAAGCTGGCAAAGAACTTGGACAAGAAAGGCAGCATTTTTATTATGGATGAACCGACAACGGGCCTGCATATGTCGGACATTGAAAATCTTCTTATGCTTTTTGATGCTATCGTTTCCAGAGGGAATACCTTGGTTGTGATAGAACACAACCTTGATGTCATGAAACAGGCAGACTGGATCATCGACATTGGCCCGGACGGCGGAAAAAACGGCGGCGAGGTTGTGTTCACTGGAACACCTATGGAGATGATACAAAGTGCAAAAACATTGACAGCTGACAGTCTGCGCTCGTCATGCACTATATCAGGTAGCCTATAAAAAGAGTCAAAAAAGTAAAAAACTAAAATCTGTTATATATTTTAATTGGCCTGCCCCATTGACGGGGAAAGAAAAAAACCGTTGCAGGGCAGGTTGATTTTGTGCGCTCTCTAAATATTCCAGCGGCGGTTTTGAGTAGTGAACCGCCTTTTTTGTTCACAGAGGTGATGCCGGAATTGGCGGTTTATAGGAGGATGCCGCCATGCCAATCTTCGCTATTTACACTGTTCATGAGTTATATCATCTAAAAAAAGCCTTGTCCCTCCTCCGGGATATTGCGACAATGCATCGGCATTATCGTTCTATCTAAATCAGCAGAATAATAGGGCTTTTTGTTGCGCCAGTTTTCCGTTGTGGAAGACTGGCGTTTTTCTTTGTTGTTTTGGGGAGTGCAGCATCAAATTCCCTCGCTGCCGATCTCCGCCTCCATTCGATTCACCCGTCAACCGCCCGTGAATCGAAATGGAGGTACATAATGCAGAATATCAATCTTCGGGAGTTGTATCCCGATGTTTATAAAACTGATCTTTTTGTAGAAGTAACAGGAGAAGTGTTGGAGACTATCCGCGCCTCTGAACGTGCAGATGCCGCCTATGACCGGAGGATGTACCGCTATAAAGCGCAGTATTCTCTGGACTGTGAGAATGGCATTGAAAATGCAGTCCTACATAAGCCGCAGTCACCGGAACAGCTTTTGGAGGAAAAGCAGCTGCAAGAACAGCTTTATTCCGCTGTGATGGCCCTGCCAGAAAAGCAGGCAAAGCGGATTTATGCCCGCTATTACATGGGAATGGCGATAAGTGAAATTGCCGCAGCGGAAGGTGTGGACCCAAGCCGTGTCCGTGACAGTATCCGGCGTGGGCTGAAGAACTTAGCAAAATATTTTTGATAAAGTTTCGTTTGATGCGCCCGTTTTTTTATTCTTTTTGTCAGTGTTAGTAAGAAGGACAAGTTTATCCACCCTTCATCGGTACATTGACAACTGAATATACGGCATTACCGGTACATAACCTGCACACGAGCGAACAGGGACCGCCGCCATGACGAAGCAGCTTCAGGAGGTGATGGACAAGCTGCTCCCAGCGATAAACGGACTTTCTGAACCTGGACTGGCACTCCGGGCGCGACAACTGTGTGGGGGCTTAAAGATACTTCCTCACGGCCCGCCATAGACTTGGGGGGAACCCTGCGGCACACGTTTAGAACGATGCTGCGGAGTTATGACAGCCGCGCCAGCGGAGACCGGTAATGTTCCCATCGTCAGGGAGGCGTGGCAAATATGACGAAAAATGAACATTACAAATAGGGAAAGAATACTGAGCTTTTCCATAGACTATATTCCCTCCAATCTGTCAAGGTTATCATCGTGCTTTCAAAATCACATGAATACGCTGGCAGCCGAAACTGCCAGCGCATGGTATCTGATCTTGAAGGGAACACTCTACTCTGTTTTCTTTATCAAGACGCTCATTACACGAAAAGAAGCTGCTGAAATCTTAGGAATCAGCATAGCAACGCTGGATGCCGCCCGTAACAACGGATTGATCTCTTATGTGCAGTATGTTCAGAATGGCTGTGTGTATTTTACTGCGGCAGGTCTCCAGGAGTATATCGCAAAATGCACGCACAGAGCAAAACCAGTTGAGAGAAGCGTAACTTACCGTAAACCTCGAAGCGGAAGATCGTGAGCCGGTCCGTATCCTTGATGGAATCAGAGAGGTCTGATAAAACAAAGGTACAGCGCTGGAGATTATTCTTAGGAGGTGGAGGAATTGGCAAATAGAAAAATAATACTTCCTCAATATGGCACAGTCATGAAAAGAGGTGTCCTATATTATAGGACCAGAATCAAAGATGCGAATGGTAAGCTCGTAGCTATCTACGCAAAAACACCTGAAGAACTATATAACAAAGAAACGCTTGCGTTGGAACAGATTGAGAATGCTACTTTTCATCGGAAAACGCCCACAGTTGCAGAGTATTGTGAAAAGTGGCTTCTGATGCAGTCGGTTCATGTACGAGCCACTACCTTGACGGATTACACATCAAAGGTCAGGCGGCATATTATAGCGGAATTGGGAGATAAACGGATGGGAGAGGTTAGCCTGGATGATATTCAGCTTGCCCTTGTTCCGGTTTCCAAGAAATCCGCATCGGTTTATAAATCTGTGGTAATTCTCTATAAGTCTATCTTTCGCGCAGCGATGGAAAGCAGGATTATTGACCACAACCCAACGATTTATCTGACAACAAAAGGTGGCGGTGTTCCACAAGAGGATCGTCAGGCTTTGACAGATGAACAGGTGGAGTGCCTTTTGGATGCTATCCGAGATTTACCGCCTTATGTCTTTGTCATGATTGGTTTATATGCAGGGCTACGCCGGGAAGAAATTCTTGCTCTGCAATGGGATTCAGTATATCTGGATACAGATACTCCATATCTGACGGTAAGACGGGCATGGCACACCGAACATAACAGACCGGTGATTTCGGATGAATTGAAAACCAAGGCTGCGGAGAGAAATATCCCCCTTCCTGTTTGCTTGGCTGAGTGTTTGAAAGCAGCAAAGGAAACTTCGACTTCGGAGTATGTGGTTTCAAACCGGGATGGCGAACCGCTGTCCTACACGCAGTTTAAGCGACTTTGGCAGTATATTGTTACGAGGACGGTCAAGGAGCGGAGCTATTATCGGTATGAAGATGGAAAAAGAGTAAAGCATACTGTCACACCTGTCTTGGGAGAAAAGGCTGCTCATAACGGAAAAGTGGTTTACAGTCTGGACTTTGAAGTAACACCCCATCAGCTGCGGCATACTTACATTACCAATCTCATTCATGCATCGGTAGATCCCAAAACGGTTCAATACCTGGCAGGCCATGAAAGCAGCAAGATTACCATGGACATTTATGCAAAGGTTAAGTACAACAGACCAGATGAGCTGGTCAGATCAATGAACTGTGCGTTTGCAAGCTGGGATGCAGCACAGTAATAACAAATAGGAAATGAAGCAGGAGCGAGGCAAGGATGTCTCGCTCTTTGTTTTACCTCAGCCGTATCTTTGATTAAATCGAGGCTTTCTGATAAAAAGAGAGTGTAGATACGGAGACTACACATTATCAAGAAAGGACGATCAAAGATGGCAAAAAAGAAAACACAGATCCCGAAGTACGGGACCATTACATTGAAAGGAATCCAGTATTACAGAACCAGGATTACGGATGCAGATGGCAAAGAGTTGAGTTTGTATGCCGCAACTTGTGAAGAATTGTATGAGAAGCAGTTAGAGGCCCGGAAGCAGGTGGAAGAAATTATCTTTCACCGGCAGCACCCGACAGTAGCCGAGTATGGAGAGAAGTGGCTGCTGATGCAGTCGGCAAAGGTGTCTGCGTCTACACTCAGAGGTTATACGAGGGATATGACAAACTATATCATAAAACCTCTGGGAGAGATGTATATGGAAGAAGTGACCGCTGACGATATTCGGCTGGCGCTTGTTCCATTGTCAAAGAAATCGGAAGGCTTATACAATAAGGTCAATATGCTACTCAAGTGCATTTTTTATGCGGCAGAGAGAAACCAAATTCTTGAACACAATCCCTGTGCGGGAATATCCGGTAAAGGCGGAAAACCGACAAAAAAGAAGGAGGCATTGACAGATCAGCAGGTAGCCGTGCTTCTGGATACAGTCAAGGGACTTCCTCCATATTTGTTTATTATGCTCGGTTTGTATTCCGGTCTGCGTCGGGAAGAAATTCTTGCACTGCAATGGGATTGTGTATTTCTGGACGAGGATACACCTTATCTATCGGTGAGGCGGGCATGGCGTACAGAGCATAACAGACCCGTGATTTCTACGGTGCTAAAGACTCCGGCGGCAAAAAGGGATATTCCGATACCGAAGTGTTTGGTGGATTGTCTGAGAGAAACGAAAGAAAATTCCATATCAGATTATGTGATTGCTGACAGCAAAGGGGAGCCGCTGGCTGCTTCGCAGTTTCAAAGAGTGTGGCAGTATGTTGTTGTCCGCTCCACTAAGCCCCGGAACTATTATAAGTATGTGAATGGGCAGAGCATCAAATACACGGTTACCCCAACGCTGGGCATGACCCAGAAAAATCAACCCAAAATCAGATATACGCTGGACTTTGATGTAACCCCGCATCAGCTGCGGCACACTTACATTACCAATCTTCTCTATGCTGGTGTTGATCCAAAGACCGTCCAATACCTTGCCGGACACGAAAACAGCAAAACAACTATGGACATCTATGCAAAAGTGAAGTACAATAAACCAGAGGAGTTGTTTGGGGTAGTAAATGGTGCGTTTCATCAGGCTATTGCTGAATGAAAAAAGGCCGTTTTTTATGGTCCGCACACCGGATAACTGAGAGGCAGAAAGCCGGAAAAGCCCGGAGTATCAAGGGAAAACAGCTCAAAAACTCGCGCAGTACGGCCTCAAAGCGGCCCGTCGCGCTCCGCAGTTCAGCAAGCGCTAAATTCATTTTGCTCTCCAAAAGGCTCCGGGTTTTCGGAGCCTTTTCCTTTATTTTATCTGGTACAGAAGAAAGAAAATGTGCGCCTGGTGTGAAAAATACGAGGAAAGGAACGATACGGTTTCTGTATCGTGCGGTAGTTTTCATGAACCGCATAGAAGTCGTGAAAGGGATTGCTGGAAAAATCATAGAAGCAACCCTGCCCAAAGACCGGCAAGCCGCCTGCATTCATCTGTACGGCGTGGCCCAGGCCTGCGCCCTGCTGGCCTTAAGGAGGGGGCAAGACGTGGAACTGGCCATAACAGCCGGCTTGCTGCATGATTTACACACATACCGTACGGGGAATCCTGCTGATCATGCCCATCAGGGGGCGGCCCTGGCCCGGGAACTGCTCTCCCCTACAGGGCTTTTCACGCCGGACGAGATAGAAAAAATCAGCGCTGCCAATTATGCCCACAGCGACAAAGCTGCCCGGCACAATCCTTTTACAGAGGTTCTCGTTGACGCAGACGTGCTCCAGCACTGCCTTTTCACCCCCACCCAGCCGCCTGCCCTACAGGAGGCAGAACGCTTTCGCCACCTGTGCGCGGAGTTGGGGGCAAGCATGTAAAGGCCTTTCCCTTGTTGAACCCCCATATATAGGTGTAAAGCTGTATGACTTCCATATAAAATGTGGTTTTCAGGAGAAAACTGGGAAATTTTTCGTTAGGTTTTGCATGTCTATGCAAACAGGGAGCCAAATACTTAAGATTGAGCGAAAAGTGTATAAGACTGTAAAAAATATGCATATACTTTTCTTGTAAAGCCAGAAAATAGCGGGGAACAGCAGGGAGATCGACATAAAAATGCATAAATCTGTTTAAAAAAGGCGAGGGTATGGGCTTGGGGCAGAGAAATTGATACAATTTGCACAGGCGGAAGTTTCCATAAGTCTGTGAAAGAGGAAGAAACCTGGAGAAACAGGGGGAATTTTTGAGTTATGTCAAGGTATGTACCATTCAAATTTGTGCGAAATTCACAAAACATGACCGGGGACATTCTTGACAGATCGTGTATTTCATACTATACTATGTACAGCGACTGCCCTGCTTGGGCAGCGAAAGGAGTATGAAACCTATGCACTGCAAACACAAAAGCAAGACCCTGCGGTACTGGCTGGTTCGCATGGCTGCGGTATGTACCCTACTTTTCCTGTTCAGTGTTTTCTCGGTAGTATCTGTTATGGCGAATACGGTTTCCGCCACTGTGCTGGATGGCGGGATTTCTTATACCTTTAATATGAAAAGCACAGATCTGGAAAGCATCCTGCATCAGGCCCGGCAGCAGGGGCTTGCTCCCTTAGGCCCTCTTGACGTGGCGGAGCGGGTGGAAAATACCACCACAGTAAATATCCGCCGGGGTGTGAAACTGCGGGTGTCGGAGGCAGGACAGGCCCATGAGTTCGTGGCTTATAAAGGCGACACAGTGCGCAAGGCCTTGGCTGAAAACAATATCCTGGTAAAAGAGGAAGATTTGGTTACGCCGGGCCGGGACATGGTGATTACAACAGATTTGGCGGTAGAGATAAAGCGGGCCTGTGAAATCACCATAACGATGGAGGGGAAAACGCAGACACTTTCCATGACAGGGGGCACTGTGGCAGATGCCCTGGAGCAGGCCGGCATTAAGCTGCGGGACAAGGATGCCTGCAACTATGGCCTGGAAGAGCCGCTCTTTGATAAAATGAATCTTCGGGTTTCCCGGCTGGTGAAAATTACTGTGACAGCGGACGGAAAGACGAAGGAATACGAGGTGCCCTCCCAGCGGGTTCAGGCGGCCCTGCGTAGCGCAGGCATCAAGCTGGGGGAAGAGGACAGGCTCAATGTGAAGCGGACAGACATGCTGCAGGACGGCATGAAAATCGTTATAGAGCGGGTACGCGTGGAAGAGGAAAATCTGGTGGAGGAACTGGATTTCACCACCCGCTATGAATACAGCGATACCCTGTTCGCCGGGGAGGAGGAAATAAAAACCCCCGGAGAAAAAGGCCAGAAGGAAACCGTTTATAAGGTTACCTATGTCGAAGGCGTGGAGGAAAGCCGGGAAGTGGTTTCCGAAACTGTTACAAAGGAACCTGTGGAAGAAATCATCCTGACCGGCACCAGGCAGCAGGTGAATCTTTCCGGCGGCACAAGCGCTGGCAGTACAGGCACAGGAGGCGCCGGCACCTTTGTGGACAGCATGGGCAACACAGTTTCTTACTCCAACAGGATGGTAGGCGAGTGTACGGCCTATTCCATACCCGGCGGCACCACCTCCATCGGGATGAAAGCGGAGTATGGCGTTATCGCGGTAAACCCCAGCGTCATTCCCTATGGCACCCGGATGTATGTAACCTCTGCGGACGGCAGCGTGGTATACGGATACGGCGTGGCGGCTGACACGGGCGGGGCGCTGCTGGACGGCACGGTGCTTGCGGATCTCTGCTATAACACCTTGGAGGAGTGCAGCTATATTGGCAGGCGGGACATGGTGATTTACATTTTGGATTAAAAAGACAGGGCGGGAGGCTGTGAGGCTTCCCGCTTTTTGCCTGGCAGGACAGCCTTATATGAATCGTGCAATAGAATTTGAGGAAAATGCCGCCCTGCCCTCTCTTGTAATTTTCCCCATAAACGGCTATAATAAGAAAAGCGAAGAAAGGGGGAGCGGCGGGTATGCAGTACTTTTACGCATTTTTATGGTTTGCTGTCGGCTTGATTTTGCTTTTCTCCATGACAAAAGAGAGTAGGATTTTCTATTTTGCCGGCGGCTTCTTTCTGTTTCTGGGGGCCTGGTGGCTGGCAGACGCCCTGATGCCAGAGATGAAGCTGTTTGAAGGCGGCTGGGGGATTGCCCTGCGGTGTGTCACAGGAGGTGCGCTGCTGATTTTGGCGGCTGCCTTTGTGCGGGAATACAGGCAGAAAAGGCGGGAAGCCGTAACCGGGAAGGAAAAAAAGCCGGATAAGTAGGGAATCCATCGCTTGGAGAATAAAGAGCGGCTCATAAAACGGCTGGTATTTTGTTTTCATAAAGCGGCGTGACATTATAGGACATGGACGGACAAAAAAAGAGGAAGGCGGAGAGTAGCTTTGGAAGCAATGATGGTGATTATGGGAAAGGTCGCGGTGATTTTAATCCTCATCGCAGTGGGATATGCGGTGACAAAATGCGGCTGGTTTACGGAGCGGGGCGCGGCAGAGGTAACCTCGCTGCTGATTAAGATTGTCACTCCCTGCCTGATAGTCAACTCCTTCTTAGGGGATACCGGCACGCTGCAGGTTTCGGAAATGCTGCTGGCTGTGGTGGTTTCGGCTGTGGCTATAGCGCTGTCCCTGGTTATCAGCCTGATAACCTTCCGGAACGAACCGCCAGAGCGCAAAAAGGTGCTGCGCTTTGCCGTCATTTTCAGCAATGCAGGCTTCATGGGCATTCCCCTGGTGGAGAGCATTGTAGGCGGCAAGGGGGTTATTTACGGCTCCTTCTTCATCGTCGTGTTTAATGTAATTTGCTGGACATATGGCTACAACATGATGAGTGGCGGGGCAAAGATGAACCTTCGCACAGTGCTGCTGAACCCGGGGATGATTGGCCTGCTTTTCGGCCTGCCCATTTACTTTTTCAAGCTTCAGCTTCCCGCGCTGCTCACCGAGCCGGTAGGCTTCCTGTCAAACCTCAATACCCCCTTGGCTATGCTGGTCATTGGCAGCTACATAGCCCGGGTGGATCTCCACTCCTTTATTTCCGATCTGGCAGTGTACAAAATGGCGGCCCTCCGCCTGGTGGCGGCCCCGGCGGCGTATCTGGCGGTGCTGCTGCTTATCCGACCGGAGCCGGATCTGCTGGTGAGCAGCGTGATACAGGCGGCGGCTCCGGTGGCGGCGAACACAGTGCTTTTCGCGGTGGAATACCACCAGGACTCAGAGCTTGCCTCTAAGACAGTGGCGGTTTCCACAGTGCTTTCCATTATCACCATCCCCATCTTTACCATCCTGGCCCAGCTTGCCTGCCAGTTCCTTTTCTAGGGCAAGATCGCGGGGCGCTGGTCTCGCCTGCCGGCTCGGTCGGTTCGCAGCTTGTCTGCCACTGGCAGACGCTCACCCCAATCCCCGCAAGCCTTTTTGGGAAAAGGCTTGACCGAAAAACTAATTTTTGGGGCGAAAATATTTAAAGAAAGGAATGATACGGGCACAAAAAGGCGAATGGCTTGTTCCTTTTTGTGCGGATCCTGTATCGCGTGGCGATTTTATGCAGATAGCGCCATCACTTTTAGCGGCGGATTTTTCCGCCTTAGGCCGGGAGGTTGCCCGGGTGGGAACAGCGGACATGCTCCATATTGACGTGATGGACGGGGTGTTCGTGCCCAACATCAGCATGGGGCCTGCGGTTATTGCTGCCCTGCGGGATAAAACCTCCCTGTTTTTCGACGTGCATTTAATGGTTCAGAACCCCTTGCCTTATATCGGTGTGTTCCGCAGGGCCGGGGCAGACGGCATCACCTTCCACGCGGAGTGCGGAGACAACCCGGAAGCCTTGGTGGAGGCCATTCTGGCAAGCGGCGCGAAGGCCGGCGTGGCGTTAAAGCCCGGGACTGGCGCAGAGGCCATCGGGGCCTGGGGAGAGAAGCTCTCCCTGGTGACAGTGATGACTGTGGAGCCGGGCTTCGGCGGGCAGAAGCTGATGGAAGGGCCGCTGGATAAAATCCGGGAAATAAAAAAGCGGTTCCCAGTGGTTTCTGTGCAGGTGGACGGCGGGGTGAACCGGGACACAGCAGCCCTGGTGGCCCGGGCCGGGGCGGACAATATCGTGGCAGGCACAGCCGTATTTCAAAGCCAGGATCCCGCTGGGGAAATTGCGTGGCTGCGGGGTGTGTAAAGGCAGAAAGCTTTCGGAAGAAGTTTCCAGAAAATTTGTTTTCCGCAAAGTTTGGTAGATCCTATATATATGTATACGAAATGTGGGAGCAGGTGAACAGGCACTTTTGAAGCGGCGCAGCCGTATAATAGAAGAAAAAACAAAGAGAGGTGCTGCCCTTGCGACTGAAAACCCCTGCGCAGCCCCTTGTTTTTTGCTTCTCAGACGCCTCCTCCCTGTGCGCCGCTGTGCAGGCTCTTTACCGCCTGCGCCCCGCCCTCACCGCCGGGCTTTCCCTCAGCGGCGGCCGCTACTATCTCGCGGTGCAGGCCCCCCTGAGGGACAGACAAGTGGTCCGCCGGGTGGCTCCCGGCTGCTGTATCGGCTCAGCCCCCGTCCTGTATGCTTACCGCCGCGAACATGGCGCCGAACTGAGTAAAAACGCCATTCACGAGCTGGGACGGCCTTTGGCAAACTGATTTTCCGCCTTTTTCCGCTGGTTATGAAAAAAATTTTTTCCAAAAATCTGTCACTTTTTTCTCTTTTTTTGCCAATTCGCTTCCTTTTGCGCTGGGCAAAATCCCCAAAGTTGCCGCACTCTGTCAAGTGAAATCATGGCAATTCATCCAATAGCTAGTGGCTTTTTGCCCTGCTCACACGGCAAAAATGGCTCTAGACCGCCTAAAACCCTAGTTTTCCACATTTGCTCCCGGTTATGTGAATTCGTCAAAAAAGTTTAAAAAAAGGCTTGCATTTTTCCATGACAAAGGTTAATA
>NZ_JAYMNQ010000006.1:0-5024 GCF_036941085.1 Acutalibacter sp. JLR.KK004
TCTTAACTTTAGCATGATTGCCCGGTTCTGCACCATCAACGGCTATACCATTTCCAGCCCCGCCGTAAAAACCTACTACCAGCGGCATTTTACCGCCGCATAAGCCGAAACTGCCCCATGGGGCAGTCCGCAGGGGATGACCGCCCTGCGCTGACGATGGCAGGTCATGAAAGACGGTGAAATAGTGAATCCTGTGCTAAGTGTTAAAGAGCTGGCCGACCTTAAGGGATGCAGCCCGCAATGGATACGCAAGCTGGCCGGTGAACAGAAGTTGCATGGCCAGAAGCGCATAAACGCCGATGGCTCTCCAGAGTGGGTGTTCCCCCTCAAAAGCCTGGAGCCCCATCTGCAGCTTAGATACTACAAGAATAAAGCCGCAGAAATGCCGGGGCTGGCTGAGTTTACAAAATCCCTGCAAAATGAGGGCAGGCCCTTTGACCATTTCAGTGAAGAGGAGCGCCAGGAAATCATCTGGTGGCAAAAGACCCTGGAGGACTGGAAAGAATACAGAAACCGTTATCCTGGGGACAAGGCCGAAGCCGATCACAAGTTTATCTCCATTCGCGCTGAGCTTGACCCGGAGAACACCTTCTCAGTGGATACATTATACCGCAAAGAGCGCAACTTCCGCAAGCTGGGTTTGGATGGCCTGCTGGACAAGCGCGGCAAGGGCCGTAAGGGGAAAAGCAAGATCACCGAGGAAATGCGGCAGACGTTTTTAAGCTACTACCTGGACGAGGCCCAGCACCCCATCCAAAAGTGCTATGAGTACACCCGGCTGTACTTCCAGGACACGGCCCCGGAGCTGGTGGCGGATATCCCCACCTATTCCACATTCTGGCGCATGGTGCAGAACGATATCCCCGAACCCATGGAAGTGTTGGGGCGGCAAGGTCAAAAGGCTTTCCGCGACCGCTGCGCCCCCTACATACATCGCATATATGAGGAAATGGCCAGCAACGAGTGGTGGGTGGCTGATAACCACACCTTTGACGTTATCACCCAGGGCGAGAACGGCCAGCTCCATCGTCTGTACCTTACGGCCTTCTTTGACGCCAGGAGCGGGATATATACCGGGAGCCACGTCACCACGGCCCCCAGCAGCCAGTCCACCCTGGTGGCGCTGCGCAAGGGCATCTTGAAATACGGCATCCCGGAGAATATTTACGTTGACAATGGCCGCGAGTTCCTGACCCACGATATAGGCGGCCTGGGCCACCGGAAGAAAAAGCCCAAGGACGGCGAGGAGCGCTTTGAGGTGCCCCCGGTGTTCGAGCGGCTGGGCATCAACATGACAAACGCCATAGTCAAAAATGCCAAGGCGAAAATCATTGAGCGGCGCTTTAGGGACATAAAAGACCACCTTTCCCGCCTGTTCGAGACCTACACGGGCGGCAACGTAGTGGAAAAGCCGGAAAAGCTCAAGGGTGTGCTGAAAAACGGGGAGATACCCCTGGACGCCACCTTTACCGACACGGTGGAGACCCTGCTGGACTGGTATTTCAACCAGCAGCCCTATGGCGGCGAGGTGACCGCAGACCATGGCAAGCCCCGCCAGCAGGTCTACAATGAGAACCTGCACACCAAGCGGGTGGCCGGGGCCGAGGACTTGAACCTCATGCTCATGCGCAGCGCCAGGGTGCAGACAGTTGGCAGGCGCGGGGTGCATCTGGATATTGCAGGCCAGCGGCTGGACTATTGGAACGATGATTTCACCTTTAACTACATGGGCAAAAAAGTGTACTTCCGCTATGACCCGGACGATCTGAGCGCCGTGCGGGTGTATGACCTGGAAGACCGCTTTATTATGACGGTGCCGGTGGACAACACGGCGGTGCTTACCTATGGGGCCAGCAAGGAGGAGGTCAAGGCTGCCATGGGCAAGGTGCGGCGGCTGGAGCGCATTACCAAAGAGGCGCTGGAGGCCAGCACGGTGCAGGCTTTTGGCAAGCGCACAGCCCTGGAGCTGGTGCTGGAGCAGGCCCTTGATAACAAGACGGCCCGGATCATCCCGGAACCCCGGCCCAAGGTGCTGGAGCTGCAAAGGCCCAACGAGGAGCCGCTGCTTAAGGCGGTGGGCGGGCCTGACCTGGATGTTATGAATAGGAACGCTCTCAGAAGACAAGGAGGAACCGATAATGAGTAAGGTTTACAACAGCGCATTGCAGGCAAGGGTAACGCAGTTTTTGCAGGACAAGCAAATCAGCCAAGCCAAGGCCGCCCCCCTTATGGGTATCAGCCAGACGGCCCTTTCCCAATACCGCCGCAGTATGTACGACAACGGCGATATTTCGGCCCTGGAAAGCAAGCTGGAGGAATTCTTCAAGGCCCAGGACGAACAGGACGCCAGCACGGAAAAGGCCCTGCCCTATAAGCCCATCCAGGACTATATCCCCACCTCCATTTCCGAGGACGTGTACAAGCTGATCCGCTATTGCCAGCTGGAAAAGGGCATGGTCATTATCCACGGTGACGCAGGCATCGGCAAGACCAAGGGCGCGGAAAAGTTTGTAAGGGACAACCCCACCAGCAGCGTGTACATACAGGCCACCCCCAGCATCGGCACCCTGGGCAACCTTTTGAAGATGCTGGCGCGGGCGCTGCGGGTGCCGGAAAGCCGCAGCAAGCTGGAGCTGGCCCTTTCCATCCGGGAGAAGCTGGAGGGCACCAACCGGGTTATTATCATTGACGAGGCCCAGCACCTGCAGCTGCGGGCCTTGGAAGAGATACGCACATGGACAGACCCCAACCCCATCACCGGGCAACAGGGCGTGGGCATCGCGCTGATCGGCAACACCGAGACATATACCCGCATGGTGGGCAAGCAGGAGGCCCGGTTCGCGCAGCTGTTCTCCCGTATCCGCATGAACCGCTTTTACAGCACCCACAAGGTCACAGCCGAGGACGTAAAGGCCCTTTTCCCCAAACTGGCCGAGGAGGGCCAGAAAAAGGAGGCCGCTTTCCTACATGGCATCTGTCAAAGCAAGTGGGGCGTCCGGGGCGCGGTGAATGTCTATAACAACGCCGTAAACAACGAGGACATTACCTATACTGGGCTTTATAACATGGCCCGCAATATGGGTATAGGCGTGGTATAAGGGGGGATCAGCGTGACAGGGGTACTTATTACAGCGATTATTTGTGCAACTATTATTATCCTTGCCCGTATGGGTAAAGAGAAATAGGAGGGGCTTATGATTTTTAAGAGGGTTTTACCGCTGGTTTTGGCGGCGTTGGCAGGGCTTTTGAGTGGTATGTATATCCGGCTGGGGTTTGAGATCGTGAAGGGCCGACCGTTTTCCCCAGGCGGAGAGGCGTTGTTTCTTCCCTTGGTGGGGTTGCTGCTTTACCTGGGATACAACATAGGCAAGGCGGCAGCCACCCAGCGGGCCGCAGCCGCCGCCTATAAGGCCGGATACCGGGACGGCTACCAGCAGGGATGCGTGGGCAGCCGCAAGGTTGAGGCAGGCCCTGCAGAACCTGCCAGGGCCTCCAATGAATAATCAAGGGGCTGTAAGCCCCGCCTTAATGCAGCTGCCTGTTGAGGCAACGGTCGCAAGCCCGTGTAAATGCAGAGCGAGGAAACGGAAAGGGTTGTGGGAATGGATCTGGAACATACAGCCATCATGCGCCTGCAGGAGGCGGCAAAGCTCAGCGAGTTCTATTACCAAAAGCCCCTGCTGCTGACCTACTCTGGCGGTAAAGACAGCGAGGTGTGCCTTGAGCTTTGCAGGCGGGCCGGGGTGCCATTTGAGGTTATTCATAATCATACTACGGCTGACGCTCCGGAAACCGTGTACCATGTGCGCAAGGTGTTTCGCAAGCTGGAGCTGGAGGGTGTTAAGTGTGAAATACTGCACCCCTTATACAAAGGCCATCTCACCTCCATGTGGGCCTTAATCATTAAGGAAATGTATCCTCCTACCAGAAAGGTTAGGTATTGTTGCCGTTATCTTAAAGAGCGAACCATATCTCGCTGCTGCGCCGTGTTAGGAGTAAGAAGAAGCGAAAGCCCAAAACGGGCGGCATCCGGTGTAGCAGAAAAGCGCAGCAGCCGTAAGCAAGACCGACAAACATTTGATTTTGACAATGGAGATAAGCGGATTATTGCATCATGCCTCATGAAAGCCACAATAAAAATCCATCCCATTGTGGAGTGGACAGACCGGGACGTGTGGCAGTTTTTGACGGACGTAAAAGCTAACATAAACCCCTGTTATTCCATGGGATTTACCAGGGTGGGCTGTGTCGGGTGCCCTATGGCCAGCAAGACCCGCTATCTGGAGTTTCAGCAATGGCCCAAGTTTGAAAATTTGTACCGCAGAGCCTTTGCTCGCATGCTGGAGGAACGCAAGGCACGGGGCAAGCCCTGCCAGTGGAAGACCGCCGATGAGGTTTTCCGCTGGTGGATGCAGGACAAGAACCTGGACGGCCAGCTGGACATATTCGGCGGGGAGGTGGGCGCGGATGGCCTGTAACTGGCCCTACACCTGCAGCAGGTGCCAGAAAGCCGACAAGCTGCTGGAAACAGGCGGGCGGGCCTGCTGCACCTGCCGGTTTTGGGGATTGGATATTGACTCCCCTGTGTGCTGGAAGAAAATGCAGATCATGCTGCCCTGCGAGGACTGCGGGGAGTGGGAAAGGAGAGAGCCATGGCGGCAAAGAAACAGAAGCGCATGACCCAGCGCCAGAAGGACGAAAGGGCACAGGTCAAAAAGGAGCTGCAGGCAAAAGGGGTACTCCCGCCTGACAAGCCCAGGCTGAACCGCAAAAAGTTTGCCAAAGAGGTGTGGGGAGAATATGAGGCCATGGAACCCATCCGGCGGGAGGTTTTCCTCCTTAAGGCCATCGGCTGCATGGTGGGGCCGGATATGCGGGAGGTCACGCCGGAAGAGGTGGGGGTGCTTAAACTGCTCAAGTTAGCCGTGGAAATGGACAAGTTTTCCCAGCGGCTCAAGGCAGAGGGCCGGGATACCTACACCCTGGGGGAGCTGTCCGATAAAGTTATCATGCCTGTTTTGAAG
>NZ_JAYMNQ010000007.1:0-2387 GCF_036941085.1 Acutalibacter sp. JLR.KK004
GGGAGGTGGCCGGGGATGACTAACCAGGAACAGATAAGAGCCTATGTGGACGAATACGCCGCCCTGACCCTTGAATCCAGCCGGATAAAGGAGCGGATGGACTGGCTCAAGGGGTATTTTGAGACCCTGGCCGCCGATGACCTTAAGGATACCAAGCTGCTGACCGCCGCCTATTGGGGCAGCCAGAACAGCCGGGTAACGGTGACAAACGCCGCCACGGTCAAGCCGGTATCCCTTACCATGGTCAAGGAGGTGCTGGGCAAGGTGGCCGGGGACTTTATCAAAACCGAGACCACCGACACCATGACTGCCCCCTGCAAAAAGCTGCTGGGCATGGTGGCCCAGGGGAATTACACAGAGGGGAGCCTTGACAGCCTGATCCAGAAGATCAGCAGCGACCCCAAGGTGCAGGCCACCCTGCAGAAGCGGCTCAAGGGTACATACAACCGGGACAAGGCCGCGCTCATGAAGGTGGGCGGCCTGCCGGAGCAGGAGGCCAGCGATTGGGCGTACCTGGCCTCCGAGGTGATAAATTGGGAATGGCTCACCCAGGTGCTGCGGGCCGCAGGCTGGCAGGGCAGCACCCAGGAGGCCGTGGACATTATCCGGGCCGCCGTTATCGTGGAGGAAAGCATCAAGGTGGGCGTGGAGGCCGAACAACCCGCATAGGCGGGGAAAGGAGGACGCTATGGCAGCCATCAACGGGCAGCAGATCAAGAAAATTTACGCCATAGGCAATGCGCTGGGCATTGTGGAGCGGGGCAATGAGGAGGACGCCCTGCACTCCCTGGTGGCTGCTGTTACCGGGAAAGCCTCTGTCCGGGCGCTCACCAGCACCGAGGCTCAGGCGGTGATCAGCGAGCTGCAGCAGCGCCAGGGCACCCCTCCCCCGCGCCGCAAGCCCAAGACGCACACAGAGCGCCCTGGCGGGGCCACGGCGGCCCAGCAGCGCAAGGTGTGGGCATTACTCTATGAGCTGCAAAAAGCGGACACAGCGCCCAGCAGGGCCACGTTAGGGCAAAGACTGTGCGGCATCCTCAAAAAGGAGCTGCACATAGACGCCCTGCCAAAGGAGCCTTTTGCCTGGGTAGATTTCCAGACCTGCAACCGGCTCATAGAAATACTGAAAAAGTATGTGGCTAATGCTGGAAAGGCCGCGCCGGGAGGTGGTACATAATGAGTGCCCCAGAAACAAACTGGCTTCAAGATTTAAGCCATGACCAAAGGAAAATAGCTGACCTGATTGGCGAGGAAAGCTTCATAAAGCTAATGGAGGAATATGGGGGCACTTACTTCTATATTCCAAAAACGGACAAAATTGAGCGCATGGAAAGGAATGAACAAATCAAGGCCGAGTTTGACGGGTACAACTTCCGGGAACTGGCGCAAAAATACGGATTGACAGAAGTCACAATAAGGAGTATCGTATCAGATAGGGTGCGGGCCGTCCGTGCCCGCCCCATGGAGGGGCAGCTCTCCCTATTGTAAAGTAAAAAACTTAAACGCTTTACGTTGACCGCTTGCGTGTTTTGAGGGTATGATTGAGACAAATCAATCATACCTTTTCTTTTTTCGGGGGTGTTCGTGTGACGTTTGATAATGGGACATGGTGGCTGGTGGTGCTGCTTTTGGGGTTTGCGACCGGGGCCTTGATATACCTGATAAAGCGTTCCCTTTTTGGGCGGGTGGACAAGCTGGATGAGGCCGTTAAAAGACTGGATGAGACCACGGTGAAAAAGCCCACTTACGAAAAGGACAAGGACAAGCTGACCGGAGATATTGAACGTATAGAGCGGGACTATACCCCCCGCAGCGTACATGAGAAATCCTATGATGAGTTAAGGGCAGATATAAAGACCATCATGCAGACGTATTTGACAAAAGATGATTTTATCCGGGAATTTTCCAAGATGGATAGAAAAATAGACATGATCCTGGATCATGCAATCAAGCAGAAAGATAAGGGGGCATAAGCAAAATGGATATGCAGCGCATAGAAGCTGGGAAATTTGCCTGGAATAACGGGCAGGTGCTGCAGGCCGTGAATATCCTGCGGTTTAAGTTCAACAAGTTGGCTGGGATAGAGCGGGTGGTCAAAATGCTGGGCCTAGCCCCGGATGAGTTCCTGGAAAGCGTCAATTTCCTGGCAGAAGAAGGGTATATCCGCCTGCGGTATATTTCCACAAAAGAGACGGCTACCCTGGCCGATGCGGAATATACCGCCCTGGAGGCCAAGCTGACCGGCAAGGGCATCCGGCTGCGGGCCGAGGGGCTTGAGGACGATATGGTGAAGGTATCCAGCAGCGACAAGAGCCTTTTGCGGGCCGGTAACTTTGTCCAAAACAATGGCGGGGTGTTGCGGCCTTTGAATATCCTCTCACACAAGT
>NZ_JAYMNQ010000008.1:0-1997 GCF_036941085.1 Acutalibacter sp. JLR.KK004
GGTTTGTGTTGCTTCTTTCACTGTAGCAACAATGATGGGTACAATCTGCGTCACCACCTGGGCGGCTACCGCAGCCGCAAACTGCGCCATCTGTTCCATGGTAAAGGGCTGCGCTGCACCCGGCTGGCTGTAGCTGCCGGTCTTGCGGATGGTGGGCAGCACCTCGTGGGTCACCCAGCGGGTAAACTTCTTGGCCTCTGGCTTGTCCGACCGCAGGATGACTTTGTACAGCCCGGACTCGTTGATGATGGTCATTTTCTGGCCCCCGCCAAGGGTGTCCATCAGATGGACACCCTTTTCATCATCATCCAGCCGCCGTGCTGCGTTGCGGTTGTTCTGGATATCCAGAACTCGGCACACATCTGCCAGCACCCACCACGGCTCGTTGTCTTTCATGATCGTGCGTACCTCGTTGCCCTCGTAGTTGAATACCTGCATTGCGTTCATTTGTCATGCTCCTTTCTTAACTATGAAAATATCTTCAACTTTACAGTGAAGTGCCTTAGCGATCTCCCTGGCCCGCAGGTGGTTGGTCAGCTTAGTGGTGCCGTTCTCCAGCCGGTAAATTGCATTGATAGGGAGGCCAGACTCCTTTGCCAGCTTATAGGGCGTCATTGCAGCCCGCTCCCTTTGACGCTGTAATTCAGTAGCGTTGACTCTTAATAGCATTATGGCCCTCCTTTATATTTCCGTTTGTATACATCTCAAGCTTATTATAACGTCTCCATTTGTATATGTCAAGAGCTTTTTCAAAATTTGTATTTACATTTGTATATGCTTTGCGATATACTAGTAAAAGTAGGAAGGAGTTGCCGATATGGATAAACAAAACTCGATGGGCCAGCGTATTCAAGAATTGCGCAAGCATAAGGGGCTTACACAAACCGAACTAGCAAAAGAGATTCACGTAAGTATGGCTGCTATACGGAATTATGAAAATAATCTGCGCGAGCCAAACTCTAAAGCTATGGCTGCCCTGGAGCGTTATTTTGGTGTCAGTGGTGAATATCTTCGTGGAGAAGTGGATCGGGAAACTTTCATGCAAAATAGTGATGCCATTCAAGGGCAAATGGATGAACTTGTCCACCTCTTTCAAGTGTTTCGGCCAGACCTAAATTGCGCTTCCCAAGAACGCCAGTATCTTGCTATATCTATATTAAATGAAGTAATGCGCACTATTTCACGCGACCTGCTTCGGCGTGATGGTTCCGCTAACTTAGATGGTGCAAAAGTTGGTAGGATTTTTCAAGCGGCATTCGCCCTAAACTCAGATGGGCTTACTGAGCTTGACAAGCGTGCTGGTGAATTAACGCAGCTAAACCAATATAAAAAGTGATTGCATTTGTATATATACCATAAACACAATCTCTTGTAAGCGCTTTGTAAGAATCTGACGTATTTCGTCATATTCTTACGAATAGTGTAAGGCTCAAGGCTACCTTTTAAGGGACTAAACTTTTCTTTCAAAAAGTGGGGAGGGGGTGCAAGTAGCCCGGAAATCTGCCCTTGTTTCCGCAAAAACGCAAAAAGCCGTAACCCCTTGATTTTATTGGGTTTTTCGGCAGTTGCGCCCCCCTGGCGGTTACTTGCGGGGGGTGTTGCGGGGGGCAGGCTCTTAAAAGCAAAAAACAAGCCCTTTAAGCGGCGTTTGGGCGTACTCGCTTAAAGGGCTGTTGTTATTTTCTTAAAAGCCGCTTAAACCGCGCCAATGCTGGATTTGTGCGGTTTCTTAAAAGGTTTCTTGTGTGTCCTTAAACGCTCCTAAAAGGCAAATCTGAGCGGTTGGCAGCCTTGCGCCGCACAGGCCACTTTGGGGCCGAAAACGGGCAAAAAAATTTTGCAATCCCATTTTGCGAGATTGCAAAATTTTCGCTTTCATTCAAGCGGTTTTCCGCGAAAAAACCTAGTATTTAGGCGGGTTCCCGGGTTTTCTCGTATTCTTGCATATCGAAAAGTAGGCCCGTCCTGGGTTTTGCAAGTCACGTGAAAACTTACAC
>NZ_JAYMNQ010000009.1:0-726 GCF_036941085.1 Acutalibacter sp. JLR.KK004
TGTAGCTTTGCGAAAAAACCGCAAAAAAATTTCAAATTATCTGCAAAAAAAGAAGAGCGCTTAAATGGTAAAATAAACCGTTTAAGCGCTCTTACTTTTTAGAAATCAGCTTGGCTTTTTCCTGCGGTTTCCGTGTTCCTCAAGGATAAGATTTTCCCCTGTCCGGGGCTGCTGGTTCGGTATGTATTCCAGCAGCTCAGGCAGGGTGCAGCCCAAAGCCTCACAGATTTTGTCCAGGTGTTCGAAGCTTACCCGCTCGGCTACTTCTTGATATAAATCGCTGATAGTACCGGGCCGGATGCCTGTTTCCCTGGACAATTTGGCTTGTGTCCACCGGCGTTCGCCGAGGATTCTGGATAGATGAATTTTAATCATCTTTCATGCCCCTTTATTGGGCATTTTACCAGAAAGAGTATAATTTGTCCGCACTTTGTAAGGTTGTGACAAATATCGTAAGAACCTTACAATATCTGTTAGAAGTTACGGATAATCACTTCCGCATACTGCTTTTTATTTTCCCCGCTGCCAGACAGGTTTTCCCTGCGCTCTATCCTCTCGATAGTATAATCCTTATACAATTTCCGCACCTCGGGGCAGTCATTGTAAGAGAGGATAAAACGGCCCTTAACAGGCTCCAGAGCGGCCCGTAAGCGCTGGTGGTCATCCGGGGTAAAAGGGGAGTCATAATACCCCTCGGTGCCAATATACGGCGGGTCAAGATAGAAC